>NZ_CP191439.1:3415000-3601480 GCF_050500145.1 Neorhizobium sp. IRS_2294
GCAAAGTGACGATAAGTGAATTACGTCACTTCGAGGCTGGGCTGTGGCGGTTCCGCCCCTTGCCATGCTTCCTCCCGCTTCTTGTGGGTTAACCTGTCCCTCCCGAGGAAATCCGGTTCTTCGGAATGCGCAACGACCGGCCCTGGATCCAACGATGACCCGTCGCAAACTGCTTCTCCCCCTCCTTTTCACGGTCTTGCTCGCCTCCTGCAGCGATTCCGATCAGCAGACCGCAAACGCTCCAGCCGGCGGCGCACCTCAGAAGCCGCCGCAGGCCGTCAGTGTCGTCGTCATGCAAAAGGCCGAGCGGCCGATTACCTCGATTTTGCCGGGCCGCGCCGTTGCATTCCAGACGACCCAGATCAGGCCGCGTGTGACCGGCGCCATTCGTGAGATCAGCTTCAAGGAAGGAAGCGAAGTCAAGGCGGGCGACATCCTCTATCAGATCGAGGACAATCTTTACGAGGCAACCGTCGCGCAGGCGAGAGCGAGCCTTTCCAAGGCCGAGGTCAGCATCCCGGCCGCGCAGGCAAACCTCACCCGCTACGAGCGGCTGGTCAACAGCGGCGCGACGCAGATCGAATATGAAAATGCGAAGGTCACCCTGCTGCAGGCCCAGGCCGATGTGGCGCAGGCGCAGGCCGCTCTGCAATCGGCCGAGATCGATCTCGACCTGACCAAGATCAGGGCGCCCTTCGATGGCGTCACGACCATCTCCAATGTCAGCCTCGGCAATATCGTCACCGCCAACCAGACCGACGCGCTGTCGACACTGCGCAAGCTCGATCCGATCTATATCGATCTCATCGATTCCAGCACCAATCTCCTGGAGCTTCGTGCAGCCTTTGCGTCCGGCCGGGTCACCGGCGATCCGCGCAACGCCGAGATCCGATTGCGGTTGGAGGACGGCAAGGCTTACGAACCTGCCGGCAAGCTCGACATGTCGGAAATGGCTGTCAGCGAAACCACCGGCACGTTTCAGATCCGTGCCGTGTTCCCCAACCCGGACAATATCGTTCTGCCCGGCATGTATGTGCGTGCGACGGTGACGCTTGGCAACGAAAACGGCTATCTGATCCCGCAGCGTGCCGCGACCCGCAATGCCCGTGGCGAACTGACGGCGAAATTTGTTGGCGCGGATAACAAGGTGGAAACGCGGACCTTCACGGTCAGCACCACATCCGGCAACAACTGGCTGGTCACCGACGGCATCGCGGATGGCGATCGCCTGATCGTCGACGGGTTCCAGTGGATTGCCGACGCCGCCGCCGTCCAGCCCGTCGAAGTCACGGTCAACGAGCAGGGATTTACTGTCGAGAAGCCGAAGGTTGATGCGCCGAAGCCGTAGAGGTTGAGGTCCGCATCCCGCAACAACGCGAAGAACGCCGCCCCGAATACGGCAAGGAACAAGTGAATGGCCCATTACTTCATCCGGCGGCCCGTCTTCGCCTGGGTTATTGCGATCGTGATCATGCTCGGTGGTGCGCTTGCCATCACCACGCTGTCGATCTCGCAATATCCGGATATCGCCCCGACCACGGTGCGCATTTCTGCCAGCTATAACGGCGCCAGCGCCGAAACCGTCGAGAAATCGGTCACAACGATCATCGAAGACGGCATGACCGGACTCGACGATCTCACCTACATGAACTCGTCGTCGTCAACGGGACGCGCGACCGTCACGCTGACATTCGGCAACTCGATCATGCCTGATATCGCCCAGGTTCAGGTGCAGAACAAGTTGCAGCTGGTACAGTCCCAGCTGCCTGACGTCGTGCAGCAGTCCGGCATCGAAGTCTCGCGCTCCACCTCCAGTATCCTGATGGTCGGCGCGCTCGTGTCGTCGGACGGCAAACGCAGTTCGGTCGATCTCGGCGACGTGTTCTCGACCCAGATCGAAGATCAGGTGAAGCGCCTGGAAGGCGTCGGCAGCATCAATATCTTCGGCTCAGGCTATGCAATGCGCGTCTGGCTCGATCCCTTCAAGCTGCAGAAATACCAGTTGACGTCGGCCGACGTCACATCCGCGATCGAAGCGCAGAATACCCAGGTGTCCGTTGGTTCGCTCGGGGCGCAGCCCGTGTCGGAAGGTCAGCAGCTGACCGTCACCATGACAGCCCAGAGCCAGCTGACCACCGTCGACGACTTTGAACGGATCATCCTCAAAGTCGGACAGGACGGCGCCACGGTTAGGATATCGGATATTGGCCGTGTCGAGATCGGCCAGGAAAGCTACGGAGGCAGCTCCCGCTTTAACGGCAAGCCGGCGGCGGGCTTTGCGGTCAACCTTGCGACAGGCGCCAATGCGCTTGATACCGCCGAAAGGGTAAAAACCGCCCTCAACCGGGTCGAGCCGACGCTTCCCGAAAATGTCAGCATCACCTATCCCTACGACACGACGCCGTTCGTCGAGCTGTCGATCGAAAAGGTCATTCACACGCTGATCGAAGCGATCGTTCTGGTGTTCGTGGTGCTTCTGGTCTTCCTTCAGAACCTGCGGGCAACGCTGATCCCCATGGTCGCCGTTCCGGTGGTGCTGCTCGGGACCTTCGGCATCCTGGCGCTGACGGGCTATTCGATCAACACTCTCACCATGTTCGCCATGGTGCTGGCGATCGGCCTTCTCGTGGATGACGCGATCGTCGTCGTCGAAAACGTCGAGCGCATCATGGACGAGGAAGGTTTGTCTCCGCTCGAGGCGACCGAAAAGTCCATGCACGAAATTACCGGTGCCATCATCGGCATCGCGCTGGTTCTGACGGCCGTGTTTATTCCGATGGCCTTCTTCGGTGGGTCGACGGGCATCATCTATCGCCAGTTCTCGATCACGATCGTTTCCGCGATGCTGCTTTCGGCCGTGGTTGCGATCGTGCTGACGCCGGCGCTCTGCGCGACGATCCTGAAGCCGGTCAATCACGAGAAGAAGAACAAGGGTATCGGCGCCTGGTTCAACCGCGGCTTCGACAAGACGACAAACGGCTATGTCGGATCGATCGGGTATCTTCTGAAGCGGCCGCTGCGCGTCATGCTTCTTTTCGCACTGATTGTCGGCGGTTGCGGTCTGTTGTTTTCAAGGCTCCCCAGCTCCTTCCTTCCTCAAGAAGACCAGGGCGTTCTGATGGTGCTCGTCCAGACTCCGAACGGTTCGACGACCGCCAGAACCGAGGAAGTGGTCAAGCAGATCGAGTCCTTCTTCCTCAACGACGAGAAGGACAGTGTCGCTTCGGTGTTCGGTGCGATGGGCTTCAGCTTCAACGGCACCGGCCAGAACAATGCGATGATCTTTGCCAAGCTCAAGGATTTCGACGTTCGCACCGAGCCGCAGCAGGAAGCGGCCGCCGTTGTGCAGCGGGCTCAGCGCCATTTCTTCGGACTGCGTGACGCGCAGGTGTTTGCGCTTCTGCCACCAGCAATCCAGGGCCTCGGCAATTCCAGCGGCTTTTCGATGTACCTTGTCGACAGCGGCAACAACGGCAATCCCGCTTTGACGAGCGCATCGCAGCAGCTGATGCAGATCGCGGGCAGCAACCGCAATATCGGCTCGCTGCGCAGCAACTCTCAGAGAACCGAAACGCAGCTGCAGATCCTTCTCGACCAGGAGAAGCTGGGTGCGATGGGTGTCGACCTCGCTTCGGTCAATTCGATGCTGACGACCATCTTTGCCGGTCGCGACGTCAATGACTTCACGCTCGAGAACAAGCTGAAGCCCGTCTATGTGCAGGGTGATGCGCCTTACCGCATGCAGCCGGAAGACCTCAAATACTGGTTTGCGCGCAACACCGGCGGCGAGATGGTCCCGTTTTCGTCCTTCAGCACCGTCCAGTGGAACACGGGCACGCCGCAGCTTGCGCGGTTCAACGGCGTCAGTGCCATATCGCTTGACGGCGCGACCGGCGCCGGCGTCAGCACCGGTCAGTCCATGGACGAGATGGAGAAGCTGACTGCGGCATTGCCGGGTGGCTACTCAGTGGCCTGGCAGGGCATCTCCTATCAGGAACGGCTGTCTGGCTCCCAGGCTCCCATGCTTTACGGCCTGTCCGTTCTGATCGTATTCCTCTGCCTTGCGGCACTTTATGAAAGCTGGTCGATTCCGTTCTCGGTCATTCTCGCGGTTCCGATCGGTGTCCTTGGCGCATTGGCTGCAGCCTATCTCCTTGGCCAGTCGAACGACGTCTATTTCAAGGTCGGTCTTTTGACGACGATCGGATTGGCGGCGAAGAACGCCATCCTGATCGTCGAATTCGCCAAGGATCGTCAGGAGACAGGTATGGGCGTGCTCGAAGCGACCCTTGAGGCCGCAAGATTGCGCCTCCGTCCGATCATCATGACGTCGCTTGCATTCATTCTCGGCGTGGTACCACTTGCGATCGCAACGGGCGCCGGCTCTGCCGCTCAAAACGCCATCGGCATCGGCGTGCTGGGTGGTATGCTTTCTGCAACACTGCTCGGAATTTTCTTCGTTCCGTCCTTCTTTGTTGTTGTGCGCCGGTTATCAAAGCGTGAAAAACAAGTGAAGACAGTGTGAATCTGTTAACGGATTGCCAGCATCGAATCGCCGCTCGTCTGAGCGGGAGGCTGTGCAGTGATTTGCTCCGCTGTTCGCGGGGCCCCATTCTTAAGCGTTTCGGGACAAAGATATGACATCCATTCGCGTAGCCGCCCCTCTCGTCATGCTCCTCCTTTCCGGCTGCGTGGTCGGACCGAACCATCAGGCGCCGGAAGTGTCCCTTCCTTCGAAGTTTGCCGAGGGTGCGCAGACGAGCAATGGCGACGTTTCCATGAAGGCTTGGTGGACGGCGTTTTCCGACACGCGCCTGAACGGCTACATGCAGACGGGCCTGTCGCAGAACCTCAGCGTTCTTCAGGCCCTGGAACGCATCAACCAGGCCCAGGCGTCCGTCGTCAGTGCCGGCGCCGGCGGTCTTCCGTCGCTCGATATCGATGCGCAGGGCGAGCGTAGCGGCACGAAGGACATCGGCGGGCGGCTCGGTCCAACATCGACCGCTCCGCAATCATCCGCCGTCGGTGGAGCCAGCGCGTCCTGGTTCCTGGATCTGTTCGGCCTTTACCGCCGCAGCAAGGAATCGGCTCTTGCCAGTCTCGACGCCGCCTATGCAAGCGTCGACGTTGCGCGCCTGAGCCTGCTTTCGCAGGTTGCCGCAGCCTATATCGATGTTCGCTACTATCAGGAGCGTATCGCGATCACCAAAAAGAACCTCGGTTCTCGCCGTGAAACGCTTGATCTCACCAAGCTTCAGCTGGAAGCCGGTGCTGCCTCCAGACTGGATGTTGTTCAGGCCGAAGGTCTTGTGAACTCGACACTGTCAGAGCTGCCAGGTCTCGAGACCCAGTATCGCACCGCGGCGCATCGCATCGCGACGCTTCTCGGCATGCCGGCGTCCACACTGCTTCCTGAACTGCAGCGCGGTGCCCGCCAGCCGGTCGCCCGCTACAGCACCAAGACCGGCATTCCCGCCGACCTGATCCGCAATCGACCTGACATCCGTGCGTCCGAACGGCAGCTTGCCGCAGCCGTTGCGCAGATCGGCGTTGCCGAAGCACAGCTCTATCCGGCGATTACGCTCGGTGGCTCCATTTCGCCATCCTACACCCGCGTTGCCGGAAGCGGCGAAAGTGGCATCCTGTCCTGGTCCTTCGGTCCGGCCTTGTCTCTTCCGATCTTCGACGGCGGCGCCCTGCGTGCCAACGTCAAGTCGTCCGAATCGTCAGCCCGCGAAGCCTATCTGTCCTGGAAGCAGACGGTTCTCGATGCCGTTGAGGAAGTCGAGAACGCGCTTGCCGCCGTTGCCCGCGATGGCCGCACCGTGGCAGCGCTCCGTGCGACCGTGAAATCCTACGAGGAAGCTCTGCAGCTCGCAACCGCAAGCTATCGTGATGGCGCCTCCTCGCTGCTCGACGTTCTCGACGCACAGCGCGAAGTCTCCACCGCCCAGGCAAGCCTGGCCCAGGCCGTACAGCAGATGGCGCAGGACTATGTCTCGCTCAACGTCGCACTCGGTGGCGGTTATGCCTTCGGATCACCGACGGCGCAGGTGGCCTCTGCCAAGCTGGTTCTGAAAAACTAAACAGCGAAACAGGATGGACCGGCCGGTTCGCCGGCCCTTTTCTTCTCGCGGGATCGCCAGACAACAAAAAACCTCCGAAGCCTGCGGCTCGGAGGTTTTTTTTATGCTCGAATGAAGCCTGATGCTTCGATCAGTTCTTGGCGCGCTCGACGTAGGAATTGTCTTCCGTGGCAATGACGACGCGGGTGCCGGTATCAACATGCGGCGGAACGGCCGTGCGGATGCCGTTCGACAGGATCGCCGGCTTGTAGGAGGACGATGCTGTCTGTCCCTTCGTGACCGGCTCTGTCTCGACGATCTCAAGCGTGACGTGACGCGGCAGCTGCAGCGCGAGCGCGATGCCTTCATGCATAGACAGGACGCAGGTCATGCCTTCCTGCAGATACGCCTTCTGGTCGCCCATCGTATCCACGTCCACGACGATCTGATCGTAGTTTTCCGGGTTCATGAAGTGGAAGCCTTCGCCGTCTTCATAGAGGAACTGGAAGTTGACGTCTTCGACGAAGGCGCGCTCGACCTGTTCCGTGGTGCGCCAGCGTTCCGACACCTTCACGCCGTCAACGATGCGACGCATGTTGACCTGGGTCACCGGAGTGCCCTTGCCGGGGTGGAAGTTCTCGGCGGTGAGAACCACATAGAGCTTGCCGTCGACGTCGATGACGTTACCCTTGCGGACGGAAGATGCGATGACCTTGACCATTTGAATTCCTTGTTGGCGTGCCGGCTTGTAACTGCCGGGAATGCGTCGTAGAGGACCGGACGATAACCGGCCTGAAGGACGGATGATCTGTTTTCCGGGCAACTACCGCAAAAACGCGCAAAGTGGAAGCCTTGCGGGCAAGAACCCGCGAAGAAAGCCGAAATGAGCCTGTTTCACTCCGAAGCCCGATCTGCCCCGTGGTGGACACCGGAAAGTCACGCCGACCGGCGTCCTTTCCTGATGGGCCGCAACGCGCTTCAAACGGCGCTGCGGGGTTTCTTCGGCAAAGCGGATTTTATCGAGGTCGACACAGCGACCTTGCAGGTATCGCCCGGCAACGAAACCCACCTTCATGCTTTCGCGACGCAAGCGCTGACGATCGACGGCCGCGCAACGCCACTCTACCTGCACACTTCGCCGGAATTTGCTGCAAAGAAGCTGCTTGCGGCCGGCGAGAAGCGCATATTCACCTTCGCGCATGTCTATCGCAACCGGGAGCGCGGACCGCTGCACCACCCGGAATTCACCATGCTGGAATGGTACCGGGTTGACGAAACCTACGAGCAGCTGATGGCCGATTGCGCCAACATGCTGAAACTCGCCGCCGAGACCACGGGAACGAAACGGTTCGCGTTTCGCGGCATGCAAACCGACCCCTTTGCCGAACCTGAAATCGTGACGCTGGCGGAAGCCTTCCTCCGCTACGCCGGGATCGATCTGCTTTCCTCCGTCGAAACCGATGGCACGACAGATCGCGAAGCGCTGGCCGCTGAACTGACCCGCACCGGCCTTCGGGTTTCGGAGGACGATACCTGGGCGGATCTGTTCAGCAAGGTTCTCGTCGAAAAGATCGAACCGCATCTCGGTCAGGGCCGCGCGACGATCCTCTGCGAATATCCGATCTCCGAAGCGGCCCTTGCCCGACCCTCGGCCCGCGATCCCCGCGTTGCCGAACGCTTCGAGCTCTACGCATGCGGCGTGGAACTGGCGAACGCTTTCGGCGAACTGACTGATGCGGCCGAACAGCGCCGCCGGTTCGAGCACGACATGGCGGAGAAAGCGCGCATCTACGGCGAGACCTATCCGATCGACGAGGATTTTTTGTCAGCGCTTTCGATCATGCCGCAGGCGAGCGGCGCAGCACTGGGCTTTGATCGCTTGGCGATGCTCGCAACCGGCGCCACCCGCATCGACCAGGTCCTGTGGGCGCCCGTCGCCGAGGTTCTGCCGTGAGCGTGGCGCGTACCTTGAAAACGCCCGAGGAACTGGCCGATGCAGGTCTGATTGCGCAAGACCGTCTCGACGGCATCCGTGCCGTCGCCGGCAGTTACGCGATCGCGCTGACGCCGACGGTCGTTTCGCTGATCGACCCAACCGATGACGCCGATCCGATTGCGCGACAGTTCGTGCCCGACGCGGCCGAGCTTGTCAGCACGCCGGACGAGCGGGCCGACCCAATCGGCGACGCGGCGCATAGCCCGGTCAAAGGCATCGTCCACCGCTACCCGGACCGCGTCCTTCTGAAGGCCGTGCACATCTGTCCTGTTTATTGCCGTTTCTGCTTTCGCCGTGAAATGGTTGGACCGCAGGGGGATGGAACGCTTTCGCCGGACGAACTAACGGCCGCGCTCGACTACATCCGCACTCATGAGGAAATTTGGGAAGTCATCCTGACCGGCGGCGATCCGCTTGTCCTGTCTCCGCGCCGGCTTTCCGTGATCATGGTTGGATTGGCTGAAATCGAGCATGTTAAAATCGTGCGCTTTCATACGCGCGTGCCGGCGGTCGAGCCCGAGCGGGTGGATGCGCCGATGATTGCGGCGCTGAAGGAAAGCGGCAAGACAATCTATGTGGCGCTCCACGCCAACCATCCCCGCGAAATGACTGAGGACGCGCGGGCTGCCTGCGCAAGGCTGGTTGACGCCGGCTTTGCGATGGTCAGCCAGACGGTCCTGCTCAAAGGCATCAACGACGATCCGAAAGTGCTCGGCGACCTGATGAAGGCTTTCGTCGAAACGCGCATCAAACCCTATTACCTGCACCATCCGGACCTGGCGCCAGGCACAGGCCATTTCCGGATCGATATCGCCGAGGGCCAGCGAATCGTTTCGGCTCTGCGCGGCACCATTTCCGGACTTTGCCAGCCGACTTACGTGCTTGATATTCCAGGCGGCCACGGCAAGGCGGTCATCGGCGAAAGCGCTGCGCGCCCTGAAGGCGGCTGCTACTCCGTCAGCGATTTTCGCGGCAACGAACACACCTATCCACCGACGTGAATTGCGTCCGCGTTCTGTGATTCACGTGAAATATTGACGGCTTACCGCCCGCAGGAAGCATTTTCCGACATCGCTTTCAAAAGCGTTGCCATCTGCGGCTTGTCGACCGTGCGAACCGGCTGGATGTTGAGGATCTCGTCTTCCGGCCACCAGTCACCGGCTGCCCAATAGGCCCAGCCCAGCCACGCATCCGGGTTGCTCTCGACGACCTTGACCATATCGACCAATGCCGACTGGCATTCCGGCTGGCGCGGAACGGCAAACTCACCCAGCAGGCCACGCCGGTTGTTCTGCTTCAACCAGGTGCCGACGTCGGAGAGCGCCTTGACCGCATCGGCGGCACGCGAGCATTCGTCATTCTTGCCGGAGAAATCCTGGTCAAGATACTGGTGCACCTCGAAAACGTAATTGTTCTGCGGGTCGACGATCGCCGACATCGCGGCAGCGTTGGTGGTGCCGTAATCGCCGGCAGACCAGCTATGGGCGCCGGTCCAGGCCGTGCCGGGAACAAGGATCAGACTGGCGGACCCGGCCTGCCGGATGGCTGCGATCGCACCGTTGGCGGCGGACACCCAGTCTTCGGCTGCAATACCATGCGGTTCGTTCATCAGACCGAACGCTATGTCTGCCTCTGTGCCAAACCGTACCGAAAGCCTGCGCCAAAAGTCGGCGAACGCGCTTTGCGGAACGTTGTCCGTCCCGATCAGATCACCCTTGTAGCGAGCGTAGTTGTGAGGATCGAGAATAACGACCATCCCGGCTTTGCGTACGAGCTCGACAGTAGCCGCAAGCCGCTTGGCCTCAGCCCGATCGAACGACGCATAGAGCTTGGGCTGCAACCTTTCCCATAGAAATGGCAGCCGAACGGCCGTGAAGCCCTTGCTTGCAAAATAGCGGATCGTTTCGGCTGAAGGGTAAGTGTAGCCTTTACCGTAGGCATCGCCAACCTTGCCGAATTCGGCACCGGCGAGATTGATGCCCCGCATACAGGTCGTGGCAGCGGAAACCGGCTGCGTCGCGAGACTGGCCGCACCGATCAAGGCGATTCCCCTCAAGGCAATGCTTCTGAGGTTTCTACCCAACCAGGCCTTACCCTGAGACCGCCCCGCATATCTAGCCACCAGCATTCCTCCCGTATCTTACAAAATCCGACGAAATAAATATTCGAAAATATTGAATGACAAATGCGCGGCGGACCAAGCACCGCGACGGTGATCAACGCGTGAAAGGCGCAAAAGGACCGGAATTTTTGACGTCCTTGCCTAAGCTGCCGTTTGTAAGGGTGGAACGTTCCATTGCTTTGAGCCGGAACGGAAAAACGCCTCCGTATTTCTGTTCTTTCCTGCGCCTTCGGATATGGTCCGCCGGCGTGGTTATGTCTACAAGGATCTCCGCCAAGTGCAGACCAAGGAGTTATCGATGAAGAGCTATGTACTGACCGTCACCTGCCGTTCTACTCGCGGCATTGTTGCTGCGCTTTCCGGCTTTCTGGCGGAACAGGGCTGCAACATCATCGACAGCTCGCAGTTCGACGATCTGGATACCGGCCGGTTCTTCATGCGCGTCTCGTTCATTTCCGAAGAAGGCGTCGGTCGCCCGGCAATTGCCGAAGGCCTCAAGCCGATCGCCGAAAAGTTCGAGATGGAATGGGACATCTTCGATACCGAGGAGCGCATGAAGGTGCTTCTGATGGTGTCGCGCTTTGGCCATTGCCTCAACGATCTTCTCTACCGCTGGAAGATCGGCGCGCTGCCGATCGATATCGTCGGCGTCGTCTCCAATCACTTCGAATACCAGAAGCAGGTGGTCAACAACGATATCCCCTTCCACCACATCAAGGTGACGAAGGAAAACAAGCCGCAGGCCGAGGCCCAGTTGCTTGATGTCGTCGAGGCAAGCGGGGCCGAACTGGTGGTGCTCGCACGCTACATGCAGGTCCTGTCGGACCAGCTGTGCCAGAAAATGTCGGGCAAGATCATCAACATCCACCACTCCTTCCTACCGAGCTTCAAGGGTGCAAACCCTTACAAGCAGGCCTATCAGCGCGGCGTGAAGCTGATTGGGGCGACAGCCCATTACGTCACCGCCGATCTCGACGAAGGCCCGATCATCGAGCAGGACACGGTGCGCATTACCCACGCGCAATCGCCCGACGATTATGTCTCGCTTGGCCGTGATGTGGAAAGCCAGGTTCTGGCCCGCGCGATCCATGCGCATATCCACCACCGCACCTTCATCAACGGCAATCGCACGGTGGTCTTCCCGCCGAGCCCCGGCTCCTACGCCTCCGAGCGTATGGGGTAATCCATCCGAGTCATCTAATGCTTTGATCCGACTGTCGGTTTACCGACGGTCGGCGCAGCGCCGGATAACAACGTGTCACAATAACTTTAGCCGGTCTCATCTTGTCGCAGACGAGGCCCGCACCTATTTCCTGGCTTGTCGAAGGACAGGCCATCGCGAATGAAATTTCACATTTCCGCCGCGATACTGTCATCAGACAGAAAAATATTTCCTTTAAAAGGATTTTCGTTGATCGCATTCTGCGAGTCACCTAAAGTCCACTTTCGATCGACGGACGTTATCCGTCGGCATTTTACGCAACGCCATGAGGGAGAGTGACATGATTAAACCTGCTTACGTCGCCGCCTACGGTCGGTTCGCGTATAAGATGCTAGGCACGGAGCGTAGCTCCCTTCCGTGCTGTCGAATGTAGACCTTTCAGTTCTTTCGTTCCTGAAAATCCATTCGCCAGTGCTGCGCTTTAGGCAGCAAACGCGGGAGCATGCCATGCAAAAGCAAGTTATAGAATTCGGCGGCGAGCCCGTCGGTATCGTTATCCCGGATGAAGACCGGTTGAAATTCATTGCCGTGAAGTTTCACGTCATCGATCTCGATGAGCAGCGTTTCAATTCGCCCGACGAAGTGAAACTGGCCATCCGTGACCTGGTGCGTGCACGCGCCCAGGCACCGACGGCGCTTGCCTGATCAAACCTGATCGTCGAGACAGAAAAGCCGCCCTTGAGGCGGCTTTTCTATGTAAGGCATCACGGATCAGAACGCCGTGAACGTCATCGTCGTCAGCGACCGCTCTATACCTGGAATGGAGGCGATCTTCTCGTTGACGAAGCGGCCGATTTCATCGTCGCCGCTGATATAGACTTTTAGAAGCAGGTCCCAGTCACCGCTGGTGGAATAGAGTTCGGAAGCCAGCTCGGTCTTGTAGATCGCATCGGCGACCTCGTAGGTCTTGCCGGGCTTGCAGCGAAGCTGGACGAATATCGGTTTCATCAGGGTCTTCCCGTCGGTCGGTCAAAACAATAACAAGTCTCACGGACTATTGGCCGATAGCGCCCATGATCGCAAGTGACCGGTCGCCATCCGCTTCGATCTCCCGCGAGATCCAGTCGCGAAAGACGGCAAGCGGCGGGTAGGTTGCGCGGTCGGGTGGATAGGCGAGATAATATTGTCCCGTCCCCATCGATCCCCCGGCAACCGCCTCCACCAGCAGCCCCTGTTGCAGTTCGCGCTCGATCAGAAAGCGCGGAAGCAGCGCCGTGCCAAGGCCCGCCACGGCCGCCTCGACCATGGTCGCGAACTGATCAAACAACATGCCATGCAGTGCGTCGAACTCGGTTGCCGCTGTGCGGAACCACGTCTCCCAGGCATCCGGCCGGCTGTTGAGGTGAAGCAGCGGCGCATGCACCAGATCACCGGGTGCCCGAATGGCGTGCTTCCTTAGGAAATCCGGGCTGCAGGCCGGGATCACATCCTCGTCCATCAGGAATGTCAGGGCAGCACCCGGCCAGCGCGCCGAGCCGAAATGGATCGCCGCATCCAGCGTATCGAACCGGAAGTCGAACGGCTCCAGCCGGGTGGTCAGGTTGACGACGACGCCTGGGTGAAGATCGAGAAACCTGCCGATCCTTGGAGTGAGCCAGCGCGCTCCAAAAAACGGCAGGATGCCGAGATTGAGGGTTCCACCGGACGGATTGGCCCGAAGGTTCAGCGATGCATTGGAAATCCGCCGCAGCGCTTCACGCACCTCGCGCGCATAGGCGTCGCCGGCAAGCGTCAGCCGAATCGTTTGCCGCTCGCGCAGGAACAGCGCCACGCCCAGTTGTTTCTCCAGCGCGGAGATCTGGCGGCTGACGGCGCTCTGCGTCAGGCCGAGTTCGTTTGCCGCCGCGGTGACGCTGCCACTGCGAGCAGCCGCCTCGAAGGCGGCAAGAAGCGAAAATGATGGCAGAAACCGTCTTGGCGGGAGCATTGTCATTCCTCCCGCGAATGACCTGTTGAGATTATGTCGATATTCATCGCGAAACCGGTTCTGTAAAGTCTGCAAAACATAAAGTTCGGGAACTTTCGATGCTCGACGACCAGCGCTCCCACGGCCTCTGGGAAAGAACTGCTCCAGCGGCTCCTTCCACTCTTCCTCTGAGGGGATCAACGTCGTCGGACGTGGTGATCGTCGGCGGCGGTTACACCGGTCTCTCCGCGGCCTTGCATCTGGCGGAACGCGGTGTCGACGTGGTTCTCCTCGAGGCCGCCGAGATCGGCTTTGGCGGTGCCGGCCGCAATGTCGGGCTGATTAATGCCGGCATGTGGGTCATGCCCGACGATTTTCCGAAAGAACTCGGCGATCTCTACGGCGAGCGGGCGCTCGACCTGCTCGGCAACGGCCCCTACCTCGTCCGCGAACTGATCGAGAAGCACGCCATCGCCTGCGAGCTCGAAACCAACGGCACGCTTCACTGCGCTGTTGGTGACAAGGGACTGCGGGAACTGGAGGAGCGCGCGCGCCAGTGGCAAAAGCGCGGTGCCCCGGTCACCATGCTGGATGCCGCAGAGACCGAACGCCGGATCGGCACAAGCGCCTATTCAGGCGCGCTCCTCGACATGCGCGCCGGCACGCTCCAGCCGCTCGCCTATGCCCGGGGCCTTGCCCATGCGGCCATCAGGGCCGGGGCGAAAATCCACACGGGCAGCGCCGTCATCGAAACGTCCGAGGCCGATGGCAACAAGATCGTCAAGACTGCTGGCGGCGAAGTTCACGCCCACTGGATCATCGTATCGACCGACGCCTACAGCACCGGCCCGTGGGCGCAGATACGGCGCGAACAGGTGCACCTGCCCTATTTCAACCTGGCAACAAAGCCGCTGTCCGCCAACCTGCGCGGATCGGTTCTGCCCAATTGCGAAGGCTGCTGGGATACGAAGGAAGTCCTGTCCTCCTTCCGGATGGACCAAGCCGGCCGCCTCGTCTTCGGGTCCGTCGGCGCATTGCGCGGAACAGGCCTCGACATCCACAAATCCTGGGCGCGGCGGTCGCTGAAGCGGCTGTTTCCGCAGCTCGGCGACGTGGAATTCGAGGCCGAATGGTATGGCAAGATCGGCATGACCGACAACGCCCTGCCGCGCTTCCACAAATTCGGCCGCAACGTCATCGGCTTTTCCGGCTATAACGGTCGCGGCATCTCGCCGGGCACCAATTTCGGTAAGGTTCTTGCCCGCCATATCCTTGGCGAGATCACCGAGGAAGACCTGCCGCTGCCGCTGACCACGGTCATTGAACCAGGCTTTCGCACCATCAAGGAAGCCTATTACGAGGCCGGCGCTCAGATCGCTCATTTCACGGGCGAACGCTTCTGACCCAGAACGAATATCGGCGCACCTGTTGTCAAACCGGCGCCGATTTGTAGATTGACCCCAAATTTCGATATCCGGAGACCGACATGACGCTCGCCAAACTCGACCTCGTCGCCGAAGTGGACAAGATCTTTGCTGATCTCGGCGTCACAGCCGACCAGTACAAGGGCGGGACACTCACCGTCCGCTCGCCGATCACAGGCACGGAAATCGGCAAGCTGCCGGAAGTGACAGCGGACGATGCCAGGAAGGCGATCGACGCAGCGCATCAGGCATTCCTCGAATGGCGCCTTGTGCCGGCGCCCAAGCGTGGCGAACTGATCCGTCTCCTCGGCGAGGAACTGCGTGCCGCCAAGACGTCACTCGGTCGCCTGGTGTCGATCGAAGTCGGCAAGGTCACATCCGAAGGTCTCGGCGAAGTCCAGGAAATGATCGACATCTGCGATTTCGCAGTTGGCCTGTCGCGCCAGCTCTACGGCCTGACGATCGCAACCGAGCGTTCCGAGCACCGGATGATGGAAACCTGGCATCCGCTTGGCCCCGTCGGCATCATCTCCGCCTTCAACTTCCCCGTCGCCGTCTGGTCGTGGAATGCAGCGCTTGCCCTCGTCTGCGGCAATTCCACCATCTGGAAGCCTTCGGAAAAGACCCCGCTCACCGCACTCGCCACCCAGGCGATCTTCGAAAAGGCACTGTCGCGCTATGTCGCCGACGGTGGAAAAGCCCCCCAAAACCTATCGACCCTGCTGATCGGCGGCCGCGACATCGGCGAAATCCTCGTCGATCACGACAAGGTACCGCTGGTTTCTGCGACAGGCTCGACCCGCATGGGACGCGAAGTCGGTCCGCGGCTGGCGCAGCGCTTTGCCCGCTCCATTCTCGAACTCGGCGGCAACAACGCCGCGATCGTCACCGCGACGGCCGATCTCGATCTGACCCTGCGCGGTGTCGCCTTCTCTGCCATGGGCACAGCCGGACAGCGCTGCACGACGCTGCGCCGCCTTTTCGTCCATGACAGCGTCTATGATGCGCTCGTTCCGCGCCTTGCCAAGGCCTACCAGTCGGTCACAATCGGCTCCCCGCTGCAAGACGGCAATCTCGTCGGCCCGCTAATTGATCAAGCAGCCTTCGACAAGATGCAGGCGGCACTTGAGGCAGCCAAGGCCGCCGGCGGCACGGTGGTTGGCGGTGAGCGCGTGCTGGATGGCGAAGCGGCTGATGCCTATTACGTGCGTCCGGCCATCGTCGAAATGCCTGATCAGACGGGCCCGGTCAGAGACGAAACCTTCGCGCCGATCCTCTACGTCATCCGGTATCAGGACTTCGACGAAGCGATTGCGCTGCATAACGATGTGCCACAGGGCCTGTCCTCGTCGATCTTCACCAACGACATAAGGGAAGCCGAAGCCTTCGTATCGGCACGCGGTTCCGATTGCGGCATTGCCAATGTGAATATTGGTCCTTCGGGCGCTGAAATCGGTGGCGCTTTCGGCGGCGAAAAGGAAACCGGCGGCGGCCGCGAATCAGGCTCCGATGCATGGCGCGCCTATATGCGCCGCGCCACCAACACCGTGAACTATGGCCGCACCCTGCCGCTTGCGCAGGGCGTCAAGTTTGACATCGACTGATATTCGCATGGTGGCGCCATTGAACCTTCTTACCGATATCGAAGGCGTGGCCGTTGGCCACGCGACCGATCTGCAGCTTGGCTCAGGCGTCACCGCAATCATCTTCGACGAGCCGGCAGTCGCTTCCGGCTCGGTTCTCGGCGGCGCACCGGGCGGGCGCGATACAGCCCTTCTCGACCCGTCCATGACGGTGCAGACAGTCGATGCCTTCGTTCTCTCAGGCGGCTCGGCCTTTGGGCTGGACGCAGCCGGCGGGGTGCAGGCGGGCCTGCGCCAGATCGGCCGCGGTTTTCCCGTCGGGTCTGCCAAGGTGCCGATCGTGCCGCAGGCGATCCTCATGGATCTTCTGAACGGCGGCAACAAGGACTGGGGTCTCCATTCGCCCTATCGCGACATGGGCTACGACGCCTTCTGCGCCGCGCAGAAAGGCGTATTCGCTCTCGGCACGGTTGGGGCCGGAACCGGCGCCACGACCGCGACCGTCAAGGGCGGCATCGGTTCGGCAAGCGCGAAGACGTCGTCCGGGCACACGATTGGCGTCCTTATGGCCGTCAACGCCATGGGCGCCGCAACGGTCGGTGATAGCAAGCATTTCTGGTCGGCACCGTTCGAGCAGGATGACGAGTTCGGTGGTCTCGGCCTTCCCGCGACATTCACAGACGACCACACGGCCCTGCGGATGAAGGGCGTGACGTTGAAGGCAACCACGATCGGTGTAATCGTCACCGATGCTGTACTGACCAAGGCACAGGCACACAGGCTGTCGATCATGGCCCATGACGGACTGGCACGCGCCGTCTTGCCCGCGCATCTGCCTGGAGACGGCGACACGATCTTTGCAGCCGCGACCGGAAAGATCCCGATGGACGACATGGGCGCCTTCGCCGAACTCTGCCACCTCGCGACCCTCGTGACAGCTAGAGCCGTTGCGCGCGGTGTGTTCGAGGCGACCGCGCTGCCAAACGCTAACGCCCAACCGGCCTGGCGAGACCGGTTCGGCGGCTAAAAGCGTCCGAGGACACCTTCCAGCCGCGACCAGTCCTTCTCCTCAGGCAGCCCCAGCCGTAGATCGTCCGGACGCTCTTGGAAGCGGCGCGTGATGATCCCGTTTTCGCCGAGATGCTGGAACAAAGCCTGGGCACGATGATCCCGTATGAAACGAAACAATGACGTGCCGCCGAAGACCGGAATGCCGACAGCGGACAGAGCTGCGTCCAGCCTTGCAGCGTCCGCGCCGAGCCTGGTTCGCATCGCGGCCTGCCAATCGGCATCGGCCAGCGCTTCGGATGCCACATGCAGAGCCGGACCGGAGACCGCCCAGGGCCCGAGCCTCTCCTCGATCTTCACGGTGATATCGGGATGGCCGATCGCAAATCCCAGCCGCAGGCCGGCCATGCCATAGAACTTGCCGAAGGAGCGCAACACGATCAGCCCGCCCTCGCCGACAGCGCCGGCAACACTTTGCGCTTCCGACACATCCATAAAAGCTTCATCGACGACGAGCAGGCCGCCCTTCGCGGCCATAATCTTTGCCAGCGCCAGGATGTCATCTGTCGACACGATCCTGCCGGTCGGATTGTTCGGGTTGACGATGACGGCGAGACTGGCGGTCGCGAGCTCGTCGAGATCATCCGTCTCGAGAACCTCGAAGCCCGCCATTGTCGCGGCACGCGCATGTTCCGCATAGGTGGGCGATAGAATAGCTGCCTTTCCGTCCCCTCCGACAAGGCCGGCGATGATCGGCAGCAGGATCTGCGTGCCCGGCCCAGCCGCGATATGAGCGGCTGACGGAGCCCGATACGCCTCAGCCGCCGCCGCTTTCAGCCCCTGTAGCGATGAAGGCTCCGGCAGACGTGCAAAAACATTGCCGGGGATCGGCGTATGCGGATAGGAATGCGGGTTGATGCCGGTCGATAGATCGATCCACGGCTCGGGTGCCCAAGGAAACAGCGCACGCGCCATGGCAAGGTTGCCGCCATGCTGTATCGGACTGCCCAAATCAGAGATCGCCAACGTCATGTTCCTTCTCGCATTCTTCGCACTGATCACCGAGCGCATCGTCGGCTATCCGGACTGGCTGTTCAAACGCATCGGCCATCCTGTCACCTGGATCGGCCGGCTGATATCGGCACTCGACAGTCGATGGAACCGCGAGGGCGATGATTTCGCCAGCCGCAAACGCATGGGCATTCTCGCGCTCATCGTCCTGGTCGGCTGCACCGTCGCTGCTGCACTGGCGATTGCGGCCATCCTCATGCTTTTGCCCTTGGGACCGATCCTTCTCGTTCTTGCAGCAGCCAGCCTGCCTGCCCAGAAGAGTCTTGAGACTCACGTGGAAGCCGTGGCAACCGCCTTGCGCTACAACGGGCTCGACGCCGGACGCAAGGCCGTCTCGATGATTGTCGGCCGCGATCCGGAAAAGCTCGATGACGCCGCGGTTTGCCGCGCGGCGATCGAAAGCCTGGCCGAGAATTTTTCCGATGGCGTCGTCGCCCCTGCCTTCTGGCTCGGCATCGGCGGCCTCGCCAGCGGCGCGGCCTACAAGGCTGGCAATACCGCCGACAGCATGATCGGCCACCGGTCTCCGCGTCATGAAGCGTTCGGCTGGGCTGCGGCCCGGTTCGACGACCTGATCAATCTGCCAGCGTCGCGGCTGACGGCGGCGCTGTTCGTTTTGGCCGCTGTCTTCGTCAAGGACGCCTCGCCCCGCGATGCCATACGTGCGATCCGCCGGGACGCCAAGCATCATCGTTCGCCGAATGCCGGCTGGCCGGAAGCGGCGATGGCGGGCGCGCTTGGCATCGCGCTCGCGGGCCCCCGCAGTTACGGCGGCCAGATGCTCGAAGCCCGCTACATGGGAGAGGGCAACCGGACCAACCTGAATTTCGACGATATCACCCGCGCCCTCAAGCTTGCGCGCGTGGCGGATGCGCTGCTGATCGGCCTGTTCGGCATACTGGCGCTGCTCATCTGGCAATTTTGAGCAGTCCGTCGATATCGAGATGCTGCTCCATATGCGCGGCAAGGCGATCGAGAATGGCATCGACATTCGCTTCGTAATTCAGGCCGGACACCGTACCGCCGAGACGCGACAGCCAGGCCGAACGCTGGCGATCGTCGCAAAACAATCCGTGCACATAGGTGCCGACCACCCTGCCATCCCGAGACGACGCACCTTCCGAAGTGCCGGCAATGCTCGAAAACGGACGTGAACAGTCGGCGCCGGTGGTATGACCCGTATGCATTTCGTAGCCGGCAAAGGATATCCCGTCGGAGCTGACACCCTCGACAGCCTCCAGCCGCTTTGACGCCGACAGCACGGTTTCGACATCGAGAAGCCCCAGCCCTTCCGCCGAACCGGGAGGGCCCTCCGATCCCTCCGGATCCGATATCCGTCTGCCGAGCATCTGGTACCCGCCGCACAGCCCGAGAACGCGCCCGCCGCGCCTGTAGTGAGCTGCGATATCGGTATCGAAGCCGGCCTCCCTAAGCGCAGCCAGATCCGCGATCGTCGCCTTCGAGCCGACCAGCAGCACGAGATCGCAGTCTCCAGGGATAGCCTCGCCGCGCCTGACACGGATGAGCTCGACATCCGGCTCCGCTTCCAGCGGATCGAGATCGTCGAAATTGGAAATATGCGGCAGGATCGGCACCGCGATGCGCAGTTTCGCGTCGGGCTTGCGCGCAAACGACTGGGTAAGGCCGAGCGCATCTTCTGCCGGCAGAAGTGCTGCATCGGCGAAATGCGGCAACAGTCCGATCGATTGCCAGCCGGTAAACGAACCGATCATCCGCATGCCCTCGGCAAACAAGGCGGGATCGCCGCGAAAACGGTTGACGATAAAGCCGTGGATCATGTCAGCATCCTCAGCATCGATGACGAGTTTGGTGCCGGCAAGGCTCGCAATCACGCCGCCCCGGTCGATATCGCCGATCAGAACCACCGGCACATCGGCAGCGCGGGCAAAACCCATATTGGCGATATCGTTCTGGCGAAGGTTGATTTCGGATGCGCTGCCCGCCCCTTCGACGAGGACGAGGTCTGCCCGGGCTTTGAGGATCTCGAAGCTTTCCAGCACCCGCGAAAGCAGCCTCGGCTTCAAAAGCTGGTACTCGGCCGCCTTGGCATTGCCCTCGACCCTGCCCTGCACCACCACCTGGGCGCCGACCTCGCTCTGGGGCTTCAAGAGAACCGGATTCATATGGACGCTGAGCGGCACGCCAGCCGCCCTTGCCTGCAGTGCCTGCGCCCGGCCGATTTCGCCGCCATCGGCGGTGACCGCGGCATTGTTGGACATGTTCTGCGGCTTGAAGGGCAGGACACTCAAGCCCCGCAGTGTGAAGACGCGGGCAAGCCCGGCAACGACCAGCGACTTGCCCACATCCGAGCCGGTCCCCTGAAACATGAGAGCGCGAGCCACCACCCGTCAGAACTCGATGCCGGCCTGGGCTTTGACGCCGGCCTTGAAGTGATGCTTGACCAGCGTCATCTCGGTCACCAGATCCGCCGCCTCGATCAGCGCCGGCTTGGCGTTCCGGCCGGTGACGACCACGTGCAGATCCGCCCGGCGCGCCTGTAACTGGGCGACGACCGTGTCGAGATCGAGATAATCGTAGCGCAGGGCGATATTGAGTTCGTCGAGAATGACGAGGCCGATCGTTTCGTCGGCCATTAGTTCGAGTGCCATGCCCCAGGCCTTCTCGGCAGCGGCGATGTCGCGTTTGAGATCCTGGGTTTCCCAGGTAAAGCCCTCGCCCATCGTGTGCCAGGCGACGCGGTCGCCGAACACCGCAAGCGCCGGCTGCTCGCCGGTCGACCATGCGCCCTTGATGAACTGCACGATGCCGACACGGCGGTTGTGGCCAAGCGTGCGCAAAGCCAGCCCGAAGGCCGCCGTCGATTTGCCCTTGCCGGAGCCGGTATGAACCATGAGGAGACCCTTCTCGACGGTCTTTTCCGCGACTTCGGCATCCTGAACCGCCTTGCGGTTCTCCATCTTGGCGCGGTGGCGCTGCTCGGTGGTCTGATCGATTTCCTTCAACGGACTGCAAGCTCCTTGGACGTGGTCGAAATTTCCTCACCAGCACGAAAACGCTCGCGGAGGACGCCGGAAAGCGCGCCGAGAACGGCCCAGAAGACGAGGTTCGTTGCGTAGACGGCATTGACGAACCGCGCATGCAGGTCCATCGGCACCGCGGTGTCATGGCTCGGCGGCAGCGGTGCGCCGATGATGTGCGGAGCAACGAGCAGGACGACCGCCAAAGCCGCAAGAAGGGCGGAACGGGTATAGGCAAGCAGGCCAAGGGCCAGGGCAGTGCAGACGGCTGTCGCAATCCACCAGATCTGGCGCGGGCCGAGCTCAGCGACGGGCATGCCCGGAAGTTCCGGCGGCAGACCGAGGCCGGGTGCAAGACTGACGGTGAGGAACCCGGCAATGCCGAACATCAACCCGCCGCGCCACCCGCCAAACCCGCCGAGTGCTTCGGCGATGGCGATGGCAACCAGCGCAAAACCGATTGCCGACAGAGCATTGGCCGCTGCAGTGTAGGCAAAGCGCTCGAGCCCGTCGGCCGGCGCCCATGCCTCTTCGGCGTGATCGTGCGCAGCGGAAGCCGGTGCTGCAGTGCCTGCGGCCGTATCCGGAGCTGTGCCATGGCTATGTCCAGCGCCGTTGCCGCCGGCGTGTTCATAGGTCTCCGCTGCGAGAATAAGCGGCACGACGGAAAAGCTTTGCATCACGGTCATCAGGAGCCCGGACAAAAGCCCTGCGATCACCGCCGTGAGGACGATGTTTCGAAACAGCGACATTTAAGGAATTCCTCTTAGTGGCAGGGAAAGGCCAGCGAGTGGCGCGTATCGTGAGCCGCATTGTGCACAGCCTCGATATGCGAAAAGCCGACAAAGCCGACGATGAACAGGCCGAGTATGGCTGTCATGCCAAGAGGAATGATTTTCGATGCGGAAACGCTGGCTGCACCGGCAGCAGAGTTCGTAACCATGGACGTCGTCTTTCTGCCCTCCACCCGAGGGCTTTCACTGTGCCTATCGTCTCCGGCAGGTCTCCTGGCTCGCGGATCGAACGCCTCTGACCCGCCTTCCCGGATGTCTCCAGTGGCATGTTGAGCAGAGACTTTCCGCTTACAGTTGCGGGGGCAGCCGCGGGTTTGACGTCAAGATATCGTCGCACCGCATTCCCTTCGATGAGCCCTCTCGGGCACCAAAGACGTGATCACTATAGACGGTTTCCCCAGACGGGCAATCGGCTTTGCAACATTGACACTGCCCTGCGACAAGGCTTAGGTGACTGCGATACGGTCCCTTGCCGGCAACGGTAGGGGCTAAGAGAGAATGCGGTGCGAACCCGGGATCGTCTTTAAGATTCCATGGTTCAATGCCGCGGCTGCCCCCGCAACTGTAAGCGGCGAGCCATCCTGCCACTATGGCCACTGGAGAAATCCGGGAAGGCAGGCGGATGGTGACGACCCGCGAGCCAGGAGACCTGCCGTTCGAAAACGTGCCTTTCCGGGCGGGGTGCTCCGGAAAAGCTTCTTTCACTCTGCAGGATAGGCTTGCCTTCCTGTCGTGCACCCCGATGTTATTGACTTGGGCGGTAGTGCGACACGATGGTGATTGACGAACGAAAAGACGAGCGCGACGCGGCCGCAGACGGCCTTGCCGGCGAGCCGGATGTGACGATTTTCGTCTGCACCAATTGTCGCGAGGCATCCGACAGCGAAGCGCGCCCGGGCATCGTCCTGATGGACGCCCTTCGCGAGGCTGCCGCCGGCAAGCCGCTTTCCGTCAAACCCGTCACCTGCCTTGCCAACTGCGAAAAAGGCCCAAGTGCTGCCTTCAACCATCGCTCCGGCTGGTCCTATGTCTTTGGTCATCTGTCGCTCGACACGGTCGAGGACATCTTGGTCGGCGCGATGATGCTGGCTGACGACGAGCGCGGTTTACTTCCCCTTCGCGGCCGCCCCATGTGCCTTCGCGGCAAGGGCATGACGGCCCGCATTCCACCATTCCAGCACCACGAGGACCTGCCTTCATGAGCGTTTCATTCGACCGCGTTCCCTGCACCGTGATCACCGGGTTTCTCGGTGCCGGCAAGACGACGCTGATCCGTCACCTGATCGAAAACCTCAAGGGCAAGCAGCTCGCGATCATCGTCAACGAGTTCGGCGATGTCGGCATCGATGGCGACGTGTTGAAGAGCTGCGGCATCGAAAGCTGCCCTGATGACAACATCATCGAACTTGCCAACGGCTGCATCTGCTGCACCGTCGCCGATGATTTCGTTCCGGCGATCGACCAGATCCTGGCCCGCGAACCGCGCGTGGACCACATCCTCATCGAAACCTCCGGCCTTGCCCTGCCGAAGCCTCTCGTCCAGGCCTTCCAGTGGCCGGATGTGAAGGCCCGCGTCACCGTCGATGCCGTCATTGCCGTGGTGGATGGTCTGGCGCTCGCCCAAGGCCGCGTTGCCGACGATCACGAGGCACTGGAAGCGCAGCGCAGCCAGGATAGCTCGATCGACCACGACGACCCGGTCGAGGAAGTGTTCGAGGACCAGATCGCCTGCGCCGACATGATCGTGCTGACCAAGACCGACCTTCTCGACCAGGCGTCGCTTGCCGCCGCCAAGGGCCGCGTCCAGGCGCATCTGCCGCGGGCCGTCAAGATCGTGCCCGCCGCAAACGGCGCCGTTGATCCGAGCGTACTGATCGGTCTCGGCCTTGCCGTCGAGGATGATATCGAAAACCGCAAGACCCATCATGACGACGAGCTTGACCACGATCACGACGATTTCGACAGTTTCGTCATCGATATTCCAGCCGTTGCCGATGCGGACGAACTCGCTGCCCGCATTTCGGCCACAGCGGAGGCGGAAAACGTGTTGCGCATCAAGGGTTTTGTCGACGTTGCGAACAAGCCGATGCGCCTTCAGGTGCAGGCGGTCGGTTCGCGCGTGAACCATTATTTCGACCGCGCCTGGGGTGCAGGCGAGACCCGACAGAGCCGCCTCGTCGTGATCGGCGAAAAGGGCATGGACCGTGCGGCGATCGAAAAGATGCTGGCGGCGTAAGAGGGTTTTAGAAGGAAAAGGATGCATATTCTCGCCACCACCTCGTCGTCGCTCGACGACCTGATCGAGCCGGTCGACCTCAACCAGTCGCCGGCAGATGTGGTGGTGCTGTCTTTTTCCGGCAGCGACCTGAACGGCATTGCAGCGGGTTGGAGCGATGGCAAGGCGAGCCTCTGCCTCACCAATATCTCCGACCTGCGCCATCCGATGTCCGTCGACCTGTGGCTCGAAAAGACCGCAGCCCATGCGCGCTTTATCCTCGTACGCATTCTCGGCGGCTATGATCGCTGGGCCTACGGCGCCGATCAGCTGTCGCGGCTGGCGAAGCGCAAGAAGATCCCGCTCGCGATGCTGCCGGGCGAATGCAGCATCAGCGACGACCGCCTGGCCGCTGCCTCCACCGTGCCCGATGCGACGCTGATGGACGTTCTCGCCTTCTTCCGCGAAGGCGGGCCGGACAATATGCAGCTTCTGGCGCGCCGGCTGGATGCGCTGGCAAGCGGCGATACGCAAAGCTTGCAGACCGCGACGCCGATGCCGAAGCGGGGCTTCTACAAGCCCGGCCACGGCATCTCGACCGCCGATGAGCTTACTGCTGGTTTCCCGCCCGATGCGCAGCGGCTGCCGATCCTGTTCTATCGCTCCACGTTGCTTGCCAATGATGCGGCACCGATCAACGCGATGTATGAGGCACTGGCTGCCCGCGGCTTCGCACCGATGCCGATGTTCGTCGGCGGCTTGAAGGATACAGAAACCATCGGCTTTGTCGAACAGGCGATCGCAGAGCTCGATCCGGCCGCCATTCTCACCACGACCGCCTTTGCAAGTGCGACTTACGACAACGGCGACACGATTTTCGACCGCTCAGGGATTCCCGTATTCCAGCTGGTCACCGCAACGACACGACGCGACGGATGGGCGGAAGGCCGCCGCGGCCTCAACCCTTCCGACCTTGCCATGCATGTCGTGCTGCCGGAACTGGATGGCCGTATCCTTGCCGGCGCGATCTCGTTCAAGGCCGGCGACAAGACGGCCGATCTCGTCAACCAGCCAGAACCGGACCGGATCGAACACGTCGCAGACCGGATCGCCGCCTTCCTGGCCATGAAGACCGTTTCCCGCGCCGAGCGGAAACTGGTCATCCTGATGCCGGATTATCCGAGTGCGCCGGGCCGCACCGGTTATGCCGTTGGCCTCGATGTGCCGCAAAGCGTTCTGACTATCCTCAGAACGCTATCGACAGCCGGCTATTCGATTTCCGATATTCCGCAAACCCCGCGCGCGCTTCTGGATCTCCTTGCCGCCAGGACAGCGCAATATCCGCTTGCCACCTACAGCCCCGAAGCCGGAATCGAAGCAGCCTGGGGCGAACCGGCGATGGATGCGGATCTGGAAGACGGCGCCTACCGTTTCCGCGCCGCGCAATTCGGCAACGTCACGGTGGCGCTTGCCCCGGACCGTGGCCGCGATGCCGACCGGCGCACTGACTATCACAGCCCCGACCTGCCGCCGCGGCACGCCCTCAACGCCTTCGGTCAGTGGATGCGTGATGCCGTGGGTGCCCATGCGATCGTTCATGTCGGCGCCCATGGCACGCTGGAATGGCTGCCGGGAAAGACCGTGGCGCTGTCGAAAGACTGCTTTCCGGAGCTCGTGACCGGCGGCCTGCCGGTCATCTATCCGTTTATCGTGTCCAATCCCGGCGAGGCGGCGGTTGCCAAGCGGCGCATTTCCGCAGTTACCATCGGCCACCTGCCGCCGGTTCTGACAGGCGCAGGCCTTTCGGACGAGCACACGAAACTCGAGCTGCTGGTCGACGAATATGCGCAGGCGGACGGGTTGGACAGGCGCCGCCGCGACCGGCTGGCGAAACTGATCGTCGAGACCGCGAGCGACTGTGGACTGGCATCCGAAGCCGACATAACCGGGGATGACGACCCCGACACGGCGCTCAGCCGCATCGACGCGTTTCTCTGCGATCTCAAGGACTTCGCCATCAAGGACGGCCAGCACGTGTTCGGCGAAATCGCCGACGGTGACGACGATCCGCTGCGGATCGCCAGTGCCAGAACCGAAATGCAGGCGCTGCTCGATGCTCTCGATGGCCGGCATATTCGCCCCGGACCGTCGGGAGCCCCGGCACGGGGCCGCCGCGACGTGATGCCGACCGGCCGCAATCTCTACGCCAGCGATCCGCGCACCCTGCCGACCCCGACCGCGTTCGAACTGGGCAAGCGCGCCGCCGACGAGATTTTGCGCCGATACCTGCAGGACCATGGCGACTGGCCGAAAAGCCTCGTCTTCGATCTCTGGGGCAGCGCTTCGCTGCGAAGCGGCGGCGAGGAAGTGGCGCAGGTTCTGGCGCTGATGGGTGCCAGACCCGTCCAAGACGCCGCGACCGGCCGCGTCACCGGCATCGAGGTTCTGGCGCCGGCAACGCTTGGACGCCCGCGCATCGACGTCAGCCTTCGGATTTCAGGCCTGTTCCGCGACATGTTTCCGGCACTGATCGCGCTTCTCGATGCCGCCATGCGGGCGATTGCCGCGCGCGAGGAAGCCCCGGGCGACAATCCGCTGGCAGAAGACGCACAGACGCTCGGCCATGTGCCCCCGCGCATCTTCGGCTCGGCGCCCGGCACCTACGGTTCCGGCATCGAGGAAAAGCTTGCCGATGGCAGCTGGGGCGAACGCGAGGAACTCGGCCGTCTCTATCTCGATGCCACCAGCCACGCGTTCGGCGGTGCCGATGGCGATGGCATTCACGTTCCCGGCGGGTTTGCCGAGCGAATCGGTACGGCCGACCTGCTTGTCCATACCGGCGATGATCCCGGCCGCGATCTTCTCGACGGCTCCGCCGACGTTGCCTTCATCGGCGGCTTTTCGGCGGCCGTCGCGGCGCTCGGCGGCAAGGCAGATGTGATCGCGCTCGACACGACCGATCCGCAGAAGCCGAAAGCCCGCTCCATTTCCGAGGCCCTGACCCGCGTCGTGCGCGCCCGTGCCGTCAACCCGCGCTTCATCGCCGGCCAGATGCGCCACGGACCCCGCGGTGCGGCCGAACTGGTCGAAACCGTCGACCGGCTGATCGGCTTTGCCGAGACCACCCACGCCGTTCCGCAATCGCTGATCGACGCGACCTATGACGCCTATCTGGGTGACGAGAAAGTGCGCGACTTCCTGCTGTCCCAGAACCCCGAAGGCGCCCGCTACATGGGCCTGCGGTTCCGCGCGGCGCTCGATCGCGGTCTCTGGCATCCGCGCCGCAACGCGGTGGATGCCGAGTTGGAAATGCTGGCAGACGACTGCGAAAGGCTGGTCGCATGACAGCACTCGCACGCGACCCAGCCGAACCGGACATGAGACGCGGCGCCTGCCCTGCCCTGTCTGCGCCGATGATGACGGGCGACGGCCTGCTTGCGCGTGTGCCGCTGACCGATGCAATTGCGCCGGGGCAACTGGCAGATCTCTGCCGTCTGGCAATGCGTCACGGCAACGGCATGATCGACATTTCCGCACGCGGCAACCTCCAGATCCGGGGCCTCAGCGAAGCCTCTGCGCCGCAGCTCGAGGCCGAGGTGCGGGCCATGGATCTGCCGCTGCGCGACGGCCTTGCCGTCGAAGTGCCGCCGCTTGCCGGTGAGGACGCAACCAACATCGCCGATCCGCGCCCGCTGGCAGACGCCATCAGCCACGGCGCCCGTGACATCAAAGGCCTTGCGCCAAAGACGTCTGTCATCGTCGATGGTGCGGGTCGCCTGACGCTTTCCGGGTTGATCGCCGATATCAGGCTGGTCGCGGTGGAAGCGGATGGCGAAATCCTTTGGAAGATCCTGCTCGGCGGCACTGAAGCTTCCGCGCGCGTTTTCAATGTTTTGCCTGAAACACAGGCCGTCGAGGCGACCGTCTCTCTTCTCGAAAAGCTCGCCTCGCTTGGAAGCGAGGCCCGGGGTCGTGACCTCGCTTCAGGTCTACCTGCCAACGATTTTACTGCCGCAACCATCTCCCCCTTCACGCTGCATGCCCTTTCAAACGGCACGTTCGCGACCGGCCTAGGCCCGGCATTCGGCCAGACCCATGCCGAAAACCTGATTGCCCTCTGCACGGAAGCCACACGCCTGGACATTCGCACCGTCAAACCGGCGCTCGATCATTCGCTCCTCTTTTTCGGCAGCGAGACCGCGTGCCGAACACTGACGGCTTTTGCCGCAGACACCGGTTTCGTGACGTCGGATGCCGATCCGCGCGGTCATATCGCTGCCTGCACCGGACGCCCGGCCTGCCGGTCCGGCGCCATTGCCACCCACGAGATTGCCACGCGCGCTGCCACAGAATGCGGCGATCTGCTGGACGGCTCGTTCAAGCTGCATGTGAGCGGCTGCCCCAAGGGCTGCGCCCATCCGCAGGCAACGGCACTGACGCTGTGCGGCATGCCGGATCACGTTTCTCTGGTTGCCTCGGCGAAAGCGAGCGGCCAACCCTTTGCTTCCATCGCGTTTGCCGATACCAACGCCACGCTTCGCCGCCTTGCCGCTCTCGTTCGATCGGAACGGCGATCCGGGGAAAATTCCGCTGCCTGCCTTGCCCGGATCGGTCCGGACCGGCTTTGCCAGGCGGCCATACCAGGATGACCATGACCAGTTACGACTATATCCACGAAGGCGATGCGATCTATCTGAAGTCCTTTGCGATCATCCGCGAGGAAGCCGACCTTTCCGCATTTTCGGAAGAGCAGGCGGATGTCGCGGTCCGCATGATCCACGCCTGCGGCCTGGTCGAGGCGGCCGAACATTTCCGCTTCTCCGACGACTTCGTTTCTGCAGCCCGCAATGCGCTGTTGGCCGGCAAGCCTATCTATTGCGACGCGTTCATGGTGGCGCAGGGGATAACCCGGGCAAGGCTTCCGGCCGATAACGAGGTTATCTGCACGTTGCGTGACAGCCGCACGGTCGAACTGGCCAAAACAATCGGCAACACGCGATCGGCAGCGGCACTGGATCTCTGGGACGCGATGGAAGGTTCGGTGGTCGCCATCGGCAATGCACCGACAGCCCTGTTTCACCTGCTGGAACTGCTGGATGCCGGCGCCCCGCGCCCGGCCGCAATCATCGGCATGCCGGTCGGATTCGTGGGTGCGGCCGAATCCAAGGAAGCCCTGATGGAATCGGCTCATGGCATTCCCTATGCCGTGGTGCGCGGCCGCATGGGCGGCTCGGCCATGACGGCGGCCGCCGTCAACGCGCTGGCGAGGACAGGCCTTTGAACCCCAAGAGTACAAAGGGAAAGCTGATCGGCGTCGGCACCGGCCCAGGCGACCCGGAACTGATGACGCTGAAGGCCGTGCGTGCAATCCATGAAGCGGATGTGCTCGCTTTCTTCTGCAAGAAGGGCTCCTCCGGCAATGGCCGCACCATCGTCGACGCACATGTCCGCCCCGGCACGATCGAGCTGCCGCTGGTCTATCCGGTCACGGTCGAGACCCACAAGGACGAAGCCGACTACAAGACGCCGATCAACGATTTCTTCGATCGGTCGGCCGAAGAAGTGGCAGCTTATCTCGATGCCGGAAAGACCGTCGCCGTTCTGAGCGAAGGCGACCCGCTGTTTTACGGGTCCTATATGCATCTGCATGTCCGGCTGAAGGATCGCTACGAGGTGGATGTAATTGCCGGCGTCACCGCGATGTCCGGCTGCTGGTCGATGACCGGCCTGCCCTTGGTGCAGGGAGACGATATCCTGAGCGTGCTTCCCGGCACGCTGTCTGAAGAAAAACTAATCGAGCGTCTCTCCGATACCGATGGCGCCGTGATCATGAAGGTCGGGCGCAACCTGCCGAAGATCCGCCGGGCGCTGGCCGCAGTCGGCAAGCTTTCAGGCGCGCTCTATGTCGAACGCGGCACCATGGCCAACGGCGCCTCGGAGCGGCTGGAAACCCGCGACGAAAGCCCGGCGCCCTATTTCTCCCTCGTGCTCGTTCCCGGATGGACCAATCGTCCGGGGCCCGATCATGGAGCGGCAGAATGACGGGATCGCTGACGGTCGTCGGGCTTGGCCCCGGAAGTCCGGACCAGATCACCCCGGAAGCACTGTCGGCGGTTGCGTCGGCAACCGATTTCTTCGGCTACTTTCCCTATATCGACAGGCTGAACCTGCGACCGGACCAGCGCCGCCATGCCTCTGACAATCGCGAGGAGCTGGCACGCGCCAAGGCGGCGATCGACATGGCAGCGAGAGGCGGCAAAGTCTGCGTCGTCTCGGGTGGAGATCCCGGCGTCTTCGCGATGGCGGCAGCCGTCTGTGAAGCGATCGACGAAGGTCCGGCAGAATGGCGCGATATCGATCTTTCCATCGTGCCAGGCGTCACCGCCATGCTGGCGGTTGCGGCAAAGGCTGGAGCACCTCTCGGCCATGATTTCTGCGCGATTTCGCTGTCGAACAACCTGAAACCCTGGGCCATCATCGAAAAGCGTCTCGTCGCCGCGGCAACGGCCGGCTTCGTCATGGCCTTTTACAATCCGATCAGCAAGGCGCGGCCGCATCAGCTGGATGAAGCCTTCGAGATCCTGCGCGCCAACCTGCCGGGCACGGTGCCGGTGATCTTCGGCCGCGCCGCCGGCCGGCCTGACGAGGCGATCCGGATCGTGCCCTTGGCGGAAGCTCAGGGCGACATGGCCGACATGGCGACCTGCGTGATCGTCGGCACGACAGAGACCAAGCTGATCGAAAGAACCGGCAACCGACCGATCGTCTATTCGCCGCGTTTCCTGCGGGAGAGCGTCCAGTGACGCACCCGGTCGACCAGCACGTCCACGCTTGTGGCAGACGGCACATCCGGCAGCTCGGGCCGTTCGATCAGGATGACGTCGATTCCGAGGCGCCGTGCAGCGCTGATCTTGGCCACACTGGCGCGACCGCCACTGTTTTTCGAGACGATCAGGTCGATGCCGTGCTCCTCGAGCAGCCGGATCTCGTCACCCTCGGAAAACGGCCCACGGGCAGTGATGTAGGTCACATCCGGCAGGTCCAGCGGCGGATCGACCGGATCGACGCTGCGCACCAGGTATCGATGCTGTTTCCTCACCTCGAACAGCAGCAGTTCCTGTCGGCCGAGCGTCAGGAAAACCTTGCGCGACGCAATGTCGAGCGCTGCGACCGCGGCCTGGATACTGCCGACCTCCTGCCAGCGATCGCCGTCCTGACGCAACCAGGCGGGACGGCGCAAAGCCAGGATCTCTACACCCGACGACGCCGCGGCTTCAGCGGCATTGCGCGAAATCTGCGCCGCGAACGGATGCGTCGCGTCGATCAGCAGATCCACGCCCTGCTCACGGATAAAGGCATCGAGGCCGACAGCACCGCCGAACCCGCCGATACGCACCGGCACCGGCTGTTCAGCCGGCGCCTTGGTGCGGCCGGCAAGCGAAACGAGGACCTGGTATTCCGGGTCGATCGCCAACCGGCCGGCGAGCGCCTTTGCCTCGGTCGTGCCGCCCAGAATGAGGATGGAGTAAGTCAAGTTGCCTCCTGAATCAGAGATGAGAGCTTTAAACCAAAGCCGCTGGCTGTCCATCGTCGGCATCGGCGAGGATGGCGTGAACGGTCTCGGCGATAATGCCCGCGACGCGATCGCCGCCGCCGCCGTTGTTTTCGGCGGAAGGCGACATCTGGAGCTCGCCGCACCCCTCATCACTGGCGAAGCGCGGCCATGGCCGACGCCCTTCGATCCAGCGATGCGCGATGTCGTCGCGCTGCGTGGACGCAACGTCTGTGTGCTTGCCTCCGGCGATCCCTTCCTGTTCGGCGTCGGTGCAACGCTGTCACGCCATGTCCCGGCGGATGAATTCATCGCCTATCCGTCCTCGTCTGCATTTTCGCTCGCAGCATCGCGTCTCGGCTGGCCGCTGCAGGAGATCGAGACGGTCTCGCTGCATGGCCGTCCTCTGGATCTCATCCGCCCGCTTCTGCACCCAGGCCGGCGCGTGATCGCGCTGACCTCGGATGAGCGGGGCCCCGCCGAACTGGCGGCTCTCGTGACGGAGAGCGGTTTCGGGAAGTCGCAGCTGACTGTGCTCGAAGCGCTTGGTGGCCAAGCGGAGCGAATCCGCGTGGTGCAGGCGGACGGATTTGCATTGCAGGATATCAACGTGCTGAACGTCGTCGCGATCGACGTTGCCTCGGACGGTCCGGCTCACATTCTGCCGCTGGGCTTCGGCCTCGATGATGCCCTGTTCGAGCATGACGGTCAGATCACCAAACGCGAGATCCGCGCCTTGACGCTATCAGCGCTTTCGCCCCGGCGCGGCGAGCTGCTCTGGGATATCGGCGCTGGATCCGGCTCGATCGGCATCGAATGGATGCTGGCCGATCCGGCGATGAAGGCGATCGCCATTGAAATGCATCCCGAGCGGGTCGCCCGTATCAGACGCAACGCCTCAAGCTTCGGCGTTCCGGGCCTCGTCGTGGTCGAGGGCGAGGCACCGTCGGCGCTCCATGGCCTCCCCCCACCGGATGCGATCTTCATCGGCGGCGGCGGCAGCGAACCGGGCGTCTTCGATGCAGCCGTCGCAGTACTCAAGCCGCGCGGCAGGCTCGTTGCCAACGCCGTGACGCTGGAAATGGAAGCCGTGCTGCTGACCGCAAAAGCAACGCTCGGCGGCAGCCTCATCCGCATGGACGTCTCGCGCGCCTCGCCCGTCGGGTCGATGCAGGGCTGGAAACCGGCCATGCCCGTCACGCAGTGGACTTGGACAAAAGGAACAGAACCATGATCGTCGCCGGTTTGGGTTGCCGCAAGGGCACCACGCGAGCAGACCTTCTGTCCGCGCTGGATGCGGCCTGCACCGAGGCCGGTATCGTCAGGGGATCGATTGGGGCACTCGCCACCGGAGAGATCAAGCGGCAGGAACCGGGCATCCTGCAGCTGGCCGAAACGCTGGGAATTCCCCTCCACATCGTCAGCGACCAAGCCTTGCTGGACGCCGAGCCACGGACCAAGACCGTTTCCCGCCACAGCTTGGCCCAGACGCCGTCATCCAGCCTGTCCGAGGGTGCGGCGCTCGCGGCTGCGGGAGAATGGTCCGAAATCATCGTGCCCCGGCTGATATCCCAGGGCGCCACCTGCGCCTTGGCGCAAACGAAAGACTATCCATGACCGTCCACTTCATCGGCGCCGGCCCCGGTGCCGCGGATCTCATCACCGTCCGTGGCCGCGATATCCTCAGCCGCTCGCCCGTCTGCCTCTATGCAGGCTCGATCATGCCGAAGGAACTGCTGGACTATTGCCCGGCCGATGCACGGATAATCGATACCGGCTCCCTGTCGCTTGACGATATCGAGGCCGAATATGTTGCCGCTCACCAGGCCGGCAAGGATATAGCCCGCCTGCATTCAGGCGATCTTTCGGTCTGGAGCGCCGTGGCCGAACAGATCCGCCGGCTGGAAAAGCACGGCATCGACTATACCCTGACCCCCGGCGTTCCCTCGTTTGCCGCCGCCGCGGCCGCGTTGCGGCGGGAGCTGACAATTCCCGAGGTCGCGCAAAGCCTCGTCCTCACACGCGTCTCCGGCCGCGCCTCGAAAATGCCCGAGGGAGAAACGCTGAAAGCTTTTGGTGCGACAGGTGCAACGCTTGCTATCCATCTCGCTATCCATGCACTCGACAGGATCGTCGAGGAGCTGATGCCGATTTACGGTCCAGACTGCCCGGTGGCGATCGTCGTACGTGCCTCGTGGCCGGAGGAGCGCATCATCACCGGCACGCTTGCCGATATTGCAGCGAAGCTGGCCGCAGAGCCGGCAGAACGCACCGCGCTGATCTTCGTCGGCAAAGGACTGGGAGCGAATGATTTCGTCGAGAGCCAGCTATACAATGCAGACTATGTACGGCGTTTCCGCCCCGGCTGGGATCAGCTCTCTGCGGCTAAGGACCCGGAATGATCGGACGGCGTGAATTCCGTTCGTCCGGCAAGCTGCCCGTGCCGGTCGAACACCAGGATCTCCAGCGCGATCTTAGGGTCGCCGAGCGACTTTGCGGCGGTCTTCCAGGCAAGCGCGGCAATGCGGTCACCGAGCTTCAGACCACGCGCGCCAGCCATCTCGAACGCCTGCGCGACAGTGTTTGCAGCGATGATCCGCGCAACGAGATCGGCATCGGCGCCAGCGTCTTCCGCCACCTTGGCAAGCGCTTCGAGATCGGCAAGCCCGCGCTTGGAATGCACGTCGAGCATGCCCTGGGCGAGCTTGGTCATCTTGGCGACGCCGCCGGCAACGGTTACCTTCGGCACCGGATGGCTGCGGATATATTTCAGCATGCCGCCGACGAAATCGCCCATGTCGATCAGCGCGACGTCGGAAAGGCCATGATAGGCCTGCGCCGCCTTTTCGGACGTATTGCCGGTGGCGCCGGAAATATGATCGAGGCCGGCCGCGCGCGCCACATCGATGCCGCGCCAGATGGAATGGATCCAGGCCGAGCACGAATACGGAATGACGATCCCGGTCGTACCGAGGATCGATATTCCGCCGACAATGCCGAGCCGGCCGTTAAGCGTCTTCTCGGCGATCTTCTCACCGTCGGGCACCGAAATCTCCACCTCGAAATCGGCGCCCTCGCCGGCAACCTCTGTTATCGCCTGCGCAATCATCTGCCGTGGCACCGGGTTGATCGAGGGTTCGCCGGGTGGCAGCGGCAGACCGGGCCGCGTCACCGTACCGACGCCAGGTCCTGCCCTGAACGTGATGCCGCTTTTCGCCGCGCCGCACCGCACCGTGCTGATGATCAGCGCGCCATGGGTGACATCTGGGTCGTCGCCGGCATCCTTGATGATGCCAGCCTTGGCGAAACCCTCGCCCACCTCTTCGATGGCCAGCGCAAAACCCGGCCGTTGGCCGCCGGGCAGGGTCACCTCCACCAGCGCCGGAAATTCGCCTGTCATCAGCGCCAGACAGGCAGCCTTCGTGGCCGCCGCAGCGCAGGTTCCCGTGGTCCAGCCACGTCGCAGGGTCTTGCTGTCAATATCGATGGCGGCTTCCATGGTCGTTTCTATAGCCCGGCCTTCACCGGCCGGCAAAAGGTTTGCACTCCATGCCAATGAATGAGTTGATCGAAACCATCGTCGAAGCACCGGAATTCGAGCCCGGCCATGTCTGGCTGGCCGGCTCCGGCCCCGGTCATCCGCGCTATCTGACGCTGGAAGTCGCCGATGCGCTGCAAAAGGCCGACGTGATCGTACATGACGCGCTGGTCTCAGACGCCGTCCTCGCGTTGGCGCAGACAAGCGACATGATCTTCGTCGGCAAGCGCGGCGGCAAACCTTCGGTCGCGCAGGACGATATCACCGCACGGCTGATCGAACTCGCGAGAACAGGCAAACGCGTGTTGCGCCTGAAGGGCGGCGACCCGTTTATCTTTGGGCGCGGCGGCGAAGAGGCGGAAGCGCTGGTGAAGGCGGATATCCCCTTCCGGATTCTGCCCGGCATGACCTCTGCCCTTGCGGCACTCGCCTGTGCCAACATTCCGGCGACGATGCGCGGCATCAGCCGCTCGATCACGCTTGCAACCGGACATGCCGCCGGCACGCCTGGCGATCTCGACTGGAAAGCTTTGGCAAAGACGGGCGAACCGATCGTCGTCTATATGGGTGTAAGCACGATCGGCACGATCGCGCGGCTTCTGATGGAGGGCGGATTGGCAGGCGATACACCCGTCGCGGTTCTGATGGCGGCAACCACACCCCAGGAGAGGTCGATGACTGCGACGCTTGCAACCGTTGAAGCAGAAGTGCAGCGCCAGGATTTCCAGGCGCCGGCGCTGATCGTGATCGGCAGGATCGTCGATATGCAGGCCGTCCTTTCGGGACCTGCATCATGACGGCCCGCGCCCTGATCATCGGCGCACCGCGCTCCGGCTCCGGCAAGACCAGCGTCACCATCGGCCTGTTGCGCGCCTTCCAGCGGCGGGGCATCAAGGTGCGCGGCATCAAGACCGGGCCTGATTATATCGATCCGGGTTTCCACGAAGCGGCAACCCGCCTGCCCGGGCTCAATCTCGACAGCTGGGCCATGGCCCCCGATCTTCTGCGGCATCTGGCACGCGGCCAGGCAGAGGATGCGGACCTGATTCTGATCGAAAGCGCCATGGGTCTTTTCGACGGCATTCTAGGCGAACCCGGTCGCTCAGGTGCAGCATCGGATCTCGCCCGCCTGTTCGGTCTGCCGGTTCTGCTGGTGCTCGACGTATCAGGCCAGAGCCAGACGGCGGCGGCCGTCGCCTGCGGTTTCATGCATTATGATCCGACCGTGAAAATGGCGGCCTGCGTGCTCAACCGGGCCGGAAGCGAGCGCCACAGAAAGCTCTCCGGCGACGCCATCTCCGCGATCGGGCTTACCGTTGTCGGCACGATTTTGCGCGATCCGACCCTGACCCTGCCCGAACGCCATCTCGGCCTCGTGCAGGCAAGCGAACATCCGCAGATGGACGCCCATATCGACCGGCTGGCCGATGCAATGGAACAGTCGCTGGATCTCGACGCGATTTTCGTGGCGGCGCGTCCCTTCGATATCCCCTCCGGGACGACCGAAAAGGCATTACCGCCGCCCGGCCAGCGGATCGCTCTCGCCGAGGACGCCGCGTTCACCTTTCTCTACCCGCATATCAAGCGGGAATGGCAGGCGATGGGGGCGGAGATCATCCGCTTCTCGCCGCTTGCCGACGAGGCACCGCCGGCAGACTGCGACGTCTGCTGGCTGCCCGGCGGTTATCCCGAACTGCACGCGGGGCGGCTTGCAGCGGCTGACAGGTTCAAGACGGGGCTGAAGACCTTCTCGCAGACCAAGCCCGTTCACGGCGAATGCGGTGGTTACATGGTGCTTGGCGAAAGGCTGGAGGATGCCGACGGCGTCAGCCACACCATGACCGGCCTGCTTTCCCATTCCACGAGCTTTTCCAAGCGTAAGATGAACCTTGGCTACCGCCAGGCGCGCCTGATGAGAGAAAGTGCCATTGGTAAAATAGGCGACGTGGTGCGGGGCCACGAATTCCATTATGCTCGAGTGATCGAAGCCGGAACCGACCAACCTCTCGCTATGATTGCAGATGGTCGAGGCGACGAAATAGGTCCGTCGGGCGGTTTCCGGGGAAGGGTGACCGGCACGTTTTTCCATGCGATAGCGCGCGATTAGCAGGATTTGCATCCCTTTCGACAGGCGCCTAATTTTCGCAACCCATGGGGGGTTGCTAAATGTGTCGCATCGAAGGCACTTAATGTCGTAGCGAAGGCTCACCCACGCGGCAACGCGACCGTAATCTCCATCACGCCTCAACGGGCCTTCGATCGCTAAGCAGACTATTTCCCGAGGCATAGAGCTCGCACGATAAGAGCCGGGGACTGCATCAGAAAGGAAGTTATGTCGGCCGCAACCGAACCATTTCCCACGATCGACGGAATAATGCGCAAACCGCTGTGGAAGAGGAAACCCGGCGAGACAGCGCAGACTACGAACGCAGAAAACTGCATCGAATAAAAGGGAACAGGGAAATGAACGACATTACGAAATACCTTGCCGGCCGGGTCACCACCGGTGGCATGAACCGCCGCGAATTCATGGGCCGCGCCATGGCAGCGGGCGTGACGCTGGCTGCAGCAAGCCAGCTCTACGCAACCAGCGCCTCTGCGCAGGCCCCCAAGAAGGGCGGCAACCTAAAGCTCGGCCTCGAGGGCGGCGCAGCCACCGACAGCATCGATCCCGCCAAGGCGACCTCGCAGGTGATGTTCACCGCGGTCCGCACCTGGGGCGACACGCTGGTCGAAACCCATCCTGAAACCCGCGCGCCGGTTCCATCGCTTGCCGAATCCTGGTCGCCATCACCCGACGCCAAGACCTGGACCTTCAAGATCCGCAAGGGCGTGCAGTTCCACGACGGCAAGGAGATGACCACGGACGACGTGGTCGCGACCCTGAAGCGCCACAGCGATAGCAAGACCGAATCCGGTGCAGCCGGCGTTCTGAAATCCATCAAGTCGATCGAAAACAAGAGCGGCGATCTGGTCGTGACGCTCGACAGCGGCAATGCCGACCTTCCCGCGATCTTCACCGACTACCATCTCGTCATCCAGCCGAACGGCGGTGTCGACGCGCCGAATGCCGGCATCGGCACCGGTGCCTACAAGGTCAAGAGCTTCGAGCCCGGCGTTCGCATGACCTTCGAGAAGAACACCAGCGACTGGCGTTCCGACCGCGGTTATGTCGAAACGGTCGAAATCATCACCATGAACGACGCAACCGCCCGTATCGCGGCCTTGTCGTCCGGCCAGGTGCAGTTCATCAACCGCGTCGATCCAAAGACCGTGCCGCTTCTGACGCGCGCCCCGACGGTGCAGCTTCTGACCACGTCCGGTGGCGGCCACTACGTTTTCATCATGCATTGCGACAAGGCGCCGTTCGACAACAACGATCTGCGCATGGCCCTGAAACTGTCCATCGACCGCGAGGAAATGGTCAAGCGCATCCTCGGTGGCTACGGCAAGGTCGGCAACGACTTCCCGATCAACGACACCTATGCGCTCTTCCCCGAGGGCATCGAGCAACGCTCCTACGATCCGGACAAGGCGAAGTTCCACTTCAAGAAGTCAGGCCATAGCGGCTCGGTGCTTCTGCGCACGTCGGAAGTTGCCTTCCCGGGCGCTGTCGATGCGTCGGTTCTCTTCCAGCAGAGCGCGAAGAAGGCCGGTATCGACATCGAGATCAAGCGCGAGCCGGGTGACGGCTACTGGTCGAACGTCTGGAACGTGCAGCCGTTCTCGGCCTCCTACTGGGGCAGCCGCGCCACGCAGGACCAGTTCTATTCCGGCGCCTATCTGTCGTCTGCAGACTGGAACGACACCCGCTTCAAGAACGAGAAGTTCGACAAGCTGCTGATCACCGCCCGCGGCGAACTGGATGAAGCCAAACGCCGTGAAATGTACCGCGAGATGGCGGTGCTGGTGCGCGATGAAGGCGGCACGATCCTGCCGATGTTCAACGACTTCGTGAATGCGGCGTCGAAGAAGCTTCAGGGTTACGTCAAGGACATCGGCAACGACATGTCGAACGGCTATGTCGCGACACGCGTCTGGCTCGACGCCTGATACCCGACAGGGGCTTGTCCAGCCCCGCCGATGAATATGGACCGCAGGAAAACCTGCGGTCTGAACCCTTCATTTCGGATACGGGATCGCGCCACATGTCCAATTCCACAGAGGCTGGCGGCTCGCCGGCCCGCAGCTTGAGAGAGCGCTTTCCGCTGCTGAGCATTATCGCCCAGCGCATGGTGCTTTCGCTGATCCTGCTTCTGGCAGTGTCGGCTCTGATTTTCGGCGGCGTCGAAGCGCTGCCCGGCGATTTCGCCTCCACCTATCTCGGCCAGTCGGCGACACCGGAAGCTGTTGCCAACATCACCGCCGAACTCGGCCTCGACCGGCCCCTTGTCACCCGCTATTTCGACTGGCTGGGCGGCGTCCTGCAAGGTGATTTCGGCACATCCTGGGCAAGCCGCAATTCTGTCTCCGAACAGGTCGGCAACCGGTTGGGCAATTCGCTTTTCCTCGCTGCCTTTGCGGCCGTCATCGCCGTGCCGCTGGCAATCTGTCTCGGCATGCTCTCGGTGCATTTCCGGGATCGCATTCCGGACAAGATCATCAACGTGATCTCGCTTGCGGCCATCTCGCTTCCGGAATTCTTCGTCGGCTACCTGCTGATCCTCTATTTCGCCGTCAATTTCGGCATCGCCACCTTTCCGGCCACCGTTTATCAGGGCATGGGCTTTCTGGAGCGCCTCCAGACGATCGCCCTGCCGACCGCGACACTCGTTCTCGTCGTGCTCGCCCATATGATGCGCATGACGCGGGCGGCGATCCTCTCCGTCATGTCGTCGGCCTATATGGAAACCGCAGAGCTCAAGGGCCTGTCCGGCTGGCGCGCGATCGTCAAGCATGCGGCGCCCAATGCGCTCGCCCCAATCATCAATGTCGTCGCCTTGAACCTCGCCTACCTCGTCGTTGGCGTCGTGGTGGTCGAGGTCGTGTTCGTCTATCCCGGCATGGGTCAGTACATGGTCGATGCTGTGACGGTGCGCGACATGCCGGTCGTCCAGGCCTGCGGCCTGATCTTCGCGGCCGTCTACATCCTCCTCAACATGTTGGCGGACATTCTCGCGATCATCGCCAACCCCCGTCTGAGGCATCCACGATGAGATTGAGAGAAATCCCCATCACCGCCTGGGTCGGCCTGTTCGGTATCGCGCTCGCACTCTTCTGCGCCCTGTTCGCGCCCTGGATTTCCCCTTACGGCGAGACCGAAGTCGTCGGCAATGTCTGGCAGGAGGCCGATGCGCAATTCTTCTTCGGCCTCGACAATCTCGGCCGCGATATCCTCTCGCGCCTGATCTTCGGTGCGCGCACGACGCTGATTGTCGCTTTGGCGGCAACCGTGATTTCCTTTTCGCTCGGGATCATCCTGAGCTTTACCGCCGCCGTTTCAGGTGGCCTCGTCGATACGGTGTTTTCCCGCTTCAACGACCTGATGATGTCGATTCCGACGCTAATCTTCGCGCTCGTGGTGCTGGCCGTTCTGCCGCAACACCTGATCGTGCTGATCCTGGTGATGGCGATCCTTGATTCCACCCGCGTCTACCGGCTTGGCCGGGCCGTGGCGCTGGATGTCGCCGTGATGGAATTCGTGGAAGCGGCGAAGCTCCGCGGTGAAGGCAAGATCTGGATCATCTTTCGCGAAATTCTGCCCAATACGCTCTCGCCGCTGCTGGCCGAATTCGGCCTGCGTTTCGCGTTTGCGATCCTATTTCTCTCCACCCTCTCCTTCCTTGGGCTCGGCATCCAGCCGCCGACCGCCGACTGGGGCGGCATGGTGAAGGACAACAAGGACGGCATCATCTTCGGCATTCCCGCAGCCCTAGTGCCTGGAACCGCGATTGCGGCCCTCGCCGTCTGCGTCAACCTCGTGGTCGACTGGCTCCTGAAGCGAACCTCCAGCCTGAAGGGAGGCCGCGGCGATGCATGAAGCTCAATCTCATCTCCTCTCCGTCCGCAACCTCAAGATCGAGGCGACAAGCTATCCGCCCGGCGAGCCGCCAAAGCGGATCACCATCGTCGACGACGTCTCGTTCGATCTCGCCAAGGGCAAGGTTCTGGGCCTGATCGGCGAATCCGGTGCCGGCAAGTCGACGATCGGGCTCGCGGCGCTCGCCTATGGCCGCGGCGGTGCTGAAATCACCGGCGGCGAAGTGAAACTCGACGGCATCGACATCCTGCCTCTTGGCAAGGGCGGCATCCGCAAGCTGCGCGGTGCCCGTGTCTGCTACGTGGCGCAATCGGCAGCCGCCGCATTCAACCCCGCCCACAAGCTCGGCGACCAGGTTATCGAGGCGACTGTCAAGCATCGCCTAATGAGCAAGGAAGATGCTCGCGAGCGCGCTCTCTACCTGTTCCAGGTTCTCGGTCTGCCGAACCCCGAAACTTTCGGCGATCGCTTTCCGCACCAGGTTTCCGGCGGCCAGTTGCAACGCGCCATGACGGCGATGGCGCTTTGCTCCAAACCCGACCTGATCGTGTTCGACGAACCGACGACCGCGCTCGACGTGACGACCCAGATCGACGTTCTCGCGGCGATCAAGCACGCGATCGAGGAAACCGATACGGCAGCGCTCTACATCACCCACGATCTGGCCGTCGTCGCGCAGATCTCCGACGACATCATGGTGCTGCGCCACGGCAAGATGGTCGAATACGGTCCCGTGCAGGAGATCATCGAGGCACCGAGACAGGATTACACCCGTGCGCTGGTCAATGTGCGCCAGGCAGCCCGCGAGGAGGCAGTTGACCAGACCGAAGCGGTTCTCAGGGTCGATCATGTCAGCGCCCAGTATTCGAACGGGTTCAAGGTGCTGCACGATGTTTCCCTGCATCTGTGCAAGGGCCAGACGCTTGCGGTCGTCGGCGAATCCGGCTCGGGTAAGTCGACGCTGGCGCGCGTCATCACCGGCCTGTTGGCGCCTAGCAGCGGCGCGATCACCTTCGAGGGCCGGCCGCTGACGCCGTTGCTGAAAAGCCGGCCGAGAGACGACCTGCGCCGCATCCAGCTGATCTACCAGATGGCCGATACGGCCATGAACCCGCGCCAGACGGTGCGCGACATCATCGGCCGTCCGCTGACCTTCTATGACGGCCTGCGTGGCTCGGCCAAGACCGCACGCGTCAAGGAACTGCTCGACCAGATCGAGATGGGCACCGGCTTTATCGATCGCTATCCGGCTGAGCTTTCCGGCGGCCAGAAGCAGCGCGTGGCAATTGCCCGCGCCCTTGCCGCAAGGCCCGAGCTCATCCTATGCGACGAACCCACATCGGCGCTCGATCCGCTGGTGGCGGAAGGGATCCTGAAGCTGCTGACGAAGCTGCAGGAAGAACAGCAGCTGTCTTATCTGTTCATCACCCATGACATCGCCATCGTGAAGGCAATCGCCGACTCGGTCGCCGTCATGCATCGCGGCAAACTCGTCCGCTTCGGCCCGAAATCTCAGGCGCTGTCGCCTCCGTTCGACGACTATACCGACCTTCTCCTCAAATCCGTGCCCGAGATGCAGCTCGGCTGGCTGGAGAGGGTCTTGACGACACGGCGGATGGAAAGTGCGGGAAATTGAAGATCGATATTTGAGAGCGCATGACCATGACTGACCGTTCCTTCACCGTCATCGAGAACCAGTGGATCAGGCTAAAGGACGGAACCCGTCTTGCCGCCCGCATCTGGATGCCTGACAATGCGGACGCCGATCCGGTGCCGGCGGTGTTCGAATTCCTGCCCTATCGCAAACGGGATGGAACCAGCCCGCGCGACGAATCCACCTATCCGGTGTTTGCGGCAGCGGGCATCGCCGGCGTTCGCATCGATATTCGCGGCTCCGGGGAATCCGACGGCGTCATTGACGGCGAATATACCGAACTGGAGCTTGCCAATGCCTGCGAGCTGATCGCCTGGATCGCAGAACAGCCCTGGTCGAACGGCAGCGTCGGCATGATGGGCATTTCCTGGGGCGGCTTCAACTGCCTGCAGGTGGCAGCGCTTCGACCACCGGCGCTCAAGGCCGTGATCTCGATCGCCTCGACCACCGACCGCTACAATGACGACATCCATTACAAGAATGGCTGCCACCTGTCGGCCCAGCTCTCCTGGGCCGCCACCATGCTCGCCTACCAGTCGCGCTCGCCGGATCCCGATATCGTCGGCGACCGCTGGCTCGAAATGTGGATGGAGCGGATGGAAAACGAGCCGTTCTTCCTGGAGGAATGGCTGTCCCACCAGCGCCGCGATGGCTTCTGGAAACACGGCTCCATCTGCGAAGATTATGCGGCTATCGAAATTCCGGCGCTCGTCATTGCCGGCTGGGCGGACGGGTATCGCAACACGCCGCTGCTGGCCGTCGAAGGGCTCGGTGACAAGGCGAAGGCCCTGCTCGGGCCCTGGGTGCACAAATATCCGCATTTCGCCTGGCCGAAACCGCGCGCCGATTTTCATGGCGAGGCAATCGCCTTCTGGAACCGCTGGCTGCGGGGTGAGGAAAACGGCATAGAAACCCTGCCCCAGGTTCGCGCCTATATCCTCGACGGCCCGAAACCGGCGGTACGGCGCGATGTCGATCCGGGCTTCTGGGTTTCCAAGCAGCGCTGGAGCGCGCCGGAGAGCGAGTGCTTCTATGTCGACCAGTTCGGTACGCTGCTGGAGGGGATGCCGATCCCGCATGCACAGGCGCACGAGATCTATCTGAAGTCACCGCTCGACACCGGAACGGCGGCCGGCGAATGGTTTACCCTCAAACCCGACGCGGAACTCGCCGGTGACCAGCGCAGCGACGATGCCGGATCGTTGGTCTTCCAGACAGCGCCGCTTGCCACGGCCAAAACCTTTCTCGGACGCCCGAGCATCACCTTGACGCTCAGCGCCGACGCCGAGCTTGCCAATCTTTGCGCCCGGATCGTCGATATCCATCCCGACGGCACCGCGACCCGCGTCTCCTTCGGCGTGATCAACCTCGCCCATCGCGACGGCAATGAGGATCCGCAACCGCTCATTCCCGGCCAGCCGGTCGAAATCCGCCTCGATCTCGATGCCTGCGGCTACCGGTTCGGGGAGGGTCACCGAATCCGGCTATCGCTCTCGACCGCCTACTGGCCAATGATCCTGCCGCCACCTGTCGATCCCGGTGTGGCGATCGATATCGCCTCGCTCGGGCTTGCCATGCCGCTTCTCGGCGATCACCAGACATTCGAGATGAAGCAGCCGGCGAACCCGGATCCGCTGCCGAAATATATCGAGCACGCGCCGTCCACTACCCGCCGCAGCGTCACCCGTGACCTTGCTGAAAACCAGACGCGCTACGAAGTGGCTGAAGACACAGGCCTGTTCGAACATCCGGGCACCGGCCTTTCCACCCGGCAGTTGCGCGAGGAGACCTGGTCGATCGACCCGACCGATCCGCTGTCGATGACGGGCACTTCGGTCTGGACCTGCGACATGAGGCGCGACCGGTGGTCCGTCCGTACCGTCTCCACGGCAAAACTCGCCTGCACGGCAACCGACTGGCTGATCAGCGCTTCGGTCCTTGCCTATGACGGAGAGAAGAAGATCTTTGAAAAGACCTTCGAGAAGGCCATTCACCGCGATCACATGTAGGCGTCGCCCGCCGTGGCTGGCGGCCTACGCCGATGTGATTTGACGCCGGGCCGGTATCCCTGAGACAGTCCATGCGAACAGGAGGAGTTCTCATGGCAGTCTTCGCAAATCGTCTGGCGGCGGCAATGTTTTGCGCCGTCGTGATGGCGTTTCCGGCATCGGCGCTGCGTGCGCAGGAGGCCGCCGTTGCCATTCCTGCACCGACGATCGACGAAGCCGCGAAGGGCAATGTCGAGAAGGCCATCTTCGCCGGCGGCTGCTTCTGGGGCGTTCAGGGCGTCTTCCAGCATGTGAAGGGCGTGAGCAACGCCGTTTCCGGCTATTCCGGCGGCGACCAGAAAACTGCTACCTATGAGACGGTAAGCTCGGGCAAATCGGGCCATGCGGAAGCCGTGGAGATCACCTTCGACCCGAAGCAGGTAAGCTACTGCAGATCTTCTTTTCCGTCGCCCACAATCCGACCCAGCTGAACTACCAGGGTCCTGACCGCGGGACGCAGTACCGCTCCGCGATCTTCACCACCAGCGACGATCAGAAAAAGGTAGCCGAGGCCTATATCGCCCAGCTCGATGCGACGAAATTGTATCCCGCACCCATCGTCACGGAAATCTCCAGGCTCTCCGCCTTTTATCCGGCCGAGAAATACCACCAGGACTTTCTGACGCTAAACCCCAGCTATCCCTATATCGTCTATAACGACATGCCGAAGATCGATAATCTCAAGGCGATCTTCCCAAGTGCATTCCGCGCCGATCCGGTTCTGGTGTCAAAGGCTAAGAGCTAGCCGCCGCCATCTGCCGCACGGCCTCGCAGAGCGCCGCGAAACCGCCGCGCGCGCCAGCACTCATGTGGCGGGCACGCAGCCAGGCATGCACCATCTGCGGCTCCTCGCGGAACGTCGCCTCGACGCCCGCCTCTCGTAGCCGTCGCGCATAGAGCTTACCATCGTCCCGCAACGGATCGAAATGCGCAACGGTGATATAGGCCGGCGGCAGGCCGGATAGGTCGCGGGCTAGAAGCGGATGCGCGACGGGTTCGATCTCTGGCGCTTTGAGGACTGCCCGGTAATAGGCGACATCGGCCGTGGTGAGGCCCGGCGCATAGGCCATCTCGCGGTAAGACCCCGACACGAGATCGCCGCCGAGCGCTGGATAGATCAGCACCTGGCCGGCAATCCCCGACAGTCCTTCGTCCCGCGCCCGTAACGCGAGCCCCGCCGCAAGATTGCCGCCGGCGCTGTCGCCGATCAGCACGACCTTTCGCCCCTCGCCTAGAAGCTGCTTCAGCACACCGAAACAATCGTCCGTCTGGGCCGGCCAGAGATGTTCGGGTGCAAGCCGGTAATCGACCGAGACCAGTTCCGCCTGCGCGAAATCGGCAATCTCCGCACAGATCGCGTGGTGGCTATCCAGCGACCCGACGACGAACCCGCCGCCATGCAGGTAAAGAAGAACGGTTTCGCTGCTGATCGTCGCGGGTCTGTAACGCCGGATCGGCACGACCAGCATCTCGTCGCGAAACGTCAGACCTTGCGGCAGCGGCTGGTCGAAACGGGCGCAGAGTGCATCATACCAGTCCCGCTGCTGTTCGATCGGTGCGTCAACAGCGTCAGCGGGATAGAAGCGATCGCAAATATCGAGAAATTCGAGAATTCCGGGCTCTTCCGGAAACGGCCCGGGTTTCTGGTCGCTCTCTGACATCGGCACGGCACTCCCAAGGAATGCGGGATACTATGCGCAATCGTCGCCGCAGGGCAACAACGGCAGTGCCGTCACCCACCTACTCAGCGCTGATCTTCGCCTTGACGAAAACGTCGTAGCGCGTGCTTTTCCCGAGGATCTGATGGGACGGTTTGCGCACGCCCGCCATCGGCTCGGCGCGCAACGGCCATTTCAGCACGACCCGGTTTTGGGCCGCCTCCAGCGCGACTTGCATGAGCTGTACGGAATCCGCATCGGTCCCGACGATATCCCGGATCAGCCGCATCTCTTTCTTGACGAGAGCCGTTTTGTCGCGTGGCGGATGCATGGGATCGATCAGGATCACCTGCGGCTTCATCTGCGGAAGGAGAACACAGGAATCCCCGTGCACCAGCGTCATCCGGGAGACCGTCTCCGCATGCCGCCCGCCTTCCGCCCGCGCCCGTTCGAGCCCTTCCAGAAGTAGCTCATGCATCGTCTCGGATCGCTCGATCAGCGTGACCCGCGCGCCGAGCGATGCCAGCAGAAACGCATCCCGGCCGAGGCCCGCCGTCGCATCGACGACATCAGGGATCGTGCCGCTCGAAAACCCGACAGCCTTCGGCAGGTCCTGTTTGCGACCCTCGCCGGAGCGGAAACGGTGGCCGACTGCGCCGCCGACAAAATCGACGATCAGCAGCGTTTTCTCGAGGTTTTGTGCCAATGTCCGATCTCAGAAGGGCGTTGGAGCGGTGAACGTGACGTCCGAACCGTCAGGATGGCGGAAGCTTAGTTCTTCGGCATGCAGAAGCAAACGGTTCGCAGCCAGAAGCGCATCGCCATCCGCATAGAACTCGTCGCCGAGGATAACGTGACCCAGCGCTTTCATATGCACACGCAGCTGATGGGTGCGTCCCGTCAGCGGAAACAGCCGAAGCCGCGTCCTGTTCTCGCCGTATCCCATCACCTGCCAGCGCGTCTGGGCGGGCTTGCCGTGCTCAGGATCGACGCGGTGGCGCGGCTTGTTGTCAGGATCGATCGCCAACGGCAGGTCGACCAAGCCTTCCGCCTCCTCAAGCCTTCCCCAGACCTCGGCCACATAGGATTTCCGCGTGGTGCGCCCTTCAAACTGCGCTGCGACAAGCGCATGCCCCCGCCGGTTGAGCGACATCACCACGACACCGGATGTATCCTTGTCCAGACGGTGCACGATCAGCGCTTGCGGATAGTCTTTCTGGACCCGCGTCAGGAGACTGTCCGAGAGCGCCGGATGCCGCCCGGGCACCGAAAGCAGGCCGCTCGGCTTGTTGAACACAAGCAGATGCGCATCGCGATGCAGCAGCGAAAGATAGGGATCTTGCGGCGGGTTATAGATCGGAGCGGCATCTGAAAGCGCGTTCATGGCGACCCTCTACCAATGATTCCGTTAGGGTGAAAGGTCCTCGACAGCGCTCGGCCGCAAGCCGATCGCGAAATCCGGGCCGAAACACTTGCAAATCCCGGTCCGGTTCTGAACTGTCGCTCGCGACACCTCACGCAAGACCGCATCGACATACCCATGGCCACGAAGACGACCCTCAACGCGAAGAACCTGGAAGCGCTCGGCTCGCAACGGCTTGCCGAGTTGCTGATCGAGATCAGCATGGGCAGCGCCGCAAACAAGCGCAAGCTTCGCATGGAACTGGCCGGCAGCCACAGCAGTGAAGAAGTGGCGCGCGAAGTTCGCAAGCGGCTCGGAAGCATCGCGCGCGCCCGGACATTCATCAGCTGGCGTCGGGTAAAATCGACGAAGGCCGACCTGGAAACCCAGCGCAAGACGATCGTCGAGACCGTGGCACCGGACGATCCGGGCGAAGGCTTCGAGCTGATCTGGCAGTTCCTTGCCCTCGGTGAGCCGATCTTCGACAGAACGGACGATGCGAGCGGCGCGCTGCTTGCAAGTTTCCATCAAGCCTGCAGCGATGCTGGCATCATCGCCAGCGGATCAGGCATCGACCCCGATATTCTTGCCGACAGGGTTCTGGCGGCGGTTCAGAACAATGGCCACGGCCAATTCGACCCGTTCATTCCAGCCATGGCCCCGGCCCTCGGCACTCAAGGCCTCGACCGCCTGAAATCGCTGCTTGTGCAGTGGTTGAACGAGCCCGACGAAAGCGCCCGGGAAAGCATCGGCACCACCTCACCGAGGCACGACCGGCATGATGAGACGACAGTGCGTATCGCGCTTCAGGCAATCGCCGATGCCACAGGAGATGTGGATGCCTACATTGGCGAACAGCCGGAGAAAACCCGACGGATACCGGCAATCGCTGCCGAAATAGCTCGCCGTCTCCTCTCCGCAGGGCGCGCCGAAGAAGCGCTGCAGGCGCTCGATGGCGCCGAAATAACCGGTTCGCCAGACCGCGAGATCGAATGGCAGCTCGCCCGCGCCGAGACGCTGGAAACCCTGGGACGCACCGAGGAAGCCCAGGCCGATCGCTGGCGATGGTTCGAACAGTCGCTCAGCGACATTCACCTGCGCGCATTCTTGAAACGCCTGCCGGACTTCGACGATATGGACGCCGAGGAAAGAGCGTTTGCCTATGCCCAGACTTCCCCGGATGTTCAACAGGCCCTCGCCTTCTTCCTGCGCTGGCCGGCAGTCACCCAGGCAGCACGACTCGTGACAACCAGGACGGCAGAACTGAATGGCGATCTCTACGAACTGATGACATCAGCTGCCGAGATGCTCGCCCCCCATCATCCGCTCGCCGCAACCCTGATCCTGCGCAGCATGATCGACTTCTCGCTCGATCATGGAAAAGCCAGCCGCTACAAGCACGCAGCCCGGCACCTCGGCACAGCCCAAGCCCTCGCGCCCCATATCCTCGATCCCGGCACGCTCATATCCCACGCGGCCTATGTCGCAGCGCTAAAGCGCCTGCACGCAAACAAGCGTGGCTTCTGGAACCATGTGGCGTGAGGACTTGGTAGCGTTAGGCAAATCTGCCTTGTCCGGCACCCAATATGGCGCCGGACAAGGGTAGCGGGCTGCACTCGGCCGGTGAGATCACGCGGCTTTCGTCAGGTCTCCATGAGGATCCAGCACGTATTTGACCGCGGCCCCTTGGTCGAAGCTTTCATAGCCTTGCGCTGCCTCATCAAGCGAGATGATCTTCGCGTTGACGATGTCGGCGATCGGCAGCCGGTCGTGAAGGATGGCTTGCATGAGCTGACGATTGTATTTCAAAACCGGCGTCTGCCCTGTGTGGAAGGACTGGGCCTTCGCCCAGCCGAGACCCAGCCGAAGCGACAGACTACCCTTTTTGGCAGCGTCATCCACCGCACCGGGATCTTCCGTCACATAAAGGCCGGGAATGCCGATCGAGCCCGCCGCGCGGGTGATCTCCATCATCTGGTTCAAGACGATAGCCGGCTGTTCGCCACCCGAATGTCCGCGGGCTTCGAAACCGACAGCATCGATGGCGCTATCGACCTCGTCGGTGCCAACCACTTCGGCGATCATGTCCCCGAGCCGGTCGCTTTTTGACAGATCGATCGGCTCGAAGCCCACCTTGGCGGCATGGGCAAGACGATCCTTGTTGAAATCACCGATCATCACGACCGCTGCACCGAGAATGCGCGCTGACGCCGCAGCCGCAAGACCGACAGGACCAGCGCCCGCGACATAGACCGTCGACCCGACCCCGACGCCTGCCTTGACCGCCCCATGAAAACCAGTCGGCAGGATATCCGACAGCATCGTCAGATCGCGGATCTTCGACATCGCCCGGTCGCGATCCGGGAATTTCAAAAGATTGAAATCCGCATAGGGAACAGTGACGTAACGGGCCTGGCCGCCGATCCAGCCCCCCATGTCGACATAACCATAGGCGCCGCCGGCGCGCGATGGATTGACGGTGAGGCAGACGCCGGTATCCTGCGACTTGCAGCAACGGCAGCGGCCACAGGCGACGTTGAAGGGCACGGAAACGATATCGCCGATCTCGAGCATCTCGACATCGACGCCCTTTTCGATGACCTCGCCCGTGATTTCGTGGCCAAGCACGAGCCCCGGCAAGGCTGTCGTGCGCCCGCGCACCATATGCTGGTCTGACCCGCAGATATTGGTCGAAATCACTTTCAGGATAACGCCATGCTCGATCCGGCGTCCATCCGGCGCCTCAAGCTTGGCGTCGTCGATATCCCTCACCTCGACCTTGCCCGGCCGCAAATACACGACACCTCTGTTCCTGCTCATGCCCATTCCTCCTCTGGGTTAAACTGAAAGCCACAGCTGCTCGCCGGAAACGGCAGTTCCGCCGCATTCCCCCGACCTCTTCCTCCTCGAAAAGATCAGGCGAGCGAGACAACGCACCTTAACCCCGCCAGCAGACCACCGTCATCCCCATTCGACTGCCGCGACAACGACATGCGGAGATGAAATGGCGACGAGGGGCGGTTTGAGAGGACTGCTCTAATCCCCGAACACTGGAGGGAGATTGGGTCTCAGGTCACGCAATGCTTCACTGAAAGTTGACGGGGGCCCTGATTAATTACCATTTGTCAGGTAGTAAGCTCCGGACAAGTTGACGGGCCTAGCTACCGACCAAAGGTTGGCTGCATAAATGCGGGGACATTGCTTCATGGCAAAGATATCTATTATTATTCCGGCGTATAATGCAGCACAGGACATCGGCAATGCGCTCGACAGTGTCCTCAAGAACAAGTCCGATATGGATATCGTGGTCATCGACGACGCCTCCTCGGATGATACCTGCTCCGTTGTCGAGCAGTACATGTCCCGCCACAGCAACATAAGGCTCTTGCGTAACGAGGCAAATACGGGTCCTGGCGTGGCTCGCAATCGGGCGCTAATGAGCATAGACAGCGAATACTGCATGTTTCACGACGCTGATGACACGCTGGTCAATGGCGCTGTCGACATACTTACTTCACTGATGGATCGCGCCGACGTTGACTTCGCTGTGTTCAACTACTTCATCTTGAGAAACAGAGGAGCGGTCCTGGAAGAGGGCGGGATTGGTGCTGAAGGCACGTGGCAAGACGCTCTTGGTGGCCAAGAGTTGGCTATCGTTGAGCTGGATAAGGCACCCAACTTCCTATTGATGGTGAACTATCCTTGGAATAAGATTTTTAGAACGTCCTTTATAAGGCGCGTCAATTTGCGTTTCTCAACCGCTCGAATAAATGAAGATATCCTGCCTCATTGGGCAGCTTTCATGCATGCGGGACGCTTCCTGGCAGTCAACAGGAAGCTTACGATCCACAGCCTCATAGCTGGAAGCGACCAGCACACCAACGTATACGACGAACGTCGCATTGCGATCTTCGAAGCGCTTAGGGAAACGGAATCTATATTTGAAAGAAACAAAGTATTCCGCGATAAATACTATCACCTTTTCCTGTACTTTAAGGCTGGTCTACTTGGCTGGGCCCTATCTCGCGTGCGTCCAGACCTCCGGCGGATTTTTGATGAACACGTCACGCACTCCTATAGAGGGTTTACAGACGAAGATTTCAAGCGAATCTACCAACATTCTCCAGACCTTGCGCTGACCATTCTCAAGCTAAAATATTCGCCAGCCGGACTAGCGACTGCTGCATGATCGCCGCTCAAAGGAGTACCGCTATAGGTTGTATTCTTTCATGCAGAGGCGAACGGCATTGGCGGAGAGGGTGTCCGAATAGCACCTTCTCCAAGGCGTTTCAGAACGATGAAAAGTGCTTCAAAATCAACATGTTAAATCACTTGAGCGTTGCATTGAGACTCACCACATTACCTGTTGTTCCACCCCCAAAGTGGGCCCGAAGTGGGTTCGCAGGAGAACAGGATGCCAATAAATCAACTTACCGACAAACGTATTCAGTCTCTCAAGAAAGCTGGAAATTATCCTGATGGGGGCAACCTCTATCTTCGGGTCCGGGCTAAGGGATCGAAGAGCTTCATCCTGAAAGTTACGGTCAACAAGAAGCAGCGTGAATGGACGATCGGTCCGTATGGCGCCGCTGAGCATCATTTTTCATTGGCCAAAGCGCGGAAGCAACGTGACGACATGATGGCCAAGATCTTGTGCGGTCAAAATCCCGGCGCACGCGCCTGCATGAAGCTACAAGAGGATGATGCAAAGGAAGGCGCCATTCCGGATTTCGGCAGTTTTGCAATGGACCTCGTCCTTCAGATCGAAGAGGGCTTTCGCTGTAATAAGGACCGCGCTCAATGGCGTTCGACGTTGCAAACATACTGCAAGCCGATCTGGCAAAAGCGGCTCGATGCCATCACAACCGATGATGTTTTGTCTATTCTTCGCCCCGTTTGGACCAAGAAGGCTGAGACTGCCTCACGTCTTAGGGGACGGATCGAGCGGGTACTGAATGCTGCGAAGGTTCATGGGTTTCGTACGGGTGAAAATCCTGCTGCTTGGCATGGCCACCTCCAACTTCTTTTGCCAAAGCGCCAAAAGCTTCAACGCGGACATCACGCGGCGTTGCCCCTCCACAGGTTGCCCGATTTTTGGAAGCGACTGACTTCAATTGAAACGATATCATCCGCGGCCCTTCAGTTTCTTATATTGACAGCTGCCCGTTCCGGAGAAATTCGAGGTGCAACTTGGGACGAGATCGATCTCGAGAAACGTATATGGGTGATCCCAGCTCATCGCATGAAAGCCGCGAAGGAACATATTGTGCCGCTTTCAAAGAGCTCCGTCGAAATCATCCAAAAGATGCAGTAGATACGACACTGCAATTTCGTGTTTCCTGGTTCTCGTGAAGATTCGCCGCTTTCGGACATGACACTTGCGAAAGTTTTGCACGGCCTTGTCCAAGGTTATACTGTCCATGGATTCCGCTCGAGTTTCAGGGATTGGTGTGGGGAAACGACTGACTTCTCCCGGGAACATGCAGAGGCCTGCTTGGCTCACTCCATCGGCAGCGAGATCGAACGCGCCTACCGCCGTGGGAACTCGCTAGAACCTCGCCGTCGAATTATGGCTGCGTGGGAAGATTTCATCATGACCGGGTTCTGTTCAGCGACTGATCCCAACAATGCCGCCTGAATCCCGCTCAATCAGTCTCTAGCACCGTTAAACCTGCAACTTTTGGAGAAATAAATGAACAATCTAATGACCATTCGACAAGTCTGCAGTGCAACCTCTTTGTCCCGCACGACGATCTGGCGTCTTCAGCAGCGGAATGACTTTCCTAAAGGAGTTCACTTGAGTTCAACTCGTGTTGCGTACCCCATCTCGGACATCGAGAACTGGGTCGCTTCACGGCCGCGTAATTGAGGCGAAAAATGGCGATCAAATCACGCCGCGTCGTTGGGTGGTGCGACTTCATGACGGCTCTGTTCACATAAACCGACCGGGTGGAAGCAGGCAAATCCAGCGGAGGATTAAATTGAGCCTAGATTCTAAAACTAAGATTTTAACGATGGAGTATGGTCCAGTCGCGATTGAGAGCGCTCTGAACGAACGTGTTACAATCATCGGCGGCGATGGATTACCTTATACTGGAGTGTTTCGACTCCGCCATAATACAAAGCACCGCAACATTATATTTCGTCAGAACAGCGGTGGTGGGGGAAAATACCGCAAGTCAGTGATCGCGAGTGCTGACCACGCGTGGAGGCTTCGTGACGGTTCTATGACGTTGAGCTTGAATGTCGGAGATGTTCTGAAGCCCACTTCCTCAAATATCGAGCGTGACGCCTTAGCAGTGGTTCACGGACTCGTTTTTGGGGATGGCACTGCCCACAAGCGTCGGGTTGACGGCGTCAATCATTTTTCACAAGGCCGAACTTATGCGAGCATCCGCATCTGCAAGCAGGATTCGGTACGTGATGAAATTCATACTATCCTTGACGCAGGCGGATTTAAGTTTACTACCCCGGCTCACGCGGATGGAGATCGTGTATATTATATCGGAAAGTTGGAGGGGTCAAAAGAGTTGCCATTCACCTGCGATCCTCAATATATCGCTGGCTTCATCCATGGTTGGTGGCTAGCTGATGGTCATAAGGCTCAATTTAACTCTACTGAAATCAGCACCTCGAACGAGCTAGCAGCTGAATGGCTAGAAACTCACGTTAGCTACGCGGGTTACTCGACAACAATGCACCGTATCATAAAGCGAAAGCTCGGAGACGGTTCGTATCCAAACGGAAAACCTCTCCATTTCTTACGCCTTCGGCGACGAGTTGATTGGAAAGTAGAAAGTATTTTCGACGCCGGCTCCGGGGACTCATACTTTATTGAGAATTCAACTCAATGTACGTTGCTATTATCCAACGGTCTGCTCACAGGCGTCGGCGCTTAAACGCGTTCTCGAAGCTTGCACTGGCAGTAGAATTTTAGGTAGGCTGGCGCCGTCTCGAGTGCAAGCGGCGTTTTACTCGCGCATTGACGAAGCTCGACTGGCCATTCCGCAAAATGCCGCTATGACATTGATGGTATGAATGCGGAATCATCAAATTCGCGATGAACGGCTCGAACAGGGCCGATGGCGGACACTTGGCGTTATCCCAGGGTGCATTCAAGTTCGCAATCCGATCGTTCAGCCCCTGCGTCTATATTGGCAACCCTGACCTGATCGTGTCGAGAGGCGGTTTTGCCGCTCGCATTACGTCGGGTGTTGAACGATACTAGACAAAATGCAATTCATGCCGGCCGGGGAGCAACGATTACATGATACTGCCGAGTCCAACCCACTCAAACTACACGAATCTTCTGACGGACATCGAGCGCGGTCAGGTTAAAATTCCGCAATTCCAGCGCGACTTCGTCTGGACTATGCAAAAGTCCGCCGCGCTGCTCGACAGCGTCCTCAAGGGATATCCAGTCGGCACCTTCATCTTCTGGTCGACGAAAGACCGCTTGCGCAGCGTCCGCGATCTCGGCAACACGCCTCTGCCAGAGCCGAAGGACGGGGAAACCGTCTCATTTGTGCTCGACGGCCAGCAACGCCTCACCAGTCTTTATGCGGCGCTGCGAGGAACAAAGGTCGAGCGAAACTCCGGCAAGACAGAGGTGGCTCGGGAAATCTGCACAGCGGGGATAAGTGGAATTTCTGCCTGACTTCGGCTTAGATGCCAGGAACAGGAGATACCATGACGAGACGACCGCGCCGGAACCATAGCCCGGCTTTCAAGGCAAAAGTGGCGCTCGCCGCCATTCGAGGCGAGCAGACGCTGGTGGAACTGTCCCAGCAGTTCGACGTGCACGCCAACCAGATCAAGCAGTGGAAAGACCAGCTCCTTGAGGGAGCGACAGGCGTTTTCGGCGATGAAGCGAAGGCGGAACCGGCGGGTCCAACCGTCGATGTCAAAACGCTGCACGCCAAGATCGGGGAGCTGACGCTGGAGAATGATTTTTTAGCCGGAGCGCTCGGCAAGGCGGGATTGCTGAGCGGAAAGAAATGATCGACCGCGAGCATAAGCTATCCGTCGTGCGCCAGGCGAAGCTTCTCGGCTTCAGCCGTGGCAGCTCCGCAAGCTGGCGGTCACCCGCCCCAACCAGGTCTGGGCGATGGACCTGACCTACATCCCCATGGCGCGGGGCTTCGTCTATCTTTGCGCGGTCGTCGACTGGTTCAGTCGGAGGGTTTTGTCGTGGCGGCTGTCGATCACGATGGAAGCAGCCTTCTGTATCGAAGCGGTCGAGGAAGCGCTTGCCCGCTACGGAAAGCCGGACATCTTCAACACCGATCAGGGCTCGCAGTTTACCTCCGTCGACTTCACGGCGGTGCTGAAAAAGGCTGAGATTGCCATCTCGATGGATGGCAAGGGTGCGTGGCGGGACAACGTCTTCGTCGAGCGGCTCTGGCGTTCGATCAAATACGAGGAAGTCTACCTCCACGCCTATAAAACAGTGTCCGAGGCCCGCGCTGGCATCCGCCGCTATCTGACCTTTTACAATAGCCGACGCCCACATTCATCCCTTGACCGGAGGACGCCGGATCAGGCCTACTTCAACGCGCTGGCACCAATGATGGTGGCGGCATAATCGAGGTGGAAATCCACTTAGCGAAACGCCCGAAACTGTTCAGACAAACCGAGCCAGCTCTGAAAAGAGCTGCGTCGCGTTCACTTACATAAAGCCGAAAAAGGAATGCTGGTTGAAAGGTGCGATAGGCACGCCAATGGCGGCAAGGGCATGGTATCCGGGCTAAAGAAGTTGGAGAGGTCGGTGCAGCGAAAAACATAAACTCAAAGAACTCAAGTTCATTTTTTTCGTTGCCTGCATAAGATCCCTCTAAAATAGCATCTATGCTTTTTAAGGGCTTGTGAAAATTCGCAGGGATTATAATGGGTTCGGGATTTGTAATTCTAATTTCTTTTGAGGAATTTCATGCCGGTAATTAACGGGAATGAGAGTGACAATAAGCTCATTGGTGACAGCTACGTATTCGGGGCGGTGAATTACATTTACGGTTTTGGGGGCAATGATACGCTCCAGGGCGGATTTTTCGCGGATAACTACATCTGGGGCGGGACCGGAAATGACCAGATCAGCGGAGGCACTCAGATCAATGAACTCTATGGTGAATCTGGAAATGACTACATTTACGCGTTTTACGATAGCGAAAATATAAATCTCTTTGGTGGAGACGGTGACGACATCCTAGTCAATGGGAGCTACACCGGCGGGTTCAGAATCGAGGGATTCGCAGGCATCTATATGGATGGCGGCAGTGGCGCCGACCTTATGATTGGTGGCGAGGGCGCCGATACATATATTGTCGATAATGCCGGTGACCGCTTAATCGAAACATGGACACCCGAGTTCGACAACGAAACTAATCCGATCGATACTGTTCTTTCAAGCGTTTCCTTCGCTTTGCCCACTGAAGCTCGCATTGAATTTTTAACAACAATCGATGCGTCAAGTTCGCAGGCCATCAATCTTAGTGGAAATTCCCTTTCGCAAACGATTTTAGGTAACACCGGTGACAATATCCTCGCCGGGCACGGCGGTGATGACAAGATCATCAGTGGTGCCGGCAACGACACGCTCCTTGGCGGTGCGGGTAACGATGTTCTCGATGGTGGTGAAGGTGTTGACATTGCTGTGTTCAGCGGTTTCGAAGATGATTATGTCGTCACACAGAATATCGACGGCAGCATAACGGTGACTGATCTACGCGGACCTGGTTCGGATGGATCGGATCAATTGATTGGGATTGAGCGCCTACAATTTGCAACGCGGCCGATCAACGTCGCGCCTGGGATTATATCGAATGGCGCCGGCACGCTCGCACATGTCGACATCAACGAAAACCAAGTGGCCGTTACCTCCATTAGGGCAACGGATCCAGACGCTGGCACTACGCTGTCTTACGCCATCGTCGGCGGAGATGACGCTTTTCAGTTCACCATCGACACAGCAAGCGGTCTACTGAAGTTCAATGCCTCGCCTGATTTCGAAAAACCTACGGACTCTGACCTAGACAATAAATACGAGGTGATCGTCGCAGCAAGTGACGGAGAGTTGCAAGCGGCCCAGACAGTGTTGGTCAGCGTGACGGATGTGCGTGGTAAAGCTGTCAACGGCACATCAAAGAACGATAAATTGGTCGGCACGGCAGAGGATGACACGCTGAACGGCAAGGCCGGCATTGACAGTCTTACGGGCGGGAGCGGTGGCGACACCTACATCGTCGACAACACCGGAGATAGGGTTGTGGAGAGGTCTGGTGAAGGCATCGATCTCGTGAAGGCGTCGGTCAGCTATACGCTGTCATCGAATATAGAGAACCTTACGCTCACTGGATCGAAGTCCATCAATGCCACGGGTAACAACCTTGCGAATGAGCTTGTTGGAAACTCCGCCGCCAACACTCTCAAGGGCGGAATCGGTAACGATAGCATCCATGGCAGTCTAGGCGCGGACTCACTCTACGGTGGAACCGGCAAGGACAAGTTCATATTCACTGCACTCAAAGACTCCACTTTGAAAGCGACCGATACGATCTTCGATTTTAACGGTAAGGCCGGTGATCGGATTGACCTCGCGGCGATTGATGCAAACACGCGGGTTCGCGGAGATGACAGCTTTACGTTTATTGGAAAAAATGAGTTCTCAAAAAAAGCTGGTGAACTACGTTTTGATAAGGTCTCGGGAGACACGGTCATCTATGCGGATGTCAATGGCGATGGCAAAGCAGACTTCGCTGTCGACTTTGACCAGGCGGTGACACTGACGAAGGACTATTTCCTGCTATGAAAGCCAAGGGTCGACGTATGCTATCACTCGATCAGTGGCAGACGTTCTGAGTCGCAGTCTTAGGCGGGGTCTAGCACAGGTCGCGTTGACCGTTCCGGCGTCATCGTTGAGGCGGGTAAAAACCAGCCCGCCTGCGGGGTGAGTTCATCCATCTCTCCCACAGTCCTTAGATACTTCACAGAGAAGCTGCGCTCTAAGTCCTCAACATTTCTCCGAGCAGGCCGCCGACGCGAGACCCCGCCTCAGGGCGCATCCCAATATGATTAAAGCTGGAGATCGTCTACGCAGGCAACGTGGGTAGAACACTGGTTACAGACGCAGTGCTGCCTAGAGGGCATGAACGGCACTGACTCTTGATAGCTTCGCACCTGCGAAGATTTTGAGTTTGACTGATCTACTTGGCGGGTAAGGCAGCGAGCCTGTCCCGAAAAGCTGTCTCTAGCCGTATGACGGCGTCGACCATGTAGTCAATCATTTCAGGCCATTGCTCCCGATCGAAGACATTTCCAGGTCGCTCAGCCTTGATCCTACAGGCGCGCTTATCGTCCAACCTCTCCCATGTCAGAGTTTCGCCAAAGCTTTTCTCAATCTCGGTTCGGTCGCGGAACCATGTGTCGAAGAGATGTTCATTCGATTCCTTGCTGCCGACATCAATATAGACTTCGACCCGAGCGCTCTCTCGTCTCACGACTAGCGCAAGGCTAATTCCTCGGCGACCTGTATTAACACTGAGCCAGTTTCGAATTCCCGGCGCGACCGTTCGAAATAGGTCTGTCCGAGGATTTATTGCCGCTAACAGGACGGACCAAAACTCGCGGCGTAGCGTGTATCGGGCTTTCTCTGCTTCGACGCCTTCGATCTCGTCCTGAGCTTTTGCGGCCAGGCCGATCATGAATTCCTCCGCGTCCTTCGTCGGAATAATCTGATCTATCGTCAGAAATAGATCTTCGCCTCGCGAGAAAGGTGTTACTCGAAAACACTGGATCCGGAGCTTGAAGCTTGCCAACCAAAGAACAGTCGACGTCACTTCCTTACGGAAGTTTGCGGCGACAAGCATGATGCGTTGAGTGACGCCCTTGTTCAGAACGACTTCCTGATATTCATCTGCATCTAGGAAGGCACACAGCTCGTCTTCTGCCTTGGAGCCAAAGGAGTATCGATCAAGATAGGACTGAAAAATCTGCCGGATGTCATCCTTGGTCAAACGCGAGCAGTAGGAAGCGTATTTGATCGCTTGCCAGGTCACGTCTCTGCCGGTGTCATCGAGCTTGTTCTCTATGATCACCAACGATCCCTGCTTGTCGATTGCAAGAAGATCGAGACGCTCCGACGTGTCCGAGAATCCCGCGAACTCTTTCTGGATGATTAGCAGCTCTTCACCCAAGGCGTCCGGCTTGTTCGCTAACCATTCCTGGAGATGTGCACGTTCTCGAAATCCGAGTTCTGTGAACGAGCTTTGCTCCAGCTTTTCTATACGATTCTGGTGCTTATCGATTTTGAACATCTATCTCTCGTTTCGTCGATTAAACCTCAAGGAAGGTCGCATCACCGGTTGCCCACCCAAGACGAAGCCGCGTTCCGCTTTTGAGATCCAGCTCGACTACTTCATCAGGCACAACGTTCCCGCCGAGTATGGCCGCGAAGCTCGCGAAGTCTGAGAACCACACTTTGTCCTGAGCGAACGAATGCACGATCATAGCAGCTTCGTCCGTTTTGAACCGTCGGGATTCTATGATCGCAGAGGCAGTCCGGTGCAGAAGCTGGTAACGGATCGATCCGGAAGGCACACCTTCCAAACCAAGAATTTCGCAAAGATAAGCCATCCGCAGGATCTTGCCAGGTGACGCTTCTGCCATCCACTCCCCCACAGTAGGACCGAAAGGCTCTCGCACCTTCCCTTCAATCATCGCGGCGCAGGTCTTTTCGCCGTGTCTTATCAGCGCGAAAACGTCGTTCTGGCTTTCTCTTCTGCCGCCAGGCAACGGCACTTTGTGTTCGGGTATGGCGATCAGAAGCTCAGCTTCAGCCGGGAACAAGCGTGCGACCTCTGGCGGAAGACCTGAGCTAGCCTCCCAGCTGTGAGCGAGGGTCTTAGCGGAGTAACCGGTCCGCCATTGTTTTTCGGGTTCAGCGAGAAATTGTTGCCAAGCCGATGGACCTGAGCTGGGAAGATAAATCTTGTTAGATTTGCTCAAAAAAAAACTCTTTAATGCGTCAGTCTCTAGGTTATCTCATTGCTATGTAATAGCAATCGCGAATATGTCCAATATCCGACCGGTTGTTGATGGCCGTCGTGACGACGCGGACACTCTGAGGCCCGTGTGCACCCAGTTGCGCTGTCTCGATGACTGCGCCGCAAGAGCACGCACCGGCAATTTGATACGTTGTCGGAGTAGGGAGAGTATTATGGAAATATGGTTTGTTGTTTTGTTGATTCAGTGCGGGTTTGCTGCTGCCGGCTATAGCCTTGCTGCGCAGAAGGGACGCGATCCGGTTCTCTGGTGCATTATTTGTCTGATCTCAGGGATACTGGGCGTGATCGCCATTGCAATCGTTCCCGATCAGCAAACTTCGGTGAATCTTGACATCGAGAGATTGCGTAAGCCCGCGACATCCGGCGAAAACGTCAGTTTCGATAAGCAGCGCTGGAATGCCCTGATCGAGTTCGATCCGGAAATCAGCGAAGCCGTCCACGAAGTAAAGGAGATCGATGAAAAATATGTCGACTACCTCGCCGAGAAATTTATGGTGCTCAATGACAAGAATTATCTACCCAGCATTATCAGCAATATCCGCAATATCGTTGATGAACGGAAAGAAACCGAAGCTAAGGCGGCATCAGAAAAACTCCATCGCATCACCAATATTACAAAGACTGATGAATTCCGAAAATTCAAGAATATGATCGAAGCCTCAAATGTCTTTGAGACAAGTGGCGGAGTTGCATTTGTTCTCCCAGACTATAGATGCGTTCAAGTAGGCACGACTGGGGAATATCTTGTGTTTGAAGGAGCAACTGAGCGGCATGCTGCTTTCAGAAAGGACAAACGATGGTCGTTCGTAACGGATCCTGCCCGGAAGATCGATTATTTTCAGCGTTACGGCGACGATCTGGCTACCAAACTCAGCCTAGAAGCGATTGGGTAGCGCGCGTTAAGTCCAAGGTTTCTCAATCCGATTAGACTTGCTCCGAAAATGGTCCGTAGACCAATCCCCTGCCAATTTCGACGGCATGGAGAGCTCAAGAGAGGGCTTTCGCATTCGCCCTGGCATTTCCGGATGCCAATCGCGCCCTCTACTTATTCCGGCGCTGGCCGGCACAGGCAGAGGCGGCGAAGCTCGTAACAAAGCGAAGTTCCGAACTGGACGGCGATCTCTACGAGCTGATGACCCCGGCTGCCGAGGTGCTGTCGACCAAGCATCCACTGGCCGAGACGATCGTGCTGCGATCTACGATCAACGACACCCTAGAGCGGCCGGTCGAGCCGATACAAACACGCCGCGCGTCATCTTGCGGAATGTAGATCGCTGGCGAGCCAGATCGACGACTTTGGCAGCGTCCGTCCGCACGAGATTTACGTCGCACTCCTAAGACGGGATCATGGGCGCAAGTCGGGGTTTTGAAGCTTACTGGATAGCTATTCAGACACCTTAAAGAACAGCGAAACCAAGCGGTCGTTGATGTAATAGTTATTCCGGCCACTTTGATGCTTGCTTACAAAGCCCGCGTCTGCAAGCGTATCAAGATATCTAGCAGCAGTCTGGCGCGTCACCCCTAGTTCATGCTGCACATAATCGATCCTAGTGTAAGGATGCCTGAACAGATTGTTGAGTAGGTCCTGGGAGTAAAGCCTCGGGAACTCTTCGCGGAGTCTCCTTTTGGTTGCAGCCATCTGATCACGGATATTTTCGATGAGCTCTAGGGTTGTCTTCGCCGTATCGTCAACGGCATTGAGCATGTAGATCAGCCAGCCCTCCCACTCTTGGGTATCGCGCACGTGCTGTAGCAAGCGATAATATTCACCCTTCGAGTTGTTGATCGCTCGACTCAGATAAAGGATCGGAATTTCGAGTAGGTCGGCACGCGTCAGATAAAGCACGTTGAGAATTCGGCCAATTCGTCCGTTTCCATCGGGAAATGGATGTATGCTTTCAAATTGGTGATGCACGAGTGCCATCTTTATAAGGGGATCGAGCGACGACAAACGGTCATCGTTGATGAACCTCTCCAAGGCATCCATTGCTCCAATAATTTCATGTTGATCCTGCGGTGGGACGTAGACGATTTGGCCTGTGCGATCATTTTTCAGAGCAGTTCCGTGCGTCCTTCTAAATCCGTCGTCCCGTTGCTTAAGAAGGCGAAACATCCCCACGATTGTCGAGTTTGTTAGCAAGCCTTCGAACTGTCTCAGCTGATCAAATCCGTATTTCAGCGCATCACGATACAGAGCGACCTCCTTAGCTGCTGGAGACTCCGGACCTTCTGGAAACAGTTCAGCCTGAAATAGCTCGTCTTGGGTCGTAACTATGTTTTCAATCTCTGAGCTGGCCTTAGCTTCCTGCAAAGCAAGAGTGTCTATCAGGATACCTTGATTTGGAATTGCAGCCGCGCGCCCTTTCAATTCGGCAAGGGATCTATTCGCGGATGCCAGCGCCTTGAGCACCTCAATCGTTTCGAGATCCTTCACTGCAGCAAGATCTGGCAACAGGTAGGTTGGCTTTAACATGTGCGACTCAATGTGTTAAAAAAATCGACTTTTTTTAACACGTCAAAGCGTCATGTTAAAACGGCTAACAGACATTCTCGACCAATAGCTAATGTTGCTTCGAGCAGTAGACTTAGGATTCCTGTGGAAAACAGCAGTATTCGCCGGGAAGGACAACCTATGGATTCGATTCAAAAACCAGAATCGCAGAAATTGAAAAGGCCTACACGTGGTCAAGACGTGTAGGCCTCGAAGTGTGTCAAAGCCGGTGGGCTGTTTGCGTGAGCACCACCAAAGCTTGAGTCAACAGGTGGAAGCAGTCAAGCCATATCCGGCTCTTTCTCGAAAGGAGCCGTCATGAGGACGGAATATCTACAGTCATGCAGGCTGTCATTTGATGATGCTGTAAATGTCTGGTTGCGCCACTGGTCTGGTGAATTCCAGCACCATATCGCCGCACGTTACGGTGTTAAGCCAGGCCGAGTAAGCGAAGTGCTGAAACGCCGGAAGCATGTTGGAAGTGAGCAAGAGGCAACCCTCAAAAGGAGGGCGAACTGATGGCTCAATGGCAAATCGCCCTTATCCGAGAGCAAGGCGTCAACTTTGCGGTCGCGGCAGTGCAGGATCATGTAATCTCTAACCGCCACGAAGCTGACAAGGTTGTTTCCGCTCTCAGCCTGCGGTTCGGACAGCCAGTCGTGCTATTAGGTGCCAGCCAACACGAAACGTATGGGAGAAGAGACATTGTCAGCTTCCTCCAGAACATCCATCCTTCGCAGATGCCCTGGCGCCGGATCGATCTACACTAAATTGGATGCGGCGGGGTCTCCCCGCCGCCTTCCTCATGAAGCCTGATAGCAAGGTCGTGCCTTGAGTGTGGCCCTAGCCGATTCAGGCGCAAGCTCCAAAGCTTCAGGAAATCTAATTAATCTCGGGGAACCCTTACGGCCGAAGGCCAACCATGGCGGAGAGGGTGGGATTCGAACCCACGATACGGTTGCCCGTATGCCGCATTTCGAGTGCGGTGCTTTCGACCACTCAGCCACCTCTCCGCTTTGCTGGTCGGCGCATTTGATGCGCGGCTGTCTCATAGCGGCGAAAAATCGGGCTGGCAAGGGGTGAAATGCAAGTCTTCATATCCTTTCGCCTTGACAGTTTTTAGGGCCTCGCGTAAGGCCGGACGCGTCGAAGTGTGGAAAAATGTCCAGACCAGACGTTGCGCGCCGAGGCGTGCAGAAAATCACCGGCAGATGCGTTCTGGAAGATCCGTCTTTCGCAACCCTGCTATAGCCCGACTGAGAAAAAGACGGCCGTCCTTTTGGGGATAGAGCCGGAACGAACATGAAAGGATAACCAATGTTCGCAGTCATCAAGACCGGCGGTAAACAGTACCGCGTGGCCGCCAACGACGTGCTCACCATCGAAAAGCTGGAAGCAGAAGCTGGCGCAATCGTAGAATTCAACGAAATCCTGGTCATCGGCGTCGGCGCCGATGCCAAGTTCGGCGCCCCCTTCGTTTCGGGTGCGACGGTCAAGGCTGAAGTTGTAGAGCATAACCGTGGCAAGAAGGTTCTCTCCTTCAAGAAGCGTCGCCGCCAGAATTCCAAGCGAATTCGCGGTCATCGCCAGCATCACACGGTCGTCCGCATCACGGACATCCTCGGCTAATCCAGGTTTTCGAAAGTTAAAGGAGAACACCAATGGCACATAAAAAAGCTGGCGGCTCGTCGCGTAACGGTCGCGATTCTCAGTCCAAGCGCCTTGGCGTGAAGAAGTTCGGTGGCGAAGTCGTCATTCCGGGCAACATTATCGTGCGTCAGCGCGGCACGCAGTGGCATCCGGGCGCCAATGTCGGCATCGGCACAGACCACACGATCTTCGCACTGACGGCAGGCAACGTGAATTACCGTACGCGCGCTAATGGCCGCGTATACGTGTCCGTTATGCCGAAAGCCGAAGCCGCAGAATAAAGCCGGCAAGCGTTAAGCAACCGGCGTCTCATCGACCCGGTTGAACGTTTGAAGGTTCAGTCAAAGAAAAGGGGAGATGGGGCGCTACCCATCTTCCCTTTTTCTTTTATCCCTCAAAGGAGACTGAACCATGCAAGGCGAATTAGTAAGGGCTGGCCAATTACGGCCGCCGGAAACAAGACCAGAGGAACGGCTCAGGCCGGACCGGTTGAGAAGCGATTGCCCCGTCTTACTGTCGCAGAGCCTTGTTCTGCGCGCACCGCACGAAGACGATATTGACGCACTTGCCCATCTCGCCAACAATGCGAACATTGCGACCATGGTGTCGCGCATGCCGCATCCCTACACGTCTAAAGACGCGGCCGATTTCGTGCGACGCACGAATGCGGGCGAGATTGGCAAATGCGTTTATGCCGTGACCCGAGCTGACAATGGCCAGTTTCTCGGCTGCTGCGCGCTCGAACCCCAGGTTGACGAACGAACCCTCGAAATCGGCTACTGGCTGGGCGAACCCCACTGGAACAAGGGCTATGCCACGGAAGCGGCGCATGCGCTGATCGACATGGCCTTCCGCACCCGCAGCCATATCGATCACATCGATGCCCGTTGCCGGGTCACCAATATCGCGTCGAAGCGGGTGATCCAGAAATGCGGCTTCCAGTTCCAGGGCACCGGCATGATCGAATGCCTGGCGGTGGGCGGAATGGTCCCCGTCGAATGGTTCCGGCTGGACCGCAAGACATGGATGTCGCTGAGAAGCTGGGGAGAGCTGAGATGAGTGCCGTCGTTCTCGAAAAGGCAAAAGCGGTTCGCACTGAGCCTGGCCCCTGCCCTGAAATCGTTACGCAGCGCCTGACGCTTCGCCCGCACCGCCTGTCGGATGCGGTAGCGATTGCCGAAACGCTTAGCGATTTCAAGGTCAGCCGCATGCTGTCGCGCGTGCCACAGCCCTATGACCGTCAGGATGCGCTCGACTGGCTGGTGCCGCAGACATCAGGCATCCTGCCAAACTGGCAGCTGGCGATCACCACCGGCGACGATGTGCATATCGGCATTGTCGGGCTGGAACTCAGGCACGGCCGCTGGCATCTCGGTTACTGGCTGAACCGGCTTTACTGGGATCGCGGCTATATGAGCGAGGCAGCGTCGGGGGTCCTCGACCGGTTCTTCCGCCGCATGCCGGACACTGTCGTCCATTCGGGCGCGTTTGCCGATAATCTCGGTTCGCTCAATGTGCAGACAAAGCTCGGCTTCCGCATCACCGGCGCAAGCGATGTGTTCAACCGTGCCCGCAACGTCATGGTGCCGCATATCGAGACGGCGCTTGCACCGGAGGATTTCCGGCTTCTGGCCACTACTCCCCGGCATGATCGCGCCTGATCATGCCTTGTTGACGATCGGCCCCGGCGGATGCCTTGTCCGCCGGGGCCGTTTTCAGCGCATTCTGTCGATAGGCTTTGACCTAAAGCCTGTCGGACGGTATCGAAAACCTTAAGTACGTCCCGCCGGAGAGCGGGAGCGACCAAGAACAGGACTACCAGACCGATGAAATTTCTCGACGAAGCAAAAGTCTATATCCGCTCCGGTGACGGCGGCGCGGGCGCAGTTTCGTTCCGACGGGAAAAGTTCGTCGAATTCGGTGGACCTGATGGTGGCGATGGCGGCCGTGGTGGCGACGTGTGGGTCGAAGCCGTCAATGGCCTCAACACGCTGATCGATTTCCGTTTCCAGCAGCATTACAAGGCAAAGGTCGGCATCCACGGCATGGGCCGCAACCGCACCGGCGCCAATGGCGACAGTGTCACGCTCAAGGTTCCGGTCGGCACGCAGATCTTCGAGGAAGACAACGAAACGCTGATCATCGACATGACCAAGGAAGGTCAGCGTTTCAGGCTTGCCAAGGGCGGCAATGGCGGCTTCGGCAACACGCACTTCAAGAACGCCACCAACCAGGCGCCGAACTGGGCAAACCCAGGCCTTGAAGGCGAGGAAAGCACCATCTGGCTGCGGCTGAAGCTGATTGCCGATGCAGGACTTGTCGGCCTTCCGAATGCCGGAAAATCCACCTTCCTGGCCTCGGTTACCCGCGCCCGCCCGAAGATTGCAAACTATCCCTTCACCACGCTGCACCCGAACCTTGGCGTCGCCACCATCGACGGCCGCGAGTTCGTACTCGCCGATATTCCGGGCCTGATCGAAGGCGCCCATGAAGGCGTCGGCATTGGCGATCGCTTTCTCGGCCATGTGGAACGCACCCGCGTTCTGCTTCACCTGGTTTCATCCATCGAGGAAGAAGTCGGCAAGGCCTACAAGACGGTCAAGACCGAGCTTCAGGCCTATGGCGGCGGTCTGACCGACAAGCGCGAAATCGTTGCCCTGTCGCAGATCGACGTTCTCGACGAGAAGGAACTGAAGAAGAAGGCCAAGGAACTTGAGAAAGCCTGCGGCCAGAAACCGTTCCTGATCTCCGCGATCACCGGCACTGGCATGACCGATGTTCTGCGCGCGTTGCGCGATGTCATCGTCGCGGCAAGCATCGGCGAAGACACGGCCCTGCCGAACCGCTCCGTTCCTGTTCAGGAGTTCGACGAGGACGTCGACGAATGACGCCAGGCCACGAGATCGGTCACAAGCAAGTCTCTTCCGGGCAAGCCGGCGGTCGCAAGCCGCTTGCCGGCCATCGCCGGATCGTCATCAAGATCGGCTCGGCCCTCTTGGTCGATCGCAAGACCGGCCTGAAATCTCCGTGGCTCGACGCGATCTGCGCCGATATCGCCGCGCTTAGGGCCAAGGGTATCGATGTTCTCGTCGTCTCCTCCGGCGCGATCGCCCTCGGCCGGACTGTGCTGGACCTTCCCCACGGCGCCCTCAAACTGGAGGAAAGCCAGGCAGCGGCAGCCGTCGGCCAGATCGCGCTGGCCCGCGCCTGGTCGGAAAGCCTGTCGCGGGACGGGATCGTCGCGGGACAGATCCTGCTGACGCTGGGCGATACGGAAGAGCGTCGCCGCTATCTCAACGCCCGTGCCACGATCAACCAGCTTCTGAAGATCGGCGCTGTTCCGATCATCAACGAAAACGACACCGTCGCGACATCCGAAATCCGCTACGGCGACAACGACCGGCTTGCCGCGCGCGTCGCCACCATGGCCGGTGCCGATCTCTTGGTTCTTCTGTCGGATATCGACGGGCTCTACACGGCACCGCCGCATCTCGATCCGGACGCGCAGTTTCTCGATATCATCAATGTCATCACGCCTGAGATCGAGGCGATGGCCGGTGGTGCGGCTTCCGAACTGTCGCGCGGCGGCATGCGCACCAAGATCGACGCCGGCAAGATCGCGACGACTGCGGGCTGCGCCATGATCATCGCATCCGGCAAGCCGGATCATCCGCTGCGCGCCATCGAACAGGGCGCGCGATCCTCCTGGTTTGCCCCGTCTGGCACACCGGTGACGGCGCGCAAGACCTGGATTGCCGGACAGTTGCAGCCGGCCGGCGAACTCGTCGTCGACGAAGGGGCCGAACGCGCGCTGGGATCTGGCAAAAGTCTGCTACCAGCCGGCGTGCGCCGCATCGAGGGCAATTTCCACCGGGGTGATACGGTCGCGATCATCGGCGCGGAAGGCCGCGAGATTGCCCGCGGTCTTGTCAGCTACGATGCCGACGAGGCACGCCAGATCACCGGCCGCAAATCGACGGAAATCGAAGCCATTCTGGGCTATGCCGGCCGTGCCGCCATGGTCCATCGCGACGACCTTGTTATGACAGGCGCGATCAGGCGCACGACCACCCGCAAGGAGGATGCCGTCCATGTTGGATAAGGTCCAGATGACCGACGTTGCTGCAATCATGGATGCGATCGGCGTCAACGCAAAGGCAGCGGCCGGCGCATTGGCAACGGCATCGACCGAGCAAAAGAACGACGCGCTCAATGCCATGGCGGACCTGGTTCTCGCCAACAGCGCCGAGATCCTGAGCGCCAATGCCGAGGATCTCCGCAACATCGAGGGCAAGGGGCTCCTTCCCTCCTTCATCGATCGCCTGACGCTCACCGAAAAGTCGATCGTCGGCATGGCGGAGGCTCTTCGCGAAATCGCCGCGATCAAGGATCCGGTCGGCGAAGTGATCGCGGCCTGGGATCGTCCGAACGGCCTGCATATCGAACGTGTCCGCACGCCGCTCGGCGTGATCGGCGTGATCTACGAGAGCCGCCCGAACGTGACGGCCGACGCCGGCGCGCTTTGCCTCAAGGCCGGCAATGCGGTGATTTTGCGCGGCGGCTCGGATTCAATCCATTCATCGCAGGCGATCCATCACTGCCTGGTGGCGGGACTGAAGAAGGCGGGTCTTCCCGAACATGCGATCCAGCTCGTGCCGACGACGGATCGTGCGGCCGTTGGCGCCATGCTGTCAGGCCTGTCAGGCGCCATCGACGTCATCGTTCCCCGCGGCGGAAAAAGCCTGGTCGCCCGCGTCCAGTCCGAAGCCCGCGTGCCGGTCTTTGCGCATCTGGAAGGCCTTTGCCACATCTATGTCGATGCCTCCGCGGATCTGGAAATGGCAAAGGCGATCGTCGTCAACGCCAAGATGCGCCGCACCGGCGTCTGCGGTGCGGCCGAAACACTGCTGGTCGACAGCGCTGCCATCGGGACCCACCTGATGCCGGTGCTGGAGGCGCTGACGCAAGCCGGCTGCGAAATCCGCGCTTCGGCGGCCGTGCTCAAGGTTCACCCGGGCTTCAAGCCTGCGAACGAGGAAGACTGGCGCACGGAATATCTCGATGCCGTCATTTCGGTGGCGATCGTCGATGGCATTTCCGGTGCGATCCGCCACATCAACACCTATTCGTCCAACCACACCGAAGCGGTGATTGCGCAAGATCCGGCCGTGGTCGCGTGCTTCTTCAACGAGATCGATTCGGCGATCCTGCTCCACAACGCGTCTACCCAGTTTGCCGATGGCGGTGAATTCGGCATGGGCGGCGAGATCGGCATTTCCACGGGCAAGATGCATGCGCGCGGCCCTGTTGGCGTCGAACAGCTGACCTCGTTCAAATACAAGGTGCACGGCACCGGCCAGATCCGGCCCTGACGTGACGATAGAACGGATCGAAAGACGCCATCTCGCCATGCCGCATGTGGAACGGGGCATGGCCGTCGGCCTTTTTGGCGGTTCGTTCAACCCTCCACATGAAGGTCACCTTCTGGTCGCCGAAATCGCCCTTCGCCGGCTCGGACTCGATCAGCTGTGGTGGATGGTGACACCTGGCAATCCGCTGAAAAGCCGGTCGGAACTCGCGTCCCTCCCCGACCGCATCGCCATGAGCGAGCGGCTGATCCAGGATCCGCGCATCAAGGTCACCGCATTCGAGAAAGCACTCGGCGGCGCCTATACCGCCGATACGCTCTCCTTCGTCAAGGCGCGCAATCCGCATATCCATTTCATCTGGATCATGGGTGCAGACAGCCTCAGGACCTTTCACCATTGGCAGAAGTGGCAGGAGATCGTCTCTACCTTCCCGATCGCCGTGATAGACCGGCCGGGTGCCACCCTTTCCTTCCTGTCATCAAAGATGGCCCGCACATTCCAGCATGCCCGTGTCGACGAGACAGATGCCGGTACGCTGTGGAAGCGCCGTCCGCCCGCTTGGACCTTCATCCACGGTCCGCGTTCGGCCCTCAGTTCAACGGCAATCCGGGCATCGGGAAAGACTTCCGATTCCTAAAACTGGAACATTCCGATCACTTGAAAGATAAAGCATTCAATGCCACCTTCCTTATGCGGCCGGTCATCAGACGGGATTCGCGCGAAGAGGATGTTGCTGTTACCGGACGAAAGGAACGACCCTGACAACAGTACACGCCAAGGGAAGGACGGCCTCCGTCATTCCGCAGAGCCTGGAACGTGGCGATGATGCCGCCGCCCATGCCCTCGATCAGGTCCTCACGAGCCTCGAGGACTCCAAAGCAGAAGATATCGTCACCATCAATATTGCCGGAAAATCCGCTCTCGGAGACTACATGGTCGTCGTCTCCGGACGATCGAGCCGGCATGTCATGGCGATCTGCGATCACCTCATCACCGACCTGAAAGCAGAGGGCCTCGGCGGTGCCCGTGTCGAAGGCATGGAGACGGGTGATTGGGTGCTGATTGACACTGGTGATATCATCATCCATGTGTTCCGCCCCGAAATCCGCGAGTTCTACAACATCGAAAAGATGTGGGCCGCTCCGGATGTCGAGGAAGGCACAGTGCTTCACTAACAGGCCGGGGCGTTCCTGAGCCGACAAGGGGCGACGATTGCATGCTGACGGCGGCGCGTTGACGACGTGGCGGCGCAGTGGCAGCCGAGAGCTCTGAAAACAACGGATCAGGACATGCGCATCAGCCTTTTTGCCGTGGGACGGCTCAAAGCCGGACCGGAGAAGGATCTTGCGTCCCGTTACCTCGACCGTTTCTCCAAGGCCGGGCCCGCGATCGGGCTCGAACTTGCCAGGATGATCGAAGTGCCGGAAAGCCGTGCTTCCAATGCAGAAACGCGAAAGCGCGAGGAGGCCGCCGCACTCGAGAAGGCCCTTCCCGATGGTGCCATCCTCGTTCTGCTCGATGAACGCGGCAAGGCGCTCGATAGCGAAGCCTTTGCCGGTCTGATCGACAAGTACAAGGACGGCGGCAAGCGCGACATGATGCTCGCGATCGGCGGCGCCGACGGGCTGGACCCGGATCTTCGGGCACGCGCTGATGTAGTCCTCAATCTCGGCTCTATGACATGGCCGCATCAGCTGGTCCGCATTCTCATCGCCGAACAGCTGTATCGCGCCGTCACCATCCTTTCAGGCCATCCCTACCACCGCGTTTAGACTTCGTTTACCTTCCGGGCCGATGTTGCGAAACACGATGTTGTTTATGGCTGGCCCCGGCGAATCAGCCTAGCCTTCGCAGGTCCGCTGCAGATTCGAGAACGCAATGACGATCAGGAGAGCCATAGCCCTGGGCCTTGCGCTGCCAGCGATGGCATCGGCGCTTGCCTTCGCGCCTCTCCGTCTGCCGCCCTTTCACTGGATTGCCTTAGCACAGGAAGCGGCACCGCCTGCGGCACAACCCTCCCCGCCCGCGACCGAAGCCTTGGCGGATCCGACCGCCGATCTTCAGAAGAGACGCAATGAGACCCGCGGCGAGCTGGAAGTGCTGGCCAAAAGCATGAGCCTTTCGTCGGAAAAGGTCGCTCAGATCGAGCACAGCATTTCCGGCATCAAGAAGACGTCTGCGGATATGCGCCAGGCGCTGATCGATTCAGCCGCGCGGCGCAAGGATCTGCAGTCGAAGATCCAGGTGAGCGAAGACAAGCTCGCCTCGCTGAAAGTGCAGGAAGACAAGATCCGCGTGGCCTTGAGGGGGCGTCGCTCCATTCTCGCCGAAGTGCTGGGTGCTTTGGAGCGCATGGGCCGCAGCCCGCCGCCGGCGCTGCTCGTCTCCCCCGATGACGCGCTCGGCTCCGTCAGAAGCGCGATCCTGCTCGGCGCCGTCGTGCCCGGCATGCGGGCGGAGGCCGAAAGGCTGGTCACAGATCTTCAAAATCTCGCGAGCCTTCAGGCAGAGGCGGCCAAGGAAAAGGAAACCGTCTCGCAAACCATCACGGCAGGCGTCGAGGAAGAGCGGCGCATGAACCTGCTGCTCGCCGAAAACGCCAAGCTGAATGCCGAGAACGAAAGACAGCTGGCCGCAGAACGCGCGCGTTCTCAGGAACTTGTCGGCCGCGCCACCTCGCTTCAGGATCTTATTCAGGGGCTTGAAGGACAGATCGCATCCGTGCGCGAAGGCATGGATCTGGCCCGTGCCGAGGAAGAGCGCCGTCGGCAGATGTCCGAAGAGGAACGGGAGAAAGCCCGGCAATTGGCCGAAAGCGGTGTGCCCGACAAAAACCGCATTGCGCCCGCATACGCGTTTTCAAGCCTCAGGCAAAAACTGGAGCTTCCGGTTGCCGGCGAAATATTGCGTGCGTTCGGCGATGCAGACGGAACGGGACACCCGGCACGCGGTATGACCGTGGCCTCCAACCCCGGCGCAGTGGTGACGGCACCGGCCGATGGGCTGGTCGTGTTTGCCGGTGCATTCCGGAGCTATGGCCAGATGATCATCCTGAACGCCGGCGACGGCTATCATGTTGTTCTGGCAGGAATGGATATCGTGAACGCGCGGCAGGGCAAGTTTGTCTTTGCTGGCGAACCGATCGCTGCCATGGGTGAGAAAAGAGTAGCAAGTGCGACTGCGTTGGCGCTGGAAACGGATCGCCCGACGCTTTACATTGAATTCCGAAAAGACGGCACTCCGGTTGATTCTAAACCGTGGTGGGCCAGCAAAGAAACTGGAAGGGCGCGAAATGATTCGTAGGGCTTCTCTTGTCATCGTCGGAGCACTGTTGGGTGCGACCGCGATGAGCGTCATTTATTCAGCCGGTGTCCCGGCCCAGGCCGCCGGGGCTTCCACCTATAAGGAACTGTCGATCTTCGGCGACGTGTTCGAGCGCGTTCGCGCCCAGTACGTGACGCCTCCGGATGAAAACAAGCTGGTCGAAAATGCCATCAACGGCATGCTGAGCTCGCTCGATCCGCATTCGAGCTTCATGAATTCCAAAGATGCCGAAGACATGCGCACCCAGACGCGCGGTGAATTCGGTGGTCTCGGCATCGAAGTGACGATGGAGAACGAGCTCGTCAAGGTCATCACACCGATCGACGACACGCCTGCCTCCAAGGCTGGAATTCTTGCCGGCGACTTCATTACCGAAATCGATGGCCAGGCGGTTCGCGGCCTGAAGCTTGAAGACGCGGTCGAAAAGATGCGCGGCGCCGTCAACACACCCATCAAGCTGACCGTCATCCGACAGGGTGCCGACAAGCCACTCGACATCACCGTCATGCGCGACATCATTGCCGTGCGCGCCGTGAAATCCCGCGTCGAAGGCGGCGACATCGGATATGTGCGCGTCATCTCCTTTACCGAGAAGACCTATGACGATCTCGAAAAGGCGATCAAGAAGATCAAGGCCGACGTGCCTGCCGACAAGCTGAAGGGCTTCGTGCTTGACTTGCGGCTCAACCCGGGCGGTCTGCTGGACCAGGCGATCAACGTCTCCGATGCGTTCCTGGAACGCGGCGAAGTGGTTTCCACCCGTGGCCGCAACGCAGATGAGACACGCCGCTTCAATGCCGGCCCTGGCGACCTGACCGATGGCAAGCCGGTGGTCGTGCTGGTAAACGGCGGCTCGGCTTCCGCATCTGAAATCGTCGCCGGTGCCCTTCAGGACCTGAAGCGTGCAACAGTTGTCGGCACCCGCTCGTTCGGCAAGGGCTCCGTCCAGACGATCATTCCGCTCGGTGAATCCGGAGCACTGCGTCTGACGACGGCGCTCTATTACACGCCATCCGGCAAGTCGATCCAGGGAACGGGCATCACGCCTGACATCAAGGTCGAACAGCCGCTGCCGCCGGAATTGCAGGGCAAGGTCCGCGCCGAGGGCGAATCCAGCCTCAAGGGCCATATCCAGGGTGCGGCCGAAACAGACGAAGGTTCCGGTTCGGCTGCCTATGTGCCGCCGGAAACCAAGGACGACCTGCAGCTGAACTATGCCATGGACCTGCTGCATGGGACAAAGACAGACCCGTCCTTCCCGGCAAGCCCCGACAAGGCTGCGGCCGCCGTCAAGAACTAATCAGGCAAACCGGTCAGGCGGCTGTTTCATCACAGCCGCCTGACCGCATTCATTTCGGCAGCGCAGACGCGGGCATATCCCTTGGGCAGCGATCTCCATGCACCGCTCGGTCAAAACCGGCCGCCGAAACGACGAACGGCGCGTCGCCTGTCGGCCGTTGCCATTTTAGGAAGCATCGGCGTGATTTCCGTCGTCGGCTTGTCGATCTATGCGATGCGAAACGACCCTCAGCTTGAGCGCATCGCCTCGAGCGAGCCCCCCTCCTCCACGGCGATCGCCCCCAAGACACCTGCCGATGATGCAGTTTCTCCCGAAAATGCCAACCCCAACGGTATGCCCCGGTCCAATCCGAATTCCGGCGCGACCATTGAGCAGAACCGGATGGCGGACGGATCGGTCGTGACGAAATACACGCCGCGCGCAAGGGATGGAAACGGTCCCGTCCTTATCAATGCCCAGAGAATTGGCCAGGACCCGCGATTTGCGGCAGAGCCGAATACGTCTCTTCTGGAAGACACGGAATACGGCAGACTGCCGATCCTCGGCGAGGATGGCATGCGACCCATGGACCAGTATGCACGACCCTGGTCCGGCGCCCGCGGCACAAGGATCGCGATCGTGGTCGGTGGCCTCGGCCTCAGCCAGACGGGCACCCAGCGCGCAATCCAGCAACTGCCGCCAGCCGTAACGCTAGGCCTTGCTGCAAGCGGCAACAGCCTGCAGCGCTGGATGCAGGAAGCGCGCCGCGCGGGCCACGAAATCCTCATCCAAGTCCCGTTCGAGCCTTACGACTACCCGGCCAACGACCCCGGACCCGGCACGCTTCTCGTCAAGGATCCTGCCGCAAAGAACCTTGAGCGACTGCATGTGGCGATGGGCGAGATCACCAACTATACGGGGATCATGAACTACCAGGGCGGCCGCTATCTCTCCGACGTCAAGGCGCTTGAGCCTGTCCTGCGCGACATGGCCTCCCGCGGCCTGCTGTTCCTCGATGACGGCACCTCGGCCCAGTCGAAGACGGAGGTGCTGGCAAAGGCGATGCAACTGCCGCACGCCTTCGGTGACCTGACCCTGGACGGTCAGCTTCAATCCGACGCGATCCTCAAGAAACTTGACGAACTGGAGCGGATAGCCCAACGCAAGGGAACGGCAATCGGCATCGCCTCCGCCTTCGACGAGAGCATCGCGGCGATCCGCAAATGGGCCGACGAAGCCTCGCAACGCGGTGTAGAAATCGTCGGTGTATCGACGCTTGCCCGCGAGAGCGTGGCACCTTGAAGCAAGGGGAATGATATGGCCAAGGATCACAAGAAACCGGTGAAAGCGGACGATCTTCCCTATCGTCCCTGCGTCGGGGTCATGGTGCTCAACAGCGAGGGCCTCGTTTGGGCGGGACGCCGCATTGCTGCCGGCAACAGCGAATTCGACGGGTCTCCGCAACTGTGGCAGATGCCGCAGGGCGGGATCGACAAGGGCGAAGATCCCCTTCCCGCCGCCTATCGTGAACTGTACGAAGAAACGGGCATGCGTTCCGTCACGCTGCTTGCCGAAGCCGGCGAGTGGATCAACTACGATCTTCCGGAACACCTGATCGGTATCGGACTGAAGGGAAAGTATCGCGGACAGACGCAGCGCTGGTTTGCCTTCCGCTTTGACGGCGATGAAAGCGAGATCGCCATCAACCCGCCGCCGGGCGGCCATACGGCTGAATTCGATGCCTGGGAATGGAAGCCGATGCAGGATCTGCCCGGCCTGATCGTGCCGTTCAAGCGCTCGGTCTATGACCGGGTCGTCGCGGAATTTGCCCACCTCTCGCCGGCGGGCTGATTGCACGTCCGATTAGCGCTGGTCGGATAAAGCAAAGCCCGGTGAAAGCAACTTCCACCGGGCTCGAGCGATAGAATGTCGATGATTTGAGCTTTACTCAGCGGAGTCGGCTGATTCCGCGTTGAGCTGGCCGTATCTCTCTTCGCCGATCTTCGAGAGAAGTTCGAGCTGCGTTTCCAGGAAGTCGATATGACCCTCTTCATCCATCAGCAGCTGTTCGAAAAGCTTCATGGAGACATAGTCTCCGGCGGCGTGACAGATATCACGCGACGCCTTGTAGGCGGTGCGGGCATCGTATTCACCAGCCAGATCGGCCTCTAGAACTTCCTTGACGTTCTGACCGATGCGAAGCGGTGCCAGCGTCTGAAGGTTCGGATGACCCTCGAGAAAGATGATGCGGTCGATAAGACGATCGGCATGCTGCATCTCTTCGATGGATTCGGCCCGCTCCTTCTTGGCAAGCTTGGTAAAACCCCAATCATGCAGGAGACGATAGTGCAGCCAGTATTGGTTCACAGCGCCAAGTTCGAGGAAAAGTGCCTCGTTAAGCCGCTCGATGACCTGTAAGTCGCCTTTCAATGTCCGCTCTCCTGTTTTCTTCGTGGAGTTGTTTCAAGCGCGACATATAGACGATCACGTCAGCTTCCGTCGAGTGCCGCTGGGCGTGATATTCCTCAGTGGTCTTGATGATCAGATCAACGACATTGGGAAAGCAACCGCAGCAACGGCCGCGTTTTTCCATCGCATGGTAGACCTTGACGGGAACGATCAGCTGCCAACAGTCCTCAGTGAGGAGTTGGATGATCGTATCCTTGATCTCCCTTTCGGTGATGTAATTGCAACTGCAAACCAGCATTTTGGATCGACCTGGAGAACATTGACCTCGATACAGACTTTTTGCAAAAGAGGACAAGCGATGTCAAGAAAGAATCCAGCCCGGTAATTGACATATCATAACCCCCTTATCAACGATCCGTGATCGGAGGCAGTGATGCCTAACCGGCTGCTGTGTCTCTGCGATATCTCCGAAAAGGCTCGAACGTCACTCGATCGAAACAACACGCCGCCACAGGTTCCGTCCGCGGCAGAAGCAGAATCGCTCCACACGCCCGGAAAAGATGCGAGTGTCCCTTTGACGTCGAAACCCATCTGACGGAGTCTGTGGGAGGCATTGCCGAGCAAGCCCTGCTCTCCGCCACCGTAATCCGCACAGCCCGTGATATCCAGAGAGAGCCCGTTGCGCCCTTCTAGCGTCACCAGTGGCGTATATCGGTCGCACCAGTCGGAGAGCGCCATCAGAAGCGCCGCGTCGGCATCATCGTCTTCGTCCATCACGTCGAGCTCCGGAAAGATAGCTCGCGCTTCTGAAACGCCCTGCCCCAGCTTCAGGTTGAGGCGTTCGGCGGCCGCGTCGAGCACTGTCAGGCACATCCTGTCGGCGTGGCGCCCGGCAAAGACGATCGGTGGATGGTCATGATGGCGGGAAGACCGCCAGTCCATACCCCAGCGGCGGCGCGCGATTCTGTCGGTTGACAGACGCGGGAACACGAGTGTCAGAATACGCCTCTGTCGATGCGCCAGAGGGGATCGAAAACAGGCGGTCATGCGGGTTCCAATCCAGACCAGACGCGAGCATCAGGAGCAAGCTCGCCGACCGCTTTCCGTTTCCGAGATCGGCTTGCGCAGGGCAAAAGTCTCTCCCGCGCCCAGGCACCTTTGGCCATGGCGTTAACTCCATCGATAATGTTCGCTTTATGTTCTTATGGATTCCAGACACGTGGCAAAGAGTCAACAGCTCCCGATCAGGAATCTTTTCCTCTAAAAGCTATCGCAATGATTCTTTTCTCGAAATAGCTGCTTCAGGTATTATATGTGCCTGAGTTGGAAGGAGATCCCATGGCCCGCATTGACCAGACCGATGATTGGCAGGATCGCCATGCGCCGACGATCAGCACGTTCGAGTCGCTGGCATTAGAAGCCTACAGCCACCTTCCGGACGAATTCCGCAAACTTACAACGAACCTCACCATTGAGGTCGAAGAATTTCCGGACGACGACGTTTTCGAAGACATGGCGCTGGAAACGCCGTTCGACCTTCTGGGCCTGTTCGAAGGACGTGGCATTTCGGAACGGTTTACGGTCGAAACCGGCGAACTGCCCAATCGCATCCGGCTCTATCGCCGGCCTATCCTCGATTACTGGGCGGAGAATGAGGAAACGCTGGGCGATATCATCACCCACGTCCTTATCCACGAGATCGGCCATCACTTCGGCCTGAGTGACGACGACATGGAGCGCATCGAGGCGAGCGCCGAGGAAGCAAGCCAGCGCTGATCCAGCGCTGGCAGACACACCTCGGCCTAGCTTTTTACTGCTCGCCGAGCTTCATCTCGGGGCTGTATTCCTTGCCTTCGACGGTCTTCATCACGGCCTGGCCGCAATGCATCTCGCCCGTCTTGCCGTTGAAGGCGTAGCTTGGCGAACCGGAGAGTTCCCAGCCCTTGTTCAGCGCCGCCGTCACCCGGTGACAAAAGGCGGCATCGTCAGGACCGGTGATGAAACGATATACTTTCATGGCTTTCTCTTTCTGTTGGCGATGACCGCCGCGCTGGCCACGAGCTTTTCCGCATCTTCGAGATGCAGACGCTCGACCATGCGGCCGTCGAGGTTGATGACGTTGAGCGTTTCGGCTCCCGGCTGACGGAAGGCCTCGATGGTGGCGCGTGCCTCCCCAAGGGCATCTTCGTCTGGACCGAAATGACGGTTGGCCGCGTCGATCTGCGCCGGATGGATCAGCATCTTGCCTGAAAATCCCATGGCGCGGCCCTGGGCGCACTCGGCTTCGAACGCGGCTTCGTCCTTGAAATCGTTAAACACGCTGTCGATCACATCGACACCATAGGCCCTGCCCGCCAGCACGACCTGCATCAACCAGGGTATGAGATTGGCCCGCCCCGCTTGCGGCAAAACACCCGTTGCCTTGCGAAGATCGTTGAGCCCCACGACGAGGCATTTGATCCGTCCGCCCACGCTCGAGATTTCGGCGGCGTTGAGGACGCCGAGCGGCGTTTCGATCATCGCCCAGATAGAGACCCTCTCCGGCACGCCCGCCTGAGAAAGGCGCTCGGCGATCACCCGGACGTCGTCCGCATGCTCAACCTTGGGAATGACCACCGCATCCGGCAGAAGTTCGACGATGAGATCGAGATCTGCTGGACCAAATTCGCTTGTGAGCGGATTGATCCGGATGGCGGTCTCGAGATCATCGGAATTCAGCTTGGCAAAGCTTCTGCGGAGGTTATCCCGCGCTTCCGCCTTCTGCCGGGAGGCCACGGAATCCTCCAGATCGAAAATCACGCCGTCGCAGTCGAGTTGCGGGATTTTCGAAAGCGCACGGGTGTTGCTCGCGGGAACGCTCAGGAGCGAGCGCAGGATCAAAGCGGCCATCGCTTCGGGACCATGTAATCATTGGGAAAAGTCATAACGTGGTTGTGACAAGCTTTTTGGCCCTCGGCAAGACAGGAGGTCGTGAAACCACTTGTAAGCGGGGCCGGCCGGTCCCACATTTCAGACGTTGAAAGGTATGATCCATGCAAAACATTCGTGCATTTTTCGTCGTCGCCTCAGCTATTGCGGTGCTTGCCATGGCGGCGCTGTTTACAGCGTCTCTGACCGTCGCATTTGCCGGCATTCTCGTCCTTCTTTCAATTGGTAGGGCGATCTCGACCAGGTTGAACCCTGTACCCGTGCGAGCGAAATCGTTCGGACCAAAGCCGGCCAGCCGCGATATCCGTGTGTGGAACGACGGCCGCGGTACCATCATCGACCTCTAGCGTCATCATGTTCGCTCCGCCTGCGCGCTCTGGCGCAGCGGAGTACCGGTTGAAGGCATAATGCCCTTCAAATCGGCGGCAAATTGCTTTATTTGGCCTTCACGACAACTCCCTTGGAGGCAGATCATGGACAAGTTCACGCAGCTCACCGGCGTCGCAGCGCCGCTTCCGGTCGTCAACATCGACACCGACATGATCATTCCCAAGGACTACCTGAAGACGATCAAGCGAACCGGTCTCGGCAAGGGATTGTTTGCGGAATCCCGCTACAATCAGGATGGGTCAGAAAACCCGGATTTCATCCTGAACAAGCCTGCCTATCGCCACTCAAAGATCCTGGTGGCCGGCGACAATTTCGGCTGCGGCTCGTCGCGTGAGCACGCGCCTTGGGCACTTCTCGATTTCGGCATCCGTTGCGTGATCTCGACCAGCTTTGCCGATATTTTCTACAATAACTGTTTCAAGAACGGCATCCTGCCGATCATCGTATCTCCGGAAGATCTCGAAAAGCTGCTCGATGATGCGGATCGTGGCTCCAATGCCGTCATTTCGATCGATCTCGAAGCACAGAAGATCACCGGCCCGGATGGCGGCTCGCTGCATTTCGACATCGACCCCGGCCGCCGCCAGATCCTTCTCGAAGGTCTCGACGATATTGCATCGACGCTGAAGAGCGACGCCGTGATCTCGAGTTTCGAGGACAAGAACAGCACGGACCGCCCCTGGCTCTGAGGGTTATCAGATGGTCACGCATATCTCCTCCGGATCACCGTTCGAAGCGCGGATCGGCTATTCCCGCGCAGTTGTTGACCGTGACATGGTCTATGTCTCTGGCACGACGGGCTATGACTATGCCCTGATGGTGATGCCTGACGATGTCGCTGACCAGACCCGCAACGCGCTCGCCACTATCGCAAAAGCGCTTGGCGAAGCCGGCAGCAGCCTGAAGGACGTGGTCCGCGTACGCTATTATCTTGTCGACATGGCCGACTACGATGCCGTGGTCGAGGTGGTCGGATCGGCATTTGCCCAGATTCGGCCGGCAGCGACCATGATCGTCTGCTGCCTCACCACCCCTGAAATGAAAATCGAGATCGAAGTGACCGCCCGCATCGGTGCCGGCGCTTCCTGAAACAGCTGCCCAACCGTCGCCTGAACAATCAAGGACATCTGCACAATGGCAAAACACCTTTTCCTGCTTCCCGGTGATGGCATCGGTCCGGAGGCCATGGGCGAAGTGCGCAAGATCATCGCCCATATGAACGACGCCATGAGTGCCGATTTCGTCACCGACGAAGGCCTGGTTGGCGGCTGCGCCTATGATGCGCATGGTGCCGCCATTTCCGACGCGGATATGGAAAAGGCGATGACGGCCGATGCCGTCCTGTTCGGCGCCGTCGGTGGTCCGAAATGGGATAGTGTGCCCTATGAGGTTCGCCCGGAAGCCGGCCTGCTGCGTCTGCGCAAGGATATGGAGCTTTTCGCAAATCTGCGCCCGGCCATCTGCTATCCGGCGCTTGCCGCCGCCTCCTCGCTGAAACCCGAACTGGTGGACGGGCTCGACATCCTGATCATCCGCGAACTCACAGGCGGCGTCTATTTCGGAGAGCCGAAGGAAATCATCGATCTCGGCAACGGCCAGAAGCGCGGCATCGACACCCAGATCTACGACACCTACGAGATCGAACGCATCGCAGGCGTTGCCTTCGAACTGGCGCGCACCCGCAAGAATGCCGTTTGCTCCATGGAAAAGCGCAACGTCATGAAGTCGGGCGTGCTGTGGAACCAGGTCGTCACCGAAATCCACAAGGCAAAATATTCCGATGTGAAGCTGGACCACATGCTGGCCGATGCCGGCGGCATGCAACTGGTTCGCGCGCCGAAACAGTTCGACGTCATCGTCACCGACAACCTGTTCGGCGACATGCTGTCTGATGTTGCGGCCATGCTGACGGGTTCGCTCGGCATGCTGCCGTCCGCTTCCCTCGGCGCACCCGATGGCAAGACCGGCAAGCGCAAGGCGCTGTACGAGCCGGTCCATGGTTCGGCACCGGATATTGCCGGCAAGGGCATTGCCAACCCGATCGCCATGATCGCGTCCTTTGCCATGTGTCTTCGCTATTCCTTCAACATGATCACTGAAGCCGACAACCTGGAAAAGGCGATCGCCAACGTTCTCGACCAGGGCATCCGCACCGGCGACATCATGGCCGACGGCTGCCGCCAAGTCGGCACCGGCGACATGGGCGACGCCATCCTCAAGGAATTTGCCGGCCTCTCGGCCTGAGGCATCCCGCGAGGGGACCACTGCCCTGAAACGAAAAAGGGCCCGGCGTTTCCGCCGGGCCCTTCTTTTTTGCTGACTGATCAGTCGTTAAGATCGATATTGCGCCGGTCCTTCACGAAGACCGCGCCGATGATGATCGTGAGAACGGCAAAGCCGACCGGATACCAGAGGCCGGCATAGATATCCCCGGTCGAGGCAACGATCGCGAAGGAGGTGGCCGGCAGCAGCCCGCCGAACCAGCCGTTGCCGATGTGATACGGCAGCGACATGGCGGTATAGCGGATGCGTGTCGGGAAAAACTCCACCAGCGCCGCGGCGATCGGGCCGTAGACGATCGTCACATAGACGACCATGACCCAGAGAATGGCGATGACCGTCAAAGCCTGGGCATTGCCGAACACCGCGAAGAAGCCATCCACACGCACCTTGGCAGCATCGTTGGCGGCAGGGTAGCCGGCTGCCACGCTGGCCGGGCCGAGACGCTGGGCGAAGGTTTCGGTCTTGCCGTCCGGCAACGTCACATTGGCAACGGGAACGTCCGTGCCCGCCACGCTGACCGTGGTTGGCGCACCGGCGGCTGCTGGCACCAGCGTGTAGGTAAACGCCTGCTGCGACAGCGTGCGTCTCGCGACGTCGCAGGGCTGCGTGAAGGTCCTGATACCAACCGGGTCGAACAGGGATCCGCATGTCGCCGGATCCGCCGAAACCTGGATCTGGACGTTTTTGATCGCTGCCGCGTAGGTCGGATTGGCGGTATTGGTCAACGCGTGGAACAGCGGGAAGTACGTGACCGCTGCGAGCGCGCAGCCTGCCAGAATGACCCATTTGCGGCCCACGCGGTCAGACAGCGCACCGAAGACGAGGAAGAATGGTGTGCCGAGAAGAAGCGACCAGGCAATCAGTACGTTCGCCGTCAGAAGGTCGACTTTCAGGATGCTCTGCAGGAAGAACAGCGCGTAGAACTGGCCGGTATACCAGACGACGGCCTGGCCGACGACAAGGCCGAACAGTGCTATCAGCACGATCTTGCCGTTCTTCCAGGTGCCGAAGGCTTCCGTCAGAGGTGCCTTCGAACGGGTGCCTTCTTCCTTCATCTTCTGGAAGACGGGAGACTCGTTCATCTGCAAGCGGATGTAGATGGAGACGGCAAGCAGCAGTGCCGATCCGAGGAACGGAATGCGCCAGCCGCCCAGCAGACCGAATATGACCGGATAGCTGGTGGCGAAGGCTTCTTCACCCATGTTGACGCGCAGCGTCACGATGACGGCGAGCGACAGCAACAGGCCAAGCGTCGCCGTCGTCTGAATCCAGGCCGTGTAAAATCCGCGGCGACCGGGCGGGGCGTGCTCCGCCACATAGACAGCAGCACCACCGTATTCGCCACCGAGCGCCAGGCCCTGCAACATGCGCAGCGCGATGAGAAGGATGGGCGCCGTTGCACCAATCTGCTCGTAGCTCGGCAGAAGACCGACAAAGAATGTCGATAGGCCCATGATCACGATCGTGACCAGGAAGGTATATTTGCGTCCGACAAGATCGCCGAGCCGTCCGAAGACCAGTGCGCCGAAGGGGCGGACGAGAAAGCCTGCAGCAAAGGCCAGCAGTGCAAAGATGGCCTGCGTGGCGGGCGGAAACGCCGAAAAGAACTGCCGGCCGATGATGACGGCAAGCGTTCCGTAGAGATAGAAATCATACCATTCGAAAATGGTACCCAGCGACGAGGCGAAGATGACCTTCTTTTCCTCGCGCGTCATGGGGCTAGCCTTCGTCCGGGCTGCCGTTGCGACGTGTGCCATTGTCGTCCTCCCAACAAGATGAACTCCGTGCCTTCCTGTCCGGCCATTCTCCTCCTCGGCCAGACAGGTTAGCGCAATCGTTGCAGAGTGACAGAATTTGGCACGCCGGATGAGACATGCTTTCGGCTTATGACTTTCGTCTAATGACGTAGCTCGGAATGGTCAGGAGCGAAGCGCCTGGGCGGGCGACTGCCGATAGGCAAGAAGTGCCGGCACGGCCGAAAGGACCGCTGCAAAGCCCAGCAGAAAAAGTGCCAGACGTACGTCGTCTCTCGTGAACCCGACCGGCAGGATGACCCCGCTTTTCGCGGTAAACAGATGGGCGCCGAACTGCGCCGCCAGTAGCCCGCAGACGAAGCCGAGCCCGATGCCAAGCGCAACCAGGAGAAGAAGCTCCAGCCACACGATGAGGAACACGGCGACGCGCGGTGCCCCGAACGCGCGCAGCGCGCCGATCTGCCGGCGCCTCTGCCCCACATGGATCACCGTCACCAGCACCAGTGCTGCCGCGACAAGAGCCTGAGATCCCGCAGCGACCGCACTCAACACCATTTTCGCATCGCCAAGCGTCGCATAAAGGCCGGTCAGCACCTCGCCGGGAAAGACCGCCACCGTGCCATTGCCGCGATAGGCCTGACGCAGGCGATAGGCATCGGCAATCGACTTCGGTTTGACCAGAATCGCTGGAAGGCCGGGGGTATCAGCCGCGAAATCCTCAACGATCGGCGCATCCGGATCGATGCCGCCGTGATGATGGTCTTCGTCATGGGTGGTAGAGGCGACAGATGCCGCAGGCTCCGTGCTTGCGTCCTCGTGCTCATGCTCAGCGCCTAAACCATGAACGTGCCATACGGCCTGGATCGGCACGAGAATGGCGCGGTCCCATGGCGTGCCGGTCGGTTTCAGCTTGCCCACGACCTTGTATGCGATGTCCGTATGGGTTGGACCACCAGTTTCGGCTGTTCCATGCATCGGCTTGACGACGGCGCCGATCGGGAGAGAGACGGAAGCGCCGAGAACCGCCTCGCCTTCCGCGGCAAACATGCGGCCCTCGCCAAAGCCCGGCGTGGTGCTGGTGACAAGCGTGGTCGTCGTTCCAACGATCGGATAGCCGGCAAAGGAATCGCCGAACCCAACGGGAGCTGCCCACGCGACCCTTGGGTCGGCCGCCAGCTTTGCCAGCACGCTTCCATCGACCAGTGGCAGCGGTGCGGGCTGGAGAAAGATCGAGGAAAGGATGAGCTGCGTCTCGCTGCCGGAGGCGCCGATCACCAGATCGAACTTGTCCGCAGCACGCGCACTGCCGAGACGCAGCGACCGTTCCTGCAGGGTCACGGCAACGCCGAGCGCGGTCGCTAAGGCAACGAGTAGCACCACGACGGCGCAGCCCAGCCAGAGACGCCGCAGGTCGGCGACGATAAAACCGATCATGCAGCGATCTCCCCGACGGTCTCATCGCCGACGATGCACCCGCCCCCGAGCACGATACGCCGGTTGAGGCGTTCGATCATGCGCTGGTCGTGGGTGGCTATAACAAGCGTGCTGCCGGCACCGGCCGCGACCGACAAAAGCAGATCCCCGACCGCCTCGCCGTTTTCGAGATCGAGGCTTGCCGTCGGCTCATCGGCGATGATGATACCCGGCTTGCGCAGCAACGCCCGGGCGATCGCCACCCGCTGCATCTCACCGCGCGACATGGTCTCGACGGACTGACCGGGTCGCTTCAACCCCACGGTCTCGATCAGCTCATGCGCTCTTTCCACCAGATTCGGGGTCGAGACCCGCGAAAGCCGTGCCGGCAGCAGCACGTTATCCAGCGCCGAAAGACCCGCAAAGAGATGGAAATCCTGCATCACCAGGCCGACATTTTCGGCCCGCCAAAGGTCTCGCCGGCCTTCCGACAGTCTGGCAATATCCTGCCCACCCCAGATGACCTCACCGGTGCGAACACGCTCAAGCCCCGCAATGATATTGAGAAGCGTGCTCTTGCCCGATCCCGACCCGCCCGTCAGCGCAACGCGGCTGCCGGCGGCGATCTCGAGGGCATCGATGGAAAGAACCGGCGTCGCCAGACCAGGAAACGAGACGGCGAGGGATTGCACCTTTAGAGGCATCATGTCTTCAGACCATACCGTATTCCGCCTGTCGGATCCTGAGCAGGCTTACGAAGCCGGTGTCCGGATCGGTCCACGAGCCCATCTCGAGCGTGCCGCGCACCTCGATCGTCTGGCTTGGTTGGGTGAATGTCTGCTTCTCATCGAGATAGACAACGACGATATTGTCCGGCCAGTCCGCATCGGTGGAGCAGAACGGGCAGATCGACATCGGCACTTCGGTCAGAACAAAGAACGAGGCTTCCGCCTTCAGCGGTGGCGCCATGAAACCGCGCATGGCGATCTCCTGGCCGTTCAGCCGCTTGACCTTGTCGGAAAATTCCAGCCCGAGAACGCTGACCTTGCCATAGAGCTCGTCGAAGGAAAGCCCGTTTTCCGCTCGGGCTATTGCTCCTGATATCAGCAGCGGCAGGCCGGCAATGATGCCGAGCGAGGTCTTGAGCATCTGGCGACGATCGACCATCTCGAGCGCTCGCATGATCACTTTCCCTTGACGAGCGCCGTCATCATCCTGCAGCTGAGGCATATCTTCAAGTCCCGCGATATCTCATTGGACAGGGGGGCATGCCACAGGACATGCCCCCTCTTTCATTCTTGTCTTTCAGGCCGGTTGGTCTGATTAGTTGGTCTGCTTGGCGCCCAGCGCGAAAGTTTCCGCGAGAACCTTGTAGACGTCGCTCTGCTCCATGTAACCGCGGAAGCCTTCCGAACCCGGGCCGGCAGCCTGAAGCACGACATCGTCAACCGCATGGACGCCGCTGTCGGCGCTCTTCGGGATGATGCCGGTCACGAGAACAGCACCCGGGACATCCTTGTAGGCTTCGTTGGCGACATATTCCTTCTTCTCGTTCTGGATGGCGGGAACGAAGGGATTGTCGAGCTTCGGACGGAATGTCTCGTAATGATCAGGGCCGTTATTGGCGTTCAGGAACAGTCGCTTGGTAACATCGACCTTGTCAGGATAACCGTCCTTGTTCTCGTCCATATAGTTCGGGAAGCCTGCCTCGGCATAGGTCCCGACCTTTTCGCGCATGTCGTCGCCCGGCTTTTCATCGTTGACCGTACCGATGATCGAAACACCGTGGGTATGATCGCCGGTGACGATGATCAGCGTGTCGGGGTTCTTGTCGGCAAATTCGCGGGCTGCGGCGATTGCCTTGTCGAATTCGATCGTATCGACGACGGCGCGGTCCCAGTCCAGCGGATGGGACATCTTGTCGATGTTGGCAGCTTCGACCATCAGGAAGAAGCCGTCCGGGTTCTTCGACAGCGTGTCGAGCGCAACCTTGGTCATGTCGACGAGGCCCGGCTGATCCGGGAACTTCGCCGTCGTGCCCTTTTTCAGGAATTCGCGGTCAAGCGTCGTGTCCATGTTGCCGGTGTGGAACAGGCCGAGGATCTTGCCGGTATTGGTGCCGGCGGCCGTTGCCAGTTCAGCCTTGCTGGTCGCAAGCATGTAGCCGGCGTCCTTGAACAGGGCGATATAGTCCTTGTCGTCCTTGCGCTTGGATCCGGGCGTCGCCTGGGGCAGGAAGTAGGCGGAACCGCCGCCGAGCAGGACGTCCGGCTTGACGTCGAACAGCATGCCGTTGATTTCCGCCTTGTCGCCGCGCTTGCGGGTATGGGCGACGACGGCTGCGGGTGTTGCGTCCTGAACTTCTGCGGTCGTGACGATGCCGATCGACTTCTTCGTCTGGCGGCGGACCGCCTCCGCGTATGTTTCAACCTTCGGATCGTCCATCGAGTCAGGCGTGCGGTCGGCATAGACGCCGATTGCGTTCACGGCTGTCTTGTGGCCGGTCATATAGGCCGACATCGTGTTGGCGCTGTCGGTGGCGACAGCGTCCGTCGCAGACGTCCCGATAAAGGCTGCCGGCGGGATGTCGTCCATCGCGAGACGACCGTTCGCCTTGCCTTCGGTCATGCCCTTGGCCATGATGCGAGCAGCGGTGCGATGCGCCACGGAAAGACCGTCACCGATCAGGAAGATCACGTTCTTGGCCTTTGGCTGCGCCGCGGTGCCGTAGACGTTCCAGGTCACGCTTTTGGTTTCCGAACCAGCAGACACCTCAACCTTGTAGTCGCCGGCATTCGCGATCGTCAGTGCGCGCAGCACGACGGCGGAACCGAGGACCTTGTCCTTGTTCTTCTCTTCTGCAACGAACTCGACATCCTTGCCGAACACAGACTTGTAGTCCTGGCCGTTGACGGTGATCTTGACGTCCTCAGGCTTCACGACCGAGCTGAACTCAACCTTGAAATCGAACGGCGAGCCGGTCAGGATCGTTGCACGATCGAGCGGAAAGACGTTTGCGGCGTGGGCGGCTTGCACGCCGCCGGAAAGAATTGTTGTGGCTGCAAAGGCAGCAAGAAGCATACGCATGGAAAACCCCCGTCGTTGCGTCGCATAGAGGTTCGGGGATAGCCCCATGCGATGACAGTGCAATGACAGAAACGTGATAACGCGCCGATGTCCAATCGCATCAACCTTGACTCTGCGGCAAAATCTTTTATGAGCAGCTTTGGAAAAGGAGTGTCCATGCTTCGCCGCGACTTTCGCTTTGCTGCGTGCTATGACCTGGCAGTATCTGCCGGGCGGCTGGATGTTGCCCTTTCGGTTTCTGACAAAACCACGGCCAAAACGACGACGAAAATTATCGTCTGACGTCTCTGGCCACCGCTCTCTCCCCGGTACGGCCGGGGACAAGGAACACCGCGTCGCGCGCGACACGGGCTTCCCCCTCAGAAAACCGAGGAGAGACAGAAAGAGAGCAAAGAAATGGGTTTCAAGATCGCAGTCGCCGGTGCAACCGGCAATGTCGGCAGGGAAATGCTGAACATTCTGGCGGAACGTGGTTTTCCGGCGGATGAAGTCGTCGCACTCGCCTCCGCCCGCAGCCAGGGAACGGAAGTTTCCTTCGGCGACAAGACGCTCAAGGTTTCCAACCTCGAGAACTACGATTTCTCCGATACCGACATCTGCCTGATGTCAGCCGGCGGCGATGCCTCCAAGAAGTGGTCGCCGAAGATCGGTGCGCAGGGCTGCGTCGTTATCGACAACTCGTCCGCCTGGCGCTACGATTCCGAAGTGCCGCTGATCGTTCCGGAAGTGAACCCCGATGCCATCGTCGGCTTCTCCAAGAAGAACATCATTGCCAATCCGAACTGCTCGACGGCCCAGCTCGTCGTCGCGCTGAAGCCGCTTCACGACTTTGCCAAGATCAAGCGCGTCGTCGTTTCCACCTACCAGTCGGTGTCCGGTGCCGGCAAGGAAGGCATGGACGAACTCTTCACCCAGACGCGCGCCGTGTTCGTGGCCGATCCGGTCGAATCGAAGAAGTTCACCAAGCGTATTGCCTTCAACGTCATCCCGCATATCGATAGCTTCATGGAAGACGGCTACACGAAGGAAGAGTGGAAGGTTCTGGCCGAGACCAAGAAGATGCTCGACCCGAAGATCCGTGTCACCTGCACGGCCGTTCGCGTTCCGGTCTTCATCGGCCACTCCGAATCCGTCAACATCGAGTTCGAAAACGAGATCACGGCCGATCAGGCCCGCGATATCCTGCGCGAAGCGCCGGGTTGCCTCGTGATCGACAAGCACGAAGACGGTGGCTACATCACGCCTCTCGAATGCGCCGGTGAAGATGCGACCTACATTTCGCGTATCCGCGAAGACGCAACCGTCGAAAACGGACTCAACATCTGGGTCGTCTCCGACAACCTGCGCAAGGGTGCCGCGCTGAACGCGATCCAGATCGCCGAACTTCTGGTCAATCGCGGTCTCATCAAGCCACGCAAGGTTGCTGCTTAATAAGTAACGTACTTTATTAAGCAAATCCGCTTAGAAAGCCCCGTCAGAAATGACGGGGTTTTTTCGATTCGTCTCTCTTCACGAACTATTCATGGGAAGATGAATTGCGATTATCCGCCACTGGGGTCATAAGGCCGAATATAGCGCAATTCTTCCGGAAGCTTTCGGCCAAGCAATCCGGACTTTCGACGGGTTTGACCGCATGATGAAGACTATTCTGGCAGGATTGATCGCAGCAGCAACGCTTGCAACCGCAGCCCCGGCCTTTGCCGCCGCCTGCGGCAATGATGGAGCCGGTTTCGACCGCTGGGTCGCCGATTTCAAGCAGCAGGCACCGTCCAAGGGTATCAGCCCTGCAGTTCTCGACCGTGCCTTTGCCAACGTCGTCTACAACCGCCCAACCATTCGCGCCGACCGCGGCCAGAAAAGCTTCAAGCTTTCCTTCGACGAGTTCATGAAGAAGCGCGGTGGCGCAACGATCATCTCGCGCGGCAAGTCCATGAAGAAATCCAACGCAGCGCTGTTCGCTTCGATCGAGCGCCGCTACGGCGTTCCGGCCGGCCCGATCCTGGCGATCTGGGGCATGGAAACCGGTTTCGGCAATTACATGGGCGACCAGCACACGCTGTCGGCCGTCGCAACGCTTTCCTATGACTGCCGCCGCTCGGCCTACTTTACCGAACAGCTGTACGCAGCCCTGCAACTCGTCGCCCGCGGTGATCTCAGCACCACTGCAAAGGGTGCGGCGCATGGCGAAATCGGCCAGACCCAGTTCCTGCCGCTCAACGTCATCCGCTACGGCGCTGATGGTGATGGCGACGGCCATATCGACATGGTCCGTTCGCGCGCCGATGCGCTGGCGTCGACCGCGAACTTCCTGAAGGGCCATGGCTGGCGCACCGGTGCCGGCTACCAGCAGGGCGAGCCGAATTTCGTCGCCATCCAGGGCTGGAACGCGGCAACCGTCTACCAGCAGGCGATCGCATACATGGGCGCCCAGATCGACGGCGGCTGAGCCGTTACACGGTTGAAATGATCAGGCCGGGCTCTGCTCGGCCTCGATCGCCGGTACACTGATGTCTGGCCGGGTGAAATCGCCCTTCTCGTTCATCACCCACAACTCGCCGGTCGAGATATCGAACCAGGCGCCGTGAATGTCGAGTTCTCCCTTTTCCGTGAGATTGCGGACGAAGGGGAAGGTCTGCAGATTGGCGATCGAATTGCGGATCGACACCCGTTCGAGCGCTGTCTGACGCTCGCTCTGGGTCATCAGGTCGTTGCTCTGGATCTGCGTGGCCGCAGGCCTGACCAAACCCATCCACTTGCCGATGAAATCCCCCTCCGACAGCGGCTTCATGGAAGCGTCGAGCGCTGCCTGGATACCGCCGCAGCGGCCGTGGCCCATGACGACGATATTGCGGATCTCGAGCACCTGCACCGCGTATTCGACCGCAGCCGATGTCCCGTGAAACTGGCTGTCGGGCTCGTAGCGCGGTACCATGTTGGCGACGTTGCGGACCACGAAGAGTTCTCCCGGACCGCAGTCGAAGATCGTCTCGGGCGCCGCGCGACTGTCGCAACAAGCAACCAGGAGCGTATGCGGCTTCTGGCCGGTATCGGCAAGCGCGCGATAGCGCTCCCGCTCGTCGCTGTAGCGACCACTCATGAAGTTACGGTAGCCCGAAAGCAGTTTTTCTGGAAATTCGCTCATGGCTCACGATTATCGTGCAGCCAGACGAGAATCAACGGCCATTGTGTGGATGGGCATGCTCTTTGAGCTTACGGCTTGCGCCTCTTAAGGGGATGCACGAGCCGGCGCATCTGGACCATCGCCATCGGCGTCGAGAGGCTGGCGGCATCCATTTCCAGCGTCAGTTCGTTGGCCCCGCGCTTTACCGAACGCGCCAGCACTTCGAACACGCTGGCAGTCGTTGTCTGCAGCGCTTTCTCTTCATCCATGCCGGACATGACGCGGGCGAGAAAAACCGCTGAGAGTAGGTCTCCGAGCCCGTTCGGGGCGTGGTCGATCAGCCGGTGTTCAGCCAGCAGCGCATGATTGCCGGTGAGATAGAGATTGCCGGTACTGCCGGTCATCATCGGCACCGCCGAGGTCACCAGCATCCGCGGCGGCCCGAGCGCGATTGCCGCCTCCATGATCGCATTGTTATCATCGAGCGGTGCACCCGAGAGCCAGGCAAGCTCGTATCGGTTCGGCGTGGCGATGGTGGCAAGCGGCAGAAGCTCGTCGCGGATTGCTTCGGCTGTCGGCTGCGGGATATAGAGCCCGCCGAGATCGCCCATCACGGGATCGCAGACATAGATAAGGTCCGGGTTGTTTCTCCGCAGCGCCTCGATCAGTCGTGCCACGGCGCGCGGCTGCGCGGCATTTCCGAAATACCCGGTCAGCACCGCCTTCACTTCGCCGAGCCATGGCGCCCGGATGAGATCGTCTATAGCCTTGTCGAAATCCGATTCGGGAAACGTCAGGCGCGTCGAAGGACCGTGCCCGGGATGCCAGGGCAGCACGACGGTCGGCATGGCCCAGACGGGATATCCCAGGGTCTCGAGCGCGAAGACGGCGGCCCGGTTACCGACCGAGCCACGGATCACATGGCTGGAAATGACGATGACCGCGCCTGAATTACCCTGCATGATGCTTGCTTTCGACGTTATCGAACCGTTGATCGGATCTCTGTGTCGGCATGTCAACAAGACGTGACACGCCTATGACAAATTCCAGCCGCAAGCACCGGTGAGACACCGCGGCAAAGCATAATGACATTGGCTGCGTTTTATCGCACGTTGAGAAAAAATTTAGGGAGAGACAGATGGCAGGCCGGCAAAACCCGAAGCGGGACAAGCAGATCGAGAAGGCGGGCAAGATTGCGGCCGCTTCCGGCATGGAGGACAATCTCGATCCCTTCCTGATCTTCAGCCGCGCCAGCAGTGACGATCTCGAAAACTACACCCCAGAAATGCTCGCCCTGTGCGCGGGACATGCCGCAAGACGGCTGAAAGCCTGGACGCGAATCAAGGCCGACATCACAATCGAAACCCTTGATGGTGTCGAGCCCGATGGAATGCCGGTTTCGATCATTACGGTGATTGATCGCAACATGCCGTTTCTGTTCGATTCGGTCATGGGTGAAGTGACGACGGCCTATCGCGACCTCACGATGGCCGTCCATCCGATCCTCGTCATCGAACCGGGCAAGCAGCCGACGCTTCACTCGAGCGAGCGACCCGGCGACCCGGCCCATCACGTCAGCCTGATCCAGATCCATGTGCCTCAGCTCAACGACGAGCAAGCCGACGGGCTGGTCGAGCGAATCCGCTTTGTTCTTAACCAGGTGCACCAGGCCATTACCGGCTGGTCCGCGATGCTCGGCGTTCTCAAAGACGCCCAGGCCCAACTCGTCAACGCGAAAAAAGGCAAGAAGGCCGATGCCGACGAGGCGTATGCTTTCCTCGACTGGCTCAGGAACGACAATTTCACCTTCCTCGGCATGCGCGAATACACCTATTCGGGCAAGGGCGCCGATGCCAAGGTGGAGCGCGGCAAGGGCAGGGGCCTCGGCATCCTGTCCGATCCGGATGTGCTCGTCCTGCGTCAGGGCAAGGATCAGGTCACGACGACGCCAGAAATCCTCGAATTTCTCGACGGCCCGGATTTCCTCATCGTCGCCAAGGCCAACGTCAAATCCGTCGTGCACCGTCGCGCCTATATGGATTACGTCGGGGTGAAGCGCTTCGATGAGAAGGGCAATGTGGTCGGCGAACTGCGCATCGTCGGCCTGTTCACCTCCACTGCCTATACCCAGTCCGTCCGCGACGTGCCGCTGCTGCGCGCAAAGATCGCCCGCATCGAGAAGAATTTCGGGTTCGATCCGGAAAGCCATTCGGGCCGGATGCTCGAAAACACGCTGGAATCCTACCCGCGCGACAACCTTTTTCAGATCGATCTCGATGTTCTCTCGAGCTTCTGCGAACAGATCATGGAGCTGAGCGAGCGGCCGCGCGTGCGCGTGCTGCCGCGTATCGACCATTTCGACCGTTTCGTCTCTGTTATCGTCTATGTGCCGCGCGAGGATTATAATTCGATCGTCCGCGAAAAGGTCGGCGCGTATCTCTGCGAAATCTTCGACGGCCACGTCTCGGCCTATTACCCGGCGTTTCCGGAAGCCCGCGTTGCCCGCGTCCACATGATCATCGGCCGCAGCGGCGGCAAGACGCCGCGTGTCGCGCAGGCAAAGCTCGAGGAGGCTGTGCGCCTTATCGCGACGCCGTGGGAAGACAGGTTCGCATTGCTTGCGGAAGACGGCCCCCGCCTTTCCGTCACCCGCGCTTTCCAGGAAGCGTTCTCTCCGGAAGAAACCTTTGCCGACCTGCCCGATATTGCCGCCTGCGCTGCCGGCGAGACCATCCGCATCGACTTCTACCGGCGCCCCGGTGACGATGCGAACACCGTTTCGCTAAAGATCTTCCACCGCGACCAGCATCTTTCCCTGTCGCGCCGCGTGCCGCTTCTCGAAAATCTCGGCTTTCACGTGGTCAGCGAGCAGACATTCGAAATCCACGCCGGCCCGCAGGCGGACCTCATCGTCCTGCACGACATGGAACTGCAGCTCGACGGTGCCCGCGAGATCGATCTTGCGCGTGAGGGACAGCGGCTCGAAGACGCATTCCTCAGGGCGTTCGAGGGACTGATCGACAATGACGGCTTCAACCGCCTCGTTCTGCTCGCCGGCCTTTCCGCCCGCGAAGTGACCGTGCTGCGCGCCTATGCGCGCTATCTGCGCCAGGCCGGCATCGTCTACTCGCAGACCTACATCGCCGATACGCTCAACAAGTATCCGGAAATCTCCGCCTTCGTCTTCCGCCTGTTCCGCGACGGGTTCGATCCGAAAATTGCCGAAAAGGCCCGTATCAGGAAGCTGACCGAGCTGCACGAGACGATCGAGCAAGCGCTCGGCAACGTACCGAACCTCGACGAGGACCGCACGCTTCGCCGCTTCGTCAACGCGATCGACGCAACGCTTCGCACCAACTATTTCCAGGTGGACGAGAACGGCGGCGCAAAGCCGATGTTGGCGTTCAAGCTTGATCCTGACATGCTCGACGGCCTGCCGGAACCGCGCCCGTACCGCGAGATCTTCGTCTACGGCACCGAAGTCGAAGGTGTTCACCTGCGCTTCGGCAAGGTCGCTAGAGGCGGCATCCGCTGGTCGGACCGCGGCGAGGATTATCGCACCGAGGTACTGGGCCTTGTGAAGGCACAGCAGGTGAAGAACGCCGTCATCGTTCCCGTCGGCGCAAAGGGCGGCTTCTTCCCGAAGATGCTTCCCTCCGCCGCTTCGCGCGACGCCTTCTTCAACGCCGGCAAGGAAGCCTACAAGACCTATATCCGCACGCTTCTGTCGGTTACCGACAACATCATCGACGGAGAAGTCGTCCCGCCCGAAAACACGCTGCGCATCGACGGGGACGATCCGTACTTCGTCGTCGCTGCCGACAAGGGAACGGCAACCTTCTCCGACACCGCCAATGGGCTGGCGCAGGAAGCCGGCTTCTGGCTGGATGATGCCTTCGCATCGGGCGGCTCTGCCGGCTATGACCACAAGAAGATGGGCATTACCGCCCGCGGCGCGTGGGAAGCGGTCAAGCGGCATTTCCGCGAAAAGGACATCGACATCCAGACGACGCCGTTCTCGGTCGCCGGTGTCGGCGACATGTCGGGCGACGTCTTCGGCAACGGCATGCTTCTGTCGGAAAAGATTCGCCTGATCGCCGCCTTCGACCATCGCGACATCTTTATCGATCCGGATCCGGATATCGAAAAATCCTTCACTGAGCGCAGCCGCATGTTCGCCCTTCCCCGCTCCAGCTGGCAGGATTACGACCGCTCGACGCTGTCTGAAGGTGCAATGATCATTTCGCGCACGGAAAAATCCGTCAAGCTGACCAAGCAGGCGGCAGCGGCAATCGGCCTCGACAAGTTGACGGCTTCGCCCTTCGAGATCCTGACGGCGATCCTGAAAAGCAAGGTCGACCTTCTCTGGTTCGGCGGCATCGGCACCTATATCAAGGCCGCATCCGAAACCGACACCGAAGTGGGCGACCGCGCCAACGATCCGATCCGCATCACGGCCGCAGAAGTGCGCGCCAGCGTCATCGGCGAGGGTGCCAATCTCGGCGTCACCCAGAAGGGCCGCATCGCCTATTCGCTGGCCGGTGGGCGCTGCAATTCCGACGCGATCGACAATTCCGCAGGCGTCAATTCGTCCGACGTCGAGGTCAATATCAAGATCGCGCTCAACCCGGCCATGCAGGACGGCAGGCTGACCCGCGCCAAGCGCAACACGCTGCTCGCCTCCATGACGGAAGACGTGGGGCATCTCGTTTTGCGCAACAACTACCTGCAGCCGCTCGCGATCTCGCTCGTCGAGCGGAAGGGTGCCGCCAATCGCGAGCAGCTCGCCCGCCTGATGTCGGTTCTCGAAAGCGAAGGGCGGCTGAACCGCAAGGTCGAAACGCTTCCCGACGATGTCGAACTTGCCGAGCGCTATGCCAGCGGCCGGCCGCTGACACGACCGGAGATCGGCGTGCTCGTCTCCTACTCGAAGATCGTCCTGTTCGACGCCCTGATCGACAGCACTATCCCAGACGACCCGTATTTCGCATCCGTGCTGAAAGCCTATTTCCCGGCGAAGATGCAGAAGGCTTATGCCGCCGATATTGCCGGCCACCGCCTGCACCGCGAAATCGTCGCGACGGCGCTTGCAAACGAAGCCATCAACCGCGGCGGGCCGGGCTTTATCCACATGATGAGCGACATGACGGGGGCCACCGCGGCCAATGTCGTGAAGGCACTCTTCCTCGTTCGCGATGGCTTCGACCTGGAGAATATCTGGGCCGAAATCGACCAGCTGGATGGCAAGATCTCGGGCCGGGTTCAGAATGATCTCTATGCCCAGGTTACCCGCATCATCGGCATCGGTACCTATCTCGCACTCCAGACGCAGATCGGCACGACGGAGCTGACCGAGGCCATCGCCAGGCTCAGGGCCGCAATCAAGGGGCTGCGCGCCACCGTGACCGACGATATCATCGCCGAAACGGGCCCGCTTGCGGCAGAACTGGAGGCCGAAGGGGCGCCGTCCGGTCTGGTGAAAGAGATACGCCTGCTATCGGCACTCGTCATCGTGCCGGAGATCATGCGGATTGCCGACCGGACCGGCGAAAGCATGGCGCGCGCCATCGAGAGCTATTTCGCCGTCACCGAGACGTTCCGCGTCAACCGGCTGATCGTGGCCGGCGAGCGGATTGGCACAAGCGACCATTACGAAAGCCTGGCACTGTCGCGCAGCCTGCAACAGCTCGCATCGGCCCGCCGTGACATCGTCATTGCCGTCTTGACCGAGCACCGCAAGGACAAGAAGCCGGTGGAAGCCTGGATCGCTGGCGATCGACTGCGCGTCAACCGCATCGGCGCCGAACTGATGAGCCTCAGCGAAAGCGGCGATCTGACGCTCTCGAAGATTTCCGTCGCCGCCGGTCTGCTGGGAGATCTGGCACACGCACGGTCGGCTTGAGGGCAGGGGCTTCGGGGAAAAGAAGATGGCCGAGACAGGACTTGACGAGGCGCCGGCTAAACCAGGCCGGCGCGGCATCTGGGGCTGGATGCTGTTCGACTGGGCGGCACAGCCGTTCTTCACGGTTGTCATCACCTTCATCTTCGGCCCGTATTTCGTCGCGCGCCTCACCGACGACCCGATCTCCGCCCAGACCACCTGGAGCAACATGGCGACGGCATCCTCCGTCGTCATCGCCATCCTGTCTCCAATCCTGGGCTCGATCGCCGATCAGTCGGGTGCCAGAAAACCATGGATCGCAAGCTTTGCACTGATCAAGGTCGCAAGCCTCGTCCTGCTGTGGCAGGCCGCTCCGGGCTCGCCGCTCACCCTGCCGGTTACCTGCATCATCCTTGCCTCGATCGCGGCGGAGTTTTCCATCGTCTTCAACGATTCCATGATGCCGCGCCTCGTATCCAAGGCCGATATCGGCAAGGTTTCGAACATCGCCTGGGGTCTGGGTTATCTCGGCGGCATGACCGTGCTGATCGCGGTTGTCGCGCTGCTTGCCGCCAATCCGGAAACGGGTCTGACGCTCCTCGGCATTCCGCCGCTCTTCGGGCTTGATCCGGCGCTCGGCGAGGACGCGCGCATCACCGGCCCGATCGCGGCGATCTGGTATCTTCTATTCATCCTGCCGATGTTCTTCTTCACGCCGGACGCCCCGAAAGGCCTGCCTCTCGCAAAGGCCGTCGGCTCCGGCTTCCGCGAACTTGCAGGCACTCTGCGTGAACTTAAGCATCGCCCCGACATCGTCCGCTTCCTGATTGCCCGCATGCTCTACCAGGATGGCGTCAACGGCCTCATCATTCTCGGCGGCACGTTTGCGGCGGCCATGTTCGGCTGGGCGACCATCGAGATCGGCATCTACGGCATCATCCTGAATGTCGTGGCGATCTTTGGCTGCATTGCGGCCGGGCATCTCGACCGGGTGCTCGGATCAAAGACGGTGGTGGTCACAAGTCTTGTCCTGCTGCTGATCGCAACCGTCGGCATCGTTTCCACCAGCCCGGGCGAGGTCTTCTTCGGCCTGATGCCGCTTTCCATGGAGGATTCAGGCGGTATGTTCGGCACCGCGGCGGAAAAGGCCTATATCCTGTTCGGGCTTCTGATCGGTGCCGCCTTCGGCCCCGTCCAGGCCTCGTCGCGTTCATACCTTGCCCGCAGCATCGATGTGTCGGAGGCCGGCCGCTATTTCGGCATTTATGCGCTGTCTGGACGCGCCACGAGCTTTCTCGCCACGCTGTCGTTTTCCATCGTTACCTATGCAACGGGCTCTGCCCATCTCGGCATGGCGACGCTGACAGTCTTTCTCGGCACCGGCCTGATCCTGCTTCTGACCGTGCCCTATCCGGCCGACAGATCGGCCGGATAGAAGGTTCTCAACCTAGATTAGTGCCGGAAGTGACGCATGCCGGTAAACACCATCGCCACACCATGCTCGTCGGCGGCCGCAATCACTTCTGCATCGCGCATCGAGCCGCCGGGCTGGATGACCGCAGTTGCGCCGGCAGCGATCGCCGAAAGCAGACCGTCGGCAAACGGGAAGAAGGCTTCAGATGCGACCGCTGACCCCTTCGTCATCGGCTCGGCCCAGCCCATGGCCTTCGCCGCATCTTCAGCCTTGAGCCCGGCGATACGGGCGGAATCGATCCGGCTCATCTGGCCGGCGCCGATACCTGCCGTCTGGCCGTCCTTGGCATAGACGATGGCGTTGGACTTGACGTGCTTTGCCACCTTGTAGGCAAACTTCATGTCTTCAAGCTCGGTCGGCGTCGGTGCGCGCTTGGTCACGACCTTCAGATCGACATCCTCGATGACACCGCTGTCGCGGCTCTGCACCAGAAGGCCGCCGGCAACGGTCTTTGCCGTAATGCCGCGCGAACGCGGGTCCGGCAGGCCGCCGGTCACCAGCAGGCGCAGGTTCTTCTTGGACGCGATGATCGCCTTTGCCTCGTCGGAAACCTCGGGCGCGATGATCACTTCGGTAAACAGCTTGACGATCTCTTCCGCCGTCTCGGCATCGAGCAGCTGGTTGAGCGCGATGATGCCGCCGAAAGCTGATGTGCTGTCGCAGGCCAGCGCCCGCAGATAGGCGTCCTTCAGCGTCGAGCCGGTTGCGACGCCGCAGGGGTTGGCGTGCTTGATGATGGCACAAGCAGGTCCCTGGTCGGCCGCAAATTCGCCGATCAGCTCGAAGGCGCCATCGGTGTCGTTGATGTTGTTGTAGGAGAGCTGCTTGCCCTGCAGCAGCGTCGCGGTGGCAACGCCCGGGCGGTTCTCGCCGGTCACGTAGAAGCCGGCGCTCTGGTGCGGGTTCTCGCCGTAGCGCATGGCTTCCTTCAGCACGCCGCCGATCGTCCGGTAGCTCGGCGTTTCGATCTCGAGCGCTTCGGCGAACCAGTTGGAGATCGCCGTGTCATAGGCTGCGGTGCGGGCATAGGCCTTGGCGGCAAGCTTCTGGCGGAATGCATAGTCCGTCTCGCCGCCATTGGCCTGCAGCGCTTCTATCAGGGCAGGGTAGTCGGAGGGATCGGTGACGATCGTGACATAGGCATGGTTCTTGGCGGACGCACGGATCATCGCCGGGCCGCCGATATCGATATTCTCGACCGTCGTCGGATAGTCGCCGCCTGCCGCGCGCACTTCCTCGAATGGATAGAGATTGATGACCGAAAGATCGATGCTCTCGATGCCGTGTTTCTGCATCGCCGCGACATGCTCCTCGTCGTCGCGGATGGCGAGAAGGCCACCATGCACGGTCGGATGCAGCGTCTTGACGCGACCGTCCATGATCTCAGGAAAGCCCGTGACTTCGGAGACGTCGGTGACGGCAAGACCCGCGGCGGCGATCGCCTTGTGCGTGCCACCGGTGGACAAGAGCTTCACACCCTGCTCGGTCAGCGCTTTCGCGAGCTCGATGATGCCGGCCTTGTCGGACACGGAAAGAAGCGCTGTGCGGATCTTGACGCGGTCGGGCGCTGGGATTTTCTTGGATGCGACGGCCATCGGTCTCTCCTGAAAGAGGGTGCCCAAAAGGGCGAAAAGGGATTGGCCGCCGGTTAGCACAGCTACCCCTTCAGGGAAACCCTATTCCAACCAGGGCTAATCGGCGCGCCGCAGCATCCAGCGGATTTCGGTGACCTCTGGCAGGGTAAATTCGATCGCCAGCTGCTGGCTCGGGCGAGGGCCGGAAACATCTGCAAAGAAGATGTCCTCGTCGATCATGACCTCGAGACCCGGCGCCGAAAACAGCCATTTCTCGCCGTCACTCGCCTGCATGACAACGCTTTCCGGGTCGCGCCGCACCAGCCGGATGGCCGGATGGATGTGAAAGCGAACCACAGCCACCAGTCTTTCGTCGCCCGGCTCTTCGCCATCAGGGACGAACAGCCGGTCATGGCCCTTGATCTTGTTGCCGGTCGTGTTGAGGCCGATCTCGCGGTGGTAGAGGTAGCCGAACTCCTTGAGATACCCGTCATGGGTCGCCCGCAGCCAGTCGTTGCCATGCGCATCGTCGCGTCGGTCGATCGTGACGTCGGAGACGCCGGGAAGCAGGATGGGGCCGGCAAGCTTCGACTTGGCGATCCGGCTCGATGACGTCTCAGACAGCGTCAGCGTCGAATGCGCCGCCGTCGAGCGCGCCATCTTGCGGTGGCCGCGCCCTGAAAATTTCGGTGAGCCCGAGTTGACGATAAACCTGTTGCGGCCCGACGAGAGCTCGAAGGCGAGGCAACCGGCATGCGCCGTGCGCGAGAATTCCGGCTCCGACCAGCCCGTATCGACGATCAGCGTCGTGTCCTCGGCCGTCAGCCGGTGATAGTTCATATGCGGGAGCGCCTTGAACGGCTTGCCACCGCTCTCGTCATACCGCAGCACCGACATCAGCTCGCTTGCCGGTGTCGCCGTCGCACCGTTGAACAGCGCCAGATCACCATCCTGGTGGCGGAAGAAGCGCAGTGCCGGATAGATGCGGTCGATCGTCGGGATCAGCTTTTGCGGCAGATCGTGGCCGAGATTGATATAGGTCTGCCGCAGCGGCAGAAGATCGAGCAGCGCATCCAGCATCGAGCGCGGATTGCGCGAGAGATGGCCGCCATCGGCCAGGATCTGGAATTCCAGTTCACGGTCGAGCCGCGCACCTTCGCGGCGGATGAAGGCCGCGCGTGTAGGCATGGAAACCGATGCCATGGCGAGTGCGATGCGGATACGAAGCCGGGTCTCGTCGGCGGGAATACAGCCAGCGATCTTGCGCAGGTAGCGAACCTGAAACGCCAGGCTCTTCATGAAGCGGCGGTAGAAGCCGGCCTCCGCGCCCTGCAAGAGGACGGTCGAGTGGGACAGCCACGCGACCACCCGCTCGGCCACCACGCTCGGTTCCCAGCCGATGCCCCTCTGGCGACGGCCATGCAGCGTGATCCAGTCCGCCACCACGTCACGGGCGTGGTCGCAGGCTTCTTCTGTCTTGTTGGCACGAACATGCCGCAGCCAGGCAAACGAATGCAGCCGCTCGGCAAAGGCCTTGGACGGAAGCTCGACCTGAAACGGCGAATGACCGAAGGTTTCGAGAACGCGCCCGGCCAGCGGATAGCGCCCCTCGAGAATTTCCTCGGCAATGAACGGATCGATCGATCGCAGATCGGTTGGCGCCACGATCAGCCTGTCCGGCACCGGCAGCGGTGTCAGAGCAAGGCGCATGCCGGCGGACCGGCGACACATGCGTCGCCAGATCTCCCGCATGCCGAAGGCAAGAATCCTTCGGCGATCGGCAAGCCGCATCGTCACTTGAGATATTCTCCGCAGGGCCGGATGCTCTCCCCGAGCGCCCGGAATCGATTATGGATCAACCGAAACTATGTAAGGTTATAGTGAATAAAGACTTACCTGACGCGGAGCACGCTCGCGAAGAAGCCATCCATGCCACCGGCAAAGGTCTCATCCCCCGGCAGCATGGCCGGCGTGGTGCGGAATTCACCGAGATCTGAAATCGCGGATTCCAGACCCGGCCAATCGCTGGCCCTGAACGGCTGGCGTTCCAGTGTCGGCGTATCCGCCAGAACCTTCGCCACCAGCTTTTCGCCCTCTAGCGGATCAAGCGAGCAGTTCGAAAACACGATGAGCCCGCCCGGTTTTACCAGCGTCACCGCATGCCGCAGCATACGCTCCTGCAGTACGGCAAGCTTGCCGATATCCTCGGGTCCCTTGGTCCAGAGCACATCGGGATGGCGGCGGGTGGTGCCGGTGGACGAGCAGGGTGCATCGAGCAGCACGCCATCGAGCAACTCGTCCGGCTTGAATTCGAACAGATCGCCGCTCGAAAGCTCCGCTTCGAGACCGAGCCGCGCCAGGTTTTCCTTCAGCCGCGCCAGACGGTTGGCGGATTGCTCGACGGCAATCACGTGCGCGCCGGCAACGACCAGCTGCGCCGTCTTGCCGCCAGGCGCCGCACAGAGATCCGCGATGCGCTTGCCCGTGAGGTCACCGAACAACTGTGCCGGAATGGATGCGGCAACGTCCTGCACCCACCATTCACCGTCCTCGAAGCCCTCGAGAGCCGTCACCGATCCCTGGAAAACCTGCAGGCGGATGCTGCCTGTTGGCAGAAGCTTGCCGCCGAGCTTTTCCGCCCAGCCCTTGGCATCGCTCTTTACCGTCAGATCGATGGCGGCCGGCGTCAGCTGCGCTTCGGCAATCTTGTCGGCCTCGGTCTCGCCGTAGGCGGCAACCAGACGCTTGCGGAACCAATCCGGTACCGGCGACACCGAAGCGGTGGCCGCGAGGATCTCTTCCTTTTCGCGCACCATGCGGCGCAGAACGGCATTCACCAGCTTGGCAAAGCGACGGTTGCGAGGATCGCGATTGGCCTGCTCGACGGCCAAGTCGACCGCCGCATGCGAGGGGACGTCGAGATGGAGGATCTGCGCGGCCGCAACCACCAGAACATGATGCAGGGATTTTGCCCCGTGCGGCAGCGGCGTATCGATCATGGACGAAATCGCCGCTTCGAGCCGGGTCAGATGGCGAAGGGCGGTGGTCAGGATGGCGCGCGTCAGGGCCCGGTCAGCATCGCCCAATGCCTTGTAGGCCGGGTTGCCGTGGGACAGGTCGAGCATGCCATCGAGCGAAATCTTCTTGTCGATGGCCGCCGACAAAAGCTTGGCCGCTGTCACGCGGACTTCGAGCCCCGGCTTTGCCGGTCCGGCGTCTGGGCGAGAGCCTGGCGCATGGGATGTCGGGTTTTCCCGCGCGCCAGTTGATCTGGAAGGCTTGTTGTTTTTCTTGTCGTTCAAGACCATGGACCCTTGGGCGGTTCGTTCGAACTGCGGCCCCACCGGCTGTCGGAGCCGGAATTCGGAACGGAGCGCGCGCTTCGCTGCGGTCTAGCAGCCGAAGACTGCCCCGTCGAGCCACCGCCGCCGATGTCCCCCCGGAACTCACCAGCCATCTGCTGAAGTGCTGCGATCCGGTTGTCCGTATTCGGATGGGTCGAGAACAGGTTATCCATCCGCTCGCCCGAAAGCGGGTTGATGATGAACATATGCGCCGTCGCAGGGTTGCGCTCCGCCTCGTAATTCGGAACCTGCCGCGCCGTGCCGGCGATCTTGGAGAGTGCGGAAGCCAGCGCCAGCGGCTTGCCGCAGATCTCGGCGCCGCGACGGTCGGCCGAATATTCGCGGGTCCTGCTGATCGCCATCTGCACCAGCATTGCCGCAAAGGGCGCAACGACCATGGCAACAATCACGCCGATAAAACCGAACGGATTGCTGTTGTTTCCGCGATTTCCGCCGAACAGAAACGCAAAATTGCCCAGCATGGAAATCGCGCCGGCGAGCGTCGCTGTGATCGTCATGATCAGCGTGTCGCGGTTTTGCACATGCGCCAGCTCATGCGCCATGACACCGGCCACTTCGTCATGGGTCAGGCTTTGCAACAGACCGGTCGAAGCGGCAACGGCAGCATTTTCCGGATTGCGGCCGGTCGCAAACGCATTCGGCTGCGGGTTGTCGTAGATATAGACTTTCGGCATCGGCAGGCCCGCATTGGCAGCAAGTGACTGCACCATTAGGTAAAATTCCGGCGCCGAACGGGCATCGACCTCCTGCGCATGATAGGCAGACAGCACCATCTTGTCGGAGTTCCAGTAGGAAAACAGGTTCATGCCGGCCGCGATCACCAGCGCGATCATCATCCCGCCCTTGCCGCCGATCAGGAAGCCTATGCCCATGAACAACGCCGTCATGAAGGCCAGAAGCATGGCGGTGCGCATCACATTCATCGTCATATCTCCCGTTGCCAATTCAACCCGTGTAAGGGTTTTCGAAATCTTCAGAACGCCCTATAATGTGGTGAATTCGCTCAGACTTTCAATAAACCATCCGGTGAATGAAATGCAGACGCCCGACAACGACAATAGCGAAACGCAGATCGAGACCGCAGCGTTAAGCAAACCGCTCTCGCCGGCTGCCCAGCGCGCGCTGAAGGAAGCCGAGGAGCGCCGGCAGGCAGCCGCAAAGACGGACACCCCGGAAGAATTCGGCGGCCGCGGCGGCGCCGATCCCGCCCGCTTCGGCGACTGGGAAATCAACGGCCGCGCCATCGATTTCTGAGCGGTAAAACCGTAAGCAAATATTCCTATTGACTTCAACCAATGATCGGAATTTATTCCTTTCATGGTCAGATATCTCGCGCTCATTGCTGTTCTCTTTGGAGCCCCTGCGGCTGAGGCGAGCGCGCGCGAAGAAATCTCGGGACCTGTTGCTGCCGAGATCCTACGCGTCATCGATGGCGATACGATCCTGGTCGAGGCGCGGCCTTGGCCGCAGCAGCGGGTTGAAGTCTATGTCCGCATCAGGGGCATCGATGCACCGGAGCTCAAGTCGAAGTGCCATTCCGTCCAGCAAGCCGGCGGCGACGCGCGGCAGGCCCTGGAGACACTGACAAAAGCGTCCGCGACGATCGAGCTCGTCAACATTACCGGAGACAAATATTTCGGCCGCATCGTCGCTGACGTCGTGCTGCCCGATGGCCGCAGCGCTGGCTCGGACCTGCTTCTCGCTGGACTGGTTCAACCCTATGACGGCGGGCGGAAAATGGTGCCGGTCTGTGGTGACTGAGCCTGTATTGGCCGCTTGAGTTAGAGAATACGCACATATACCCTCGCATGCGGGGGTGGAAATGAAGAGATTTGTAATACTGGTTGCGATGGTTTTGCTTGCCGGAGCAGCGCAGGCGAAAACCTGCAAGGACGTTTCAAGCTGCGAGGAGGCCGTCATCCTCTGGTGCGAGGGGTATAGCCGGGCGGATGCGGATCGCGACGGCATTCCGTGCGAAACCGTCTGCCATTCGCTGAGAGACGTTCAAGAAATCCAGTCCCAGGTGGGATGCCGGCTACGCTGACATCCCACCTGGGTTATCGGATCAGTCCGCCCTGTTCTGGCGGTTGGCAATCAGATCGTCCACAACGCCTGGATCGGCGAGTGTCGACGTATCTCCCAGTGCACCGAAATCATCCTCGGCAATCTTGCGCAGAATGCGTCGCATGATCTTGCCGGATCGGGTCTTGGGCAGGCCGGGCGAGAACTGGATTTTGTCGGGTGCCGCTATCGGGCCGATCTCCTGGCGCACATGCTTGACCAGCTGCTGGCGAAGCTCCTCCGTCCCCTCGTTGCCCGCCATCAGCGTCACGTAGCAATAGATGCCCTGGCCCTTGATGTTGTGCGGATAGCCGACCACGGCAGCCTCCGACACGAGATTGTGCGACACCAGCGCCGATTCCACTTCCGCCGTACCGAGACGATGGCCGGAGACGTTAAGCACGTCGTCGACGCGGCCCGTGATCCAGTAATAGCCGTCCTCGTCACGCCGGCAGCCGTCGCCGGTGAAGTACTTGCCCTTGTAGGTGGTGAAGTAGGCCTCGACGAAGCGGTCGTGATCGCCGTAGAGCGTGCGCATCTGGCCCGGCCAGCTGTCGATGATGCAGAGATTGCCGTCGGCAGCCCCTTCGAGAACATTGCCTTCATTGTCCACCAGCTGCGGCTGCACGCCGAAGAAGGGTTTCGTCGCCGAACCCGGCTTGAGCGCTGTGGCACCCGGCAGCGGCGTGATCATGTGGCCGCCGGTTTCCGTCTGCCACCAGGTATCGACGATCGGGCAGCGCTTGTTGCCGACCACCTCGTGATACCAGTTCCAGGCCTCCGGATTGATCGGCTCGCCGACCGTTCCGAGTAACCGCAGGCTGGCCCGCGACGACCGCGTCACGAACTCGTCGCCGGCCCCCATCAGCGAACGGATGGCGGTCGGCGCTGTGTAGAAGATGTTGACCTTGTGCTTGTCGACAATTTCCCAGAACCGGCCCTGATCGGGGAAATTCGGCACGCCTTCGAACATCAGCGTTGTCGCGCAGTTCGCGAGCGGTCCATAGACGAGATAGGAATGCCCGGTCACCCAGCCCACATCGGCCGTGCACCAGTAGATATCCCCATCATGGTAATCGAACGTGTATTCATGCGTCATGGCCGCATAGACGAGATAGCCGCCGGTCGTGTGCAGAACGCCTTTCGGCTTGCCGGTGGAACCGGACGTGTAGAGGATGAAAAGCGGGTCTTCCGCCTTCATCTTCACCGGTTCGCAATGCTCTTTGACGGTGGCGATTTCCTGGTGATACCAGAGGTCGCGGCCGGGCGCCCAGTTCGTCTTGCCGCCGGTACGGCGGACGACCAGAACCTTGTTGACCGTGACATACTGCTTGGCCGCGATGCGGATAGCGGTATCGGTATTTTCCTTGAGCGGCACCGGTTTGCCGCCGCGCACGCCCTCGTCACAGGTGATCACGAATGTCGACTGGCAGTCGATGATGCGGCCGGCCAGCGCTTCCGGCGAAAATCCGCCGAACACGACGGAATGCACCGCGCCGATGCGGGCGCAGGCCAGCATCGCATAGGCTGCCTCCGGGATCATCGGCATGTAGATCGTGACACGGTCGCCCTTCTTGACGCCGTGCTTCTTCAGCACGTTCGCCATGCGGCAGACCTGATCGTAGAGCTGGTTGTAGGTGATCTTCTTGTCGATATACGGGTTGTCGCCTTCCCAGATGATCGCAGTGCGCTCGCCATGCGTCTTCAGGTGTCGATCGATGCAATTATAGGAAACGTTGGTCTGGCCGTCCTCGAACCACTTGATCGAGACCTTGCCCTTGAACGACGTGTTTTTCACCTTGGTGAAAGGCTTGAACCAGTCGATCCGCTTGCCATGCTTGCCCCAGAACTTGTCCGGGTTTTCGATGCTTTCCTCATACCACTTGTCATACTTGTCCTTGTCGATGAGCGCCTTTGCCTTGGTGGCTTTCTCGACCGGATAAATTTTTTCGGACATGTGCTCCTCCCTGCTTTGACCCATATCTAACACTTGGAACATGGGCCGCAATTAGACAAAGGGTAAGGTGCTGGACGATTTGCAATTCCGACGCAAATCGAATATAGGGCAATAAATTCCCGGAAATTGTGGTTGATACCCACGCCCGCGACACCGGCGCGGACGGACAGAGGAACTATATCTATGGCTCAAACACTGCTCATGCCGAAAGCGACAGCCGTCTGGCTCGTCGACAACACCGCGCTTTCGTTCGACCAGATCGCCCAGTTCTGCAAACTTCACCCGCTTGAGGTGAAGGCGATTGCAGACGGCGAAGCAGCGCAGGGTATCAAGGGCCTCGACCCGATCGCCACCGGCCAGCTGTCCCGCGACGAGATCGAACGCGCTGAAAAGGATATCAACTACAAGCTCAAGCTTTCCGAGCCGAAAGTTCGCGTTCCTGAATCCAAGCGCCGCGGCCCGCGTTACACGCCGGTCTCCAAGCGCCAGGATCGCCCCAACGCCATTCTCTGGCTGGTGCGCAATCACGCGGAACTGAAGGACGCGCAGATTTCGCGCCTCGTCGGCACCACCAAGTCGACCATCGAGCAGATCCGCGAGCGCACCCACTGGAACGCCGCAAACCTGGCGCCGATGGACCCGGTCACGCTCGGCCTCTGCAGCCAGATCGATCTCGACCTTGAAGTCGAAAAGGCCTCGAAGGGTCGTCCGCTGCCCACCGCTGCCGAACTCGGTGCATCCCTGCAGCCGGCTGCAGAAGCAGAAAACATCGGCTTCGGCGGTTTCCGCAGCGAACGCGAAGAAGAGAAGGAAAAGGAAATCGATGCGAACGCCGTGTTCGCCAAGCTTTCCTCCCTCAAGTCGACCCGCAAGGAAGACGACGAGGAAGACGACGGCCGTTTCTGAGCCGAAATCTTTCCGATACGAAGTTTATGGAAGCCTCGGGCCAGCGCCCGGGGCTTTTTATTTGGACGCTCAGTCGCCCGCCTACGTGTCGCCTGTGCGCGCCGCAGCCGGCCCGCCCCCTCCATAGCCCTTGGCGGTCAGCGCCGCTGTCACCGCGTCGAGCGCGCCCGGATCCTCGATAGTAGCAGGCATGGTCCAGGGCATTCCGTCCGCAATCTTCTGCATCGTTCCCCGCAGGATTTTGCCCGAGCGTGTTTTGGGAAGCTTCGGCACGATCATGACCGTCTTGAAAGCGGCGACCGGGCCGATCTCGGACCGCACCATCTCGGCCACTTCCGACGATATCTTCTCCGTTTCCCGTGAAACATTGTGCTTCAGGACAAGGAAGCCGCAGGGGATCTGCCCCTTCACCGTATCGCTGATGCCGATCACGGCGCATTCCGCCACATCAGGATGTTTCGCACAGACCTCTTCCATCGAACCGGTCGAAAGGCGATGCCCGGCGCAGTTGATGATGTCATCCGTGCGCGCCATCACGAAGACGTAGCCGTCCTCGTCGATCACGCCTGCATCTGCGGTCGTATAGTACCCAGGGAAGGTGCTGAGACAGGTCTCGCGGAAACGCTCATCTGCTCTCCAGAAGGTCGGCAGGCATCCGGGCGGCAGCGGCAGCCGGATGGCGAGGTTGCCGAGCGTCCCCGCCGGCACGGGCAGTCCGGCATCGTCGAGAACATCGATGGCGTAGCCGGGCATAGGTCGCGTCGGAGATCCGTGCTTGAACGGCATCAGCCCCAGACCCATCGGATTGGCGGCGATCGGCCAGCCGGTCTCCGTCTGCCACCAGTGGTCGATCACCGGCACTTTCAGTTTCTGCTCCGCCCATTTCAGCGTTTCCGGATCCGCCCTTTCGCCCGCCAGAAAAAGAGCACGCAGACCCTTGAGATCGTAATGCGCCATGAGTTCGCCGTCCGGGTCTTCGCGGCGGATAGCGCGGAACGCCGTTGGCGCCGTGAAGAAGACCTTGACGTCATGGTCGGCGATGACGCGCCAGAAGGTCCCTGCATCCGGTGTTCCGACGGGCTTTCCCTCGAAGATGACGCTGGTATTGCCGGAAAGCAGCGGCGCGTAAACGATATAGGAGTGACCGACCACCCAGCCGATATCGGACGCGGTCCAGAACACCTCGCCCGGCTTGATCCCGAAAATATTCGGCATACTCCAGGCGAGCGCCACCATGTAACCGCCGTTGTCGCGCACCACGCCCTTTGGCTGTCCCGTCGTACCGGATGTGTAGAGAATGTAGAGCGGATCGGTTGATTTGACCGCCACGCATTCGATATCCCGCCCAAGCGCCTTGCCGACCAGATCGGCAAAGTCTAGCTCGCCCTTTTCCGGCCTGAGCTGGGCTTGCAATTCCGGCCTCTGCACGATGAGGCAGTGCTCCGGCTTCACGGTTGCGAGCTCGATTGCCTTGTCGAGCAACGGCTTGTAGGCGACGACCCGACCGGGCTCCAGTCCGCAGCTCGCGGAGATAACGAGTTTCGCCTGTGAATCGTTGAGACGTGCTGCCAGTTCCTGTGCCGCGAAACCGCCGAACACCACGGAATGCACAGCACCGATCCGCGCGCAGGCGAGCATCGAGAAGATCGCTTCCGGCACCATCGGCATGTAGATGACGACCCGGTCACCGTAACCGACGCCAAGATCGCGCATGACAGTTGCAATCGCCTTCACCTCCGCCAGAACCTCGGCATAGGTGAAGGACCGTTGCGCACCGGTCATCGCGCTGTCGTGGATAAAGGCGAGCCGATCGCCGTTCCCAGCTGCGACATGGCGGTCGAGGCAATTGTAGCAGGTGTTGGTTTCACCCCCCACGAACCACCGACCATAGACACCGGCATCGGCATCAAAGACCGCGTCCGGTTCTTTGAACCAGTCGATCGCCTCTGACGCGGACTTCCAGAAGGCCTCTGGGTTGTTTTCCCAGCTGCTGTAAACGTCGAAATATTGGCTTTGCATCTGTACCTCCCAACACAACCGCATAGCCTGATCGGGCGAGTGTAGGGGAGGGACGATCGGGCGGGAAGCCCGACCAACGGGTTAGACTTCAGCGCGCGCCGAAGATTGCCGAACCGACGCGCACGCTGGTGGCGCCAAATTCCACCGCCGTCTCGAAATCGCCGGACATGCCCATGGAAAGCTTCTCCACGCCGCATTCTTTGGCAAGCTTTGCCAGAAGCGCGAAATGCGGTCCCGGATTTTCATCCGCCGGCGGAATGCACATCAGCCCTTCGACGGCGAGCCCCAGTTCGTTTCGGCAAAGCGCGACGAACGCCACCGTCTCTTTCGGCTCGATGCCTGCCTTTTGCGGTTCAAGCCCGGTATTCACCTGCACATAGAGCTTCGGCGACTTGCCCTGCTTAGCCATTTCGTCTGCCAGGGCTCGTGCAATCTTCTCGCGGTCCACCGTCTCGATCACGTCGAACAGAGCCACCGCATCGGCCGCCTTGTTGGATTGCAGCGGACCGATCAGATGCAGCGTGATGCCCGGCGTCTCCGCCTTGAGCTCCGGCCACTTGCCCTGACTCTCCTGCACCCGGTTTTCGCCGAACACACGCTGGCCCGACGCGATGACCGGCCTAATGTCACCGGCATCGAATGTCTTGGAGACAGCGACGAGCGAGACAGAGCCCGCGGAGCGATTGGCCGTCTCTTCCGCCTTGCCGATCCTTGTCCTGACTTCCTGGAGCCGTTCTTCGACGCTCATTGTCCGTCACCTTTCGCTATTCTTGTGATGCAAGCGATTAAAGCCCATATGAGGCTCTGCCAAGGGCATGTCCCATCAAAGTTTGGCACGCGGCAAGCCTCAAAAACTTGACGCTTGCGGCCATTCATGGTGAAGGTCTGCCCGACTCCTATATCCTGATTTCCCGGAATATCATCCAGATGGCGACTGAACGTTACAACCCGCGCGATGCCGAGCCCCGTTGGCAGCAGACCTGGAACGAGGCGAAGGTTTTCGAAACCGACAATGCCGATCCGCGGGAAAAGTATTACGTCCTCGAGATGTTCCCCTATCCGTCCGGCCGCATTCACATGGGTCACGTGCGCAATTATGCGATGGGTGACGTTGTCGCCCGCTACAAGCGCGCCCGCGGCTTCAACGTTCTGCACCCGATGGGCTGGGACGCGTTCGGCATGCCGGCAGAAAACGCCGCGCGTGACAACAAGACCCACCCGAAGGCCTGGACCTACCAGAACATCGAATCCATGAAGAAGCAGCTGAAGGCGATGGGCCTTTCGCTGGACTGGTCGCGCGAGTTCGCCACCTGCGACGTGGAATATTACCAGCAGCAGCAGCACCTGTTCCTCGACATGATGGAAAAGGGCCTGGTCTACCGCAAGCAATCCAAGGTCAACTGGGATCCGGTCGACCAGACGGTTCTGGCCAACGAACAGGTGATCGACGGTCGCGGCTGGCGTTCCGGCGCTCTGGTCGATCAGCGCGAGCTGGTGCAGTGGTTCTTCAAGATCACCGATTTCAGCCAGGATCTGCTCGACGAACTGGATAACCTGGATCAGTGGCCTGAAAAGGTCCGGCTGATGCAGAAGAACTGGATCGGCCGCTCCGAAGGCATGAGCCTGCGCTGGGAAATCGTGACGGAAACCGCACCCGCCGGCGTCGACAAGGACGTGACGGTCTATACGACCCGTCCCGACACGCTGTTCGGCGCCTCGTTCCTGGCAATCGCTGCCGACCATCCGCTGGCCAAGGCCGCGGCTGCGAACAACCCGGAGATCGAAGCCTTCGCCGAGGAATGCCGCCGTCAGGGCACATCCCTTGCTGCGCTGGAAACGGCCGAGAAAAAGGGCATAGACACCGGCGTCCGCGTAAGGCATCCGCTCGACCCTTCTTGGGAACTGCCGGTCTATGTGGCGAACTTCGTGCTGATGGAATACGGCACAGGCGCCATCTTCGGCTGCCCGGCCGGCGACCAGCGCGACCTGGATTTCGCCCGCAAATACGATCTGCCGGTCGTTGCCGTCGTGATGCCTGAGGATGGCGATGCCGCGACGTTCGAGATCGGCGACACCGCCTTCGTCGACGATGGCGTGATGATCAATTCCCGCTTCCTGGACGGCAAGAGCACCGACGAAGCGTTTCAGATCATTGCCGACAAGCTGTCCGAACAGACGCTGGGCAATGCACCGCAGGGCGAGCGCAAGGTGAACTTCCGCCTGCGCGACTGGGGTATTTCCCGCCAGCGCTACTGGGGTTGCCCAATCCCTGTCATCCATTGCGAAGTCTGCGGCGTCGTGCCGGTGCCGAAGAAGGACCTGCCGGTGCAGTTGCCCGACGACGTCACCTTCGACCTGCCGGGCAACCCGCTCGATCGCCACCCGACCTGGCGCCATGTCAGCTGCCCGAAATGCGGCCACGATGCCCGTCGCGAGACGGATACGATGGATACGTTTGTCGATTCCAGCTGGTATTTCACACGCTTCACAGCCCCTTGGCTGAACGAGCCGACAAACCCGGCCGTTGCCGATCACTGGCTGCCGGTCGATCAGTATATCGGCGGCATCGAGCACGCCATCCTGCATCTGCTCTATTCGCGCTTCTTCACCCGTGCCATGCGCGAGACCGGCCATGTGGCCGTGAAGGAACCGTTCAAGGGCCTGTTCACGCAAGGCATGGTCGTGCATGAAACCTACCGTCTCGGCGAGTCCGGCCAAAACGGTGAATGGGTCGCCCCCGCCGATATCCGTATCGAGGAAATCGACGGCAAGCGTACCGCGACGCTGCTGACAAGCGGCGCCGGCGTCACCATCGGCTCGATCGAAAAAATGTCGAAGTCGAAAAAGAATGTCGTCGATCCCGATGACATCATCGCATCCTACGGCGCCGATACGGCCCGCTTCTTCGTTCTGTCCGATAGTCCGCCGGATCGCGACGTGATCTGGTCGGAAGCGGGTGTCGAAGGTGCCTACCGCTTTACCCAGCGCCTGTGGCGCTTGATCTCGGAAGCTGCCGAAAACCTGAAGACGGTTGATCCGACTCCGGCTAAGGATGGCGATGGACTGGCAATCTCGCAGCTGGCCCACAAGACGCTGCAGGCCGTTCAGGGCGATCTCGACAAGCTGTCCTTCAACAAGGCCGTGGCCCGCATCTACGAACTGGTCAACGCGCTTGCAGCGCCGCTGACCGATGTTGCAGCCGGCAAGGGCGACGCCGCCTACCGTGCCGCTGTTCGCAACGCCTCGGAAATCCTGATCCAGATCGTCGCGCCAATGACGCCGCATCTGGCCGAGGAATGCTGGGCCGTGCTCGGCAATGGCGAGATGGTATCAACAACTGCATGGCCACAGTTCGACCAGGCTCTCGTGGTTGAAAATGACGTCACGATGCCGGTCCAGATCAACGGCAAGAAGCGCGCCGAATTGACAATCGCGCGCGACGCGGATCAAACTGCCGTCGAGGCTGCAGCCCTCGCACTCGACGTGGTAAAAGCCGCTCTCGGTGGCAAGCCACCGAAGAAGATCATCGTCGTCCCACAGAGGATCGTGAACATTGTTGCCTGATCGTTCATTCCGCCGCTTTGGCATCGCACTTGGCATCGCCGGCCTTGCCCTTCTGGCGGGATGCCAGGCACGGCCTCTCTATTCCGAACAGGAAGGCACCGGTCAGAAGCTCGCATCCGTGGAGTTTGCGGATCCGAAGACCCGTATCGAGCAGGTGATCCGCAACAATCTCGTCTTCCTCACCGGTCATGGTGCAGGCGAGACCGCGCATCCGCTCTACGAAGTAAAGATGACGGCCACGAGCTCCGCCTCGAGCATTCTAGACCTTACCAGCGACGATGACACCGTGTCTGTCAGCAACATCCCTGTTGCCGGCCGCGTTCAGGTGGATGTCACCTATACGCTGACCCGTATCAGCGACAGCAAGATCCTGAAATCGGCCAAGCGCGAAGTTGTCGCCTTGATCGATGTCCCGGGACAGAGCTTTGCAAAACTGCGCGCAATCCGCGACGCTGAAAACCGTGCTGCCCGCGAGACGTCCGAGTTCCTGCGTGGTGAAATCGCCATTGCCCTTGCCCGCGAGCCCCAGTCGCCTCCCGTATGGCAGAAATAAAATCCCACGAGTTCGACCGGTTTCTTGACAAGTCGGTCGGCCTCTACAAGATCTTCGTCATCTATGGGCCCGATCGCGGGCTCGTTTCCGAGCGGGCTGCGCAGATCGCAGCCAAGACCGGTGTCGCGCAGGACGACCCATTCGCGATGCTCAAGCTTGATGTATCCGATCTCCAGGGCGATCCCGGCCGTCTGCTTGATGAGGTCAACTCACTCGGCCTTTTTGGAGGTGCCAAGCTGGTCTGGCTCCGTGGCGCAATGAACGAGAAGCCGTTGCTGGATGCCATGCAGGCGCTCGCCAAGGATGAGCCTCCCGCCAATATCTTGATCATCGAGGCCGGTGACCTGAAGAAGGGCAGCGGCCTTCGCAAGGTGGTGGAGCCGGTCCGCTCCATCGCCGTCATTCCCTGCTATGCGGACGATGCACGGGCCCTTGCTGGCCTGATCGATACCGAACTGTCGGCCGAAGGCCTCACCATCAGCGGCGCTGCCCGCCAGCGCCTGATGGAGCTTCTCGGCGGCGATCGAATCGCATCCCGCAACGAAGTGAAGAAGCTGGCGCTCTATTGTCGCGGTGCGGGGACTGTTACCGAAGATCACGTCGATGAAATCATCGGCGATGCGAGCAGCGTCTCCGCGGACGATGCCGTCGACGCCATTCTCTCCGGGGACGTGGCGTCTCTTCAGCGCGCTTTTCAGAAGGTGTTGGTATCCAAGACGCCGATCTTTCTGATCCTGCAATCCTGCCTCAGACAGTTCCAGTTGCTGGATGTGATGCGGGCGGAAATGGACGACAAGAAGCTGCAGGCCGCACAGGTCATGATGACGCTCGGCCGCCATATCCATTTCAAGCGCAAGCCGATTATCGAAAAGGCGCTGCGATCCTGGACCGCGGCGGCACTTGCCCGCGAAACCGAGCGCCTGCAGGCGGCCGTCCTTCAGTCCCGGCAAAGACAAAGTCTCGAGCCCAGCATCGCCTTCCACAGCCTGATGGCAATCGCGATACAGTCGTCGCGATATCGCTGAAGACGATCTGGGAAGACGCTAACCGCGCCGCTCCAGCAACCGGCAAACCTCTTCAAGCTGCTCGAGATTGCGGTAGTTGATCCGAACCTGGCCGCTGCCCCCGCGGTGATTGATCTTCACATCCAGTCCGAGAGCATCGGTCAACGTGCGCTCCAAGGCCAGCGTATCAGAATCTTTTTCGACCGACTTGGTTTCAAGCTGGGGCATGCCCTGGGACTTGATATCGTTTTGCGCAAGCCGCTCTGCATCGCGCACCGACATGCCTTTGGACACGATCGTGCGCGCGAGGGACGAGGGATCAGACGTGGTGATCAAGGCACGCGCGTGACCAGCTGAAAGGCTTCCGGCAGACAGCATGTCGCGAACCGGGTCCGGCAATTTCAGAAGGCGAAGGCTGTTTGCGACATGACTGCGGCTCTTGCCGATGATTTCACCCAGATCGTTCTGGGTATAGCCATGTTCGGCAATCAACTGCTCGTAACCGAGTGCCTCTTCGAGCGGATTGAGGTCGGACCGCTGGACGTTTTCAACGATTGCGATTTCAAGTGCGGTCCGATCGTCTACGTCGCGGACGATGACTGGGATCTCAGTCAGTCCCGCCAGTTGCGCTGCACGCCACCGCCGCTCACCGGCAATGATCTCAAGGCGACCGTCGACTGTCCGAACAACGACCGGCTGGACAATGCCATGCTGCCTGATCGAGCTGGCGAGATCCTGCAGCTCGGCCTCATCGAAATGGCGCCTGGGGTTTTTGGGACTGCGCGAGACATGCTCGATCGGCACCATGCGGTCCGGATTGACGTTTTTCGCAGGTGTATTGACCTGCACAGGCTGATCCATCTCACCGATAAGCGCAGCAAGCCCGCGGCCCAGCCGCCTTTTCGAGGGATCTTCGTTCATCCTGTCACCTGTTATTTTGTGTAATCAAAGAAGAGTCTCAAGCCGCCTTGCGCCGACGTTCCCGCTGGATCACCTCGGAGGCGAGCTGAAGGTAGGCCTGGCTCCCGGCGCATTTCAGATCGTAAAGAATAGCCGGCTTACCATATGAAGGCGCTTCGGATACCCGAACGTTGCGCGGAATCAGCGTGTGGTACACCTTATCACCGAGATATGTCCTAACGTCGCTGACGACCTGTTGGGCCAGATTGTTGCGCGCATCGAACATCGTCAGAACGATGCCCTGGATATCGAGCAGCGGATTGACTGTACGACGGACCTGGTCAACCGTTTCGAGAAGCTGGCTCAAACCCTCGAGCGCAAAGAACTCGCACTGCAGAGGTACGAGCACCGAATGCGCTGCGGCCATCGCATTCATCGTCAGGAGATTGAAAGAGGGTGGGCAGTCGACGAGGATATAAGAATATGCACGCGCGACATCAGTATCCAGCGCCCGCTTTAACCGGAAAGCGCGGTCCGTGGCCTGCGAAATCTCCATCTCGAAACCGAGAAGATCCATGGTGGAGGGAACGATGGACAGGTTCGGAACAGCAGTCGGAACGGCAGTTTCGCCAATATCGCTTTCACCCATCAGCACGTCATAAGACGAATGAACGCGATCCTTGCGGTTAATACCGAGGCCAGTGCTGGCGTTTCCCTGAGGATCAAGGTCGATGATGAGGACGTTTTCGCCGATTGCGGCGAGCGCCGTTGCCAGGTTGATTGCTGTCGTCGTCTTACCGACGCCGCCTTTTTGATTTGCGATGGTAATAATACGGTTCTTCTCGAACATATCGCACCTGACTTTACGGGTCCTTGCGTCGGAGGTTGCTGATCTCAAGAATAACCGAGTCCTGCTCGACAACGCTTTGGTGTTCTAGCAGATCGAAATCCCAGCGACTACGGGCTTCGCTGACTTCACGGCGATAATCCCGGCCTTTGTGGAAGAAGCCTCTGGCTTCCGTTTCGACCATCCAATCGGAGGAATAGGATAGAAGTTGGTTGAGATCAGCCAGAGCGCGAGCGGAAACGCGCTGGCATCCAGGCAAGTCATGTGTCGCCTGCTCGATCCGGAGCGGATGAACCGAACCCCGAGCTCCGGTTTCGTTCAGGGCGACGCGGAGGAAAGCTGCCTTTTTATGGTTGCTTTCGACCAAGTGAACCCAACCATCTTCAAGCTCGGCGAGCAATATCGCGGTCACGACGCCCGGAAAGCCACCGCCCGAGCCAAGATCGATCCATTTCGATGGCTCCGGGGATAGTTGAAAGATTTGCGCGCTATCGGCGATATGGCGCTGCCAAATCTCGTTCAGGGTCGAGGGAGCGACAAGGTTGATTGTTTTCGCCCACTTGGAGAAGAGCGTGGCAAAGTGCTCAAGCCTCTCCTGCGTTTCACGTGAAACACTTCTGCCGTTCAACATCATGCCGAGACTCGTTTTACGCGATCCGAGACCGCGGCTTCTTTTTTCACAAGCGCAAGAATAAGTGCCAACGCTGCCGGCGTCATACCGTCAACTTTTGCGGCCTGCGCCATATTGCTGGGCTGATGCTTTGCGAGCTTTAATCGTAGCTCGTTTGAGAGACCGGGCACTGTAGAATAATCGAAGGACAGGGGGATGGTTTTTGACTCATCGCGGATCGTTGAGCCAATATCTGCAGCCTGTCTATTCATGTAGACAGAGTAGGTGGACTCGATCTCGAGAGCTTCCGCTACCTTCCCATTGACCCCATGGAGTTCTCCCCAGACACCGGCCAGACCAGCCATCGATTGGTTGGGATAGGCGAGCAGCTCGTACGCCGTACGCCGCTGGCCGTCCTGGTTGAGGGACAATCCGTGAGCTGCACCCTGTTTAGGCGTCAGCGAGAGGGATTTTAGCATCGCACGGGTTTCGCCGACTGCTTTGGAGTAGGCCGCGAACTTCGCTGCACGATCAGCGCCCACGCAGCCCAGTTCGATGCCCTTCTGAGTGAGCCTGATATCGGCGTTGTCGGCTCGTAGCGAAAGGCGGTATTCTGCACGTGATGTAAACATCCGATAAGGTTCCGTCACGCCCTTCGACGTGAGGTCATCGACCATGACACCGATATAGGATTCGGCTCGGCTGAACGGCTCCGGCTGGCCTCCCGAAGCCGTGATCGCTGCTGAAAGGCCGGCGACCATTCCTTGCGCGGCAGCTTCCTCGTAACCCGTTGTGCCGTTGATCTGGCCAGCTAGGAACAGCCCCGGCAATTTCTTGACTTCCAGCGTGGGTGTCAATTCCCGCGGATCAACATAGTCATACTCGATCGCATAGCCGGGCTGAATAATCTCGACCTGCTCGAGGCCCGAGATCGTCCGGATAAAAGCCTCCTGGACTGATGCGGGCAGGGACGTGGATATTCCGTTTGGGTAAACAGTTGGATCATCAAGCCCTTCGGGCTCTAGGAAGATCTGGTGCCCGTCACGCTCACCGAACCGCACGATCTTGTCTTCGATCGACGGACAATAACGCGGGCCCACGCCCTCGATCTGGCCGGAATACATTGCGGACAGGTGGATGTTGTCGGAGATGATCCGATGGGTCGCCTCGTTCGTGCGGGTCACTCCACAGCTGATCTGCGGCGTTAAGATTTTATCGGTTATGAACGAGAATGGAACTGGCTGCTCATCGGCTTCCTGCTTGTCAAGCTGGTCCCAGGCGATGGTCCGCCCATCAAGCCGTGCCGGTGTGCCGGTTTTCAGGCGCCCCAGGGCAACGCCGAGTCCAAGAAGCGTCGCTGATAGCCCGAGCGATGGTTCCTCACCTACCCGACCGGCCGGTATCTTTTCCTGCCCGATATGAATAAGCCCGCGCAGGAACGTACCGGTCGTGAGTACAGCCGTTCCGCATCCGAATCGACGGCCATCTCTCATGATGACAGCTGACACTCGACCAGTGTCCGTGATGAGGTCGAATGCGTCACCCTCAATAACAGTGAGGTTCAGGTGATTGAACATTTCCCTCTGCATCGCTTCACGGTAAAGGCGCCGGTCGGCCTGCGTACGGGGACCACGAACGGCGGGACCCTTTTTCCGGTTGAGCAAACGGAACTGGATTCCGGAAACGTCTGCGACGCGGCCCATCAGACCATCAAGCGCATCGACCTCGCGCACGAGGTGACCTTTGCCCAGCCCGCCAATCGCGGGATTGCAGGACATGACACCAATCGTTTCACGTTTGTGGGTAATTAAGGCCGTCCTCGCGCCCATCCGCGCTGCAGCGCTCGCGGCCTCGCAACCCGCGTGACCACCACCAATGACGATGACATCGAAATTTTGGTCCATATTCATTGTCCCACGTCAGCCGAGTGTTTCACGTGAATCATTTTCCGATACAGAACTGCGAGAAGATAACATCCAGCAACTGCTCGACATCGACCCGGCCCGTAATGCGCCCCAAGGCGGATGCGGCTGCTCGGAGGCTTTCGGCTCTCAAGTCAAGTTCCGTGCCGTTTAACGCCTCTGCAATAAAATTGGAAGCATCTTTCAGTGCGTCGACTTGCCGAGCTCTGTTCGGAACCAGCGAACCGGTCCACAGCGCTGTGATCTTTCGGAGGATGGTCTCCCTGAGGAGCTCGAGCCCGTCGCCAGTTTTTGTTGAGATGCAAAGGTCGAAGTCGTCCGAAGGTGCGTGCGCATCCAGCTTCGTTCCGACAGTCAAGACGTTAGTCTGACTGAACTCATGGTTTTGTAACGCCGGCGAATCGATCTCATTGAGAGCGAGAATCATGTCGGCTTGCTCGATCGCAACACGGGCCCGACGGATCCCTTCGACTTCAACAATGTCGTCGCTTTCCCGCAGGCCAGCCGTATCGAAGAACCGGACGAGATAACCCGACATGTCGAGATCGACATGCAGGATATCCCGGGTCGTGCCTGCACGTTCCGTCACAATCGCCACATCCCGGTTCGCAAGCGCGTTCAAAAGACTGCTTTTGCCCGCGTTCGGAGGCCCGGCGATGACGATCTTGTAGCCATCCCGGATGATCTCGCCAGACTTTGCGGTTTCCAGATGCTGGAGAAGTTCCAGATAAATCTGTCCCACCTCGCTCCAGACCCGCTCCGATACGGAACCCGGCACGTCGTCCTCGTCAGCGAAATCCAGCTCGGCCTCGATCAGAGCACGCGACCGCGTCAGACGCTCAGCCCAGTCGATATAGAGCGCTGACTGGCCGCCAAAGCTTTGCTCGACCGCTAGACGGCGCTGCATTTCCGTTTCGGCAGAGATGAGATCCGCAAGACCTTCAATCTCGACGAGATCCAACCTGCCGTTCTCAAACGCTCGCCTTGAAAACTCTCCCGCCTCGGCCAACCTAAGTCCGTCGATTTGCTCGAGCTCTAGGATGAGAGCTGCAACAACGGCGCGGCTGCCATGCACATGCAGTTCGACGCAGTCTTCTCCCGTAAACGAGTTTGGCCCCGGGAAGCCGACCACCAGTCCCTGATCGATGATCGCCCCGTTTCGGCCGCGAATCGTTCTGAGCGATGCTTTACGGTCCGTCGCTAAACGACCAGCAAGCGTCTCAGCCGCGGTGAAGGCTTGGTTGCCGCTTAGCCTGATAACGGCGAGACCTGCGGGCAGTGCTCCACTCGAAAGGGCAAAGATCGTATCAGGGTTCATGATGAAGCTTTCGGACTGTGTCCCAGAAACTCGAAAGCGCCCGTCTTTACGACGGGCGCCTCTCGGTAGCGTGAATCCGGCTAAGGATCAGGTGTTCATCGAGTCGAAGAAGTCGCTGTTGCTCTTGGTCTGCTTCAGCTTGTCGATCAGGAACTCGATTGCATCGGTCGTTCCCATCGGCGCGAGAATGCGACGGAGAACAAAGATCTTCTGCAGGTCCTGGCGCTGGACGAGGAGGTCTTCCTTGCGCGTGCCGGATTTCAGAATATCCATGGCCGGGAAGATGCGCTTGTCGGCAACCTTTCGGTCGAGCACGATTTCCGAGTTGCCGGTCCCCTTGAACTCTTCGAAGATGACTTCGTCCATACGACTGCCCGTATCGATCAGCGCCGTAGCGATGATTGTCAGCGAGCCACCTTCTTCAATATTACGGGCGGCACCGAAGAAGCGCTTCGGGCGCTGCAGGGCGTTGGCATCCACACCACCGGTCAGAACCTTGCCGGATGACGGAACGACCGTGTTGTAGGCGCGGCCAAGACGGGTGATGGAGTCGAGCAGAATGACGACATCGCGCCCGTGTTCGACCAGACGTTTCGCCTTCTCGATGACCATTTCAGCCACCTGAACGTGGCGGATGGCGGGTTCGTCGAAGGTCGAGGAAACAACTTCGCCCTTCACCGAGCGCTGCATGTCCGTCACTTCTTCCGGCCGCTCGTCAATCAGGAGAACGATGAGATAGCACTCGGGGTGGTTAGCCGTGATCGAATGCGCGATGTTCTGCAAGAGAACGGTCTTACCCGTGCGCGGCGGCGCGACGATCAGGCCGCGCTGGCCCTTGCCGAGCGGTGCGACGAGATCGATCACGCGCGCCGAATTGTCCTTCGACGTCGGGACGTCGAGTTCCATCTTGAAGCGCTCATTCGGGTAGAGCGGCGTCAGATTGTCGAAATGCACCTTGTGGCGGATTTTTTCCGGGTCGTCGAAGTTGATCGTGTTGACCTTCAGCAGCGCGAAATAGCGCTCGCCTTCCTTCGGCCCGCGGATCGGTCCCTCAACGGTGTCGCCAGTCTTCAGCGAAAAGCGGCGGATCTGCGAGGGAGAGATGTAGATATCATCCGGGCCAGGCAGGTAATTGGCGTTGGCCGAACGGAGAAATCCGAAGCCATCCTGCAGAACTTCAACGACACCTTCGCCGATGATCTCGACATCCTGGCTGGCCAGAATCTTGAGAATCGCAAACATCAATTCCTGCTTGCGCATGGTGCTGGCGTTTTCCACCTCCAGCGATTCGGCGAATGTCAGCAAATCGGTCGGCGATTTGCTCTTGAGTTCTTGAAGCTTCATTTCAGCCATGAAGAGGGGACCATATTCAGAATTTTTTGGGGAAACAGGCGTGTCGGTGAAATTCGCTACCGCGGAAGACACCGGGGTAGGACAGACGATTACACACATGCCACGAGATGAGATGGCTGGGAAAATAGCTGTTCACGAGCACGCCTGCAAGGGGGAGGGGCAGGCGGAGTTAAGAAAAAGCTCAAGACACCATCAAAATGGCTTAACGATGACCATGATTACGATGGCAATCATCAAAACCGTCGGGATTTCGTTCATCAACCGCCAGTAGCGGGCGGTTTTGCGCGGCCCGTCTATGGCAAAAGCCCGAACTGCGGCACTGAACCGCATATGCGCCATGGTGAGCAGCAGGACAAACAGTATCTTGGCATGAAGCCAGCCGCCCTGGAAACCGTAGACTGCCCAAGCGAGATAAAGCCCGAGCGCCCAGCTGATCATCATCGCCGGGTTCATGATGATTTTCAGGAGCCGCCCCTCCATCACTTTGAAGGTTTCCGACTGGGCGGAGCCGGGTTCGGCTTCCGTGTGATAGATGAAAAGCCTGGGAAGGTAGAGCAGCCCGGCCATCCAGGAAATCACGGCGATGACGTGAAAGGCCTTGATGTAGAGCAGGAAATCATCCGGCCGCAGCCAGTAGATAAAAAACAGCACGACGACGAAAACCGAAAGCGCCGTCGCCGCCCGGAACGCGACACGCCGCCCATTTCCGGCACCGGTGCGATCGTCCCGCGTCATACGCCCGATCCTCTGACCCGTTTCACAAGATGCGCAACAGTCTGCGGATCCGCCTGCGGTGTGATGCCGTGGCCGAGATTGAAGATCAGCGGTCCCTGTCCAAGCCCCTGGAGAATAGCATCGATCCCGTCGTCTAGGGACTTTCCGCCCGCCACCACGCGCATTGGATCGAGATTGCCCTGAACAGGTCCGTCCTTCTGCAGCTCCTGCGCAAACGACATCGGCACCGACCAATCCAGCCCGATTGCATCTGCGCCCGTCCGGGCGCGGTAGTGTTTGAGGTTCATGCCTGCACCCTTGGCGAAAGCAATCACCTTCGCGTCACGTCGCGCTGACTTGATGATATCGATGATCCGCCGCACGGGCTTGATCGAGAATTCCTCGAATTCCTTCTCCCCGAGCACGCCGGCCCAGGAATCGAAGATCTGCACGACATCTGCGCCCGCATCGATCTGACCAATCAGATATTCGGCAGACATTTCCGCCAGCAGAGCCAGCAGTTTTTCGAAGGCCTCGGGGTAGCGGTAGGCGAACAGACGTGCCGGCGCTTGGTCCGGTGTTCCCTGACCGGCGATCATATAGGTCGCAACGGTCCAGGGAGCCCCGCAGAAGCCGATCAGGGCAGTTTCAGGGGGTAGCTCCAGCCGAAGCCTCCTAACCGTCTCCAGCACCGGTGCAAGGTGGGAAAGCATCGTGCTGCCATCGAGCGCTGCAATCCCTGCTTCGTCGATCGGATCCATCCTTGGACCCTCTCCCTGCACGAAGCGAACATTGCGCTTCAAGGCATCGGGAATGACGAGGATATCGGAAAACAGAATGGCTGCGTCGAACTCGTAGCGCCGGATAGGCTGAAGCGTCACTTCGACAGCCAGATCCGGCGTATAACAGAGATCGAGAAACGAACCGGCTGCCGCACGGACTTCGCGGTACTCGGGCAGATATCGACCTGCCTGCCTCATAAGCCATATCGGCGGTGGGGTGATCGTCTTGCCGTTCAGCACCTCAACGATCTTCCTGGTCGGACCGGCCAATGGGTTCTCCAAATAAAGAAAATAAGATTCTTAAGATCTTCTATTTCTTAGAGTCGGTGAGTAGCAAGGATTAAAACTCCCGCACAGAAAACGCGACGATCTGCCGCTCCGTATCGTTGAAAAGGAAAACTTCTGGGCATTCTTGGCAGAGCTTCTGGATAACCATATTTCGATCAGGGATATCAATTGCTTGTGCCGGGCGCTTGGTGAAGCTCTCTTGTGGATATCTTGTGAATCAATCGATAGGTTAATCCGGTTATCCCCGCTTTGAACAGGGGGCCTGAAACGGCTTCCTCGAAATACGTGATTGTGGACAACTCGGAGGTTATCCCAGGGGTCTGGCTCGGCCCTCGAAAGGCGGTCAGTCTCTCCCCGGTTATCAACAGAGGACGAAGAACAACGTGGAGAACAGAAAAAACTTCTTCCATCTCCACCTCATATCTGACTCCACGGGCGAGACCCTGATCTCGACAGGACGCGCGGCGGCAGCCCAGTTCCAGACCTCGCTCGCCGTCGAGCACGTCTATCCGCTGGTGCGAAACCGCAAGCAGGTTCTCGCCGTGCTGGAGGCGATCGATCGTGAACCGGGGATCGTCCTTTATACGATCGTTGATCGCGAGCTTGCGAAACTGCTGGACGACCGCTGCCGTCAGATAGGAACACCGTGCGTCAACGTGCTGGAACCGGTTATGGCGACATTCCAGACCTATCTCGGAGCACCGTCTAAATACCGCGTCGGCGCGCAGCATGCGCTCAACGCGGAATATTTCGCCCGCATCGAAGCGCTGAACTTCACCATGGATCATGACGATGGCCAGATGCCCGAAGGGTACGACGAGGCCGATGTCGTACTGGTCGGGATCAGCCGCACTTCGAAGACGCCGACCAGCATCTATCTCGCCAACCGCGGAATCAAGACGGCCAATATCCCGATCGTGCCGGGCGTCGACCTTCCGCACGCACTTCTGTCTGCAACCCGGCCCCTGATCGTCGGGCTGGTCGCGACGACGGACCGCATTTCACAGGTGCGCGAACACCGCGAACTCGGAACCACGCAAAATTTCGATCGCGGTCATTATACGGATCGGGCAACGATCAACGAGGAACTGAAATATGCACGAGCGCTCTGCTCGCGCCACGGCTGGCCGGTCATCGACGTCACCCGCCGGTCGATCGAGGAGACGGCGGCGGCCATCGTTGCGCTCCGCCCGAAGCTACGGTAATTCGGCACTAATTCCATCCGGAGATCTGCCGTGACAATGTCTCACTCAAGGCCACTCATATTGGCCTCATCCAGCAAGTTCAGACGCATGTTGATGGAAAATGCGGGGCTGAGTTTCGAAAGCCGGGCCGCCGATATCGATGAACGTCAGATCGAGGCGGGACTGGTGGGCGCCAGCCCAGATATCGTCGCGCTGACCTTGGCAAAGGCCAAGGCGCTCGATGTCAGCAGACACTATCCTTCCGCCATCGTCATCGGGTCGGATCAGACCATGTCGCTCGATCATCGCGTTTATCACAAGCCGAAATCACGGGAAGAGGCGCGCGAAAGCCTGCTCTCTCTGTCGGACAGGACGCATAGGCTGAACAGCGCCGTCGCTCTTATGCGCGATGGCGAAACCCTTTGGGAGCATGTTGCACACGCCGATCTTACCGTCAGACCGCTCAGCGAGATATTCGTGGATCGCTATCTGGATAGGGTGGGCGAAACGGTGTTCGGAAGCGTCGGCGCCTACCAGTTGGAAGGTGAGGGCATTCAGCTCTTCTCGCGGATCAAGGGAGATTACTTCACCATTCTCGGCCTCCCCATGCTGCCGCTTCTCGACACCTTGCGCGCGATCGGAGCGATCGATGGCTGATTCACGTGAAACACTTTTGGTTAACGCTTTCGTAACGGGGTGGCCGATCAAGCACTCGCGTTCGCCGATCATCCACGGTCATTGGCTGGCTAAGTTCGGTATTGCTGGCCGCTACACACGTGAAGCGGTGGCACCTGGGGATTTTCCAGCTTTCATCAGCAAGCTTAAAGGCGGATCATCGGGCTATCGCGGCGGCAATGTCACGATTCCCCACAAGGAAATGGCTTTTGCGCTCGCTGATCGTCCAGATGCGATTGCCGAAGAACTCGGTGCCGCCAATACGCTGTGGATGGAGGACGGTGTTCTTCACGCCTCGAACTCCGATGTCTACGGCTTTACCGCCAACCTCGACGAACAGTCGCCCGGTTGGGGAAATGTCGATCGCGCCGTCATTCTCGGTGCAGGCGGTGCCAGCCGTGCGATCATTCAAGCCGTCAGGGATCAGGGCGTCGGAGAAATCCACGTCGTCAACCGGACCGTGGCGCGTGCGCAGGAACTTGCCGACCGGTTCGGACAAAACGTGCACGCGCATGCGATGGAAGCACTGGGCGAGGTCATGTCCGGCGCAGGTCTCTTTGTGAATACAACATCGCTCGGCATGGACGGCGCGCCGATACCGCAGTTCGACTTCTCGACCATGCTCACGAACGCAGTCGTTACCGATATCGTTTATATCCCGCTGCAAACGGACATTCTGAAACAGGCGGAGGAGCAGGGCTTCGTGACCGTGGATGGTCTCGGCATGCTTCTGCATCAGGCCGTGCCGGGTTTCGAGAAATGGTTCGGCCTCCGCCCTGTCGTCGATCAGACGCTGCGGGATCTCGTCATCGCAGATATGGATATGCACGGATGATCGTTATCGGCCTCACCGGCTCCATCGGCATGGGGAAATCCACCACCGCAGAAATGTTTGCGCAAGAGGGTATCCCGGTCAACGATGCCGACCAGGTGGTCCACGATCTCTATCACGGTGAAGCGGTCGATCCGATCGCGGAGGCGTTCCCGAATGCGGTCAGAGACGGTGTCGTCGACCGACAGGAACTGTCGCGCCAGCTTTCTGCAGCACCTGAAAAATTCAAGCTTCTGGAATCCATCGTCCACCCGCTGGTGCGCAAACACGAAACGGAATTTCTCGATAAACACAAAAGCGCCGGCGCAGCGCTCGTTGTGCTCGACATTCCCTTGCTGTTTGAGACCGGCGGCGAGAAAAGGGTCGATTTTGTCGTCGTCGTCAGCTGCGATCCACAGGTGCAGCGCCAGAGGGTACTTGCGCGTCCCGGCATGACGGAGGAGAAGTTGTCGATGATCTTGGCGCGGCAGGTTCCGGATGCCGAAAAGCGGGCGCGTGCCGATTTCGTCATCGACACTGGCGCCGGACTGGAGCCAGCCAGATCAAGCGTGCGCGACATCATCGCCACTCTAAAAGCCGGCAGCAGGAACGGAAATACCCATGCGTGAAATCATCTTCGATACCGAAACCACCGGCCTTGAATCCAAGGCCGACCGGATTATCGAAATCGGCGGCATAGAGCTCATCAACAACTTCCCGACGGGGAGAACGTTGCACCTCTATATCAACCCGGGCGATCGCAAGGTTCATCCGGATGCGCTGGCCGTCCATGGCATTACCGATGAGTCGCTGAAAGACAAGCCGCCCTTCGCCCAGGTGGCGCAACAGATCATCGACTTCTTCGATGGCGCCCGGTGGATCGCCCACAATGCCAATTTCGATATCGGCTTTATCAATGCCGAATTTGAACGCATAGGCCTGCCGCCGGTTCCACCGGAAAACGTGGTCGATACGCTTTCGATGGCCCGCCGAAAGCATCCGATGGGTCCTAACTCCCTCGACGCACTGTGCCGTCGCTACGGCATCGACAATGGCCATCGCACCAAGCACGGCGCGCTGCTCGACTCCGAACTCCTGGCGGAAGTGTATATCGAGATGACCGGCGGCCGGCAGGCGGCTCTCGGTCTGGTCGGTGCTGATCAGCCGAGAAACGTCATCGAGATCGATGATGTGGTGGTAACCGCGATCGCCGCACGGCCACGCCCTTTGCCACCGCGTATCAGCGAAGACGACATCGCCGCCCATGCCGCGATGGTGATTGGACTGAAGGATAAGGCCGTCTGGCTGAAATATGCAGCCGACTGATTTCTGCTGAAGTCCAAACATGAAAAAAGCCCGGCTGTGACCGGGCTTTTTATATTCTATCCGTTGCTCGCTCAGCTGTTGAGCGGCTGAACCTGCGACTTGGTCTGTTCTTCGGCCATGCGCTGCGAGAACATCTGACCGAAATCGATCGGATCGATCATCAGCGGCGGGAAGCCACCGTTGCGGGTCACGTCGGAAATGATCTGGCGTGCGAACGGGAAGAGAAGACGCGGGCATTCGATAAACAGAAGCGGCAGCATGTGCTCCTGCGGGAAACCGGTGATGCGGAAAACGCCGCCGTAAACCAGCTCGGCCGCAAACACGATCTTGTCGTCTTCACGGGCTTCGGCACTCAGCGATAGAACGACGTCGAAGTCGTTTTCGGAAAGCGGATTGGCGTTGACGTTGACGCTGATGTTGATCGCTGGTGCCTTGTCGCGCGACTGCAGCGAGCGCGGCGCGCCGGGATTTTCGAACGAAAGATCCTTGGTGTACTGCGCCAGGATATTGAGCGAGGGTGCGGAAGCCTGTTCGTTATCGTCTGCCATAAAAATTCCTCAAGGCTGGAAAGGGTGGCTGAAAAGCGTTGGGGGCACTTAACATTTCGCTCCGGGGCTTACAACCCTGCGAGATCTTAGCCTTAAGGTTCGATCCGCTTATCCTTGTCCGCCCAAGGCGAGGACGGGTTCGGTTCGCGGCGATAATCGTCGTCATCGAGATCGACCACCGGGCCGGATCCAACCGGATGAACAGGCTCAGGGCCGGGGCCAGGGCCGGGACCGGCGCGAAAACCGCCCGGGCTTCTGCGATCGCCCGAATTCACGACGACCACGCGGCTGCCGATGGCCGACCAGATCAGGTTGCGGATAAAGGGCAAAAGCAGCGCGAGACCAATGATGTCGGTCAGAAACCCAGGCAGCATCAGCAGGATGCCAGCCACCACGACCATCGCTCCGCTTACCAATTCGGCTGCAGGCATCCGACCTTCGCGCCCTTCTGTCGAGAGCCGCCGCAGCATAGTCATCCCCTGGCCGCGGATCATCAATGCGCCCAGGAGGCCCGTTCCGAGGACGAGGCCAAGCGTTCCCCAGAGTCCGATCGCTCTTCCGACCAGAACAAAACCAGCGATTTCGGCCAGCGGCCAAGCCAGGAGAACAACCGGAAGGAATGGTAAGCGCATAATCATTGCCTGTATCTAATTGGCGGATATGGGTTCATCTCACGCCGTTGCTATTTGAAGATGGGCGGTAGGAGACTATATGAAAAGCTGCATAGAACTTTTAAACGACAATTGCGGGATAAAATGGGCTCGAACGACTTGATAACACTGTTTTTCCTCGTCGCAGCAGTGCTGATATTCCTGCAATTGCGCAGCGTCCTCGGCCGGCGCACGGGACATGAGAAGCCGCCGACTGAGACAGTCAGCCCTCGCGATGTTGCCCGCGGTCCCGTCGAGGACGATAGCAAGGTAGTGACGCTTCCTCGCCGCGACAATGTCGATGAGGAACAACGCAATGCCGATATCGATGCCGTCGCAAAGCCTGATACGCCGCTCAACGCATCGCTTCGTGCCCTCGTGAAGGAAGATCCGTCGTTCCGCCCGAAGGAATTCCTCAACGGCGTGCGGATGGCGTACGAAATGATCGTCATGGCTTTTGCCGATGGTGATCGGAAGACCTTGAAGGGGCTTCTCTCCAATGAGGTCTATGACGGCTTCGAAGCGGCGATCGCCGAGCGCGAGGCCAAGGGCGAGGTGATCAAGTCCACCTTTGTCGGCATCGACAAATGCGACATGACACAGGTTTCGATCAAGGACGGCGAATCTCAGGTTACCGTCCGCATTGTCAGCCAGTTGATCTCCGCAACCTTCGACAAGGCCGGCACGCTGATCGACGGCGATCAGGAAACCGTAGCCGACGTCATCGACATCTGGACCTTTGCCCGCGACATCGGCTCCCGCGACCCGAACTGGAAGCTGGTCGCCACCGAATCCGAACAATGATTTCCGCGTCTCCGACCCTCTCTGACTTCCGCCTCGAGAGGGTCGACTTCGCGGATCTCCCCGGTTGGGCTGCCGACGATCCGAGCCCGCTGTATGAGGCGATGCATGCTTGCGCGGCCCATATCCGCAACGTTAAGCCCTATCGCAAGGGTTCTCTCGGCCTGGAGGCCATGGAACTGGCGGACCTCTTCGAGCAGGCCGCACCATTTGCCGATGCCTCTGCAGCTCGCACCTTCTTCGAACAACGCTGCACACCCTTCCGGATCCTGAAGCACAATGACGAACAAGGATTCGTCACCGCCTTCTACGAACCGGAAGTCGACGTCTCCGATGTGAGCGAAGGTCTTTTCACCCATCCCTTCTATTTCCGGCCTGACGATCTCGTCGATCTCGACGAAAGCAATCGCCCTGCGGATCTCGACTCCGGCTACATGTTCGGCCGTCAGACGCCGGATGGTATCGTCGCTTATCCGGATCGCGGTGAAATCGATCGCGGCTGTCTCGACGGCCGGGGGCTGGAGATAGCCTTCGCACGGTCGCGGATCGACGTCTTCTTTGCCCATGTTCAGGGCGCAGCTCGGCTGGTCTACCCCGATGGCCGCGTCCGTCGCATCACCTACGCGGCAAAGGCTGGCCATCCGTTTTCGCCGATCGGCAAGCTTCTGATCGATCGTGGCGAAATCGCTCGCGAAGATATTTCCATGCAGAGCATACGGGCGTGGCTTGCCGAAGCTCTGGTGTTGAATCCGGCTAAGGTTGATGAAGTCTTATGGCACAACAAGTCCTACATCTTCTTCCGTGAGGCCGATGTCAGCGACCCTGACCTCGGTCCTATCGCTGCCGCCAAGGTGCCGCTTGTCGCGGGACGCTCGCTCGCCGTGGATCGCTCCATTCACACATTCGGCTACCCCTTTTTCATCTGTGCGGAAGGGCTGACACATCTCGACGACGGCAAGCCGTTTGCGCGGCTGATGCTGGCGCTCGATACGGGTTCAGCCATTATTGGGCCTGCAAGGGGCGATATCTTCACCGGTTCCGGCTATCACGCGGGCGAGCTTGCCGGCACGGTGCGAAACGATGCGGATTTCTATATCCTCGTCCCAAACGCGGCCGCCGGCCGTTATGCCGGGTAGGATATGGCGCATGAAGGATCGAAAACTCAGTTCAGATGAACGCATCCTTTGGGGCAAGGTGGCGAAATCCGCCCGTGCTCTGCCTGGGCGCATGAAAGAGATCGCTGCCTTCGAAGAGGAAATGGCGGCACGACTGGCGGCAGAGGATGAAGTCTCCAAGCCCCCGGTACCGCCAACCCAGCGTGTCAGCGATGCCTTCGCGGCAGTCGCGCCGAAGGTAAAAAAGCCTGCCGGCATTCATCATCCACTGGAAAAACCCACCCGGAAGAAGCTCGCCAAGGGTCGCCTGGCGATCGATGCTCGGCTCGATCTCCATGGTCTCTACCAGGACGCCGCCCACGATCTGCTGCTCGATTTTCTCTACAGTGCACATGATCGCGGTCTGCGCCATGTTCTCGTCATCACCGGCAAGGGCCGCTCGGTGGGCGGCGAGGGGGTTCTGCGCCGTGCGGTGCCGCTGTGGTTCTCCAAGGCCGAATTTCGTTTCCTGATCTCGTCCTACGAATGGGCAGCCCAAAACCATGGTGGCGAGGGCGCCATGTACGTGCGGCTTTCGAAGAGCCGTGCGGATTATAGGGGATCGGTCCTGTGACGCCCTTTGGTGAAGCCCTTCGACAGCTGCGCGCCAAAAAGGGAGTTACCCAGAGGCAACTGGCAGAGGCGATCGGGGTTACGCCTGCCTATCTGTCGGCCTTGGAACATGGCAAACGGGGCCGGCCCACATTTGAGTTGCTCCAGCGTATCACCGGCTATTTCAACATCATCTGGGATGAAGCGGAAGAATTGTTTCGGGTCGCAGAAGCCTCGCGCCCGAAAGTGGTCCTCGACACGACAGGCCTGGCGCCTGCATACACCGCATTTGCCAACGCCTTGGCGGCACGGATTCGCTCTTTGCCGCCGGACGTGCTAGAGGAAATGCGAAGACTTCTGCAAAAGGCTTGAATTGCCCTGGAAATCTCTGCGCATCCACGCCTTTCCAGGCATTTTGCGAGGCACCAACCTTTAGAAACCGCCCTGAATTCCCTATATTCAAGGCGGAGACTCCGGTGATTCGCTCGCCGGTATTTTAACCAACTGGAAGAGACTGAATGACCGACACACCCGTCAGCGATCACGGCGCGAGTGCCGAATACGGTGCCGATTCCATCAAGGTTCTAAAGGGCCTGGATGCGGTGCGAAAGCGCCCAGGCATGTATATCGGCGACACAGACGACGGCTCGGGTCTGCATCACATGGTCTACGAGGTCGTCGACAACGCGATCGACGAAGCCTTGGCCGGCCATGCAGATATCGTCACGGTCACGCTCAATGCGGATGGCTCGGTCAGCGTCACCGACAACGGTCGCGGCATTCCGACGGATATCCACACCGGCGAAGGCGTCTCGGCAGCTGAGGTCATCATGACCCAGCTCCACGCCGGCGGTAAGTTCGACCAGAATTCCTACAAGGTCTCGGGCGGACTGCACGGCGTTGGCGTCTCGGTCGTCAATGCACTTTCGGTCTGGCTCAAGCTGAAGATCCGTCGCTCGGGCAAGGTTCACGAGATCTCGTTCACGCACGGCGTCGCCGATGCGCCGCTGAAGGTCATCGGGGATTATGAAGGTCGCTCCGGCACGGAAGTTACCTTCCTCGCCAGCACCGAAACCTTCACCATGACCGAGTTTGATTACGGCACACTCGAGCACCGCCTTCGCGAACTCGCCTTCCTCAACTCCGGCGTTCGAATCCGGCTCACCGATCGGCGCAAACCGGACGTGAAGGAAGAGGAAATGCTGTATGACGGCGGCCTCGAAGCCTTCGTCAAATATCTCGACCGTTCCAAGAAGCCGCTCGTCGAAAAGCCTGTCGCCATCAAGGGCGAGAAGGACGGCATGACGGTGGAAGTCGCGATGTGGTGGAATGACAGCTACCACGAGAACGTTCTCTGCTTCACCAACAACATTCCGCAGCGCGATGGCGGCACGCATATGGCGGGCTTCCGTGGTGCGCTGACTCGCCAGATCACGTCCTATGCGGATTCGTCCGGCATCATGAAAAAGGAAAAGGTTTCGCTCACCGGTGACGACTGCCGAGAAGGCCTGACCGCAGTTCTTTCCGTGAAGGTGCCGGATCCGAAGTTCTCGTCGCAGACCAAGGACAAACTCGTGTCCTCGGAAGTGCGCCCGGTTGTCGAAAGCCTCGTCAACGAAGCGCTGAGCTCCTGGCTTGAAGAACATCCGGCTGAAGCGAAGATCCTCGTCGGCAAGGTGGTGGAAGCTGCTGTTGCCCGCGAAGCGGCCCGCAAGGCTCGTGAACTCACCCGCCGCAAGGGGGTGCTCGATATCGCTTCGCTTCCCGGCAAGCTCGCCGATTGCTCCGAACGCGATCCGGCCAAGTCCGAAGTCTTCCTCGTCGAGGGTGACTCCGCCGGCGGTTCCGCCAAACAGGGCCGTTCGCGTGATACCCAGGCGATCCTACCGCTCCGCGGCAAGATCCTGAACGTCGAGCGCGCCCGTTTCGACAAGATGCTGTCCAGCCAGGAAATCGGCACGCTGATTACCGCTCTGGGCACATCGATCGGCAAGGATGAGTTCAACGCTGACAAGCTGCGCTATCACAAGATCATCATCATGACCGATGCCGACGTCGACGGCGCCCATATCAGAACCCTGCTGCTGACCTTCTTCTTCCGGCAGATGCCGGAACTGATCGAGCGTGGCCACATCTACATTGCCCAGCCGCCGCTCTATAAGGTGACGCGCGGCAAGTCGATCCAGTACCTGAAGAACGAGCAGGCTCTGGAAGAGTATCTGATCGGCATGGGGCTGGAAGATACGACCCTGACCCTCGGCTCCGGTGAAGTCCGTGCCGGCCAGGATATGCGCGAAGTCATCCAGGATGCATTGCGCATCCGCTCGATCATCGAGGGACTGCATTCTCGCTACAACCGCTCGATCATCGAGCAGGCAGCCATTGCCGGCGCGCTTCATCCAGATCTGACGGATAACCCCGAACGGGCCCAGCAGACGGCTAACGAAGTCGCCAAGCGTCTCGATATGATCGCCGAGGAAACCGAGCGTGGCTGGTCGGGTCACGTCACCGACGAAGGCGGCATGCGCTTTGAGCGGATGGTTCGTGGCGTCAAGGAAGTCGCCGTGATCGATGTGGCCCTGATCGGCTCTGCCGATGCCCGCCATATCGACCAGATGTCGTCGCGTCTGCAGGAGATCTACAGCACGTCGCCAGTTCTTGCCCGCAAGGATAGCGAGCAGGATATTTCAGGTCCACGCGCCCTTCTCGACACGATCTTTGCGGCGGGACGCAAGGGACTGTCCATGCAGCGCTATAAAGGACTTGGTGAAATGAATGCCGAGCAGCTGTGGGAAACAACGCTTGATCCCAACGTTCGCTCGCTGCTTCAGGTCAAGGTTCCCGATGCGACGGATGCAGACGGTTTGTTCTCTCGTCTGATGGGCGACGAGGTTGAGCCCCGGCGCGAGTTCATTCAAGAGAACGCGCTGAACGTCGCCAACCTCGATATCTGAGAGATATCTACTCAACGCAAAAACGGCGGCCTCTTGGCCGCCGTTTTTGTTTGTCCAGCACAAATCTGTTTCACGTGAATCTATCCTGTGGACGGACAATTCACGTGAAACAATTATTCTTCGCCGGCAAACCTTCCCTCGAAAGCGACTTCCGATACAGGCTTGCGCTGGCTTGGAACCTCACGCTCGCGCAAGTCCTCCGGCAGCGTGTCCTTGGCTGCCATCCGCCCGATCGCCGCTGCGGCTTCCACCCTGAAACCCTCAGGCAAACCAAGTTCGCCAACAGCCTTTTCCTTGTCGAACCCTTCCATGCCATGCGCATGATACCCAAGCTTCATCGCCTGGCAGATGATTGAGAACCACGCGGCGCCTGTATCGAAAGAATGCGTGTATCCCTCGCGACGTTCGCCATCCTTGGAAACGCGATAGGTTTTCGACACGAAGAAGACCAGCGCGCCCGCGTTTTCTGCCCAGCGACGATTGCCCGGAACGAGCAGATCCGCAAGTCTGGTGAAATCCTCGGTACCATGTAACGCGTAGACAAAACGCCAAGGCTGGCTATTGCCGGAAGAGGGCGCCCAATGCGCGGCATCCAGAATGGTCAGCATCGTTTCCCGATCGATGGCTTCCTTCTCGAAGGCCCGCGGCGACCAGCGATCGAGAAAGAAAGCGTCGATTGGAAATTCCGAAGTCCGGCTGTTGCTGGTCGTCATAGTGTCCTCTTCAGTTTTGGTCTTACCCAATCTAGGCAGTTAGGGCTGCTTTGCAATGAACCGCAGATGGCAGAAAGAGGGGTGACAATCGCGCCTCTTTTTTGCATAAACACTTGTCTGACAACTGGAGGAATAAGACCTTGAAATTGATGCGTGTAGGACCTGTGGGCCAGGAGAAGCCGGCATTGCTCGATCAGGATGGCAAGATCCGTGATCTGTCTGGCCATGTCGCGGATATCGGCGGGGAGGCGATTTCGCCCGAGGGTTTGACGAAGATTGCCGCGATCGACGCGTCTACATTGCCGGAACTGTCTGCCGATCGGATCGGCGCCTGCGTGACGGGCACCGGCAAGTTCATCTGCATCGGCCTCAACTATTCCGACCACGCGGCCGAAACCGGCGCCACCGTGCCGCCGGAACCGATCATCTTCATGAAGGCCACCTCCGCCATCGTCGGACCCAACGACGACGTCGTCATTCCGCGCACATCGGAAAAGACCGACTGGGAAGTTGAACTCGGCGTCGTCATCGGCAAGACCGCTAAATACGTGTCGGAAGCCGAGGCGCTGGATTACGTTGCCGGCTACTGCCTGACCAACGACGTCTCCGAGCGCGCCTTCCAGACAGAACGCGCGGGCCAGTGGACCAAGGGCAAGTCCTGCGACACGTTCGGACCGATTGGCCCATGGCTTGTCACCAAGGACGAGGTCGCGGATCCGCAGAACCTTGGAATGTGGCTGACGGTCAACGGCGAAAAGATGCAGAACGGCTCATCCAAGACGATGGTTTACGGCGTCGCCTTCCTCGTCTCCTATCTCAGCCAGTTCATGTCGCTGCATCCGGGAGACGTCATCTCCACGGGTACGCCTCCGGGCGTCGGCCTTGGCCTCAAGCCCCCGCGCTTCCTGAAAGCCGGCGACGTTGTCGAACTCGGCATCGATGGTCTCGGCACCCAGAAACAGACATTCGTCGCCGATATCTGATCGATCGCTGGCATCGGCAAGGCGTGCTGCAGCGAGGGAAGGGCGGTGGTAAACCGCCGCCCTTTCATAACTCCCTCCACAAGTGCTAGCCTTGCTGCATTCCGATGGCGGAACGTTTTGCCCGCCACCGCTTTGACGGATATCGGACCAGGGATGAGGAGAGCCCGATTTCATGTTCTACCAGCTCTATGAGTTGAACCATGCCGCCATGGCGCCGTTCCGGGCCGCCGCGGATGCCATGCGCTTCATGTCCGACAATCCGATGAACCCGTTCGCCCAGACAGCACTTGGCCGCTCCATGTCGGCCAGTCTCGAAGTGTTCGAGCGGATGACGCGACGCTATGGAAAGCCGAGCTTCAATCTTCCGGAAACGGTGGTCGACGGTAAGCCGGTCATGGTCACCGAAGAGATCGTCTGGGCAAAGCCCTTTTGCAATCTCCTGCATTTTCGCCGCGATCTGCCCGCCGCGCGCCCGGCCGACCAGAAGATCCTGCTCGTCGCGCCGATGTCCGGTCACTATGCCACCTTGCTGCGTGGCACGGTCGAGGCGTTGCTTCCGCATGCGGATCTCTACATCACCGACTGGATCGATGCCCGCATGGTTCCGGTCACCGAGGGCAGCTTCGATCTCGACGATTACATCGACTACCTGATCGAGATGCTGCATCAGATCGGTCCCGGCACCCATGTGGTCGGCGTCTGCCAGCCATCGGTGCCTGTGCTTGCCGCCGTTGCGGTGATGGAGACCCGCGGTGATCGGATGGCGCCCGCCTCGATGACGCTGATGGGTGGACCGATCGATACCCGCAGCAATCCGACAGCCGTCAACAAACTCGCCGGAGATCACCCACTCGAATGGTTTCGCGACAATGTCATCATGAGCGTACCGTTTCCGCAGCCGGGCTTCATGCGGCGCGTCTATCCGGGCTTCCTGCAGCTGTCAGGCTTCATGTCGATGAACCTTGACCGCCACGTCACCGCTCACAAGGAGTTCTACGAGCACCTCGTCAAGAACGATGGCGAGCCTGCCGAAAAACACCGTGAATTCTACGACGAATATCTCGCGGTGATGGATCTGACGGAAGAATTCTATCTGCAGACCGTCGATGCCGTGTTTATCCGTCATTCCCTGCCCAAGGGCGAGATGATGCATCGCGCGATGCCTGTCGATACGAAGGCGATCCGTTCCGTTGCTCTTCTGACGGTAGAAGGCGAAAACGACGATATTTCCGGCGTCGGCCAGACAAAGGCGGCGCACACGATTTGTCCGAATATCCCGGATGACAAGCGCCAGCATTACATGCAGCCCGATGTCGGGCATTACGGCGTCTTCAACGGCTCGCGTTTCCGCAGTGAAATCGCCCCCCGCATCATCGAATTCACCCGTAAGCATGCCATGGACGATACCAAGACTGCCAAGCCCGCATCCCGGAAGCGCAATACCAAGGGTGATTCGCCGATCTGAGAGTGGATCCGGTTCGATGCCGGTATCTGGATTTCTCCAAGGTATTTCAGCATGTTCTTGGATTTAGCGACCTGTCTTCTTGAAGGCGGGTCTGAGGCTCACCAAATCGGATATCATCGGGCTGGCATCAGGCCACTCCGCATTGAACTGAAGGGTGTAACCCATGAACCAGTCTGCATTGATTCGTCCGGAATGGACGCCGGCCACCATTGGTTTAATGGTGCTCGGTTTCGTGGTCTTCTGGCCTCTTGGCTTGGCCATGCTTGCCTATATCATCTTCGGGGATCGGCTTCGCGGCTTCAAGCGCGATGCCAATAATCGCGCCGACGAATGGGCCGGCAAGACCAGCCGATGGTTTTCCAGAAGCCGCGCCGCTGGCTACAACACGCATTTCTCGACAGGCAACGTTGCCTTCGACGATTGGCGCAAGGCCGAACTCAACCGCATGGATGAAGAACGCCGCAAGCTCGACGAAATGCGCGATGAGTTCGACAGCTATTCCCGCGAGCTTCGCCGTGCCAAAGATCAGGAAGAGTTCGATCGTTTCATGCGCGAGCGCCGCAACAGCAACGCTTCCGGCCAGAACCCGGTCGTCGACGTCTGATCGGTCAAACGGATCTTCTGAAAACGTAACGAGCCGGCGTCCTTGCGACGCCGGCTTTTTCATGAGAACGGTGCTCTCGAATCGGCTAGAAAGGCTACATGTTCGCGCTCCTCAAAAAGCCCCTTCGCGCCCGCTCGAAACCGCTCGAAACCGTGAAGCGCACGCTTGAAGTCGGAAACCGCGCTTTGCCGCTGACGATCAAGGAAAACGGTCGCGCCACTCGCATCACGCTGCGCATCGAGCCCGGCGGCCGGGCGCTTAATCTCACTGTGCCGGCAGGCCTTCGGAAAAGCGAGATCGAGGAATTTCTCGAGCGCCATCAGGGTTGGCTGCTCACGAAGCTCTCGAAATTCTCCACCGACAATCCCATCCGCTCAGGCGGCTTCGTGCCGATTCGCGGCGTTCAGCACCGCATCGACCATACCGGAACGCTTCGCGGCCTGACGGAAATCGCCATGGTCGATGGCGTGCCGGTGGTAAGGGTAAGCGGGCTGGAGGATCATCTCGGCCGTCGGGTCGCGACATTTCTGAAAAAAGAAGCACGTCGAGATATGGAGTTGCTGGCCTTTCGCCATGCCGCATCGATCCGCAAGCCGGTCGCATCAGTCACGCTGAAAGACACGATAAGCCGGTGGGGATCCTGTTCCTGGGATGGAAACCTGAGCTTTTCCTGGCGCATCGTCATGGCGCCGCCGCTGGTGATCGATTACCTCGCAGCCCACGAAGTGGCGCATCTGAAGGAAATGAACCACGGGCCAAAGTTCTGGGCTCTCTGCCACCAGCTTTGCCCGAGGATGGAAGAGGCGCGCAAATGGCTGAAGCAGAATGGCTCGCAGCTTCACGCGCTGGATTTCAGCTGAAGCCCGGCTAAAACAAACGGAAACTGGACGAAGAGATCAAGGTGTAGCTGTGCGAGCCGGGAACTGACGCGGAGTCGGCGCGACCATTACCATGTCGCCGGCTGTGTCGGTCTTGGCACCCGCCGGGCGCCGTTTCGGCAGAGGCCCGCTATTGGGCAAGGCTTCAGTCGAAAGAATGGCGGCACTTGCCGCATCCATGCCAGCGCCGGCCTGGTAGGCCTGCATCATGCTGGGCGAATGGGAAACAGGCTGCACTGTTGCGACAGCGGCGGAAGATGTGTCGGCAACCGTTGTGACAGAGGCAACGCCCGGCAAGGGCTGCTGCGTTGCTGCGGACGCAACGGCAACGGGGCTTGGTGTCTGTTCACGAACAGGCTCGGCCCGTGCGATCATGCTCATCGCTCCCGGCGTTGGTACGATCGTCCCTTCAGCCATCATGACATAGGCCCCGGCAGGCTTCGGCTCTGGCGTCTGCAAGTTGCCGTCCTCGTCGCGCTTTTCGTAAAACACGTTGCCGCCGGCATCAGCGACGTAATGCATGTTCTTGTAGGGGAAGCGCAGGCCCTTCGTGTGGAAGAACATCGCTTCCTTCACATCGGGGTGGCGCTTGCCCTTCAGCACGGCTTCCGCTGCTTCATTCAGCTGCGGCGCAGTGTTTTCGTCCATCTTGCGGGTCATCACACCCGGCGCGAACTGCTTTTCCTGCCCCACGACACCACAGATCGTCTCAGGGTAAAGACCTGAGGTCAGGCGGTTCATGATGACGCTGCCGACAGCCATGAAACCATCGGGGCTGCTGCGCCTTGATTCGAAATACATCGCGCGCTTGAGGCATTCGCGGTCGCTGGACGAATAGGTGTAGACCTGCTTTGCCGAACCCACATTGACCTGGGCAGTTCGTGTCTTCGAAGACTTGGAATCGAGCGACGCAGTCGTCTGAGTGCAGGCTGAAAGAGCGCTCACCGCGGCAAGGCACATTGCAGCGCGCACAAAGTTCGCACCTCTTGCCGCCATGACTACCCCCTGCGAAAACATTTCAAGAAACAATTTGCTGTGGAATAAGTTACTGGCAAAACCCTAATAAATCAAACCTGAATCGAGAACGTCTATTTTCCCGGAAAAACCTGCTCTTTTGACCGAGGTTCTGGTTGTGATGATATCGGCGAGCATGTCCTTGCGCGTGCAGGATCGTGGTGGAGAACCGAATCACACCCCGGGAGATTGCCTGAGGTCTGCAGAAGAGGAGTCCGTGCCGAACTGTCACGCCACCAAACCGCTGAAGGGCTCGACTCCGGGCGCGTTTCGTGCCAATCCGCGCACATGAAACCGGATATCAAGATCTGCGGCCTCAAGACTGAAGAAGCGGTCGATCGCGCGGTGACGCGCGGCGCAACCCATATCGGCTTCATCTTCTTTCCCAAGAGCCCGCGCAACATCGCGCCCGAAATCGCCGGAGACCTGGCGGACCGGGTGCGTGGCAAGGCGAAGATCGTTGCAGTCACTGTTGATGCCGATGACGAGGAACTTGACGATATCGTCTCGCTGCTTCGCCCGGACATGCTTCAGCTCCACGGTCACGAGAGCCCGGAACGGATTTTGCACGTCAAGGCTCTCTACGGTCTGCCTGTCATGAAAGCGTTTTCTGTCAAGTCCGCGGATGATCTTGCAGGGGTCGATGCCTATATAGGTGTAGCTGACCGTTTTCTGTTCGACGCGAAGGCACCGGCTGGCTCCGATCTTCCGGGCGGCAACGGCGTTTCCTTCGACTGGAAGGCCATGGCGTCGCTTGACCAGAGCGTGGATTACATGCTTTCCGGGGGCCTGAACAAGGATAATGTCGCGACTGCGCTCTCATCGACGCGGGCAAGCGGCATAGATGTATCGTCCGGTGTCGAAAGCGCGCCAGGCGCCAAGGATCTGGGCATGATCGATGCGTTCTTCGATGCGGCAGACGCCGCTACGAAACGCTGAAGGAGTTGAAAGTGAACGAGACCCCAAAACTGAATTCGTTCCGTTCCGGTCCCGACGAGGACGGCCTCTTCGGTATTTTCGGCGGCCGCTTTGTCGCGGAAACGCTGATGCCCCTGATCCTGGATCTGCAGGGCGAATGGGAAAAGGCCAAGACCGATCCCGCATTTCAAAAGCAGCTCACCGATCTCGGCAAACACTATGTCGGCCGCCCCAGCCCGCTCTATTTCGCCGAGCGCATGACGGCAGAACTCGGCGGCGCAAAGATCTATTTCAAGCGCGACGAGCTCAATCACACCGGCTCCCACAAGATCAACAACTGCATTGGCCAGATCCTGCTTGCCAAGCGCATGGGCAAGACCCGCATCATCGCTGAAACCGGTGCCGGCCAGCATGGTGTCGCTTCGGCCACGGTCGCTGCCCGCTTCGGCCTGCCCTGCGTCGTCTACATGGGCGCGACAGATGTCGAGCGCCAGGCACCCAATGTCTTCCGCATGAAGCTTTTGGGCGCCGAGGTGATCCCGGTCACGTCAGGCCACGGCACGCTCAAGGATGCCATGAACGAGGCATTGCGCGACTGGGTCACCAATGTCGATGACACCTATTACATGATCGGCACCGCTGCCGGTCCGCATCCCTATCCGGAAATGGTCCGCGACTTCCAGTCGGTCATCGGTCGCGAAACCAAGGAACAGATGCTGGAAGCCGAGGGACGTCTGCCCGACATGCTGGTAGCAGCCGTTGGCGGTGGATCGAATGCGATCGGCCTGTTCCATCCGTTCCTCGATGATGACAGCGTAAGGATCGTCGGCGTCGAAGCCGGCGGCAAGGGCCTCAACGGCGAGGAGCACTGCGCCTCGCTGACGGCAGGCTCGCCTGGCGTTCTGCATGGCAACCGCACCTATCTGCTGCAGGATGGCGACGGACAGATCAAGGAAGGTCATTCGATCTCGGCCGGTCTCGATTATCCCGGCATCGGCCCTGAACATTCCTGGCTGAAAGACATGGGACGTGTCGAATACGTCCCGATCATGGATACCGAAGCGCTCGAAGCCTTCCAGTTCCTGACGCGCACCGAGGGCATCATCCCCGCGCTCGAACCCTCGCACGCACTGGCCGAAGTCATGAAGCGCGCACCAAAGATGTCCAAGGACGAAATCATCGTCATGAACCTGTGCGGTCGTGGCGACAAGGACATCTTCACTGTCGGCAAAATTCTTGGAATGGGGCTCTGAACATGACCGCACGGATGGACAAGCGTTTTGCCGATCTGAAGGCCGAAGGCCGCCCGGCACTGATCACCTATTTCATGGGCGGCGATCCTGATTTCGCCACGTCGCTGGCCATCATGAAGGCTCTGCCGGATGCCGGCGCCGACGTGATCGAACTCGGAATGCCCTTTTCCGACCCGATGGCCGATGGTCCGGCAATCCAGATGGCGGGGCAGCGCGCGCTGAAAGGCGGCCAGACGCTCGCCAAGACGCTGGATCTCGCCCGCGAATTCCGCAAGACCGATGCCGCGACGCCGATCGTCATGATGGGCTACTACAATCCGATCTATATCTACGGCGTCGACAGGTTTGTTGATGACGCGCTGGAAGCCGGAATCGACGGCCTGATCATCGTCGACCTGCCGCCTGAAATGGATGACGAGCTTTGCATCCCGGCGATCGCCAAGGGGCTGAACTTCATCCGTCTGACCACGCCGACCACGGACGAAAAGCGCCTTCCGACGGTTTTGCACAACACGTCGGGCTTCGTCTATTACGTTTCGATGAACGGCATTACCGGATCCGCTCTGCCGGATCTGTCGCTGATCTCGGGCGCTGTCTCCCGCATCAAGGGTCATACCGACCTGCCGGTCTGCGTCGGCTTCGGCGTCAAGACCGCCAACCATGCGCAAGCCATCGGCGCTGCGGCTGATGGTGTCGTCGTCGGCAGTGCAATCGTTGCGCAGGTTGCCGGCAGTCTCACCAAGGATGGCGCTGCGACGCCAGATACGGTATCTGCCGTTTCCACCTTCGTCCGCGGCCTGGCCACCGGTGTGCGTTCCGCCCGCCTTGTTGCCGCCGAATAACTGGCCCAGATAGGCCTGACAAGTCCAAACTCGGAGTACGCCCAGTGAACTGGATCACCAATTACGTCCGGCCGCGCATCAACTCCATGCTCGGCCGTCCCGATCGGGACGTTCCGGAAAATCTCTGGATCAAATGCCCGGAAACCGGGGAAATGGTCTTCCACAAGGATCTCGAAGAGAACAAGTGGGTCATTCCCGCCTCGGGCTTCCACATGAAGATGCCGGCCAAGGCGCGTCTGAGAGACATGTTCGACGACGGCGAGTTCGAATCGCTGGTACAGCCGAAGGTCGCCCAGGATCCGCTCAAGTTTCGCGACTCCAAGAAATATGCTGACCGCTTGAAGGACAGCCGTATCAAGACCGATCAGGAGGACACGATCCTCGCCGGTCTCGGTTCCGTCCATGGCGTTAAACTCGTCGCCGTCGTGCACGAATTCAACTTCATCGGCGGTTCGCTCGGCATGGCGGCCGGCGAAGCGATCGTCAAGGCGGCCGAGCGCGCCTTGAAGGAAAAGTGCCCGCTGGTGATCTTCCCGGCTTCTGGCGGCGCCCGCATGCAGGAAGGCATCCTGTCGCTGATGCAGCTGCCCCGCACCACGGTTGCCGTCGACATGCTGAAGGAAGCAGGCCTTCCCTATATTTGTGTGCTGACCAACCCGACCACCGGCGGCGTGACCGCTTCCTATGCCATGCTGGGTGATGTCCATATCGCCGAACCGGGCGCCGAGATCGGCTTTGCCGGCAAGCGCGTGATCGAACAGACCCTGCGCGAAAAGCTGCCGGAAGGCTTCCAGACCGCAGAATACCTGCTTGAGCATGGCATGGTGGATATGGTCGTCAAGCGCCACGATATCCCGGCAACGCTGGCGCGGATCCTGAAGATGCTGATGAGACAGCCCGATCAGGAATTCCTTCCCGCCCCTGTCGCCGTCAGCGCCTGAACACCGGTTCTGACCTAACGTGATCGGAGCCGGAGCTTCGGGATGACGACGATGAACCAGCCCGTGGCAAGTGCGGCCGAGCAGGAAATCGAGCGGCTGATGACCCTTCACCCGAAGGGTTTCGATCTGTCGCTCGAGCGCATTACCCGCCTCCTTGAGGTGCTCGGCAATCCACATCTGAAACTGCCGCCGGTCATTCATGTGGCCGGCACCAACGGCAAGGGGTCCTGCACCGCCTTTTGCCGCGCGCTTCTCGAAGCGGGTGGCTATGCCGTGCACGTCCACACATCGCCGCATCTGGTGCGCTGGCACGAACGCTTTCGCATCGGCGTGAAGGGCGGCCGGGGCCAGCTTGTCGACGATGCCCTGCTGGCGGATGCGCTGCGCCGCGTCGGCGATGCCAATGCCGGCCAGATGATCACCGTGTTCGAGATCCTGACAGCGGCAACCTTCCTGATCTTTTCCGAACAGCCCGCCGATGCCGTAGTGCTGGAAGTGGGCTTGGGCGGTCGCTTCGATGCGACCAACGTCATCACCGACCCCGCCGTCTCGGTGATCATGCCGATCGCGCTCGATCACCAGGCCTATCTGGGCGACAAGGTCGAACTGATCGCAGCGGAAAAGGCCGGCATCATGAAACGGCGCCGCCCGGTCGTCGTCGGCGCCCAGGAATTCGATGCGGCCCGCGAGGTTCTGGTTGCGACTGCCGAACGGCTGGGTTGTCCGCTCTCCATCTATGGCCAGGATTTCTCAGCCCATGAGGAGTTCGGCCGGCTGATTTACCAGGACGAAGACGGCCTGCAAGACCTGCCGCTGCCGCGCCTTCCGGGCCGCCACCAGTTCGCCAATGCGGCTGCCGCCATCCGCGCCGTCAAGGCTGCCGGTTTTACGGTGACGGATGCGACGATGGAAAAGGCGATGGCCATGGTTGAATGGCCGGCCCGCCTGCAGAAGCTGGTCGAGGGCAAACTGCTCGAATTCGCGCCCCCGGGTTCCGAGATTTGGCTCGATGGCGGGCACAATCCCGCCGGAGGCGAAGTGATTGCCGAAGCCATGGCCGCCTTCGAGGAACGCCAGACCCGGCCGCTCTATCTCGTTACCGGCATGATCAACACGAAGGATCCGGTCGGATATTTCAGAGCCTTTGCCGATCTCGCCGAACACGTCTTTACCGTCCGCATTCGCGATAGCGAGGCAGGCCTCGATCCTGTCGTGCTCGCCAATGCCGCCTTCGATGCCGGACTGGTTGCCGAACCCGCCGGTTCCACGATCGAAGCCTTGCAGGAAATCACCCGCCGCCAGCTTCCCGGCAGTCAGCCACCCCGTATCCTGATCGGTGGCTCGCTCTATTTCGCCGGCAATGTACTCGCTGACAATGGCACGCCACCGGTCTGATAACGGACAGGATCTATCAACAGCAGACAACAAAAAACCCGGCTGAGCGATCAGCCGGGTTTTTGGATTCACGTGAAACAGATTTTTAAGCGGCGCTGGAGATCCAGGCGGCAAGCGCCGTCTTTGGCGCAGCGCCAACCTTGATGTCGGCCACTTCGCCGCCCTTGAACATGGCAAGGGTCGGGATCGAGCGCACACCAAACTGGGCAGCCAGTTCCGGGTTCTCATCGATGTTCAGCTTGACGACCTTCACCTTGCCGGCGAGTTCCGTCGAAATCTCTTCAAGGCTCGGAGCGATCATCTTGCACGGGCCGCACCATTCAGCCCAGAAATCGACGACGACCGGCTCTACGGCGTCCAGAACTTCAGCCTGAAAATTGTTTGTATCGACTTTCACGGTAGCCATTGGGCTCTCCTTCGATTCTTGTTGACCCAGATGTGAGATCGGCACTCACTACTTTCAATGTCCGTCATGTCACTTTGTCTTAAGTTCTGCAAGCGAACGGGACATCAGCTCCACACCCAGCGGGATTACCTTTGCCGTCTCGGTGTAGACGAGCACGCAGTCGAGCGCTTTGCCCGGATAAAGAGGCGTGAGGATTTCGCGGTAGATGGAGAGCTGTGCGCGATGGGTCAATGGCACGTCTTCTGCAGTGCCCGGCGGAAAGCGGTTCGTCTTGTAATCGAGGATGATGACGCGGTCCTCCATCTCGACCAGCCGGTCGATCCGGCCCGAAATGGCATAGTCCTGCCCCTCCAGCGTCAGCGTCCCCATGATCGACACTTCCGACTGGCTGCGCGCAGAAAACACCGGTGCGAGCTCGGGAAGGGACAGAACGGACATGACACTCGCGACCAGTTGCTGGCGTTCGGCCTGCGGCCAGAAGCGGGCGGCGCGGTCGGCATAACGCCGGGCTGCACCCTCGCGTTCACCGTCCGGAAAGTCGGTCAGCATCTGCAGCATCCGATGCACCAGCTTGCCTTTTTGCAGTGCCAGGCTGCCGGTCGCCTTGTCTCCAAACAGGGGCGATGTGACGATCAGATCATCATCGTCGTCATCGATCATCGTGCCGGCACCAGACGGGCTAAGTGGCCTCGGCAGGATTTTTCGTGGGGGAAGCGGCCGGGAGAGGGCAGTGGGCAGGGTAGGGGCGAATGCCTCCCGTTCCGAGCCGCCTGCACCTGCGTGGTCCGCTTTGGCAGCAGCCTTGCCGGGCGCCTGGGGCAAACGCCAGGACAGGCCGTTCCACTCGCCCTCGGGTCCGGAGAATGTAGTCGGGCTGCAATGCTGACCGCTCGCCGACAAGGCCCGCGCGATCATCGCCTGCCAGCTGTCAGGGTTATCCCGGCTGCCACGATAGCCGCAAATCACCAGATGATCGGCAGCGCGTGTCATGCCCACATAGAGAAGTCGCCGGTACTCTTCTTCGGCAGAGGTCTTCAGCCGTTCGTCGTCGGCCGCCGTCAGCGGATTGGACAGCGTCTTGCCCGCAAGCCAGGCCGGAACATCGCCATGGACCGTCTTCAGCAACCGGAATTTCGGGACATGCGACGGAATGAAGGATTTCGAGTTGCTGTCGACGAGGAACACGACCGGCGCTTCGAGGCCCTTTGAAGCATGTACGGTCATGATCCGCACCTCGTTGCGGCCACCATCCTGTTCGCGCTTCACCTCGGGGCTTTCCAGCTCCAGCGTGGATACGAAAGCCTGCAGGCCGGGCAGGCCGGATGTCTCGTGATCGAGCGCGAAGGTGAGCAGTTCATCGAGAATATCGCCCGCCTCGGTGCCGAGCCGTCCGAGAAACTTCCGCCGTCCGCCATATTGTCCGAGAATACGGGCGTAGAGATCATGCGGGCTGAGCAGGCGCGACAGCGTCAGCAGATGCTGTAATCGCTCTGCTGCGTCGCGAAACCGCAGCGGCTGTTCCTCGGCAAGACGCTTCAGCTGCGCCCAGGCGCTGTCGTCTTCGGCTCTGAGCGCCGCAACCTCGAAGACATCCTCCTCGGACAGATCGAATAGCGGGCTTTTGAGAAGCGCTGCGAGCGAAAGGTCGTCCTGCGGCAGGAGCAGGAAACGGCCAAGCGCCAGCAGATCCTGCACCGCGATATGGCTTGTCAGCTTCAACCGGTCGGCGCCTGCTACGGGAATGTTGTCGCGACGTTTCAGCGCCCGCGTCAGCGCGTTGACGAAGGCGTCGCGCTTTCTCACGAGAACGAGAATGTCGCCAGGCTCGATCGGCCGTTCCACGCCCTTTTCGATGATCGTCTCGCGGCCGATCATCTCGCCGATCCGGGCGGCGATGCGAGAGGCAAGAATGGCAGCCGGTGCCTTGTCCGGGGTCGAATCGAACGGCGCGGTCCAGTCGTCTTCCTGTTCGGACACTTCGGGCGCCACCACGTCCCACAGATCGACTAGGCCGGGATGGCCCATGCGGTTGGAACGGTGCTGCACCGGATCACCGATCGCAGACAGTCCCTTGGCATTTTCCTCGATCGAAAACACCTGATCGACGGCAGAAAGAATGTCGGCTGTCGACCGGAAGGACAGCGGCAGGCGGATCGCATGAAACGGCTGGCCGCTGGCAGCCACCTGCCTCTTCGTCGCGCTGCGTTCCTCGGCAAACCGCTCCGGCCGCGCGCCCTGGAAGGAATAGATCGACTGTTTCTCGTCGCCGACCGCAAACATCGTCCGGCGCGTATCGCGCGCGCTGTTGCCGGAATAAAAGTCCTCCGCCAGCGACTTGATCACGGTCCACTGGATCGGGCTGGTATCCTGCGCCTCGTCGACCAGGATGTGATCGATCCCCTGGTCGAGCTTGTAATGCACCCAGGCGCCGACGCCGTCGCGGGTCAGGAGATCGGCGGTGCGGGCAATCAAATCCTCGAAATCGAGAAGGCTGCGGCCCCGTTTCAGGTCCTCGTAGTCGTCGGTCAGGCGTGCGGCAAGTGTCAGCGCCGCCTTGGTGGCCGCAAACAGCCGGAACAGCCGCAACCGGTTCCGGCAGCTCAGAACATGCTCCCGCGCCGCATCGATTGCGTCGGCAAGCTCCGGTGCGATCTTGGTCATGGCGCTGGCGATCAGGCTGCGATCCGCCTTCACCGTTCCCTTGGCGGTCAGGAAGATGGAATCGAGATAAGCGGCGCGCTTGAAGACATCCGGCTCCTTGGCGACCAGGCGCAAACCATAGGCCACCTCATGCACGGTCGAGCCGCCCTTCTGATCGGCAAGCGACAGATAGAGATCGAGCGTGATGCCGGAAAGCTGGGGCAGCGGCCAATAGGTGGCAGCGATCCTGTCTTCGCTATCGGCGGGGTCGAGCCCGAGAACCCGCTTCAGTTCCGGGCCGATGCCGCCGTGCTTTTCCGCCTGCGCGGTAAACTTGCGGATCGCCGTGCGTCTGGCAACGATATCGGACAGCAGCGCCTCCAGCCCGAACTCGTCGCCGAGATCGAGCACATGGGCAAAGGCTTCCGCCAGATCCGGATCGTCTTCAGCAGATGTCGCCGTCAGCAGCGAACGCCGCGCCTCTGAGAGGAGAGCAGTGGCGGCACGGTCGTCGAGCACGGAGAAATGGCCGGCCACATTGGCCTCCAGCGGAAACTGGTGCAGCAGGGCTTCGCAGAAGGCGTGGATCGTCTGGATCTTCAGTCCACCCGGCGTTTCCAGCGCCTTCGCAAACAGCCGCCGCGCCTCGGCAATTTTCAGCGAATCCGGCTCATGACCCTCGATAGCCGAAATCCGCGTGCGCAACTCCTCGTCGGAAAGAACCGTCCATTCCGACAGCCGCTGAAACACACGGTTTGACATTTCGGACGCCGCGGCCTTGGTATAGGTGAGGCAGAGGATGGCGGAGGGGCGGCATCCGGCAAGCAGAAGCCGGATCACCCGCTGGGTCAGAACATGTGTCTTGCCGGAGCCGGCATTGGCCGACACCCAGGCGGAACTTGACGGGTCCGATGCGCGCGATTGCTGAACCGTGGTCCAGTCGATCCAATGAAGCGGGTCGTCACCATCCGGCAGGTCCGAAGCCGGGTTATCCGGCAACTCGGTGAAAAGATCACTCATCGGCGTCCGCCTCTCCATCGTCATCGGCCGTCGACCACTCGGCAACGCGGGCGAGGTGATCGTATTCGCCGCCGAAATCCCCTTGCGCGAACGGCACCAGCCGCGAGGCGAACCCCGCATCGCCCTGACGCAGCTTGATGACGAACTTGGTCAGCTGGTCGATCGATTCCTGCGCGAGATCGATCGCCGATTTCGGCTGGCGCTTGGCATTCGCGGTTGCGCCCTCATTGTTGATCCGGTCTTCCTTGAACCGGTCGCCGGGGCGAAGCCGGACATAAAGAAGATCGCCGGGCCGCTGGATGCCCATCGTCTTGAAGGCGCCTGCCTGCAGCGCCGCTGCCTCCAAGGCAAGTTGCGGATCGAGTAACGACCTGGCCTGCAGTATGGAAGGATTGAGGCCGGTCTTGTAGTCGATGATATCGGCCTCACCGGACCGCTTGATGTCGATCCGGTCAGCAATGCCGGTGACGCGAATGCCGGCACTCTCGACGTCGAAACCGGCACCGGCTTCCGTCACGCTGCTGCGCACGTCCGGTGCGCGACGCTCTTCCCAGTCGAGAAACGCCCGCGCGACCTCGACGAAGCGCGGCCGCCAGACCCGGTCGATATGCGGCGGGAGCTGTTCGGCGTCGAACAGCTCCCGCGTGATGTGCTGCATTGCTTCACGTGAAACCGGCGTACCGGGCTTGTGGCCTTCGCGCGTATAGCGGTCGATAATGGCGTGGTAGAGCGTGCCGCGCTGTGCGGCACCCGGGTCCTCGTTGAACGGCGCCAGCGGATCGAGCTTCAGGATGCGCCGTGCATAGATCGAATAGGGGTCGCGGCGCAGCCGTCCGACTTCGCTGAACGAATATTTGACCGGCTGCAGCTCCGCCGGCGGTTTGGGGGCAGGGCGCCTGGCAGGCTGCTGGTTGTCGCCGCGATCGATCAGCGATGCCCAGTGAAGGACATCCTTGCCGCGTGCCTTCAATTTGTCGGCAAAGCTTTTGCCGCCCAGTGCCAGCAGTCTCTGCAGCCAGCGGGAAGCAACCGTCGGCGTCGATCCCTGCCGTGTGGAGCGGGAAAAGATCAGGTTGCGGGTGCCGCAGGCCATTTCGAAATCGTGCGCCAGCTGGCCGATCCGCCGTTCGGGCGGTTCCAGACCCATGTCGGTCTTCATCGAACGCGACAGGAACGGGTTGTTGACTGTCTGTCCCGGCCAGGAGCCTTCGTTGAGACCGCCGAGGATCATCGTATCAACGCTTTGCAGCCGCGCTTCCAGCGTTCCGAAGATAAACACCCGAGGATGCGCAAGCGATCGTGGCTTGACCGCTTCGCCTGTCGTCAGCGCCATGACGATGTCGATCCACTGCGGCCCGTCAGCCTCGATCTGCCCATCGGTCTCGATCACTTCGCCGAGCAGACCCGAGAGACGTTCGCCCGGCTCACCCGACCAGAGCGCCGAGAGATCACCGCGCTCGTCGATGCACAGCGCTTCGAGCGCGCGCCCCGTGCGGGTCGCCCAATCGGACAGCGTCAGTCTTGCCGTCAGCCCGCGCCCATCGGGACGGCGGCGGATAAAGGCGCTGACCAGCGGTTCGACCGCTGTCGATATCCGCTTTGCGATATCCTTTGCCTGACCGACCGCGCCTTCGGGCAACGAGCTGCGCCAATGCGGCATGTGCCGGTCTTCAAGGATCAGGGTCAGCTGCGCATCGAGAAGCGGCTCGAGTGCTGAAATATCCATGTCGCCGACGCCACCGCGGAGTGCCAGCACTTCCAGCGCATCGATCGCGGCGCGCAACTCCGCCGGAGGAAGGCCGAGCCGGATCAGCGGATGTTTGAGCAGGCCGACGATTGCCACAGGGTCGCCCGGGCGAAGCGTCGCTTCGAGCAGAAGCTGGGTCAGCGTGCCCTGCGGCGTGCCGGAAAGGGCGGAACCTGCCGAATCGTCGGCGAGGATGCCGAAACGGGCAAGTTCTGCGGTGACGCGGCGGCCAAGCGCGCGGTCGGGCGTGATCAGCGCTGCCTGGGCCTCGCCACCGTTTCGTCCGGGTTTTTCCAGCGCCAGCCGCAAGGCGATGGCAATCGCCACCGCTTCCTCGCGCTCGTTTGCAGCTTCGATCAGCGAAACATCGGCAAAGGCCGCGCGCAGCCTTTCAGGGTCGGCCTCCTGGCGCCATGTACTCCAGCGATCGGTCGCCTTGGCGGGCACCAGCGCCTGCGAGATCGCCTCGGCGCGAAAGGCGAGATCGGCCTGCGTCTCGCCGATGACAGTGACATCCTCACGTGTCGCACCGATCTTCTTCAACAGGCGGGACAAACCGAACTGCGGATGGCTGCGGCTCGAAGGGTCGGGCTTGCCGTCGAAGGTTTCCTCGCCCACCATGTCCCACTGGTCCTGCGGCATCGTCATGTCGAGACCCGGCAGGACAACCGTGCCTTCGGCAAGCCTGGAGATCGCCGCGATCAGCTCGGCCGCTGCCGGAACAGAGCCTGTGGATCCTGCAACAATCACGGGCCCCTTGTGCTCCCGCTCGGTAATCCGACGCGCCTCTCCGCGCAGGATTGAAGCACGATGCTTTGCCGGCGAAGAGCGTTTCAACTCCTCAAGTCGCGTCGGCCAGAAACCGCTGGCGATCTTCAGGAATTCGGCCGTCAGCTGCCACCAGAGCGCATGTTCGCCGGTCTGGAGATTGTCGAGATCCTTCCAGTCGCGTTCCTCGGTCTCGATCGCATCAATCAGTTCCGCTAGCGCCCGGGCAAGCCAGATCGCGTCCGCCGGGCTTGCGGGCGCGACCAGCGGCGATTCCGAATGCACGTCCAGCACGATCTTCGGCAGCTGGTTGCGCCAGGCAAGGATCAGCCGTCCGAGTTCGAGAAGTCGCGCCGTGCCGCCGATCGGCAGGGCCAGATCCATTTCCTCGGGTGCAACGAGATCGAAAAAGCTCTGATCGTCGTCGGTTTCGCCAAGTGGCCGGATGACTGGCAGGATCGCAGCGCGGCCGCCGAGAAGATCGACGAATTCCGAGCGCAGCACGCGGGCCGAACGGCGCGTCGGCACAAAAATGGTGACGTCAGCCAGCGACAGCGGATTTTGGGGATCGTAGCGAAACGTCTCGTTCAGTCGCCCGTCGCAGAGTGCTGCGGCTAGCGTCTTCAGGAAAGGCGCACCTGACGGGATGGAGAAGAGACGGTTCGGCGATACATCCGACATCGATCAGGCCCCCGCTTTGTGGCGGGCAATCACGGCTTCGGCCTCAGGCAGCGCTTCCGGCGTGCCGACGGTGATCCATTCGCCATCCATCACATGGCCGAACAGCCGATCGTTCTGGATCGCGCGGTCGAAATAGATGTTGAGATTGAAGGCATCGTCAGGCGCGTCGTCGAGAAGCGACGTGTGCATGACGATCGCGCCCGCATAGACGACCGGGTTATCTTCGCCTTCAACGTAACGCGAAAGCCGGCCGTCGGAGGACAGCTGGAAATCCTTCTTGCCGTTGTGTCCGGTGGTGCGCTCCAGCGGCACGCAGAGCAGCGCCATATCCATGCGCTGCGGATCGAAAAACCCGGCCAGTCGCTCAAGATTGGTGGGCGCGCCTGCCTTCTCCCCGATCCAGAACAGGTCGGCATTCATGACAAAGACAAAGCCGGGTTGAAGCAGCGATAAGCCCTGCTTCAACCCACCACCCGAGTTCATCAGTTGGGCCCGCTCGTCGGACACGGTGATCTCAAGGCGCGGATAGGCGGCGAGATGCGCTTCCATCCGGTCGGCGAAGTGATGGACGTTGACGACCGCATGCGTCACGCCGACGTCGGCCAGGGCATCGAGCCCGTAATCGATCATCGGCTTTCCGGCAACGGGCACCAGTGGCTTCGGCATCGTCTCGGTGATCGGGCGAAGCCGGGTACCGAGCCCTGCCGCCAGCACCATAGCCTGCGAGATCGGGGCGTTGGTCATGTCCATGCAACCGTATTTATGATTCGGGAAGCTCTATACCAGCCCTGTGGCACCAATCGCGCAAGGGCGCGAGTGCTTCATGCGCGAGTGCCGTCGAAAGATGGCACAATGTTCGCGGCATATGCTTCATATATTGCGGCTTGCCGTCGCGTTCGCGCAGGCGAACCCAGAGCCCGGCGAGCTTGCAGTTGCGCTGTGCCGCCATGATCGCCCAGGATTTCAGGAAACCCGCTTCGTCAAAGCCACCAAGCGCACGGCGCAGCGTCAGGTAGTCGATCATCATCTGATCAGCGAGGGGCTTCGGAATATCAACGCGTGCGTCCTGGACCAGCGACGCGAGGTCGTAAGCCGTCGGGCCGATCATCGCATCCTGAAAATCGATCAGGCCAACCTGATGCACGCCGGAGGCTTGGCTACGCCAGATGATGTTCGGGGAATGGAAATCGCGCAGCAGCAGGTTTTTCTCCGCGCTTCCGAGCTCTGCGATCAGCCCGTCCCAGATCGAGAGATACTCCTCTCGCTCGTCCGCTCCAGGCTGCCCGCCGCGCTTCCACGGCAGATACCAGTCGAGCAGAAGCCGCGCTTCCATCTTCATCGCGACCGGATCGAAATCCGGAATGTGATGCGTGTGGGAGCCGGCGACGGGAAGATCCTGGCGGATCTCATGGCCGTGCAGATAGGCGAGCGCCACGACGCTTTCGCGATAACGTTCGCCGATCGGCTGTCCGTCCTCGTCGAGCACACCATCCTGGCCGAGGTTTTCGATGAGGAGAATGCCCTGGTCATAATCCACGGCAAGCACTTCAGGGGCGCAAAGACCTATGCCGCGTAGATAGTCGGAGATCGCCACGAAGGGATAGGCGTCCTCGGCGATATGCGCCACTTTTGGATAGGGCTTGCCGTCGAGAACCGGCGGACCCTCTGGCCGCTTCGGCCAGTCCATCAGGATCACCTTTTCGGCTGATTCGGCCAGAACGGTTTCATAGGCCCGCATCGAGGCATCGCCGGTCAGGAACCGGCGTCGGCCATCGGCATGACCGTGAGTGCGCAGAAACTCGCGGATGGCGATCACCCGGCGAATGCGGGCAAGGGCTGCTTCCGGTGCCGTAATCGTCGCCCGTCGGCCGCTCGTCTCATGCTCGAGCGTCAGCGTGATGCGATCCGCGGGCAGGAGGTCGCCGCCCATTTCCGGCCATTCGACAAGGCAGATACCGGACGAAAGCGCTTCGTCGAAACCGAGTTCGTCGAGCTCAGACGGATCGGCCAGCCGATAGAGATCGAAATGCGCCACGGGAATGCGCAGTTCATAGATCTGGACCAGCGTGAAAGTGGGGCTTGGCACTTCCAGATCGTCCTGGTCCGCCATGGCCCGAAGAAAGGCACGCGCCAGCGTCGATTTGCCGGCGCCGAGATCGCCCGAAAGAGCCAGGCAGTCGCCAGCCTTCAGCGCCAGCACCAGATCCTCGCCGAACAGAATTGTCTCGGCCTCGTCGGTCAGTGCCACGACAATGCTATCGCCAGGCGCAGCGATCATTCGGCCGCGACCGAACGGGTCCGCGCTCCAACCGGAATGCGACAGGTAACCACCGTTCCCTGTCCGGCCCGGCTGTCGATCGAGACGTCCCCGTTGTGAAGGGTAACGAAGCTTTCGACGATCGAAAGACCAAGGCCAGCACCGCTGCGCTTGCCGCCCTTGGCGTTTGCCTTGAACCGGTCGAACACCGTTTTCAGCATGTCAGGAGGAATGCCGGGGCCTCTGTCAGTTACCGAGAAGAACACGTTGCCCTCGTCGCGCCAGCAATTCAGCGAGATCGCGGACCCCTCGGGCGCAAAATTGGTGGCGTTCATCAGAAGCTTGATCAGGATCTGCTTCAGCCGCTGCTCGTCGGCAAACACGGTTCCGAGTGCCGTTGGCGCAATGATTTCCAGCGTCACCGTATTTTCGTGGAGCCGGTCGGCGATCTGCATCGCTACGTCGTCCAAAAGCTCGTCCACGGCCAGCTGCGAATAGTTCAGCTGCATGATGCCGGCATCGACGGTCGCGAGATCAAGGATATCGTTGACGATGGTGAGAAGCACCGACGAGGACGTGGAGATGTGGTCTATATATTCGGCCTGCCGCTCGTTCAATTCGCCCATGCCGGGCGTCTTCAGGAGATCCGTGAAGCCAATGATGTTGGTCAGCGGCGAGCGCAGCTCGTAGGAAACATGCTGGACGAAATCGTTCTTCAGCTCGTCTGCCTTCTGCAGCGCCTCGTTCTTTTCCTTGAGTGCCCGCTCGGCGCGCGCGCTGGCCGTCATGTCGACGAAGGTGAACATCGTCTGGGCATTCGGCAGAGGCGTCGCGGCATAATCAAGGATCAGGCCGGAATAGAGCTCGAACGTTCCCTGTATCGAGGCCCGTTCGTCATCGAAATTGGTCAGCATCTGCCCGAAATGACGCCAGCCGTCCGGCTCGTCATAGGATGGCGCGCAGGCTTTCTCGATCGCCTTGATATGGGTGCCCGGCTTGGTCTCGTCGGCGGTCACGCCCCAGAGCGCACGGAAAGCGGGGTTGGACAGTGTGATTCGGCCGTCCGGGCCGAACACTGCCACGCCTTCTGCAAGGTGGTCGATCGTTTCGCCCTGAACCTTAACCAGCGTGTTGTAACGGGTTTCGAGATCGACCTGTTCTGTCAGGTTCTCGAACACCCAGGTGGCGCCGCCGCGAGGGTGCGCGGTGGCGATGACGCGCAGCGTCTGGCCGTTCGGCAGATGCCAGGTATCGGTCTTGGTATCGAGCGCCTGGTAGATCGACAGCGCCGATTCCTTCCAGTTGCGCCAGCTGAGCTCTTCCGGCAGCTTGCCGTTGGCGCGCAGCTTGTCGAGCAGTTCGGAATTATCCGGCCGCGATTCGAGGAAGGGCAGGGAAAGGCCCCACAGCTGGACGAAAGCCTGGTTGTAGAATTGCAGCCGCCGTTCGCCGTCGAAGATCGCGACGGGTGTCGCGAGATGGTCCAGCGTTTCGGCGTGGCTGTTGAGCGTCCGCTTCAGCTCTTCGCGCACCGATTCGGCTTCCGACACATCGATCGCAATGCCGACGGAACCGTTCGTTGCCACGACATCGACAACGTCGAACACGGTACGATTGCCGCGCACGACAGTGGAGATGCGGTCGTGGAAAGGCGAGTTGGCTGTTGCGACGGCGCGGATCTTCTCACGCGCGATCGTGCCCAGGAATTCGCGGCTTTCGTCAACGGCCTGCGTCGGAACCTTGGCTTCGACGGCATCGCTATAGGCGTGGTTGACCCAGGCAAGCCTGCCCTGTGCGTCGCGCTGCCAGACCGGCTGTTCGATCGTGTCGAGCAGCGAGTGGAAAAGCGAGATGGAGTGGGTCAGCCGTTCGCGTTCGATCTTCAGTTCGGCAAGCTCGGCGCGCAGGTTGTTGAGCGCGATAAAGCGGACAAACGCCTTTCCGCCCGAAACGCGGCCCTGCACCTCAAGGATTTCGTCGCGGTTGGTTTCAAGAACCAGATCGAAGCTGCGGGCTTCGCCGCGCAGAGCGTCGATCGCCTTTTCAAGCTCGATTGCCGAGGAAGAGCGCAGCCAGCGGCCGAAGGCGAGAAAATCGCGATCCTGCTGCGGCGCGCCGGTTTCAGCCGGCAGCTGGCCCAGGAACTCAGGTTTGGAGTAGCCGCTTTCCCACACCACGATGCGGCGGTTCTTGTCGGCGATCAGCGCTTCGTACTTGGAAATCCGCTGCTGCGCATCCGACAGCGCGCTGCGCATATCCTGGGTTTCGGCTTCCATGTTGCCGCGCTGGCGAACCAGCCAGACGGCCGACAGCAGGGCAGCCCCCAGCGCGCCAAGCACCAGCGACGACCAGATCACCTGGGTCGACGAGAACATGTGCGGACCGACCGTGCCGGCCTCCTGTGCATGCGCCATCCCAGCCACGCCTGAGAGCACCGTCCCCGCCAGGAACGCTGCAGCCGGACGTGCCAAGCTCACCGGCGCAAGCCGGGCAAGGTCTTTCTTCCACCGCCCATTTGCCGCCTCTTTGCAGGCGTCGAGGCCGCAGCTCATCGCCACGCCACAAATGAGATCGGCCTGCTTTCGCAGGCTCGTTTTTCTTACCGACATGACCGGTCTGTCTCCGTCCAATTGCCGCTTATCGACAAGACATACCACATCGCACCTTGCCCGAAGCCGGAGGCCCGAACGAGTACGAATCAAGAGCTGTAACAATACCTGCCGCGGCAGAGAGCGGGAAGGCGCGGGGCCAAAAAAGAAGCCGCAGCCTTTGTCAAGGCTGCGGCCACAAGATGTTGTGGATTGTTCGGCTACGGATCAGTAGCGGTAGTGTTCAGCCTTGAACGGACCCTGCGACGAGACGCCGATATAAGCAGCCTGTTCGTCAGAAAGTTTGGTCAGCGTCACGCCGAGCCTTCCGAGGTGAAGACGGGCAACTTTTTCGTCGAGGTGCTTGGGCAAGATATAGACCTCGTTTTTGTATTCGCCCTGCTTCGTGAACAGCTCGATCTGCGCCAGCGTCTGGTTGGTGAACGAGGCGGACATGACGAAGGACGGATGGCCGGTGGCATTTCCGAGGTTGAGAAGGCGACCCTCCGACAGAAGGATCATCCGGTTGCCCTTCGGGAACTCGATCATGTCGACCTGCGGCTTCACGTTGGTCCACTTCAGGTTCTTGAGCGCCGCAACCTGGATCTCGTTATCGAAATGGCCGATATTGCCGACGATCGCCATATCCTTCATCTCGCGCATATGCTCGATGCGGATGACGTCCTTGTTGCCCGTCGTGGTGATGAAGATATCGGCCGAGGCAACGACGTCTTCGAGCACGACAACTTCAAACCCGTCCATGGCAGCCTGCAGGGCGCAGATCGGATCGACTTCCGTGACCTTCACGCGAGCACCGGCGCCCTGAAGCGAAGCAGCCGAACCCTTGCCGACATCGCCGTAACCGCAGACGACGGCGACCTTGCCGGCCATCATCACGTCGGTGCCGCGGCGAATGCCGTCGACCAGCGATTCCTTGCAGCCGTACTTGTTGTCGAACTTCGACTTGGTGACGGAGTCGTTGACGTTGATGGCCGGGAAGGGCAGCAGGCCCTTCTTGGAAAGATCATAGAGGCGGTGAACGCCTGTGGTGGTCTCTTCGGTCACACCCTTGATCGCATCGCGCTGCTTGGTGAACCAGCCTGGCGAAGCGGCAAGACGCTTCTTGATCTGCGCGAACAGGATCTCTTCTTCTTCCGATGTGGGCACGGAAAGAACGTCCTCACCGGCTTCGGCACGGGCGCCGAGCAGGATGTACATGGTGGCGTCGCCACCATCATCGAGGATCATGTTGGAGAAGCCGCCATCGGTCCACTGAAAGATCTTGTCGGTGTATTCCCAGTACTCGGTGAGCGATTCACCCTTCACGGCAAATACCGGGATGCCGGACGCTGCAATTGCAGCAGCGGCATGATCCTGGGTCGAGAAGATGTTGCAGGAGGCCCAGCGAATGTCGGCGCCGAGTTCCTTCAGCGTCTCGATCAGAACCGCCGTCTGGATCGTCATGTGCAGCGAACCGGAGATGCGGGCGCCCTTGAGCGGCTGCGATGCACCGAATTCCTCGCGGCACGACATCAGGCCCGGCATTTCGGTTTCGGCGATGTCGAGCTCCTTGCGGCCGTAGGCAGCAAGTTCGATATCCGCGACGATGTAATCCTTGTCAGTGCTCATAAAGCTCTCCGCGTGGTGTGTCGAAGGCAGGGGAACGGATTTCCGTTCATCCGGGCGTCGACGAAAAATCTCGCCAGCGGTGTAACAGGCTTGGGGCTGACTTGCAACCAACACATAAAGACGTCTTTATATGTTTATGTCCGTTCGGTTGCTATGGTTATCAAGCTTCTTCGCCGAACTTGTTGGCAACGAGCGCCTCCAGAGCGTCGAGCGCTTCAACAGCCTGCGGGCCGCTTGCGGAAACCTCGATCGAACAGCCGGTGCTGGCGGCCAGCATCATCAGGCCCATGATGGAATTGCCGCCGACTGTCGATCCATCCCTTGAAACCTTCACATCGGCTTCGAAACTTTCCACCATCTGCACGAACTTGGCCGATGCTCGCGCGTGGAGACCACGCTTGTTGACGATTGTGAAATGCCGTGGGGCAAGGGGAGACATGCGTTTGCAGTGCTTTCTTATTTTCCGCTGAGCACGCGGCTTGCGACGTTGATATATTTGCGGCCGGCCTCGGAGGACTCGACCAGCGAGCGCTCCATGTTGTTGTCGCTTCGGACGCCGGCAAGCTTGATCAGCATCGGCAGGTTCATGCCGGCGATGACCTCCGTCTTGCCGCTTTCCATCACTGAGATCGAAAGGTTCGACGGCGTACCGCCGAACATGTCGGTGAGGATGATGACGCCGTATCCGTCATCGGCCTTGGCGACCGCATCGACGATATCCTGCCTCCGCTGGTCCATATCGTCTTCGGGGCCGATGCAAATGGTTTCGATGAATTTCTGAGGTCCGACGACGTGCTCGACGGCCTGTCGAAATTCCTCAGCCAGCTTGCCATGAGTGACAAGCACAATTCCGATCATGAAAACTGCCCCCTGCTATGGAAACTTGCGGCCAATATCGCAACGCAATACAGGCGTCCAGCGGTGGGGAGCCATCTTCGCCATGTCCGCATCAAGTTCAAGTTAAAAAATCGCGAGCCGGATTGGGTCAGAAGGGTCGCTCCCCTCGAAATGCCGGGAAAAGGCCGGAAAGCGCGGAAAGAGGCTCCGGAAAGAGCGACCATAATCTCACCAGTGGAATGTCTCCGAGACCCGAAAGCGCGAAGCGTTCGTTGTCCGGCGGATACCGTTCGTCGTTCGGAGACGACAGGACGCGCACGGCAAGATCGAGGGCAGCTGACGGGGCGGAGTCTACTTCGATAATGCCACTGCCGCGCAATTCGATGAGGCCGGCGATCGTCTGCGGCCGGTGTGCGACGAGGCGATCATTCTCGCGCGAGACAAACACCTGGTCGTCGGCCACCAGCGCCGAAAAGACGCCCTGGCGTCTGGCGGCACTCAGACAGGCAAACGCCAGCATGGATTTACCGCTGCCGGAAGGACCGGTGAAGAGGATGCCGCGGGTCCCGACGACGATCGCCGTTGCATGGATATTGACCCGTTGCGTGTCGCTCATGGCTCTTCGCCTGAAGGAAGCAACAGCGTGAAGCGCGCGCCCTTGAGCGTCTCCGTCTGGGGATCGACAAGGTTTTCCGCCTGCAGCGAGCCGCCGTGCGCCACGGCGATCTGACGGCTGATCGACAGTCCCAGGCCCGAATTCTGGCCGAAGCTCTCGCCATCGGGGCGATCGGTGTAGAACCGCTCGAAGATGCGATCGATGTTCTCGGCCTGAATGCCCGGACCGTTGTCATCCACGGTGACGACCACCTTGTCCTTGACCCGGGCGAGGCGGATGGCAATGCGACCGCCTTTTTCCGGCACGAAGGAGCGGGCATTTTCGATAAGGTTGGTGATGATCTGGCCAAGCCGCAGATCGTGGCCGTTGACGAGGTAGTTTGGTTTCTGCCCGCCCTTCGCGTCGATGACCAGATCGATCTCAACCGGTTTGCGGCCGGTGCGGATCTGTCTGGAAATATCGACGAGGTTGCCGAGCAGCGTATCCATGCCGACAGGTGCCGAATCGGTCCGGGCAAGTTCCGCATCGAGCCTCGATGCATCGGAGATATCACTGATGAGACGGTCGAGGCGGCGCACATCGTGGAAGATGATATCCGTCAGTTTCTGTTTGGAGGCCTCGGATTTGGCAAGCGGCAGCGTCTCGACGGCGCTGCGCAAGGACGTCAGCGGGTTCTTCAGCTCGTGGCTCACGTCGGCTGCGAAGCTTTCGATCGCGTCGATGCGGTCGTAGAGCGCATTGGTCATGTCGCGAACAGCGATCGAGAGGTTGCCGATCTCGTCCTGACGATAGGAGAAATCCGGAATCTCTTCACGCTGCTTGGCACCGCGACGGACGCGAACAGCAGCAGCAGCAAGCCGGCGCAACGGATTGGCGATGGTGGACGACAGGAGCAGCGACAGCAGAATGTTGACGAGGGTCGCGACGCCGAAGACGCGCATGATCGCCAGCCGCTCCGCATGCACGATCTTGTCGATGTCGCCGGCCTGGGTCGAGAGAAGCAGAACGCCGAGCACCGCGCGGAACCTCTGGACCGGGACGGCGACGGAGACGATCAGTTCGCCGCGATCGGTAATGCGCACCACGGCGCCGCGAACGCCAGTCAGCGCGTTCATCACTTCCGGATAGATCGAGCCATCGCCACCCGGCGCTTCCTTGTAGGTCGGCAGGTTGCCGGGCTGCAGCATGCGGTTGAACAAGCCGGCAACCCATTCGCTCCAGGTCTGCGACTGATCTTCAACCGGCGGCAGATCAAAGCGCAGCACCTGGCCGCGCGAATAGAGGTGGCGCGAGTCCAGCAGCAGGTTTGCGTCTGCATCGAACAGTCGGGCGCGGGTGCGGGTCGGCGAGATCAGCCGCCGCAGCACGGGCGCGACCCGCTCGGGGTCGATCGGGAAATCGAGGTCCTCGTCGTTCGGCACCGGCGTGATGCTCTGGCCTGCCTGCAGTTCGAGAAGCTTCTGCGGATCGATGGTGATCGAATTGGTATCGACGGAGGCCGAGGCAGAGATTGCGCCGGCAATGATTTCACCCTGGGTCAGCAGGCTCTCGACGCGGGCATCGATCAACCCCTCGCGAAACTGGTTGAGATAGAGGATGCCGGCGACGAGAACGACGGTCGCCGCGATGTTGAAGAACAGGATGCGGCGGGTGAGGCTGGAAAACACCGCGTGGCCGAACACCCGGCGAATGAGCGTGAACGGTCGCGACCAGAAGCGCCGTGAGGCGCGGCGTATTCCGGCACTCGCGGGTCTGGTCGTTCCGGTTTCATGCAATCGGTCTGCCACGTGCAGTCCTTCCAGAGAGCTTACAGTCTAAGCCCTGTGCCGCGGTGGCTTCAAGTTACGCATCCGCACGATCGAATTTTTAGAGGCTCCCGGGTCTCGGAGCTGGCAACCGTTACGCAGCCTCGCGGAATCGGTAGCCAACGCCGTACAGCGTCTCGATCATGTCGAAATCCGTGTCAACCATCTTGAACTTCTTGCGCAGGCGTTTGATGTGGCTGTCGATGGTGCGGTCGTCCACATAGACCTGTTCGTCATAGGCGGCATCCATCAGCGCGTCGCGGCTTTTCACCACGCCCGGGCGCTGCGCCAGCGAATGCAGGATCAGGAATTCCGTGACTGTCAGGGTTACCGCTTCGCCCTTCCAGGTGCAGGTGTGGCGTTCCTGGTCCATCGCCAGCTGGCCGCGTTCCAGTGTGCGGGCCGCCAACTGGTCCGGGGTCGGCTTGACGCCGCCACTTGCCTGCTGGGCTTCTCGTGCGCTGGAGCGGCGCAGGATCGCCTTCACGCGCTCGACCAGCAATCGCTGCGAGAACGGCTTGGTGATGAAATCGTCTGCGCCCATCTTGAGGCCGAACAGCTCGTCGATCTCTTCATCCTTGGAGGTGAGGAAGATCACAGGCAGATCGGATTTCTGTCGCAGGCGTCGCAACAGCTCCATTCCGTCCATGCGCGGCATTTTGATATCGAAGATGGCCAGGTGCGGGGGGCGGGCGATCAGCCCGTCGAGCGCGGAGGCGCCATCGGTATAGGTTTCGACCTTATACCCTTCGGCTTCCAGTGCAATCGACACCGAAGTCAGGATATTGCGGTCGTCATCTACGAGCGCGATTGTCTGCATTCTCTCCGTCTCCATCGTCATATAGGCGCATCTCCTGGATGTCCTCAGCCAGAATTGGCGAAAGCCATGCGCTTCTTCAGTATAAAGGTGGAACAAATTGTGGCAACGCCAAGAGGCGCACGGTCGGTAGGGACCTTTGTCCCAATGAGCCAAACACAGTCTGCAGGTCGTGAAAGACCCCCAGAAACGGCGAACAGAAAACCCTCGTAAACCGATTTAATCGAGAATAAAATTTTTTAAATCGATTAAATAACTGATATTATTACGCTATTTCAGAATTATCTTGCCCTTTTTAAAAACCCGCTCTAGGTTCCGCGCAGGTTCAATCCACAAAAAGGAGCGCGCGTATGGAGCAGTTTGGACTTCACAACCCATCGAACGGGCTCGCAGACATCGGTCTCGGCAATGCATCGCGTGTGAATTACAATCTCAGCGAAGTCGAGCTTTACGAAGAAGCGATTCGCCGGGGCGAAGCCGATCTGACGATCGACGGCGCGTTGAGGGCTCGCACCGGACAGCATACCGGCCGGTCGCCCAAAGACAAATTCGTCGTCCGCGACGCGGGTACCGAAGACAAGATCTGGTGGGACAACAACAAGCCGATGTCGCCCGAGCACTTCGCCGTCCTGAAGGCCGACATGCTGGCCCATGCCAGCGGCAAGACGTTGTTCGTCCAGGACCTGATCGGCGGCGCCGATGAAGCAAACGCGCTTCCGACCCGCGTCGTCACAGAGCTTGCCTGGCATGCGCTGTTCATCCGCAACCTCCTCATCCGCCCCAAGCGCGATACGTTGGAAGGTTTCGAACAGAAGCTGACGATCATCAACCTGCCGAGCTTCAAGGCCGATCCGGCCCGTCACGGCTGCCGCTCCGAAACCGTGATCGCCTGCGATCTGGAAAACGGCCTCGTGCTGATCGGCGGCACGTCCTATGCCGGCGAAAACAAGAAGTCGGTCTTTACCGTTCTGAACTATCTCCTGCCGGCCAAGGGCGTGATGCCGATGCATTGCTCCGCCAATGTCGGCAGCGAAGGCGATACCGCCGTGTTCTTCGGCCTCTCGGGCACCGGCAAGACCACGCTTTCGGCCGACCCGACCCGCACGCTGATCGGTGACGACGAGCATGGCTGGGGCGAAAACGGCGTCTTCAACTTCGAAGGCGGCTGCTACGCCAAGGCGATCAAGCTTTCGGCAGAAGCCGAGCCCGAAATCTACGCGGCAACCCGCCGTTTCGGCACGGTCCTGGAAAACGTCGTTCTCGACGACAACCGCATTCCCGATTTCGACGACAATTCGCTGACGGAAAACACCCGCAGTGCCTATCCGCTGCATTTCATTCCGAACGCATCGGAAACCGGTCTCGCGCCGCATCCGAAGACGATCATCATGCTGACGGCAGATGCGTTCGGCGTGATGCCACCGATCGCGAGGCTGTCCCCGGAACAGGCCATGTACCACTTCCTGTCCGGCTACACAGCCAAGGTGGCGGGTACGGAAAAGGGTGTCACGGAGCCGGAAGCGACGTTCTCGACCTGCTTTGGCGCGCCATTCATGCCCCGCCATCCAGCTGAATACGGCAACCTCCTGAAGGACCTGATCGCCAAGCACGGCGTCGATTGCTGGCTGGTCAACACCGGCTGGACGGGCGGCGCATACGGCACCGGTCGTCGTATGCCGATCAAGGCCACCCGCGCGCTTCTGGCCGCAGCCCTGAACGGCAGCCTCAAGGATGCCGAGTTCCGCACGGATGCCAATTTTGGCTTTGCCGTTCCGGTCGCCGTCGACGGCGTCGAAACGTCCATTCTCGATCCGCGTTCGACCTGGTCCGATGGCCAGGCCTACGACAACCAGGCAGCCAAGCTGGTCTCGATGTTCATCAAGAGCTTTGAGAAGTTCGAAGACCATGTCGATAGCAAGGTCCGCGACGCAGCACCTGGCCTGAAGATCGCCGCCGAGTAATCCTTTGGTCCCAGCTGGACCTTAAGGATTCACGTGGAACATTATAGCCGTCGGCTCTCCTTGAGCCGGCGGTTTTCTTTTGCTCCGGTTTGTGGGAAATACGGCCATGGCCAGCAATCCTCTCGAGATCAACACCCGCATCACCATCGCCGGATGGGAGCTCACCGAGCAGTTCGTGCTGGCGGGCGGTCCGGGCGGCCAGAACGTCAACAAGGTCTCGACGGCGGTCCAGCTGTTCTTCGATCTCGTCAATTCCCCGTCGCTGCCCGAACGGATCAAGGAAGCCGCGATCAAGCTTGCCGGCCGGAAGGTATCCAAGGACGGCGTGCTGATGATCGAGGCCAACCGGTTTCGAAGCCAGGAGCGCAACCGCGAGGATGCGCGCGACCGGCTGAAGGAACTGATCCTGAAGGCAGCCGAGCCGCCACCGCCACCGCGCCGGAAGACCAAGCCGACCAAGGGCTCCGTGGAGCGGCGACTCAAGGCGAAATCCGGCCGCTCCGATGTCAAGAAGATGCGCGGCAAGCCGAACGGCGACTGACCACGAAGGGCCACGGGGGAATCATATGGCGACTTTGGCAAACGGTATCCGGCATCTGCCGGGCTCTCTGAACCGCGCCGCCCAGGAACATCTGGTCGAGGTCATCCGCGCCATCGTCGCCGAGGCACCGCTCTACGTCCCGGCCATGCCCGGCACGGGCAAACCGATGTCGGTTCGGATGACGAATTGCGGCGAGCTCGGCTGGGTGACGGACAAGGAGCGCGGCTACCGGTACCAGGAGACCCATCCGCAGACGGGCAGACCGTGGCCCGCCATTCCGTCAGAACTGATGGACCTCTGGGAAAACCTCTCCGGCTATGACAAGCCGCCGGAGGCATGCCTTGTCAATTTCTATTCAGACGACGCGAAAATGGGCATGCATCAGGACAAGGACGAATCAGACCTGAACGCGCCGGTCCTTTCCATCTCGCTCGGCAATACCTGCCTGTTTCGGGTCGGTGGGGTCGATCGCAAGGATCCGACAGGCTCCTTCAAGCTCTCGAGCGGCGATATCGTGGTGCTGGGCGGGGAAGGGCGGCTTGCGTTTCACGGGGTGGACCGGATCTATCCCGGCACGTCGACGCTTCTCAAAAATGGAGGCCGCATCAATCTGACACTGCGAAGGGTCAATAGCTGACGATCGAAGATCTATCGTGTAATGGGTATCGATCGACAGCCTACAGTTTTCTCAAAGCCACCGTCTCGATGAAGTGGTCGCGACCCTTGCGCAGAATGATATCGGCGCGGGGCCGGGTCGGGATGATGTTCTGGCGCAGGTTCTTGAGGTTGATGTTTTCCCAAAGCCCTTCTGCGACGGCCATCGCCTCCGCTTCGCTGATCGCCGCATACTTGTTGAAGAAGGATGTCGGCTCACGAAAGGCCGTCTGCCGCAGTTTCATGAACCGCTGGACATACCACTGGTGGATCTGCTCCTCGTCGGCGTCGATATAGATCGAGAAGTCGAAGAAGTCAGACACGATCGGCACGATCTTGCCGTCAACAGGCAATGCGCGCGACTGCAGCACATTGATGCCTTCGAAGATTAGGATGTCGGGACGGTCGACCAGCGTATATTCGCCGGGCAGCACGTCATAGGTCAGATGCGAGTAGCGCGGCGCCTTGACGTTTTTCTCGCCGGCCTTGATCGCCGAAAGAAACCGCAGGATCTGGCCGATATCGTAGCTCTCCGGAAAACCCTTGCGCTGCATCAGGTTTTCACGTTGGAGAACCGCGTTGGGATAAAGAAATCCGTCGGTCGTGATGAGATCGACCTTCGGACTTGCCGGCCAGCGCGCAAGCAGTTCCTTCAGCACGCGTGCGGTGGTCGACTTGCCGACCGCGACCGAGCCGGCAACGCCGATGATGAACGGGGTCTTTGACACATCCGGAAGGGTCAAAAAGCGGTTGCGCTGCCGGTAAAGCCGTTGCGAGGCCTCGACATGGGTCGAAAGAAGGCGCGACAGCGACAGATAGATGCGCCGGACCTCGTCGATGTTGATCGGATCGTCCAGCGAGCGCAGCCGGGCGATTTCCTCGGCCTTCAGCGTCAGTGGCGTGTCGGCCCGAAACTTCGCCCATTCCTCGGCGGTGAAGTGGTGGTAGGGCGAGTAGTATTCCGCGTTCACACCGCTCTCCGGGATATCCACATCATGCTTTTCAGGCGTCGAAACGATGTTCATGAAGGAGCTCGGCTCGCCTTTTCCTGCAGGCCTGTCTGGCCTGTCCTGCGCTGAAGTTCGGCGAGCACATCCTGCAACGGGATGTCGGCAATGTTCAATACGACCATAAGATGATAGAGAAGGTCCGCACTTTCAGACACGAGATCGTGCCGGTCCTGCGCCACCGCGGCGATCACGGTTTCCACCGCCTCTTCGCCTAGCTTCTTGGCAGCCTTGGTCTGCCCGGCCGCCACGAGCTTGGCGGTCCAGGATTCCTCAGGCGGGGCTTTCGCGCGCTGCGCAACGATCTTCTCGAGATCGCCGAGGGTGAATTCACTCAAAACCGTCTCCTCCCGTCGGCTGTCAGTCGAGCCGCATGGCAATGCCATGGTCGGCCATATAGCGCTTTGCCTCGCCAATCGAATAGGTCCCGAAGTGGAAAATCGAAGCGGCGAGAACGGCGGTCGCATGGCCCTCTTTCACGCCCGCAACGAGATCGTCCAGCGTGCCGACGCCGCCCGAGGCGATGACGGGAACGCGAACCGAATCAGCGATGGTACGGGTGAGCGCCAGATCGTAGCCGATCTTCGTGCCGTCGCGGTCCATCGAGGTCACGAGCAACTCGCCGGCGCCGCGCTCGACCATCTTTCGCGCAAACTCCACGGCATCGATGCCGGTTGCCGTGCGTCCGCCATGGGTAAAGATCTCCCAGCGATCGGTCTCGCCTGATGAGGACACCCGCTTGGCATCGATCGACACGACGATGCACTGGTTGCCGAACTTGTTGGCAGCTTCGTAGACGAAGTCCGGATTGTTCACGGCAGCGGAGTTGATCGAGACCTTGTCGGCCCCAGCCAGCAGCAGCTTGCGGATATCGGCGATCGCGCGAACGCCGCCGCCGACGGTCAGCGGCATGAAGCAGTGTTCGGCGGTGCGCGCCACGACGTCGAAGATCGTGTCGCGATTGTCTGACGAGGCGGTGATGTCGAGGAAGCAGAGCTCGTCGGCACCGGCAGCATCATAGGCCTTAGCGGCCTCGACCGGATCGCCGGCATCGATCAGATCGACGAAATTGACGCCCTTGACGACGCGGCCGTCCTTCACGTCGAGGCAGGGAATGACACGGGCTTTGAGCGTCATGCGGCTTCTCCTCTCGCGGCGCGAATCAGCGACAGCGCTTCGTCAGGATCGATACGGCCGTCATAGAGCGCCCGCCCGGAAATCGCGCCTTCGAGACGGGTCGCGTCCGCCTGCAGCATGCGGTGGATATCGTCCATCGAGGCAAGACCGCCCGACGCGATGACGGGAACGGAAACTGCATCCGCCAGTTCCAGCGTCGATGCCCAGTTGATGCCGGCCAGGATCCCGTCGCGGTCGATATCGGTATAAATGATTGCCGAAACACCCGCGCCTTCGAATTTCTTCGCAAGCTCGATGACGCCAAGCTCGGACGCTTCAGCCCAGCCTTCCACCGCCACTTTGCCACCCTTGGCATCGATGCCGACGGCGACCTGGCCCGGAAACTTCTCGCATGCCTCGATGACGAGGGCAGGATCGCGCACCGCAACAGTGCCGAGAATGACACGCGCTAGTCCGCGGCTAAGCCACGCTTCGATATGCTCGAGCGTCCGGATGCCGCCGCCGAGCTGCACCGGGTTCTTCGTTGCCTTGAGGATCGCATCGACGGCCGCGCCATTGACGCTTTCGCCGGCAAAGGCACCGTTGAGGTCCACCACATGCAGCCACTCGAAACCCTGGTCCTCAAAGGCCTTGGCCTGGTCGGCCGGGTCCGGATTGTAGACGGTCGCCTGTTCCATGTCGCCAAGCTTGAGGCGCACGCACTGGCCGTCCTTGAGATCGATAGCCGGGAAAAGAATCATGTTCAGGGCTTCCAGCGCAGGAAGTTGGAAATCAGGGCGAGGCCGAGTGTCTGGCTCTTTTCCGGATGGAATTGCGCCCCCACCATGTTGTCGCGTCCAACGAAGGCCGTCATCGCGCCACCGTATTCCGTCGTAGCGATGACGTCGGAAGGGTTGGCGGCGGCCAGATGGTAGGAGTGCACGAAATAGGCGTGCAGCCCGTCCGGTCCGGTCGGAATGCCATCGAACAGAGGATGCGGGTTGGCAAGCTCCAGCGTGTTCCAGCCGATCTGTGGGATCTTCAGGCTGGGATCGGACGGCGTCATTTCGACGACGTCGCCCTTGATCCAGCCGAAGCCCTCGCTGGTGGTCTTTTCAAGTCCGCGCGAGGACATCAGCTGCATGCCGACGCAGACCCCGAGGAAAGGGCGTGCGTTTGTCTCGACGGCCTCGATCAGTGCCTCGTGCATGCCGGAAACGGCATCGAGCCCGGCCCGGCAATCGGCATAGGCGCCGACGCCAGGAAGAACGACGCGGTCAGCCGAGGCGACGGCGTCAGGCTTGTCGGTAAGGTCGATTTCAGCGTCGATGCCGGCCTCGCGGGCGGCGCGTTCGAAAGCCTTGGTGGCGGATCGGAGATTGCCCGATCCGTAGTCGATGATTGCGACGCGCATCAGCGTGCTCCGTGATCGAAAAGTCCGGCGCCGGAACTCTGCCATCCGGCAGCGGCGGGGGAAGGGGTGTTCGTCTGTGGCGCCCACTCGGAAAGAGCAGGCATGGCCTTCGGTTCAGGCTGCGGCAGATTGGAGAAATACATCTCCTCGGCCGTGCTTCTGTCCTGCGCAAACACGACGGTCTCAAGCGTGTAACCGCGGCGCTGCAGGGACTGCGAATAGAGATGCCGGCCTTCCAGCGCAACGATCAGGTTCATCGCAAAGCCGAGTAGCCAGCCGCCGATCGCAAAGCCCGGCATGGTCGAAAGAACGCCGCTGCCGATCTGGATCGCGAGTGCAATCGCGCCCGCAATCCACATCCGGTGCCAGAACAGCCAGATCCAGGACAGCAGGAATGCCGGCCATGAAAATCCGTCCGGCATGATGACGGTGGAACGGTGCTCCCTGTCGGGGTCATTTTTCGGCGTCAGAACGAGATAGCTTCTCAAGGATGAAACTCCTGGAAGCGTCAGGCAAGCGTACCCTTGGTCGAAGGAACGCGATTGGCCTGCCGCGGATCGATTTCTGTCGCGATGCGCAACACGCGCGCCACGGATTTGAAGCAGGTCTCGGCGATATGATGGTTGTTGGCGCCGTAATGGTTGAGGATATGCAGCGTAATCCCGGCATTCTGGGCCAGCGCGTTGAAGAATTCCCGCACCAGTTCCGTGTCGAACGTCCCGATCTTCGGGGCCGAGAAGGATACGTTCCAGACCAGGAACGGCCGGCCCGATACGTCGACGGCAGCCTTCGTCATCGTTTCGTCCATGGCGAGATCGAGCGAGGCATAGCGGGCAATGCCGCGCCTGTCGCCGAGCGCCTTGGAAATGGCCTGGCCAATCGCGATGCCGGTATCTTCCACCGTATGGTGATCGTCGACATGCAGGTCGCCCTTCACGTCGATCTCCATGTCGATCAACGAATGGCGCGAGAGCTGGTCCAGCATATGATCGAAAAACCCGACGCCCGTCGAAATCTTTGACGTGCCGGTGCCGTCAAGATTGACGGAAACCGAAACGGAAGTCTCGTTGGTCTTGCGGGAAACGCTTCCCGTGCGTGTGGCTGTCGTATCGACCATCATGTCACCCATGCTTATTCTGCGCGCTCCATATCAGGCGGCAGATCAAATATCCAGCAAAAGCACGGCCGACGCGCGGCCGGTACGCTGTGCTGTTTCGGCAAGATTGTATTCGGCGGATGCCCACTTACATAGGGCTCAACGGAGCCGCCATGAACGTCGCTGGGGCTCGCAATCGAAGGCGCCCTCCAGGGGCTTTTAGAGGTAGATGAAATGACAACGATTATTACGGTCCGGAAGGGCGGCAAGGTGGTGATGGCCGGTGACGGTCAGGTGAGCCTCGGCCAGACGGTGATGAAGGGCAATGCCCGCAAGGTGCGCCGCATCGGCAAGACCGGCGATGTGATTGCCGGTTTCGCAGGCGCCACGGCCGATGCCTTCACGCTTCTCGACCGCCTCGAAAAGAAGCTCGAGCAGTATCCCGGCCAGCTGATGCGCGCCGCCGTCGAACTTGCCAAGGACTGGCGCACCGACAAGTATCTGCGCAATCTCGAAGCGATGATGCTGGTGGCCGACAAGTCGATTACGCTCGCCGTCACCGGCAACGGCGATGTGCTGGAGCCCGAGCACGGCACGATCGCCATCGGCTCTGGCGGAAACTATGCCTATGCCGCTGCCCGTGCACTGATGGACACGGACATGTCGGCCGAAGAGGTTGCCCGCAAGGGGCTCGATATCGCGGCCGATATCTGTGTCTACACCAATCACAATCTCGTCGTCGAAACGCTCGACGCCGAATAACGCCATCCTAGCCAGAGGATCTCTCACGGGCCGGGCCTGACAGGACGGTTGACGAGGGACGCCAAGAGGAACTCATGACCAATTTTTCTCCCCGGGAAATCGTTTCCGAGCTCGATCGCCACATCATTGGCCAGCACGACGCCAAGCGCGCCGTTGCCATTGCGCTTCGAAACCGTTGGCGCCGTCATCAGCTGGACGAAAGCCTGCGTGACGAAGTCATGCCGAAGAACATCCTGATGATCGGGCCGACCGGCGTCGGCAAGACGGAGATCTCTCGTCGCCTTGCAAAGCTAGCCGGCGCTCCCTTCATCAAGGTTGAAGCCACCAAGTTCACCGAGGTCGGCTATGTCGGGCGTGACGTCGAACAGATCATCCGCGATCTCGTCGAGATCGGCATCGGCCTGATCCGTGAGAAAAAACGCACCGAAGTGCAGGCGAAGGCGCAGGCAAGTGCCGAGGAGCGCGTGCTCGATGCGCTCGTTGGATCGACGGCCTCTCCTGCCACCCGCGACAGTTTCCGCAAGCGCCTGCGCAGCGGAGAGCTTGACGACAAGGAAATCGAGATCGAGGTGGCCGACACCAGCTCGGGCATGCCCGGCTTTGACATTCCCGGCATGCCGGGCGGCAATATCGGCGTTCTCAACCTCTCCGACATGTTCGGCAAGGCGATGGGTGGGCGCACCAAGAAGGTGAAAACCACCGTTGCCAAGTCCTACGGCGAACTGGTGCGCGACGAATCCGACAAGCTGATCGACAACGAGGTGATTCAGCGCGAAGCGGTGCGTTCGGTCGAGAATGATGGCATCGTGTTCCTCGACGAGATCGACAAGATCGCTGCCCGCGACGGCGGCATGGGTGCCGGTGTTTCACGTGAAGGCGTGCAGCGCGACCTGTTGCCGCTCGTCGAAGGCACCACGGTCTCGACCAAATACGGACCGGTAAAGACCGATCATATCCTGTTCATCGCCTCCGGTGCCTTCCATGTGTCGAAGCCATCGGACCTTTTGCCGGAACTGCAGGGCCGCCTGCCGATCCGCGTCGAGCTGAAGCCGCTGACCAAGGAAGACTTCCGCCGCATCCTGACGGAAACCGAGGCAAGCTTGATCCGGCAGTACAAGGCGCTGATGGGCACGGAAGATCTTGCTCTCGACTTTACCGATGACGCGCTCGACGCGCTTGCCGATGTCGCGGTGCATCTCAATTCTACCGTCGAGAATATCGGTGCCCGCCGATTGCAGACGGTGATGGAGCGCGTGCTGGACGAGATTTCGTTCACCGCGCCCGATCAGGGCGGCACGGCGATCACGATCGATGCCGAATATGTCCGCAAGCATGTCGGCGATCTCGCCAACGATACCGACCTGTCGCGTTACATCCTCTGACCTTGAATTCGTGGCAGCCGGGCAACGACCGGCTGCTGCTCGCCTTGGCAGTGACGCTATTTTGAATGCCACTCTCTCGACATTACAGCATCTCTTCACGTAAGGGTGACGCGCTTTCGTGATGCGCCGTTCTCCACCGCCTGACTGTTTCGGCGTCTGGAGCGTTATCGGTGCAGACCGTAATTGGGACACGACAATTTTGAAACGCCTCCTGCTTGCATTTCTGATGACCGTCGCATGGACGGCCGCTTCCACGACCTACGCGGCCGCGGTGACCATCGTGCCGGAAGGCAACCGCAATACGGTGCAGCCGAAAGTGCCGGGTGCCTCCGTGCGCCGAACCCGCGCCGGCCGCACCACGTTCGACGACAAGTATGAAAAGATCCGCGATCTGCTCGCAACCGACAAGAAACTGATCGGCAAGATCAGATCTGCGGCAGCGGCCTACGGCTTCGATCCGATCCATATCGTCGGCGCGATCGTTGGCGAGCACACCTATAATGTCGATGCCTATGACCGGTTGCAGACCTATTACATCAAGGCCGCCGCCTATGCCGGCAACAGTTTCCGCTTCGGCTACGACGACGAATCGATCAAGGATTTTCTCGACCGCCCGCAATTTGCGAAATGCAGCACGGGTCTCGACTCCTACCGTCTCTGGACCTGCCGGGAAAATGTCTGGGAAGACGCTTTCCGTGGCCGCAAGGTCGATGGCAAGGCGTTTCCGGACAATCGTTTCAGCGCGGTCTTCTTCCAGCCCTTCTATGCCGGCCAGACCTTCGGCCTCGGCCAGCTCAATCCGCTGACGGCGATGATGTTTTCAGACACCGTCGCCCGCGTTTCCGGTTACCCGAAGCTGGACGAGAACAAGGCATCGGAAGTCTATGACGCGATCATGGACCCGGACAAATCGCTCGCCTACATGGCGGCGAACATCCGCCGTTCGATCGACGACTACAAGACGATTGCGAATGTCGATATCTCCCGCAATCCCGGCATCACAGCCACTCTCTATAACACCGGCGGCTCGGCACAACGGGCGGCAGCCTTGAGGGCGCGCGGCGGTTTGCCGGAAGAGAATTATTACGGCTGGCTGGTCAACGACAAGATCGCCGAGTTGAAATCGCTCTTCTGAGTTCTGATATGTTCTTCATCTCTTAAAGATGAGGACCCTTCATATGGACATGCGCCCCGAACCTTTCGTGCCACCGGCACCGGAGCCGCGCACCGTCCCGCCGTCGCGGCTGGAAGTCATCCGCACCGTGATGCGCAATCCGCTCGAACTGTGGGGAAAGCCGTCCTACACGCTTCCCTGGATCGAGACGAAGTTCCTCAAGGAACGCACCCTCATCGTCAACGATCCGGGCCTTATCCGGCACATTCTTGTCGATAATTCCGCCAATTACGAGATGTCGGAGATCCGTCAGCTCATCCTGCGGCCGATCCTGCGTGACGGATTGCTGACGGCGGAAGGGCCCGTGTGGAAGCGCTCGCGCAAGGCGATGGCACCGGTGTTCACGCCGCGCCACTCCCGCGGTTTTGCCGGCCAGATGCTGGCGAAGTCGGAGGAGTATGTCGAGAAGTATGCGGCCGACCATCCTTCGGGCGCGGTCCACGACATCTCGGTCGACATGACGGAACTTGCGTTCGCCATCCTTTCCGAGACACTGTTTTCCGGCGAGATCGTCACCGAGAGCGAGAAATTTTCCGATGACGTCGACAGCCTGCTGCATCGCATGGGCCGTGTCGATCCGATGGATCTTCTGCGCGCCCCGCCTTGGGTACCGCGCGTGACGCGGATCGGTGGCCAGCGCGTGCTGGACAAGTTCCGCAAGGTCGTCGCCGATACCATGATCCAGCGCCAGAAGCGGATCCGCGAGACGCCGGATGCCGTACCGCAGGATTTTCTAACATTGCTGCTGCAGCTCGAAGGGCCCGACGGCCTGACGATGGCCGAAATCGAAGACAATATCCTGACCTTCATCGGCGCCGGCCACGAAACGACGGCGAGGGCGCTCGCCTGGACGCTGTATTGCGTCGGCCAGTCGCCGCATGTGCGCGATGCGATGGAAACGGAGATCGATCAGGTCTTGAGCGAAGGGGCCGAACCGGTCGACTGGCTGGAGAGAATGCCCTGGGTGAGGGCCGCTTTCGAGGAAGCGCTGCGGCTCTATCCGCCGGCGCCCTCCATCAACCGCGCGGCAATCCGTGGCGATCGCTGGACCAGCCCGACGGGCGAGACCGTGACCATCGATGCGGGCGTGACGGTTCTCGTCATGCCATGGACACTGCATCGGCATGAACTCTACTGGGAAAAGCCGCGCGCCTTTATGCCCGAACGCTTCCTTCCGGAAAACCGTGGCAATATCAATCGCTTCCAGTACCTACCGTTCGGGGCAGGCCCGCGCACCTGTATCGGCGCCGTCTTTGCCATGCAGGAAGCGGTGATCGCACTTGCGGTGCTGATGAAGCGCTACCGGTTCGATGTGGTGCCGGGCACCAAAGTCTGGCCCGTCCAGAAACTGACCACTCAGCCGCAGGACGGAATACCCATGAAGGTGGTCCGTCGGCGCTCCACGTGAAACACCGCTTGAGGGTGGTCCATATCGGGCATTGATTTCCTGGTCGATGGCATCGTCTGCGATTGACAGACAAGGTCCTGCGGGCAATCTGCATGTCACTAAAAAATCATACGGGAGGCGCGGCATGACTCGCATCGAAAAAAATGGACTGCAGATCGATCAAAAGCTCCATGACTTCTTGGTCACAGAAGCGCTTCCCGAAACCGGTGTCGATGCCGAGCATTTCTTCGCCGAGTTTTCTGCGATCGTCCATGACCTTGCGCCGAAGAACCGGGCGCTTCTGTCCAGGCGCGATGCGTTTCAGCTCGAGATCGACGAGTGGTACCGCAAGCACGGTGCACCGAACGACCTGGCTGCCTACGAGGAATTCCTGCGCGAGATCGGCTATCTTCTTCCCGAAGGACCCGATTTCCAGGTCTCGACGGAAAACGTCGATCCGGAAATTGCCGGCATCGCCGGCCCGCAGCTCGTCGTCCCCGTGATGAATGCACGCTATGCACTGAACGCAGCCAATGCGCGCTGGGGTTCGCTCTACGATGCGCTTTACGGCACGGACGCCATCCCTGAAACAGATGGTGCCGACAAGGGCAAGGGCTACAATCCGGTTCGCGGCAAACAGGTAATCGCCTGGGTGCGCGACTTCCTCGATCAGTCGGCCCCGCTTTCCGGCGCCAGCTGGAAGGATGCAGCCTCCTTCAAGGTGGAAGATTCGGCCCTGTTCGTGACGCTGTCGAACGGCGAGGTGACAGGCCTGACCGATCCGACGCAGTTTGCCGGCTATCTGGGCGAGCCGAACCGGATCCTGCTCGTCAGAAACAACCTACATGTCGAAATCGTCATCGATCCGGCAACCGCGATCGGCAAGGACGATCCGGCTCACATTTCCGATGTCAGGATCGAATCGGCGATCACCACAATCATGGACTGCGAAGATTCGGTCGCGGCTGTCGACGCTGAGGATAAGGTTGCCGTCTATCGCAACTGGCTCGGCCTGATGAAGGGCGATCTAGCGGAAGAGGTTGCCAAGGGTGGCAAGAACTTCCTGCGCACGCTCAACCCGGATTTTGACTATACGGCGCCCAATGGCGCAACCGTCGAAGTCAAAGCCCGCTCGCTGATGCTGATCCGCAATGTCGGCCACCTCATGACCAACCCGGCCATTCTCGACCGCGACGGCCATGAAGTGCCCGAAGGCATCATGGATGCTGTCGTCACGGCGCTGATCGCCATCCACGACATCGGTCGCAAGGATGGCGGCATCACCGGCCGCCGCAAGAATTCGAAGCTCGGCTCCATGTATGTGGTCAAGCCGAAGATGCACGGGCCGGAAGAAGTGGCCTTCGCAGCCGAGATCTTCACGCGCGTCGAACAGGCGCTCGGCCTTGCCGACAATGCCATGAAGATGGGCATCATGGACGAAGAGCGCCGCACCACGATCAACCTCAAGGAAGCGATCCGCGCCGCGAAGGAGCGCGTCGTGTTTATCAACACCGGCTTCCTCGACCGCACCGGCGACGAGATCCACACCTCGATGGAAGCCGGCCCGATGATCCGCAAGGGCGACATGAAGCAGGCAGCCTGGATTGCGGCCTATGAGAACTGGAATGTCGATATCGGCCTCGCCTGCGGGCTGTCCGGCCATGCACAGATCGGCAAGGGCATGTGGGCGATGCCGGATCTGATGGCGGCGATGCTCGAGCAGAAGATCGGTCACCCGAAAGCGGGCGCCAACACCGCCTGGGTCCCGTCGCCGACGGCGGCGACGCTGCATGCCACCCATTATCACACGGTCGATGTCGCCGAGGTCCAGAAGGGGTTGAAGACCCGTACCCGTGCCAAACTCTCCGATATCCTGTCGGTGCCTGTCGCCTCGCGGCCGAACTGGACGCCGGAAGAAATCCAGCGCGAACTCGACAACAATGCGCAGGGCATTCTCGGCTACGTCGTGCGCTGGATCGACCAGGGCGTCGGCTGCTCCAAGGTGCCGGATATCAACGACATCGCGCTGATGGAAGACCGGGCGACCCTGCGCATCTCGTCGCAGCATATGGCCAACTGGCTGCACCACAAGCTTGTCACCGAAGAGCAGATCGTCGAGACGCTGAAGCGGATGGCGGCAGTGGTCGATGGCCAGAACGAAGGCGATCCGCTCTATACGCCGATGGCAGCTAACTTCGAAGCCTCGGTCGCCTTTCAGGCAGCGCTCGAACTGGTGCTCAAGGGCCGCGAACAGCCGAATGGTTATACCGAACCGGTGCTCCATCGCCGCAGACTGGAACTGAAAGCGCAAGCCGGTTAATCCGGCCCGTCGCTCAGACACAAAAAAGCCGCCGGGAAATCCTCGGCGGCTTTTGCATTTGCAGGCGTTGAACCGTTACTGGATCACGACGACCTTGGTGTTGCGGCCCGGACGGACGCGGCTGTAGAGGTCGATCACGTCCTGGTTCATCAGACGGATGCAGCCCGACGAAGCGGCGGTGCCGATCGAGGCCCATTCCGGCGTTCCATGCAGGCGGAACAGTGTGTCCTGGCCCTTTTCGTTGAACAGATACATGGCGCGTGCACCAAGTGGGTTCGACAGACCGGGGCCCATGCCGTTTTCGACATAACGGGCGATGTCCGGCTTGCGCACTGCCATTTCCTTCGGCGGATGCCAGTTCGGCCATTCCTGCTTCCAGGCAACATAGGCGGTACCCGACCATGCGAAGCCCTGCTTGCCGACGCCGATACCATAGCGCATCGCACGACCACCCGGCAGGATGAAATAGAGATGACGCTCGCGGGTGTTGACGATGACCGTTCCCGGCCGCTCATTCGTCTCGTAATTGACGACCTGGCGAACGAACTGAGGCTTCACCCGGTTGATTGGGATCGCCGGCAGGGTGTAACCTGCATCGGTGATCGACCCATACGAATCGGTAAAGATCTGCGCCGTCTCGATACGGACCGGAGCATCGGCCTGGGCGACCGTCCGGGGTGTGTCGGACGTGGTGGAGCAGCCGGCCAGGGCAGAGGTTGCCAACAGGCCGAGTGCGAGCATGCTGTTGCGAAAGCGCATGGATGTCTCTTGATGTACGAATCGATTGAAATGGGCGCTCAGGCGCCTTCGGACCCGTTATTTTCCATAGCGCAGCGCTTGGCAAGCGATAGCAGTGAGCCAGGGGATCGCGCTTCCACGAATGCAAAAGGCAATGTCCTTTTTGCAACATCCGTAACCCCCCGGAGGGGCTGTGACAGGTCAAGTGCATGACGATATTGAATATTGCCAATAATAACCCGCTGGTCGACGGCCGTCAGTCGTCGCGGGCCATGATGGTCCGCCGCGGCATGCAGATCCTGCTCCATGACATGCGGCACGCCATTCTTCCGGAAATGGCGCTTTCCAATGGTCGCCGCGCTGATCTGATAACGGTGTCGGAGAAGGGCGAGATCTGGATCATCGAGATCAAGACGTCCATCGAGGACTTCCGGGTCGATCGCAAATGGCCAGATTACCGCGCCTCCTGCGACCGGCTGTTCTTCGCCACCCACAAGGACGTTCCGCTCGATATCTTTCCGGAAGATTGCGGCCTGTTCCTGTCCGATGGCTACGGCGCCCACCAGATGCGCGAGGCACCGGAACATAAGCTGGCGCCCGCATCGCGCAAATCGATCATGCTGAATTTCTCCCGCCTCGCCGCACGAAGGCTGATGCTGGCCGAATGGGCGACCGGCAAAAGCTTCGACGACATCTGACCGGCGAGACTTACTTCGGTGCGCGCTTGGCAAGGATCCGCTGCAGCGTACGCCGGTGCATGTTCAGCCGCCTTGCGGTTTCCGAAACATTGCGCTCGCAGGCCTCGTAGACGCGCTGGATATGTTCCCAGCGCACCCGATCGGCAGACATCGGGTTCTCGGGCACATCCGCCTTTTCGCCCGGGCGCTGCATCAAGGCGTTGAACACATCGTCCGCATCCGCAGGCTTGGACAGATAGTCGAGCGCTCCAAGCTTAACCGCCGTCACCGCGGTCGCGATATTGCCGTAGCCGGTCAGCACCACGATCTTGGTGTCCGAACCGGACTTCTGGATGGCTTCGATCACGTCGAGACCGTTGCCGTCACCCAGCCGCAAATCGACCACGGCATATTTCGGCGGCCGGGCTTCGGCCTTGGCGATCCCTTCGGCGACCGATTCCGCTGCATCCACGATAAAGCCGCGGCTTTCCATAGCGCGCGCCAGACGCCGCAGGAACGGACCGTCGTCATCGACGAGAAGCAGGAACGGATCGTCTCCGAGCTGGGCATCGTCGAGGGCGGGCATGTTTTCAGAATTCGTATCCATCGTCTGTCTCCACGGACAACGGTCCGTTGCTGCACTTCAATATGGGTCGCGTTGGCAAAGCGGCCACTCATTTTATCGCCGGCCGGTCCATCAGGCTGCGCGGCCATTCGATCCGGATCCGGGCGCCTGCCTTGCCGGCATCGCGGTTGCCGAACTTGAGTGATGCCCCCGATCGCTCCAGCAGCGTCTTGGCGATGAAGAGCCCGAGCCCGAGCCCACCCGCGCTTTCGTCTTCGCGAGACCGCGTGGTCATATAGGGCTCGCCGATATGGGCGAGTATATCCGGCGCATAACCGGGACCATCATCCTCGATCGTGATGGCAACCCGCGACGCCGTGTGTTCGGTGGTCACCGTGACCTTCTCTCTGGCATAATCGACGGCATTCTCGACGAGGTTGCCGAGACCATAGAGAATTGCCGGGTTGCGATTGCCGACCGGCTCGCCGGCAATGTCGCTTTTTTCGACGAGTTCCACATCGATGCCGAATTGCCGATGCGGCGCAATCACTTCCTCGATTAGCGACGACAGCGGCAGACGGCGCATATGCTCCTCGCTCTCGGTCGACAGCGATGTCAGCCGGCGCAGGATATCGCGGCAGCGCTCGCTCTGGCTGCGCAGCAAAAGCACGTCCTCGCGAAACCGGTCGTCTTCGCGCAGGTCGCGCAGCATTTCCTTGGCAACGACGCTGATCGTGGCAAGCGGCGTTCCAAGCTCGTGCGCGGCCGCGGCCGCCAGCCCGTCGAGCTGCGACAGGTGCTTTTCCCGCTCCAGCACCAGTTCGGTTGCGGCCAGCGCATCCGCCAGAAGCGCCGCCTCGCTCGAGACGCGGTAGGCATAAAAGGCCGCAAACATCATCATCGAGGCGATCGCGCACCAGACGCCAATCTGCATCACCGGCTGCGTCTCCAGCGTCTGGCCCGCATACCAGGGCACGTCGAAGGGCGAAAAGGCGATGGTGGTGGTGCAGATCAGGGCAAACACGATCAGCATGATCGAATGGCGCAAGGGTTGCGAGGCGAACGAAATAATCACCGGAACGCAGATCAGCGGTGCGAAGGGATTGGCAAGGCCACCGGTGATAAACAGCAGCGAGGCCATCTGCAGAAGATCGAAGCCCAGAAGCGCAATGACGGACCGCGGGCCGAGCCGGTGCGTCGCTGGAAACCAGGCCGACAGGGTAAGGTTCGCCACGGCAAGCGCCGCGATCAGGATTGCCGCCTCCATCAGGGGCAGCGGGAACTGCAGCACGAAGGCGACAATCACCACCGTTGCCGTCTGTCCGGCAACCGCAAGCCAGCGCAGCCGCACCAGCGTCTGCAGGCGCATCCGTCGGCTGGATCGGCTGCGCACAGCATCGGAAAGAGCGATGACGTCGTTCTCGCCGGTCGCCAACTCGTCGCTGGCCATGTCCCTGGTCGCCATCTCTTCTATGTCCCGCTTTCCGCTTCGACTGTCACGACGCTTTTCATAGCGCGCCGCACCTCTTGGTCGCAGGCGGCATTCTGTCACGTCTGCCTATCATGTCCCGCGCGGTTTCGCCCGCGCCGTGGGCAGAGCCTCTGCCGGATCCTCCGGCCACGGATGTTTCGGATAGCGTCCGCGCATGTCGGCGCGCACATCCTTCCACGATCCGGCCCAGAAACCCGGCAGGTCTCTTGTCGTCTGGATCGGCCGGTGCGCCGGCGATGTCAGTTCGAGCAGCAGCGGCAGGCGCCCGCCCGCTACAGCCGGATGGGTCTTCAGCCCGAACAGTTCCTGAACGCGGATCGACAGGGTCGGCTCGTCTCCATCATAGCGGATCGGATGACGCTGCCCGGTCGGCGCTTCGAAATGCGTCGGCGCCAAGCGGCCGAGCTCCTGCAGGATGTCGTAGGGAACAAGCGAGCGCAGCCCGTCCGAAAGACTGCCGGGCTGGATCGTATCGATGCCGGAGGCCTGGCCCTGAAACGGAACGAACCATTCGGCAAGCCGATCGAGCAGTGCTGCATCATCCATGTCAGGCCACGGCGCACCGATCGTCCGGTAGAGAAAGCCCAGCCTCTCGCGCAGCTGCGCGCCATCCTTGGAAAACGGCAGAACCTGAAGGCCCAGCTCCCGCACGCCCTCGGCAAGTGCCAGGGCAGCGGCTTCGCCCGTCTTGCGGGGCAGGGGCTTTTCCTCGAACACGATCGCGCCAAGCCGCGTCACCTTGCGAGCCCGCAGCTTCAGGCTCTGGCGGTCGAACACCGTCTCATCCTGGCGGATGATCAGATCGTCGAGCTCGGCCTCGATCTCTCCTCGGCTGGTTTCGGCGGCTGCAAGGATCCGGGCTTTGACGGCCCGGCCGGAAAGATCGGCGATGACAAGCATGGATGCACCGGCAAGCCGATCGGTTTCGGGCAGTTCCGCCCCGCGGCCGTTTGCCATCACGAACCGGCCACGCCCGCCGCGCTGGATCGCCACCCGGTCCGGATAGGCGTGCAGCAGAAGCTGGCCGGCTGTCGCTGGCAAACCCGGTTGCGTCTTGCGGGGCAGGCCGGAAGCGATCCGGTCCGCAAGCCGCCTTGCCGCGTCGGCACGCTCGCCTCTCTCATTGCGAAACCGTCTCAACCTCTCGTCGAGATCCACATCCGATCCGCCAAGCCCCTGTTCGGTCAGGAGCACGGCGAGCAGGCAGGCCTGCCGGCCATGACCGTCGTCCGCCGCCGAGATCGTCATCGCCGCAAGCCGCGGCGGCAGCGCCATGTCGCGCATGGTCTTGCCCCGCGCCGTCAACCGTCCTTGTTGGTCGAAGGCCCCAAGCTGGGCGAGAAGGCTTTTCGCCTCCTTGAAGGCCGCCGCGGGCGGCGCATCGAGAAACGCCAGCGATGCCGGATCCTCCACGCCCCAATGGGCAAGGTCGAGGACGAGGCTAGAGAGATCGCTCGCAAGGATCTGCGGCGGCGTGAATGCGGGCAGCGCCGCCGTCTGCCCGGCATGCCAGAGACGGATGGCGATACCCGGTTCGGTTCGCCCGGCGCGTCCGGCCCGCTGATCCGCCGAGGCGCGCGAGGCCCGCACGGTTTCCAGTCGGGTAATCCCGGTCGAGGGCTCGAACACCGGAAGCCGCTGCAAACCGCTGTCGATCACGATCCGCACGCCGTCGATGGTGATCGACGTCTCGGCGATCGAGGTCGCGAGCACGATCTTGCGCTGACCGGCCGGGCAGGGCCGGATCGCCAGATCCTGATCCCGCTGCGAAAGATTGCCGTAAAGCGGCACCACCAGCGTTTCCGGCCCGAAACGTCCCTGAAGTCGTTCAGCCGTGCGCAGGATTTCCGCCTGCCCCGGAAGAAAGGCAAGGATCGACCCGGTTTCCAATCGGTGCGCCTCGATGATTGCGCGGGAAACCGTATCCTCGACCCGCTCACCCGCCGGCCTGTCCTGATGGCGGATCTCGATCGGGTGGGCGCGTCCCTCGCTGAGGATCACAGGCGGATCGGAAAGAAGCCCGGCAACGCGCTCGACATCGAGCGTTGCCGACATCACGAGGATGCGAAGGTCTTCCCGCAGCGCCGACTGGACATCGAGCGCAAGCGCCAGCCCGAAATCCGCATCGAGCGAGCGTTCGTGGAATTCGTCGAAGATGACAGCGGAGACGCCAGCAAGTTCGGGATCGTCGAGGACCATGCGTGCAAACACGCCTTCGGTGACTACCTCGATCCGGGTTGCCGAAGACACCCGGTTGTCGAGCCGCATCCGGTAACCGACGCGACCGCCCACCTCTTCTCTTATAAGAGACGCCATGCGTGCTGCTGCGGCGCGCGCCGCAAGCCGCCGCGGTTCAAGCAGGATGATCTTGCCCCCGCACCACGGTTCAAAGAGAAGTACCAGCGGAACCAGTGTCGTCTTGCCGGCGCCGGGTGGCGCGGAGATGACGGCCCGGTTGCCGTTGCTGAGCGCCGACAGGATCTGAGGAAGCACATCCGAGACCGGAAGCTTCGGCAGTCCCGCGATGAGGGCCGCACCTGACGATGCAGAAGGTAATGACGCAGACATTCCTGAACTCGCTTTTGACCGCTCTCTATATAGAGACAGATACGCGCCACGAAAGCGGACGCTTAGCCTGCGAAGCCCCTATAGGCACCAGAGGCGGCCGGGCCGGGCCGGACCTCTTCTAGCTACCCGTCCTTAAGAATGGATAGCCCCTTCGACAAAGACAGGCCATCGAGGAAGCGTTGCCTGCTTTGTCATCACTGCCCAAATTCTAAGCCGTATCAGAGGCTTCCGCTGACTTGTGAAAGAAAAATGACATTTTTGAAAAACCC
>NZ_CP191440.1:2500-632500 GCF_050500145.1 Neorhizobium sp. IRS_2294
GCTTTGCAAAAACCCGGGATCGGCGCCGGCCTCTGGCCTTGCGAAGCTTCGCTTCGTTGGCTGTTGAGGCTCCATTGTCTTCTGAAGAAATAAAGGTTTGCACGACGCATCTGCGTTTGTGCCTGTTCTGCAAAATTGTGAAGAGAAGATTGATCTGGATGCTTCCAGGTATTTTTGGGTTTTTAATCCAAGGATGTCCGAGCCCGGTTCTGATGATACCAAGGATGACCTAGCCGGTCGGATCTGGAGGAAGAGCTGGAGTAGGTAGGAAGCATGTCACTCTGGTCGGTCGTTGTTGGTGTTTTGGGGCTTGGCCCTAAACCATCTCTGACGACTTATTGATGTCCGTTTGCTAACCGCGCGGACCCGGATTTAATCTCGAGAAGCTGGTCTTAAAGATCAGGACACAAGCGAACCGCTCGGCGTGGTTCCAATAAAGTGGCCTGATCGAACACGTTGATGGCATCATGAGAAGGTTGGGTTGTAAAAGGTAGCCCTTCCGCTTGCTCCTTTGGAGTGAGCTATATTGATGAGCATTGGCAATGAGAACGATGAAGTGTTTTAAGGGCATTTGGTGGATGCCTTGGCATGCACAGGCGAAGAAGGACGTGATACGCTGCGAAAAGCCGTGGGGAGCTGCGAATAAGCTTTGATCCATGGATCTCCGAATGGGGCAACCCACCTTAAATACCTAGAAAGTTTAAGTCGTCTTTCGGGACGGTTTAGATTTCTAGGTATTGTTAATAAGGTATCTTGTCTTGAATACATAGGGACAAGAAGCGAACTCAGGGAACTGAAACATCTAAGTACCTGAAGGAAAGGACATCAACCGAGACTCCGTAAGTAGTGGCGAGCGAACGCGGACCAGGCCAGTGGCAATGTTGAATAAAGCTGAACAGGTTGGAAAGCCTGGCTAGAGTGGGTGATAGCCCCGTAAGCGTAGAACAGACATTGTCCTTGAGTAGGGCGGGACACGTGAAATCCTGTCTGAACATGGGGAGACCACTCTCCAAGCCTAAGTACTCGTGCATGACCGATAGCGAACAAGTACCGTGAGGGAAAGGTGAAAAGCACCCCGACAAGGGGAGTGAAATAGAACCTGAAACCGGATGCCTACAAGCAGTCGGAGGGCGCTCTTTTTAGTAAGGGGCCTGACGGCGTACCTTTTGTATAATGGGTCAACGACTTAGTGTATCTAGCAAGCTTAAGCCGGTAGGTGTAGGCGCAGCGAAAGCGAGTCTGAATAGGGCGATTTAGTTAGATGCATTAGACCCGAAACCGAGTGATCTAGCCATGAGCAGGCTGAAGGTTGGGTAACACCAACTGGAGGGCCGAACCCGCATCTGTTGCAATAGATTGGGATGACTTGTGGCTAGGGGTGAAAGGCCAATCAAACTCGGAGATAGCTGGTTCTCCGCGAAATCTATTTAGGTAGAGCGTCGACCGAATACCCTCGGGGGTAGAGCACTGGATGGGCTATGGGGACTCACCGTCTTACTGATCCTAACCAAACTCCGAATACCGAGGAGTACTAGTCGGCAGACACACGGCGGGTGCTAACGTCCGTCGTGAAGAGGGCAACAACCCTGACCTCCAGCTAAGGTCCCCAAGTCATGGCTAAGTGGGAAAGGATGTGAGGATCCCAAAACAACCAGGATGTTGGCTTAGAAGCAGCCATCATTTAAAGAAAGCGTAACAGCTCACTGGTCTAAATAAGGGTCTTTGCGCCGAAAATGTAACGGGGCTAAAGCCATGCACCGAAGCTGAGGATATGCACGCAAGTGTATGTGGTAGCGGAGCGTTCCGTAAGTCTGTGAAGGAGGACCCGTGAGGGCCTCTGGAGATATCGGAAGTGCGAATGTTGACATGAGTAACGATAAAGGGGGTGAGAGACCCCCTCGCCGAAAGACCAAGGGTTCCTGCTTAAAGTTAATCTGAGCAGGGTTAGCCGGCCCCTAAGGCGAGGCAGAAATGCGTAGTCGATGGGAACCACGTTAATATTCGTGGGCCTGGTGGTAGTGACGGATCGCGTAAGTTGTACCTCCTTATTGGATTGGATGTGCAGCGGGGCGGTTCCAGGAAATAGCTCCACCGTATAGACCGTACCCGAAACCGACACAGGTGGTCAGGTAGAGCATACCAAGGCGCTTGAGAGAACTATGTTGAAGGAACTCGGCAAATTGCACGCGTAACTTCGGAAGAAGCGTGACCCCTTTTTACGCAAGTGGAAAGGGGTGGCACAGACCAGGGGGTAGCGACTGTTTATCAAAAACACAGGGCTCTGCGAAGTCGAAAGACGACGTATAGGGCCTGACGCCTGCCCGGTGCTGGAAGGTTAAAGGGAGAGGTGCAAGCTTTGAACTGAAGCCCCAGTAAACGGCGGCCGTAACTATAACGGTCCTAAGGTAGCGAAATTCCTTGTCGGGTAAGTTCCGACCTGCACGAATGGCGTAACGACTTCCCCGCTGTCTCCAACATAGACTCAGTGAAATTGAATTCCCCGTGAAGATGCGGGGTTCCTGCGGTTAGACGGAAAGACCCCGTGCACCTTTACTATAGCTTTACACTGGCATTCGTGTCGGCATGTGTAGGATAGGTGGTAGGCTTTGAAGCGGGGACGCCAGTTCTCGTGGAGCCATCCTTGAAATACCACCCTTATCGTCATGGATGTCTAACCGCGGTCCGTTATCCGGATCCGGGACAGTGTATGGTGGGTAGTTTGACTGGGGCGGTCGCCTCCGAAAGAGTAACGGAGGCGCGCGATGGTGGGCTCAGACCGGTCGGAAATCGGTCGTCGAGTGCAATGGCATAAGCCCGCCTGACTGCGAGACTGACAAGTCGAGCAGAGACGAAAGTCGGTCATAGTGATCCGGTGGTCCCGCGTGGAAGGGCCATCGCTCAACGGATAAAAGGTACGCCGGGGATAACAGGCTGATGACCCCCAAGAGTCCATATCGACGGGGTTGTTTGGCACCTCGATGTCGGCTCATCGCATCCTGGGGCTGGAGCAGGTCCCAAGGGTTTGGCTGTTCGCCAATTAAAGCGGTACGTGAGCTGGGTTCAGAACGTCGTGAGACAGTTCGGTCCCTATCTGCCGTGGGTGTAGGAATATTGACAGGATCTGTCCCTAGTACGAGAGGACCGGGATGGACATATCTCTGGTGGACCTGTTGTCGTGCCAACGGCATAGCAGGGTAGCTATATATGGAAGGGATAACCGCTGAAGGCATCTAAGCGGGAAACCCACCTGAAAACGAGTATTCCCTATCAGGGCCGTGGAAGACGACCACGTTGATAGGAGGCGTGTGGACGTGCAGTAATGCATGAAGCTTAGCCTTACTAATAGCCCGATTGGCTTCATCGTTCTCATTGACTATGCTCATCAAGGTGCTGCGCACCTTGATGATGACATCTGTTTTGTCCTGACGCGCAAAAAAAACGCTCCGGACGGGCCGTGACACTGGTCACGACGGCCTCTGGCCTTGCGGAGCTACGCTCCGACAAACCAGCCGGCAAACAAAGACGTGTTCAATCAAGACAAAAGGGGGTTCGCCTCCGCCAGCTTCTCGATAAAGCGTTGCAATGGTCGCCCATTGCCACGCATACATTGCCCTTAATCGACCTGGTGGTCATTGCGGGGTGGCTGCACCCGTTCCCTTTCCGAACACGGCCGTGAAACACCCCTGCGCCAATGGTACTCCGTCTTAAGACGCGGGAGAGTAGGTCGCTGCCAGGTCTATTAAAGGCAATGCCATCCATAAGGATGGATCAAACAATCTTCTCACACACAAACCAACCGGCCCCTGGCCAAACCAAGGGCCGCTCCCAAAGCGGCCTTTTGTCGTTGCTGGGGTTTAACGAAATAATGGGACGTTCGGTCTGTAGCCGGTGCGTCCCTCACAGGAGACAAATCCTTCGGATTTGCTCCGGAACTACACGTAAACCGCAACGTGGTTTACGCAGACGCGAAATTTGGCAAAGCCAAATTCGCTTGGCGCGGGGTGGAGCAGCCCGGTAGCTCGTCAGGCTCATAACCTGAAGGCCGCAGGTTCAAATCCTGCCCCCGCAACCACTGTAACTTGTAACAGCATCCATTGCTGCTCACGCTCGGCCAGCAAGGCTTCGCAGCGGTGCAGGAATTTTGTCTTGTCGGCAAGTGACTTGAACTCTCCAGCAGAACGTATGCGGGCGAACTCCGAAGATTGTTGATGCCGCAGGTCGGTGATGTCAGGTTAAGCTCGACAGCTACGGGTCGGGCATTCTTCGGTGTGATCAGGCAGAAAATCCGGCAACGTCGTTCCAATGGGCCATCGCTGAAAGGCGATGTAGCTGAATGGCAGAGGCCGAGTGCTGAGATCGTGTGGGGACGAAGAGGTTTCGAACCGCGGAGAAGATGCTGACGAAACGTTGCAGTCCTCCCGGCGATCGAAAGCGCTGCATCATTCGTTCTCGCTTCCGCAGAGGAAGATGAGAGTTTTCGGCGCGGTTGTTCAGTCCCTTGTGTGATCGATGCTCAGTTGTGGGCATCAACTGCCGTCGGGCCTCACCATAGGAGCGAAGTTTGTCGGTAACGATGCGTTTTGGCCGGCATCCCCGCTTCTTCATCAGCCGGATCAGCAGCCGCTTTGCAGCCTTGGTGTTGCGGCGGGTCTGAACGATCTCGTCGAGAACATAGCCATCTTGATCCACAGCGCGCCAGAGCCAGTGTTTCCGGCCACCGATCATCGCGGCCACTTCATCCAGATGCCAAATATCATTGGGACTTGCTACCTTCCGATGCAAGCGAGCGGCATAGTCCGAGCCAAACTTCTTTGCCCAACATCGGATCGTCTCGTAGGAAACGACGATCCCACGCTCCAACAGCATTTCCTCGACCAGTCGCAGGCTCAACGGAAATCGGAAATACAGCCAGACCGCATGGGCGATCACAGCGGGCGGAAAACGATGGCGCTTGTAACTGACGGGGCTCTTGCTCATCACGGCGAAATAGCCGCAAACCTTTCAGCCCAAGTTAAGCTGACATCACCGAAGAAGGCGCTCCGTCCGGGCCTGGACGCTATTATCCGCTGGCTCGGAGCGCCACCTGCCGCTGAGGACATACGGTCCACAAGACAACGTGCGAAATCGAACAATGCTGTTCGCCGCAAGCTGGAAACTGCGACGCGTTCCAGACCGCGACAGATCCTCTCCGACAAGACCCAGGCTACCTCTTTGTCAGTGCCGAGGGGACCACAACCGAAACCAATCAGTCCATTCCCTGAGCCATTGCTTGAGGCGACCGATGATCCGGCGAGCTTTAACGATGCGCTCGTGTATCAAATGCGCCGGTTTGGCGAGAGCTACTGGCAGCTTTACCGCGCCGTCGTTCGCGTGGGCGAGACTTTCGATGACAAGACCCTGCTGTCATGGGTTCAGGGCGAGCGCGTGCCGCGATCTCTGACAGGCTTCGAGATCCTGTCCCGTATCGAGCGGCGCTACCGACTGAGACAGGGTTATTTCAAAGCGAAACTGCCGTACCAGTCCCGCTCCATATACGGCCATGATATGGGCGACATCAGCGCTGCGGAGCGGCGACGAGTTGCATGGCATCTTCCGGACAATTTCAGCAGCTTGCCGTTCTCCAAGCGGGAAGAAACCATCGAATGGGTGCGCCGGGTCATCATCTCGGGCTCAACCGACTATCGTCGCTACCAGGCGGCGGCAACCAAACAGCGTTATGCAATACGATTTCCGGGGATCACCTATGGCAGAGGCACCCTGTCTCCACGACCACAATGAACCCGGACAGCACGAGCCACAATCCCGAGGCCTTTGAAGATCCTGATCTCGTGTCCGGCGTCGTCGATGCGCCGCCGCGGTTGGCTATGGAGATGGCCGATCTGATCCGCTTCAAGACATCGACGCTGACCGCAATCGACTTCCAACGAAATGGAGTTTGGGGAGAGGAAACCGCATCCCAGAAGGTCGAGCATCTCGGCCTCATGTTCGGTGCACTCGCTGCCTCACCCGCCGGCGTCGTCAAAGGGCGCGGTGTGCCGCTCAGCCAACTAACCTTTGGCCTGTTGATCTTCCCGGGCGTCTGGGACTGGTACCTCCAATGGCGGGAGCAGCGCCGCGGCTTCTACACCAAATGGGAAGAAGACATGCTGATGGTGGCGCAAGCTCTCACGCGGGCGGAGGTGGGCTGGATCCGCCAGCATCCGGAGCTCCTGAAAAAGGTTCAGCCAATCGAAGGGCTGATCGCGCCAGAGGAGATAGAATTTGCAGCACGCGACTGGCACGGCGCATGCGATGCATTCCATCGGCACGCCGCCAATCGCTCGAAGGAAATCCAGCGGGTCATGCGTGTGCATCGCGACCCGTTCGAGCCGATCATGGTGATCCTAGAGGCCGACAGCCCGCTGGCAGAATATCGCAAGATCACAGACGAGATCCTGAAGCGAATGCCGGACGAAAACCGCTATCCCCGGCCGGCCGCAGAGGCCGTACGATCGTTCCGGTGATGTCAGGTTAACTTGGGCTGAAAGGTTTGCGGCTATTTCGCCGTGATGAGCATGAGCCCCGTCAGTTACAAGCGCCATCGTTTTCCGCCCGCTGTGATCGCCCATGCGGTCTGGCTGTATTTCCGATTTCCGTTGAGCCTGCGACTGGTCGAGGAAATGCTGTTGGAGCGTGGGATCGTCGTTTCCTACGAGACGATCCGATGTTGGGCAAAGAAGTTTGGCTCGGACTATGCCGCTCGCTTGCATCGGAAGGTAGCAAGTCCCAATGATATTTGGCATCTGGATGAAGTGGCCGCGATGATCGGTGGCCGGAAACACTGGCTCTGGCGCGCTGTGGATCAAGATGGCTATGTTCTCGACGAGATCGTTCAGACCCGCCGCAACACCAAGGCTGCAAAGCGGCTGCTGATCCGGCTGATGAAGAAGCGGGGATGCCGGCCAAAACGCATCGTTACCGACAAACTTCGCTCCTATGGTGAGGCCCGACGGCAGTTGATGCCCACAACTGAGCATCGATCACACAAGGGACTGAACAACCGCGCCGAAAACTCTCATCTTCCTCTGCGGAAGCGAGAACGAATGATGCAGCGCTTTCGATCGCCGGGAGGACTGCAACGTTTCGTCAGCATCTTCTCCGCGGTTCGAAACCTCTTCGTCCCCACACGATCTCAGCACTCGGCCTCGGCCATTCAGCTACATCGCCTTTCAGCGATGGCCCATTGGAACGACGTTGCCGGATTTTCTGCCTGATCACACCGAAGAATGCCCGACCCGTAGCTGTCGAGCTTAACCTGACATCACCCCTTCTTCAACTCAGCCGTCAATTCGCCTTCAATCCCGCATGCCTGGCCAATGATCGTCCAGTCAATGCGGCCGTTCGCGATCGGGGGCGGCTGGCGGTGGACGACGAGACTTATGAGGTAGGGCCGAATGCATTCCAGCATTCGCTTTGAGGCGATTGGCGCAAGGCGCACTTCGCAGAAATCAGAGATTTTTCGTTGAAAGTGATGAGTTGAAAGATTGTTTATTGCCATGCTCTTATTCCATTTTCTCGACACCAGTGCCGAGGGCGGGCCGCAATAGGAGCGGATAATTAAGAAATGGTTTTGCCACAGCTGCAAGCATTTGGGGCCAGGTGCTCAAGAGCAGTGAGTGAAACGAGAACTGGCGACGGCAGCCCTACTAGCTATGGCATTTGTCATTCATATGAATTATGATCTTGGCCAAAGTGGAGATTGGTTATGGCGGCAAATGCACTGGTACAAACTCGTATTGACGCCGAGGTCCGGGATCGTGCCTCAGCGGTGCTTGGAAATATGGGACTGACCGTCTCGGACGCGGTCCGTATATTACTCACCCGGACGGCCAACGAGGGTGCGCTGCCGCTGGAACTTCTTTCTGGCAGTGAGGCGCATGACGCTTGGTTTCGCACCAAGGTACTTGAAGCGCTAACCGATACTCGACCGGACGTTTCGGACGATGAAGTCGAGTTGCATTTCGCTAAACGCCGAGCGGCAGCCCGTCTCAACGCGGGTGAGCGCAAAGCGTGAAGCTTACCTGGTCTGCGTTCGCGCTATCCGATCGCGACGCCATCTTTACGTATATCGAATTAGAGAGTCCGTCAGCGGCCATTCTGGTCGATGAGCGGATCGTTGCCGCCGTCCGCCGGTTGAGGGATTTTCCCGCGAGCGGTCGTGTTGGCAGAATTGCCGGCACCCGCGAACTGGTCATTAGCGGCACGCCGTACGTCGCGGCATATGCAATTTCCGAAACAGCGGTCCGTATTCTTCGCGTCCTCCATGGTGCGCAGGAATGGCCAGACACTTTGCCAACGAGCTAAACTTTGTTCTCGGTGCTGAGAAACAACGGGTCTTTGGTTCGAACTGGTTCAAGGCGTCGGAGCCGCAAATGGACGTTATGCGGAAATAATTTCCGCTTAACGTCGGATGCCAAAGGTTCGCATCCCATCAAGGCGAATGGTGCAAGGCAAGGCTTGATGCGACCCAATCTACCCTCAGTCATCTAGCGACTGCGTAGCTCTGCATGTGCCGAGGGGTTGCTCCCGCGTAAAACAGTCCACCTCGCCGCTCTACAGCGCAGACGCGTCCGAGCGACCAGCTTTCCATGACGGATATCATATGGCCGCGGGCACGCAGGTCGTCGATGACGGCCTCGCCGAAACGATCTTCGATTTGGAGCCGTCCAAGCTCGTACTCACGCGGATAGAACGATCCCGGCCAGTGACGGCTGTGGAACATCGGGGCGTCGATTGCTCGCTGAAGTCCGTGGCCATGGAGCACGTGGCGCAGGAAGACGGTGAGCGGCCACTGATCCTGCTGGTCGCCTCCCGGCGTACCGATCGCCAGAAAACCTTCGCCGTCGCGGGTGACAAGCGTCGGTGTCAGCGTAGTGCGCGGTCGCGTACCGGGGCGGAGTGTCGACGGCAGCCCATCGTCAAGCCAGAACATCTGGGCGCGGGTGGAGATCGGAAAGCCGAGACCGGGCACGACCGGAGAGCTTTGCAACCATCCGCCGCTCGGCGTGGCGGAAACCATGTTGCCGAAACGGTCAACAATATCGAGATGCACTGTATCACCTTCGATTTCCGGAACGGCCGCAAACGTAACCTCGCCGCCGCCGGGACCCTGCGGGATTTCGCTGCCACCGCGGGCGGCGATCTTCGCCAGCCGCTCCGCGGCGCCTTCGAGATGGCTGGGGACGAGTTCCAGAGACGCGTCCCGTCCGATCAGTTTCGCCCGCTCGCGGGCATAGTCCAAGGACAGAAGAACGTCCATCGGGATGTCAGTTGTGTCCGGATCGCCATAGAAGGCCTCGCGGTCAGCAAAGCAGAGCTTGGCGCTTTCCACGACCGTATGGACATATTCAGCGCTCATTGTGTCCAGCCGGTCAAGATCGAACTGTGACAGGAGCTGCAACTGCTGTAGAAAGACGGGACCTTGGCCCCAAGCGCCGGTCTTGTGGACCCGCAGGCCCCGAAACTCGACCGAGAGCGTCTTTTCCTTCGTGGCCGACCAGCGCGCAAGGTCGTCGCCGCGAAGCAGACCTCCATTGCGGCGACCTGAAGTGTCGAACAGTTCGGCCGTGCTATAGAAGCTGTCGATCGCCTCGGCGACAAAGCCGCGATAGAAGGTGTTGCGCGCTGCCTCGATCTGCACAATCCGGTCGCTGCCTGCAGCCTCGGCCTCAGCGACGACCCGCCGGTACGTGGCGGCAATGCCGGGATTGCGCATCGGTGCGCCCGGCTTCGGTGTGGTGTCTCCTGGCAGCCAGACCTCGGCCGAGGTCGGCCATTCCCGACGGAAGAAATCTGCAACGGGTATGATCGAGGCGAACGCGCGTGGCAGCAGCGGATAGCCGTTTCCCGCATATCCGATCGCATAGGACAGCACGTCGGCAAGCGGCAGCGTGCCGTAGTCGCGCAGCATCAGCATCCAGGCATCGAAAGCACCGGGCACCACGGCCGGAAGCAGGCCGGTGCCGGGAACCATGTCGAGGCCGAAGGACCTGAACCTGTCGACGGTCGCAAGCTGCGGGGCGACGCCCTGACCGCAGATGACGACGGGTTCGTCCTCGTTCACGCTTTTCAAAATGATCGGCACTTCGCCGCCCGGGCCGTTCAGATGCGGCTCGACGATCTGCAGCGTGAAGCCGCAGGCGACCGCCGCGTCGAAGGCATTGCCGCCGCGCTCGAGTACGGCCATGCCGACCGCGGTTCCGAGCCAATGGGTCGAACTGACGGCACCGAACGTGCCGCTGATTTCGGGACGGGTGGTGAACGCAACCATGAAATATGCCCTATCTCTGGACGAGCTGCCGTGCGCCGACGAGACGTTCCGCCAGAAATAGCACGACGAGGATGATGAGAACCTGAAGGGCCGACGCTGCCGCTACGACGAGTTGGTTACCCTGGAACTGCAGGTAGCTGAATATCTCGATGGGAAGGGTCACGACCCCCGGCCCGGTGAGGAAGAGCGCCGTGTTGAGTTCGCCGAACGACACAACGAACGCAAACAGCCAGCCGGAAAGCACACCCGGCCAGATGATCGGCATGGTGATCAGCAGGAAGGAGCGCACAGGACCTGCGCCGAGACTTTGGCCGGCCTCTTCCAGCGTCGTGTCGAAGCTCTGCAGCGACGTCAGCACCGAGCGGAACGCATAGGGCAGGCAGACCACCACGTGGGCAATAAACAGGCCGGGCAGAACGCTCATGTTGACGGTTTTGTACAGAAGCAGCAAAGCCAGACCGAGGATCAGGGCTGGGAAGACCAGCGGCGCCATTATCAGCATCTGCAGGATGGTCGAGAAGACGTTGCGGTGGCGCGACACGTAGACTGCGCCGAGCAGGCCAAGGGCGGCCGACGCGAAGGCGGATACCACGGCCAGCCCGATCGACAGCAGGAAGGCGTTGCGCATCTCTGCAATGCGGAAAAACTCGATGAACCAGCGCAGCGAGAGGCCGGGCGGTGGGAAGCTCAGCGCCTCCCCCGAACTGAACGCGGCGATGATAACGACGAGAATCGGGCCGATGACCAGCGCCAGCACGATACCGACGATAAGACGCAGAACGAAGGCACCCATGGTTTAGCCCTTTCCCTGGACGCGTTGTGGTCGGATGACGAGCTGAATTGCCACGGCGATGATAAGCGCTATCAGGAGAAGCACGAAGGACAGGGCCGCGGCGCGGGGCCAGCGGAAGGTTGAGACGCTGTCGAACACGAAGCTGACCAACAGCTTGTAGCGGGGCCCGCCAAGCAGTGCGATCGAGACATAGGCACTGAGCGCAAGGAAGGTCACCAGCATCAGGCCTGACGCTATGCCCGGGCTGGAGAGGGGAAGCGTCACGCGCAAGAAGGTACGCCACGGTCCCGCTCCAAGGGAATGAGCCGCTTCCGTATAGCGCTTGTCGATGGTCGCCAGAGAATTGGTCAGCGACACGACCATGAAGGGCAGGAGAATGGTGAGAAGACCGAGCGTCACTGCCTCGAACGAATAGAGATATTGCACCGGCCGGTCGATGATCCCGGTACCCGTCAGAGTACTCGAAAGCACCCCGCGCCGGCCGAGGATGGCGACCCAGCCATAGGCACGCACGACATTGCTGACCATGAGCGGCACCATCATTACCATAAGCATGATCAGCCGGCCGCGGGGCAATAGCTGCGCCGCATAGAAGGCGACGGGATATCCAAGCAGCAGGCAGAGGATGAGGACCGTGGCAGTCGACAGCAGGGTGCGCTGGATGATCACCCAATAGAACGGATCGGAGAAAATCTCCGTATAGTTGGCGAATGTAGGCTGAATGTCGAACAGCGACGTTGCCGAATTCGTCATGAAGCTGATGAACAGCAGGTAGGCGAGCGGCATAAGAAAGAAGACGCCGAGTACCATGAGGGGCGGAAGCGCTACCGCCCAGGCCAGCGAATTCCGGGAAAGCGTGGTTCTCATGGTGTCGGCTCCAGTGCCACCATGTTGGCGTTGTCCCAATGCAGGGCGACGACCGCGCCCGGTTCAAGGTTCATCGGCTCGACGCCGGCATTCTGGACCACGGCATTCACAGGCATGCCGCCGATGTCGAGATAAAGGAGAGTCTGCGAGCCACGATAAATTGCTTCGCGAACGGTAGCGGACACGCCTGTCGTGGTGCTGCCGGTGATCGGGCCAATGGAGATCTTTTCCGGCCTGAGCGCAAAGCGAAGCCGGGTCCCCGTTGTAGCGGGGATTGCGCGGATCCTCAGGGTGTTGCCGGCCACGTCTATCACGGTACCCGTGTCTTCCGTGCCCTTGACGGTCGCTTCGATGATGTTGCTGGCACCCAGGAACGTAGCGACGAATTCGTTGAGCGGGCGGTCGTAGATGTCGCGCGGCGTTCCGGCCTGCTGAATGCGCCCATCCTTCATTACCGCGACTCGGTCCGCCATCGTTAGGGCTTCCTCCTGGTCGTGCGTCACGAAGACCGTGGTCATCTTCAGCCGCTGCTGCAGGTGTCGGATCTCGACCTGCATCTGCTCGCGCAGCATCTTGTCGAGCGCGCTCAAGGGCTCGTCGAGAAGCAGCACGTCGGGCTCGGATACGACGGCACGGGCAAGTGCCACCCGTTGCTGCTGCCCTCCGGAAAGTTGGCGCGGATAACGGTCTGCGAAGGTGCCGAGTTCCACGAGTTCGAGGGCAGCGGCCACCTTGGCGGCGATCTCCGGCTTGGGAACGTTGCGCATCTTCAGCCCGAAGGCGACATTCTCTGCGACCGTCAGGTGCGGGAACAGCGCAAAGCTCTGGAATACCATCCCAAAGCTGCGTTTGTAGGCCGGCAGGCCGGTCACATCCGTACCGCGGATATAGACGTGTCCGGCTGTCGGCTGTTCGAAGCCGGCGATCAGTCGCAGCGTCGTCGTCTTGCCGCAGCCGCTTGGTCCGAGCAGCGCAAATAGGCTGCCGCGTTCGATCTCGAGGTCGAGAGAATGGAGCGCGGTGGTGGTGTCGAATTTCTTTTCGACCTGGACGAAACAGACGTCAGCAGGGGAGGCGGCCGGGGAAGTCATAGCGTTCATTCGGTAATCTCCTCGGCGCCCAGAGCGCGGTCGCATGCGATGATGCGAAGGGCCGCCGCCACGAGGCGGATCGGTAGTTCGGTCATGACGATGAGTTCCGCCAGTCGGATCTTGTGTTGGACCTGCGCCGCAGCGTGGAGGACCGAAGACAGGCCGGTCGCGACACGACTGTCGATCGGCGCGACTTCGACGGCGTATCTGAGACTAGCACATACGTGCGCCCATTCGGACCTCAGTCTCGATGCTTCCGCCGCGACGATCTCCTGCATGGCATCGGTCTCGGTTGCAGCCATGTCGCTGATAGCGGCAAATTGTCTTGCCATCGTGGTATCCAGTCGCAGCAGGATCGGACCCAGGTCGTCGGCACGCAGAGCCTGTAATGGCGCCGTCGCCTGTACGCGGTCAAACAGGCCGAGACATGCGATCGCGTTATGGATGAGGCGGAAACCGGCGCAATCCTCCTTCATGAAAAAGCGCAACGTCTGGTCCATGACCTTGAAGCCGCGGATCGGCAGGTAATGTCGGATATAACCTTCTAGCCCGATGCCTTTGCGAACGAGCTCTCCCATTTCCGGATGAGGCGAGAAGGTCAGCACGTTGCCCTTGCCGAACGGCGCCATGAAGATTGCGGGGGTGTCTTTCATCTCCTTGTCGAAAAGGGTCGGCGAAAGAGGGTTCTCGATGAACAGGCGGCTTTCGGAAATGTAGTTGCCGAAGCGGCCGAGCGTCTCTGTGGAGCGCTTGGCCTCCGCATAGATCGGCCCATGATAGTAGGGTAGTTCGACAGTTTCCGGCAGGCCGCGTCCGATCACGGGACCGTCGACGGAAATGCCAAGGACGGCCGCCCCGGTCATAAGATATTCCTGGGTGAACTTCGGCATCGCATCGATCGCGCCATGCCAGCCGGGCCGGCCTTCCGACATGTAGAAGGCACCGCCGCAAGAACCAATATACGAGCCGCCGTCTCGGACGAAGGCAGCGATCGCCGCGTCGATGCCGTCCATGTCTTCCGCCCGGTCTAGACCCCAGGTGGCAAATCCGCCCGGCATGACCAGCAGATCGTAGTCGTTCAGGCAGGCCGCGGCGACGTCCGCACCCGTTACTGCATGGAAGCTGAGACCAATGCTCAGCAATGCGTGGGAATAGTAGCCCCAGTAGGGGTAACCGACTGCTTCCCCGGCATAGATAGCTATGCGGGGAGCGGAGGAGAGTAGTTCGGGATTGCGGCCCTCCCCTGCCGGTTGGCCCAAAGGGGTTAGCCCGAACCGCGCTGCCGCATTGCTCGCGACGGCGGCGATCTCGAAACCATCATCGCTTTCGTTCACGCCGATACCGTGTAGGCGGCAGCGGTTGAGGAATGTGAGGGTATCCCCGGAGAAAGCCCCGCGATCGGCAAGGCCGAAACTTGTCATGCTATTCTTGTCCTGCGAGGGGAGCGCGGCACGCCGTGCCGCCCGTCATGTCTTCAGCCGCCGGCGACCACGCGGTTCCATCGGTCGGTCCACTCGCCGCGGTTGGACGAGATGAACTGATGGTCGAGGTCGATGATGCGAGCAATTTCCTCATCGGGGAACTGCACGCGTTGCTGTAACTCGACGGGAAGGGTCTTCAGCGTATCGGGATGGGTGCCGCCGTAATTGAACACTTCGGCGACCCAGCCCTGGGTCGAGGGATCGATCGTGGCGTTGACATACTGCTCGGCGAGCACCTTGTTCTTGGTGCCCTTGGCTATGCCGGTGCCGGAAAGATAGGAGATTGCGCCTTCCTGCGGGAAGACCCACTCGGCCTTGCCGCCCTGCTTCAGCACCGTATAGGTCTGCGACTTGTAGAGCAGTCCGACGGCCGCCTCGCCGCTGACGAGTGAGCTCATGATGGTATCTGTATCCTTTGCCCAGATAGGCTCGAGATCGTTCATTTTGGCCAGCATATCGAATCCGGCGTCGGCATCTTTGGCATCCTTTCCGGCTGCCATCGCGCCGATCGGGATCATGTAGGGGCCGATCGAATGGGTGATTTCCGGCAGCACAATCTGACCACGATAGTCCTCGTTCCACAGGTCCGCAAAGCTCTTCGGCGGGGTCTTAACCAAGTTAGGATTGTAGACGATTCCGAGCGCCGAGTAGATCATCGCTACCCAGCCCTTGCGCTTGAAGCGATCTGGTACGGCTGATAGGAAAGGAAGGTTGGGCGAGTTCGGATCGAGATCTTCCAGCACGCCCTGCGCTTCGGCCAGAGGCACGATGCCGTCATGGAGTTGAACTAGGTCGAATACCTGGTTGTCCATGCTGATCTTCAGCTTGGTGATGCGCTCGACAGGGCTCGAGCCACGGTCTTGTAAGATCTTTACGCCCGTCTTCTCGGCAAACTGAGTGTCGACATACTTGGCCATGCCGTCGCCCCACAAACCGCCCCAAGTCATCAGCGCCAGCTGTTCAGGCTTGGATTGTGCGAAAACAGAGCTTCCGGATCCTAGAACGGGCAGTACAGCGGTCGACGCTGCCAGCGTCAGGAAATCACGTCTTTTCATTTCGAGTTCCCCAGATTCTCGTTGAACCAATTGCGAAAGGTTTGAAGCCAATCTGCGATTTTTAAGAATGTATCGTTCTCATGCGACAATTCTTCATAGCGAAGCTCACGAGAGTCAACGAGAATCAGCTGTTAGGTGCTGAAATCTTGGCTTCAGTGCGGAGCGGCCTGTTTTTTAAGCTGTGTGCCTATCTTGCAAATTGGTTTGAATTGGTTCACCCAGTTAAATGCCGATAGTGTAGCTGGAGCGAGTAGCAATGTGGTCGGAAGAACAAAGCCGGGTGGTCGAGACGCTAAGATCAGCGATCAGTGAGGCCGACATTCGGTTCGTCACCGGCGACCGCCTATTGCCAGAAAGGCACCTGAGCGCCGCACTCGGTATCCCTCGGCGACTGTTGCGTGACGCTTTGAACATGCTGGAGGGCGAGGGGCTGATCTTTCGCAGGCAGGGTCAGGGCACGTTTGTCAGGGAGGTCAACGTCAAGACCACAAGCCTCAAGTCGCTAGCCAACCGTACCAGTCCGCACGACATCATAGAAGTCCGTCAGCAGATCGAACCGATCCTGGCGGGCCTGGCCGCGATACGAGCAACACAGGTAGAAATCGATCAAATGAAGCACTTCGTGCACCGCGCCGCGGCGGCAGACAGTCCCAACGATTATGAAAAATGGGATAGCGCATTTCATTCAAAGATCGCCGAGAGCGTGCGAAACGGTATGTACTGGAGTATATTCCGATTAATGAACTCAGTACGAAAGGAACATCACTGGATTAATTCGCGGTCCCGCGTCTTTATCGCTGGCGTAAGCAAAGAGATGGTCCAGCAACACCAAGCTATTGTTGAGGCTATCCAGACTCGCAACACTAACGCCGCTGAGAGCGCTATGCTAACTCATATATTGACAGCGGGTGTGCGTATCCATGAGGGAGAACACGAACACTGGGCCTGATCGCCTTGCGCTTGTCTTTTCCCGAGGTATTCGAAAGGCGCGGGAGGTTAGGTGTCTTGTTGCGACGGCCGATTGCGAGAACCAGCCATTTCGCCCTTCTGCGAAACCATTCCGGCCTTGCAAATTATCGTTGCTGCTGCACGCTTGGCTCAGACTGGAGGACATCATGGCTAAGCTTGCGCATCCTATTCCAAACCCATGCCTGCCCGGGCAGGAGAGTGTCTGGTCTTTCCCGAGGCCGAGCATCGCCCAGCCGGTACACAATTATTTGAAAATCATCTACAACGGTCACGTTTTCGCGGAGACCACGGCCGCAATGCGCACGATTGAAACAAGTCATCCGCCGACGTATTATTTTCCGCCAGCGGACGTAGATCTCTCTGTGCTCCGCGAAAGCAGCAGCAGGTCGATCTGCGAGTGGAAAGGACAGGCGCGCTATTTCGATATTCAATCTGGTGACAAGATGAGCCGAAGCGCGGCCTGGCCTATCCGCATCCCACGACATCCTTTGCCCTGATCAAGGATTTCATAGCCTTCTACCCGCAGACCATGGACTTGTGCCTCGTAGACGGCGAGGCCGTTGTGCCCCAGGCCGGGACGTTCTACGGCGGATGGATTACCTCAGCCGTTGCTGGCCCGTTCAAAGGTCCGCCTGGGACAGAACTTTGGTGATTGGGTCAGACCACGTCCAGTAGGCTTGAGATGAACCAGCGATGCTGCAGACCGATATACGAAATAATTAGCTCTGACGACCTTGCTATGCCGTGTTGTCCTTGGCATGCATCAGCAACCCTTTCCCGCCAAACTCGATATCGTCGCGAATTGCGTCGCGAGCGGTCTGAGCATCTCTTCCCCGCAACGCTGCGATGATGCGTAAATGCGGGTGTGGTTCCCAGTCCGGTAGCCCGGCGTCGTAAAGATGGGATAAGATCGGTCCGCACCGTATCCAAAGTGTTTCAATGATATCATAGACGATCGGAAGTCTCCCCATTCGACACAGGTTGAGGTGAAATTCGGTATTGAGGTCCACTGCCTTTTCGAAGTTCTTTGCTCTATGACATTCTGCGATCAGCAAATGGATCGCGTCCAGGTTGGCAATCTCCTCTCCATTCGCAACGACCGCTGCCGCCGCGGCCGCACGGCCTTCGAGATCGATGCGAATACTGCGGATTTCCAGCAACTGGTCGAGCGTCAGCGTCGGCACGGTCACCGTCCCGCGTGCATCGAGAGTGAGGGCTTTTTCGCTGACGAGCCTGAGTAGCGCCTCTCGCATGGGCGTAGCGCTGATGCCGAAACGCACGGACATTGGCCGCAGGCGAAGCATCTCACCTGGCTTCAACTGGCCCCGCATCAACGCCTGGCGAAGACCGAGATAGGCGCGGTCGCTTAGATTTTCCTTGACGATGGGCTGGGCCCAATCTGCTTCCATCATCGGCATACTATTATTTTCCAATGGACTTCTTGACACCCGTCACCTTCACGCGGATAGTGTTATAACAAATAACATACAGCAACCTTCGGCGTGTGCGAAGCATAATCGTACACCAAAGACCGGCGAGGAGGCCAGTCGAAGCCAGGACGAGCTGTTGGATTGAACTGGAGGAGTTCATGATAGCGCTGCGCAAGACCGCGCCCGAATTCGGGCTCGAGCTGGTATCGCTCGACCCGATGCAGGCGCCGCTGCCAGGTCAGGTTCTGATCGATGTCGCGGCGGCCGGTATCTGCGGCAGCGATCTCCATGCTTATGAATGGACGCCGGGTTACGAATTCATGACCGCCAGTCTGCCGGTCACGGTCGGACACGAGTTTTCCGGCGTGGTGCGTTTGGTGGGAGATGGCGTCAAGGATTTTGCCGCCGGCGATCGTGTCGTTTGCTGGCCTACCATGAACTGCGGCAGCTGCCCGGCATGCCTTGCCGGCGAGCCGCAGAACTGCAGCCGCCGCCTCATTATCGGTCTGCACTGCGATGGCGGATTTGCCGACACTGTCATTGTTCCCGCCCGCAATTGCCGCCATGTTCCGGATGATTTGGATCTTGCCATCGCCGCACTGACGGAACCGTTGGCGGTCGCTGTCAATGCGGTCGATGTGGCCGACGTGCAGGCCGGTTCGCGGGTCGTGGTGCTTGGGCCGGGGCCGATCGGTCTCGGCATCGCGTGGGCCGCAGCCCATCGCGGCGCGCACGTGCTGATTGCTGGTTTCGGTGACGAGCGGCGCCTGTCGCTGGCGCGTGACATGGGTATCCATCATACAACCGACTTGATGGACGAAACCCTCGAACGGGCGGTGTCGCATGCATTTGGTCAGCCGGCCGATCGGGTGATCGAGGCGACCGGCATTGCCCGGTCCGTCTCCGATGGGCTGGCAGTACTGAGACCGGGCGGCATCTTCGTCGTGGCTGGCATCCATTCTCAACCGCTCAGTCTCGATCTTACCCGGTTCGTTCGCGAAAAGAAGCAATTGCGCGGCGCCCATGACACTACAGAGCGGGCACTCGGCGAGGCGATCCGGCTTCTCGCCCAAAACTCGCAGGCGCTGTCGGCTCTGATTACTCATCGCCTGCCACTGTCGGAGGGTATCGAGGCATTTGAACTCGCCCGTAGCCGGCAGGCGGTCAAGGTCCTGCTGTTGCCGGAAGGTAATGGCGTCAATATCCGAGGAGAGACCGCATGAGTGGCTTAACACGGGCGGTGATTGCCACAGGTGCGGGCGGGCCGGAGGTTCTGGCGATCGTCGATCGGCAGCTGCCAGCACCTGGCATCGGCGAGTTGGTTGTGCGCGTAAAAGCTGCCGGCATCAACCGGCCGGACGTAATGCAGCGCCAGGGTAATTATCCGCCACCGCCGGGCGCCACCGACGTGCTCGGCCTTGAACTTGCTGGTGTTGTCGAAACGATTGGGCCGGGTGTTGCGCGTTTCAAGGCCGGCGACCGGGTCATGGCGCTGGTCCATAGCGGCGCCTATGCCGAGCGGGCCCTCGTCCAGGAAGCGTCCGCACTGCCGATCCCGGACGCAATGTCCTTCGTGGAGGCCGGCGCTTTTCCGGAGACTTATTTCACCGTCTGGAGCAATGTATTCGAACGGGCAGGCCTGAAGCGGGGCGAAACACTGCTGATCCATGGCGGCACCTCCGGCATCGGTACGACGGCTCTGAAACTTGCAAAAGCTTTCGGCGCACGGGTGATTGTCACTGCAGGCTCGGCGGAAAAATGCCAGGCTTGCCTCGATCTCGGCGCCGATGGCGCAATCGACTACCGCCGCGAGGATTTTGTCGCCCGGTCGAAGGAACTGACCGAAGGACTCGGCCCAGACGTCATTCTCGACATGGTCGGTGGCAGCTATATCCAGCGCAATCTAGAAGCAATCGCTGCCGATGGTCGCATCGCCCAGATCGCCTTCCAGCAGGGGTCCAAGGCCGAGCTCGACTTGCTGCCGCTTCTGATGAAGCGCGTCACCATGGCTGGTTCGACGCTGCGAGCCCGCCCACTGGAGATGAAGGGAAGGCTTGCAGCCGCATTGGAGGCGAATGTCCTGCCGTTGCTGACACAATCTGCTGTCCGGCCTCTGATTGATTCCGAATTCGCATTCGACAAGGTTGCCGACGCTCATGCGCGCATGGATGGCGGCAGCCACACGGGCAAGATCGTACTCGTCATGGAGGATCGGGCCTGACTTTTCGGCCCGCATAGGAGGAAATGAGCATGAACGTCATGAGCAAGCCCGCGACGCCGACCACTACGGACAACATGACCGGCGCCCATGTTCTGGCCGCGGCACTCAGCCGCCACGGCGTCAAGGAGATCTTTGGGCAGAGCATTCCCTCGGCCCTGTTTCTCGCCGCGCCTGACTATGGGATCCGCCAGATCGGTTACCGTACGGAAAATGCAGGCGCCGCCATGGCCGATGCCTTTGCGCGGGTCTCCGGCAAGGTGTCGGTCGTCACCGCCCAGAATGGTCCGGCCGCGACACTTCTGGTTCCAGGCCTTGCCGAGGCGCTGAAGGCGTCGATCCCGATCGTTGCCATCGTTCAGGATGTGTCTCGCCGTTTCACCGACAAGAACGCCTTCCAAGAACTAGATCACTTCGCGCTATTCGGCGGCGTCGCCAAATGGGTGCGCCGCGTCGCCGACCCTGCGCGTATCGACGACTATGTCGACATGGCCTTTGCCGTTGCGGCCACCGGCCGGCCTGGTCCGGTCGTGCTGCTGGTGCCGCTCGACGTCCTAGACGAACGGCCGGACATCGATCCGGAGGCGCCGCGCCGCGATGCGCGGCTGGGGACGTTCCCGCTCGATCGCACCGTTGCCGACCCGGCCCGGATTGCCGAGGCAGCCAGCCTGATCGCCAAAGCCAAGCGTCCACTGGTGATCGCCGGCGGCGGCGTGCATGCCTCGCAGGCTGCAGCCGAGGTCGAGGCGCTACAGGCGCTCGGCCTACCGGTAGCGACGACCGTCATGGGCAAGGGCGCCGTCGACGAGACCAACCCGCTGTCGCTCGGTGTTGTGGGGTATTTCATGGCTCCTCGCGGACGCTCGTCGCACCTGCGTGAGCTGGTGACAGAGGCCGATGTTGTCCTCCTGATCGGCAATCGCACCAATCAGAACGGCACGGACAGCTGGTCGCTCTATCCAAAGGACGCGACCTTCATCCATCTCGATATCGACGGCGGGGAGATCGGCCGCAATTATGAAGCGATGAGACTTGCCGGTGATGCCAAGCTCACGGTCGCGGCGCTCACGCAGGCATTGAGAGGCGTTGATCTGTCCGCCATCACCGACCGTCGCAAGGTGTTGGAAGACAAGATCGCTGCCGGGCGGGCCGCGCATCAGGACGACATGAAGAAGCTGGTCGACCTTGATGCGTCTCCAGTTCGCCCGGAGCGCCTGATGGCCGACCTCGATAGCGTACTAACTCCTGATAGCATCGTCGTCGCCGATGCGAGCTACTCGTCGATCTGGGTTGCAAACTTCCTCACCGCCCGCAGAGCCGGCCAGCGCTTCATCACGCCGCGCGGGATTGCTGGCTTAGGCTGGGGACTGCCTTATGCTCTGGGCGCCAAAACAGCCCGCCCCGATGCCCCGGTTGTCTGCCTCACCGGCGATGGTGGTTTTGGCCATGTCTGGTCTGAAATGGAAACCGCACGACGAATGAAGCTACCGGTCGTGGTGATCGTCCTCAATAACCAGATCCTCGGTTACCAGAAACATGCCGAACTCAGTCTGTTCGGCAACTTCACCGATGTCTGCGATTTCGAGGCCGTCGACCATGCGGCAATCGCCCGCGCCGTCGGCTGCCGCGGTGTGCGCGTCGAAAAGCCGGAGGAGTTTCTGGGTGTGCTGGTGGAGGCGCTGGCTGCCGACACGCTGACCGTCATCGATGTCGTCACCGACGAGCGCGCGCATCCGCCGATCACCAGTTTCCAGGGCAAGGAGGCCCTCGATTACTAGGACTTGATACCAAACGCATTCACAGCTTTTCTCGGGAGGAAAACATGAAATTGCCGGTACTGTTGAAAATCACCGCTGCAGCCATCGCGCTGTCAGCATCCGCAGCCCATGCTGACGTCAAGTTCGGTGCGTTGTATCCGTTCAGCGGCCAGCTCGCGCTTCTTGGGGAGGAGAGCGCGCGCGGTCTGGAGATCGCCGTCGATGAGATCAACGCCGCAGGCGGGATCCAGGGTGAGAAAGTGGTGCTCGTGAAGGGCGACGCCGTCGACAATAACCAGGCCATCGGCGAGGCCCGCAGACTGATCTCACTGGAAAAGGTCTCGGCCATCTTCGGCACCTATTCGTCGGCGCGTTCGATCGCTGCAAGCCAAGTGGCAGAGCTCACGGGTATTCCCTATTTCGAACTTGGGGCCGTGGCCGACGAAGTCACCGGCCGTGGCCTGAAATACCTGTTCCGCACCAATCCCTACGCTAAGGACATGGGCAAACTGGTCATCGACATGGTGGTCGACAAGATCGCACCGGGCCTTGGGAAGAAGCCCGAGGAATTGAAGATCGGCATCATCTACGAGGACTCAAGCTACGGTACCTCGGTCTCCCAGCACGAGACGACCTATGCCAAGGAAAAAGGTCTCAACGTTGTCCTGTCCTCCGGTTATCCAGCAGCGACTGTCGATATGTCGTCGCTGGTCCTGCAGCTGAAGCAGGCCGGCGCCGATGTCGTCCTGCAGACTTCTTACCAGAACGACTCGGTTCTGTTCCTGCAACAGGCCAACGAGGCGGGCTATAAGCCTTCGGCAGTCATCGGCGGCGGTGGCGGCTACTCGATGCAGCCGACCGCTGATGCCGTCGGCCATGACGTGATCGAGAACGTGCTTGATGTCGACTTCACCCAGTTCCTGGTCAACACCAAGGCGACCCCGGGGCTTGAAGCTTTTGTTGAAGCCTACAAGAAGAAATACGGCACTGGCCCGCGATCCGGCCATTCGCTGAACAATTATGTGGGCGCCAAGGCGCTGCTGGAATCGATCGGCAAGGCGAAGGACTTCGAGCCAGACACGATCGTCGAGGCTGTCAAGGCGATCGACATTCCGGATGGCTCGACTGCTGCCGGCTACGGCATCAAGTTCGGCGAGAACGGCCAGAACGAACGGGCGGCGATGATGGGCATGCAGTGGCAGGGCGGTAAGCTGATTGCCGTTTATCCGGATGCCGCCGCCGTCAGCAAGCTCAACGTGGTGAAATAGGCTTCAGAGTCGAGGAGGGCGGCATGCGTTGCCGCCCTCCCACGCCTGGCGGTCGTTTTGCCCGCCACCTGCCGGAGGAGGAGGCATATGGAAACGTTTTTGCAAGTGCTCGTAAATGGCCTTATGCTGGGCGCGTTGTTCGCGATCGTCAGCGTCGGGCTGACCATGATCTTCGGCATCGTCAAGGTCGTAAACTTCGCCCATGGCGAGTTTCTGATGCTTGGCATGTATCTGGTCTATCTGTTCACCACGAAGCTCGGCATCCACCCGCTCTTGACCTCCGTCATCGTCGCGCCGCTTCTTTTCGTCGCCGGCGTTGCCACCCAGCGCTTTATCATTCAGCCGCTGATGTCGGCTCGGGATGACCATGTCCAAATTTTTGCAACCGTCGGCCTGTCGACCGCGCTGATTAATCTTGCATTGCTTATCTTTGGCGCGGACATCGCGAACACACCGCCATCCGGGCTCCGTCTGCCGATCGTCATTGGTCCGGTGCGCGTACTACTTGGGCAGTTGGTCATCCTGGCGGCTTCGATCCTGCTCGTCATCGGCCTGCAGGCCTTCCTGAAGCGGACCCAGACCGGCCGTGCCATCCGTGCCGTCGCGCAGAACCGAGCTGCGGCCCAGCTGATGGGTATTAATGTCAACCGCATGTATATGCTGACCTTCGGCATCGGTGCGGCATGCGTCGGGCTCGCCGCCTCGATGGTCGCGCCGCTCTATCCGACATCTCCGAATATCGGAACCTATTTTGTGCTGACGGCCTTCGTCGTCGTTGTGCTCGGGGGCCTGGGCTCGCTCGGCGGCGCCTTTGCCGGCGCCATGATCATCGGCCTAATCGACAGCTTCGCCGGTTTCTACATCGGCTCGGATGTCCGGGAAGTCGTCGTCTTCGGCGTGTTCCTGCTGATCCTGATCCTGAAGCCGGCCGGCCTGTTTAGCGATCGCCTTAATCTTTCGCACGTATCTCCATGAGGAAGACCGTGACAGACACAACACTTGATACCACCATGACATCCGCGCGCCAGACGACGCTGCCCTGGAAGCGGCTGCTATTATTCTCGGTCGTCCTGCTCGCACTGCTCGTGGTCCCCATCGTCATAGGCGATCAGTTCATCGCGCATATCTTTGTCACCATTTTCATCTTTGCGGGACTTTCAACCGCATGGAATATCGTCGGCGGTTTCGCCGGCCAGCTGTCGCTTGGACATGCGATCTTTTACGGGATTGGCGCATATGCCGGCATCATCTTAATGAACGTCGGCATCACGCCGTGGCTAGGCATGTTCGTCGGCGCTGGGGTGGCGGCGGTCGTTGCGGTCGCGATTAGTTATCCCTGCTTCCGCCTACGCGGTCCGTTTTTCTCTTTGGCCACGATCGCTTTTCTCGAGGTTTTCCGGGTCCTTGCGCTGCATTTCCGCGAACTTACCGGCGGTGCCACCGGCCTGATGATCCCGCTGAAGATCGGTTGGGAATGGATGGTGTTCCGGGATCGCACACCAGGCTTGCTGATCGCCTTCGGAATGTTGCTGGTTACGCTCGCCGTCGCCTGGTGGATCCGCTCGCACCGGCTGGGCTTTTATCTAGTCGCGACGCGCGAGCGCGAAAGTGCCGCCCAGGCGGCCGGCGTAAATACGGTCAAGGTACGCTTGATAGCCGTCGCCGCTTCCGCGGCACTGACGGCCATGATCGGTACGTTCCACGCGATGTATCTCACCTTCATCGATCCAAGCTCCGTGTTTTCTCTGACAACCTCGATCCAGATTGCCATGTTCGCGCTGATTGGTGGACTCGGCACCATCATCGGACCGCTGATCGGCGCCATTTTCCTTGTGCCATTATCGGAGCTAGCGCGCGGCTGGCTCGGTGCGCAGGCTCTTGGCCTTCATGGTTTCGTGTATGGCGCGGTTTTGGTTCTTGTAGTGCTGTTTATGCCGAACGGCATCGTCGGGCTTACCAGCCGCTACCTCGGCAAATCGACTAACAAAAGGGGCGTGCAAGCGGAGTCTGTCGCCGCTACCCCACGGCTGCCTACCAAGCCGGTGATCGGCAACGATCTTCTGGTCGCAGAACATCTCGATAAGCATTTTGGCGGCCTACATGTCACCCGCGACGTCAGCCTTACGCTGAAGGAAGGCGAGATCCTTGGCCTTATCGGGCCGAACGGGGCCGGGAAGACCACCGTCTTCAACATGCTGTCCGGCTTTCTCAAACCTTCAAGCGGCACGGTGCAGATCCGATCCGTCGACGGCACGATGATGACGCCAGTAACGCCCGGCGACTTCGCAGCCGTCGGTGTGGGCCGCACCTTCCAGATCGTTCAGCCGTTCGCGGCGATGACGGTCGAAGAAAACATCATGGTCGGTGCCTTCCACCGGCATGCCGATGTGCGCGAGGCGCGCGAAGTTGCGCGCGAGACGGCTTTTCGCATGGGTCTCGGTCCCTGGCTGGATGCCGAAGCGCAGGGACTGACGATCGGTGGCTTGAAAAGGCTGGAAGTCGCGCGCGTGATGGCAATGAAACCGCGCATTTTGTTGCTGGACGAGGTGATGGCCGGCATCAACCAGACAGACGTCCGCCGCGCCATCGACTTGATGCTGTCGATCCGCGATACCGGCGTGTCGATCATCGCAATCGAACACGTGATGCAGGCGGTCATGTCGCTTTCCGACCGGGTCGTGGTGCTGAGCTCAGGCCAGATAATCGCTGAGGGTAAACCGCAGGACGTGGTGCGCGACCGGCAGGTCATCGAAGCTTATCTTGGAAAGGATTTTGTTCATGCTGAGGCTTGAGGGCATCCATGCCGGCTACGGGCAGACCACCATTCTGCAGGACATTTCGCTCACAGTCGATCGGGGTGAGGTGGTCACTATCGTCGGGGCTAACGGCGCCGGCAAGACTACTACCCTGCGCACAATTGCGGGTCTGATCCAGCCAACAAGAGGTAAAATCTTCTTCGAGGATCGAGACATCACCAGCATGCCTGCCCATGAGGTCGTCGATCTCGGCATTACTCTCATTCCGGAGGGCCGGCAGCTTTTTCCCGACATGACCGTCGAGGAGAACTTGTCGATGGGCGCCTACCGCAAGGACGCGCGCGGTCGCCAGGCCGAGACGCTGGAACACGTACTGTCCCTTTTTCCGAGGGTCAGGGAGAGGCTTGGTCAGAGCGCCGGGTCGCTGTCTGGCGGCGAGCAGCAGATGGTGGCGATTGCCCGTGGCATGATGGCTCGGCCAAACCTTCTAATGTTCGACGAGCCGTCGCTGGGGCTTGCCCCGATCATCGTGCAGCAGGTCTTCGAGGTGATCGAAGCGATCACCTCGACCGGCACCACCGTCCTCATCGTCGAGCAGAACGTATTCAACACGTTGAAAGCTTCTGATCGTGGTTATGTGCTTGAAAACGGCGAGATCGTGCTCTCGGATACATCCGAAGCGCTGCTGACCAACGATCATGTCCGTCAAGCCTATCTGGGAATCTGAACATGCTGCATAGAGAGAATAATCCACACGCCATCGCTACTCGTCCGAGCCATGCAGGCCGCCGCGTGCTTGTAACAGGCGCAGGCCGCGGAATCGGCAGGGCTATCGCTATGGGTTTTGCCGCGAGGGGAGCGACCGTGGGCGTCGCTGACCTGACTGAAGCCGATATCGCGGAGACTGTAGGGTTGATCGAGGCGGCAGGCTACGGGCAGGGTTTGCCGCTGGTGCTTGACGTTTCGGACTACGGGGCCGTGTCTTCGACGCTTGGAACAGCAGCTGGCATGATGGGCGGTGCCTTCGATACGGTCATCAACAATGCCGGTATATCGCCCAAGCATGACGGCGTAGCCCATAAAGTGTGGGAAATGGACCCGGCCGAATGGAACCGTGTCGTCGCGGTCAATCTCGGTGGCGTCTTCAACACCATCCGGGCGCTGTCGCCGTCGATGCGCGAGGCCGGGCGCGGCTGGATCGTCAACATGTCGTCGGTCGCGGGGAAGACCTATTCGCCGATCGTGGCCTGCCATTATGCGGCAACCAAGTCGGCGTTGATTGGCTTCACCAAGCACCTTGCGGCAGAACTTGGCCCGTTCGGCATCCGCGTCAATGCGCTCGCGCCGGGACGGATCGAAACGCCGATGGTGCGCGGCGTCGCGGCCGAGATCAACGACGAGCAGGTCAAGATGACGCCGCTGGCGCGGCTCGGCCAACCGGAGGAGGTCGCTGACGCTGCAGTCTACCTGACATCGCCGGAATCCAGCTTCGTGACCGGCCAGACGATCGACGTCGCCGGTGGTCTCTACATGACCTGAAGCACGACCGCATCGTTGAAAGCAGGCAGATCGAGCATTTGGCCATGAATGAGAAGAACCACAGCACGATAACCGGGCGCACCCTGATCTACGGTATCCTGGCCGACCCGATCTATCATGTGAAGACGCCACAGGTGATGGCCGAGGTGTTCCGTCGGCATGGTCTGGACGCGGTTCTGATCCCCTTCCACGTCAAGCCCGAGGGACTGGAAGCTCTGCTCAACGGCTTGTCGGCCATGGAGAACTTCGGGGGGTTCATCGCTACCGTTCCCCACAAGTCGGTAATGCTAAACCTCTGCGATGATGTCACCGACGAGGCGAGGCATATCGGTGCCGTCAATTGTGTCCGGCGGGAAGCTGACGGCCGGATGATAGGGACGATGCTGGATGGGCTCGGCTTCGTTATCGCGCTGACGACCCTTACCGGCTTCGATCCGCACGGCAAAGCGGCGTATATCGCGGGTGCGGGCGGTGCCGCCTGCGCCATGGCCTTCGCGCTTGCCGATGCCGGCGTCCGCCGCCTGACGATCGCCAACCGGACGCCGGACAAGGCGCAAGCACTGGCGGCAAGGCTGCGTCAGGTCCATCCCGAACTCGAACTCTCGACTGACGCCGGTTCGGTGGCCGACCATGACCTGGTCGTCAATGGTACGTCGCTTGGAATGAAACCCGAAGATCGGCCGCCGCTCGATTTTTCGCTTTTGTCGCCGGATCAGGTAGTGGCCGATGCGATCATGGATCCGGTGATGACGCCGTTGCTGAACGCCGCCGAAGCAAAGGGCTGCCGTATCCAGCGCGGCCTGCCCATGCTCCAGTGCCAGATCGAGTTGATGGCACGGCATATGGGAGCGATCGCATGACGATCTTGCTGATCGAGAAGTTGCGTCACATCTGCGGCGCCGCTCACGTTCTGACCGCAGCCGCAGATATTGAACCTTATGCTACTGACTGGAAGCGCAGCTCGCGGGGAACGCCGCTCTGCGTCGTGCGCCCTGCCGACAGCCAGGCGGTTGCCGCGGTGGTTAAGACATGTCGCAGCCATGGCGCATCGATCGTGCCGCAGGGTGGAAATACAGGCCTTGCCGCGGGGGCGACACCTGGTGAGGACGCAGACGAGGTTGTGCTGTCTCTCACCCGCATGAAAGCGATCCGCGCGCTCGATCCAGTTGCCATGACTGTTGAAGTCGAGGCAGGGGCTATTCTGCAGGTTGTAAAGGAAGAAGCGGAAAAACACGGCCGGTTGTTGCCTGTAAGCTTTGCGGCCGAAGGGTCGGCAACCATCGGCGGCATCGTCTCCACCAATGCCGGCGGCATCAACGTTCTGCGTTACGGTATGACCCGTGCCCTGGTGCTGGGGCTAGAAGTGGTGCTTTCGGATGGCACAATTGTCGATGGCCTTCGTCATCTGCGCAAGGACAACGCCGGCTACGACTGGAAACAGGTTTTCGTCGGCGCCGAGGGAACACTCGGCATCGTCACAGCCGCTGTCCTGCGCCTTGTGCCGCTGCCACGCGAAACCGTTACCGCACTTCTGTCGGTCGCCGATGTCGGCACGGCACTCACGCTCTTTGCGCTTGCCCAGGATACGGTTGGTGAGGCGCTTTCGGCCTTCGAGCTGATTTCGGCAACCTCCATCGACCTTGTCGAACGGCATGCCGGGTTGAAGAGCCCGATCGCTGCCGGCGAGTGGTATCTGCTGGTGGAGGCTGCTTCGAGCCTGTCCGCACTGGAACCGGCGATGGAGAAGCTGCTGTCCGATGCTTTCGAACAGGGGCTTGCGCTTGATGGCGTCGTTGCGTCGAGCCGACAGCAGGCGCATGCCCTCTGGGAATTGCGCGAGCATGTTACGGAGGCGGAGGCCCGCGAGGGCGGGGGGGTGAAGCATGATATTTCGGTGCCGCTCGGGGCGATGGCGGATTTCCTTGGGGATGCCGGAAACGCGGTTTTCGAAGTATGTCCCGGCGCTGGCTTCAATATCTTCGGCCACCTGGGCGATGGCAATCTGCACTACAACGTGCTTCTGAACGGCGCGACGAATGCGGACGCCGTCAACCGCGCCGTCCATGATGCCGTTGTTAACCATCGCGGGTCGATCTCGGCAGAACACGGCATCGGCCGGTATCGTCTTTCTGAATGGCTGCGAACCAAGCCCGAAAGCGAGCAGCGACTTTCGCGGGCGATCAAGCAGGCAATCGATCCGGAAGGTCTGTTCAATCCCGGCAAGCTCCTGCCAAAACAGGCGAAGGGAGACGCCGTATGACATCGGACACTGAAATCTTCGACTACATCATTGTCGGCGGCGGCAATGCCGGCTGCGTTCTCGCAAACCGGTTGACCGAAAGCGGTCGCCATACGGTACTGCTTCTGGAAGCAGGCGGTGCTGCGCGCAGCGTTTGGATCGGCATCCCTGCCGGTTTTTCCAAGCTGCTCGTAGACCCGGTCTATAACTGGCGTTTCAAGTCCGAGCCCGAACAAGCCACCAACAACCGGGTCATCTCGGTGCCGCGCGGAAGGGGGCTAGGCGGTTCGACGCTGATCAACGGCATGATCTACGTGCGCGGCCAACCGGCGGATTACGACGGTTGGGCGCAGGCTGGTTGCCGCGGCTGGAGTTTCGACGATGTGCTGCCATTTTTCCGCAAGCTGGAGGATTACGATGGACCTGACCGCGGACCTGTAAGCCCATTGAGGGCAAAGGGCGGGCCGCTACCTCTTACAACAGTTGCTATCCGGCCGGCAATCGGTGAGGCCTTTATCGATGCGGCAGGCGAGGCCGGTTACGGCCGCAATCCGGATTACAATGCCGAAAGCCAGGATGGCTTCGGATATTATCAGGTTAATCAGAAAAACGGCCGGCGGATCAGCGCCGCAGACGCCTACCTAAAACCGGCCATGAGACGTCCCAATCTCAAGGTCCTCACCAATTCGCATGTGCTCACCGTTGACCTTGATGGCAAACGCGCCATTGGAGTGACGGCCAAAGTTGGGGGTGAACGGCGCAGCTTCAGGGTGCGAGGCGAGGTAGTCCTCACGGCAGGCGCTGCCCAGACACCGCAATTGCTGGAACTTTCCGGCCTCGGCAGTCCGAAAGTCTTGCATGCGCTTGGCATCGAGGTGAAGCATGCGCTGCCCGGCGTCGGTGAGAATTATATCGACCATTTCTGCACTCGCATGAACTGGAGGGTCAAACAGAAGGTCACGTTGAACGAGCAGACTCGCGGCTTGCAGCTAGTGAAAGCTGTCGCACAGTACGCAGCGACGCGTCAGGGGATATTGACGCTCGGGACGGGGCTGGTGCATGGTTTCGTGCGCAGCCGCGAAGGCCTTGACGGACCGGACGTGCAATACTTCTTCATGCATGCGAGCTACGCAAATGCAGCGGAACGGGTTCTCGATAATCATCCAGGCATGACGCTCGGCGTCACTCAGTTGCGGCCACAGTCACGGGGTTCGATTCACGCCGCTTCCCCAGACCCTTCTATCGGTCCCGTGATACGACCAAATTTTCTGGCTGCCGAGGAAGACCGCCGTGCGATAGTAGAAGGCATGAAGATTGCCCGGCATATCGTCGAGCAACCGGCCATGGATACCTATCGCGAGCGCGAAACGAGCCCGGGCGCCGAATGCCGCAGCGATGAGGATTGGCTCGCCTTCGCGCGCGCCAACGGCCAGACCATCTACCATATTGCAGGTACCTGCCGAATGGGCGGCGATCCGGCAGCAGTCACCGATCCGACCCTGAAGGTCAACGGGATCGCCGGCCTGCGGATCGCCGATGCCTCCATCATGCCGACGATGGTTTCCGGCAACACCCAGGCTGCCGTTTTCATGATCGCTGAAAAGGCTGCAACCCTGTTGCTTCGTGCTGCGACTTCAGCGGTATGATCGGCAGCATTGTATCTCACCATAAGCGGGTAGCCTGGCTGAGAATACCGGCGATCCTGCGTGACTGGGCAGTTGCCGAGGGGCCTTGGGATCGTTCGTATTTGCAGCCGTGTCCGCAACGATAAAAACAAGGCTTTGATCTCTCGATTAAGATGTCGCCGGTTCGGATCCCTTCAAGACCTGAGGTGTTGTTGACCTAGCAACGGCTTAGGACTTCTCATCCCACTTTGGATAGTGCCGTGCGGCTCCTCTCGCCTCACTGAGATGGTTCAACATCAACGCCGACGCTCTCTCCCTGGCACCCTCTGAAATAGCCGAGATGATGTCGAGGTGCTCGCGGCACCAGTTGCGTACACGAAGTCTGTTGGAGTACCCACCGAATTCGAGAAGCCGCCGCAGCCGGTTCTGCTGCTGAATGGCTTGCAGGAAGAAAATGTTGCCGCTGAACGCGGCGATCATTTCATGAAACTGCGCATCCGTTTCGAACAGCTGGCGCGGATCGACGCTGGCTATGTCGGGATGTCCTTCAAGGTAGAGGTGTTCCAGACGCGATCGCTCAAGCAGGCCTGCGTCGAATTTAAAACTGCTCAACAGCAGCCCGGCCGGCTCCAGAGTGCTGCGGTAGTCATAGCTGTCCCGCAGGGCGACCTTGGAATCGAGCGTCGGCCGAAATGTCCAGCCGCGGCCGCTATTGCGGGAAAGCAGCCCGTCATTGACCAGATGCGTCAGGGTTCGCTGCAAAAGTGTCCGGTCGATATTATAGTGCCGTGTGAGTTCAGCCTGAGTGATGCTGTCGCCGAGAATGCCGGACAGCCTGTCTTCCACAATACGCGCATAGAGATCCTGATCGGCCGTGGCCGGCACTTCTAACTCGGTCCGATGAAGCGCGACCTGTTGCGCCTTCAGGAAAAACCCCTGGTTCTTTCTCGCCTCGACGATGCCGCGGTCTGCCAGCAGGTTGAGGGCCGCTCTGACTGGCGTCCGGGAGACGCCAAGCATGTCGCCAAGCTGTTGTTCGCGTAGATGATGCCCGATCTCGAATTTCGCGTCGCGAATGAGGTCGAGAATCTGGTTGGCAAGGCGATGCCGACCCTGCTGTGCATTTGTCGTAACCACCGGTGCGATTTTTGTATTTTTGACGGACATATTGTACAATCGTGTGGCTGACAACCGTGTGCCTGACTAAAAGGCATGCATAAGGAAAAGTCTATCCCTGGATAAATTGCCTGCGCTGAATTGCGCGTAGAACGTCGGTTTAGGATTAGACGCTCATAGTATGCAACGATAAAGATCAGCAAGATCAAAAAATAGGCATAATTTAAGAGTGCATAATATTTCACTTTCTTGCTTGACTCTCGAATTTTTTGGATTGTATTGTTGTAGTTAGAAAATGCAATGTTGACTTAACAGTAAGGGAACTCGCATGCTCAAGAACGTCCTCGCCGCATTGATCCTGCCGCTCGGTATTGCCGCCTCGGCATCCGCTGCCGAGCTTCCGGCCAGCGGGCTGGCAGAGAAGGGGGCGCTGACATACGGTGTCGCCGCGACCTTCGCTCCGTTCGAATTTCAGAAGGACGGTCAGCTTGCCGGTTTCGACATCGATCTCATCGCTGCTCTGTCTAAAAAGCTGAAGGCTGAGACGAAGCCGATGAACATGGAGTTCAAGGGCCTCATTCCGGCGCTGATCGGCGGTCGCCTCGATCTCATTAACTCGGCCATGTACATCAACCTGGCCCGTTCCGAGCAGGTCGATTTCATCCCCTATCTGAAGATCGGCAATATGGTGATCGTCCAGGCGGGCAATCCGAAGAAGATCACCGGCCGCGATGACAGCCTGTGCGGCAAGACGGTCTCCGTCACGCTCGGCGGCATTCAGGAAAGCCAGGCGCGTGCCGACGATGCACGCTGCAAGGCCAAGAACCTCGAAGGCGTCAAGGTTCTGACCTTTCCGACCGCCCAGGATTCCGCGCTGACCCTGCGTCAGGGCCGCGCCGACGCGACCTTCGATTCCACACCGGGCGCCGTCGTGCTGCAGAGCTCCGTTCCCGGCGTCTACCAGACGGTCGGCGAAGAATTCGAATCCAACACCAGCATCGGCATGGCATTCCGCAAGGGCGATGCAGCAGTGCAGAAGTCGATCAAGGATGCCCTGAGCGAGATCGTCACTGACGGCACCTACAAGACCCTGATCGAAAAGTGGAAGCTGCCGGCATCGGTCGCGATCTTCAACTGATCTGTCCGATAACAAAGAGAAAAGGAGAGCGGGATGTCGCTTGATCTAGTCTTCGACTATGTCTTTTCACCCGCTTTCTTCCATGGCGCGCTGCTGACGCTTGTCATCACGATAGTCTCGCTGTTCTTCGGAATGATTGCCGGGCTGGTGATCGCTCTGCTGCAGGAATCGCGCATCAAGCCGCTGCAGATCTTCACGCTGATCTATCTATGGCTGTTCCGCGGCACGCCCGTCCTGTTCCAGATCATCTTCATCTACAACGTGCTGCCGACCTTCGGCATCATGCTGTCGGCTTTCGTCAGTGCGGTCATTGCGCTCTCCCTGAACGAGGGCGCCTATATGGCGGAAATCATCCGTTCCGGCCTGCAGGCGGTCAAGAAGGGGCAGCGGACGGCGGGTCTGGCGCTCGGCATGAGCCGGTTTGCCGTGATGCGTTACATCGTCGTCCCGCAGGCCGCCCGCATCGTCCTGCCGCCGACGGGCAACCAGATGATCGGCATGCTGAAGACGAGTGCCCTCGTTTCGGTCGTGGCCGTGGAAGAGCTGCTTCTCGTCGCCAACCAGACGGCAAGTTCCAACTTCAAATATTTCGAGGCGCTAACCGCGGCAGGCATCTATTACCTACTGCTGACGACGATTTTCATGGGCCTCCAATATCTTCTCGAACGTGCTCTCGACCGTAAACGGCCGCGTGAAAAGCGTCGCTCCGTTCCCTTAATGGCGCGCCTGACGGCGCTCACCGAAAAGACAGAAGCCCGATGAAGGACAAATCCTCGATAAAGGATAAGGCGATGACAGCTTGCGACCGCCAGCCGCTACTCGAAATCATGGGGATCAACAAGAGCTTCGGCGATCTCCAGATCTTGAAGGCCTGCAGCCTGAATGTCCGCAGTCGCGAGACCATGGTCATTATCGGCCCGTCCGGCTCCGGCAAGTCGACCCTGTTGCGCTGCATCAACCTGCTTGAGCCGGCCGATGACGGCAATATCTTCTTCGAAGGCAATGACATTGCCTACGAATTGCGTCGCGCGCCGGAAATCCGCCGCCAGATCGGCATGGTGTTCCAAAATTTCGAACTCTTCCAGCACCTGACGGCGATCGAGAACATCATGCTGGCTCCGATGAAGGTGCTTGGCATGAGCCGCAGCGATGCCCATGACGTCGCTATGGATCTTCTGAGGAAGGTGCGCATTCCCGAGCGAGCCGATTTCTTCCCCGACGAACTTTCTGGCGGCCAGCAGCAGCGCATCGCGATTGCCCGCGCGCTCGCCATGAGGCCGAAGCTGATGCTGTATGACGAGCCGACATCGGCACTGGATCCCGAAATGATCCGCGAAGTGCTGGACGTGATGGCCGAGCTCAGCAGCGAAGGCATGACCAGCATCGTGGTGACCCACGAAATGGGCTTCGCCAAGCGCGCGGCAGACCAGATCGTTTTCATGGAAAACGGAGAAGTGATCGAAAACGCCTCGCGGGATTCCTTCTTCGGCGGAACCGTCAATGAACGGGCCACACGCTTCCTCGACCAGATCCTGCACTAGGTGACATGCAATCATGACCAATACGCCAGACATCAAACGCATGAAGCGCGAGCTTGCGGAAATCATCGCCATCCGCAGCGAAAACCCGCCGGGTGGCGAGGCCGATGTCGCCGTTTATGTCGAGCGGCGTATGAAGGACGAGGGTTTCTCGGTTTCTCTTACCGAATACAAGCCGGGACGGTTCAATGTCGAAGCCAGGCTGGAAAACGGTCCGGGTCCGGTCTTTGCCTTCAATACCCATATGGATACGGTGCCTGCCGGCGAGGGCTGGACCTCCGACGCCTTCACGCTGCGGGAGGAGGACGGCAAGCTTTTCGGGCGTGGTGCCTGCGACTGCAAGGGACCGTTGATCGCCATGATCGAAGCGATGCGGATGCTGGCGGCGGACCGCACGACTTGGTCGGGCACGCTTCTCGGCGTTTTCGTCGGTGACGAGGAGATCGCCAGCGAAGGCGCTAAATATTATGCCGCGACCAAGCCGAAGATCGACTTTGCGGTGGTCGGCGAGCCGACATCCAACACGACCTATTCGGCCCATAAGGGCAGCCTGCGACCGGTCGTGCGCGTTCATGGGGTCACAGCCCATTCCGGCACGCCGCATCTCGGCGACAGCGCCATCTATCGCGCCGGCCGGCTTCTGACCCTGATCGAGGCCCATCACAACGAGGTCGTGCGCAAGCGGACGCATCCTCTGGTCGGTGAAGCGAGCCTGACCGTCACGCGTATTGCCGGTGGCCATGCGGACAACGTGCTACCCGGCTCCTGCGACATGCTGCTAGACCGGCGCATGGTGCCGGGAGAAGACGAGGATGCGGTAAAGCAGGAATTCGCCGCTTTGCTCAAAGATGCCCGTGATCGTTTCGGCGTGAAGGCTGAGATCGTCGATTACAAGGCGACCACGGGCAGCGCAACGGAAACGGCCGGTGACCATCCGGTCGTGCTCGCAAGCCTGGAGGCATGCAAGGAGAATGGCACGGCCGATCCGGGCCCGTTCGGGTTCCAAGGCGGCTGCGATCTGGTGCATTTCCGCTCCCTCGGCGCGCAGGGAACGGTAATCGGGCCCGGCAGTCTTTCCGTGGCCCATAAGGCGGACGAATTCGTGGCGCTGGACGAATTCGTCACCTGCAGCGTCATCTATCGCGACGTTGCCAAAAAGATGCTGCGGCCGAACCCATGAGAGCCTCCCTCCACAGAGCCATGCTCCGATATGGCGGCGGGCTTCTCCTTCGTACGGCCTCGTCTGGTCCGATCGGCGGTCTCGACACGCTTTACCTGAGGCTGGAGCATGGCGGGCATACCGGGATCGGCGAAGTCCGCATCAATGTCGCCTATCTAAACGGCATGAGCCCGGAGACCTGCCTCGAACAGGCTTTGAACGTGCTGGATGGTTTGGACTGGTCGCTGGACCCCGTCGCGATGCAGGCCGAACTGGCCGTGCAGGCGGATGTAATCGCGCCGGTGCGGATGCTGATCGATATCGCCCTTCACGATCTGATTGCCCGTGAGAAGGGTGTCACGGTTTTTGCAATGCTCGGCGGCAGTGCTGCGCCGATCGTGCGTTACGCCACCAACCAGACCCTGTTCATTTCCTCGACGGAACTGTTCTTGGCGCAGGCGGAAACCTATGTGGCACGCGGTTTCCGCGATCTGAAAGTGCGCTTCGGCGGGGGTGACTTTGCCGAGGACGTTGCACGGCTTACAGCCCTGCGCGACCGTTTCGGCGATTCGGTCAAGCTTGCGGTCGATGCCAACGGTTCGTGGAGCGAAGAGGAGGCCGCTGCAAATCTTCAGACGCTCGCCCACTTCGGGCTCGCCTATGTCGAACAGCCGGTCGCGCCGGGCGACTGGGACATGCTGAACCGTCTGGCGACGGCGAGCCCGCTGCCGCTGATGCTTGACGAAAGCGTTGCCACATCCGCGGATATCGATGCGATCGTCGCCGCCAAGGGTCATCTCTGGGCGCATTTGAAGCTCGTCAAACTCGGCGGCATCGCTGCCAGTCTGGCTGCTGCAAAGCGGCTCTCGGAGGCAAACATCCCGTTCATGGTCGGGCAAATGAACGAAGGCGCGGTCGCGACGGCGGCGGCACTTCATCTGAGCTGCGCGGTCGGTCCCCGGTTTGCCGAACTTTATGGAGCCGATGGTCTGGAGAACGATGCGGCGGCCGGGCTGGTCTACCGGGATGGCGGTGTCGAAGAACCTGCCACCATGGGTTTGGGTTTGGAATTCGATGCGTCGAAGGCGCATCTGGTCAAGGAGTTTGAAGCATGAGCATTCAAGGCGATATCGTTCAGGGACAGGAATCCGCATTCCCGAGAGAAGAATACGCACGCCGTCAGGCACTCGCCCGTGAAGGGCTTGCGGCGGCAGGTCTCGACGCGCTGGTCGTCACCGGCCCGGAAAACATCTTCTACCTGACCGGCCAGCAGACGCCGGGTTATTATACGTTCCAAGCGCTGATCCTGCCGGCCGACGGCGATCCAGTGTTCCTGATCCGTCAGCTCGAATATTTCAACTTCATCGCCAACACGTTCATTTCCGACGCTGTCGTCTACCAGGACGGCGAGGATCCGCTCGGCCTGCTGGTGAAGCTGATCGAGAGCCGCGGTCTGGCCGCCAAGCGGATCGCCATCGACAAGCGTGGCTGGTTCCTGCCGATTGCCGTTTATGAGGCGCTGCAGGCCCGGCTTGGCACGATCGGCGATGGCGCCGGCGTCATCGAGAAATTCCGCGCCATCAAGTCGCCGCTCGAAGTGGAAAAGCTCGAAAAGGCTGCAGCCTACGTCGACGAAGGCATGCGCGCCGGCCTCGCCGCCGTTCGCGTCGGTGCCACCGAAAACGATCTCGTCGCCGCGATGATGGGATCTGCGATCGCGGCCGGTTCCGAATATCTCGGCATGGAGCCGCTCGTCTCCGTTGGTCCGCGCACCGGCGTGCCGCACGGCACCTGGCGCCGCCGCGCGATTGCGGCCGGCGATCCGGCATTCCTTGAAATGGCAGCCTGCCATGATCGTTACCACGCAGCCCTGATGCGCTCGGCGTGGATCGGCGAACCGCCGGCGGAAGCGGCCGACATGATGAAGGTCTGCCAGGAGGCCTTGCAGGTTTCCCTAGATGCCATCCGTCCGGGCGAGGCATGCGAGGTGCCGCATATCGCCTGCCAGAAGGTGATCGATCGTGCCGGTTATACCGAAAACTTCAAGAAGCGCCTCGGATACAGCGTCGGCATCTCCTTTGCGCCGGATTGGGGCGAGGGCGCCATCCTCAGCCTGAATGCGGGCGTAAAAACCGAGCTGCAGCCGGGTATGACTTTCCACCTGCCGCCGGCCCTGCGCATCTACGGCCGCTTCACGGTCGGTGTCAGCGAAACGATCGTCATCACCGATACCGGTTATCGCGCGCTTGGCACGATCGACCGCGATCTGCTGATCGTCTGAAACATGCGGATCGAACGGAGCTGACGATGGGCTTGATCCTCGTTCACCATGATACCGACAGTCCGGCTCTTTATGGGGCTGTTGCAGCAGCAATTGCTGCAACACGGAACTGCGTGTTCCTGCACATTGCTGCTCGTTTCGATACGTCCCGTCATGCCGATGCCGAACAGCACGTGGTGGCGACCGGTGGACTTGCTGCGAGCGGACTTTGCTGGTTCGAGCGGCTGTCGGGAAAGCCGGTATCGCCGCCCGCAACGATAGAGGCTGTGCTCGATGCAGCCCGCCTCACCGATCTCGTCGTGCCCGTTCATCCGGCTTTCATGGCTGATGACGATGCGGCGAAGACTCTTTCGGCAAACGCGGACGAAATGATTACCGTGGTGGGCCGCGGCGATCATTTCGTCGATCGGGAGACGCAGACAGTTCTTGCCTGGCGGGATCGCTTCGGTCGCATCATGCTGGAACAGCCCGAGACCGCACCCGCTGCCGCGCTGAGGATCGCGCTGGTCGGCGCAAGCCGCGATCATCTCGGTGTATACCCGGCAGCCCTGGCAAGCCTGGGCGACGCTGCGGACAGTCTGTCTGTCGCGGTGGATATAGATTTCATCGATCCGGTCGCGTTCCGCGAAGCCGATGCGGACAGGCTGCTTCGACCTTATGCCGGCGTTCTTCTGCCGGGCGGGTCAGACATGAAGAATGTGGCCGGGCAGACGGCCGTGGCCGCCTTTGCGCTCGACAACGGACTTCCGGCCGTCGGCCTCTGCCTCGGCATGCAGACCATGGCAACCGCCGTCGCCTGGAAAACCTTCGGCCGCCGCAATGCCAATCTGGCCGAGGCCGATCCCGATGCCGGCATCAAGACTTTCCTTTCCATGGCCGGTGAAGAAAAGGCCGATGGCGGCTTGCTGTCCGGACACCGGAGCGGCGATCAGACAACGCGCGCAATGCCAGGCACCCGGCTGGCGGACCTGATTTCCGAGGATACGGTCATTCGGTGCAATCACCGCTTCAGGCTCAATCCGAACCTTGTCGGAGATCTGGAAGCACACGGTCTGCAGGTTTCCGCCCGCGGCGTCGATGGAGCGGTCGTCGATGCGATCGAGGTGGTCGACCATCCGTTCTACATGGGCATGCAGGGACATCCTGAACTGTCGTCACGTCCCCGCGCCCCCCATCCGCTGATCGTCGCCTTTCTACAGGCGGCGCTTCTCAAGCAATCGCGGGCGGCCGACTAGCAGCCGTTTCTTCCTCAAAAAACACGGGAACATCCATGCGCTCTCTTTTCCATCTCGCCTATCACGTCACCGATCTTGATGAGACCCGCCGTTTCTACGGGGGCGTTCTGGGTTGCCAGGAAGGGCGTAGCACCGACACCTGGGTCGATTTCGATTTCTTCGGCCACCAGATCTCCATGCATCTCGGCAAGCCTTTCGAGACGGCTCGTACCGGCAAGGTCGGCAATCACATGGTGATGATGCCGCATCTGGGCGTGGTCCTGGAGCTCGACGCCTGGCTGGCGCTCGCCAAGCGCCTTGAGGATGCCGGCATCGCCTTCGACATCCCGCCGGTCGTCCGTTTCGAAGGTGAACCGGGCGAGCAGCGCACGATGTTCTTCTTCGATCCAAGCGGCAACCCAATCGAGGTCAAGGGTTTCAAGGATTTCGACAGCGTTTTTGCGCACTGAGCTCATAAGGCAAGCAAAGGGGAGACTGTGCGATGATTGCGCTTGTGACGCGTATGACCGCTGACGTGGAACAGCTCTGGCTGACTGCGCTTTCGCAGAAACTGCCGGTTGAAACGATCATCCCGTTCCGAGAACTCGACGAGGCGTCGCGGGAAAAGGTCGATATCGCGATCGTCGCCAATCCCGATCCGGCGGATATTGCGCAGCTGCCGGGCCTGCAATGGATCCACAGCGTCTGGGCCGGTGTCGAACGTCTGGTCGGCGAGCTTGGCGACAGCCGGCTGCCGCTCGTCCGCCTCGTCGATCCGCAACTGAGCCGGACCATGGCCGAAGCGGTGCTGGCCTGGACATATTATCTGTTCCGCGACATGCCCGCCTATGCGCAGTTCCAGCGGCAGCGTGTCTGGCAGCAGCTCGCCTATAGGCGACCTGAGCAGGTCACGGTCGGTCTCCTGGGTCTCGGTGCGCTCGGCGCCGCGTCCGCGGCCCGGCTGAAGGAAGCCGGCTTCAACGTCATCGGCTGGAGCCGGGCTGCCAAATCGCTGGAGGGTGTCGAAACCTTCCACGGCGAACAGGGCCTCGACCAGCTTCTGAGCCGCCCGGAAATTCTGGTCTGCCTGCTGCCGCTGACCGGCGAAACGAAGGGGCTGCTCGATGGCGACCGGCTTTCCATGATGCCGAAGGGCGCCTCCCTGATGAATTTCGCGCGCGGTCCGATCGTCGTCACCGACGCGCTGATCGCGGCGCTTGGTTCGGGTGCCATGAAACACGCGGTTCTCGACGTCTTCGACGTCGAGCCGCTGCCTGCCGACCATGCCTTGTGGGATCATCCCGCGATCACCGTCCTGCCGCATATCTCAGCTCCGACGGACCGGGAGACGGCGGCCGCGATCGTCGCCGGCAATATCTTGACCTATCGCGAAACCGGCGCTCTTCCATCCACCGTCGATCTGGCGCGCGGCTATTGAAGCATGCCGCGCCACGGCCCGACCATCACAGCATCATCTCTTGGGAACGGAACGAACATGACCTCTTCTGAACGCATCGTCTATGTCGATGGACATTATGGCCCGGAATCGCAGGGCAAGGTTTCGATCTTCGACCGTGGTTATCTCTTCGCGGATGCCATCTACGAAGTGACCTGCATCATCGGCGGCAAGCTCGTCGATTTCGACGGCCACATGGTCCGTCTCGTGCGCTCCCTCAAGGAACTCGACATGCCCATGCCGATGAGCCCGCGGGAACTGCTGGCCATCCATCGCAAGCTGGTCGCCGACAACAATGTCGCCGAAGGCCTGATCTACATGCAGATATCGCGCGGCAATGCCGATCGCGATTTCAACTTTCCATCCAAGGATACGCGGCCGGTCGTGGTCATGTTCACCCAGGCCCGTCCAGTTTTGGAAAGCCCGCTTGCCAAGCGCGGCCTCAAGATCATCACGCTCCCCGATATTCGCTGGGGCCGCCGTGACATCAAGACCGTACAGCTTCTCTATCCTTCGATGGCGAAGAATGTCGCCTATGAAGCCGGTGCCGACGATGCCTGGCTTGTGCAGGACGGTTTCGTTACCGAAGCCTCCTCCGCGAATGCCTATATCGTCACCGCTGACGGCAAGATCGTCACCCGTGGACTATCCGCCGACATTCTTCACGGCATCACCCGTGCAGCCGTTCTCGGCTTTGCGCAGGAAGCGGGCTACGTTCTGGAAGAGCGCCCGTTCTCCGTCGCAGAAGCACTTGAGGCGAAGGAAGCCTTCATCACCTCGGCAACATCCTTCGTGATGTCGGTCCTGACGGTCGACGATCATATAATCGGCGATGGCAAGATCGGTCCTGTCAGCAGCCGCCTTCGGGAAATCTATATCGATAAGGCCGTCGGCGCGCGGATATAAGTCGAGCCGCAATTCGATCGAATTGGCCGCGCATTCCGGAAAGCGCGCGGCCTTTACAATTCCCATTCGGAGCCATTTTCACAACGAAAGCAACACGGCGGATTTCAGGGTGTTAAGAGGGTGAAGGTTCGATTCCCTTCAAGGCGAGAAGGTCTGTCACGTTCCACTAGAAACAAATTTTTCACCGGACGTTGGTGAGTCAATTGCATGGTGTGTCTCAGTCGGGGGGGCGATGCGTCAGGGAACTGGCACACACAGGATGACGCAGGCTGTCAGAACGGCAATAACCAACGACGCTTCGTTCTGGGTGGCACTTTCGCCGCTATTCGAAGCAACTTTACAAGCATCGCCATCTGACAAACCAAAACAGGCTCGCAATTCAAGATGAGCAGGTCAGCGGGCGCGGAAAGAGGCCTGCCTTTTTGGTGACGCCACGCCCTCGCACTGCAATCGTGAATGTTCACTACCCTAAAAGGGTGGCGGTCCACCCGAAATTCAGTCACTATTTTCACACCGATAATGAGGTGCAATGATCTCAAGCGGCCGTTCGTCGGCTTTCCGCAGCAACGCCGTCCATTGTCACACAGTTGCGCTCGCTTGTCTTAGCCTCGTATAGAGCAGTATCTGCACGCTGGATGACATCCTCCAAAGCGCGTGCTGAAGTGGTCCCCAATGCGCAACCAACGCTGGTGGTAAAGCTGATCTTTTGCTTTCCTGCTGTGACGATGGTGCTGGTGATCTCTTCGCGCCGTCTGGTCTTTCCATTGCTTGATTTGGTTCGCATGCACGTCAAACTGCTGGGACAATTCCACCAGCGTCTGCTCGCCACGGATCGCAGCGAGCGCCATCTTTGCCTTGAAAGCCGGGCTATGGTCCCCGCGCGGTCGTCTCGTATCGATATGTCCTGTTCCCGGCATTTAGGGCGAGGACAGGCAGACATTCCACTTTTCCCCGCTATGCAAACTGCCCGAGCCATCTCTGGATGAGTATTGCGCTGTCGGCCTCAAGGGCTGATACAGGTTTCGCAATTTAAGGCGGGTCGAACCGCTTTCTAGGAGGGACACATGAGTGGATGTTGTTCGGGAGCCGCACGAGCCGGGGACAGCCAGGCGGCGGCAGGAGCCAGAAGTTTCACGGTTCGAGGTTGCCCTGGCCAGACGATTGCGGTGAAGGGAGGAGAGAGCTTCGTCGGTACCCATTATCCCGTCATCGCCGCTGATGGTGAAGGTCCGGAGCGGAGGGTCTTGCTGCAGGATTTCCATCTTGAGATCGAAACCGTCACGCTCGCCCGGTTTTCCGACTTCATCGAGGCGACGGGCCATGTGACGGAATCGGAGCGGTTCGGCATGTCGGCCGTGTTCTCGCCGCTCCTCAAGAACCAAGCCCTCGTAACCGGCGGGGTCGTCAACACGCCTTGGTGGACACGCGTCGACGGCGCGACGTGGAGGGAGCCGGAAGGCCCCGGTAGCTCGATCGAGGACCGTCTGGATCATCCGGTGACGCATGTTTCCTGGCACGATGCTGCGGCATTTGCCGCATGGGTGGGTGGCCGCTTGCCGAGCGAAGCCGAGTGGGAGCATGCCGCTCGAGGTGGCAACCAAAAACGCCGCTATCCCTGGGGCAACGCGGAGCCAAGCGACGAGTTGAGTTTCTGCAATATCTGGCAGGGCCGGTTCCCGAGCCACAATACGCTCGTCGACGGCTATTTCGGAACGGCGCCGGCACGCAGCTTCGAACCATCAGAAGCAGGTTTCTACAACCTTTCCGGTAACGTCTGGGAATGGACCGCGGATCCCTTCAAGATACGCTCGCTGTCCAAATTGGCGAAACTTCGCAACGACCAGGCGAAAAAGTCCGCTGACAAGGTTCTGAAGGGTGGCTCCTTCCTTTGCCACAAAAGCTATTGCTATCGCTACCGAATAGCTGCCCGCATGGGCCTTTCGGCCGACAGTGCTTCGAGCAATACGGGTTTCCGTGTCGCCTATGACGTGCTGCCTTAACCGTGTCTGTTACCAGGGGAGGATCTGGCCATTGTAATCGTAGAAGCTGCCGGTCTGGTGCGGGCCGCAATGATCGATGACCTCGCGCATCCGCGCGATGCTCTCGGATATGCTCAGTCCTCCGTCCCCTTCGCTGGCGACTTTGCCGGGGTGGAGGCCAAGCACGCAGATCTGACGGGGACCGAGATCGATGGCGAGGCTCTTCATGACCATGTTGAGGCCTGCCTTGCTGGATCGATAGGCGTAGGAGCTGGCTGTATTGTTGAGCCCGATCGACCCCATGCGGCTTGTTATAAAAGCGATCACCTTGCGCTCGCTGCGGGCAACGTGCTCGGTGAAGGCCCTTGTGACGACGAAAGGCGCGATCAGATTGACTTCCAGCATGTTTCGCCAGAGCACGAGGTCCGTTTCGTGCAAGTCCGGATGCGGGCCCGGAATGCCGGCATTGTTGACCAGCACGTCGATCGCAACGCCGTCCAGCTCCGCAGCAAGGCGAAGGACCGATGCTTCGTCGGTCACGTCCAGCATGACGGTTTCCAAAGTGCGGAGACGTTTGTGCCGTTCGCCGAAAGCGTCGGGATCAAGGCAAGTGGCGATGACACGATCACCTTTGGCCGCGTATTGAAGCGCGAATTCTTCGCCAAGCCCGCGATCGCACCCGGTGATCAGAACGGTCGCCATTGGTCCTCCTCCTGCTCGCCGGCATGGCTTGCGTCCGCATCGGGCGCAGCATCATATCTGGTACTAGAGTTTTTTGGCAGATGAGAACAGCTGCTTGTTGAGAGTGAAAGGCTTGCGGTCGCTCGGGCTGTAAGCGGGTGTCGGACTGGGAGGAACATCATGTCAAACGAGAAGAAAAAGCCGAACGTCATCTTTGTCATCACCGACCAGCAGCGATTCGACACAATTGCTGCCGGCGGCTTCCCCTACATGAAGACGCCCAATCTCGACCGGATGGTCAGGGAAGGCACCTACTTCCGCCAGACCTACGTCACCTCGCCCTCCTGCGCGCCGTCGCGCGCAAGCCTGTTTACCGGTGTCTACCCGCATACCAACGGCGTGTTCCGCAATGACGAGCCGTGGGCGTTCAGCTGGGTGCAACTGATGGCCGAGGCGGGATACCGCTGCGTCAACGTCGGCAAGATGCACACGTCTCCCTTCGAGGATTCGTTCGGGTTTCACGAGCGGCACGTGGTGGAAAACAAAGACCGCGCCACGCCGCGGCTCCCGTTTTTCCTCGACCAGTGGGACAAGGCGATCTGGACGCGTGGCTTTGAAAAGCCGAGCCGTGTCACCTATCGTCGGCGCGAGGATTACCGCTCGTCGCTCGGCGCCTTCGTCTGGAACCTGCCCGAGGACCTGCATTCCGACAACTTCGTCTCGGCGCTCGCCCAAATGTGGCTCGATACCTACACCGGCAATGAACCTTTCTTTCTGCAGATCGGTATCCCGGGGCCGCATCCGCCCTATGATCCCACCCAGGAATTTCTCGACATCTATGCGGATGCCGAGCTGCCGGAACCTATTCTCAGCAAGGATGACATCGCCGCGCAGCCGGCGGCGCTGAAAGTGCTGCGCGATCAGCATCTGGCGGTCGACCACGATGCCGTCGTGCATCTAGCCGAGCCGACAAGGGAACAGACGCGCCGCCAGCGGCAGCACTATTTCGCCAACGTTTCTATGATCGACGCACAGATGGGCAAGCTGATCGAGGCCGTGACAAGGCGCGGCGTGCTGGACGATACGATCATCATCTTCACGTCGGACCACGGCGACAGCCTAAACGATCACGGACACAGCCAGAAATGGTCGATGTACGAGCACAGTGTTCGTGTGCCGGCTATTGTCTGGGCGCCGGGGCGGGTGGCCGAGGGCAGGGTGGTCGACGATCTCGTCTCGCTCTTTGACTTTGCTCCGACTGTTCTGGACATGGCTGGCGTGCCGGTGCCGGACTGGATGGAGGCACAGTCGCTGATGCCTTATCTGCGCGGTGAGGAGTGCGAGCCCCGACGATACGTCTTTTCCGAACATGCCGGCGACCGCATATTCAGCGGAACGACGTTCATGACGATGATCCGCAGTCGGCGCCACAAGCTCGTGCATTTCGTCGACAGCGACGAAGGCCAGTTGTTCGACATGGACGACGATCCGACGGAGGTCAACAATCTCTGGTCCAACCCAGCGCACCAGGCCGTGAAGCAGGAACTGATCAACGCGATCTTGGCTTGGCGCATCGAAAGCTCGCTGAAGACGCAAGGGTGGACGCTTGCGAGTGTGCGCCTTGGCGCCAGTTCCAGCCGCACGCCGGAAAGCAAGTCGCGGCAGGAAGGAGCCTAGCCCGCGTCCGTCGGTTCCACCGTATCGCGTTGCGTGCTTTGGCGAGCAACCAGTTTCCAGTCGACGATCGTCGTCTGCGGTTCGCCGCCGTTGATGCGGGCGACGATGGCATCGGCGGTCAGGCGACCGATCCGTTCGCGATCGGGACGGATGGTGCTCAGCGGCGGAGTGATGCAGGCGGCGGCTTCGTTGTCGCCGAAGGCGATCACGCCGATGTCCTCGGGCACGCGTTTGCCAAGCTTTCTCAGGCGGCGCATCACGCCGAAAGCAACGACGTCGCTGTTGCAGACGATGGCATCGATGCCGGGATGGGTCTGGAGCAGGTCAAGCGCCAGCTTTTCGCCGAGATCGGGGCTGCCACCTATCGGTTCTGTGCAGGTGACGACTGGTGCAATCCCGGCTTTGACCGCTTCAGTTTCGAGGCCGAAAAGACGTTTTCGCGCGCGCCGGTCGTTTTCACGCAGGCTGCCGACGAAGGCGAGTTTTCGGTAGCCGCGATCGATCAGATGGCGGGCCTGGGCTGCCCCCACCGCCTGGTGGTCGAAACCGATCGCCGTGTCGATTACCGGGCCGCTGGTATCCCACATCTCTATGATCGGAATGCCGGAGGACTTCAGGAGCTCGACCACTTTTGGCGGATGGTCGATGCCGATGATTGCCACGGCCGCCGGCCGCCAGCTCAGGATCGAGCGGACCAGTTTCAACTCCTGGTCGGGATTGTAGCGGGTATTGGCAAGCATGACCTGAAGGTCGTGTTCGAGCAGGGATGACTGCAGCGTATCGATGATGCTGGCAAATTCCGAATAATACAGCGAGGTCACCACGACGCCGACGATGTCGGTGCGCGCGCCGGACAGGCCACCGGCCAGGCGGTTCGGAACGTAATTAAGTTCTTCCATCGCCACGTTGATGCGTTTGCGCAGTTCGACCCTTACCGTATTGGGTGCCCGAAGTGCGCGTGATACGGTGTTGACGGAAACGCCCACCCGTTCGGCGATCGAGGCGAGCGTTGGGGCAGGGCGGTCCTTCCTCTCACTCGCACTTCGGTCGTCGTCCCCGTCCCTGGCGTTCGTACTGATCGTCATAGGTCCAAAACCTGCCAACTAACGTCGTTCGAGCAGCGTTAGTGATCGTTGCGTTATCGATAACTTTGTGTCATCCATTGCTTCGGGAGGCAAGCGAAAGAGGGAGAAGGATCCTTCGCTTGCCGGAAATGTCCGCCGCGCGGTGTCGCTGCAGCGGGGAGGAGCTGTTGATGGCTGACAGGCCGAACATCATTTTGATCATGACCGACCAACAGCGCTACGATTCCATTTCGGCGCTCGGTTACCCTTACGCCCATACGCCGAATATCGATGCGATGATCGAAAAAGGCGTGGCGCTGACCAACTGCCACATTACCGCGCCGAGTTGCGTGCCATCACGCGCAAGCCTGTTTACCGGCTATTACCCGCATACGACTGGCGTTCTCGCCAACGGCCAGAAATGGCAGCGGACCTGGGTGGAAAGCCTGCGCGATGCCGGTTATCGCTGCGTCAATGTCGGCAAGATGCACACCATTCCCTATAACTCGGACAGCGGGTTCCACGAGCGTTACGTCGTGGAAAACAAGGACCGCTACATGGAAGGACGTTGGTACTTTGACGAGTGGGACAAGGCGCTCGCCGCTCAAGGTCTCGTCAAGCAGCAGCGCGAATTCTACCGCGAGCGTGCGGACTATCGAGAGCGGCTTGGATGTTTTGACTGGGAGCTTCCAGAAAACATGCATTCCGATGCCTTCGTCGGCGACATGGCGAAGTGGTGGGTCGAGACCTATCCGCCGACAGAGCCATTGTTCTTGCAGGTCGGCTTCCCCGGCCCCCATCCACCGTTCGATCCGCCGGCGCGCTATACCGAGCGTTATTTGAAGCGCAACGATCTGCCGCTGCCGAAGCCGACGAAAGAGGAACTCGAAGGCCTGCATCAGGAGCTGAAGGACAAGCGTCAGCACGATGTCGAGGTTGACCATGATTCCGTCGTCTGGAGCCTGGATCCGAGCGAAGACCAGATGCAGCGGCTGTGGGCTCACTATCTCGGCAATGTGACGCTGATCGACGAAAAGGTCGGCGAACTGCTCGCCTCATTGAACGAGCGTGGATATCTCGAGGACGCGATCGTCATCTTCACCTCGGATCATGGGGAGTGCCTTGGCGAACATGGGCTGATCCAGAAATGGTCGATGTACGACATCGTGACCCGCGTTCCGACGGTCGTCTGGTCGACTGCCGGCCGGTTCGAGGGCGGCCGAACCGTGGACGGGCTCTGCCAGCTTTTCGACCTGGGGCCGACCATTCTCGACTATGCCGGCATCACGCCGCCCGAGACTTTTGAGGCGAAAAGCCTGCGGCCTGCATTGGAAGGCAGAGACTGGACGCCCCGCACGCACGTCTTCTGCGAGCAGATCGGGGACGTGGCAATGGCCGGCGGCGTCGAATTCATGACCGGTGTGCGCAGCGACAGATGGAAACTGGTTCATTTCAAGGGCTCGACCGACGGACAGTTGTTCGACCTCGAGAATGATCCGAAGGAGGTTAGAAACCTCTGGAGCGATTCAGACTATCAGGATCGCAAGCGCGAGCTTTTGGACGTGATGCGCGACTGGCTGATCGAATCAAATTTCAAGACTCGGGATGTTATGGCGGCGGCGCGCTGACCGGATGACGGACTGGCCGAATGCTCGGGAGGAGTGGTCTTGGCAGTTATGGAAAGTGAAAATACATCGGATAAAGCAAGGGGGATACCTTTGCCGACGGGTCCCCTCGCCATGCTGGGGATCAACATCGTTGCCGTTGTTTTCGGTATTTCGATGTGGGCCCTAGTGACATCCTATGGCGTGGTCGGACTTCCGACCCCGCTGGCGGTCGCCAGACAGGCTGTAATCCAGGCGCAAAGCGGCCTTCTATGGTCCGACGCGATTGCAAGCCTCGGCCGCGTCTTTACCGGTTTCGCGCTTGGCATTCTCGTTGCCATTCCAGTCGGCTTCCTGATGGGCTGGTACAAAGTCGCCCGCGCCATCATCGAGCCCTACGTCCAGTTCTTTCGCACCATTCCGCCGCTTGCCATCATTCCACTGGCAATCGTGACGATGGGCATCGACGAGACGCCGAAGATCTTCGTCATCTTCCTCGCATCCTTCCTGTCTTCCGTCGTCGCCACCTATCAGGGCGTCATCAGCGTCGACCGGACCATGATCAACGCGGCGCGTGTGCTGGGCGCCAACGACTTCACCATCTTCCGACGCGTCATCGTGCCGGCCTCGCTGCCTTATATCATGGTGGGGGTGCGTATCGGTCTTGGTTCTTCGTGGTCGACCGTGGTGGCTGCCGAGCTGATCGCAGCACAGTCGGGCCTCGGTTTCCGGATGCAGCAGGCACAACTCTACTACGACCTGGCGACCATTTTCGTCAGCCTTATCTCGATCGGCATTCTTGGACTGATCATGGATCGCATCGTCATGGCGATCGACAGTGTGCTGACTGCCTGGCAGGAGAAGCTATGACCCCGAAAATATCGTTCAGAGACGTCCGCAAGACGTTCGATATTGCCGGCCGAACAGCGTTTACGGCGCTCGAAGGGCTGATCCTCGATATCGAGGACGGCGAGTTCATCACCGTCGTCGGACCCTCCGGGTGTGGCAAGTCGACGGCGATGAATATTGCGGCCGGCCTCACCGCGCCGTCTTCCGGACAGGTTCTGGTCGATGACACGCCAGTCAGTGGGCCGGGACCGGAACGCGGCGTGATCTTTCAGCAATATGCGCTTTTCCCGTGGCTGACTGTGCGGCAGAATGTTGAGTTCGGCCTGAAGATTGCCGGCCACAAACGGGATGAGCGGCGGCGGATCGCCGATCATTTCATCGCCCTTGTCGGGCTGACCGACTTTGCGAATTCACTGCCGAAGACTCTGTCTGGCGGCATGAAGCAACGCTGCGCGATTGCCCGTGCCTATGCGGTCAATCCGAAGATCTTGCTCATGGACGAGCCGTTTGGAGCGCTCGATGCTTTGACCCGCGTGCAGCTTCAGGATCAGTTGCTGACGATGTGGAGCAAGGAACGGCGCACGGTGGTGTTCATAACCCATGATGTCGACGAGGCCGTCTATCTCGCAAGCCGTGTCGTTGTCATGGCAGCCCGGCCGGGCCGGCTTCACAAGATTGTCAATGTCGACCTGCCCTATCCTCGCACCGAGGACATGCGGCTTTCGTCTGAATTTTCCGAATTGCGCAACGAAGTCTGGCGGGCAGTGTATCACCCTGCCGCAGCCGCCTGATCCTTGCCAAAAAAAATTGCAGCCCGTCAAAGGAGGAATGACCATGCTGACGAGACGACATCTTATGGTAACGAGCGCCGCACTTGCCGGCGCCAGCGCGTTTTCCATCGGCGGCCGGGCCCGTGCCCAGTCCGCCGAGATGACGATCGGTTATATCGCCGATTTCCCGAATGCCAGTGTGCTGGCAATCGCCAAGGACCAGAAGCTGTGGGAAGCAGAAGGTCTCGAGCCAACGGTGAAGGTCTTTACCAATGGTCCGATCCAGATCCAAGCGATGGGTGCGGGCAGTCTCAATTTCGGGACGATCGGCCCCGGCGCCCTCTGGTTGCCAGCGAGCGGCCGCGCAAAGGTGGTTGGCGTCAACGATATCGGCTTTTCTGACCGCGTTATCGCCCAGGCCGGTATCGCGTCGATGGCCGATCTCAAGGGCAAGAAGGTCGGCGTTCCGCAGGGAACGTCTGGCGATATGATCTTGCGCATGGCGCTGACAAAAGCCGGCATGACGATCGCCGACATCCAGATGGTGCCGATGGACCCGTCGACCGTTGTCGCGGCATTCACGTCGAAACAAATCGATGGCGCAGGCATCTGGTACCCGCTGATCGACACGATCAAGCCGCGCGTGCCAGACATGAAGGAACTAGCCTCTAACCAGGACTTCTATCCGCAGACGTCCTTCATCAACACGTTTGTGGCACGCAACGAAATCGTCGAACAGAACCCGGACTTGGTGAAGAAATTCCTGCGGGTGATGAAGAAGGCGATGGATTACCGCGTCGCCAATCTCGATCACTCGATCGAGATCACCACGGCGTTTCTCAACGCACCGAAGGAAGCAACCGACAAGGTTGCCCGCAGCCGCAAGATGCTGACATCCAGGGAACTTGAAGGCTTTACCAAGGACGGCACGGTCAACAGATGGCTGGCTGATTTCAACAAGATGTTCCAGGATTTCGGCACGGTCAAGGACCCGCTGGCGCCGGAGAAGTTCTACACGGGCGAGCTCTTCACCAGCGCTTAAGCATTGCTAACAGAAGTTGACGTCATGAACGGACGACAGTCGGGGATGGCTCCCGACTGTTCTACTAGCACGCAAAATCTGGGGGGACCTGAAAGGTTTACTGTAGATATCGGTTTGCGTTTGAGCGAACAGACCAAACGTGGGCACGTGGCTTTAGACCCTTCGAAACGCGTCGGAAGGGTTCCAATAACGTAACCCGGCGCCGAAGGTTCGGACCTCATCAAGGTAGCTGAAATTACACGTCTCGGTGCGCTCAGGCTCCGCAACTACCGAGACTTGACACACTCTCCGTCCAAGTTGTTTTCTCAAAAGCTCCCGGGCATAAGCCGGAAGGAGCTCTTGCTTATTGCGTTCATTGTCAAGCTTACCTGAAAGCTAACGGCAGGACGTCCTTCCACCACTGCCTCGAACTTTGCTTCCATCATGCTTTCCTGTTCAAGCTTTGCGAGCTCGCGGCTGCGAACAACGGCATGGTGTGCGCTCATCCGGAATATATCTCGTTCGCGTGGGTCTTGCGCGACCGCCTCAAGGTGGACAGCCCAGGACTGGATGACCTTGCACTCTCAAATACATCGAGGCCGCCGTTCTTGGAAGCAGATGCGGTACAGAGTTCTGCCTACCTTGCGCGACAGGCCGGCGCTCCGCTCTACGTCGTTCACACTTCGTCCCGTGAAGCCCTTGAACTTGCCCTCATGCAACGTACGCGTGGTACCCAAGTATTTTTCGAGACATGGACGCATTACCAGACGCACGACATTTTTTGGGAGGGCGGAAAGAAAGGCAAGATCAATCCGCCGTTGCGCGTGCGCAGCGATTGCGAGCACCTGCGGCAGGGGCTGCCGAACGGAGAGATTGATACAATCGGAACAGACCATGTCCACCGCGACATCTCGTCCAAGTCAGCCGACATCCAGGGGTCCTCGCACGGTTGCCCAGGTTTGGATACCATGCTGCCGGTATCGTTGACCGACGGTCGTCACAAGCGTGGATTGTCGCTGGAGCGAATTGCCAAGTTGACGTCCACGAACTCGGCTCGGCTCATGGGGCTCGACCATGCTAAGGGGTCGATGGCGACCGGTATGGACGCCGAGCTTACGATGACCGATGTCGATGCAGAGTGGACGCTCGAACGGTCGGACGTGCTGAGTTCGGCAGGGTATTCGATCTATGAAGGCAAGCGCTTCAAGGGTCAAAAGCTTCGGTCGATCGGCGAGTAATCGCGTCAAGGCGTCGCATGAGGATGATCCAGATCGGTAATATCATCGCTCATTCGACTGAACTGCCCAAGCGGGCGATGAAAAATCACAATAAACACAAAATCGATCGATCGTTCCTGCCTGTTTAAGAATGATGAAATCTTCGTTGCCATACTCCACTCCGGGATTTCACAAATCCGGCGGTATCGGCTTCGGGACCGCCGCAGCGAGCTGCCCATTTCCCATCTTAAGAAGCATTTTAAGCGGCAATCCTCTCCCTGCGGAAGGTCCGCCGCTTTGGCGACGCACGTATATCCGGTTTCGAGTGACCTCATTTCACTGAAAGCCCCAACCGGCTTGGCGTGTTGCGACAAACCTCATCGCTTCTCTGGCGCGGTCGCCGGTAGCCCCTTTCAGGAGACGGGCGTTCTCGCGGGCCTGCCCGACCCGATTTGCGCGAGAGGCGTGGTCTCCGCGCCAGCCTTCACCGTGGACCTTCACTCGGATGTCACAGAGTTTGCGCTACGCAACCGTATGATAGCAAGCCATACGCGAGAGAAATTGCGCACTGCGTGCGAGCAACTGCTGTCGGCTGCTCGGCACCCCGATGACGTGACGGTGCGGACGATCACCTGTCGGGCGGGCACCAATGTGGCGGCGGTCAACTATCATTTTGGAACCCTCCAGCACCTGATTTTTTCGGCTGCCGAGCGCGTCTATCTCCGCCTCAATGCGGAGCGCCTGGCATTGCTTCAGGCGGCGGTTCAACGGGCCGATCCGGCACCTGCCTGCGCCGGCGATCTTATCGCAGCGCTTGTCGGGCCATCCATCCGCTGGAGCCTCGATCCCCATTCCAGTTACGGGGTGCTGCGTCATCTGACGACGCTTGCACAATCCAGCGACGACCCGGAAATATTCCGGCCGATGGTCGAGGATATCGAGCATCATCGCCAGTTCGTCCCGCACTTCAGAAAAATCGCGCCATGGCTGAGCGAGGTCGATGTCGGATTCCGCATCTCGTGCCTTCTCGGGGTGCGCACGCAGATGACGAGAAGCCGCGGCCGCACCGACGAACTGACGGACCACCAGCTCGATCTTGGCAATGCCAGCAGCATCATTGCCCTCGTTGTTGCAGCAACGGAGCCGATGTTTACCACGCCGATTTCAAACAGCGTTTCAAAGCCGTCATCCCGCTGAGACGGGAAGCGCCTAGACAGGCTCCAACGCAGGAGCTCCCCATGGTCGAAACGACGTTCATCCACATCACCGATCTACATGTCGGCAATCCTTCCGTCGCCGACAGCCATCTGTTCAGCGACACCTCGGCCACGCTTTCGCGGGTGCTCGCGCTGATCGGATCGATGGATCAGAAGCCGCAGTTCATTATCGCCAGCGGCGATCTCACCAATCGCGGCGATGTCGAGAGCTACCGCCAGCTGCGGTTGCTGATGGCGGCCACCGACGTGCCGGTCGTCTACGCGATCGGCAATCACGACACGCGCGCCGGGTTCTACGAAGCGATGCTTGACCGAACCAACGATCTCGATGCTCCCTATGACCACGACCAGGTAATCGGCGGCATCCATATCGTCACGCTCGACACCACGACCCCCGGCGAGATCGGCGGCAGCCTGACGCCGGCGCAATTCGCCTGGCTCGCTCAGGCGCTCGACCGGCACGGCGATCTGCCCAAGCTGATCGTTGCCCACCATGCCCCGGTGCTGGGCGACGCTGTTCCGTGGGACCACTGGCGCACGATCGAGTTCAGGCAAAGCCAGCAGCTGGCCGGCTTGCTCAAGGGCCGCAACATCCTCGGGATCCTCTCCGGTCATATCCATCACGACCGGTTCTCCTCATGGCATGGCATCCCCGTCATTGTCGGCATGGGCCAGCATGCAGCAACCGATATATTGACGACAGACATCCTGCGCATGGTCGAAGGCGCCTCCTTCGGGATCGGCACCATTCGTACCTCGGGCCTGACCATGGCGCTCGTTCCCCTGCCGCAGACCCGCAACGAACTCAACCGCTACGACCTGTCCCTGCTGCGCCACAAACAGGATGCGGCCATGGCGGGCGCCACCGAATGACCAACTTCTCCCAACAGGAGCTTCCCGCGATGAGAAAACGCACCTTCCTCGGCCTTGCGGTCGCCGCAGTCCTCGGTGCCGCCGGAACAACCGGCGCCGCGCATGCCGAAATGGCCGCCGAGATTACCAAGCCGGTGACCATCACTTTCTACAACTACAACCTCGCCACGGCGAGCGCCGGTGCCGACGCCACCCGCGAGATGATCGCCAAGTTCGAGCAGGAAAACCCGCTGATCAAGGTGAAGACTGTCGGAGTTCCCTCCAACGACATCATCACGCGCCTGCAGGCCGATATGGCCGCCGGCATGCAGCCCGACGTTGCCCAGCTGGTGTTTCGCGACCTCATCTATCTTGCCTCCGATCTGGGTGCACAGCCGCTCGAGGACCTGGCCGGGGCCAAGGGCTACGCTGCCCTTACCGACGGACTGATCCCGCGTGGCGTCGACCTCGGCAAGATCAACGGCAAGACCTATGGGCTTGCCTATACGTTCTCGACGCCGATCCTCTACTACAACGCTGATCTCTTCCGCAAAGCCGGCCTCGATCCCGAGACGCCACCCAAGACCTGGGCCGAGGTGAAGACGGCAGCCGAAGCCATCGTCGCCAAGACCGGCGTGGACGGCTTCTTTCCCGGCGCCTATGGCCCGACAGACGGCACCTTCGTCTATCAGGCGATCCTGATGTCGAATGGCGGCAAGGTCCGCGATGGCAACACGCTGACCTTCGCCGACAAGAATGGCATTGAAGCGGTGCAGATGCTGCGCGACATGGTCGACAGCGGCGCCCATGCCCGCCTCGACCCGGCCAATCCGCAGGAGGCTTTTGCCGCCGGCCGGCTGGGCATGTATCTCTACACCAGCGCCCTGCAGAACTCCCTGTCCAAATCCGCCGACGGCAAGTGGGAACTGCGCGTAACCGGCATGCCGGCCTTCGGGACCAAGCCGACTGCGCCCACCAATTCGGGCTCGGCGCTCTATGCCTTCTCGCAGGATCCGGTCAAGCAGCGCGCCGCCTACGAGTTGATGAAGTTCCTCACCTCCGACTACGGCTACACCATCATCACCTCGAAAATCGGCTATCTGCCGCTTCGCCTCAACATCGTCGACGATCCGAAGCTGCTCGGTCCCTGGACAGCGACGCACCCGCTGATCCGTCCGAACCTCGAACAGCTGTCCCGCCTTACCCCCAATGTCGCCTTCCCCGGCCCGAACTATCGCCAGGCAGAAACGATGATGAAGGAAGCCGTCTCCGAGGCCGTGCTCGGTCCCAATGACGTGGTGAAGACCCTGACCGAGGCGCAGGTCAATGCCCAGGCGCTGATGCCCTGACCACGCGCGAGTGGGGGCGTTGCATCCGCGACGACGCGCGCCCCCACTTCTACCAAGCCGAACAGACCGAAGCACAGCAGGAGGCCGCCATGCGTCACTGGACGCTGCCCGACACCCACAACATCCGCGACCTTGGCGGCTACAATCGGCAGGCCGGCGGCACCACGCAGTGGCGCCGGATCCTGCGCGGGGAAGCGCTGCACCCGCTCAATGGCGAGAGCCTGGCGACGCTTGTCGCCGATGATCTCTCGCTCGTCATCGACCTGCGCGGGCCGCACGAGACTGCGGTCACAGACCACCCCTTCATCGGCCACGAGACGGTGTCCTACCGCAATATCGTGCTCTTCGACGCGCTGGCGCCGATCGCAATGGTGCGGCAGCCCTTCGACATGGCAGAGCGCTATTGCAGCGCGCTGGATCACTGTGGCGCGCAGTTCGCCACGGTCTTTCGCGCCATCGGGCAGGCCCGGCCGGGGATGGTGCTGTTCCACTGCACCGCCGGCAAGGACCGTACCGGCGTCGTCGCTGCCATGCTTCTGGCCACTGCCGGCGTCTCGCATGCCGACATCGTGGCAGACTATGCGCTCACCGCCTCCGCCGAGGGCCTGATCGCGCAGCTTCGCGCCCGCTCGCTTGCGGCCGGGATCGATGCCGACCATGTCGAGCGGATGCTCGCCAGCGACGCCGTGACGATGGAAGCCTTCCTTTCCTGTCTCGATACGGCGCATGGCGGGATCGCCGCTTATCTCGCGCGGATCGGTCTTAACGCCGCGGAGATCGACGCGTTGACGGACCGTCTGTGCGCGTAACACACCCGTCGTGCGCTTTTGCCACGACCGGCCCGACGGAAAAGGCCAACGCCTTTCAAACCCACTGGAGCGTAGAATGGCCCTGGCCACACAAGCACCGACCCGCCGCAGACGGATGACCCAGTCGCGCTGGGCACCCTGGCTCTACCTGTCTCCGGCCATCATCCTGCTTGTGGTTTGGATCTACTGGCCGCTGGTCGATGCGCTGCGTCTGAGCTTCTACCAGTGGAACATGCTGCCCAATTCGCCGCAGATCTATGTCGGCTGGAACAACTACACGCGCATCTTTGCCCTGCCCAAATTCTGGCAGTCGCTGCGCAATACCGGGATCTATATTTTCGGTCTTTTGCCGCTGGCCGTGCTGATCCCGCTGGCGATCGCCATCTATACTCATGACCTTCCCGAGCGCTCGCGCAACATCTACCGCGCCATCATCTTCGTGCCGATGATCATCGCGCCGGTGGTGGCCGCCGCCGTCTGGCGCTGGCTGCTCGATCCCGGCTACGGCCTGATCAACCAGATGCTCCAGGGCATCGGCTTCAAGCCCGTGAAGTTTCTTTCCGATCCCAACACCGCGATCTGGACCGTCATCCTGATCACCGGCTGGAAGCTGATCGGGTTTTCGACGCTGATCCTGTCTGCCGCCAATGCCAACATCAACCCCTCCCTGGTGGAGGCCGCCCGCATGGACGGCGCCAGCAAATGGGAGATCATCCGCGACATCCGCCTGCCGCTCCTCAGTTCCACGGCCCTGTTCCTGGTGGTCATGACGATCCTGCTCGGCGCGCAGTGGAGTTTCACCTATATCAACGTGCTGACAGGCGGCGGCCCGCTCGGCTCCACCTCCAACATCTACTATCTCCTTTGGGATTTCGGCTTCTCCACCATGTCGGTGGGCTGGGGCTCGGCTGCGGCCGTCATCCTTTTCCTCGGCTTCGGCGCAGTGGCCTTTGTGCTCTTCCGCCTGATCGACAGGTATACCTTCCATGACAACTGACGTCCTGCGCGCGCCCCGCCCGATGGCGCGCCCGCTTCGCCGCATCTCGGACAAATCCGGCCTCGACACCGCGGCTGGTCATGTTCTCATGGTCCTCCTGTCGATCCTGTGCCTTTTCCCGGTCTACTGGATGCTGGCGAGTTCGCTGCGTCCCGCCAATGCCATGTTCGAGACGAGCCTATGGCCGACGAGCATGTCGCTCGACAATTACCGGCAGGCTCTGGAGGCCATCCCGATCGGCCGCATGCTGGTCAACACGCTGGTCTTTTCCGTCGTCTCCACGGCCTTTCAGCTTCTGACCGGGCTTCTTGCCGCCTTCGCCTTCGCCCGCTGGACATTCGCGCTCGACAAGCTGGTGTATAGCGCCGTGGCGCTGACCTGGCTGGTACCCTTTCAGGTGGTGATGATCCCGAACTATCTGCTGATTGCCCAGATGGGTCTGCTCGATAGCATCGTGGCGCTGATCCTGCCGAACCTTGTCTCGGCGCTTGCGATCCTGCTTCTTGCCCAGGCCATGCGCAGCTTCCCCCGGGAAGTCATCGAGGCGGCGCGTATGGACGGCGCACGCAACTGGCGGATTCTCTGGGAGGTGATGGTGCCCAATCTGCGCGGCACGATTGCCTCGCTTGCTATTCTCATCTTCATCTCGACCTGGAACGAGTATTTCTGGCCACTGCTGCTCAGCCGCACGGCCGAAAACTCCGTCATCCAGATCGGCATCCAGATGTTCATGACGGCCGAGGGCAACCAGTGGGGACCACTGATGGCAGCCTCGACGCTCGCAAGCCTGCCGGTCCTCGTCATCTACGTCCTCCTGCAGCGCTAGGTCGTCCAGTCCTTCATGAAATCCGGTATCCGCTGATGCGCGGCAGACCCATTCTCGCAGGCATCGGCCGCGACACGTCCACGATTGCACACCTGCACAACCGTCGTCCGGGAGACATCTGATGGCTGATCTGACACTCTCAAACCTGAAAAAATCCTACGACGGCAAGCCGGTCCTGCATGGCGTCGACATCACCATCCCCGATGGCCATTTCGTCGTCATCGTCGGTCCATCGGGCTGCGGCAAGTCGACCCTCCTGCGTATGATCGCGGGACTGGAGGAGGTCACGTCAGGCACGATTTCCATCGGTGAAACGGTGATGAACGACATCGAGCCGGCCGATCGTGGCTGTGCCATGGTGTTCCAGAACTATGCACTCTATCCGCACATGACCGTGCGCCAGAACATCGCCTATCCGCTTCGGATCGCCAAGCTGCCGCGGGCCGAGCGCGACAGCAAGGTCGAGGCTGTGGCGAGGATCCTGAACCTGACGGAGTATCTCGACCGGCGCCCGGCGCAGCTCTCCGGCGGGCAGCGGCAACGCGTGGCCATGGGCCGCGCTATGGTGCGCGAGCCCGACGTCTTCCTGTTCGACGAACCGCTGTCCAATCTCGATGCGCTGCTACGCGTCCAGATGCGCATCGAGATCAAGAAGCTGCACCGGCGCCTCAACGCGACGTCGGTGTTCGTGACGCATGATCAGGTCGAAGCGATGACGCTTGCCGACACGCTGATCGTGATGAATGCCGGTCGCGTCGAGCAGATCGGCTCGCCCGCCGAGGTCTACCGAAAGCCGGCCTCGGTCTTCGTCGCCGGGTTCATGGGGGCGCCGGCCATGAACCTTTTCCCGGCCGCCATCGGGGCCGGCGGCGCTCTCGTCATCGATGCGACGGCTGGCGGGGTCGGCATCGGCCGGACAAGCCTTGCCGAAGGCACTCCGGTCACCGTTGGCGTCCGGCCCGAAAACCTCCTTCTGAGTGAAACTGCCGGAACCGGCCTTCCGGCGACGGTCGATTTTGTCGAGGAACTGGGTGGCTCGCGCGTCGCCTATTGCACCCTTGGCGACCGGGAGATCGCGGCGACCCTGCCACCTGGAGACCAGCAACTGGAAGGCCGGTCCGTCTGGCTGACCCTGCCGCCAAAGGCACTGCACCTCTACGACCGGATCACAGGACAACGCGTCGACGTGCCGGTCCATGCCGCCAGGAGCAGCATCCCGAGCGCTTTCGAGCTGTCCATGTGATGTGATGCATGGAGGCAGCTTAATGTCGCCCGCGTGGTCCTGCGATCGGTTGCCACTCGACAGCAGGTGTAGGCGTCAGAGATCCCGTATCGTTGGATCACCGCCGGCCAAGGCGTGTAAAATCCCGTCAAGTATCGCGTTCGCAAGCGGGTTGTCGACCCACCAGCGAACGCACAAGCGCGGCTATTTGCAGAGATAGGCGCGTGACATTTAGAGCGTCGGGAGCGTTCCAACAACTCTGAGGGATAGACCCTCGTAGGGCTCGAGATTGATAGTCAAGGCGCCATCTTCTGTAAGGTCGCCTTCGATCGACTCCGCAATCATGTCGACGACAGGTCCTGGCCTGACGTTCTGCAAGATCACGACTTCGGAGATCGCCGAGGAGCTGAAATTCAGGGCGGTCACCTGCGTGCCTCGTAGATCCGGAAGTTCGTGGACCATGATGAGCAAACCTGGGGCGGTGGTATCAGGTATCGAGACTTGTCGACTGGCCGCGATCCCATAAGCTTCCCGAACGGCCAGCAGGCGTTTGAGCTGCGAGGCAAACGAGTCCGGCTGCGCGAGCTGCTCGCTAATCGGGCCGTATAGGGCGCGGGCACGCGGCATGCCGTCGGCGGAAAACTCCTCGCCAGAGTTCTGACCCGTCAGATCATAGGCGCCGCGTTCGATCCAGCGGGTGTCGCCGTCGGCCATCAGGTGCTGCACCTGAGCCGGTGTTAATGGCAAAGCGCCGACCAGATCCCATCCGGAAAGCGCGAATACGCCCGGCTGAAAAGCGTTGTACATCACCAGGAGAAGGTGAATTTTCTGGATCAGCTTTGTCGTCTCGTCATCGATGCTCTCCAGGTCGGCAATGTCGAGGGCTGCGGCAATGACGCTCGCTGTCGTGCAGGCGATGCCGTTGGTGACAAAGGGAAGGTTATAGGGGGCGTTGGGTCCCGAAAGGCGCTCGCGTATTACGTCGCGAATATGCATGCGCAGCGTACGCCCCTGCCAGGTCTGGCCGGCAAAGGTGTAAATATCGTCTGCATGCAATGTCCAGAAATGCACGAGTTCCGTCGTCAGTTCATCGTGATTCTGAAGCGCATGAATAAGCGACGCAGGATCGATGCCAAATTCATGGACCATCCGCAGCATCATGCGCAAGAACTCGGTATTGCCTGTCAACAGCGCGTGATGATAGGCCGGGCGCGTGATAAAATCGTAGGACAGATCCGCTCCACCCTTCGACATCGCGGCAATATCATCGATCGTCAGATTAAGCTCCTGAAACGAAAACCCGCCGGCCTTGCGGATCATGCCAGCGAGCAGTGCGTTGCCCGTCACGGAAAGCGGATGGCTTTCCGACCATGCCGGCCCCTCCACTCGGCGCTCGACGCCGAGAAATCCATTCGCATCCAACCGCAGGCCACGGGCGCCCATCTGGTCGATCGAATGCAACGCATCGCCGATGATCATCTGTTGCGCGGCAAATGATGGATCCAGCCAGTTCAGGCTCGGCTGCCCCTCCTTGAAGTAGTGGAGGTAGACCCAGCGGCGCTCCTTGCCGTCGACGCCGGTAATCGGGCCGGTCGCACTCCAGTCCGTCTCTTTCACGCCGGGCTCGAAGAAAATGACCCGCTGGAGCTGGCCGACAATCAAGCTACGATCCCTCAGGTAGTCAACGGTATCGGCAGGCAGGTTGACCGCCTCCCGGCCCTCCGGCACGTCCGGAAGACGCTGCCATTCTTCCTCTGGAATTTCGACCATGTGGTAAAGACCAGGGTATGTCGAATGATTCATTTCGGCGAGCCGAAAATCCGGACCCTTGCCCGTGTGTGAAGGAATGACATCGTCAATGACAATGGCGTTGTGTGCCGCCGCCATGCGGCTGATGGCAACGAATTCTTCGTTCGTGCCGAAAGTCGGATCGATGTCGAAGCTTATTCTGTCGAAATTGCCGTCGATTGTCGGGCTGTAGACGCCGTCTTTCATACTGCCGGCACGTTTCATCGGCCCCGTGTGAATACCGCGTACGCCGATCGCCGAAAGGGCTGACCACAGATGTGCGTCGCCAAGGGTCTTCAGAACGGATTCGCCGGGCAACGGGATTACCGAAGGAGGATAGGCCGTCATCCAGACCGATGCGATTGATGAAGCGACACGAGGCCGCGCCTCTGCATAGGGCCTCTGCCATAGGCGCGACTGCCCTCCGTATGCCTCGGCAAATGTACGTGCTTGTTGCAACATCGACAAAGCGACGAGCTCTTCGATTGATTCATTGCTTGGTAGCGTCATTAATGCCTCGAAGCCGGAGCGGGAGTACAGGGATTATTGCAGGCCGATGCAGGTAGCAAGCCTCCCGAAAAGAGCCTGCCCATTGGAAACTGCATCCTCACTTACCCCGGAGTTGTCGGTTCTACCAACAGACTTCTTGCTTTCCTCACACCCAAAGCGTCCGAACACCGATAGCGCGACATCCTCAAATCCAGGTTTCGCCGTGCCCAGTAAAGAGCGAAGCTGCCGGCACACTCACTCGGCAAACTGCGTAAGCACCGAGTCGACGGTTCCTTTGGGTTTAAGGCGGTCGAGTTTTCAGATCGCTGCGCCATCAGGCCCCCGCAAGCAACAAAACTTGCAAATTGCCCACCTCTAATATGTGTTCTTTAGTTCATCGACGTCACTGTCGAGGAGGATGCAAGTTTCCCGCCGAGCCTTGCCGGGTTGGGCTATATATCAACAGAAAACACAATTCCCAAGCATTCTACGTCGTTGCAAAGACGCTAAGAGTCGAACCGCGCGCTGCCGTTGCTCATCTGAACACGGTTGCAACCGGTGGCTTCGGGCGCAGTGTTCTCGCTCTTCCACTATCTGGACATGGGTCGAGGATGCAATTCAAGGTTACCTCGAAGGAGGTATCAATTCTCCAGGCTGATGCGACCAACTCTGTTCAGCACAGCAACCTTTCCGCACCAATGCGAAAGTGGTTTCCTCCTTGCACTCCCATGTCGGATTTCCGCGGGTTTCAACGCCTCACCGAAGGCCGACATACGCTGTTCGCGAGTAACGACGGCCAAGCTGGAGCACGATTGCAAACTTCGGTCTCGTATCATGTCTCGCCGTCATGGTCGAAGAATGGTCATTTGCGATAGGCATCGGCTTGCGTCGTCATTGTGGACTTTTCAGGAGCGCCGCCTAGTTTCCATGAAAAGCGGCCGGATTGGGGCGGGATCGTCCGTCCCAATGATCCGCAAGTCGGAGCGCAGGAGGGCAAATCCGCGGTATGAAAAGTTTTGTCATCAACCCCCCGGTTTTCTACGGCTCAGTCATCGTAATCGGTCTGTTTCTGGTGGTCGGCATCGCCATACCCGGGCAAGCGGGCGCTTTTTTTGGCGCCGTACAGGCATCGATCCTCGGCGCGTTCGGCTGGTTCTATTTGCTTTCCGTCGGCATATTTCTCGCATCCGTCCTGCTGCTCTGTTTTGGCCGCTTCGGACAGCTCAAGCTTGGTCCGGATGATTCCGTTCCCGATTTCCGCTTCCTGTCGTGGATCGCCATGCTGTTTGCCGCCGGCATGGGGATCGGCCTGATGTTCTACGCCGTCGGTGAACCGATGACGCATTTCATGGCGCCGCCGACGGCCGAGCCGCGTTCGGTCGCAGCCATGCGCGAAGCAATGACCGTGACCTTCTTCCATTGGGGGATCCACGCCTGGGCAATCTACGCCGTTGTCGGCCTGTCGCTTGCCTATTTCGGCTATCGCTACAACCTGCCGCTGACGATCCGTTCCGGCCTCTATCCGCTTCTCAAAAACCGTATCGATGGTCCTATCGGTCACGCGGTGGATATCTTTGCGATTGTCGGCACGATGTTTGGGATCGCCACGTCGCTCGGTGTCGGCGTCTCGCAGATCAATGCGGGTCTCAACCATCTTCTCGGCGTTCCGATCGGCATCGCTGTGCAGTTGCCGTTGATCGCAGTCGTGACCGCGATGGCGACAGTGTCGGTCGTGACCGGCCTCGACAAGGGCGTCCGCATCCTGTCGGAAACCAACCTTATCGTTGCCATCCTGTTGATGATATTCGTTCTCGTGGTTGGTCCGACCAGCCTGTTGTTTCGGGATTTCGTGCAGAACCTCGGTCTCTATTTCGACACGCTGGTCCTGCGCACATTCAACATCTACGCCTATGAGCCGACGCCCTGGGTTGATGCCTGGACCTTGTTCTACTGGGCCTGGTGGATTTCCTGGTCGCCCTTCGTCGGCATGTTCATCGCCCGCATTTCCCGCGGCAGAACGGTGCGTGAATTCGTCGTCGCCGTCCTCTTTATTCCCGCCGGGTTCACCTTCTTCTGGATGACGGTGTTTGGCAATACGGCGATGTTTATCGATAACGGCATCGCCAACGGCGCTCTCGGCGCGGCTATCGCCAATGACGTCTCAGTCGGGCTGTTCCGGTTCTTCGAGTATCTGCCGCTGCCGGCAATTACCTCGACGCTCGCGGTTCTGCTGGTGTCGATCTTCTTCATCACCTCGGCAGATTCGGGTGCGCTGGTCGTGGACTCCATTGCAGCCGGCGGCGAGACGAACACGACAACAGGACAGCGGGTTTTCTGGTGCGTTATGGAAGGTTTCGTGGCGGGGTGCCTGCTGCTCGCCGGTGGCCTGACGGCGCTGCAATCTGCTACTGTCGCCAGCGCGCTGCCGTTTGCCGTGATCATGCTCGGTCTCGTCCTTTCGCTGTATCTGGGCATGCGAGAGGACCTTGCACAGCGCGATGCGCACAACGGCGCCACACTTCCGGTTGCCCAGCCGGCATCCGGGCAGACCTGGCAGCGGAGACTGGCCCTGATGCTGGCCACCGCGACCGAAGCCGATGTCCGTCGCTTCATCGACACGCATGTGCGTCCAGCCCTTGATCAGGTCGCGCAGGAACTGACCTCCAGGGGACGGCATGCTGAGGTGGTCGATGACACGGACGGAGCGATCGTCCTGCGCTCACCCGCACAAGATGTTCGTGACTTTGTCTACGGTGTCACACCCACAAAGCAGCGCGTCGCGAGTTTTACGCCTGTGCGGGCCGGAGAGCCTGAGTTTCGCTTTGAGGCGCGGACCTATTTCTCGAGCGGCAATCGCGGGTATGACGTGATGGGGATGTCGCGCGATCAACTCATCAGCGACGTCCTGGCGCAGTTCGAACGCTATCTTCACCTGGTGCATTCGCCGGAGTTTCAGCTGGTCCACAGTGCTCCAGAACATCCATCCGGAATATAGCTGTTATGGGGGGCGGCCTCGTTGCAAGGCGCGCCTGTTACCATAACAGGTCCGACGCTCATCGTAGCGGAAGGCGGTCTGTTCGCAGACGCTTGATCCTAGGTCCCGCTACGTGGGTTGAGCTCCAAAGCGGACACCAACTGTCGCGGCAGACTGACGGGCGACCTGATTAATCCCAACTTGGCAGGCAAAGGCGTACACCTGAGACGTCGACAAGAGACGGCCCGCGATGAGCCAGAAGAGTGAGAATACCGATGACGTCACGCTGGGTTTGGCTTTTGTCAAAACTGGTCCGGAAAATCTGGTTTCGGGCAAGTCTGTTTTCCATCCTTGCCATTATCACCGCACTTGTCGCCATCGTCGCCAGTCCGTTCATTCCGGGTGATCTTCCCACGAAGATTGGCGCTGACGCTGTCGATAATATACTAGGCATCATTGCCTCAAGTATGCTGACAGTCACGACATTCTCTCTCAGCACGATGGTGTCGGCCTATTCGGCTGCAACCAGCAACGTCACGCCCCGCGCGACCACGCTGGTCATGGAGGACAGCACGACGCAAAACGTGCTCGCGACCTTCATCGGCTCCTTCCTCTTCAGTCTTGTCGGGATCATCGCTTTGAGCACCGGCGCCTACGGCGACCGCGGTCGCGTCGTTCTCTTTGTTGTGACAGTTGCCGTGATTGTGCTGATTGTCGTCACGCTCTTGCATTGGATCGACCACCTTTCCAGGCTCGGGCGTGTCACAGAAACGACCGAGAGAGTGGAAAAGGTCACCGTAGAGGCGATGCGGTCCCGGCGTAAGCAACCGTATCTCGGCGGAAGCCGGTTAAGCGCTGCAGAGACCATTCCGGCCACGGCGAGACCGGTCTTTGTCGATCGGATAGGGTACGTGCAGCATCTTGATACCGGCGCCCTTTCCGGCATCGCAACCGACGCGAAAGCGCAGATATACATTCACATGATTCCGGGTCAGTTTGTGGATCCGTCGACGCCGGTTGCGTGGATCGAGGGCGCCGATGACGGCGAGGAGACAACGGCAATCTCCCGCTGTTTCACGGTGGGCGATACCAGGTCCTATGATCAGGACCCGCGATTTGGCGCTGCAGTTCTGTCGGAGATTGCGTCTCGCGCCCTTTCGGCGGCCACCAACGATCCCGGTACCGCGATCGATGTTCTCACGCGGACAGTGCGGGTTCTGGCTGTCTGGAACGAAACGACAGGGGAGGATGAGCATGAAGTGCCGTATCCAAATGTCTACGTGCCGGCGATCAGCCTTGACGAACTGTTTGATGATCTCTTCACACCGATCGCGCGGGACGGCGCCGGCGTTGTCGAAGTCGGGCTGAGATTGCAGAAAGTGCTGCGAATTCTCGCGACGTTTGAACATGATCGCTATCGCGAAAATGCCATACGCCACTCGAGGGAGGCCCTTGAGCGGGCCAAACATGGACTGACTTTGCCGGCGGATTTCGAGCGCGTAAAAGCCGCGGCAGAGGCGGTTGGGGGATTGTAGCTGCGGTTGTTCAAGCGTGACGAGCGAAGCCAGCATCGCGTAATAGCGCTGTTCTGAAGGGAAAATCCATTCATCACAGGAAATCTTGATGAAGCCTTGTAACAATGTGGATTCCTGCGCGTCTTCCTGAAGCAACGTCTATTGCGGGTGGAAAGACGAAATCTATGGACCAGAACGAGGGCTTTTCCCGATCCACCTGGACGCGGCCGAAGCGTTTCGATCGCAACCTGGTGATCATTGGCGCCGGATCCGCCGGGCTGGTGTCGGCCTATATCGCTGCCGCCGCCAAGGCGAAGGTGACGCTGGTCGAGGCGAACAAGATGGGCGGCGATTGCCTGAATTATGGCTGCGTCCCCTCGAAGGCCCTGATCAAGAGCGCAAAGGTGGCGCACCAGATGCGCCATGCGGACCATTATGGCCTGGAGCCGGTCGAGCCGAAGGTGCCTTTCTCTGCGGTGATGGAGCGGATCCACAAGGTGATCGCCGAAATCGAGCCGCATGACAGCGTCGAACGCTATACGGGGCTGGGCGTCGACGTCCTGCAAGGCTACGCAAAGCTGATCGATCCCTGGACGGTGGAGATTGCCCTGAACGGAGGCGGCATGCAGCGTCTGACGACGCGCGCGATCATCATCGCGACCGGCGCCCAGGCCTTTGTGCCCCCGATACCGGGCCTCGCCGACATCGGCTATCTCACATCTGACACCATGTGGGAGCGGCTCCGCGATCGACCTTCTGTGCCGCAAAGGCTCGTGGTTGTGGGCGGAGGGCCGATCGGCTGCGAGCTGGCGCAGAGTTTTGCGCGGCTTGGCTCCGAGGTCACGCAGATCCAGATGGCACCACGGCTGATGATGCGCGAGGACGAGGATGCGGCCGCGCTCGTCGAGGCTTCGATGAAGGCGGACGGCGTCAATGTGCTGACCAGTCACAAGGCGGTCGCCTGTGGCGCGGATGCCGGTGAAAAATGGATCGAGGTCGAGAAGGACGGGGCCAAGTTCCGCATCGGCTTTGACGAGATCATCGTCGCGGTCGGACGCGCCCCGAGGCTGAAGGGCTTCGGGCTCGAAGATCTGGGCATCAAGGTCGATCGTGTGGTCGAGACCAACGAATACCTCCAGACCCTTCATCCGAACATCCTGGCGGCAGGCGATGTTGCAGGGCCCTACCAGTTTACCCATGTCGCCGGACATCAGGCCTGGTTTGCCGCTGTCAATGCGCTGTTCGGTGATCTCAAGCGCTTCAAGGCTGATTACTCAGTCATTCCGTGGGCGACCTTCACCGATCCAGAAGTGGCGCGGGTGGGCTTGTCCGAGACCGAGGCGAGTGAGAAGAAGATACCGCATGAGGTAACGCGTTTTGGCTTGGACGATCTCGATCGCGCGATCGCCGATGGGGCCGCCCGTGGCTTCGTCAAGGTGCTGACGGTGCCGGGCAAGGACAAGATCCTGGGTGCAACGATTGTCGGCGAGCATGCCGGCGACCTGCTGGCGGAATTCGTCTTCGCCATGAAACATGGCCATGGGCTCGGCAAGATCCTCGGCACGATCCACATTTACCCGACGCTCGCAGAGGCCAACAAGCAGGTGGCCGGTCAGTGGCGCCGCAATCACATCAACGGGTTTCTGCTCTCGCTGCTTGAACGCTTCCAGACCTGGAGGCGCGGATGATCGACGCCAAGATCCTGCCGCTGCAGAAGGCAGTACTGCAGCCCGTCGCTGCATTTCTGGCCCATCGTGGGGTTCGTGCAGATCAGATCAGCCTCGTTGGTTTCGGGGGCGGGCTCGGCGCCTTCGCCGCTCTCTGCCTCGGCTACTTTTGGGTGGCGCTTCTGCTGATCCTTGTGAACCGGGCGCTGGACGGGCTCGATGGTGCGGTTGCCCGCCTGCATGGTCCGACGGATCGTGGAGCGTATCTCGACATCGCGCTCGACATGGTCTTCTACGCGCTGATCCCGCTCGGTTTCGCGGTTGCGGTGCCCGAGATCAATGCGCTGCCCGCAGCGGTGCTGATCGTGTCCTTCGTCGGCACAGGCTCGTCCTTCCTCGCTTTCTCGGCAGTTGCGGCGAAACTCGGCCGCGAGGCCCCGGAATTTCCCACCAAGGGCATCTACTACGCCGGCGGTCTCGCCGAAGGCTTCGAGACGATCGCGGTCTTCATCGTCATGTGTCTCTTGCCTTGGCATTTCCCGCTGATTGCCTATGGATTTGCCGCGCTTTGCGGGGTGACGACCGTCATCCGCTGGCGCCAGGGCTGGGTCGCCTTTTCCGGAGATGATCAATGAGCGACGCCGTGTCCCTCTCAGAGATCCGCATTCAGCCGGTCAAGCGCGTTGCGCACCGTCAGCCGCGCCCGGTGCAGAAGTACGCGCATATTGCCCTCGGAAATGTCGAGAAGGGTGCAGACCTCCGCCGGATCAAGCTCCTGCTGGCCACGAAGGATCAGCACCGCGCGTTGCGCCTGCGGCAGAGTTTCGATGACGGCTTCCACATGCTGCAGAATGCTTCGACCCTCGACATGGCGTTCCGGCGTCAGATTTTCCCAAAGTGCGGGCATGATGCGCCAGTGGCCGCGCCCGTCGAACGCGTCGTTGAGGGTGCCGTCGACACCAAAATCGTCGAAGGACACCGTGCGGCCTTCGCGTCTGGCGCGGCTGCGCGCCTTGTTGATCAGGATAGTGTAGATCCAGCTTGCAAGCGATCCGCGCCCTTCGAAGAGATCGATGCGGTCGAGCACTGTGACCCAGGTGTCCTGCGCGACGTCTTCCGCGATGACACGCGAGCGGACGATGCCGTTGCAAAGACGGATCATCGCGGCATTGTGCCGGCGATAGAGCATTTCGAACGCTGCCGCATCCCCGTCGGCGAGACGCAGCGCCAGAGCCCGATCATCACCTTCCACCTGCGCCATGCTGCCCCCAGCCCCAGCTCAGGCGTCATTAGCAAAACAATCGCCTTCAAAGTCCAGCCGCATTCGATCCTATCAAGCCATAGTGACCATGGGGGATCTGTCGCGCCGGTACATCCGATCCCACAAGGCATGCCGCAGCTTCACGGAAACCGCCATGATTGACAGCCGTTCCCCACAACACGGCGCGCCGCCGGATGACGAGCCCGCCACCTCGAAGGGCGCTGTCGGCAAAGGTAGCAGGTGGCGTTATACGCCCGTGGTCCTCGTCATCACCGGCCTCGCACTCGGCTATGTCTTCGGCCTGCAGGACTATCTCAGCCTCAAATTTCTTGCCGAACAACGGCAGGCCTTGAGGAGTTACGTCGACGCCAATGTCCTCTGGTCGGCGGTCATCTTCCTGCTCGTCTATACCGCGGCCGTCGCCTTCTCGTTTCCGGCAGCGTCCGTGCTGACCATCTTCGGTGGTTTCCTCTTCGGCTGGATGATCGGGGGAGCGCTGGTGGCTGTTGGTGCCACGGTCGGTGCGGCGATCCTGTTCCTCGCCACCCGCTCGGCCTTCGGCGATTTTCTGCGCCACCGGGTTGATGGGGTCATCAAGAAGATGGCGGACGGTTTCCGGGAGAATGCCTTCGGCTATCTCTTCGTCATCCGTCTCGCTCCGGTCTTTCCCTTCTTCGTCGTCAATATCGCGGCTGCCCTGTTCGACATCAGCCTCGGGCGGTTCATAGCCGCCACGTTCTTCGGCATCCTGCCAGGAACTTTCGCCTATGCCTATCTCGGCCAGGGAGTTGACAGTGTGCTGGTCGCCGCGCTGGCGAGCGGAAGGCAAGCGCAGATTTCGGATCTCGTGACGCGCGATATCACGCTCGCCTTCTTCGCGCTGGCGCTGGTGGCGCTGATCCCGACGCTCGTGCGGCAGATCGCCAAGCGCAGGAGTTCGCAATGAGCGTTCACTTTACCACATCCGGGGAGGGCTGAGCCATGTTTCGATGCAATGAAGTGGTCGAGCGCGCCAGCCTTCTGATCGACGGCGATCTCGGCTTCTGGCCGCGGCTCAACATCAGGCTACATCTGGCGATTTGCCGGGGATGCCGGGCCTTCGTCGAACAAATGCGCATTACCCATGAGCTGACTGCAATGGCGGGCGCCACGTTTGATTCGGAGCCAAGCGAGGAGATTGCGGCCGCGCTCGCGCGACGACAAATGGGTCCCGGCAAGAAAGCATGAAACCCGGCGCATCTCGAAGACGTAATTCAAACAGGAGCCGCAGCGCGTCAGCGTCAGGCGGTCGACTTTCAGGGAGTAGGGCACAGAATGCGATTGATGACAGGGATTTTCGCCGCCGCTTTGATGGCAGCCACAAGTAGCTTTCCGGCGAAAGCCGCCGGCCCCGAGCTTTCCGACTGGGCAGCCGTCGAGAAGGCAGCAACCGGCCAGACGGTCTATTTCAACGCCTGGGGCGGCTCGGAAAACATCAACGCCTATCTCGAATGGGTGGGCGCCGAGATGCAGTCACGCTACGGGGTGAGCGTGGTGCAGGTGAAGCTCGAGGATACCGCAAGCGCGGTCGCCAAGGTGATCGCCGAGAAAGCCGCCGGCAAGAATGACGGCGGCTCGGTCGATCTCATCTGGATCAACGGCGAAAACTTCGTCTCGATGAAGCAGCAAGGGCTGCTCCTCACCCCCGGCTGGGCAAGCTCGCTGCCCAACTGGGCCTATGTCGATGTCGAAAACCAGCCGACCATCCTCACAGATTTCACCGAGCCGACAGAGGGCCTTGAAAGCCCCTGGGGTGGCGCGAAGATGGTTTTCTTCCATGACAGCGCGCGCACCGAAGCCTTCGCCATGCCGGACAACGCGACTGCGCTTCTCGATTGGGCGAAGAAGAACCCAGGCCGGTTTTCCTATCCCGCGCCACCGGATTTTACAGGCTCGTCCTTCCTGAAGCAGGTTTTGAGCGAGGTGATCGCCGACCCCTCCAAACTGGCGAAGCCGGTCAGCGAAGAGACTTTTAACGCTGATGTCGAGCCGCTCTTTGCCTATCTCGACCAGTTGCATCCGGCAGCCTGGCGTTCGGGCAAGACCTTCCCGCAGAACTATTCGGATATGAAACAGAAGCTGGCCGACGGCGAACTGGACATTATCTTCGCCTTCAATCCGTCGGAAGCCTCTGCCGGGATCAAGGCCGGCGAATTGCCCGAGACCGTGCGCTCCTTCACCTTCTCCGAAGGCACGCTCGGCAACACCCATTTCGTCGCCATTCCCTACAATGCCAATGCGAAGGAGGGGGCGCTGGTGACGGCGAACTTCCTCATCTCGCCTGAAGCGCAGCTTCGCAAGCAGGACCCGACTTATTGGGGTGATCCGACCGTTCTCGCCATGTCAAAACTGCCGGAGCCGGATCGTGCCGCCTTCAAAGCGCTCGACCTCGGCGCAGCCACCCTTGCGCCGGACAAGCTCGGCCCCGTGATTGCCGAGCCGCATGCGAGCTGGATGGAGCGCATCGAGGTCGAATGGCGCCGGCGCTACGCCAGCGGAAACTGAGCTGTGACAGCCCAGGCGACCGATCGCTCCTTTTTGAACGGAATGACCGCACTTCTTCCGAGGAGTGCGGTTGCCGTCACGCTTAGCCTTCTGGTCCTGCCGATCACTTTCGGGCTCCTCGGCACGTTGCTGCCGGCCTTAGGCTATCTGCCCGCACTCGGCGGACATGACCTCAGCCTGCAACCCTTTCGAGATCTTGCGGCGACACCGGGTCTGCCAACAGCGGCAGTCTTGAGTGTAGCAACCGGCCTCGCCGCCACCCTGATTTCTCTCGGCATCACGCTGATCTTCGTTGCGAGTTACGCCGGCACACCGACGCTGTCACGCCTGCAGCATCTGCTGTCGCCTCTCCTGGCCGTGCCCCATGCGGCGGCCGCTTTCGGGCTCGCCTTCCTGATCGCGCCATCGGGTTTCCTTATTCGCCTCGTCGCGCCTCTCTTTGGCATTGATCGGCCGCCGGACATTCTTATCCCCCATGACCCGATGGGGCTGACGATGATCGCGGGCCTCGTGATCAAGGAAACACCGTTCCTGTTTCTGGTCACGTTGGCGGCCCTGCCGCAGGTGGAGCTTTCCGCTGCGCGAAGGCTTGCAGCCTCCTTCGGTTATGGGCGTATTGCGGGCTTCGTCTACCTGCTCTGGCCGTCGCTTTACCGGCAGATCCGTTTTGCCGTCTATGCCGTCATCGCCTACTCGTCCTCGGTCGTGGATGTGGCGCTGATCCTTGGTCCCAACCTGCCCGGCACGCTCGCGACCCGGCTCGTCCAGTGGATGAACGATCCGGATCTGTCCGTGCGTTTCCTCGCCTCGGCCGGTGCCGTCCTGCAACTGGGCGTCACCCTGGCAGGATTGCTCTTGTGGTTGATGCTGGAGCGGGTCGCTGCGGTCCTGCTCCGCGCATCGCGGGACAGGGGATGGCGGTTCGTTCGCGACCAGTTGCTGCGCCGCGCGTCGATCCTGGTCGTCGGCCTGATCGGCGGAGCCGTCTTCGCAGGCCTCGCCATTCTGGCCATCTGGTCTGTCGCCGGTCTTTGGCAGTTTCCCGATATCCTGCCGCAGAGTTTTACGCCGAGGAGCTGGATGAGTGCCTTGCCGCGCATTGGCGATCCGCTCGTAACGACACTGGTGACAGGTCTCGCCTCGACGCTGCTGGCCATCCTGCTGACCGTCGGCTGCCTGGAGCGGGAGATTCAGACGGGACGCCACGTGAGCCAGAAGGCGCTGTTGATGCTCTACCTGCCGCTGATCGTGCCGCAGATCACCTTCGTTTTCGGCCTGCAGCTGCTTTTCATCGGTAGTGGTGGCGGCGATTACAGGCTGACAGCCCTCGTGCTCGTGCACCTGGTCTTTGTGCTGCCTTATGTCTTTCTCTCGCTCGCCGATCCCTGGCGCGCGCTCGATCGTCGCTACGAGATCATTGCGACAGCACTCGGCCGGTCACGGCTGTCGGTGCTCGTGTCGATCCGCTTGCCCATGCTGGTCCGTCCGATCCTGACAGCGCTTGCCCTTGGCTTTGCCGTCTCGGTTGGGCAGTATCTGCCAACCCTTCTGATCGGGGAGGGGCGGCTCTCGACCATCACCACGGAGGCCGTCGCTCTAGCCTCCGGCAACAACCGCCGTGTCATCGGAGTCTATGCCCTGCTGCAGACTGTCCTGCCTCTTCTCGCCTTTGCGCTCTTTGCGCTGATCCCCGCAGCGCTCCACCGCAACCGCCGGGATATGAGGGTTTGATGACGCTCCAGCGACAGCCGACCAATGGCCTCTCCCTCTCGAATGTGTTGATCCGTCTGGGTGATGTCAGCCTGATTGCGCTGACCGCGGACGTTCCTCCCGGTTCAGTCGTCACCGTCATGGGACCTTCGGGATCGGGCAAATCCACCTTGCTGTGCTTCATCGGCGGGTTTCTCGATCCTGTATTCGACGCCAAAGGGACCGTCTTTGTCGATGGTGTCGATCTCCTGTCGCTGGAGCCGCAAGCCCGTCGCGCCGGGATCCTGTTCCAGGACCCGCTGCTCTTCCCGCATATGTCTGTTGGCGCCAATGTCGCCTTCGCCATTCCGGCAGATGTGCGAGATCGCCGCCAACGCCGGCAGATCGCGGCAGACATTCTCGCCGACATGAACCTTGCAGATTTTGCGGATCGGGACCCGGCCACGCTCTCCGGCGGGCAAAAGGGCAGGGTGGCGCTTGCTCGCGTTCTCGTCTCCCGGCCGAGATTGCTGCTTCTCGACGAGCCCTTCTCCAAGCTCGATATGGAGTTGCGCGCCCAGATGCGAACCCTCGTGTTCGAGCGTGCAAGAACCGCCGGCCTGCCGGTCATTCTTGTCACCCATGACGAAGCGGATGCCGAGGCCGCTGGCGGTCCCGTTCATCGTATTGGCATGAAGGGAGCAGCTCATGACTGAGGCGAACGCGAAAATCCCGGTCGTGCTTCTCGGTGGTGGCCACGCCCATGTCGAGGTGGTGCGCCTGTTGGGGCAGATGGGTCTCGGCGCGCAGATCACGCTGGTTTCGCCATCGCGCTATGCGCCTTATTCCGGCATGCTTCCGGGCCATATCTCGGGGGAATACGGTTTCGACGATTTCCACATCGATCTGGCGACCTTGTGCGCGCGCGCTGGCGGCGCCTTTGCCGAAACCACGGCGACCGCTATCGACCCGGAACGCCGGGTGGTCTCAGTCGCGAGCGGCCAAAACCTCGGCTACGGGCTGCTCTCGATCGATATCGGCTCCACCCCTATACTGCCCGACGGCATATCGGCCGGCATCTCCGTAAAGCCGATCGCAAGCTTTGCCGATCGCCTTGCCCGGCTCGATGCGCTGGCCCCAGAAGGACGGCTCTCAACGATCGCGGTCGTAGGGCAGGGGGTGGCAGGCGTGGAGGTCGCCTTTGCGCTCAGACGCCGGTTTTCCGGACGAGACATCCGCATAATACTCGTCGGGCGGGCAGCGGAGCCGGTTCCGGAGCGCAGTCGGCGGGCGCGGCATTTGTTGGAGCGGGAATTGCGAAGGGCGGCCATCGCCCACCACCCCGCGTTCGATGTCGTCGCTTTCCACGACGCTGAGCTCGTCGCCCGCGACGGTCGGCGACTTGCTGTGAACGAGGTCATCTGGACGACGTCGAGCGGCGCCCCAGCCTTCTTGCGCAAGACCGGCCTTCTCCTCGACCGAAGCGGTTTCATTTGCGTGGACGAAACGTTGCGATCCCTGTCGCATCCGGATGTCTTCGCCGCCGGCGACGTCGCATCTCTGCCGAGCCCCCGTCCAAAGGCCGGCGTGTTTGCCGTGCGGCAAGGACCGGTTCTGGCCGAGAACATCCTCCGCAGCCTCTGCGGAGAAGCCCCGCTTTCTTATCAACCGCAACGGCAGTGGCTGGCACTGATCTCTCTCGCCGACGGGCGGGCCATTGCCGACAAGTGGAACATAGCCGTGGCCGGCCGCTGGGTGGCCAATTGGAAGCATCGCATCGACAGCCGCTTCATGCGGAAATATCAGGAGTGAAGCGACTTCGTTTTCGTTCCGACGTGATTCATCTATTCGCAGGTGGATAACGGGCAGGACGATCTCAACCATTCTGTTGCCGACGCTGAGCAGCAGGGGGAAAGCGCGGTGCTTCGACAAACTACTGTGCGGAGAGGATTATGCGGTTACCTGAAGCCCGGGCGCTATTTTATGGGACTCAGGCCCCGCAAAAGCCATCGAGCTGTCCGCCCCCCAATTGTCAGCCAGATGCCGTCCCGTCGAAGGTTTCGCGCATCGCCTTGAGGATCACGACCGCGGAGGCAGCGCCGGGGTCGATATGGCCAAGCGAGCGTTCGCCCAGTCTTGCGGCGCGACCACGAAGCGCGATCATGGATTGCGTTGCTTTGGCGCCCAATTCTCCCGCTTCGCAGGCCGAGGACCAAATGTGTCCGGGTTCGCCGGATCTCGCCTCCGCCGCATCGGCTGCCGGCATCCAGGCATCGAGCATGGTCTTGTCTCCGCGCATCCCTTTGCCCCGCTGCTGAATGCCGGTTGTGATGGCTCTCAGCATCGCGACCTGGCCAGCGGCATCGAGAGGTCGATGTGCGTTCATACGATCGGATGCATGGAGAAAGCCGGTCGCATAGAGCGGGCCCGTGGATGCGCCTACCGCATCGAGAAACGTGGTCGCAGCAGCCGACATGACTTCGGCGGCAGTCATGCTGTCGAGATCGCTCCGCGACAACTCACTCGCAACAGCGCTGAAGCCAAGCGACATCGTGATGCCGTGATCGGCGTCTCCGATCGCCTCATCAAGCTCGGTCAGGAAATCCTTCTCCTTGGCCATCGCATCGGAGATCTTGTTGAACATTCGGCTGAGTAAGCGCGCATCGTTTCCGTGCACCATTTCCCTCCAACTGTTGCACTGTGCCATTGAAAGCCCTGCCTTACCCTATTTTCAACGCCGCAGTGTCGCAGGGATGATGGAGCAGAGTAGTCAGATCGTCATCAAGATGAAGGATTGAGATCGAGGCGCCGACCATATCCAATGATGTGCAGTAGTGGCCAATCCAGTTTGCTTCGATCTCGATGCCCTTGGCCTTCAGCCTCTGCTCGACACGCCTGAACAGAATATAGAGCTCCATCAATGGCGTTGCACCGAAGGAGTTCACCAGCACGGCGACACGGCTGCCTGCGACCGCCCCCATCTCGTGAAATATGCGATCGATAATCTTGTCCGCAATCGCGTCGGCATTCTCGATCTTCTCGCGACTGACACCCCGTTCGCCATGGATGCCGATGCCGAACTCCATCTCGTCTTCCCCGATCTCGAAACTCGGACGGCGCGTCTGCGGCATAGAGCCGGCTTCGAGTGCGACACCCAGCGTGAATGTGCGGGAGTTGGCCTTGCGTGTCAGTGCTTCGCACGCGTCGAGCGAGTGACCGCGGTCGCAGGCTGCACCGGCGATCTTGAAGGTAAAGAAATTGCCGGCGACACCGCGTCGGCCGTCCCGGTCTTCCATGGAGGACGAGGCGACATCATCGGTGGTCAGGACCGTGCGCACCGCGATGCCCTCGGCCTCGGCCATTTCTGCCGCCATCTCAAAGTTCATGACGTCCCCGGCATAGTTGCCGTAGACGAAAAGCACACCGGCATCACCCGAAGCGGCCCGGGCGCAATGCAGGATCGGCATCGGCGGCGGGGAGGAAAAGACATTGCCGACGGCGACCGCATCCGCCAGCCCCTTTCCCACATAGCCGAGAAAGCAGGGTTCATGACCGGAGCCGCCGCCGATGACAAGACCGACCTTGCCGGGCCGCGGACCTTCCCTGGCAATCAACGCCCGGTTGGATTTTCCGGCGGGCATCAGATGTTTCTGATGCGCCCGCACGACGCCTTGCAGCATTTCCTCAACCACATGATCCGGATCATTGAGGAACTTCTTCACGCGATTGCGCGTCCGCGTCCCTGTCACTTGGGTAGACGGGCTTTCCGAGCGAGGGCGCTGCGCTAGCATCTGGTCGATCACGGTCACGCCGTCGGCATTCAGAATACCCCGTCCGGTCGCCGCATCGGTGATCAGCACGTTGACATAGCCGCCGCGCAGGGCAGCGAGGATCGCCGGCACCTTGTCGAATCCTCCGGCCGCAGCAACGCGGAGGCCGACCGATTTGAGCATGTCGAGTGACATGCCGATCAGGCGCTCGTCCAGCGGCCCTGCCACCGGACGCCCCTGGCCGTCGATGAAGCGGCCAGAGACGGCGCCGACGGCGCCCTTGGCGAGATAATCCTGCAGCGCCACGTCTTCGAAAAAGCCGCTTGTGTGAATGGTCGAATTCGGCCTCAGTGACGAGATGCCAAAAAGCGCCTTGTTGGCACGCGACAGCATGCCGAACTGATCGGCCACCAGCGGCTCTTCTAACAGAGCGTCACGCATCGTTCGAGACGAGAGGATGGCGGGGGCGGATATGTTGACGAGCCTGCCGCCAACGGCCCCGGCGACAGCCGCTGCGCAAAGCTCCGGCGTATAGGAAAAGCTTGCCCGTGTTCCGCCCGCCGCCTGAATGACCGTGACATCCTGCAATCCGGGAACATGGGCAGCTTCGCCGATCGCAAGCATTGTGCGCCCCCAGGAAACGGCGACCGTATCGCCCGACTTGATCAGACGCTGCAATGCCTGGCCGCCGGCAGCACCGATCCGTTCGATCAGCGATTTGCCGGTTTCTTCGCTGGGGACGACAAGACAGTCGACGAGCCCGAAATGCCGCTTGAGTTCGCGCGCGATGGTCAGTGACGCAAGCCGGGCGGGTTCGATGGCGATGTTGACGATGCCGCGCTCACGCGCCTCTGCGAGATAGTTGTTCACCGTGGCGCGCGACACACCCATCGTGGCAGCAATATCGCCTTGGGTAAGACCATCCTCGTAATAAAGCCAGCAGGCCCAGACGAGGGGGTCGTCGCCATATCTCAGAGACATGCCCTCGCGGGCGTGTTCGACATCGTTGGTGCCGATCATCGCATTGCCGGACTGCTGTGTCTTCACTGGTGTCAATCCGAAACGTGCTCCGACAGTCGATACGGGGCCGAGCTATCCGGACCGCCGGAATTTTTTAGGACAATTTATCGACGTTGGCTTCTTATTTCTGGAATTAAGCGGCGACCTGCCCGCAAAGGCAGGTCGCCCGGTCCTGGGAGGGGTTTGCTGAGTTCAGGGCGCCTGCAACTTGCCTGTCACGCCCTTCGCGATTTCCTTGAGGATCAAGGCGCATGACGTGGCACCGGCATCGAGAACGCCAAGCGAGCGTTCGCCGAGACGGCTGGCGCGCCCGATCTTCGCGACGAGGTCGATGGTGGAATCACGTCCGTTGTCGGCGGCTTCGGTCATCGCCGCCAGCGCGTCAGCAAAGGACTGTCCGCCTGCGACCGTGCTGTCGAACGCTTCGATGGCTGGCACGAACGCGTCGATCAGCGTCTTGTCGCCAACCTTGGCAGAACCGATCGACTGAATGCCGGCAAGGCCCATATGAAGCATTGTCGAGAAGAGGCGAGCGTCAACGACATCCTTTCCTTCGAGCGTTTCTGCGAACTCGGTGAACATCACGCCGTAAAGCGGACCCATAGAGCCGCCAATCTCCGTCATCAACACAGTGCCGAGCGTATCGAAGGCTTCGGCCAGCGACACGTCTTGGGTCTTGAGGCGCTCGGACGTCATGCCGAAGCCCTTGGCCATGTTGACGCCGTGGTCACCATCACCGATCTTGCCGTCGATCTCACTGAGATAGGCGCGGTTTTCGATGATGCGGTCGGCGATCGCAATCACGATATCGCCCGCGTGGGCATTGAGGAAAGTCTGCATCGCCAGGTCCTTAAAGCAGCATGGTGCAGCGCGTCTCGAGATCGAGAAGCGGCTTAGTTTCGTCGTCGAGCGCCATGACCGTCAGGGTCGCTCCCACCATTTCGAGCGACGTGAAATAGTTGCCGATGAAGGTCTTGTAGACCTTCAGGCCACGTGCGGAAATCTCGGTTTCGATCGTATCGTTGAGGATGTAGAGTTCGTTGAGCGGCGTCGCGCCGAGGCCTGACACGAGCACGGCGACTTCGACGCCGGCCGGCAGGTCATGATCGTCGAGCACGATCTTCACCATGTCCCTTGCAACGTCTTCGGCTTTTTTGAGCGGTTCGACCCGCACCCCAGGCTCGCCATGGTGGCCGATGCCGACTTCCATCGTGCCGGGCTCGATCTGGAAATTGGGATGGCCGACGGCGGGAAGTGTGCAGGGGCCAAGGCCGACCCCGATCGACCGGCAGTTGTCGATCGCCTTCTGCGCGACGGCGCGAACCTCCTCGAGCGAACCGCCCTGGCTGGCCTTGGCGCTGCCGATCTTCCACATGAAGATCTCACCGGCGACCCCGCGGCGCTTCTCCCGCTCGGACAGGGGAGCCGAGCAGACGTCGTCGTTGGCGACGACCGTCAAAACCTCGATTCCTTCCTTGGTGGCAAGCTTGGTTGCCATCTTCACGTTCATGTTGTCGCCGGCATAATTGCCGTAAAGGCACACCACTCCTGCGCCTCCATTCGCCTCGCGGAATGCGTCAGAGAAGCTCTTGGCCGTCGGCGAGGAGAAGAGTTCGCCAACGGCGACCGCATCCAGCATGTTCTTGCCGGTGTAGCCCATGAAGGCGGGTTCATGACCCGAACCGCCGCCGGTGACGATGCCGACCTTGCCTTTGACGGGGGCATTCTTCGCCACGACGACACGTGGGTTTTCCGCAAGCCGGACGATATCGGAATGGGCCTTGACGAAGCCCTTGACCGTATCTTCGACGACAAGATCAGGATTATTGACGAAACGCTGCATGGTTTGTCCTCAGAGAATTGTGTAACCGCCGTCGATCAGGAGATCCGCGCCGTTGATCATGTCCGCACCATTGGAGACAAGAAAGACTGCCGCTGCGGCGATTTCCTGCGGGTAGGCGAAACGGCCGATCGGGATACGCTTCTTCGCATTTTCACCCTTTTCGCCGGCCCAAGCCTTCTTTCCGAGTTCCGTCAGCACGACTGTTGGCGAAATGGTATTCACGCAGATACCGTATTTTCCCCACTCGGCCGCGAAGGTCTTCGACATGCCGATGACGCCGAATTTGGAGGCGCAGTAGGCGACGTGCTCCTCGATTGCGACGGTGCCCGCCTGCGAGGCGAGATTGACGATCTTGCCGCCCTTGCCAGCGGCGATCATCGCCCTTCCGACTGCCTGCGTGAAGAGAAAAGTGCCCTTCAGGTTGATGTCGATCGTCTTATCCCAGTAATCGAGCGACAGATCCTCGGCCGGAGCGAGGAAGACGACCCCCGCGCTGCTGACGGCTATATCGATGTGGCCGAAGGTGTCGAGGACGCCCGCGATCGCCTTCTCGACGGAAGATGCCTGCGAGACATCGCAGACGAAGGATTTCGATGCGCCACCGAGTTCGGCCGCTTTTGCTGCGGCCAGTTCGGCATTGAGGTCAAGCACGGCGACGGTCGCGCCCTTTTCGGTCAGCGCGTCGCAGACGGCAGCGCCGATGCCGGATGCGGCGCCGGTGACGACGGCAATCTTGCCGTTCAGGGGGAAATTCAGGTCGATCTGGGGAGCGGTATCACTCATGTCTTCAAGCCTTTGCGACGGAGACGGGAGGGGCGGCGGTCACCGCCCCTCCCTTGGATCGAAAACGAAAAGTATCAGTTACGGGACTCGAGCAGCTTGTCGGCGTTTTCTTTCGTGACAGGCGTCCAAGGCACGAGGTAGTCCTTCTCGGCGCCATCCGCCCACTTCATGTCCGGATACTGGGTCCAGATCTTCGATTCGGGCTTGTAGTCCTTGTTGGCGGCCTTGATGGCGACGTCGAGAGCGCCCTGAGCCTGGGCGTTGGCGTCCTGCAGGATGGAAGCCATCTCGCCGCGCTTCACCGAGTTGATCGCATCCGTCACGCCATCGACGCCGGCAATCGCGAAGTCTTCAACCTTAAGACCTGCAGCCTTGATTGCCTCGATCGCACCGAGTGCCATTTCGTCGTTCTGGCCGATGATGCCATTGATCTGGCCCGGATGGGATGTCAGCCAGTTTTCCATCAGGGTCTGAGCTTCGGCGCGCGACCAGTTGCCGGTCTGCTTTTCGAGAACCTTTACGTCCGGGCAGGCAGCGAGTGCCTTTTCATTGCCTTCCAGGCGCTGGATCTGGCCGGACTGGCCGATCGGGCCTTCGATGATGACGAGATTGCCCTTGCAGCCCATCTTGTCCAAGACTGCCTTGGCTTCGAGCTCGCCGGCTTCCACGTCGTTCGAGCCGACATAGGATGTGAGGAGATCGGAATTGACGCGGGCATTGGAGCCGACAACGGGGATGCCGGCATCATGGGCCATCTGCACAGCGGTCGCGCCGGCCTCGATATCCATCGGCACGAAGATGATCGCGTCGAATTTCTGTGTGATCATCGTGTTGAACTGTTCCTGCTGGACCAGCGCGTCATATCGGCCATCGAACACCGTGACATCGACCTTGCCGCTCTTGACGGCCGGATGTTCCTTCAGAGCCGCCGACCAGATCTGCATGAATTCAGCATTGAGACCATAGGTGGTCGCGCCAATCTTGAGCTTCTTGTCCTGCGCCATTGCGGGTGCCGAAAGCATCGCCGCACTGGCGACGAGAGCAAGCAAAAGTTTCTTCATTTTCTTCTCCTCCACGGAATGTCCGGTCGCCGTTTTGACGCGCGGTACATGTCGGACCGTTTCGCGATCCGAATTGTTCTGGGGTCAGGCCCCTTGATTGCGTTTTTGATCCAGCATGACCGCACCGACGATCAGCGCCCCTTTGAGGACCTGCTGGTAGTAAGATTCGATGCCGAGCAGATCGAGACCGTTGTTCATGACGCCGATAATGAGCGCGCCGATCAGGGTTCCCGTGACGCGACCGACACCACCCGAGAGGCTGGTACCGCCGATGACCACGGCCGCGATGGCGTCGAGCTCGTAGGCAACACCGGCCTGCGGCAGGCCGGAGCCCGTGCGAGCGGCAAGGATCATACCGGCAAGACCCGCAAGTGCTCCCGAGATGCAGTACACGGCGAACTTGATGCGGGTGACGTTGATGCCTGAAGTCACGGCGGCATGCGGGTTGCCGCCGACGGCGTAGATATAGCGGCCAAAGCGCGTGCGGTTGAGAACCCACCAAGAGGCAATGAAGACGACGGCGAGAACGACGACCGGCATCGGGATGCCGATAATGTTGCCGGTTCCAAGCCAGCGAAAATCCGGGATAAGCGCCGGGACAGGTCTGCCGCCGCCATAGATCAGCGTCATGCCGCGTGCCGCCGACAGCATGCCGAGGGTGGCAACGAAGGCGGGGACGGAGAAGCGCGAGACGATTACACCGACGACCATGCCGCATGCGAGACCGACGAGAATGCCCGCCGCGAACGCGACGAATGCCGGATAGGGGCCGCCCGCAACGCCGGCGGTCGCTGAAGTCGTCGCAAGGCTCGCGGCCACCATACCAGCGAGCGCTACGACCGAGCCGACGGAGAGGTCGATGCCCCGGGTCAGGATGACGAATGTCATGCCGATCGCCAGCACCCCATTGATAGATGTCTGTAGAAGCACGTTCGAGATATTGCCGGCGGTGAGGAAGTACTCGTTGGAGACCGACAGGATGAATGCCAGGAGCAGGAAGGCGAGAAAGATGCCGTATTCCTGGATGAGCAACTTGCGGTTATCCGAACCGAACCATGCGGCTGCCGGCTTGTTTTCTGTGGCGGACACTGTTCTTACCTCTTCCCATGCCGATCGAATCTTGAAAATGCGCGTCTGGCCCAGTGACCCGGGCCCGTCACGTAGAAAGGTGCACCAACGCCTGCGCGTCTGTCTCCGCGCGCGGATAGATGCCAGTCGAGCGACCGTTGCGCATGACGAGGATGCGGTCGGACATGCCCAGCACTTCGTCGATTTCCGATGAAATCATCACTACGGTTCCACCGGCCTCGGCGAATTCGCAGATGATGCGATAGATCTCGCGCTTGGCGCCGACATCGACGCCACGCGTCGGTTCATCGAGCAGAAGCACCTTGGGATTGAGCAGGAACCACTTGCCCAGGACGACCTTTTGCTGATTGCCGCCTGACAGGCCCGAGACCGGCATCGTGTCGCGGGCCGCCTTGATCGCAAATCTTTCGATCATGTTCCGGCTGGCAGCCTGCTCGCCGCGGCGACGCATGACGAAATTGGGGCTGAGTTCCGGCAGGCTGGCAAGCGCAATGTTGCCTCTGACGCTATCGGTCAGATTGAGCCCGGTCAGCTTGCGGTCCTCGGTAACGAAAGCGAGCCCGTGCTCCATCGCGTCAGCCGGCTTGCTGACCTTGACCGGCGCGCCATCGATCCTGATTTCGCCGCTATCGAGACGATCGAGACCAAAGATGCAGTTGAAAATTTCCGACCGGCCGGATCCCATAAGTCCGTAGATCCCGAAGATCTCACCCTTGCAAACCGAAAACGAAATGTCGTCGATCTTGCCGGCGGCTGTCAGCCCCGTAACCTGTAGGCCATCCGTTTCCGTCGGCGTGTTGGTCTTGATATATTCCTCGCCCAGTTCCCGACCGACGATCATCTTGATCAGGCTCGGCCTGTCGATATCAGCCAAGTCACCCGAGCCGATATAGGAGCCGTCGCGGAACACCGTGTAGGCATCCGCGATCTGGAAGATTTCTGACAGGCGGTGCGAGACGTAGACGATACCCTTGCCGGCGGCCTTCAGCCGTTCGATCGTTTTGAAGAGCTGCTGCGCTTCCTTTTCGCCGATTGCCGATGTCGGCTCGTCCATGAAGATGACTTCCGCATCGTGGCTGAGCGCCTTGGCGATCTCGACCAGTTGCATCTGCGCAACCGAAAGGTTCATCATGAACTGAGTGGGACGGATCTGGAATTCGAGCTGATCCAGCAACCGCTGGGCGTTACGGTTCATCGTCTTGAAGTCGACGCCGCCGAAGCGCCCGGAGGGTTCGCGACCAAGATAGATGTTTTCCGCCACGGTCATATGAGGGACAGGGCTCAGTTCCTGTTCGATGATCGCGATACCGGAGGCGAGCGCTTCGGCTGGGCCTGAAAAATCGACGTCCTGACCGCGACGGCGAATGGAGCCGGCATCACGCTTGTAAATGCCCATGAGGATTTTGAGGAAGGTCGACTTTCCGGCGCCGTTGCCGCCACACAGCGCGTGCACCGAGCCCGGCTTCAGCTGAAAGCGACCCTCACGCAATGCGGCAACGCCGCCGAAGGACTTCTTCAGTCCTTCCACCTCAAGCAGATATTCCACGCTAATTTCCTCCGATGATCCTTCCGCTCGATGAGCGTCGGACCAATCACTGTCAGGGTTAACCGCCCTCCAGCGGCCAGCACGTGACATTTGTCAGATAGTTTTCGACAAATGTCAACATGCCTTCATTGTAGGCTGAAGGTGTCCCTATGGTGAGCAAAAATCCTGTTTTTATCGTTTTAAAACAGACGGATGGACTGCTTGGTGGGGAGAGCGAGACCTTGGGGGCGAAGGGGCGATACGCGCAAGAAAGAAGCGATAGCTGCTGAAAATCTCACCAAACAGCACTTTTCTTTTTCAAACCGGTCGCTATTCCTAGGTCAACCGATGCGCCGAATTTGGCGCCCATCGAGCAAAAGGATCCGATGATGAAAGCCTTGGTACTGGAAGAAAAGGGCGTTCTCGCCCTTCGAGACATTGACCTGCCGCTGGCGGTCGGAGCTTCGGAACTGAAGATCAAGATTCACACGGTTGGCGTCTGCGGCAGCGACGTACACTACTACACGCACGGCGCAATCGGACCGTACGTGCTGCGTGAGCCAATGGTTCTGGGACATGAGGCCGCAGGCACGGTGATCGAGGTCGGCTCGGCCGTTTCCGGTTTCAAGGTTGGAGACCGGGTGTGCATGGAACCGGGAATACCGGACCTCTCGTCGCGCGCATCCAAGCTCGGCATCTATAACGTCGATCCCAGCGTCCGGTTCTGGGCAACGCCGCCGATCCATGGCGTTTTGACATCCGAAGTCGTCCATCCCGCGGCGTTCACCTACAAGCTTCCCGACAACGTGTCCTTCGCCGAAGGCGCGATGGTGGAGCCATTTGCCATTGGCATGCAGGCTGCAGCGCGTGCCCGCATCGCCCCCGGCGATGTTGCGGCGGTGATCGGAAGCGGCCCGATCGGGATCATGGTCGCTCTGGCGGCGCTCGCTGGTGGGTGCAGCCGCGTGTTCATTTCCGATTTCAGCGCACCGAAACTCGCCATCGCTGCCCAGTATTCCGGTATCACCCCTGTCAATATCGGGGAGGAAAGCTTCGCCGAGGTCATCGCACGGGAAACCGACGGCTGGGGCGCCGATGTTGTTTTCGAAGCCAGCGGCAGCCCGAAGGCCTATGACGGGATATTCGACCTCGTTCGCCCGGGTGGAGCTATCGTGATGGTCGGCCTGCCGGTGGACAAGGTTTCGTTCGACGTGGCAGGCGCGATCTCGAAGGAAATCCGGATAGAGACGGTCTTCCGCTACGCCAATATCTTCGACCGGGCGCTGCAGCTGATTGCATCCGGCAAGGTGGACCTTAATCCGCTGATCACCGAGACTTTCGATTTCGACAAGAGCATTGAGGCCTTCGAGAGGGCAGCAGCCGGCAACCCGTCAGACGTCAAGCTGCAGATCCTTCTGGGTGATGCCGCGGTTTAGGATAATCCGATCAGTTCTGAAGGCCGGTGGCCGGGAAAGCATGGGATCGTCACGCGAGATCATGCCGTCCCGGCTGCGGCTTTTGCGATGTGTCGGTAGGACCACCGGGACAGCCCAACGATAGACCTGTCTCTTCGATGCCAACTGATCTTGAGTCCGGAGGCCGGCCTTAAAGCCGACCTCCGGTTTTGTTACTTGCCCGAGGCCTGGGCAGAGTACATGTAGCTGTCATAGCTGTATTCGGCGACGCGGAACCACTCGAAGGACTCGTCCCTGAACTTCTTCCAGCCTGGATAGATCTTTGCCCATGCCGGATGCTTGGCGCTATATTCCGCGTAGAGTTCGAACGTCGTCTTGTAGGCGGCATCCATGACATCGCGTGGCAGCGGTCGCAGTTTGACGCCCTTGCCGACAAGCGAGCGGATCGCTGCAGTGTTCTTCACATCGTAGAGTGCCTGCATGTTGATGTTCGCCGCCTTGCAGGCGGCATCGAGTGCGGCCTTGTAGGCGGGAGGCAGACCCTCATACTGTGCCTTATTGATGAAGAAGTGGATCGTCAGACCACCTTCCCAATAGGCCGGGTAGTAGTAGTTCGGCGCAATCTGGTAGAAGCCGAGGCGTTCGTCGTCATAGGGACCGATCCACTCGGCCGCGTCGATTGTTCCGCGCTCGAGAGCCGGATAGATATCGCCCCCCGGTAGCTGCTGCGGCACCACGCCGAGCCGAGACATCACTTCGCCGGCGACACCGGCGATGCGCATCTTGACGCCCTTGAGGTCGGCGACGCCCTTAATCTCCTTGCGGAACCATCCACCCATCTGGGCACCGGTGGCCCCGCCGGGGATGCCAACCACGCCATAGGCAGAGAGAAACTCGTTATAAGCCTCATTGCCGCCGCCGTGGTAAAGCCAGGCGTTCTGCTGACGACCATTGAGACCGAAGGGGATGGTCGAGCCGATCGCAAATGTCGGATCCTTGCCGGTGAAATAGTATCCGCAGGTATGAGCGATTTCGACGGTGTTCGCCTTCACCGCATCGATCGCCTGCGGTCCGGGTACGAGTTCGCCGGCCTGAAACACCTGAATTTGGAATTTCCCGTCGGTGATCTTCGACAGTGTCTCCGCCATGACGGTTGCGCCGCCGTAAATCGTGTCGAGATTGTTCGGGAAGCCCGATGTCAGGCGCCATTTGATGCTTGGCAGTTCTTGGGCAACCGCCGGTGCGGCGAGTGCGGTCGCGGCGACTGTTGCAGCCCCTCCGACTGCACCTTTCGTCAGGAAATTGCGTCTGTTGATGGTTTCCGTCATTGCGTTTCCTCCTCCTCAGGTTCGGCAGTATCGAACGCACGCTGTGCGATCAAAGCGTGTGTCTAGTTTTTCGGTGCGCCGAAGCTTGGCGTCGGGGAACCGAAATCTGGTGCAGGGATATCGACGGCCGGGGCGGCGGGATCGCCGGAAGACTGCTCCGGTGCGCCGAAAGGCTGGGTCGGTGTTCCAAACGGGTTAGCGCCATCGGCACCCGGCATCGGTACGTTGAGCTCAATCGTCGATGGATCGACGACGGCAGATCCTGATTTGTAGTGAGTAACGAGACCCGGAAAGACGATGACGACGACGACCATGACGAGCTGGATCGCCAGGTAGGGCAGGGAGCCCATGTAGATCTGGCCGGATGTGACCGGCTGGATTGTCGCACCGGTGATGCGATCCTTGTAGGCCCTCGTCGGAGCGACGGAGCGCAGGTAAAATAGCGAGAACCCGAACGGCGGATGCATGAACGAGGTCTGCATGTTGATTGCCAGCATCACGCCGAACCAAATCAGGTCGATGCCGAGCGCATCGGCAACCGGTGCCAGCAGCGGGATGATGATGAAGGCCAGCTCGAAATAATCGAGAAAAAAGGCCAGGAAGAATACGAGCAGATTGGCAACGATCAGGAACCCGATCTCGCCGCCCGGGATCGACGTCATCAGGTGCTCGACCCAGACGTGACCGTCAACACCGTAGAAGGTCAGCGAAAACACGCGCGCGCCGAGCAAGATGAAGATCACGAAGGAGGACAGTTTCGCTGTCGCGTAAAGGGCCGACTTCACCATCGCCAGCGTAAGCTTGCGATTGAAGGCTGCAAGAAGCAGAGCACCGACTGCGCCCATCGCGCCGCCTTCGGTCGGCGTCGCAAGGCCGATAAAGATTGTGCCGAGAACGAGGAAGATCAGCACGAGCGGCGGCACGAGCGAGGTGATGACCTTGGCCACAAGCTTCCAGCCACGAAGCGATCGCGCCTCGATGGGAAGAGCCGGCACGCTTGCCGGACGCAGGAAAGACATCAGGATGATGTAGCCGGTATAGGCAGCAACCAGCATGAGACCGGGCACGAGTGCGCCCTTGTACATGTCGCCGACCGAGCGGCCGAGCTGGTCGGCCAGAATGATCAGCACGAGGCTGGGCGGAATAATCTGGGCAAGCGTTCCCGACGCTGCGATCGTGCCGGCCGCGACCCGTCGGTCGTAACCATATCGCAGCATGATCGGCAGCGAGATCAGGCCCATCGAGATGACGGAGGCCGCAACGACGCCTGTGGTGGCTGCAAGGATGGCGCCCACGAAGATGACCGCGAAGGCGAGCCCGCCGCGGATCGGGCCGAACAGCTGGCCGATCGTATCGAGCAGATCCTCGGCCATTCCGCTTCGTTCGAGAATCAGCCCCATGAAGGTGAAGAAAGGAATGGCGAGCAGCGTCTCGTTCGACATCTGCCCGAAGATGCGGTCAGGGATCGCTCCGAACAGGTTGATGGGCAAAAGGCCCATTTCGATGCCGATGAAACCGAAGACAAAGCCGACAAAGGCGAGTGCGAAGGCAACCGGATAACCAAGCAGCAACACGACGATCAGTGATAGAAACATGATCGGCGCGAGATTTTCCGCAAAGAATGCAAACATATGAGCGTATCCTGCTACGAATTAGAGCGCTTGCGCTTCGGCGTCGGCGAGAGCGACGGCGTCGGGCATCGCACCGCTGAGGATCGCTAGCCGTTTAATCAGTTCCGACAGTCCCTGGAGTGCCAGCAGGCCGAAACCAATCGGGATCATGGCCCAGACTGGCCACAGCACCAGCCCACCGGTATTGTTGGAGACCTCTCCGCTCACATATTTGGCGATGACGATCGGCCAGGACAGGTAGATGGTGACGAGGCAGAACGGCATCAGGAAGAAGATTGTCCCGAACACCTCGATCCAAAGCTGCGCCCGTCTGGGGAGCTGGCCATAGACCAGATCGACCTTGACGTGCTCGCTGCTCAGCAATGTCCAGGCCGCCGCCAACAGGAAGGCTGCGGAGAAAAGGTACCATTGCGCCTCGAGCCAGGCATTTGAGCTCAGATTGAAGACTTTTCGGGTCACTGCGTTGATGGCGCTGATCAGCACTGCCGCCAACAAAAGCCATGAAACGGCTTTACCGAAAAGCGTGTTCATCGCGTCGATAGCGCGCGACACGGCGAGTAGACCAGACATTACAAACCCTCCCAGGCAAGCTGCCCGAAGGCAGCTGTCCCATGCACTACTATCGCCGCAAATCACACGCGACAAGAGCATTATGACAAGAGGCCAATCTAGCGGTCTGGGAAAAGGCTTCGATACACGTTGCTATGGGCTGGAACAGACAGTGACGCAGGGAGCGCAAACGTCCCCCTGATTCTCGATTTCGACGCTTATTCTTTTCGCATGCAGCATGAACGCGTGACGCGCATGACGAGCGATTTCTGTCGTCAAATCAGTGACTTTGAGAAAAGAGACCTGGTTGCATCCGCCGTCGCTTCGGGCGACAATCGACGGATAGTGCACCGACGGCAAGCAAACGGGCGCCTAGGGCGCCCGTCGCAATACAGATCCGGAGCGGCCTTATTCGGCCACAACCGTCTTTCCGCCTTCCCACTTGTATACGGAAAAGCTCTGCGAGCTGAGATCGCCGGTTTCACCGTAGGTCAGTTCGCCAATGGCAGTCTTGATACCGGTGCCATCCTTGAGCGCTGCAGCAACTGCCTCAGCGTCGTCGGTGCTGCCAGCCTTGGCGACGCCGGCGGCGATGACCTCGACGGCTGCATAGGCGTTGAGGGTAAACGCTTCGGCGGGGATCTTTTTTGCAATGAGCGCATCGGCCGCGGCCTTGCTGTCGGCATTCTTCAGCGCGTCGGCAGCGTTGGTGAAGATCGTGCCGTTGGCTGCGTCGCCGCCCGTGGTGATGAACTCGCTGTTGGAAAGGCCGTCACCCGCGATCAGCTGCACGTTCATGCCGGCATCCTTCATCTGGCGCACCAGAAGGCCTGCTTCCGGGTGATAGCCGCCGAAATAGAGGACTTCGGTGCCTTCCGACTTCAGGCGTGTCACCAGCGCGCTAAAATCCTTGTCGCCCGCCGTCAGCGCGTCGTTGAAGACTTCCGTGATGCCGGCCGCATTCAGCGATGCCTTGAAGGCATCGGCGAGACCCTTGCCATACTGCCCCTTGTCGTTGAGGATGGCGATCTTCTTGTCCTTGAATTTCTCGACCACGAATTTCGCGGCAACGTCCGCCTGCTGGTCGTCCCGGCCGCAGGTGCGAAACACGGTGGAAAGGCCACGCGCGGTCAGTTCCGGCGAAGTGGCTGTCGGGGTAACCATCAGTGCACCGTTTTCGGCAAACGCGACCGAGGCGGGGATAGAGACGCCCGATGTGACAGGGCCAACCACGAAACGGATATCGTCGGCGATCAGCTGATTGGCGGCAGATACGCCCTGTTTGGGTTCGCCGGCATCGTCGACAATTCTGAGCACGAGCTTCTCGCCGTTGACGCCGCCCTTCTTGTTGATTTCCTCGACCGCGGTTTCCGCGCCGTTCTTGATCTGCGCGCCGATCGCAGCAACCGGGCCGGTCAGCGGCGCGATGAGGCCGACCGTGATGTCGGCGTAGGCAAGCGGGGCGAATGCGAGTGTGGCAGCGAGTGCCGCAGTGATTGTCTTCAATGTCATGTCAGTCTCCTGGGATGCGGACCTCCCGACCCGCGTGCTAATCGTGCGCCGAACCCGCTCAAACCGTCGGCAATGCCATGACTGGTGGAAGAGGGAGGGCGCGTCCGTCCGCGCGTGGCCATATTAGCTTCTCCGTGCGTCCGACAATTTTCCTAGAAATATTGGGCCGGTGACGCAAGAAGATAACCGGAAGCAGTGACCTCTTGATTGAATAATTCACGGCTTCTTGTGGGGACGTGATGGGCCGCTGCAGCCGTGCCTTTTCATGCCGGCAACTCCCACGACGGAACCAACCCATGATTCGAGCAGCCGTCCATGGCGCCCCGCCGGCGATCAGGCGGATACGTGTCTTTCTCCACACTGCGCCGCGGTTCGAAGACGACGACGGTGGGCATATTGCTGATAGTGGCGACTCAGATGCTGAAAGCGGCTCCGATCAGCGCCCTTGTGTAATTGGCCTTCGGGGCGTCAAAGATCGCGTCCGTATCGCCTTCCTCAACAATCTTTCCGTTGTTCATGACGATCACATGATCCGCGATGGCCCTGACCACGGCAAGGTCGTGGCTGATGAAGACGTAGGAAAGGTTGTGGTCGGACTGCAGCTTGCGCAAGAGGTCGATCACCTGTCCCTGCACGGACCGGTCGAGTGCCGAGGTCGGTTCGTCGAGGATAACCACACGCGGCTTGAGGATCATCGCGCGGGCAATCGCGATGCGCTGGCGCTGACCGCCGGAAAATTCGTGCGGGTAGCGATTGCGCGCCTGGGGATCGAGCCCGACTTCGGTCAGGGCGGCGATCGCGCGCCGGTCTCGATCCGCCTTGTTCAGCGAAGGCTCGTGGACGAGCAGACCTTCGGTGATGATCTCGCCGACTGTCTGACGCGGCGAGAGAGACCCAAAGGGATCCTGGAAGACGAGCTGCATCTCCTTGCGCAGGGACCGCATCTGCCGACGGTCGAAGCCGGAGATGTCGGTCTTGTCGAAGCGGTAATGACCACCGCTGTGGAGAAGCCGGAGCAGCGCGCGCCCAAGCGTCGATTTCCCCGAGCCGGACTCACCAACGATACCGATCGTCTGGCCCTGCCTGAGCTTGACGGTGACGCCGTCGACGGCCCGGAAACTCTTTGGACCCTTCGAAAAAAGCCCGCGGCCGATCGGAAAATCGACCGTGACATCGCGTCCCTCCAGAATGATCGGTGCGTTTTCCGCTGGCGGTTGCTTGCGACCCTGAGGTTCGGCATCGATCAGCATGCGGGTATAGGCGGAAGTCGGAGCCTTGAAGATCTGTGATGTGGCTCCCTGTTCCACCACTTCGCCGCGCCGCATGACGACGACACGTTCGGCAAAATGCCGGACAATGCCGAGATCGTGGGTGATCAGCACAATCGCCATGCCGAAACGCTCCTGGAGCGAGCGCAGCAGTTTCAATATCTGCGCCTGGACCGTCACATCAAGCGCCGTCGTCGGCTCGTCGGCGATCAGGACGTCGGGTTCGTTGGCAAGCGCCATGGCGATCATGACGCGCTGCCGCTGGCCGCCGGACAGTTCATGCGGGTAACTGTCAATGCGGCGGGCGGGATCGGGAATGCCGACCAGTTCCAAGAGTTCCAGCACGCGGCTGCGGGCCGCTTTCCGGCTGCCGCCGCGGTGGTAGACGATCGGTTCGGCGATCTGGCGGCCGATCGTGTAAAGCGGATCGAGCGAGGTCATCGGTTCCTGAAAGATCATCGTGATCTTGGCACCGCGGATCTTGTTGAGCTCGTTATTTCGCAGTCCGACCAGTTCCTTGCCCCGATAGGCGGCGGAGCCAGTGACGGTGCCGTTTCCAGCGAGCAGGCCCATAATGCCCATCATCGTCTGGCTCTTGCCGGAGCCGCTTTCGCCGACGACGGCGAGCGTCTCGCCGGCACGGACATCGAAGCCGATGCCCTTGACCGCATTGACCGTGCCATCCGGCGTCGTGAAATTCACTTTCAGGTCGCGGATCGAGAGAATGGTGTCTTTTTGATCGGTCATGTCAACGATCCTTCGGGTCGAGCGCGTCGCGCAGGCCGTCGCCGATAAAGTTCAACGAAAACAGCGTTGCCACGAAGAAGATGGAGGGAAAGATCAGGAGCCAGGGTGCCGACTGGATATTGTTGGCGCCTTCCGAAATCAGAGCGCCCCAGCTGGTCAGTGGCGCCTGAACCCCGAGCCCGAGGAAAGACAGAAAGCTTTCCAGGAGGATTACCTTCGGAACCACGACGGTGACGAAGACGATCACCGGTCCGATCGTGTTCGGGATGATATGCCGGCGGATAATTTGCCAGTCGCTCAGGCCGAGCGCTTGGGCAGCGCCCACGAATTCCCGGCGCTTCAGCGCCAGCGTCTGGCCTCGCACGATGCGCGCCATGTCGAGCCATTCCACAGCACCGATCACCAGGAAGATCAGGATGAAGGAACGACCAAAGAAGACGACCAGGACGACGACGAGAAAGACGAAGGGGAGAGAGTAGAGGATTTCGACGAAGCGCATCATGACATTGTCGACACGGCCGCCAAGATAACCCGCGGTCGCGCCGTAGAGCACGCCGATGCCAAGCGAGACGAGGCTGGCCAGCACGCCGACGGCAATCGAGATCTGGCCGCCGAGCATGACACGGGCAAGCAGGTCGCGGCCGTTCGGATCCGTGCCGAACAGGAAGTATTCCCGGCTGACATTCCCTTCGACCTTGAGAACGCGCCCGTCTTTTTCGGTCGCCACTACCTTGGTGTCGTCGAACTCGTTGGCACGGTCGAAATAACGCGTCGTGCGTGGGTCGATCGGATCCTCGGCGCTGATGGTCGCGGAAAAGATCTGGCCCGTCACCTCGAACGCGTCGAGGTTGACGCGGGCGCGAGTCGCGACGCCTTGCATGGCGCCCTCCAGCGATGCCTCGTCTGGCCGCGGCTCGAGACTTGGCGCCACCGTCACATAGGAAGAAAAGACCTGGTCATAGCTATGAGGCACAAAAAGTGGGCCGAGATAGGAAAAGAGCGCGATCAGAACGAGCATCACGCAGCCGCCCATCGCCGCCTTGTTGCGACGGAAGCGGATGGCGGCAAGCTGGAAAAGACTGCGGCTTGTGCTCTGGGGCGGGGTGGAAGGCGGATCGTTGGCGATATCAGTCATGACGGACCCTCGGATCGAGCAGGCCGTAGAGAAGGTCGACCAGGAGATTAAAGACGATAACAAAGATGGCGATCAGGACGACGGTGCCCATGACCAGCGTATAGTCACGATTGAGCGCGCCGAGCACGAAATAACGGCCGACGCCCGGAATGGTGAAGATGGTCTCGACGACGGCCGAGCCGGTCATCAATGCGGCGGCACAGGGTGCGAGATAGGAGACGACCGGCAGCATGGCGCCGCGCATGGCATGCGTGATGACGACGATCCTTGCCGGAAGGCCATAAGCGCGCGCGGTGCGGATATGGTCGGCATGCAGCGCCTCGATCATCGATCCGCGCGTCAGCCTGGCGAAAACGGCAAGCTGCGGCAGCGCCAGTGCGATCATCGGCAGGAGCAGGAACGAGAACGAACCATCTCCCCAGCCGCCGGCCGGCAACAGCGCAAGAAGAATTGCGAAAATCAGCGTCAAAACCGGGCCGACAACGAAATTCGGGATCGTCGTACCCATCGTCGCGAGCGTCATGATGGAAAAATCGAGCACGCTGTTCTGGCGCAGGGCCGCGATCGTGCCGAGCGTCACGCCGCCAATCAGGGCAAGAAGCAGAGCGTAGAAACCGAGTTCAATGGAGTAGGGAAGGCCTTTTCCGATCAGTTCCGCGACGGTGTTGTCCTTGTAGATATAGCTTGGACCGAAATCACCCTGCACGGCATTGCCGATATAGGTGAGATATTGACGCCATAACGGCTGGTCTAGCTGGTAGGTCCGCATGATGTTTTCCATCGTTGCGGGTGGCAGCGGACGTTCCAGGTTGAAGGGACCGCCCGGAGCAAAACGCATCAGGAAGAAGGAAATCGTCACGACGATGAACAGCGTCGGGACGGCGCTCGCGAGGCGGCGCAGGATAAAAGACAGCATGCAGTAGTCTCCTGCGGGATGGCGTCCGAAACGCTGTCGGACGCCATCCCGTGTCGATTATTCGGAAACGCTCAGGAAGCGGCTCAGGTGTTCATTGGCAGCATTGTCCTGCCAGCCCTTGATGCGGTCCGAAACAAGCCACAGATCGGCCTGGGTCAGGAAGGGAGCAATCGGCTGGTCGCGCATCAGGATTGTTTCCGCCTCATGCATGATCTTCGATCGCGCAGCCGGATCCGTTTCCGCATACGACTTCTTCATCAGATCGTCGAATTCCTTGCTCTCGTAATGCCCGTAATTGAAGGTCTTGTTGGTCGAGAGGTTCAAGGCGAGGAAGTTTTCCGGATCGGCATAATCGGCAACCCAACCGGCACGTGCCACGTTGAACTTGCCGCCTTCCTGGAGATAGGCGTAGTGCGAGGAGACATCGAGATTGCTCATCGTCACCTTGGCACCGAACGTGTTTTTCCACATGTCGGCAACGGCGGTGGCGACACGTTCGTGGTTCGGGTTGGTGTTGTAGCGGACCTCGATATTGAGCGGCTTGCCGCCTTCACCGTAACCGGCTTCCTTCATCAGTTCGATCGCCTTGTCTTCGCGGTCGAGCTGGGAAAGTTCTGCGAAATCGGCCTTGGCGGGTTCGCCATAGTTCGCCATGCCCGGCGGCACCAGCGAATAGGCGGGAAGCTGCGATCCGCTATAGATCTTCTTGGCCAGGAAATCGCGGTCGACGGCCATGGACAGGGCCTGGCGGACACGAACGTCGTTGAAGGGAGCCTCGCGGCCATCGAAGACGTAATAATAGGTCGCAAGCGTCGGCGACACATGAACCTGGTCCTTGTAGGCCGAGCGCAGCCGCTCGATCTGGTCGGCGGAGAAGTTATAGACGAGATCCATTTCCTTCGCCTCGAAGCGGCGGACGGACGCGGCCTGGTCGTCGATAGGGTAGAAGATCACCTTGTCGAGCTTGACGTTGGCGGCATCCCAGAAATTGGGGTTCTTTTGGACAACGAGGCTGTCGTTCGGCACATGGCTGACGAGCTGGAAGGCCCCGTTCGACACCATCGTGCCTGGCTTGACGAAATCGGCGCCGTTCTTCTCAAGGCTTGCCTTGGAGACAGGCAGGGCAGTCTGGTGAGCAAGAAGTTCAAGGAAGAAGGGGGTCGGGCGCTCGAGGGTGATCTCGAACGTCTTGTCATCGACGGCCTTGATGCCGAGTTCCTTCGGATCGGCCTTGCCGGTGTTGACCATTTCCGCGTTCTTGATCGGGTAGAGGATGTTCGCATATTTCGCGGCGGTCTTCGGATCTTCCACGCGCTTGAACGAGAATTCGAAATCCTGCGCCGTGACGGGCGAGCCATCGGACCACTTGGCATTCTCACGCAGCTTAAACGTGTATGTCAGTCCGTCGTCGGAGACCTTCCACGACTCCGCTGCACCCGGTACAATCTTGCCCGCAGCGTCGTAGATCGTCAGACCTTCATAAAGATCCTTCAGGATGAAGGCTTCGATATTGATCGAGGTCTGGGCCTGATCGAGCGTCTGCGGTTCGCCGGAATTGCCACGATGAAGCACCGTTTCAGCAAATGCCGGTGCCCCGGCCAGCAGAGTTGATCCGAGCAAAGCGACTGCAGCCGCACGCATGAGACGAGATGACATACCGTTATCCTCCTGGTTTTCCGTCCGATTGGGCGAGTGAATGCCAGAAATATCGGAACCGCAAGGCTTTTTTGCTCTCGACACAAATGCGGAGTGTATATCCGCGCGCCTCGACTAACCTCATAATTGCAGGGTCCTGCAGGGGCAATAGCCGGGGTATCCTGACCTGGCATCCGCGCCAGACCGTGAATCGAGAAAGCAGCGACATTTTACGTTCAGGTAAACCGAGCAGCGAATACCATGGTGTCGCGATCAGTGTGCCTGGAGTAATTTTATTGCAGGAGCACAAATGAAAGCGGTTTCCACCGATCTATCTCGATACAATCAGGGAGGGCATGGTTGGGCATCATCGGACTGCCATATGCGCCTCTCGCAATATGACGATCCGGCACCCCATCAGCGGCTCTCAAACATCGGGGACGGTGTAGCGTCGGCTATCACGGGCAACGAGCCGATGAGGCAAAGCGTCACGAATCTGCACGCTCCGCGGCTCACCCCTTCAACAAAGCGCTTCGGCCAAGCATGCGGGAGGTCGCGCCTAGTGGCGCTTTCTTCTGGAGATCTTGTTGCCGTGTGGACCGCTGACGACCGGCGTCCTGTCCCGATTTTCGGTGACCAGGGTTCGCCACCGGTCGAGACGATCGCCTGCAAGTTCGCCGCTTGCGACTGCAGCCTGAACGGCACATCCGGGTTCGTGGACATGGCTGCAATCGCGAAACCGGCACTGCGATGCCAGTTCGGCGATATCGGAAAAGAAGACATCGATACCGTCGGCAACATCACTTACATACAGCGTCCGGATCCCGGGTGTATCGATCACCCATCCGCCACCCGGTAGCGCGTGCAGCGATCGTGCCGTCGTGGTGTGTCTGCCCTGCGAGTCGTATTCCCGGATCGTGCCGGTCTTCTGTGTGTCCGACTGAGACCCGACGAGCGAGTTGACCAGGGTTGATTTCCCAACGCCCGACGATCCCACGAGCGCGCAGGTCTGTCCCTCGCCGCACCACGGCGCCAGGAGTTCGCGTGCCTCTACCGAGCGTCCGTTCAGGAGGATAACGGGCAGGCCAGGCTGCAGTCCCTGCGCCTGGACCCGGAAGACGTCAGCGTCTTCGGTCGTGTCCGCCTTTGTCAGGACGATCACCGGGTTGCTCCCGGCTTGTTCGGCCAGGATCAGATACCGTTCCAACCTTGAAAGGTTGAATTCGGCGTTGCAGGACGTCACGATGAACAGGGTATCGACGTTGGCAGCAACCAGTTGCGGGATCGTGTCGTTCCCCGCACGTCGTTGAAAGAGAGTTTTCCGTTCGAGACGGCGAACCAGCATGCCGCTGATCGGGTCGGCGAGGATCCAATCGCCGACCGCGAAATCGGCGGTGTTGGCGTTGGCTGGGAGCTCGAGGGCGGCCGGACCACCGGCATCAATAGCCTCCACGCGCGACCGGTGGACGGAGGCAATGCGCCGCGGCGCGAGTTCGTCTTCATCGGATGTGAGCTGATCCGAAAAGAAGTCCGACCAACCAAGTCGTTTAAGCGCTGTCATGTGAAGGGGGTCGATCAAAGGAAGGTCGCAATCTTTGGAGCTGTTAGGGTTGGACGGGGCCTGTTGGCTTCGGTTTCCCTTGGCTGCGCGAGAAGTTTGGCCGAAAAGAGTCTATGAGCGCCGGTGCGTCGCGGACGGAGGCAAGTTCTTTTGGACGCTGGCATACAGAACCATCCTCTTCAGACTGTATGCGCGGGGCGGTTGGCGGACAAGCCCTAATGAACCTCGTCGTGCGGGACGGGTCTGTAGAGCAGGTCAAAACTAAAGGTTGACTTGGCGGCCCTTCGTCTCTATCTTTGGTTTATCGATCTTTTGCTTGCTGAACTTTGGTTACCGCGCGATTGGCACCGCGCTCTGAACGAACTTCCCTCTCAAAATCAATCGTTACACTCATCCGTTCGGCTTCGGTCCTACGGTCACTCAACATTGCTTTGAAAGGGTTCATCATGACCACAGGCACAGTAAAATGGTTTAATTCCACCAAGGGTTTCGGCTTCATCGAGCCTGACAACGGCGGCGCTGACGCGTTCGTCCACATCTCTGCCGTCGAGCGCGCGGGAATGCGCGAAATCGTAGAAGGCCAGAAGCTTGGCTACGAACTCGAGCGCGACGCGAAGTCGGGCAAGATGTCGGCCTGCAACCTTCAGGCTGCCTAATCGTACCTGGTTTCGTCCTTGACCACGGATGTACTGGCACCGACGACACCAAGTTATTTGAGAGGCCGGGCTTACAGCCTGGCCTTTTTTGTTGGCTCGCTCAAAGCAGGCTCAACCACAGGAAAATCCATGACACAGATCCATTCGAAATCCAGACAGCAGGCCGAGATTGCCTTCGGCAATACGCAGACGCAGTTCTTTGCCCGAAATCACGCCGTCGCGGAAATGGACTCCCTCGTTGCGGCGCGCGAGACGAAAACACAAAGGCTGCGGCAGGCACGCCTCGCGAAGGATGCCGACGACATCGCCAAGGCATCCGCAGGCCTGATCGCAATGCGCGCCCGCAAGTCCGACCTTTAAGGATGCCATCTTGATGGACCAGAACACCGAGTGGACATCCGGTCAGTTGCGACGCGCGATCAAGGCGGCAGGCGTGGCGCTGTGGACCTGGAACGTCGATACGGACGCGTTCACGATGGACCAGCGGGGGTATGCACTATGGGATTTGGAGGTCGATGGCGTCCTGTCCTTTGAGGACCTTTCGGCCAAGGTCCATCCGGCCGACCGCGATCGTGTCAGGGCAGCGTTCTCGGCAACACGTGCCGTCGTTGGACCTTACGAGATCGACTTCAGGATCATGAGCGATGTTGAAGTTCGCTGGATCTCAGCACGCGGTCAGGGGAGCGATGAGGATATTCTGGCTCGGCAGATGACCGGCATCTTTCTCGATGTCACAGGCCGCAAGCAGGCTGAAGAAGGGCATGAGCTTCTCGCCGGAGAAATGAGCCACCGGGTCAAGAACCTGCTCGCCATCGCGTCAGGGCTGACGCAGATGACATCCCGGTCCTCGAGTTCGATCGCCGATATGACCTCACAGCTCACTCTAAGGCTAACCGCTCTCGGCCGTGCTCACGACCTTGTCCGGCCTTTACCTGGCGGGCAGGGCAAGGCCGCTCTTCTCGGTGACCTGATCACGATCTTGCTCTCCCCCTATGACGAGACGGCGGCGTTTGCTGGCCGTATTCGGGTAGCAGTTCCAAGGATGGGCGTGGGAGAGGCGGCAGCCACAGGCCTCTCGCTGGTGATCCACGAACTCGCCACGAATTCACTGAAATACGGCGCCCTGTCAGTCGGCACCGGAACACTGGATGTGTCCGGATCGGTCGAGGAGAACAATCTTATGGTGACCTGGATCGAGCAGGGCGGGCCAGAGGTTGTCTTCCCACAGGGCCCGGCCGGCTACGGTAGCAGAATGCTGGACCGTACCATGTCCGCTCACCTTGGAGGAACGATCTCCTATAACTGGACACCGGACGGAGCGCTGGTCACGCTTATCATCGACACGAGCCGGCTTGCCTCTTGACCGCTTGGAAAAGGCCTCGGCCGCAAGCCCGCGCCGGAAAACCGACGGGCTAACGCGCAGCTGTTTTGTCGTTGAACGTCTGCGCGGTCGCCTCGGTTGCCGGTGAATAAGTTAGCGTCCGCTTGTTTCGGAAACATGGCTAGATGAAGCGCGCTGATCAGCGCTTTTCGACATCGACTCGAAGCGCGCAACGATCAGATCAAGGTCATACGGCTTGGAGAAAAATTGTGCCGAAGATGGCAGATCGATCTCACCGGGCGTGATGCGACCGGAGGCAACCACGATCCCGGCGTGAGGGAAGCGAGCGGCGACTTCGTGGGCAAGGTCCACACCCGTCAGAAGGCCTGGCATCTGGATATCCGTGAACAGGAAGTGAATGGTCCCGTCGTCAATCTTGTCCAGGGCCTCGTCCACCGTGCCGGCTTCTATGACCTCGAACCCCGCATCCTCCAGGGCGTCTGTGACCGTCATCCGGATCAACACCTCGTCGTCCACCACGAGTACTTTGCGCATGTCCCACTCCCTGCATGTGGCCCTACAACAGACCGACGCGGTTATCGTTCCAAAAAACGCAGTGGGTATCAGACAACTGCATTGTCCTTTCCGGCTAGTGCGTTGCATTGCAGTGGCAGTAGAGCTTTCGGTTAGTAGCAAGGAGGTCTCGCCGTGCTTTCACATATTCTGGCCGACCGGGATGTGGTCGGGTCGGTTGATACGGCTGATCGTGGACTTACCGCCGACAAGTCTTCCCATCCACGTCGTCTGATTATCTCGCAGAAACATTCGCCAAGCGTCAGAGCAGTCCTCGACTTCTCGTCGATGACGTTAGCGATGACGTCTTGACGACCTTATCCAAGGCGCCATAAGGACCGCGGCCATCAACTAGCAGGACAGATGGCAATCCGCAGATCGCGGCAATATCCAGCTTGCGACCCCGCCCGGTTCACGATCGACCGGTATATTCATAAATTAGGAAGTCTGAAGTCGGCCGTGCCAGCGAATTTAAGTAGATGACCGCAGCGTTGCACCAGATGCGGCCACGGTTCCTGCCGGCAGCGAACGTAACCGACGGCATTACTCCAGGCCCAGGCCGCACGCTCTGATGCGATCTCAACGAAGACTTACGTTCGGCACGGATCTCTCTTGAATAATGCGTCGATCTGAGGTGCGTTTTGAGAAAACAATTGCCAGAGGAGCACGGCCAGAACGAACATCACATTCCAGGCGATCACCACGTCCGAGAGGAAGTGGCCTCCGAACTTCACTCGGTTGAATGAGAAGGCTGCCGCGACAATGCCGACCGCTGCGAGAAAAGTTGTCCGGTGTCTGGGGGTAACGAACACGACAAGTGTGAGCAGCGCAAAGGCGCTTGCGGCCTCTCCCGAGATAAAGGAACAATTTCTGACGCATTGGTCGGTGAGCTGCCACGGAGGGGTAAAGATCGCGCTGCCGCCGAATTCGTCGAGTGCTCTTGGACGCGCCCTCCCGACCAGCATCTTGATGAATTGAACGACCAGCCCCGGACCTGCTGCAAAGAAGGTCAGCACGAATAACAACTTATACGGTGCGGCTGAGTATTTCGGGTTCCTGAGGAAAGGACTTGCAAGCAAAAGCACGATTGCAAACCCGATCACGACCCAAGGCAGACGCCTGTTGAGGTCACGAAACGCAATGAGAAAACTGTTTTCCTCGAAAGCGAAGCCCGCGATGGGATCCCAGAAATAACGACTGACGATCAGGTCGATTTCCGGCACAGTTGCAAAGATCAGCGATACAAAACCCAGAAGCATAAGCGCTTCTGGAAGCAAACAGTGTGCTTCGTCTTCAACGGTCTTCGGATTTGCTTTTTGAACGTGGTTGAGATCAGTTACGTCCATGGGTGGTTCCTCTGTGAGGACCACGTTCTCTCGCCGGATTATCAAGATTTGACCGAGAACCGGAGAAGAGCATGTCAAAGTCAGAGAGTTTGACGATGATCTCATCGCTCGTGCTGGTCGTCGAGGACGACCAAGAGATTGCTTCCCTTATTGAAAAATATCTCGCAAGAGCCGGCTACAGGACGGTAAAGGCTTCGACAGGGCTTACGGCTCTCACCCACGTCCAGAGATTACAGCCCGACCTGATCCTGCTCGATATCGGCCTGCCTGACATCGATGGCTTCGATCTTCTGGCGAGGGTCCGGGCAAATTCCAGCGTGCCGGTCATCTTCCTGTCGGCGATGGATGACAGTACCGACAAGTTGCTCGGCCTGAAGCTCGGCGCCGATGACTATGTCACCAAACCGTTCAACCCGCAGGAAGTCGTGGCGCGGGTGGGCGCAGTCCTCAAGCGCACCAGAGGCGTTGGCGCTCATGAGGTTGTCCGGCACGATGGGGTCGAGGTTCAGCTGGAGGCCCACATCGCGATTGCATCGACGGACAAAGGCCGGGTCGAACTGCCGCTGACCGCAACGGAGTTTCGCCTTCTCGTTTGTTTCGTCCGGTCGCCGTTTAAGACCTTCGAAAGAGCATCCTTGCTGGACGCGTGCATGCCCGAAAGCGATGCGCTCGATCGAACCGTCGATACGCATATCGCTAATCTCAGGCGAAAGCTGGCGAGTTGCGGCCTGGACGGCTTTATCGTTGCCGTGCGCGGGATAGGCTATCGTTTCGCGAGGTCGACAGGTGTCTAGACCGGCTCTATCAACACTGACGGCGGCTCTGGTTTCCGTCATTCAACTGATGACCATCGCGCTCCTCTATATCCTGACCGACTGGTATATCGATCATGCCGAATTATCGGCACTGGACGCGCTGCCCCCCGATGCGAAACGTGCCTGGGTCAGCATCAACAATGGCGAGATCCCCGCACCGAGCGATCTCGCGGCACTCGCGCCGCTCTATCCGACACTGGAAGAGGCGACCGAGGCGTCCCCTGTCGAGGGTGTTTTAGGTTTCGGATTTCTGCTGATCGTGTTTACCAGCGGCATTGGCGTCGTCCTGGCCTACCGGCTCGTCGCGCCGCTCACCCGCCTGACGGCCGCAGCCGAAAAGATCCGGCAGGGCGATTTTCAGGTCACGGTCGAACCGGGCGCAACCAAGGAAGTCGAAACGCTTGCGATCACCATCAATCGCATGGCGAGCGAGTTGCTTGCATTGGAGACCCGCCTGAAATTCAATACGCGCGCGGTGGCCCACGAATTGCGCACACCACTGACGGTGCTGCAGGGCAATCTGCAAGGCATGACTGACGGCGTCATTCCCGTCAGCGAAGCCCAGTTGCGTGCGCTTTTGGCGCAGACACGGGGCATGTCGCGGCTGGTGGACCAGCTGAACACGCTCTCACTGGCGGGCACGATCGACTTTGTGACCGCGACCACGGCGACCGACTTGGCCTTGCATGCTTCGGAGACGGTGACCCTGTTCCAGATCTCCGCAGGCGGTGATGTCAATTTCCGAACCTACCTTGCGCCCGCACCGGCAATGATCGATCCGGACCGTTTCCGCCAGGCTATCCTCGCTCTTCTGGAAAACGCACGGCGATACGCGGGCGATTTCGGGCCGATCGATGTTCACACTGGGGTGGATGACACGGGGCGGTCGTTCATTTCTGTCCAGGACAAGGGTCCAGGACTACCAGACTATGCGCAGCACTCCTCTTTCGACATGTTCTGGAGAAGCGAGAGGCTCAGCGGTCGTGGCACGAGCGGTTCAGGGCTTGGTCTGACGATCGTCAAAGCGATTGCGGAAGGCCACAATGCCCGCTTGGAGGTCGGAAACAATCCTGACGGTGGCGCATACGCCAAGGTTACATTTGAGGTCGCGTAGACCTAAGCGATCCCGAGGACGCTCCAACTGAAATGGAGGCGAACAGCGCCTGCCTGTCGCACCGGGTAAGAATCTACCGCTTCTGACCGGCAGCGGAAATGCCTCCGCCTTGCGCGTCAAATTCGGTCGTCAAGCACTGCATCGCTCAGTTTAGACAGTTGGCCTAGCTTCGTGGCGTCGTCACGTCGTCGGTGTGCATCGTCCATCCTGTTGAACGTAGCTTCCGGGATGGGCCCGCTGTTCGCACAATCCCGTATTCGCTACTTCCCTGACACAGAGGTGAAGCCTTGCCTGCAGCGCTCATAGCGCTCCATCAGGGACAATTTCACGCAAGTGGCGATGACGAGGAGACGTTTCATGGCTGGAAGCGGCAAAGCAACGGGCGCTGTCCTGATCGGCCTGGCGCACGCCCATGCCGAAGCGCCACCGGTCGACGTGATCATCGTGGGAGGCGGGTCCGCCGGAGCGGTGCTTGCAACGCGCCTCAGCGCCGATCCTCATCGCACCGTACTGTTAATGGAAGCGGGGCCTAATTTTGAGCCGAGCGCCTATCCGCAGAGCCTGACCGATGCCGGCACTGTGGGGACTTCGGGTTTCGATTGGCACTATCACAGCGACGACACGACAAAGCTCGGCCATGACATTCCATTGCCGCGGGGCAGGGTGGTCGGTGGCAGTTCCGCCGTCAATGGCGCGGGCACGGCCGTCCGACTTCGCACGCTGGGCGGCGCGCGGGATCGAAGGCTGGTCCTGGAACGAGGTGTCGGCCGCTTACAAGGCTTTGGAAAACACCCCGACCGGCGACGATACCCTGCATGGTCGATCCGGCCCCTTTCCGGTCCGGCAGCGAACCCTCGAGGAACTGACCGCGTCCTCTCGCGGCTTCGTTCACGCCGCGTGGGCCTTGGGTCTGGCTGACGTTTCGGATTTTAACAGCGCGGCTGCGGACGGGGCAGGGGCCTATCCGCTCAACGTCGTCGACGAGAGGAGGATGAATACCGGCATCGTCTATCTCACCGAGGAGGTTCGCGCCCGCCCGAACCTCACCATCCGCGGCGAGACAGAAGTGGATCACGTTGTCTTCAGCGGCAATCGGGCCTCCGGCGTCCGGCTGGTGACGGGAGAGGTTTTGACCGGCGGCGAGATCATCTTGTCGGGCGGGGCGTTCGGAAGCTCGGCCATGCTGCTGCGCTCCGGCATCGGGCCTGCCGGCGATCTCCGCGCGCTGGAGATTCCTGTCCTGGCGGACCTGCCGGTCGGATCCCGTCTCCAGGACCATCCGTTCTTCTACAACGTCTACGCCCTGAAGGCCGCCGACAGGGCCATGAGCCCTGCAGCCGGCGCGCTTGTCTGGACGGGCTCAGCGGCAGCGACCGGCGGCGATCTCGACCTCCAGGTCTCCGCGACCCACTTCATCGACCCGAAGGCGAGCCCGACGGGCGGCGCGATCGTTCTCGCGGCTGCAGTAACGCTGCCAAAGTCTGTCGGCAGCTTCCGCCTGGCCTCGCGCGATCCGCTCGTCGCGCCGCGCATCCACTATAACTTCTTCGACGACCCGAGCGATCTCGACAGGATGGTGGAAGCGGTCAGGCTGTCCCGCGAGATCGGCAGAACCGCTCCTTTCGCGGGCATGGTCGATCACGAGATGGCGCCCGGCGATGCCGTGCAAAGCGACGCGGACCTGCGCGCCAATATCATCGCCAACATCGCGGCTTACCAGCATCCGACCTCGACGGTTCCGATGGGGACAGACACCGACGAGACTGCCGTTGTCGATGCCTTCGGGCGCGTGCGTGGCATCGAGAACCTTCGCGTCGTTGACGCCTCCATTCTTCCCGACATCCCGTCGGTCCCGACCAACGTCACCACCATCATGGTCGCCGAGCGGATCGCCGCGCGCATCCTCGCCTGACCGGCCGGATCGAAAGAGCCAGGCCGGCGCTCTCGCCGATCATAGCCCACATACGAAGGAGCATTCTCATGACATCTCTCAAAGGCAAGGTAGCGCTGATCACCGGTGCATCGCGCGGCATCGGCCGGGCGATCGGCGAGCGGCTCGGCCGCGAGGGCGCGACGGTTGCGATCAACTATCGCAGCCGTCCGAAGGAAGCGGCGGAAGCGGTGCGGGCCGTCGAGGATGCCGGCGGCGTGGCGCGTCCCTTCCAGGCCGATGTCGCCGATATGGCGGACATCCGGCGGCTGTTTGACGAGGTCGATACGGCCTTCGGCGGCCTCGATATCGTCGTCGCCAATGCCGGGCTGCCGTTCATCGGCGTGCCGGTCGTCGACGTGAAGGAAGAGGATTTTGACCGAATTTTTGGTCTCAATGCCAAGGGCTCGTTCTTCGTGCTCCAGGAAGCGGCCAAGCGGGTGCGGGACGGCGGAAGGATTATCGACATCTCGACCTCGACCACCGCGTTCACGGCACAGGGCATGGGCCTGCACGCGGCCTCGAAGGCCGGATCGAAGCTGATCGTCGAGGTTCTGGCGATAGAGCTGGGTCACCGCGGGATTACCGTAAACTCGGTCATGCCCGGCGCAACCAACACCGAGTTCATCAAGGATGCGCCGCAGGAAGAGCGTGACCGGATTGCGGCCGGGTCGCCACTCGGACGCCTTGGCGAACCCGACGAGATCGCCGATGTCGTCGCCTTCCTGGCTTCAGATCAGGCACGCTGGCTGACGGGGCAGCATGTTCTGGCCAACGGTGGAGCACGGGTATGAGCAAGAGCTATGTCGCCGTCTATACCGCGACCCTTGCCGCAAGCCCGGAACGGATCTGGTCCGTCGTTAGCGATTTCGCAGCGGTCGCCTCGTGGAACCCGATTGCCCGTGAAAGCCGTCTGGTCGCCGACGGAGAACGGGAGCTGGTCACGACCGACGGGACGACCGTCCGCGAGCGGCTAATATCCAGTGATGACGGGGCGCGTCATCTCACCTACCAGATGGTGACGTTTCCGATCCCGGTCAGCGCCCAGACGAACCAGATCCTGGTTCGTCCCGGCGAGAGCGCCGATGAAGCCAGCATCCGGTTCGAGGCGTCGTTCGTCCCGGTGGATGGGATCGATTCGGAGGTGGTGATGGGGATCAACCTCTCGGCGTTTGCGGCGGCATCTAGAGGACTGGCCGATCATCTCGGGGTTGCGCTTGTCAGGGCGTCTCTCTAATGCTGGTCGTGGTCTCCTTGGAATTGGCCCATCAAAAAACGGCCTTTGGCGGTCTTTGCGCCGATCTCGTAAAAGGACTGAACCCGTGCTCGACCTCAATGATTTCCGTACCTTCGTCCAGGTCGTCGACAGCGGCGGCCTGACAGCTGCAAGCCGCAGCACGGGCGTTGCGAAGTCGACACTCAGCCATCGGCTGCAGCAGCTTGAAGCCGCCCTCGGCGTCCGGCTGATCAATCGAACGTCACGGGTGCAGACGCTGACCGAAGCGGGCACTCTCTTCTATCGCCACGCGCTTGTCATGCTTCGAAACGCCGACATCGCGGAGAACGCGGTGCGCCAGAGGCTGGAGGAGCCGACGGGGGTCATCAAGTTCACGACGGCGATCGCGACCTCGGTCTATGTCCTGCGGCAGATCATACCGCAGTTCGCGATCGACCACCCGAAAATCCAGCTCGTCCAGCACACGGGCGACGAGCAGACGGACATCGTCGGCGGCGCTTTCGATCTCGCGATCCGGGCTCACGAGGGGCAGATGACCGATTCGGCCCTGGTGCAGCGGACGCTCTCTCCGGCGCCCTGGTTCATTTTCGCAGCGCCGCGCTATATCGAGCGTCGTGGCGAACCGAAGACACCGGACGAGCTTTCAGAACATGACCTTCTGGCGATGCATCGTCCCGGGCAGGCAACGGTGTGGAAGCTCAGCCATCCCGTGATCGGCGACCGGGTGCTTTCCGTCCAGCCACGCATGGCGGGCAACGACCTGATCATGCTGAAACAGGCTGCGGCAGACGGCATCGGGATCGCGGCACTTCCCGGTTACATCTGCCGGGAAGACGTGGCTGAGGGCAGATTGCAAAGGGTCATGCCGGAATGGCTGGCCGGCAAGGCGGAGATCACTGCAGTCCTGCCGTTCCGGGATTACGTGCTGCCTTCGGTGCGCGCGTTTCTCGACTATCTCATCATCGAGCTGCCGAAAGTGGTCAATCCGGATTCTGATCCCGTTTGATCCGCCTTTTCGTCGGCATTCTCATTTGGAGCCTTCATGTTTGAACCTAAGCCGCTGCACTTCGTGACCCTTCTCGGAAGCCTGCGTCATAAATCCTACAATGCTGCAATCGCTCGCGCCCTGCCGTCTCTCGCCCCGGAGGGCGTGACCATCACAGCACTCGGCTCGGTCGGCACGTTCCCGCTCTACGACGAGGATGTGCAGGCGGCAGGGTTCCCCGCGGAGGTGACGGCGATGGGTGAGGCGATCCGTCTCGCCGACGGCGTAATCATCGTCACGCCCGAGTACAACTACTCGGTCCCGGGTGGCATCAAGAACGCGCTGGACTGGCTTTCACGGCTGCCGAACCAGCCGTTTGCCGGCAAGCCGGTGGCCATCCAAACGGCGTCAGCCGGTATGCTCGGCGGCGCTAGGGCCCAGTATCATCTCCGACAGATCCTCGTCTATCTGGATGCCGCCGTTCTCAACAAGCCGGAGGTCATGATCGGGCATGTCGCAGCCAAGGTGCACAGCGAAACGCTGGAACTGACCGACGCCGACACGCGCCACTTCCTGGCAAAGCAGGTTTCGGCCTTCGCGCACTTTGCGCAAAGGTACCGAGTCTCAGGCTGAACGCCGCCTGCAACGCGTGCGGATAACCGACGGACCAAGCGCCTTTTGGCTCAGTAGGTCGGAACCCGCGTTTTCATCGCTGTTCCTCCGGCGGATACGGAAAGGCCGCCTCAGCAACCGTCGCTGTGAGAAACGACCTTTAGCTCAGGCCGAGAGGCGTGGCTTGACCTCGCGGCCGAGCATTTCGATCGACCGCAGCATCGCCGGCTGGTCGCTTGCCGCGGAGCTCATCTGGAACGTCAGCCGGTCGATGCCGCCGAGGTCATCGGACGTCTGCCGGATCTTTGCCGCCACCGTATCGGGATCACCGACGAGGAACGCGCCGCCGGGCCGAACCAGGTTGTCGAACTGCGCGCGCGTCGACGGTGCCCAGCCACGCTCGAGGCCGATCTTGGTGAACATCGCCTGCCAGCCGGGGAAGAAGCGATCCTCCGCCTCGCGGTCCGTCTCGGCCACGAAGCCGAGCGCATGAATGCCGACGCGCAGTGCTTCGGGCGCGTGCCCGGCGCGTGCTCCGGCCTCCCGGTAAAGATTGACCAGCGATCGAAACCGCCGGAATTCCCCGCCAATGATCGCCACCATCAGCGGAAGACCTAGGATCCCGGCACGGGCGAAGGATTGCGGCGTGCCGCCAACCCCGAGCCATATGGGCATCTTCGGCTGGGCAGGACGAGGGTAGACACCCTGGCCGTCGAGTGGCGCCCGAAACCGGCCGGACCATGTCACATTGGTCTCGTCGCGCAGGGCGAGCAGCAGTTCCAGCTTTTCCTCCGACAGGGCATCGTAGTCGTTGAGGTCGAGACCGAACAGCGGATAGGCCTCGATCGAGGATCCCCGACCAACGACGATTTCAGCCCGTCCCCGCGAGATGAGGTCCAGCGTCGCGAACTCCTGGAAGACGCGGACGGGGTCTGCGGCGCCAAGCACCGTTACCGCGCTGGTCAGCCGGATCGACTTCGTCCGCGCGGCGGCGGCGGCAAGGATGACGGCCGGTGCGCTGTCGAGATAGTCGATGCGGTGGTGCTCACCAATGCCGAACACGTCGAGGCCGGACGTATCGGCCATCTCGATCTCGTCGAGCAGGAAACCCATGCGATCCATGGCGCTGACACCCTTGACGGTTGCCGCAAAACTGTCAATTCCGATTTCCAAAACCATAGTTCCTTTATTTGCAGTCGATCGCCGGTGATGCGCTCGTTTTAAGTCATGGGCTCCGGCATCAGAAGGGACACGAGCAGGACGCTAAGTCCAGCACGTTGGACAGAGGTAAACGCCGCAAGCGTCATGTCAGAGGGATTTCGCGGCTGTCGCCGATAGCTCTTCCAGATCGAGGTCTCGCTCCAGGTCATGCAGCGTTTCGTCACTGATCTGGTGGGCGCGATGAAGGCGCACGAGTTCGGCCCGGCCGGCCCTTACCGCCTCGAGGACGAGGTCGTAGTGGGCCGTGATCTCGTCTACGAAAGTGTCTTCATCGTCCGCGTTCTGGAATGCCTGGTCGGCGCGCCGCTGGAAGCCCTCGAGCAATCGAGGGTGAGCAAGCGTTCCGTCGTCGGTATAGGCCTGCGACCGGACGGCGACGAGCTGGGCTGCTGCGACCGCCGCTTCCGCCTGTGCAAGGCTCAATGCCGGGCGCACGCCCCGATCAGACAGGTTCGCAGCGCGGATGACCAGCCCAAGCGTCATCCCCTGGAGAAGAACAGTGACGAGAATGGCGGCGAAGGCTGCGACCAGCATGAGGTCGCGACCTGGCATGGTTTCGGGGACGGTCAGGGCAACAGCGAGGGTGACCACGCCACGCATGCCCGCCCAACTCATCACCGTCGCGGCCCTCGGGCCGAGCGGGTCGACGATGGGAAATCCGAGCCGGTTGAGCAGCGCCAGAACGGCGTCGCAGCCGAAGATCCAGACGAAGCGCGCCAGCGTCATCGCGACGATCACGCCCACGACCGGAACCGCCATGGTGGCAAGGACAGTCTCGAATCCCCCGACGCGTTCCAGCACGCCGCGCAGCGAAAGACCGATGAGGATGAAGATCATGGCCTCCATCAGGAACACCATGACGTGCCAGAAGGCGCCGGCGCGGATGCGAACGCTCGCGGTAAAGACGACGTGCTGGTACCAACCGAAAACCAGGCCCGCGGTGACTGTGGAGATGACGCCCGAGACGTGGATCGCTTCGGCAGCCAGATAGGCGGCCCAGCCGAGGATCAGGGAGGCGAGGATCATCAGGGTCTCGTCGCCCAGCCGCCGGAGGAGGAAGGTCCAGGCCCCACCCACGACGGCGCCGACCACGACGCCGCCAATCGCCAGGAAGCCGAACTCGAGGCTCGCATCCACGGCATCAAAACTTCCCGTCAAGGCTGCCGCGACAGCGAAGCGGAAAAGCACCAAGCCGCTGGCGTCGTTCAGGAGGCTTTCACCCTCGAGAAGCGTTGTCAGCCTGCGGGGAAGCTTCACGCGCTGCAGAACCGCCCGTGCCGAGACGGCATCCGGTGGCGAAACAATGGCGCCAAGGGCGAAACAGGCGGCCCAGGGCAGCGCCGGGACCAGCCAGTGAACAACAAGCCCCACCACCAGGGTGGTGAAGACGACCGCGCCGATGGCCAGCGACAGAATGCCGGCGCTGTGGCGGCGGAAGGCGGCAAGCGCGGTATAATAGGCCCCGTCCATCAGGAGCGGCGGCAGGAAAAGCACGAGAACCAGCTCGGGATCCAGCTCGATCACCGGCAGTCCGGGAAGGAAGGCCAGGGCCCCGCCGCCGACGAGAAGGGCGACAGATGGCGGAAGCTTGGCGCGTTCGGCAAACCAGTGCAGGGCGAGGATCGCGAGACGCAGGGTAAAAACCAGTTCGAACGTTTCGGCCGGATGCATCTCTCTCTCCCCAAGGTGCCAATCTCTCTGATGGCGGATACCTCCAGAGTATAGGGCCAGTCGCCCAAAATTTGTGGTGTGTAACAGATCAATGGATGTGCATTGCTGCTCCTGCACCCTTAGGTATTCGAACAGCTGCTTAAGGCAGTTACTCTGAGCATTTGCGACATAGCAAGAAAGGCCGCCTGATCCCAACGCTGCTGATGAACCGATCATATGGTTCGTCGCGGGCATGCAGACCAAAAGATAGGATGGGTCGCGATAGCGGGCCACACCTGATCAAGTTCGCGCTGCCTCAGGCGGGTTGGATGCCGGCTGACGGTCCGATCGATGGGCCATCAGCCTTGTTGCGTGCAGTCGAGGGATCAGCGGGCGATGAAGCCGCCGTTGATGAAGAGGGTCTGCGCGGTGACCCAACTGCCGCCCGGGCTGACCAGGAACTCGATCAGCGGGGTGATCTCGTCGATTTCGCCGAGCCGGTTCTGCGGGCTCATGCCGGAGAGGAAGGCCTTCGATTCCGCGCTTTCCACCGGGTAGAAGAAGGAGGTGTTGAGCGGGCCGGGTGCTACGGTGTTGACGGTGACGCCCCGGTGGCCGATCTCCTTGGCAAGCGCGCGCGTAAAGTGTTCGAGCGGCGCCTTGGAGCCCGCATAGATCGCGTATAGCCCGGTCGTTGCCGCCTGCAGCGTCGTGCCGATGTTGATGATACGGCCGTTGTCGGCGATCCTTTTTGCGGCTTCCTGCATGCAGAAGAACGCCGCCTTGCTGTTGATTGCGAAGCTCTGGTCGAAGTCGGCCTCGGTGATCTCGACAAATGGCTTCTTGACCACCTTGCCGACCGTGTTCACCACGATGTCGAGCTGGCCGAACGTCTTGTCGACCGCGTCGAACAATCTTGCGACATCGGCGACCTGGGTCAGGTCGGCGCTGAACAGAAGGGGCTCGGCACCGTGATGCTTGATCTCGGCGGCAGTTTCTTCCGCTTCGCCGCGGGAGGCCTCGCCGTGATAGTGGACGGCCACGCCGCGGCAGCCGTTGCGCGCCAGCATGACGGCATAGGCCCGACCCTGGTTGCGCGTTGCACCCATCACCACTGCAACCTGGCCGTCGTTATTTTTGATCATGTCGCTGGTCGTCATTGTCTTTCTCCTTGTTGATGATCAAGGAATAGGCGACATGGAGGGGGTGCGGCTTTCAGGATACGCGCATCGTTGTTAGTAAATCCGCACGCTGGACGGGAAACAGCCATGTCAGATGCCATTCCGCCCGAAGCACCGCATGTCGCCACTGCCGACACGCCGGTGCCGAACTGGGGTCGGCTCGTCCGGTCCGATTTCGGGACGGCGGCGTGGAACCGGCGGAACGCAGGCGAGATCAGCCAGTCGATCCCCCATCATCTCGTGCTCTTGTCGTTCAAGCCCTTCAGCAACCGCGAGTCACGCCTTGGCGGGACGCGGATCCGCACCGCCTCGGCTGCGAGCGGATGCTGTGAAATCGTTCCGGCAGGCGCAGACTACTGGGCGCGCTGGCATGAGCCCAAGGAAGTGGCGGCATTCTCGCTGTCGCAGCCATGGCTTGACGGTCTCGCCCAGTCCGACCTCGACCTGCCGGCCGCAACCGTCGTCGCGGATGCCTTGCCGGTCGTCGACCGGCGTGTCGGGTTGATCGGTGGCATGCTGCGCGACGAACTGCGTTCAGGCACGCATGGCACGATGGCCGGCCTCGAGCTCGACTCGCTTCTCAACCTGCTTGGCATCCACCTCATCCGGCAATACGGCGTAGCCCGGCCCCAGAAGGATCTGGGTGGGCTGTCTGATCGGCAGTTCCGGCAGGTGCGCGATCACATGCAGGCGCATATGACACTCGGTGTCAGGCTCGAGGACCTGGCCTCGCTGGTCGGGCTTTCGTCGAGCCAGCTGCTTCGCTCGTTCAGGCGTCGAACGGGCACGAGCCCGCACCAGTACTTCACCCGACTTCGCCTCGACGAGGCCCGTGCACTGATTGTCAACGGACCGCTGCCACTGGCAGAGATCGCGCTTACCTGCGGCTTCTCCAGCCAAAGCCACCTGACGGCCATCATGCGCCGGGAAGACGGCCTCACCCCCGGCGCGCTGCGGGTGTGATGAGGTCCGGATCATTGGGTGAACGGCCGAAGTTCTCGGCGCCAGCATCGCGTTGGCACAGCTTGTTATAGCGTTGCGGTGCGATTTTCTTTTTCGACGCCCAATAGCGGACTTGACGCTCCCGGCTTCAAGCAGACATCGAGGGACTACTAAGTGGCGAAAAGGTTTTCGCATTATGCTTGAGCCAACGATGTGCCATACCTTAGAACCTGATGTCAGCGTTATGGCAGCAGAGAGTTCCCGCGATGGGTTAGATCGTATGGGCGCATATCCGGTTCCTTGGCCTGAGGACTTGCTCCATTACCAACAATAGGTTTGGCTCAAGAACTGGGACAAGAGGGGCAAGTGGGTTCTCGTTGCGGTCGTACTCAATGACAAAGAAGATCCGATCACGGGTGAAATTAACTGCAAGGCAAACGAGAACTGCCGAGTTGTTTACCATCAGCAGTCCGGCACAGAAGTCTTAGTCGCCCTTCAGAGCGGGAAGCGGTCGGTACAGCTGATCTTACCATCCATTGTAGCACGAAATGCTCTCTTAAATCCGGCTGGTCCTCGGTCGCCTTTCAAACCGAGCGAAATCTTGATCATTTTCAAGGGGCTGACAACAACTCCGAAATCGCGTTGATTTGGAGGTCACGAACAAAGCTTGAAGAGCTTTTTCTGATAAGCCAATAGTATTTGACTGCGGCGCAAGGCAGCAAACGCAGCGGTCAAGAACCCCATTTCAAATCGCGGATTCAGAAATGATGGCTCCTGACGGGCAACCGCGAGCTTCGGCGGTGCAACGGTTCAGCGCAAAAACCGAGTTTCTCCGGCCCCCTGGCAACGCAGACTCGACCTCCGCGTCGTCCGGTACGGCTGCAACGTCGTCCATTGCGATCGAGCAATAGAATTTCAAATTGGGAGTTGACATAGATCTAATATTACGTTCAGTTCCTATTTACCGGAATTAAATTCAGCATACCGGACGATGAACGGTCAAGCTGCCCAAATTGGAGGTTCGTTTCCGAGCGCCACGACGCGGCGATGCTATTTACAAACTCGATTGAAGTTCAATTAAAAAGGGGAACGCAAGATGAGTGACAAATCCACAATAACCCGCAGGTCCGCATTGACCTTGCTCGGCGCAGGCGCTACTGCAATTGCGATGCCGATGATCATTCGTCCTCGGCCCGCCTGGGCGGCAAACGGCGTCATCAACGTCACCACCTATGACAAGTTTCTCCCGAAGGAATTCGTTGAAAAGTTCGAGAGAGACTCTGGGATCGAAGTGAGGATCCGGCTGACCGATGACCAGGGCAAGCAGTACAATCTTCTGACCGCGGAGGGCGCAAATCCGTCAACCGACATTGTCACGGTCGCCGGGCACCGCTACTCGCAGTTCATCAGCTCGAAGCTGATCCAGCCGCTCGACACGGCCAAGATTCCAAACTGGAAAAACCTCAACACCGCATATCAGGACGCCCCTTGGGCGCGGGTCGATGACAAGCTCTGGGGTCTTCCGATCCTTGCGGGATACGAAGGACTTGCTCGCAATGTCGATTACGTCAAGGATGCGCCGAGTTGGCAGATCATGTTCGATCCAGAGTACAAGGGCCTAACGTCTTACATCGTCAGCGACTTCATGACGATTGCTATGCAGATGCTCGGGCATGATGGTGACTTCGTGACCTATGTTGACAAAGCGGACATCGCGCAGAAGGCAACGAACGAAGCTCGGGACCTGCTCATCAAGCACAAGGACATGGTTCGGAAGTACTACGACGCGGGTTCGGAAGTGCAGCAGATGTTCATCAACGAGGATATCTATCTTGCCCATTCGTGGTCCGGCCCGGCTGCTAAGCTCATTATGGAAGGGCATCCGATCGAGCTGTCTGTTCCGAAAGAAGGCACCTTCGGCTTCTGCTACACGCTGAACGTCGTCAACAACGCGCCTAACGCTGAAAATGCGTACAAGCTGCTCAATGCGATCCTTGAAAGTCCAGAGGTCGGCGCTGCCATGACCCGTCAGTCGGGGTACAGCTCTACAATCAACGGCGTCGCAGACCTGCTGAACGATCGCGAGAAGCTCGCTTCAACGCTTCCTCAGGAGCAGCTCGATCGCATCATCTTCTTCTCGTCGGTTAATCGCGACATGAAAAACCAGATGATCGATCGTGCGACTGCAGAGGTCAAGGCAGCCTGACAAGGCGGGTCCCTGCACGATCCGTGACCGCTTCCGAAGCGCTTCGGCGGTCTCCGGGGACGGTTGGTGATCATAGGATTTTCATCCTGACCACGCGCGAAGACGAACCGTTAGCCGAGCTGCGGACAGTCGAGTCGCTCTAACCGAGATAGTTTCATGGCGAACATCAACAGGATAGCCGGGGATGCGGCCGGACGCAACGCGCCCGTACCCAAATATTCAACCGGCATAGCGCGGATCGTCAATTCCGCAATTTACCAGCACACGCTCGGCGCCGCCGTCGATTCCCGCATCGGCCGTGTCGTTCTGCTGGCCGGCATCCCACTGGTCTGGCTCGTCATGCTGCATGTCGGTCCGATCTATCAGATGCTGAAGATCAGTCTTCTCTCCCGCTATCCCATCCCGGCGGGTGTAGAAGCGCACTACACGTTCGATAACTATGCGATCTTCTTTCAGGAGTCGCTTTACTTCACGCCGTTGATCAAGAGCTTCGTCTTTGCGACCGCAGCGACCGCGATCACACTGATCGTCGTGTATCCCGTGGCGTATTACGTGGCGAAGATCGTCAGGCCCGAAGGTCGCTCAAAGGCATTGCTTCTGCTTCTGGTGCCGTTCTGGGCCGGTGAACTGATCCGCACATTCTCGGTCATCATGCTTCTGGCCAATCGCGGCGCGCTCAATGTTTTTCTGCGCGAAATCGGTTTGATCGACCGGCCCATCCCGATGCTCTATACGTCGTTCTCGCTCGGATTCGGCCTTATCTATCTGATCTGCCTCTATATGCTTCTGCCGCTCTATTCGGCCATCGAGAAAATTCCATCGCAATATCTAGACGCTGCCGCCGACCTAGGCGCCGGACCGATCACGCGCTTCCGCCGGATAATTCTTCCCCTGTCCAAGGACGGCATCGTGTCCGGTTGCTCGCTCGTGTTTCTGACCTGCATCGGGGTCTTTGCAACTCCCATGCTTCTCGGCGGTCCGAATACGGTGTTGTTTCCTGAAACGATCAGCGGCTTCTTCCATGGCGCAAGCGACAAGTGGCCGGTTGGCGCCGCATTTGCGCTGATCATGCTGGTAACGGCGTTGATCACAGCAGGGATCTTCATGCGTGTTGTCGGCGGCAAGAAAGGGAGTGCGATCTGATGCGCAACATGGTTTCTGATGTTCCACGCACGACGTTGACTGCCATTTACTGGGTCTTCATCCTCTATCTGCTCCTGCCGCTCACCCTGATGATGGCAATGAGCTTCAAGGATGCCAATTTTGTCGCGTTTCCGATCAGCGACTGGACATTCGACTGGTACGTCAGGGTCATGCAGGACAAGCAGTTCCTTGAGGCCTGCCTCTATTCCATCATGATCGCCGCGGCATCCACACTGGGCGCGACCACGCTCGGAACCTGGATCGCCATGCTGATCGTCTCGAACGGCATCCGTGGCCGGACCATCATCTTTGCTCTCGCCTGTCTGCCCGCCGTAGTACCGGGCATGATTTCAGCGATCTCACTGCGCATATTCATCTCGACCATCGACATGCCGACGGGAACCGCGGCCATTATCCTCGGTCATACGGTGCACGCGGTTCCCTTCGTCGTGGTCATGGCTCTTACCCGCCTTCGTTCCATGCCTGGAAATCTGGTCGATGCCGCGCGCGATCTCGGGGCAGACAGTATCGTTGCCTTCTTCCGGGTGACGCTGCCCTATCTCGGGCCAGCACTTTTAGGCGGCATGATCTTCTGCGTGCTCCTGTCGATCGACGATTTCGTCCGCACGTTTTTCCTGGGTGGCTACCGCCCGACGCTCCCCATGCTGATCTTTGCTAAGGTGCAAGGCGGCATGTCTCCCGAAATCAATGCAATGGCGACGATCGTTCTGGTGGTTACGGCCGCTGTGGGATTGTACGCCGAATTCATCACCCGCCGCGCGAGGACCCGCTAATGGAACCCGTCGTACAATTCGACAATGTCAGCAAAAGCTACGGCACGCATGTTGCGGTCGACAACCTCAATCTCAGCATCGAGGCAGGCAAATTCGTCACGTTGCTGGGACCATCCGGCTGCGGGAAGTCTACGTCTCTTCGGATGCTTGGCGGCTTCGAAACACCGACATCCGGCCGCATCATGCTGAGCGGCAAGGATGTGACCCGCGTGCCGCCCAACAAGCGTAACGTCAACATCGTGTTTCAGGATTATGCGCTATTTCCGCACATGAGCGTTGCCCGCAACATCGCCTTCGGGCTTGAGCTGAAAGGCCTCGACAACCAAGGCATACACCGCCGCGTCTCGGAACTGCTGGAACTGGTCCAGCTACAAGAATATGCCGGCCGACTGCCGGCGGAACTGTCGGGCGGTCAGCGTCAGCGTGTTGCGCTCATGCGCGCGCTTGCCCCGGATCCGGATGTGCTGCTGCTCGATGAACCACTGTCAGCACTCGATGCCAAGCTGCGCCAGCAAATGCAGATAGAGCTGAAATCGATCCAGGAAAAGACAGGCAAGACCTTCATGTTCGTGACGCATGACCAGGAAGAGGCGTTGACGATGTCCGATACAATCGTCGTGATGAACAAGGGGCGTATTGAACAAATGGGCGACCCGAACACGCTCTATGGACGGCCGGGCTCGGTGTTCGTCGCCAACTTTATCGGCGAGACGAACCTTTTGCGGAGCACGGTGATCGGATCGGAGGGCGACGAAACGGCGCTGAGCTGGAACGGCATCACCATCAAGGCAAATCCCGGCGGACTCGCGCCGCGCGTCGGCGAACATCTCTACGTAGTGTTGCGTCCGGAGGCTATCCACTGCTCGGGCTTCGAACCGGCAAGCGGCAATCGCATCAAAGGCAAGATCCGTCAGCGCGTATTTAAGGGCAACCATACTTCACTGATGGTTGAGGTCGAACGCGGCGCGGTTCTCAACACGTTGGTTCACCCAAGCGAAGTATCCCAGTTGGGCAATGAGGATGTCTGGCTCGGCTGGAAGACGGAGACAGCGACCATCATTCCCGACCGGCATGCGGGCAAATGAGGTGGGTGTCTGCCTCTCCAAGAGTGAGGCGCCAAGACAGTTCGAGCATTCAATTCGAGCCCCAGATCTACCGGGCGCCGGAGGCAGATTATGGCCTATGATGTACAGAAACCGCTCCAATCAACCGTAAACAGTCTGGCCGAATTGGAATTGCGTGTGCGCGACGACCTTGCATGCCTGTGCTATCCAGCTGCAAACTGGGTGGCGCCGACGGTTAGCGAGCCGCAGGTTCACGACGTCGTCGTCATCGGCGGCGGAATGTGCGGTCTGGTTGCCGGCTTCGCGCTCAGGGTTGCGGGTATTGCGAATATCCGCATCTTCAACCGCAATCGGGCTGGTATGGAAGGGCCCTGGATCACCTATGCGCGCATGGAAACCCTGCGTTCGCCCAAGCAACTGACTGGTCCGGCTTATGGCATGGCATCGCTCACGTTCCGTGCCTATTTTACCGCTCGGTTCGGCAATGACTCATGGGTAGCGCTCGACAAGATCCCGCGCCCGATGTGGATGGAGTATCTCTGCTGGTATCGTAAGGTGCTGGATCTTCCGGTTGAAAACAGCGTCGAAGTCAAGACGATCGAGCCGGAAGGCGAACTTATGCGGCTGACGCTTTGCGGCGACGGTGCGCGCGAAAGCTCGGTGCTTGCACGCAAGGTGGTGATGGCAACCGGCCGCGATGGCCTAGGTCGTCCCAGCATACCCGGTTTCGTCAACGATCTCCCGCGGAAATACTGGGCGCATTCGTCTCACGATATCGACTTCGAAGCCCTGCGCGGAAAACGGATCGTGGTCGTCGGTGTTGGCGCCTCTGCGGTCGACAACGCGGCAGAAGCACTGGAGGCGGGCGCAGCCGAAGTTCGACACCTCATTCGCCGGAAAGAGATGCCGCGGATCAATAAATTGATGGGCATAGGCTCGTTCGGTTTCACTGCCGCATTTCCAAAGCTCAGCGATGCCAGGCGCTGGCAGATCATGAATTATTCACTGCGCACGCAGACGCCGGCCCCCCGCGGATCAACGATGCGTGTCAGCCGACATCCGAATGCATATTTCCATTTCGACACGGCGGTCGAAAAGGTAAAACTCGACCGCGACGAAATCCTCATCGAAACATCGCAGGGCAAGGCTTTGCGTGCCGATTTCATGATCCTCGGAACCGGCTTCGGGGTCGATCCACTGGCGCGCAAGGAGCTTGATGGCTACGCGGACAAGATCTTGCTGTGGCATGACCGCTTCACGCCGCCTCCGGGCGAAGAGAACGCAGATCTGGGCAAATTCCCTTATCTCGCCAATGATTTTACATTTCTCGAGCGGGAGCCGGGGCAGGCGCCTTGGCTTGCCAACATATACAGCTTCAATTCGGGCGCTGCCGCGAGCCTTGGCAAGGTGAGTGGGGACATCCCCGGCATCAGCGAGGGTGCGGCATGGCTGTCGCGCGAAATTGCCGCAAAGCTCTATGCCGAGAGTTTTGAACAGCATTGGCAACGTCTGCTAGCCTACGACACGCCCGAACTGCGCGGCGACGAATGGACTGCGTCACCCTTGCCGGATGGTGCGCAGACAATCGCACTCAAGCAGGCTTAGGGGAAGACGGTATGGCTGAAAACGAGGATCTGATCGCCGCGATCGTCGGCATCGAGCAGGGTACCCGATTGGCGGAAGTGGTTGCTGGAAGGGCTGATATCATGGCCTTGACGCAGCAAACTCATGGTGGTGCTCTCACTCCAAGAGTTCCCGGCGGCATTTCGCATGCAGAGCGAGCGGCACTCGCCTGGCGGATCGCAAAGATCAACGACCAAAAGGCGTTCGAAGACCATTTTGAGGCAATGCTGGAAAAAGCAGGCGCGCCCGAGGATGCTGCCCGCCTGGCAGACATCTGGTTCGACGGCGGAAGCGATCCTCGATCGAGGGCGCTGATCCGGCATGTCGATCTGGTCGCACATTCGCCCAAAGAAGCAACGCGTGGAGATATCGAATTGCTGCAAAAAGCCGGCATTGCTGACGACGATATCGTGAGGCTGGCGGAGCTTGTTGCCTTCGTCAGCTACCAGATCAGGGTGGCAGCCGGTCTTCAACTGATGCGGGGTTTGGCATGAGCGAGATTGTCCACGACTTCACCACCGACATTCCTGTTTGGAAGCCTTACGTAAAACCGCTTGATCTCGCCGAGGCGAGCGCGGAGCAGCTCGAGGCGTTGAAGGTCACGCCCTCCAATACCAAGGTTTCAGACTATGTTCTCGTGCTCGCTCATGATGTCGAAACACTGAAGCACAGGACGCCGCTGTTCAACGCAGTCATGTACGGTCGCGATGGTCTGTCACGCGCCGAGCGGGAGATCGGGGCTGTCGGCGCGTCTATCGTCAACCGCTGCATTTATTGTGCTGCGGTCCATGCCAGCCGTTACAATCAACTGATGAAGGATGAAGATGTGATCGCGGCGATTTTCGCCGATGGCGTCGATGCAGGGATCGATCCACGTCTCAAGGCGATCCTTAAATTCGCGGTCAACCTTTCCAAATGCCCTCCCGAGGCGGATGCGGACGACATGGCAGCGCTTGTGGAGGCCGGTCTGCGACAGGATGAGATCCTCGATCTCATTCTGTCCACATCTCTGTTCGGATGGGCCAACAGGCTCATGCATACACTCGGCGAGCCGGTCAGGGACTGATTTTTCGCAACGCTCGCAGGTTCGGCAAAAGGGGGAGTAGCCATGTTTTCGATAAATCCGCCCGAAATTGGGCCGCGTTTGCAGGCTTACCGAAAGAAGTTGAACCTGACGCTTGCCCAGTTGGCATCAATGTCGGGCGTCTCGCGATCAATGCTGTCCGAGATAGAACGCGGCAACGCAAATCCGACCTATGGAACGCTGTGGCATCTGACCCGGGCGTTGGAGATCGATCTCAACAGCCTGATTAGCGGCGCGAGCGAGGAGCGGGGTGGAGGCTCCATCATCGATTTGCAACCGGGCAACCTAACGCCGACGATCCGAAGCGCGGATGGCAGCTGTACGCTGCAGATTTTGTCGCCGGCCAACATGGTGTCGCTGATCGAGTGGTATCTTCTCAGCTTCGAGGCGGAGGGCGAACTGGCAAGCGACCCTCACGGTGCGGGCACTATCGAGCATCTGCACTGTACGAAGGGCGAGATCGTGGTGCGCAGCGCCGGTAACACGATGATCGTGCGCACGGGTGAGACGGCGCGTTACGCGGCGGACGTGCCCCATGCGCTAAAAAGCGTTGGCCCTGTCGGTGCGAGCGCGTTTCTCGTGGTCGCATCCGGGGAGATCGGTCCGGGGACACAGCGAACGTCTGTGAGTTCAAGATAAGGATCGGCTTCCAAAGCGGTCTTTCATTCGAAAAGAAAAGGAAATTTTCATGCGGGTAGGTATTGTCGGCGCCGGTTCAATCGCATTTGCAACGGCGGCTCTGGTAGAGCAGCAAGGACATGATGTGACACTCTGGTCACCCTCCGGGGAGCGGACAAAAGCACTCGGCAAGGGGGAGGCGCTTGTGGCCGAAGGCGCGATCGTCGGCACCTTCAAGCCTGCGGTTGCGAAGGATGCGGCAGACCTTGCTGCGGGCGCAGACGTGCTGGTGATTGCGCTGCCGGCCTACGGTCACAGGACGGTGCTGGATGCGGTCGCACCCTACCTGACGTCCGAGCAGACGGTTATCTTCAGCTCGCACGCCTCGTTCGGCGCTCTCTATCTGTCGCGTCTTGTCGCGGCGCGCGGGATCACAGTCACCATCGTTGCCTGGGGCACGACCGCCGTATCGGGCAGACAGTTGAGCCCGACATCCGTGAAGGTCAACACGGTGCGAAAGCAGGTTGATATCGCTACCATCCCTTCATCGCGGAGCGCGGCTGGCCTAGTGGTCTGCAAGGACCTATTCGGTGACCGGTTCCTTGATCGGGGAAGCCTGATGGCAATTGCGCTATCCAATCTCAATCCGCAAAATCATATGGGAATTGCGCTCGGCAACATGACCCGCATGGAGCGCGGCGAAAGCTGGAGCCAAGGACAGAATGTCACACCGAATGTCGGGCGTCTTCTTGAGGATCTCGACAAGGAACGGATTGCCATTGCGACAAGACTTGGTCTGGACGTGCGCGATATCTTCCAGCATTTCCATCTCTCGTTCCATGTGCCGGTCAATTCGATTTCGCAAATGAACCAGGAAATGCACGAGGCCGGTAATGGCGGTACGGGTCCGAGTACGGCCGACAGCCGTTATGTGACGGAAGACGTCCCATTTGGCTTAGTGATGACGGCGAAACTTGGCCGTCTCGCCGATTCTCCAGCGGAGCTCCACGAAGCCGGTGTCCGGATCTTCTCGGCCATGTACGGACGTGATTTCGCGGCTGAGAACGATCTTCTCAACGCGCTTGATCTAGACGTAATGTCATTGGATGAATTAAAGACCCTTTGCCAAAACGGGTTTGCACCCTTGGCCGCGTGACCATCGTAAGCCTTCGATCATTGCTTCACCGTCCGGCAAACGGACCGAGCAGCTTAAGGTCGAGGCAGGGGAGGTAGGAGCGTCAACGCGCTTCTCCTGTCCCATACCCGAATTTCTCCAAGCCGCGACGCGGATGCGTCGGAGGCAAACAAGGTTGCATTCACAATGAGCAACGCGTTCCTCGCACATCTTTCCACCGAACTTGCGGGTCTGAGGTCTTCGGGTCTCTACAAGACCGAGCGGGTGATCGTTTCCAAACAGGCCGGCGAGATCGAAGTCGCATCTGGTCGCAAGGTTTTGAATTTTTGCGCCAACAATTATCTGGGCCTTGCCGATAACGCCGAACTGGTGGAGGCCGGCAAGAACGCGCTGGATCGTTACGGCTACGGCATGGCATCTGTGCGTTTCATCTGCGGGACGCAGGAAGAGCACAAGCAGCTCGAAGACCGGATTTCGAAGTTTCTGGGATTGGAGGATACGATCCTCTATTCGTCCTGCTTTGATGCCAATGGTGGATTGTTCGAGACGCTTCTCGGCGAGGAGGACGCGATCATATCGGACGCACTCAACCACGCTTCGATCATCGACGGGGTGCGCCTCTCCAAGGCGAAACGTTTCCGCTACGCCAATAACGACATGGCGGCGCTGGAGGAGGAACTGAAAAAGGCCGAAGGCAGCCGGTTCAAGATGATCGCCACAGACGGCGTGTTTTCGATGGACGGCATCATCGCCAATCTTGCGGGCGTCTGCGACCTTGCCGAGAAATATGGCGCCATGGTCATGGTCGATGACAGCCATGCCGTCGGCTTCGTCGGCAAGCACGGTCGCGGCTCGGCGGAACATTGCGGCGTCGAGGGCAGGGTGGATATCATCACCGGCACGCTCGGCAAGGCGCTCGGCGGTGCATCCGGCGGCTATACGTCCGGCAAGAAGGAAGTGGTCGACTGGCTGCGCCAGCGCTCGCGTCCCTATCTGTTTTCCAACACCCTCGCTCCGGTGATTGCGAGCGCCTCGCTGAAGGTGTTTGACCTGATCGACAATGGTGACGCATTGCGCGCCCGGCTAGAAGCCAATTCCCGCCTCTTCCGCGATGAAATGAGCAAGCTTGGGTTCACGTTGGCGGGCGAGGGGCATCCGATCATTCCCGTCATGCTCGGCGATGCGTCGCTGGCGCAGGACATGGCGGCGAGGATGCTGGAAAAGGGTGTCTACGTCGTCGGCTTCGCCTTCCCGGTCGTACCGAAAGGCCAGGCGCGTATCCGTACCCAGATGTCGGCGGCGCATAGTGAGGACGATGTGCGCCGGGCCATTGCGGCGTTCGAAGAGGTCGGCAGGGAACTGCGCGTGATCGAGTAGACGCCCGGCCCGAACCGATCCAACTCATTGACAGGAATTTTTCGATGACCAACATGATGCGCGCCCTCGTCAAGTCGAAAGCCGAAACCGGTCTCTGGATGGAGCATATCCCTGTTCCGGACCCCGGCCCCAACGACGTGCTGATCCGGGTGAAGAAGTCCGCGATATGCGGCACCGACGTTCATATCTGGAACTGGGACAGTTGGGCCCAAAAAACCATTCCGGTGCCGATGGTCGTCGGCCACGAGTTCTGCGGGGAGATCGCGCAGGTGGGCTCTGCGGTCACCAAGGTCCAGGTCGGCGCGCGCGTCTCCGGCGAGGGGCATATCGTTTGCGGCAAATGCCGCAATTGCCGCGCGGGGCGCGGACACCTTTGCCGCAACACGTTGGGCGTGGGTGTCCACCGGCCCGGATCTTTTGCCGAATTCGTCTGCATTCCCGAAGACAATGTCGTGCCGATCCCGGATGATGTGCCGGACGAGATTGCCGCGATCTTCGATCCGTTCGGCAACGCCGTGCACACCGCTCTCTCCTTCGATCTGGTCGGCGAGGACGTCCTGGTGACCGGAGCCGGTCCGATCGGCATCATGGGTGCGATGGTTGCCAAGCGCTCGGGCGCCCGCAAGGTCGTGATCACCGACATCAACCCGGTACGTCTGGCACTTGCCGAAAAGCTCGGCATCGACCACGTCGTCGATGCGTCCAAGGAAAACCTGTCGGACGTGATGAAGCGCATCGGTATGACCGAGGGCTTCGATGTCGGTTTGGAAATGTCGGGCGCGGCCCCCGCATTCCGCGACATGATCGACAAGATGAACAATGGCGGCAAGATTGCGATTCTCGGCATCGCGCCGACCGGGTTCGAGATCGACTGGAACAAAGTGATCTTCAAGATGCTCAATCTCAAAGGCATCTACGGGCGGGAAATGTTCGAGACCTGGTACAAGATGATCGCCTTCGTGCAGGGCGGCCTCGACCTTTCGCCTCTTATTACCCATCGCATTGGCATCGACTCCTTCAGAGACGGGTTCGAGGCCATGCGCTCCGGCAATTCCGGAAAGGTCGTCATGGACTGGTGAAGCCAACATGAGGTCCAACAAAAAGCCGACCGATGGGAGCAATACCATGTCGATCAAGACTATAGGGCAGGCGAAGCTCTTCTGCTCAGGCCCTTTCGGATTATGACCATCTTGCCGGAACAGGGAGCAAAGGAAAACTGGAACCGTCGGATGGTCTTTCTGGCGCTTCCCATCATTCTCGCAAATCTGGCTCAGCCGATCCTGTCACTTGTCGATACGATGGTGGCGGGACATCTCCCGGGGTCTTTCTTTCTCGGCGGGGTCGCGCTGAGCGGCGTGCTGTTCAATTTCCTTTTCTGGAGTTTCAGTTTTCTGCGCATGGCAACGACCGGTCTGGTCTCCCAGGCGTGGGGTGCCAAAGATAGCACGCTCATGCGCATGCATCTGTTTCGGGCGCTGCTTATCGCCGCTGCCGGCGGTGCCGTGATCATCCTGCTGCAAAAGCCGATCATCGAGATCGGACTCGGATTCCTCGGCGGCAGTGAAGCGGTCTACCGGAGCGCGTCGGATTATGCATTCGCCAGAATCTGGTCAGCGCCTGCGACGCTCGGAAATTTTGTCCTCCTCGGCTACCTTCTCGGTTGCCAGCGCGTGATGATCTCACTGGCGCTACAAGTCGCCCTTAATATCGTCAACTTGCTCGCAACTCTCACGCTGGTTCTTGTTTTCGACTGGGGTGTCGCCGGGATAGGGGCGGGGACCGCCCTTGCCGAATGGGTGGCCTTGATCGCAGGCCTCTTCATCATCAAGCCATTCGGTGCGCATCCCGCAGTGCGGATGAAGGAGCTGCTGGACGGGTTGGCGCTTCGACGGCTGGTCGCGGTAAACCGGGACATCTTTCTGCGAAGCTTCTTCCTTCTGCTCTGTTTCGGCTGGTTTGCCCGCAGCGGTGCCAAGGAAGGCGACACGATCCTCGCCGCCAATGCCATCCTTCTCAACCTCCACGGCTTTACATCCTATGGGTTGGACGGGTTTGCGAACGCCACTGAAACCCTGGTCGGTTCAGTCATCGGCGCGCGGCAAAAAAAAGCGCTTGCCCAGGTGGTCAAGGCCGCGTTTGTGTGGTCGGGTCTGGTGGCGTTTCTGTTTTCAGTTGTTTACGCCTTCGCTGGCCCATCGATCATCTCGCTCCTCACCGATCAGGAAGATGTTCGTACCGCCGCCATTGCCCTGCTTCCCTTCCTGATCGCGTTGCCGCTCGTTTCCGTGACCAGCTTCATGCTTGATGGCATCATGATCGGAGCCATGCGTGCCCGAGATATGCGCAACAGCATGATCATCTCCACCGGCATCTTCATCGCCACCGCTTATGGTCTGCAGCAGGTCTGGGGAAATGAAGGGTTGTGGACAGCGATGATGGTCCTGATGATAGCGCGTGCGGTAACGCTCGGCTTGAAACTGAAAGAGACATTTGCGCAGGTGTAGCGGCAATTTGCACAGCGTTCAAAGCGGCGAAAACGACAAGGGGCGCAGCACGGTGTGCTGTCCGTCATACCCACCGACGTACCTCAACGGATCAGCGTGACGTGGAAGCAGGGCAAGAGGACCTTCTGTCGAACCGGAAAACGGCTCGAGCAGCGCGACCGCATCAGGCGGCGCATGGCCGGTCACCAATCCTGCACAGTCAGGGGCAAACAAGGGCGTGCCTGCGGGCCGTGGGCCATGCTGCCGGTGACGGTCGGCGACGGCCGTGTCGAAAACGGGTGATCCGCGCCCAAGCGTCGCCAGATAGTTGTGCTGCTGCAACACCATCGGGAAAGCCTGGGGGATGAAGCCGTTCACCCAAGCCTCTTCATTCGAGAGGGCGGCGCGGCATGCTTCGCGTTCAGCCCAGTCCGCATAGGTCCAGAGATGGTGGATCACGTTCAGAGGGCCGGTTTCCGCCTGCCAGTAGCCGAGAAGTGGCAGGTGCCGTGTCACAAGTGGAAGCCCGAGGTCTGCAAGCAGCGCGAGGTACTCGCCGGTTGCGCCCGGCTTTAGCTGATAGGTTCGCCATTCGTGGATCATCACCGTCTCCCATCGCGTCAGTCTGGCACGCCGGACCGCCCGCGAACATGGATAAGGTCTGCAAGAGATTGGACAATTGAGCCTATCAGCTGTCGTGTCGTGCCGCCTGTTTGCGATAGGTCCCCGGAGAGATTCCGACACGCTGGGTAAAGAAGCGGTTGAAATAGGCGGGGTCGTCAAAACCGGTCATATGTGCCACCTGCGCGACGCTGCTCTCGGTATAGACGAGGTAGCGCTTGGCTTCCATCAACAGCCGCTCGTAGAGCAGGTCCGACGCGGTCTTGCCGGCGCGTGCCTTGCAGGCCGCATTGAGCCGCGCCTGCGTCGCCGCCAGCTCTTTCGCGTAGAAGGTCAAGGATCGCTCCGTCCGGAAGTGGCGTTCCAGAAGGGCCCTGTAGCGCAAAAGCAGATCATAACCCCGGTCTGGCGTGGATATACCGGTCTCGTCATGGGTGATGTTAAGCCTCAGCACGATCACGAGCAGCCGCATGTAGTGCGCCATCATCGATATGCGCCGGCCGGGTGCCGACCAGATGAATTCCCGATGCAGCCAGTGAAACGTATCGACGACGGCCGGAATGCTGACGCCGGTTCCTTCGATCGGGTAGACTGCCGGTCTCGATGCAGCCGTTTCGAGCCGCGGGTCCGAGCTTGACGCTGCCTTCAGGCAACCGAGTGCGGCCGTCACCACGTAGCCGTCAGTCCCCGGATCAAAATCGATCTGGTGAACAATTCCGGCTGGAACGACCATGATCGCAGGCGCGGGTATGAATGAGATTTGATCCTCCATGCGGATGGTTCCACCCCCCTCTCTGACCAGCAGAACCTGCATATGGTCGGGATGGGCATGCGGATGAATCCTCCAATCGTTTGGCCCGCTGCGGTCACGCAGGGGTTCGATATGCAGGAAGTCCAGATCGACGTCGGCACCCTGATCGCCATAGAGATAGTAAAGCGGAATGCCGCCTGCGGCCAAGCTTCCCATGTGTCCTCCTCATTATCTCCCTGCCAAATAGTGCAACAATTGCGCGACGGCGTCCATTGGTCATCCCCGGTATGCGGGTTAGCAAGATCTCCATCAAACGCGACCGGGAGAAGCGGATGGAGCCGAAGAGGGAGGAGGGGCACGTCTGTGACGTGCTGGTCGTCGGATCGGGCGCGGGAGGGCTTGCCACCGCGATCACGGCGAGGAAACACGGCCTGTCCGTGATCGTGATCGAGAAGGAGCCTGTGTTCGGAGGCACGACGGCGTTTTCGGGTGGCGTGCTGTGGATACCCGGAAACCGGCACGGGAAGTCGAACAACCCGAGCGATACGCGCGACGCGGCGCGCCGTTACCTCAAGGCCGAGACCGGGAACTGGTTCGACGCGCAAACGATCGACGCGTTTCTCGAGGCCGGTCCGAAAATGCTCGACTGGTTCGAACGCGAGACGGTGGTGAAATTCGTCCCCACGCTTTACCCGGACTATCACCCGACGGTGGATGGCGGCGTCGATGTCGGGCGCTCGGTGCTGGCGGCGCCTTTCGACAGCAGCGTGCTCGGCAGCGATCTTGCGCGGCTGCGGCCGCCGCTCGGCTCGATCACGTTCATGGGCATGATGTTCAACTCGTCCAATGCCGATATCAGGCATTTCTTCAACGCCACCAAATCGCTGACCTCGTTTTCCTACGTGATGAAACGCCTTGTCGCGCATGCCGGCGAGGTTGTGCGTCACGGCCGCGGCGTCCAGGTCACGAGCGGCAACGCGCTGGCAGCGCGGCTGGCCGCAGCCTGTCTCGATCTCGATATTCCGATCCTGACCGATACGCCGGCGCTACGGATGACCAAGGACGGTAGTCGTATCACCGGTGTCGAGGTCGGTGGCGCGTCACCCGGCCGTATCGTCGCCCGGCGGGGCGTAGTCCTTGCTTGCGGAGGATATGCGCAGGATCTCGCGAGGCGAGCCGGGATCTACGCCCATCTCAAGGCAGGCGGTGAGCATTTTTCGCCGGTACCGGAGGGCAATACCGGTGACGGCATCCGTCTCGGCGAAGAGGCAGGCGGCGCATTTGATGCCGAATTCGCCCAGCCGGCCGCCTGGATGCCGATCAGCCGTGTGCCAGGCATAGGCTATTTTCCGCATCTGCTCGATCGCTACAAGCCGGGCATGATCGCCGTTCTGTCCAATGGCCGGCGATTTACCAATGAGAGCGAGAGCTACCACGATGTCGGCGCTGCCATGGTTGCGGCGGGCGAGGGGGGCGCGTGGCTGATTTGCGACCATCGGGCGATCCGCAAGTATGGTCTTGGCCACGCAAAGCCGGCGCCGGTGCCACTCCTGCCGTGGCTACGGAACGGGTACCTCAAGAAAGGCAAGACGCTTGCCGATCTCGCCAAGGTCTGCGGGATCGATGCGACCGGTCTGGTGGCGACCGTGGCCGAATTCAACCGGGGCGCCAGGCAAGGCCTAGACGAACAGTTCCATCGCGGCGAGACCACCTTCAACCGGTACCTCGCCGATCCCGACCACAAGCCCAACCCTTCGGTTGCGCCTGTGGAGCAAGGGCCGTTCTACGCCGTCCGGCTGGAAATCGGCGACCTCGGAACGTTCGACGGACTGAAAACCACAGTGGAGGGCTCGGTCGTCGATCGGGATGGCCGGGTGATCGATGGCCTGTTTGCGGTCGGTAACGACCGGGCCTCGATCATGGGCGGCAATTATCCCGGTGCCGGGATCACGCTCGGCCCGGCGATGACATTCGGCTGGATCACCGGGCGCTATCTCGCAGGGATCGCACCGGCGGCGACGGGGGAGGGAGACGCGGCATGAGCTGGCTTGGACTGGAGGGAAAGACGGCCGTCATCACCGGCGCCGGAGGCGGCATCGGTCAGGGGCTGGCGCGCGCCTTCGCTGCGGAAGGTGTGCGGGTCGTGCTGCTCGACCGTGACGAGGCGCAGACGGCGTCGCTCGCTGCCGAACTGGGTATGGGTAGTTTCTCGCTCAAGTGTGATGTGTCGCGGGCAGACGACGTTGCCGCAGCGGCGGATGCGGTCGAGGCGCAGGGAGGCGCTGATATCCTGATCAACAACGCCGGAATCCTGCGGCCCGGCCCGCTCGAAAGCGTCTCCGAGGCCGACTGGTCGGCGATGCTTTCCGTCAACCTTACGGGTTATCTCGTCACCGCTCAGGCGTTCGGTCGCGGCATGATGTCCCGCGGACAAGGTGCCTTGGTGCATGTCGCGAGCATTTCGGGCAGCTACCCTCAACCTGCAAGCGGCGCCTATTCCGCGTCGAAGGCAGCAATCCTGATGCTGTCGCGCCAGCTTGCCTACGAATGGGGACCCAAAGGCATCCGCTCGAACACGTTGAGCCCGGGACTGGTGCGAACGGCGCTTTCCGAAACCTTCTACGCCGATCCGCAGGTCAAAGCGCGACGCGAAGCCATGGTCCCCGTCGGCCGTATCGGAAGCCCCGAAGATCTGGCAGATACAGCCTTGTTTCTCGCCTCGCCGCGCGCATCCTACATCACGGGACAAGACATCCTCGTCGATGGGGGGCTGTCGCAATCGCTGATGGGACTGGTACCGAGGCCTGGTTATGCGTGAAGCCCTCGTCACCGGCGGCGCCGACGGGATCGGCCTGGCAATTGCCCAAGCGCTTGCTCAAAGCGGCCACCGCATCACCATCGCCGATATCGACGGCGATAAGGCTGCTGAGCGGGCGGCCGAATTGGGCGATGTCCATCGCGGCATGGCCTGCGATGTGACCGATGAGGCGCAGGTGGCCGCGGTCGCGGGTTCAGCTCCGTTCGATGTCCTGGTCAACAATGCCGGGATCGGCGACAGCCACCTGCCAACGCTGGAGCAGGGGATCGAGGTTTTCCGGAGGGTGCTCGATGTGCATCTGGCCGGCACGTTTCTGATGTCGCGGGAAGTGGCGCGTGGCATGGTCGCGCGGGGTGATGGCGCAATCGTTAACCTGTCCTCGATTGCAGGGCTGACCGGTCTTCCCAAGCGCAACGCCTATGGCGCTGCCAAGGCCGGGATTGTTGCAATGACACGGGCAATGGCCTGCGAGTGGGCAGGGCGGGGTGTGCGGGTCAATGCCGTTGCGCCGGCTTTCGTGCAGACCGCGTTGGTGGAAAAGCTGGCCGCCGCAGGCCGGATCGATCTGCCCACGCTTCGCCGCCGCACGCCGATCGGGCGACTGATCATGGCCGAGGAGGTGGCTGCCGCCGTCAATTTCCTAGCCTCACCAGCGGCATCGGCGATCACCGGTGTGGTGCTGCCGGTCGACGGCGGCTGGACCGCGTTCGGTGATTTCGGCGACGCGTCCCCTTGAGAACGCTTCGCCGAAAAGGTTATGCGATCGCGAGGATCAATCAGGCGGCATCCTCGATGTGACCGCCGAGGAAGAGCTGGCCCACACGCGGGTCATTGAGCAGCTTGTCCGACCTGTCGAACATCCGCGTCTGGCCGAGTTCCAGGACCAGACCATAATCGGACATGGCGAGCGCCGCCTTGGCATTCTGTTCGACCATCAGGATCGTTACGCTCTGGTCGCGCAGGCGGGTCAGCGTCTGGAACACTTCCTGCACGAGATTGGGCGACAGGCCGATTGACGGTTCGTCGATCAGGATCAGCTTCGGATCGAGCAGCAGCGCGCGGGCGATCTCAAGCTGTTTCTGCTGGCCGCCGGAGAGCTCGATCGCCTTCTGGTCCTTGCGCTGGCGCAGCATCGGGAACTGGTCCATCACCTGTTCCATCCGCATTTTCACCCGCGCCTGATCCTTGGCGGTAATGCCGCCGAGTTCGAGATTGTGCAGCACGGACAGTTGCGGCACGACATTGCGGCCCTGCGGCACGTAGGTAACGCCACGGGCAATCATGTCGGCCGGGCGCTTTCGCGTCACGTCCTCGCCTTCCAGGTGGATGGAGCCGGAATTGATGTTGAGCAGTCCGAAGATCGCCTTGAACACCGTGGACTTGCCCGCGCCGTTCGGACCGATCACTGTGGTGATGGACGCCTTCGGTATGCTGAAAGACGTCCCGTTGAGGATTGTGATACGGCCGTAACCGCCATTGAGGTTTTTCACTTCCAGCATGTCAGCCTCCGAGATACGCGTCGATGACCAATTGGTTCGCCCGGATTTCATCCGGTGTCCCCTCGGCGATGATCTCGCCCTGCGCCAGCACGATGACGCGGGTGCAGAGCGACATGACGAATTCCATATTGTGTTCGATGACCACGAAGGTCGTGCCATGTTCGCGGTTGTAGGTGATCAGCCGGTCCTTGAGGTGCCCGAGCATGGTCAGGTTGACGCCGCCCGCCGGCTCGTCGAGAAGCACGATGCCGGGTCCCGCCATGAAGGCCATGGCCGCGTCGACCAGCTTTTGCTGGCCGTAGGAAAGCGAGCCCGCCGGTGTGTCGCGGTAAGGCGTCAACCGGAAGAACTCGCTCAGCTGTTCGGCCTTTTCCGTCAGTCCGGCATCCGACTTGCCCAACAGGCGCGACAGCATCGAGCCTTCATGCTCCTGGCCGGCAACAATGATATTGTCTAACACCGTCATGTTGGGGAAGACCGAGAGCTGCTGGAAGGTGCGGCCGACACCCATCAGCGACAGGTCGGCAGGCCTTACGCCGTCGGTGGACTTGCCGTTGATCTTGCAGTGACCCTCGGTCGGCTTCGACTGGCCAAGAATACAGTTGAACAGCGTCGATTTGCCCGATCCGTTCGGGCCGATCAATCCGAGGATCTCGCCTTTATGCACATCGAAGCTGACCTGGTGGACGGCGCGGATGCCGCCGAACCGTTTTGAGATGTTGTGAACCGAAAGAATGACCTCCTGGGCCGCCGCATTCATAGCTGGACTCCCTGTTTGAGATCGCGGCGGGCTTCATGCTTGGGCCGGAACCTTTCGGCGAGTTTCTTGCCGGCCCCGATCAGGCCGGTTGGCGAAAACACCATCAGGACGATCACCAGCGTCGAGTAGATGATCAGGTAATAGCCTTCCGTGAAGCGCAGCAGTTCCGGCAGGAGGATCACCACGGCGGCACCCAGCATCGGGCCGAAGAAGAAGCCCGAACCGCCGACCACCACCATCAGCAGGATTTTCAGGGAATGGATCAGTGCAAAGCTGCTGGGCTCGATGAACTGCACCAGCGGTGCCTGCAGCGCGCCGGCAAGACCGCCGAACGCAGAGCCGATGGCAAAGGCGAGCAGTGTCTGGTGTCGAACCTTAAGGCCAAGGCTTTCGGCGCGGATCGGATTTTCGCGCAGCGCCCTGAAGGCTCGCCCCCAGGGAGAGCGCAGGATCCACCACATGGCGCTAGCGGACACGACGAAGCAGACCAGCGTGAAATAGTAAAAGGCGATGTTGCTGTCGGTGGTGATGCCGAAAAACGACGGCCGGGGCATGCCGACAAGGCCGAACGAACCGCCGGTAATCTCTTCCTCGTTGCGCAGCACGAGGAACAACAGCGTGTTGAAGGCAAGCGTGACGAAGGCGAGGAAGTGGTGCTGAACCCGCAGCGCGGGGTAGCCGAGCAGCAAGCCGACCGCGAAGCTTGCTGCGATCGACACGATCACGGCCAGTCCCCAGTGAACGCCGTTGAGCGTCATCAGCGCGGTGATGTAGGCGCCGATGCCCATGAAGGCGGCCTGCGCCAGGCTGACTTGTCCGGCATAACCGAGCGTCAGGTTGAGGCCCATGGCAGTGATCGAGAAAATCAGCCACGAGGCCAGCGTGTAGACGATGTAGTTGCCCTGGCCGATCGGAGCGGCGACGAGGGCAGCAATACCCAGCAGAAGCAGAAACGGTTTCAGGAGGATCATACGGTTCTCCCTTCCGAGGTGCCGAGCAGGCCCTGCGGACGCAAGAGGATGATGGCGATCAGCAGCAGAAGCGGCATGGCCGAGCGGTACTGGGCGGAGATGTAGACAGCCGATAGATTGTCGATCACGCCAATCAGCAGACCGCCCACCAGAGCGCCACGGATCTGGTTGAACCCGCCGACGATGGCGGCGATGAAAGCGACGAGGCCGAGCGTTTCACCATTGGAAAACTTGGCGAGATAGATCGGCGAGATCAGCACCGAGGCGACAGTGGCAAGGCCGGCATTAATCAGAAATGTATAGAGCACCATGCGCTTGACGTTGACGCCAAGGATTTCGGCGACCGCCGGATTCTGGGCGCTGGCCTGCATGCATCGGCCGGTCCGTGTTCGGTTGAGAAAGAGCTGCAGGCTGCCGATCGCGAGCATCGAGACAACGAGATTGCCGATATCCTGCATCGAAACGCTGGCACCGGCGATCTCGTAGACCGTCTGCGGAAAGATCGCAGGGAAGGGCTGGGCGGTCGCGCCGTAAAATTCCTTGACGCTTTCCTTCATCAGCAGGCCGAGCGAAATGGTGGCGATGACCAGCGGCAGCGTTCCGTGCGGCAGCATCGGTTCGACGATCAGCCGCTTGAAGGCCACGCCGAGGATAAGAAGCGACAGCGCGAGCGCCAGCGCCACGGAGGGCCATAGCGGCAGGCCGAACACTGTCATACCAACCAGCACGAAAAACGCTGGCAGCATGACGAACTCGCCCTGGGCAAAGTTGATGGTTTGCGATGCCTGCCACAACAGGGTGAAGCCGACTGCCGCAAGCGCGTAGATGGAGCCGGCGGCGAGACCGGAGACAATAATCTGGATAAACTCGGCCATGGGGTCGTCCTCACGGGCTGGTAATCGGCGTGACGTGCAGGATTGATGACGACGTGCCGGCGGCGCGAACCGCCGGCACTTGTCTCGTCATGCGATCAGCATCAGTTCGGCGGCAGCACCGCCTGGACCACCTGTTTACCGTTCTCGACTTTCACGACAAAGCTTTCGCGCGACATCTCGCCGGTGTCGTCCCAACTCACATCCATCAGGACGCCGGGGTGCTCCTTGGCGGTCAGCTTGAGACCGTGCAGCTTTTCCGCGATGGCCTTGCTGTCCGGCTTGCCGACCATTTCCGTGACGTATTTCAACGTCCAGGCGGCGGTGTAGCCTTTGATGGCATTGTGGTCGGGCGTGTACTTGAACTTCGTCTTGAAGCGCTCGACCATTTCCTTGACGGCGGGGATATCGGCATCGGGCGTCAGGCCGACATGGCCCATAGCGCCGTTGGCCGCATCGCCGGCAAGTTCGATGACCTTGTGGCCGATCAGAGTAGTTTCGCCGAGAAGCGGTTTGTTCAGGCCTTGCTTGCGGGCTTCGCGCAGGAAGCGGGCGCTTTCTTCTTCGGTGTAATAGATGAAGAAGGCTTCGGCCGTGGAGCCCTTCAGCTTCAGCACGTCGGCGGAAAAGTCAGCCTGCGCCTGTTCGGACGGCACATCGACGACGATCTCGATATTGGCAGCCTTCATCGCATCGACGAAAGCCTTGTGGCCGCCCTTGCCGAATTCGGTATTGGCCCAGGCGACGCCAACCTTTTTCAGGCCCATCGTCTCGGACATGTATTTGGCAAGTTTCGGCACGCCCTTTTGCGAGCCGAAGGCGGTGCGGAAGATGTAGGGGTTTTTCATGGCGACGATGGACGGAGCCTCGGAGCCGGTGAACTGCGGAATGCCGGCCTGACGCGCGACCAGCATGTTGACCACGGTTGATGACGAGAACACCGTTCCCATGATCGCGTAGATACCGTCGTCGATACCCTTCTGCACCATGGCGCGCGAAACCTGCGGGTCGGTCTGGCTGTCATATTCCAGAATCTTGACCGGCTCCTTGAGAATGCCGCCCTGCGCATTGATTTCCTCAAAGCCCATCTTCACGCCATCGCGGAAGTTGGTGCCGGCCGCGGCGCCGGGTCCGGACAACTCGACGATCGAGCCGACCTTCAGTTCAGCAAGCGCCGGCATTGCGCCGAGCGCCAGTACCATTGCAGTCGTGGTGATAAGTTGTCTGATCATGACCTTCCTCCTTGGCTGATCGATATTTCCGTCCCGGCGGCCAGGTCTCCTCCCTTGTCGCCGTATCCTCATGCCCGGGCGTAGACCCGGGCCTGCGGTGTCTCCGTCTCGATCGCCTAGGCGTCGATCGTGCGTGTCCCCATCAACAGATCGGCCAGCAGCACGGCCTGGGCGTCGAACATGCCTGACCCCGACATGGTGCCGCAGCCCTTGTCGCGGGCAGCAGCAATCAGCGGCGGCACGGCCGGCCGCGTCACGACGTCCGAGACGAACTGGTCTGCGGTCAGAAGATCCGTCTGCACCGGCAGGGGATCGGTCTCACGCATGCCAAGTGGCGTGGCATTGGCGACCAGTGCAAAACCGCGTGGATCTGTTGAGCCTATCCGCGCACGACCCGGAAATGCCTTGTTCAACTGCGCGATCAACGCGTCGCGTTTGTGCGTGTCGAGATCGTGCAGGGCCAGTTCCGAGGCGCCGCGTGCCAGGATTTCGTAGGCGATGGCCGCTCCGGCGCCGCCGGTACCCACCAGAAGCGCAGACTTGCCGGCGATCTCGAAGCCTTGGGCCGCGACACCGTCAAGGCAGCCGTGTCCGTCGGTTGCGTCGCCCACCCAGTCGTCGCCATCGCGGATCATGATGTTGACGGCGCCGGATGCCTTTGCGCGGGCCGATATGCGGGCGCAGAATTCGAGGCAGGGGACTTTGTGCGGTACCGTGACAATGATGCCCGCGACATTGCGCATGCTCTTTGCCTGCGACAGCCAGCCGGCCAGGTCTTCGGGGAGAATATGGACCGGTGCGACGATGCCGTTAAAGCCGCGATCGGCCATGATCTGGCTGAGCGAAGCGGGCGATTTCACCTGTCCGATCGGATGGCCGATGATCGGGAAGAGCTTGGTCTCCCCGTCGACCTTTATATTTATACTCACGCCTTCCTCCCCTCGGCATGCGATCCGACCCTTGTCCGGTCGTTCTCAAGCTCGACAAAAACATAGGCCCCTTCGTCGGCAAATGGACGATGGGGGCGAAACGTTGGACTATTCAACACCGGCGGTCTCCTTCAGTTCGGCCAAGGCCCGGGCGATGCCGTTGCCGACAGTCGTGACAGGCTGATTGCCGAGGATGTGCGGCACCGGGTCCGACGCCAAATCGGCGGGAATACGCAAGGGCGGTCCGCTGATCCGGATCTCGTTCCAGCCGGACTGGTGACTGAGTTCGGCGACAAAATCGGTCATCTCCACCGTATCTCCGGCCATGGTCAGAACGGTCGCTCCTTCCAGCGGCACTGTCATCGCGGTCGATAACATCTGTGCCACGTCGTCCACGTAGACGAAGCCGACGCGGCCGGAAAAATGGATTTCGGCCGGTTCGCGGCGCACGGCTGCTCCAAGCGCGATCGACGGACCAGCCGCGATGCCAGCGCTTTCGCCGGGGCCGTAGACGATGTAGGGGCGAAGGCCGAGGCTCGGGATGCCGTGGTCGAGCAGATAGGCCCGCGCCATGCCTTCGACCGCAAGCTTTGTCGCCCCATAGACCGTCATCGGCCTTGGATTGACGGCATCGTCGAGTCCGAACACGCCGGCCGAACTCAGATAGGCAATCGGTAGGCGCTTTGCCTTTGCCGCCTCGAACACGTTGATGCTGCCTAGAAGATTGACGCGCGTGCCGAGCGCCGGGCTGCGGGCACAATCAACCGTCATCAGGCCGACGAGATGGACAATTCCGTTGCATCCATCGGCAGCTTTCGCCACCGCGGCGGCATCGGTGATGTCGCCCGAGACGATGTCGACGCCATCCATGACGGATAGTCGTTCCGGCTTGGGAGCCAGGTCGAAGATCCGGACCCGGTGCCCGGCCGCCTGCAATGCCCTGACGGTTCGCAGGCCGACGAAGCCGGTTCCGCCGGTCACAAGGACGAGGCTCATGCAGCCTCTCCCTTGCGAGCAGCGACGGCGCGGCGGGCTGCATGACGGGCGGCGATGGCCCCGAACACGATCGCCGGGCCAACAGTGATGCCTGGGCCGGGATAGACCCCGCCCATGATCGACTGCAAATCGTTGCCGCAGGCGTAAAGGCCTGAGATCGCCGATCCGTCGCGCCGCAGAAGCTGGGCATTTTCGTCGCCGACCAGGCCTATGGCCGAGCCGATATCGCCAGGCCAGAGTTTGACGGCATAATAGGGAGCCGTCTCGAGCGGCCCGAGTGTCGGATTGGGCCCATGCGTCGGATCGCCATTGGCCTTTTCGTAGACGGTGGTGCCGCGGGCGAAGTCGGCGTCCGTGCCGGTCCTTGCATAGGCGTTCATTCTGGCCACGCTGTCGTTCAGGCCGGCAGCGTCGATGCCGAGCTTTCTGCCGAGTTCGTCGAGCGTCGCAGCCTCGGTCAGGTAGCCATCGGCAAGATAGGGGGCAATGTTCGCACCACCGGGCCGGATCATCCCCATGCCGTATTTCTTCAGCGCCGCAGCGTCGGCAATCAGATAGGTGGGCACATGGCTGCCGTCCTTGTTCGCCGCATACATGGCCGACACGAACAGGTGGTAGCTGGTGCTTTCGTTGACAAAGCGACGACCGTCGCGGCCAACCGAGATGATGCCGGGTTTGGAACGGTCGAAGACGAAATGCGGAAAAACCGCCATCGAGCCATCGGCGCGCTTGCGATGCGAGACCGGCGCCCAGAAGCACGGCTGCGCCGCCGTGTCGCCGTGATAGGCGCCCGCGGTAAAGGCGAGATCATGCAGCGTGCCCGTATGACCAGGCGCCGACGGGCTGAATTCGGGCAGTGGTTGCGGCAACTTGTCTGCACGCATGGTCGGGTGACGGGCAAAGCCGCCGGAGGCGAGGATCAACCCGCCCGTGACGTGAATCTGCCGTTCGGTATCCTTCTGACGGAGTGTCACGCCTGTTACGCCGTGAGGCCCGGTCGTGAACGCCAATGCCTCGGTTTCGGTGAGGATGGTGACCCCAAGCTTTCGCGCGGCAAGCAGCATCCTGCCGATGAGAGCATTGCCCATCACCAGCCGCGTTCCGCGGCCATGGCGGATCTTGTCCAGGTAGTAATGTCCGATCAGTCGAGCCGAGTAAGCGGTCGACTTCGCCGATTTGCCAATTTTCATCAGATGGGCGATGTCGTCACGGTCCACCATGAGGCCGCCGAGAATGGTAAATTCCGGGATGGGCGGACGGATGAGATGCAGGTCTTTCCCGAGCGCCGATGCATTGAACGGCAAAGGTTCGAGCGCCCGCCCGAAGGACGTGGCGCCCTCGAGCTCGTAAAGATAGTCGGGGTGAAAAGGGCGCGCACGGAATTTGACGTCCGTTTTGTCTTCCAGCGCATCGACCACACCTGTCCCGGCTGCAACAAACGCATCGCGCACGGATTTGGAGCTGTGGTTTCCGACAGCGCGATCGAGAAAGCCTGAAACCTTATCGCGACTGTCGTCGGCACCCATGGCCTGCGCGTGACGGGTAAGCGGGATCCACGTGGTCGCGGCGGAATAGGAGGTCGTGCCGCCGAGATATTCGGTGCGCTCGACCAAAAGGACACGTGCGCCTTCCATCGCGGCAAAGATGGCGGCCGACATGCCGCCTGCGCCAGCTCCCAGTACGACGACATCGTAATCTGACCCGACTTTCGTCAGTGCATGTTGCATGTGGCAATCCTCCCAAAAGACGAGACAGACCAGTCTTCTGTGGCCACCATCACAAATTATGGAATCACATTCAAGAATAAAAACTAGTTCCATTTTTGTTATTCGTCTGATACCTCACATTCAATCGGGGAGGGTTTGGATGGGACGTGTAGTCGACACTGCGGTAATTGGAGCCGGTGCCATCGGCCGCACGCATATCGATACGCTGGCTGGAATGCCGCGTTTTCGCCTGACGGCGATCGTCGACCCGATGCCGGCGGGTTCTGTTCTCGCTGCCTCGCTTGGCATTCCCTACCTACCGTCCTCCGAGGCCCTGATCGATTCGAGTCTCGCTCGCGCGGCGATCGTCGCCACTCCGAACGAGACGCATCTCCCCGTATCCGAAGCTTTGTTGCGGGCCGGTATTCCTGTGCTTCTGGAAAAGCCGGTCGCCGAAAGCATGGCTTCGGCGCTGAGGCTGATCGCGATTGCCGACGAGACCGGTCTGCCGCTTCTGATCGGTCACCACCGCCGCCATAACCCGATCATCCGCGCAGCCCATGCGGCGATCCATGCCGGCCGGATCGGTGATCTGGTGATGGCGACCGTGACCTGTTCGCTTGCCAAGCCGGCCGGATACTTCGAGGCCGCGTGGCGCAGAACTCCGGGCGCCGGCGGGCCGTTGCTGATCAACATGGTCCACGAAATCGATCTGCTGCGGCATTTCTTCGGCGAGATTGCGCAGGTCCAGGCGATCGCCAGCCATGCGCGCCGCGGTTTTGCCGTCGAGGATACGGCGGCGGTCAGTCTCTCCTTCGTCGATGGCGGGATCGCGACCCTGTGCATATCCGATACCGCGGTCGGCCCCTGGGCCTGGGACCTGACAGCGGCGGAAAATCCGGCACGCTTTCCGGCTCATCCGGTAACCGCCCACCATTATGCCGGCAGCAAAGCTGGCCTCTCGCTGCCCGATCTGACGCTCTGGGAACCGAGGGGCGAGCCGGACTGGACTGAGAAGTTGCGGCCGACAGTACTCGATGTCATCCAGGCCGACCCCTACGAGCGCCAGCTTTCCCATTTTGCCGATCTGATCGACGGGTCAGGCACGCCGATCGTGTCAGTACGGGACGCGACGGCCAACCTGATCGTGCTCGATGCGATCCGCGCGGCAGCCGATACCGGACAGTCCGTCACAGTTGACCTTTCACCGCTCGAAAGCCTTAGTGGAACAGTGTTCAACAACGGAATGGGTCCATGAGCAGCGTTCTCGGAAAATCCCTCGCCATCATCGAACTGCTGGTCAATCATCCGGCCGGCCTCACCGTGTCGGCGATCGCCAGCGAAATCGATCAGCCGGCAAGCGGCGTACACCGGACTTTGCAGGAGCTCGCGCGGCTAGGTTATGTGCGCCAGGCGCAGGCGCAGGGCGATTACGCCCTGACCATCAAGCTGCCGGCCATGGGCGTCGGGTTTCTCGGCCGTGCCGGCATTACGGATGTGGCGCAGCCGGTGCTCGACGAACTGGCGGCGCATTCCGGCGAGTTGATCCGGCTTTCCGTCATCGATGGCGACCGTCTGACCTGGGTGGCGGTGGCGCAGGGGGCAACACGTGGCCTCCGTTACGATCCGGGCCAGGAACAGGGCGTGGTCGTGCATCTGGCGAGTTCCGCCGGGGGTAAGGCGTGGCTTTCGTCGATGAGTGATGAAGAGGCGCTGTCGCTTGTCTCCGGCCAAGGGCTTTTGCGACAGGCGGAAGGCACGGGACCGAACGCCCCGCGCAGCCTTACGCTGCTGTTGGAACAACTGGCTCAGGCCCGCGCGCTCGGTTACGCGACGGCGGTGGATAGCTATATCGCCGGCATGGCGGCGATGGCCGTTCCGGTCCGGTATCACGGCCATGGTCAGGTGCTCGGATGTCTCTCGATCGCCGGCCCGGCCGTGCGGATGACCGCGGAGCGGATGGCGGTGCTCGCACCCCGGCTCCAGGCCGCGGCCATCGAACTTGGCGAGGCAGCCTCGGGATCGCAATATTTTCAGGCAGTCGTGAAGGCGGTTGAGCCGGCCAGCGGAATGGAACGAAAGACCGCGTAGCAACGCGCCGTTCCACTGTCTTGTCCGGGCATGTACGTAAGGCGGGGATGGATGGAACGGCAATCTGTGATTACCATGACCTGTGATGTTCTCGTCATCGGTTCCGGCGCTGCCGGGCTCGCGGCGGCGGTGACGGCAGCGCACTACGGCTGCAAGGTCATCGTCGCTGAAAAGGCTTCTGTTTTCGGCGGCACATCAGCCTGGTCGGGCGGCTGGCTCTGGATACCCCGCAATCCTCTGGCGCGGGCCGCCGGAATAGACGAACCACCGGAGGGGCCCCGCGGATACCTGCGCAGCGAACTCGGCAACCGTTACGGTGATCCGCGCGTCGCGGCCTTCCTGGACAATGGTCCGGAAATGGTTTCCTTCTTCCAAGATCATACGGAGGTCCGCTGGGTGGACGGCAATCGCGTGCCGGATTTCCACGACACGCCCGGTGCTCTGAAGGGTGGCCGGTCGGTGACGGCAGCTCCGTATGACGGGCGGCGGCTCGGGCCATGGATCGACAAGCTTCGCCGGCCGCTCGACGTCGCCAGCCTCTGGGGCATGGGGCTCGCAAGCGGTGCCGACATCGGACATTTCTTCAAGGCAACCCGCAAGCCGCGTTCGGGGCTCTACGCAGCGGGCCGGCTCGTCCGGCATTTTCGCGATCTTGCATTGCACCGCCGCGGCATGCATCTCGTCAACGGCAATGCTCTTGTTGCCCGTCTGCTGCGCTCGGCGCTCGATCTCGGCGTGTCGATGATGGAACAGGCGCCGGCAAAAGAGCTGTTGCGGAATGGCGATCGGGTCGTCGGCGCGCGGCTGGGCAATGAAGGTGCCGATACGATCGTTCATGCGGCGCGCGGCGTCGTGCTGGCGACCGGTGGTTTTCCGCATGACCGCGACCGTCTGACTGCGCTGGCCGGATCGGCCGGCGGCGGCGAGGGACATTTTTCGGCAGCACCCCGCAGCAATACGGGCGACGGATTACGGCTGGGGGAAACCGTCGGCGCCACCGTTTCCGCAGATCTCGCATCGGCCATGGCGTTGGCGCCGGTGTCGCTGGTGACACGGCCGGATGGCAGCGTTGCCCATTTCCCGCATCTGATCGAACGCGCCAAACCCGGCATCATCGCCGTCAACGCGTCGGGCAGACGGTTCGTCAACGAGGCGGACAGTTATCACGACTTTACCAAGGCGCTGCTCGATGCGACGCCGCAGGCAAGCCCGCCTGTTGCCTGGCTGATTGCCGATCACAGGGGACAACGCCGCTGGGGCCTTGGATGGGCAAAGCCGTTTCCCTTTCCTCTCGGCCCGGCGATCCGTTCCGGTTACCTCAAGAGAGGTCGAACGCTGGCCGAGCTTGCCGCGGTCTGCGGCATTCCCGAAGTAGCTCTCACAGACACGGTCGCGACTTTCAATCGATATGCTGAGCGTGGCGAAGACCCCGAATTCGGGCGCGGCCGGTCCGCCTACAACCGGGTCCAGGGCGATGCCGACCACGCGCCCAATCCATCGCTTGCCCCGCTTGCCCATGGGCCGTTTTACGCGGTGAAGATCGTGCCCGGATCGCTCGGAAGCTTCGCTGGCCTTCGCACCGATCCGCAGGCGCGGGTTCTGGACGCGGGCGGCGAGGCAATCCCCGGTCTGTTTGCTGTCGGCAACGACATGACGTCGATCATGGGCGGCAATTACCCGTCCGGCGGCATCACACTCGGTCCGGGCATGACGTTCGGATACATCGCCGGTCGGGTTCTGTCCGGCCAGCCCGTCACGGTATCCGAGACAATTTCACAGGAGGAAATGGAATGAGCCTTTATGAACTTGCGACGCTCGACACGGTGATCTTTGGCGCTGGCAAGGCAACGCCTGGGATCGAAGCCTGGGTTGCCGCAGGCGAGGGGCGCCTCTGCGGAGCCTGGGGCACCGATATCGGCTCGCTGAACCGTATCTTCCTGCTGCGCGCCTTCGACAGTCTCGATAGTCTCTACGGCGAGCGCGAGCGGGCGTTGCGTAGCGACAACCCCTTCGGCTGCGTCGAGCAACTGGTTTCGCTCAGCATGGAAAGCTACCGCGCGCTGGAATTCCTGGCCCCCATCAAGGCCGGCACGTTCGGTCCGATCTATGAGTTCCGCACCTATCACACCCGGATCAACGGCATCACGCCGACCGCGGAAAAATGGGCCGATGCGGTGCCCGGGCGCGAGGCCTATTCGAAGCTCACCGTTGCCATGTATGGGCTCGACGGCAGGCCGCGGCTCACCCAGATCTGGCCCTATGCCAGCCTTGCCGCCCGCACCGACGCCCGCGGAAAATCGGTCGCCGACGGCAAGTGGCCACCGAAGGGCGGTCCCGACTGGCTGACACCTGAAATGACCAGCCAGATCGCCATGCCGCTACCCTTCTCGCCGCTGAAGTGAAGGCACCGATCGGGCAGGCCATCATCGCGACGGCCTGGTACGAGACGTCTGGACGTCATCCTGCCGCTCTCCGTGTCCGGCGAGCGTTGCTTTTCTGCGTGAAGGCGGACCGGCATCAGTCCTATAGATTGGCCGTATAGTCCATTGTTCAAACGCCTGCGGGTGCGCTTAAAGAGACCCCAAGATCTACGGAGGATTTCATGCGCACCCAAGTCGCCATCATCGGTTCTGGCCCTTCGGGTCTCTTGCTTGGCCAACTGCTGACCAATGCCGGTATCGAAAACGTCATTCTCGACAGGGTGAGCAAGGACTACATCCTTGGCCGGGTGCGGGCGGGTGTGCTGGAGGAAGGCATGGTCAGCATGATGGAGCGTGCCGGTGCGGCGGACAGGATGCACAGGGACGGCCTCCCACATGACGGGTTCTCGCTTGCCTTCGACGGCCGCGACCACCGCATAGACCTGTTCGGGCTAACAGGAAAACGCGTGCTGGTTTACGGCCAGACCGAAGTCACCCGCGACCTGATGGATCAGCGCGAAGCCTCCGGCGCAACCACGATCTATAGTGCCGAAAACGTAGCGCCGCATGACTTCGATGGAACGAACCCGTACGTGACATTCGAAAGAGAGGGCGTCAGCCACCGGATCGACTGCGATTTCATCGCCGGCTGCGACGGTTACCACGGCATCAGCCGTAAATCGGTGCCGGAGCACAGTCTCACGACGTTCGAACGGGTCTATCCGTTCGGCTGGCTCGGGATCCTGGCGGATGTGCCGCCGGTCAGCCACGAACTGATCTACGCCAATCACAGCCGCGGTTTCGCACTGTGTTCGATGCGCTCGGCCAGCCGCAGCCGCTACTATATCCAGTGCGGACTGGACGAGAAGATCGAGGATTGGTCGGATGAGCGCTTCTACGACGAACTGCGTCGGCGGTTGCCGGCGGAGCATGCGGAAAGCATGGTCGTCGGCCCCTCATTCGAAAAATCGATCGCGCCGTTGCGGTCCTTCGTTGCCGAGCCGATGCGGATCGGCCGCCTGTTCCTGGTCGGCGATGCCGCCCATATCGTGCCCCCGACCGGCGCCAAGGGGCTGAACCTTGCAACCAGTGACGTGTTCTACCTGTTCGAAGGTCTGCAAGAGTATTTCTTAGAGAAATCAGCCGCGGCAATCGACGCCTATTCGATGCGAGCCCTCAAGCGCGTATGGGGCGCCGTGCGCTTCTCCTGGTCGATGACGACGATGATGCACCGCTTTCCCGAAGCCGGCGAGTTCGACCGGAAAATCCAGGAAGCGGAACTCAATTACCTCGTAGGCTCGAAGGCTGCGGCAGCAGCACTCGCCGAAAACTATGTCGGCATGCCCTATTAGGCTCCGTCGGAAAGAGTTGTAGGCCGAAGCTGCGGAGCGGCCGCCATACACGCCGATCGCGATCATTGCTCATCGCAAACGTGATAATATGTTGTATTCGTCGACGTGCGTCATACACTTGGCAGGATGGTTGGGCGTTCCTGATCGTCGGCATCCGCAATATCGGTTGTGTGTCCCACTGAATATTTTATGTTGAAGTGACAGCAGACGAGAACGATCGATTGGTAGATACGCACGACAGTCCTTTCACCACTCAGAAATCGGTACATCGGCGGAAAGCGTGCAGCGCTTGCGCCAACTGCGATGTGCGCACAATGGCTGTTTGTGCTGCGTTGGCTGACGAGGAACTTTCCGAACTCGACAAGATCATGACCTCTCGGCATCTTGCTCCCAACGAGATGCTTGTGAGCGAAGGCGACCCTTTGCATCGGACCTACAGCCTTACTGCAGGCATGTTGCGACTATCGATCGCGCTCCCCGATGGACGCCGCCAGATCACCGGCTTTCTGCTGCCGGGCGACTATCTTGGCCTGGCGGATGAGGACGTCCATTCCTCCACGGCGGAAGCGATTGGTTCAGTCCAGCTCTGTTCGTTCTCGACGCGCGAAATGCATGCGCTGATGGAACGCTACCCCAAGCTGAAGGACCGGCTGCATTCCTTTACCCGCTCGGCGCTTCGCCAGGCCCGTGACAATCAGATGATTCTCGGGCGCCTGGCGCCGGTCGAAAAGCTTGCGAGCTTTCTTCTGGCGCTGTCGGCAAGGGCTGCGGAGCATAAACTTTCCGCCAATCCTCTGTCCCTGCCAATGTCGCGGACCGACATAGCGGACTATCTTGGGCTGACGATCGAAACCGTCAGCCGCTCCTTCACCAAGCTGCGCAATACGGGCATGATCCGGCTGCCCGATCCGCAAACCGTCGAACTGATCGACATGTCTGCGTTGGAGGCCGTTGCAGGCATCAACGTTCACTGATCTTCGCGCAGACGTCCGTCCGTCAGATGGAGGATGCGGTCAACGATCCCGAACGGCAAGTGCGCATGGCTGATGAGGAGGACGGTTCGTCCCACCGTCGCGTTCCTGAGATCACTGAAGAACGAGAGTTCGGTTTCCCGGTCGAGACCGCTGGTCGGCTCATCGAGAACGAGGATCTCCGCCTTGGACAGAAGTGTTCGGGCGAGGCAAAGCCGCCGTGCCTGTCCGACGGAGAGTGTATGACCGGCTTCTCCGACCGGCGTTTCCAGACCGGCAGGCAGACTGCGCACAAAGTCGGCGAGACGCGCCTTGCCGAGAGCGAACCAGCATTCGTCATCGCTCGCTCCGTTGCAGCCGATCCTCAGATTGTCACCGATCGTGCCGATGAAGACCGGCGCGTTCTGTTCGAGCAGGGCGATCCTGGCGTGGAGATCGGACTGCGCGATGTCGCGGATATCCGTACCCGCAACGCGCACGGCTCCCGCGATGGGATCAGCGAGGCGCAGGAGAAGGGCGCCGAGTGTGGATTTTCCGGCGCCGCTTTCCCCCATGATGGCGACGCTGCTTCCGGCGTCCACCGTCAGATCGAGGTTCCGTAGGACAGGCCGCCGCGGATCGTAGCCGAAGGTCAGGCCTTCGATTGAGATACTTCCCCCGGCGGGAAGGGCTGCCGGGTGGAGCGTATCGACGACAACAGGTGGTGTCTCCGCCAGTCTCCTCAGTCGCTCCGCCGCAGCGATCGCGCTACCGAACTTTGCGACCTGACGGGTGACGGCCGCCGTTGCCTCGAAGCTCCCGAGCGAGGCGAGAAGAAGGCCGACGAGAATAGGGCCGCTGATCAGGCCACGTTCCAGAGCCGTCAGCCCGGTCAGCAATGTGCAGACGACTGCAAGTCCTCCCAGGACGGCGATTGCTGCTGACGCCGATGCCGAGGCACGGGCGAGACGCAGCCTCGTCCTTGAAAGATCTGCAGCGATTGCATCGGAGCGTGCCCGCATCCGATCGGCAGCACCGAATGCAATCAGATCGGCGTGGCCGTCGACCATGTCGAACGCCGCCACACGCAGTTCGGTCGAGAGGTCTATGACCCGGGCGCCCAGCCGGCGCGTTCCGCTTGAAAGCAGAATCGGAACGACAAACAGAGCTGTCGCCATGAAGACCGCATATAGGACTGCAGCTGCCGGCAGCATGACGGACAGGAAAACGGTCACTGCCGTTGCTGTGAGTACACCCGTCACGAGCGGACCGGCTGCAACGATGAACACACTGTCGAGCGCATCCACGTCTGCCGTTAGCCGTGAAACCGCATCGCCCTTGCGGAGCGTCTGGCTGGCTTGGTGCACGCCGGGACCGAGGCGTCTGAACAGCCATTCTCTGATGTCGGCCAGCACTCGAAGCGTCGTGTCGTGACCGACGAGCTTTTCGCCGTAGCGCGACAGAATACGCAGCATCGACAGGCCGCGGACGGCAGCCGATGGGCCGAATAGGTTAAAGCTCATGGTAGCGGTGGTCAGGAATGCCGCGGTCAGGAACCAGCCGGAAATGCCCAGCAGAGCAACGCCCGCGAGAAGTGTCGCAAGCGAAAGGCCCAGGGCAATGGCGAAGCCTGCCAGATGGCGCCGAAACAGCGGGTGGAAAGACAGGAGCGCTCTCATGCGGCAAACTCCCGACCAGAGGAAACGACAGACAGGGTCGGCCTCATTGGCAAGAGATGTCCGTTCTCGAACCGCATTGTCGCGTCCATGCGGGAAGCGACCGTCATCGAATGCGTGGCAATGATCATCGTCCGCCCTTGGGCGAACCCCTGGAGGCGATCGAGCACGGTCGCTTCCGTCTCGGGATCGAGATGCGCGGTCGGCTCGTCAAGCAGGATGATGGACGGATCCGTGAGATAGAGGCGGGCCAGGCCGACGCGATGAGCCTCGCCGCCGGACAGGCCGAGACCACCTTCTCCGATGCGGGTTGCAAGTCCATCCGGAAGGCCATCGCTGAACGCGGTGACCAGGGCCAGATCGGCCGCGCTGCGTACCTTTTCGTCACTGGCACCGGGATCAGCGAAGCGGATATTGTCGGCAATCGTGCCATGAAAGAGATGCGGCCGCTGGCTGACGAAGGTCAGCATCCGGCGGAGCTCGCGCTCATTAATGTCGTCGAGCCGGCGATTGCCGAACTCGATTGTTCCTTCAGTGCGCGCAAGCCTTGCCAGCACATTCAGCAGCGTCGACTTGCCGATGCCACTGCGGCCGACGAGGGCGATATGCTGGCCAGCCGGGATGGAAAGTCTGCTCGATGTGAGCAGAATGGAGCAACCGTCCGGCGTTTTGATGCTGAAATTGGTGGCGAGGATCGGGACCGCGGAGGAGACAAGCCGCACCGGTGCCGGAGGGATGATCACAGCCACGGGCATGGGAAGCTCGCCGAATTGCCGCACGATCTCTGCGACCGCCCCCTTGGCATGGGCGCGGTCGTGGTAATGTGCGGCGAGCGATCTAAGCGGAAGATAAACTTCCGGAGCCAGCAGCAGACAGAAGAGCCCGGATTGGAGCGACAACTGCGTACCCGGCAGGTCGACCATGCCGAGATAGCTGAGGCCGACGTAAAGTGCGACGCCGGCAACGCCAAGCGCTGCGAAAAATTCGAGCACTGCCGATGACAGGAACGCGATGCGCAGCACGCGCAGCGTCCGCCGGCGAAGCTGGTCTGTCGCCTCGTGCATGGCTCCAGCCTCGATCTCCATTCGTCCGAACAGCTTCAGCGTGAGGAGACCGCCGAGACGGTCGGCGAAATACTCCGACAGCCGCGACAGCGCATTGGCCTGTGCATCGCTTGCGGCCTGTGCCCCGAAGCCGACCAGTGCCATGAACAGCGGGATCAACGGCGCAGTGAACAGAAACAGCAACCCGACCACCCAGTCGAACGGCATGACGGCCGCGGCAAAGATGATAGGGAGCAGCGCGGCCTGGATGGTTGCGGGCAGGAACCGCGAAAAGAATCCCTCGAGAGCCTCGACCTGATCGACGACCGTGCTGGCAAGCGCGCCGGACGACCGGTCTTGTCTCCAGTCCGGACCAGGGGCAAGCAGCCGCGTGGTCAGGCTGTCGCGCACCGTTCGCTTGATCTTCTCGGCAGCGACCGATCCCGCCCACTCGGCAGCAAAGCTTAGGTATACGCGCAGGACAAGGAGAGAAGCGAAACCGAAAATCTGCGGCGAGAGCTGGCCTAAGGGAACGCCATCCTCGATCGCCCGGCCGAGCACCTGCGACATTAGGAGCACCTGCCCGATCAGCAGCAGGCCGGAGATTAATGGGAGTGCGACCGCGATGCCGAGGGCGATGCCGCCGTGCCGGCGCAGGGCGGAAAGCGCTTTCCGGTCGCCGCCATCTTCACCCATTTCCTGCTCGTCTGTGATTGTGGTCATCGGTTTCCGCACTGCCCTGATCGTCGTGGGACTATCTAATCCGGCATGCAGGAGGGCTCATTGATTGCAATCAATGCACGGGGCCCGTGCGGTGGATTATGCCGCTTTCAGACCGGGGATTTCGAACCGGAAAACCTGAAAACAGGCGGGTAGACACATGATCGACTTTACGGTTGTCGACCTTTCGCGACTGCAGTTCGCGGCGACGGCAATGTACCACTTCCTCTTTGTTCCGCTGACCTTGGGGCTGTCCTTCCTGATGGCCATTATGGAAAGCGTCTATGTGATGACCGGGCGCGAAATCTGGCGGCGCATGACACTTTTCTGGGGCACGCTGTTCGGCATCAACTTTGCGCTGGGCGTCGCAACCGGCATCGTCATGGAGTTCCAGTTCGGCATGAACTGGAGCTATTACAGCCACTATGTCGGCGATATCTTCGGGGCGCCCCTGGCGATCGAGGGCCTGATGGCCTTCTTCCTGGAAGCCACGTTTATCGGCATCTTCTTCTTTGGCTGGGACAGGCTTTCCAAAGTCGGCCATCTGGCCGTGACCTGGCTCGTGGCGCTCGGCGCCAACTTCTCGGCCCTGTGGATCCTGATCGCCAACGGCTGGATGCAGAACCCCGTCGGCTCGACCTTCAATCCCGATACCATGCGCATGGAAATCACCGATTTCGCCGCTGTCATCTTTAATCCCGTGGCGCAGGCAAAGTTCGTCCACACGGTCAGCGCCGGCTATGTCACCGGCTCCATGTTCGTCATGGCGATCAGCGCCTGGTTCCTGCTGCGGGGACGCCATCTGGATCTAGCCAAGCGGTCGATGGCGGTCGCTGCGAGCTTCGGCCTCGCCTCGGCTCTTTCCGTCGTCGTCCTTGGTGACGAGAGCGGCTATGTGGCGACCGAGCACCAGCAGATGAAGATCGCTGCGATGGAAAGCATGTGGGAAACAGAACCGGCACCTGCCGGCCTCAATGTCTTTGCCATCCCGGGCGTCCGCGAGAACAGCTATGAGGTGAAAATCCCTTACGTCCTTGGCCTCATCACCACGCGGTCACTCTCCACCGAGGTGCCCGGCATCCTGCCGCTGGTCGAGCGTGCGGAAGTTCGCATCCGCAACGGCATGACCGCCTATGCGGCGCTGGACCAGATTCGTGCCGACCGCAACAATGCTGCTGCCCGCCAGACCTTTGCCGATACCTGGCATGACCTCGGTTATGCACTCCTGTTGAAGCGTTACGTCGATGACGTGCCGGCGGCGACCGACGAGCAGATCGAAAAGGCCGCCTGGGATACGGTGCCGGACGTGCCGACGCTGTTCTGGAGCTTCCGGTTCATGGTTGCGATCGGCATTTACCTGATCGTCTTCTTCGCGGTGGCTTTCTATCTGGCCTCCCGCCACAGGCTTGGTGAAAACCGCGTGCTTCTGTGGATCGCCCTGTTCAGTCTGCCGCTGCCATGGGTTGCCATCGAATTCGGCTGGCTCGTTGCCGAATACGGGCGTCAGCCCTGGGTGGTCGAGGGAGTGCTGCCGACTTTCTATGCCGCGTCGGGCCTAACCCTCGTGGATCTGGCGATCAGCCTCGGCTTCTTCCTCACGGTCTACACGACGCTTGCCGTCATCATGGTTCTGCTGATGCTCAAAATCATCAAGGCCGGTCCGAGCGAAAGAAACGTGCTGATCGACGGCATTCGCGGATCGGCAGTGGTTCCCGAACGCGCCGCCGCTGCGCCGCAACGCTGACCCTCTCATTCGAAAGCAAGGTCCATGTCCCATTTACCTCTCGATTATGAAACATTGCGGATCATCTGGTGGTTGCTGCTCGGCGTCCTCCTGATCGGCTTTGCCATCGCCGACGGCTACGATCTCGGCGTTGGCGCCCTCCTGCCATTTGCGGCCAAGACGGACGAGGAGCGGCGCATCCTGCTCAACCTGATTGGGCCGACCTGGGAAGGGAACCAGGTCTGGCTCGTTCTGGGCGGCGGCGCCATCTTTGCCGCCTGGCCGGCGCTCTACGCGGCTTCTTTCTCCGGCTTCTACCTTGCCATGATCGCCATCCTGCTGGCCCTCATCCTCCGGCCGGTCGGTTTCAAGTTCCGCGGCAAGGTCAAGGATCCGCGCTGGAGAAGCACCTGGGACTGGGCGCTGTTCATCGGCGGTTTCGTGCCGGCGCTGATCTTCGGTGTCGCGGTCGGCAACGTGCTGCTCGGCGTACCTTTCGGCCTCGATGGCACGATGAGGGCCCATTACGACGGGAATTTCTTCGGTCTTCTTCGGCCATTTGCCCTGGTCGCTGGCCTCACCAGCCTGTCGATGCTGGTCATGCACGGAGCCGTGGTCATTGCCATGCGCTGCTCGGGGCCGGTCGCCGAACGCGCGACGCGCTTTGGCCGGATGGCGGCCGCAGCCACCGTCGCCCTGTTCGCGCTCGCCGGCTTGTGGGTCGCCTTCGGCATGGACGGCTATGTCGTCACCAGTATTCAGGAAGCTGCAGGTCCATCCAATCCGCTGGCGAAAACCGTCGTCACGCAGGCTGGAGCATGGCTCAACAACTACCATGCATATCCCTGGATGATCATTGCGCCGGTTCTCGGCTTCGTCGGGTCGCTCGTCGCCCTGGCAGGACTCGGCAGCCGTCGGTTCAAGATCGCACTCGCTGGATCGAGCCTTGCCATCTTTGGCATCATCTCGACCGCCGGCCTGTCGCTCTTCCCCTTTCTGCTGCCGTCGTCGATCGATCCGGCCGTGAGCCTGACGGTCTGGGACGCGTCATCCAGCCACCTCACCCTGTTCATCATGCTGCTGGCGACCGTCGTCTTCCTGCCGATCGTGCTCGCCTACACGGCCTGGGTCTACCACGTGATGCGCGGTCCAGTGAACGCGGCTTCGATCGGTCGCAATCCGAACGCTTACTGAAGGAGATCATTCATGTGGTATTTTTCCTGGATCCTCGGCGTCGGCCTCGCCTGCGTCTTTGCCATCCTCAACGCCATGTGGTTCGAGATGAAGGAAGACCGGCGCCTCTCGGCGCTTCCGGACCCCTCAAACAAGCCAAAACGCAGCTCCCTCGGAGATCCGGCCGCATGAAACCGGATTTGGTTGAGCGTCTCGCGGAAATGCCGGTTCCACGATACACATCCTACCCCACCGCCGCGGATTTTAGCGAGGCGGTGGGGCCCAAGGAACAGGCCGCCTGGCTCGGCCAACTTGATCCGGCCGAACCGGTCTCTGTCTATCTGCACGTTCCCTATTGCCGGCAGCTTTGCCACTATTGCGGTTGCCATGCCAAGGCGGTTCGGAAGGCCGAGCCGGTCGAGGACTACCGGACCACGCTGGAGGCAGAGATCGCGCTGGTTGCCGCTCACCTGCCAGCCCGGCTGAAGATCGGTCGCATCGCCTGGGGCGGCGGCACGCCCTCCATTCTGGGCGAGGCAGGCTTGAGCTCCGTTCTCGGTATGCTCAAGAAGCATTTCGACTTGGAAGACGACTACGAGCATTCGATCGAACTCGACCCGCGGATGCTCGGGCGCGATCTCTGCCAAGCGCTCGGCCGGCTCGGGATCAACCGCGCCAGTCTCGGCGTCCAGGATCTCGACACCGTTGTGCAACAGGCGATCGGGCGGGAGCAGCCGGAAGAAAAGGTTGCCGCCGCCGTCCGCGACCTGCGCGACGCCGGCATTTCACGCATCAATTTCGATTTGATCTATGGTCTTCCGAACCAAACCCAGGAAAGCTTGCTGACCACCTGCCGTTCCGTCTTGGACCTTAATCCGGATCGCATCGCCTTTTATGGATACGCCCATCTACCATCACGAAGGGCCAACCAGCGCCTGATCGATAGCGCATCGCTTCCTGGACCCATCGAGCGTTTGCAGCAGGCAAGCGCGATCGCGTCTTTCTTCATCCGCGAGGGCTATCAGGCGATCGGCATCGATCATTTTGCCAAGCCTTCCGATCGACTGGCGGCTGCCGCAAGAGAAGGTCGGCTCCACCGCAATTTCCAAGGCTACACGGACGACGATCGCCCGACCCTGCTGGGGTTCGGGTGCTCTTCCATCTCGCGGCTCCCCGGTGGCTACACGCAGTCGGAATCCGGTATCGAGGCTTACAAACGCCATATCGCGGAGGGGTCTCTACCCACGCGACGCGGCCACGCCTTTGTCGAGGACGATCATGAACGCGCGACAATCATCGAACGCCTGATGTGCGATTTCTCCGTCGATCTGGGACAGAATGCCGCCGGTTATGCCGACGAACTGGCCTTGCTGCGACCGTTCGCTCTGAGCGGTCTGTTGACGGTGCGGGCGAACCGCATCTCGATGACGGCAAAGGGGAGACCCTATGTTCGCACTGTTTCGGCGATCTTTGACCGGTTCAGAAGCCAGGGGCAAAATCTGTTCAGCCCGAGCGTATGAACGTCACCACTGAACGTCATCACTGACATAATGAATTTGAGGATTTCGGCTTGAGGAGCGGAAAGCGCGCCCTCACGAAAGGCAGACGGGATGAATATAAGAGAACTTGATTATCAGGAGTGCATAGCATTCCTTTCAAAAACCCGGATGGGGAGATTGTCCTGCGTCCTCGAAGGCCGCCCGTACACGGTTCCGATTTCTTTCATCATTGAGGACGACTGGTTCTACAGCTTTTCGCTCGAGGGCAAGAAGATCTCGTGGATGCGTGAGAATAACTCCGTCTGCATTCTGGCAGACGAAATCTCCAGTCCACAACAATGGCGAACCGTGATCGCGAATGGTCAGTTCAAGGAATTCGATCAGGCTGCCGAATGGCCGAAATATGCGCGCGCATGGTCTCTCCTACAGGCCAGCAATGCAACCTATTGGCTGCCCGGAGGACTGAAAACAGCAGCGGCAGGGGTGGAAAACAAACCTGTCTATTATGGAATTCGGATCGAAAGCGTCTCGGGGAGAGAGGCATATCTTCCGAGCGACATCGGACGTATGTCCGGCATGCATCCGCATTGATGCGCGCGATGTCGCGCCCGGCTCACGCGCAGCCGGGCGACATCGAAGCCCTCCGGCTTCGACTGCCGCCAGACTATACGCACGCTACTCCGTGGCGTGCTGCTTGCGCGAGTGGAACCGTCCCTTCAGCCAGACCAACAGATCATCCAGGAATGTGAACACGACTGGGATGACCAGCAAGCTCAGGAAGGTTGAGGTGATGAGGCCGCCGATCACCACGATGCCCATCGGCTGGCGGAAGCTTGAATCGCCGGATACGAGGCTGAGGGCGGCGGGTAGCATACCGCCGGCCATGGCGATCGTCGTCATCACGATCGGCCGCGCCCGCTTGTGGCAGGCATCCACCAGCGCGTCGTAGCGTGACATACCGGCGCGCCGCGCCTCGATCGCGTATTCGACGAGCAGGATCGAGTTTTTCGACACGATGCCCATCAGAAGCAGCAGGCCGATGACCGCAGGCATCGAGAAGCTTGTTCCCGTCAGCACCAGTGGCAAGAGCGCGCCGCCGAGAGCCAGCGGCAAGGCCATCAGGATCGTGACCGGCTGCAGGAAGTCATGGAAAAGCAGGACCAGCACAGCGTAGACGCAGAAGATGCCGATCGCCATCGCCAATCCGAAACTGCTGAACAGCTCGCTCTGGCGCTTCAACTCTCCCTGCTCGACGAATTTCACGCCCTGCGGAAGGTTCTTGTAGCCGGGCAGCTGCGCTGCCTCGTTCGTCACTTCCGAAAGGCTCCGGCCGTTGAGCTCGATCGTGAGCGAGACGTTGCGCGACCGGTCGAGCCGGTCGATCTGGCTGGGGCTAGAGCCTAGCGATATGTCGGCGATGGCGCCGAGCGCGACATTGCCGTCCTTGCCCTCGACCGGGATGAGCGACAGTGCATCCAGCGATTGCCGGCTCGCCGTGTCGAGCATGACCCGGATGGGGACCTGGCGTTCCGGCAGGTTGAGCTTCGACAGGGCCGCATCATAGGCGCCGGCCGTTGCGACCCGAATGGCGTCGGCGATCGCCTTCGAGGTCACACCCAGAGATGCGGCTTCCGCGAGATTAGGGCGGATGGTGATCTCCGGCGATTGGGTCGCGGCCGACGAGGTCACGTTGCCGATGCCGGGCAGCGTGCGCAGGTCGGACTCGAGGCTGGCGGCCGCTTTTTCCAGAAGGTCGGAATCGTCGCCGGCCAGCGTCAGCGTCAGCTGCGTACCATTGCCGCCGGATCCGATCTCAAGACGGACGCCGGGCAAGGTTTCCAGCGCCTTGCGCAAATCCGCTTCGATCTGAGATTGCTTGACGTCACGGTCGTCGATCGACGTGAGGTTGACGACGAGCGTCGCACTGTTGGTGCTGGCATTCGAGGTGCTGTTCATCCCGCCCGTGGAGGCCGTGCCCGTTGCCTGGAAAACCGAGGTAACGTGGTCGACGCCGGCAATGACCGCGGACGCCTTTCGCGCCGCTTCGTCGGTCGATTCAATTGTGGAGCTCGGAGGCGTCGTGATCGTGACCTGGGTCTGGCTGCTATCGGAAGCTGGAAAGAACCCGGTCGAGAGATGGCTGAGAAGCAGGATCGTGAACGCCAGAAATCCGACTGTACCGAGCACCGGTATCCAGCGCCGACGAAGCGCGCCTTTGACGGCCCAGAGGTAGGATCGCATCAGGCGACCGTCCTCTTCGTGTGCCTTGCCGCTCGGCTTCATAATGTAAGCCGCCATCATCGGCGTCACCAGGCGCGCGACGAGAAGCGAGGCGAGGACGGCGACGGAGGCCGTGATGCCGAACTGCTTGAAGATGATGCCGGGAATACCGCCCATGAAGGCTGTCGGCAGGAACACGGCGACCAGGGTGAAGGTGGTGGCGATCACGGCGAGGCCGATCTCATCGGCCGCTTCCATGGCTGCATCCATGGGGCTTTTCCCCATGTTGAGATGTCGTTCGATATTCTCGATCTCGACGATCGCATCGTCGACCAGGATCCCGACCACAAGAGACAGCGCCAGAAGCGTGATCGTGTTCAGTGTATAGTCGAGGAGATACATCACGAGGAACGTCGGGATGATCGACAAGGGCAAGGCAACAGCGGCCAAAAGCGTCGCCCGCCAGTCACGCAGGAAGAGCCAGACCACGAAGATTGCAATCAGCGCGCCCTCATAGACCATATGCATCGACGATTCGTAGTTCTGCTCGATTGGTACGATCGTGTTGTAGGCCTCCTCGATCGTCACTTGCGGATTTTCTGCCGCGAACGACTTCATCTGTTCGCGGATACTGTCCGTGACGGCAACGTCCGAGTAGCCCTTGGACCGCTTGATCTGCGCTGCAATGACCGGCTTGCCGTTGATATAGGCAAGCGAGCTGAGATCGCTGTGGGAATCGGTGACCGTGCCGAGTTCGTCCAGCCGAACCCAGTTTCCCGCCGGCAATGGTATCGGCAGTGCGCGGAGCTGTTCAACGCTGCCGACGGCCGCCAGCGTTCGGACAGACTGGCTTTCGCCGCCGATCCGCCCCTTGCCGCCCGACAGGTCAGACTGCACTGAATCGAGCTGCCCGTTGACGTCGTTTGCAGACAGACCGAGGCCATCGAGCAGATTGGCGTTGAGTTCGACGCGGACCTCCCGGTCGACACCACCCAGGCGCCCAACTTCGCCGACGCCTTCGACAGCCATCAGGGCACGCGACATATTGTTGTCGATGAACCAGGAGAGTTCCGCCGCATCCAGCGTGTCTGACCGCACCACATAGGTAATCAGCGGCGACGCGTTCAGCGACTGTTTGGAAACCGTCGGTGCGTTCATTTCTTCCGGCAGGTCGTCCTGCGCCTGATCGACGGCGCTCTTTACCTCGTCCAGTGCCTCTTGCGTGTTCTTTCCGACTTCGAAGGCGACGGAAATGCTGACGGAGCCATCGGTAACCGTCGTGGTCACGGAATCGAGCCGCGTCAGGCCCGTCAGTTCGTCTTCGATCTTGCGCGCGACCTCGGTCTCAAGCTGTGAGGCGGCGGCCCCGTCGAGCGACGCACTGATCTCGATCGTCGGAAGATCCATGTCGGGAAAGTTCTGGATGTCGAGACGGTTAAACGCCCACAGGCCGCAGGCCGTCATCAGGACGAACAGCAGGATCGGCGGAACGGGATTGCGGATGGACCAGGAGGAGAAATTCACTTCATCGCCTCCGTCTCGGCTTCGGCGACCGTATCGACCACCCGCACCACGGAACCGTCCGCAAGAAACGCGCCGCCGGAGACGACGACTTCCTCGGTCGTGTCGATCCCCGATACGATCTCGACCCGGTCGCCTTGCCGCCGGCCGGTCTCGACACGCTTGCGGGTTACCGTCGGCTGATCTGTCGCGTTGAGGACGAACGCGTAGGAAAAGCCGTCCCTCAGGGTGACGGCCGTTGCCGGAACTGTCAGCGCATCGGTGGCGCTGAATTCGAAATTGCCGCTGACGAGAATGCCGGTCTTCGGTTGTGGCATTCCGACTGCGGGCTGCAGGGCGACATAGACAGTGACCCGACCGTTGGCGGTCGAGCTCGTGGGCGAGACAAGCCGCACCTCGCCACGGACATCGCCGAGCGGCGTTGGGATGACCGCTTTGGTGCCTTCCTTGACATCGGCCAGCCGCTTGACCGGCAGCTCCGCCTGCCACTCGATGCGATTCTGGCGGATCAGCTTGAACAGTTCGTCGCCGGCGGTCACCACTTTCCCAAGCGACGCGGACCGTTCAGAGATCACGCCATCGTCGTTCGCGTAGACCTTCGTGCGGTCAAGGGTCAGCTGCGCGGATGCCAGCGCGGCCTTCGACGACGCAAGGGCTGCTTTCGACTTGCGCTCCGTGATCAGATACTCCGTCGTCTGCTGGGCGGAGATCGCACCGGAGCCGGTCAGCCCGCGGGCACGGTCGGCATTCGCGACCGCCTGATCGAGATCGGCCTTTGCCTGCTCGACGCTTGCCTGCTGTTGCTCGAGCTCGGCCTGAGCGGTTTCGGCGTCGAATTGCACCAGCAACTCGCCTTTTTTTACCGTCGCTCCCACATCCGCATTGATGCCGATGATCCGCAATCCGCTGACTTCGGCGGAGATCACCGCTTCATGCCAGGCCGCAAGCCGCCCGCTTGCCGGAATGAGCACCGGCCACTGGGAAACCTCGGGTTTCGTGACGCTGACAGTGAGGGCGGCCGCGCCGGCGGTCGTCTGCGTCGCGTCCTGTGCCCGGCCTGCCGGGGTGAAAGCAAGACAGACGACGCAGGCAAGCGCCATCGTCGTGAGCGGGTGTGATGTTTTAAGCATTAGTTGAGTTCCCGTGCAGAAGAGGCAGCGGCGGTCGGAATGGACCAGCCTCCGCCAAGCGCTTTGTAGAGGGCGATCCAGTATTGGACGGCGTCGCGCCTGATTTCGATGAGAGTGATGGCCGCCGATTGCGCCGATCGGCGGGCTTCTTCGCGGTCGAGAATGCTGACGCCTCCGGACGCCCAGTTCTGGTCGACCGCGCGAAAATAGCGCTGATAGTTGTCGGCAGCGCTTTTTGCGTCGGCAATCCGCCGCAGCGCCGTGTCGACCCGCAACAGCGCCGTCTCGACTTCGGCAACGGCGCCAAGCACGCCAGACATATAGTTCGCAACCGCGATATCGTAGTCGGCAACCGCACTGCGCACAGCCGCCCGTCGTGCACCGCCATCCAGCAACGGCACCGACAGCGCCGGTCCGAAGGACCAGGGAACGGACCGGCCGGTCACGCTGGACTGGCTGATCGAGATTGATCCGCTGAGGCTGAGGCTGGGGTAAAGATCGGCCTTCGCCGCGCCGACGTCCGAAATCGTTGCGGCGACTTCAGCCTCCAGCGCATTGACGTCGGGCCTCTGTCGCAGGACGTCGGCAGGCACGGCAGTGATCCGCACCGCAGATGGCTGCGGAATACGCCGTTTGCCCTGATCGAGTAGCCGGCGGACCGCCGGTTCGTCTCCGCCCGTCAATTGTGTGATCGATTTGATCAAAATCTCGCACTCGCCGCGTTGGGCCGTCAGGCTTGACGAGGAGGCAGCAGCGCTTGCCCGTGCCAGCGCCAGGTCAGCTGTGGACGTAAAGCCTGACTGTGCCGACCGTTCCGTGGCGCGGATGGTGGCCGTCTGCGATGCGAGCTCGTCGCGGTAGAGGCGCTCCAGTTCGCGGCAGGCGCGGTACTGGACATAGTCGTCGCCCACTTCGGCGGCAATCGAAACGCGGGCATCATGCCAGGACCAGACTTCGCCAGCGGCCCGCGATGCAGCGGCGCGCACCTGCTTCTTGGTCTTGCCGAACAGATCGACTTCCCAGGCGGAATCAAGCCCGCCGCTCTTTGTCGTCCCGGCGGTCAGCCTGTTATTGTCGTTACCCTTATTGCCCTCACGGCTTGCCGATGCAGAGCCGTCGAGCGATGGGAAAAGCCCTGACGCGGTGCTGTCGAGCGTAGCGCGCGCCTTGTCTATATTTGCCACCGCCTGCTCGATAGTCGGGTTTTCGCGGTCCGCCATGTACAACAAGGCATCCAGCGAGGGATCCTTGAAGCTTGCCCACCAGGTCACGAGATCGGCTGTTCGACCGCGATGCGGAAGCGTTGCATGCCAGAAGGCGGCAACAGCCGGCGTCGCCGGCTTGAGAGTGCCGATGCTCGTGCAGCCGCTAAGCAGGGCCGCGACGGCCAGGACTGGTAGAACTGAAGAAAGAGTGCTGCGCATCGATTGGACACCGCCTTAACTGAAGGCCGCAGTATAGGGATAGCCATGTTAATGTCGGTCAAGAGCAGGTTAAGTTAGGTAAAACTGCTGTCTTCGCAGCCTCAAGGTCGTAAAGCTGAAGTTATCGAAGGAGCAAGAGCAGGGCATGAACAAGCTACTATTGATCGATGACGATGCCGAGCTGACCAACCTGCTGGGCGAGTATCTGACAGAGGAAGGTTTCGCCGTCGAAACGACCGCGGATGGTCGCGTCGGCGTGGCCGAGGCCATGTCCTCCTCGACCGATCTGATCGTGCTCGACATCATGATGCCGCGGATGAACGGCATCGAGGTTCTCCGCAAGATCCGGCAGGTGAGCGACGTGCCGGTGCTGATGCTGACGGCGCGGGGAGACGATATCGACCGCATCGCCGGCCTCAATCTCGGCGCAGACGATTACGTCTCAAAGCCCTGTTCGCCGGGGGAACTCGCCGCGCGCATTCGCGCCATCCTGCGCCGCTCGGGCCGAACCGAGCGGGACGGCACCGTCAACGAGATCAGGACGGGTGAACTGGTGCTTTATCCGTCGAACCGCAGGGCGATGTGGCGGGCGGCACCCCTGGAACTGACCGGAACCGAGTTCAGCCTGCTGGAAGTGCTTGCCCGCTCCTCCGGCCAGCTCGTCTCCAAGCAGGAGATATCGTTGCGGGCGTTTGCCAAGCCGCTCACCGCGTTCGATCGCCGGATCGACGTCCACATCAGCAGCATCCGGCAGAAACTTGGCGCCCGCCCGGATGGGCAGCCCTGGATCCAGGCCGTTCGCGGCCGCGGCTACCAGTTGCTGGAAGGCTGACCATGCATCGCCTGTTCTGGAAATTCTTCACCGTCGTCTGGTTGGCCATGGCCGGCTCGATTGCGATCCTGTTTGCGATCAGCACGCTGTTCCAATCACCGTTCGAGGAGGAGGTTGCTGGCCGGGAACTTAGCCTGACGCTGGAGACCGCAGCCCAGGTGCTCCAGTCGGATGGCCTGGAGGCTACGGCCAGGCTGGTGGCGGCGGTTCGGCGGACCGGTCGCGACATCCCGGTCACCGTCACGACCGACGGGCCGGCGATCGATTGTGCCGAGCAAAACGAGGAGGCGCTCGTTCGAACCGCCGTGCGCGACGGAGAGTGTTATCGCCTGGAAATTGCCGGCGCAGCGCCGAGCATGATGGCTAAAACCTGGCCTCGGGCTGTTCCGTGGCTGGCAGCACTTCTTGCGGCAGCAGCTGCGGCCTATTGGCTCGCCCGCTATTTCATTACCCCGGTCGAGCAGCTGCGCTATGGGCTGCGCTCGCTTGCCAGGGGAGAACTGGACGTGCGGATCGCCCACAAGATCGGCGCCAAACGCGACGAGATCGCGTCGCTGGCGCACGATCTGGATATCACCGCTGCCCGGTTGCAGGAGCTCCAGATGGCTCAGCAGCAGCTGTTCCACGATATTTCGCACGAACTGCGCTCGCCTTTATCGCGTCTGCAAGCTGCTATCGGCGTTTTGCAACAGAACCCCGTACGGCTGGCGGTGATGATCGAGCGGATGAGCCGCGAGGTCGAGCGGCTCGACGAACTGGTCGGCGAAATCCTCACTCTCGCCCGGCTGTCGGATCGCGATACACCGAGGTTCGAGCGGCAGACGCTCGACCTTGTCGATCTCCTGCGTGAGATTGTGGACGATGCCGGCTTCGAGGGACAGGCACGCGGGGTAACCGTCCAGTATGAGGGCGTCGACACATTCGTGGCTTCCGTCAACGGCGAGCTGATCTACCGCGCGCTGGAAAATGTGATCCGCAACGCCATTACCCACACGGGACCAAGCACCGCTGTCCGTGTGACGTCCAAGGTCTTGGACCGGAAGCTGATCGTGACCGTCGAGGACGACGGCGAGGGTGTGCCGGAGACGGAACTGGAGGCGATCTTCAAGCCGTTTTCGCAAAGTTCAACCGTCACCACCCGTTCCGGCTTCGGCCTTGGGCTTGCCATTACCCGGCGTGCGGCGGAATGGCACGGCGGGGGCGCAAAGGCAGAAAACAGACCGGCCGGTGGTCTGTCCGTCCAAATCACAATTCCGACCTGTGCTGCCCCACGAAAGCTTGTGGCAGCAAATTAATCGCCCATCGCGGTTCGGCCTTGGCAAATCGGTGCCGCCGACTACTTCACCCGGGAGTCGACAACGACAAGGAGACACACAGGATGACCGCCATTCGCCGCATCGTCTTGGCAAGCCGACCGACCGGTCAGCCCGAGGCTGAGAATTTCCGCATCGAGAATTTCGAACTCCCGGAAGCAGCAGAAGGAGAGGTCACCTTGCGATGCCTCTATCTTTCGCTCGACCCTTACATGCGCGGTCGCATGAGCGACGCAAAGTCTTATGCAACGCCCGTTCCCATTGATGGCGTTATGGAAGGCGAAACGATCTGCGAAGTGGTGAAGTCTCGCCACACAGCCTTTTCGCCCGGCGATATCGTTCGTGCTCGGACCGGATGGACGACCAATGCGGTTGTCCACGGAGATACCCTGACTCGTGTCGAAACGCACGGCGCAACGCTGACGACGGCACTCGGCGTGCTGGGAATGCCCGGCTCGACCGCCTGGAGCGGAATGAAGTTCATCGGGAAGCCGAAGCAAGGCGAGACCGTCGTTGTCGCCGCTGCCTCCGGGCCTGTCGGTTCGCTGGTCGGCCAGCTTGCGAAACTTGCCGGGGCGAGGGCAGTCGGGATTGCCGGCGGACCGGACAAATGTGCGTATGTGAAAGATGGCCTCGGCTTTGACGCCGTTGTCGATCACCGCTCGAAAGATTTTGCGTCCGATCTCGCTGCTGCATGCCCTGACGGCGTCGATGTCTATTTCGAAAATGTCGGCGGGCACGTTTGGGACGCCGTCCTGCCGCTGCTGAACCAGTTTGCCCGTGTCCCCGTCTGCGGGCTTGTCGCGCACTACAATGGCGCCGGATCTGCGGAAACGGACAGGCTTCCGATCACCATGTCGGCGGTTCTGAGGCGCAGCCTTCTCATCCGCGGCTTCATCCAGACTGAATTCATCAGCCACTTTGGAGACTTCCTCGATGAGGTCGGCCCGCGCGTCGCGTCCGGCGACATAAAGTATCGGGAAGATATCGTTGACGGCCTCGAACGTGCGCCCGAGGCTTTCATCGGCATGCTCACCGGCGGCAATTTTGGAAAGCTGATCGTGAAGATCGCTGACTGACTGGCTCAAGCAGCCTAATCCGGCCATGAATTCGCCGTGTGTAACAAAGACTAGACCCCGGACCGTGGCAGCACCGTCCGGGGTCTTCAAAGCCAGGCCTCCCTCTAATTTCAGCTTGAATGATGCACTCGCGTTCCGGTCGACTGGCCAGGTGGTGCAGGCGAATTTAGCGTGGGTTTCAGCCAGTTGAGTTCGGCAACATTTCGTGGCATCAACCGGCACCATTCACCTTTCGAAAGTCGCTGGTTACGATGCAGTATTCCGTATTGACGCGGCGATGGATCTCGGCTGCGATTATCGCGATCGTGTCCGCTCAGCTCGTTGCCTGTGCCAACAGGCCTTCGGCCTCTGTTCTCGATCCGGTCGCGGTTAACCCGGCATCCAGCCGTCAGCTTACCGTCCTTACTGCGACGAACCGGTCGCGGGACGGCGACGGATACTCGTCCCGCCGTAACGCAGATCCGGCCTTCGAAACGTTCACGGTCGCAATCCCGCCCTCGCACCGCCCGCCGAAGATCGAATGGCCTGTCGGTAAACCCGACGCGTCGACGGACATGGTTGTTTCCGAAAGACGCTCTCTCGACCAAAAACAGTTTCTGGCGTTGGCGGACGCGCCCAACAAGGATGGGGCGGTTGGCATCTTTGTCCACGGGTATAACTATACGTTCCAGGAGGGTCTGTACCGGCTCGCGCAGGTCGCCGCCGATTCCAAGACGGATGGAAAACCCGTCCTTTTCTCCTGGCCGTCGCAGGGATCCCTTGCCGGATATCTCGCGGATCGTGACGCGGCCCTGGCTTCGCGTGACACCCTGGTCTGGCTCGTCAAATCGATGGCAGCCAAACGCGATGTGAAACGGGTCATCCTGTTCGGGCATAGCATCGGCGGGTTCCTGATCATGGAAACGCTTCGCCAGCTGAAGCTTGAAGGCCGCGGCGACGTCCTCGACAAGTTGGTCGTCGTGCTCGCGGCTCCAGACATTGACGACGATCTGTTCAGGTCGCAGCTGGAGGTCGTTGGGCGGATGCGTACCCCCATCACGCTGTTTGTTTCCAAGGACGACAAGGCGCTCAAGATCTCCAGTTTCATCAGCGGCGAGAAACCGCGCGCGGGATCGCTCAATGTCGATAGCCCTTCGGTGCGCGACGCAGCCTTGCGCTATGGTCTGCGGATCATCGACATCTCGTCGGTCAAGGCAGCAGATGGGGTCGGGCACGACCGGTACGCCAATCTCGCACAACTGGGTCCGCAGCTTGCGCAGGCGGGTGGCGGGGCGGTTTCGGTGCCGGAGGCGGGCGCCTTCGTCTTCGACGTCGCGGCATCGGTCATTTCAAGTCCGTTCAGATTGGCAGGCGCGGTCGTCGGCGGGCGCTGAGCTTGCGGTTTCTGGCGATAGACCAGGGAAGGATGCTTGATCTTTCTCTCTCATTCTTGTGTCCGTGCGTGGTCGCACTTGTCGATTGTCACCCTATGTTGCGTGTGTTGAACCGAGAGACACCGATTTGCGCCGAGTATTCCACTTCCTCGCCCTGACGGGCGTTTTTATCGTCATTCTACTCGTCTCGGCGTGGTCATCGCTGGCACTGTGGTACCGTCTGCCATTGCCGCTCCCGGCAAGAGCGGTGTTCGCTGCGCTGTTTGCCGCTCTCGGTGTCTTGACCATCGTCTCTGTGATCCGCCACCGATGGCGGGCTCCAACGGGCGTGTTCTCGGTGGCCTTCGCGATCGTGCTTTCGTGGTGGTTCACGCTCGCGCCCCCAGCGGTAGGGGACTGGTCGCCGGACGTTGCGCGACAGGTCACCGGAACGATTTCGGGCAACACGTTGACCCTGAACGGTGTGCGGGACTTTACCTGGAGAAGCGATACCGATTTCACCGAAAACTGGGAAACAAAGACGTATGATCTGACAACGCTGACGTCGGTTGATCTCTTCATGTCCTACTGGTCGGGACCGCTGATGGGCCACATGCTGGTCAGCTTCGGCTTCTCGAATGGCGAGCACGTCGCCTGGTCCGTCGAGGTTCGTCGCCAGCGCGGCGGCGCGTTTTCGCCGATCGCGGATCTCTTCAAGAGCAATCCGCTTGTGATCGTCGCGGCAGAGGAGCGGGATATTATCGGGGTTCGTACGATCGTGCGCGGCGAGGACGTCCAGCTCTACCGGGTGAACGTCTTGCCGCAGACAGCACGCAACCTCCTGGTCGCCTATGTCGAGGATGCAAACAAGCTGTCCCGCCAGCCGCAGTGGTACAACTCGCTGATGACGAACTGCACGACTGCGGTTGTGGCCATCGTCAGAACGCTTGGAGGCACGGTCCCTCTCGACTGGCGGCTGTATGTGAACGGCTATCTACCCGAATACGCCTACGATCAGGGCATCCTCGACACTGGGTCCCCGATGGCGGTGCTCAGGAAGCAGTCCCATATTGCCGAGAAAGCCAAGGCGGCGGGCATGTCCGAGGACTTTTCAGAGGCGATCAGGCGAGATCGGGTAACCGAACCGCCTGCAACGAACTAGACGCAGCGCCGGGAGCCTGTCACCTTACGCCGTACAGGCGTTAAGCGTCTGCCAGACATCGTAGGCCGAGATCACCGTCTCCATCTGCGCCGTATGGCCCGTGACGAAATCGTCGCCGTAGATAGTCTCGTCAGGATATTCGGTGATCAGCGTCAGCGGTACGGTATGGCGATCGTCGACGGACGACAGGCACGGGAAGCCGTTGATGATGCGGAAACCCGTCTCGCCGGCATGGGTTTCGTAGAGTGCGATCTGGCGATTGTTGTAATCGAGAATGCCTGGAATTGCGCCGAGATGGCGGGTGACGTGGTCGAGTATGGCTTCGGCCTGCTGCGTCCAGCCGGCGTGGTGGCGCATGATCAGGAAGAAACCCTTCGGCAGCGTCCACATGCCAAAACCGCGCGGCACGTAGCCGGAGAGCGGCCGCGTCCATTCATGCGACGGATAGCCGTGCAGGTTGATATGCAGCTGGGCCTTGCTCAGTTCCTGCGCCGTGAAGCGGATTGCCTTTTCGTTCAGATGCGCGCCGGAGTTTTCCAACGTCCGGTATTCGAGATCGTCGCCGAGCGCCGTGTAGCGGGCGGCGTGATGCATGTGGCGCGGGTTACCGACACGCAGGCGCTGGTGCAGCGCGTAGCCATCCGGGTTCTCGATCGGCGAGATGGTGAAATGGGCGCCGGCACGCTGCTTGAGCGCACGGGCAGCGCGGATCGCGCCGACAATGCCGGTCGTCTCGTTCGGATGCTGGCCGCCGCTGATCATGACCGCCGTGTCGCTGCCTCTGACGTATCGCGCCGAGAGAACGCGGCCGGAGCGCGACCGGGCATCGAATTCCTCTCCACCGATGTCCGACAGCAGTCTCGACATCTGCGCAACGGCCGGTGGTTCGCTGGCCGTATCGATTTCCTGTTCGGGGCCATCCCTAAAACCTGTGCTCAACGGCCGGGTCTCGACACGAACGCTGATCTCGCCGTTGCTGCGCACCATCTCCGGCACGATCTGGCCGGGCTTCAGGCCACGGTCGCCAAGCGGACGTCCGGATTTCTTCTGGAAGAATTCCAGCAGCGAGAAATAGAAATCCTCGTGCAGGGCCTCGCGGAGGCTGACGACCTCGTCGCCAACCGCCAGCGGCATGTCTTCCGCCGGATGGGAAACGGCGATGTTGAGTTCTTCGAAATAGGGTTCTTCGTTGCCCCAGTCGTGGTTTGCGATCGCCTCGATTGCGAGGCTGAACAGGCGCTCGTAATCCGTTTTCAGGCGCTCGCCGGTCGCGCCATCGCGGCTGATCCAGCCGGTAGGGGAGAGATTGGTTTCCCCGACCGCATCGGTATGCACGCGGTTCGGTGCCTGAACCTTCAGCGTTTCCGTCTGGCCGTTGCGGGTGAGCGCGACGTCATAGACCAGTTCGTCATCTTCCCGCGCGATGAACGCGATATCAGCGTCTCCGACAAGTGCCGCAAGCGGATAGGCTTCGAGCCGGAAACGGTTGGCTGGGGCGTCGGCATGAACCGGATAACGCACCTCGATCGCTGTGACGCCTTGACAGTCGATCTCTTCCAGAAACGCAAACAGAAGCGGCTTGTAGGCACTGCGGATGCGGGCGGTGACACCTTTGTACTTCAACGCCTGTTCGGCGGCACGACGGCTCGTCGTGTCGTCGAATGTCCAGGCCTCGATGGACTGCCCGGGCGTCGCGCTTGCAACCAGCGTGTCGAGCGTACGCTCCAGTTTGGTTTCAAAGAACGAAGTCATGATGCTTAACCCTTGTGAATGCCGTGCTGCTTATCGGGACGTGCGGCCGGTCGGATCGAGGCTGTCGCGCAGCCAGTCTCCGAGAAGGTTGAGCCCGAGCACCGTGAGCAGGATCGCAAGACCCGGGAAGACGCTGACCCACCATGCAGTCTGCAGATAGGTTCGGCCATCGGCGAGCATGCCGCCCCAGCTTGGAATGGTGGGATCGACGCCGAGGCCGAGGAAGGTCAGGCTGCTTTCGAGCAGAATGTTGTTGGCGACATTGAGCGTCATCAGAACGATCACCGGTCCGATCAGGTTCGGCAGCAGGTGCTGGATGATGATGCGCCAGTCCTTCACCCCGATCGCGCGGGCCGAGAGGACGAACTCGCGCTCCCTCAGCGTCAGCACCGAGCCCCGTACCAGACGGGCATACTGCACCCATTGCGACACAATCAGAAGGATGATCGTGTTGGTCAGGCTTCCGCCGACGATGGCGATGAATGTGATAGCGAGCAGAATGAACGGCATCGCGAGCTGCAGGTCGGCAAAACGCATCACCAGCATGTCCCAGAAACCGCGGTAATAGCCGGCGATCAGGCCTACCAGCACGCCGAAGACGACGGCGCCGATGACGGAGGTGAAGCCGACCAGGAGCGAGATCTTTCCGCCGGCAACGACACGCGCCAGCACGTCGCGGCCCAGCGGATCGGTTCCGAACGGGTGAGCGGCGGTCGCAAAGGGTTTGGCGAGCCGCGCCATCAGGTCGATCTTGTCGGCGCCGCCCGGAAACAGCAGGTCGGAAAACAGCACTGCGAGGCAGATGACGACGGTGAGGGACATGCCGAGAACGAATTCGAGGCTTGCGAAGCGCCACCGGCTAGAGGTTTTTGTTGCCATTGCCGGTTACTCCGTGCGGATGCGGGGATCGACGAGGCCATAGGCGATGTCGACCAGAAGGTTGATGCCGACGATCATCAGCGACAGAACGGTGATGACGGCCTGAAGCACGGGAAAGTCGCGGGCGCCGACGGCGTCGAAGGCAAGCGTGCCCAGTCCCGGCCAGTTGAAGACACGCTCGATGACGACGATGCCGCCGAGCAGGCCACCGAACTGCAGGCCGAAATAGGTGATCAGCGGAATGGCGCAGTTGCGCAGCGCGTGCCTGTAGAGAACCTTGCTCTCGCTCAAGCCTTTGGCGCGCGCGACCATGATGTATTGCGACTGCAGCGTTTCCAGCATCGAGGTGCGGACAAGACGCACATTCGTCGCGGTCAGGATCACGCCCATGGTGACGGCGGGCATGACATAGCTCGAAAAGCCCGACATGCCGCTTGGCGGCAGCCAGCCGAGCGTGATGGAGAACAAGAGGACCAGCATGGTGGCGAGCCAGAAATTCGGAAACGACAGGCCGATCAGCGAGAAGATGCGGATGGCCTGGTCGGCAGCCTTGCCGCGCGAGGTGGCAGCCTTGATGCCGAGCGGGATTGAAAGCGCGATCGACACGAACATCGAGATAAAGGCGAGCAGCAGGGTCGCCGGCAGGGCATTGCCGATCAGCATCGAGACCGACGTGCCGCCGGAAAAGCTGCGGCCGAAATCGAGCGTGACCAGCCCCTTCATGAACGTCCAGTACTGGACGAGGAACGGCTGGTCGGTTCCGAGCGCTGCGCGAATGCGCGCCAGATCGTCTTCCGTCATGCTGCCGCCGCCCTGGAACATCGTGACGGCCGGATCACCGGTCAGGCGAATGGCGAACGAGACGATGAGCGTGATGGCGATGACGACGAAAATTGCCTGTAGCAATCGCTTGATGAGGAAACCGGCCACTGTGTTGTCCTTAAGGAGAAGTTCGGCCCCGCCCGGGTTGGCCCGGGCGGGGTGGCTTTTCAGATGACTATTCGACGGTGACGTCGGTCAGCTTCAGGCGGTTGTCCGGGGGCGCGATGAAGCCCTTGACCCGCTTGTTGATGCCGAAGATGGCGTTGCTGTTGTAGAGCGGCAGTTCGAGCGCGCGTTCCGACGCATAGGCGCCGACTTCCCGCAGGATCTTTTCGCGGGCCGCACGGTCGGTCAGCGGACGCTGCGATTCCAGCAGCTTGTCCAGCTTTTCGTCCTTATCGTACGGGTTCCACTTTTCGCCCGAGTGGTACATCGAATAGGCGGTGTTGTCGTAGTCGAACGTCCAGCCGCCCCACTTCTGCTGGAACATCGCGCCGGTCTTGCCCTGCGGGATGATGTCGTTCAGCAGAACGTTGGTTTCGTAAGGCTTGATGGTGGCGGTGATACCGACCATCGACAGGTAGCTCGAAATGACCTGCGCCACTTCGTTCATCGTCGCATCATTGCCGCGGATATCGATCTGCAGCGTCGCACCCGTCTTCACGCCGGCTTCGGCAAGCAGCTTCTTGGCACCGGCCGGATCGTAAGGGATTGCCTTGAGGTCCGGATCGAAGCCGAAGGAAAGCGCGCTCTGGAAGCTGGTGATCTCGGAGGCCTGGCCGGCGAGGATCGACTTGACGATCGTGGCGCGATCGACAGCCATGATGATCGCCTTGCGCACCTTTGGGTCGGCAGTGATGCCGTCGCGGGTGTTGAAGCGCAGCGCGTCGACAGTCGGGCCGGGAACGGAAACGATTTCCAGCTTGTTGTCGCCTTCGATGACCGGCAGCATGCCGATCGGAATGGTCGGCGGGATCACCAGATCGACGCGGCCAGCCTGCAGTTCGGCAACAGCGGTTGCTGGCTCAGCGATAAATCGGAACTGGAGTTCCGACAGTTTCGGCGCGCCGCCCCAATAGTCGGCATTGGCTTCGAGCTTGATGTCGACCTTGGGCTGGTAGGACACGAACTTGAACGCGCCCGTGCCGATCGGGTTGAGGTTGAAATTGTCCTCACCCTTTTCCTGGATGTATTTCGGCGGAACGATCATCGCGCCGTAACCGGCAAGCTTGGTCAGAAGAACCGGATCGGCAGCCTTGAGCTTCAGGTCAACCGTATAGTCGTCGATGACGTCGATGCTCTCGATCGAGATGTAGTTCGAACGCTGCGGACCCTTGGCACCCTGTTCGCCGAGAAGGCGCTCGAAGGTGAACTTGACGGCGGCTGCGTTGAAGGGCTCGCCGTTGTGGAACTTCACGTTCTGGCGCAGCTTGAAACGGATGCGCTTGCCTTCGTCGAGTTCTTCCCAGGATTCAGCCAGACCCGGAACCAGCTTCAGGTCCGGACCACGATAGGTCAGTCCGTCGAAGATGTTGGTGGCAACGGCTGCCCACTGCACGAGAAACGTATCGATCGGATCCCAGCTGCCCGGATCCTGCGGGCTCGAAATGGTCAGCTTTCCGGCAGCGAACGCAGGCGCCGACGCAAAGGCAGTCGAGAGCGCAAGCGCCACTGCGGTCGCCTTCAGTCCCCGTTTGATTGTTGTCATTGATCTGTTCCTCTTCAGATGGTTGCGATTGTGTCGCTGGTTTCAGGCGCTCTTCGCGACGAAGTGGCCTGGATTGATTTCCTCGTGCACGAGGATGGCGGGCTCGTCACCGACGCGCCTCACCGGATTGGGAATTTCGCCCTCGATCATCGCCGACTGGCGGGCAACGGTCGGATCGGCGACCGGTACCGCGGACAGAAGGCGACGGGTGTAATCGTGGGCAGGCGTCTCGAAAACCTGGCGTCGTGAGCCAAGTTCCATGATCTGGCCGAGAAACAGAACCGCGACGCGGTGGCTCATCTTCTCGACCACGGCCATGTCATGGCTGATGAACAGGTAGGCGAGACCGCGTTCGGCCTGCAGGTCCATGAACAGATTGATGATCTGTGCCTGGATCGACACGTCGAGCGCCGACAGCGCCTCGTCGGCAATGATCAGCTTCGGATCGGAGGCAAGCGCGCGGGCAATGCAGACGCGCTGCCGCTGGCCGCCGGAAAACTCGTGCGGATAGCGGGTCGCGACATCGGAAGTTAGGCCGACACGCTCCAGCAGTTCGTCGACGCGGCGGCGGACGGCCTTGGCATCGGAGATCAGGCTGTGGGTGTTGATCGGCTCTGCAATTGAGAAGCCGACGGTCTTGCGCGGATCGAGCGAGGCGAACGGGTCCTGGAAGATGTACTGGACATCCTGGCGCAGGCGGAAGCGTTCGGCAGCCGACATGGACGAGAAGGTTCGGCCGTTGAAGGCGATGTCGCCGGACATGGCAGACTGAAGCTGCTGGATCGTCCGGCCGATGGTCGACTTGCCCGAACCGCTTTCGCCAACCAGTGCCAGCGTCTCGCCGGGATGGATGTCGAAGCTCACCTTCTGCACGGCGCTCAAGCGATGGGTGGCCTTGCCGAACAGGTTTTTCTTGATGTCGAAGCGGACGTAGAGATCCTTGACCGACAGGAGCGGGGTTGCGCCATTCTTGACCGTGTCCTGGATACGCTCCTCGCCGACGACGGTTGGCTTGCCATCCTGCAAAATGGTCAGCGGCAGACGCTTGGGGAAAGCCTCTCCCGTCATGCTGCCGAGCTTCGGCACGGCGGAAAGCAGGGCCTGGGTATAGGGGTGCTGCGGGTTGGCGAAGATCTCGCGAACCGGGCCTTCCTCGACTTTCTTACCCTTCCACATGACGACGACATGGTCTGCCATTTCGGCAACGACGCCCATGTCATGGGTGATGAACACCATGCCCATGCCGAGGGTCTTCTGCAGATCGCGCATGATGTTGAGGATCTGCGCCTGGATGGTGACATCAAGCGCAGTCGTCGGCTCGTCGGCAATCAGCAGCTTCGGGCGGCAGGCAAGCGCCATCGCGATCATCACCCGCTGGCGCATGCCACCGGAAAGCTGATGCGGATAGCGGGTCAGAAGTTCTTCGGAATCGGGCAGGCGCACCATGTCGAGCAGCCGACCGGCTTCAGTCAGGGCCGCGCTCTTGCTCATCTTCTCGTGCAGGACAAGCACTTCGCAGATCTGGTCGCCGATGGTGAAGACCGGGTTGAGCGAGGTCATCGGCTCCTGAAAGATCATGGCGATCTCCTTGCCGCGGACCGAACGCATCTCTTTCTGGCTGGCTTGCAACAGGTCGCGGCCGTTGAACATGATGCGACCGGATGCATAATTTGCACCCATCATGTCGGCGAGACGCATGGTCGACAGCGAGGTCACCGACTTGCCCGAACCGGACTCGCCGACCACGGCAACGGTTTGCCCGGCCTCGACCGTAAACGACAGGTCGTCGACCACGCGGCTTGCGCCGAATTCGACGCTCAGGCCCTCGACCGACAGGAGCGGCTTGCTGTTTTCGGTCATGCTCATGTCCGCGTCTCCGTCGGGCTATTGGTTCCGGCATTGTCCGGGGCAATGCGGGCAATGACTGCGCCGGCAGTCTGGGAGGATCCGGCCTTTGCCAGTAGGCTGATGATACCGTTAACGGGTGCGGTGACGGCGGTTTCCATCTTCATCACGTCCATTATGGCAAGAACCTCGCCTTCACGGACGGCTGCGCCATCCTCGACATTCCATTGCACGAGCAGGCCTGGAACCGAGGCGCGAACAGCGCCGGCATCATTCTCGGCAGCGTCCGGTCCAGCGCTCGATGCCGTCGCAGGCATCTGGCCCAGCAGGCGAAGAAACGTATCGGGGATGCCGATCTCGACCCGTTTGCCGTCGATCTCGACATGGCCGCGCAAAAGCCCGCTGGCGGACGCCGGGGCAGGGCGCGCCGCGTCTTCGAGCGTCTCGGCGAAATCGGTCTCGATCCAGCGCGTGTGGACGCGGAAGTCCGCGCTCGAGAAATCCGCGTGGTCAACCACCGCACGGTGGAACGGCAGGACCGATGGCACGCCCTCGATCGTGAATTCGCTGAGCGCGCGGCGGGCACGGGCAATGGCCTGATCGCGCGTCGCACCCCAGACGACGAGCTTTGCAGCCAGCGAGTCGAACATCGGCGGAATGACCGAACCTGTCGTGACGCCGCTATCGAGACGTACGCCCGGCCCCGATGGCGCCGTGAAATTCGAGATTTCGCCGGCGGACGGCAGGAAGCCGCGGCCGGGGTCTTCCATGTTGATGCGGAATTCGATCGCGTGGCCGTGCGGTTCCGGCATGCTGGTAACGCTGATCGGCAGTCCCTCGGCAATGCGGAACTGTTCGATGACGAGGTCGAGACCGGTAGTCTCTTCGGTGACCGGATGTTCCACCTGCAGGCGGGTATTCACCTCGAGGAAGGAGATGACGCCATCGGCGCTGAGCAGGAATTCGACTGTGCCGGCACCGGTATAGCCGGCCTCCGCGCAGATATCACGCGAGGCGGCGTGGATCTTTTCGCGCTGCTCGTCCGAGAGGAACGGTGCGGGGGCTTCCTCGACAAGCTTCTGGTTGCGGCGCTGCAGCGAGCAATCGCGAGTGCCGACGACAACCACATTGCCGTGGCTGTCGGCCAGAACCTGAGCTTCGATATGCCTTGGGCGGTCCAGGAACTGCTCGACGTAGCACTCACCACGACCGAAGGCCGCGACCGCTTCGCGCGTAGCCGATGAGAACAGTTCTTCGACCTCATCGAGATCGCGCGCGATCTTCATTCCGCGTCCGCCACCGCCATGCGCCGCCTTGATGGCGATCGGCATGCCGAATTGGCGTGCGAAAGCTAAGGCCTCGGCAGGCGAGGTGATTGCGCCGTCGCTACCGGCAACCAGCGGCGCGCCGACCTTCTGCGCGATCGCGCGGGCCTGGAGCTTGTCGCCGAGCGCTTCGATCACGTGAGGGGCAGGGCCGATCCAGATCAGCCCGGCATCGATGACAGCCTTTGCGAATTCAGCGCGCTCGGAGAGAAAGCCATATCCCGGATGCACGGCGTCGGCGCCGGAGCGCTTTGCGACCACGATCAGCTTCTCGATGTCGAGGTAGGTTTCCCGGGCCGTGGCACCGTTCAGGGAATAGGCTTCGTCTGCCTGAGCCACGAACATCGCATCGGCATCGGCGTCCGCATAGACGGCAACCGAGGTCAGGCCGTAATCCTTGCAGGCCCGAATGATCCGCAACGCGATCTCGCCGCGGTTAGCTATCAGAACCTTCTTCATGGGTATTTTCCTAAGATGGACCGGGGAGCGAAGGCGCTGATCGCGTTGAAACGGATCTTCGCTCCGACAGGGATCTGGCCTGCGAGATCGAGTTGATGGCGGGCGACATTGGCAATGACCGGATAACCGCCGGTCAGCGGATGATCGGCAAGGAACAGGACCGGCTGACCGCTCGCCGGCACCTGAAGCGCCCCGCGCACGGTTGCCTCGCTCGGCAACTCTGCGTGGTTCTGGCGCTCCAGCGCTTCACCGGAAAGACGGATGCCGACCCGGCTCGATTGCGGCGTTACCGACCATTCCTGGGACAGGAATGTCTCGACGGCGCTTTGTGTGAACCAGTCGGTGCGCGGCCCCATCACTACGTCGAGAACGACGGTCTCCACAGTGTCCGGCATGTCGAACGCCGGTAGTTCTGGCGCAGCAACGGTCGATCCCAGCACCGGCGGGTGAATTCCGATAACGGCGCCCGCGCCAAGTGCCGCAGGGCCGATCTGCGCCAGGGTATCCGTCGCCGCGCTCCCGAGAACCGGCGTCACGTCAAAGCCGCCGCGCAGGGCCAGATAGGAGCGCATGCCGGCCGTCGGCTGTCCGAGCGAAACGATGTCGCCGTCATCGAGCGCGATCGCCTCACCATGCGCTGCCGTCAGCTTTTTGCCCGCGGTGGTGGCGATGGTGATCGGCGCCAGTGCACCCGTCACAGCCATCACGCCGCGGCCGCGCATGCGAAAACGGAAGCCGCCAAGGGAGATCTCCAGCGCCGGCGTGCCGACCGGATTGCCGACGAGGCGGTTGGCGGCCTTGAAACTGCTGCGATCGACTGCGCCAGATACGCTGATGCCCTGGTTTGCTTGGCCTGCGCGGCCGAGATCCTGAAACAGGACCGGCAGGCCGACGGCCAGAACCTCGATTGCGCAGTTTGAATAGCTTGCCGCAACCGGAGCAGTCGCAGTTTTCGCAGGGGCCGAAACTTCGTAGGCTTTGTCGGCCGCCATATCGCGAAAACGCACGCGACTTCCCGGCTGGAGAAGCGAGGCGGGTGCGCGATCGATATCGAACATGGCAAGCGGCGTCGTGCCGATCAGCTGCCAGCCGCCTGGGCTGGTCTTGGGATAGATGCCGCTGAATTCTCCGGCAAGGCCGACGGCGCCGGCTGGAACCCGTGTCCGGGGCGATTTGCGTCGGGGTACGTTAAGCCGCTGATCGCCGCCGGAGAGATAGGCGAAACCGGGCGCGAAACCGGTAAAGGCTGCGACATACTCACTTTCGCCGTGCAGGCGAATGACGTCCGCGACGCTCAGGCCGAGGATGCCAGCAACTTCGCCAAGATCCTCGCCATCGTAGCGAACCGGGATTTCGACGAGCGGGCCGGAAGCCGCCTTGCGCTCGCCCCCGGCGAGTGCAGCGACCGCATCCGTCAGGGCTTCGTTGGAGATCACGCCCGGATCGAAGGCAATCAGCAGCGTGCGGGCTGCCGGAATGATCTCGCGGATACCGTCGACTGGGTTGGTATCCAGCGCATCGAACAGCGCCAGCGCCTCACCGAGATCGGCCAATTCGACAAGAACACTGTCGTCGCGCACGGGCAGAAATCGCATGGATGTATCACGAGGCATGGACGGGGAAGCGATATGCATGCGGGTTATACAGCCGGCGCGAACGGTTGGACGGCATGGCCGGATTCTTCCAGAAGCGCGCGCAGCCGCTGCGCGATCGCGACTGCGCCTGGACTGTCGCCATGCACGCAGATGGACTGCGCATCGATCTTCGTCATCGTTCCGTCGATGGCCTCGATCACACCGTCGCGGACCATGCGCAGCATTCGCTGGGCCACGAGTTCGGGATCATGCAGGACCGAGCCTTTTTCGCGGCGGGAGACAAGGTTGCCTTCCGGCGTGTAGGCGCGATCGGCAAAGGCCTCGGCAACAACGGTCAGGCCGGCAGTACGGGCCTGCTCAACCAGCTGTGAACCGGCCAGCGCCATCAGCACCAGCGAAGGATCGATGGCCCGGATTGCGGCGATCACATCGGCTGCCTGCCGCGCGTCGATGGCGATCGTATTGTAGAGCGCGCCATGCGGCTTCACATAGGTAACGCGGGTGCCGGCAGCCTTGGCCAGGCCCTGCAAGGCGCCGATCTGATAGATCACGTCGCCAATCAGTTCTTCGCTCGAAGGATCCATGTTGCGACGGCCAAAGCCTGCCAGATCGCGATAGCCGACATGCGCACCAATCGCCACGCCACGTTCTGCGGCGGCCTTCACTGTCTTGAGAATCCCTGCCGGATCGCCGGCGTGGAAACCACAGGCGACGTTGGCGCTGCTCACCACGTCGAGCATGGCGGAATCGTCACCCATCTTCCAGGCGCCGAAGCTCTCGCCCAAGTCACTGTTGATGTCGATGGTCAGCATACTGTCCGCGCGCCCTCATCCTCGTTGACTAGACGCTAACAAAGGCGAACAATGCTGTCCAGAGTGTTGAACAATTTTTATATGTTGCTCTACAGTTAGGCAAATGCGCAATAATGATGCGTCACCCGCGTTTTGCACGGTTTAGTGGACCATGCGGGTTCGAGTTCGGCTCATTTCGCTTGTGACGGGGTTCGAAGCACTTTACCGAAAATTGAGACGAGATCCGGAGCGAGGGGCAAAGGCTTGGCTGAACGCAAACTGCAAGGCGCTGATAAAGGCGTGCTTTCTGTTCCAGACGGCAACGGTCCAGTGATTGCGCGTCCGGGCGAGCCGGTGCAGACGCTTGCCGAAAGCGTTGCCAGTCGTATCCGCGAACAGGTTATCTCCGGCAGGCTTACTCCCGGCAGCCATCTTTCAGAATTGACTCTCAGCGACGAGATGCAGGTATCACGCAACACGTTGCGCGAAGTATTCCGCATTCTGACCAAGGAAGGGCTGCTGCGATACGAAGCCAACCGGGGCGTTTTCGTTTCGACGCCCAGCATGGCAACGATCATCGATATCTACCGCGTCCGGCGGGTCATCGAATGCTCGGCAATTGCCAATGCGCATCCGCGCCATCCGGGCGTTGCGAAAATGCGGGCGGCCGTCCAGGCGGCGGCACTCTCGCGGGAGACGAAGGACTGGTTGAGCGTCGGTACTGCCGATATCGCATTCCATTCCGCCGTCGTCGAACTCGCGGACAGTTCACGCCTCTCGGCCTTCTACGCACAGATATCGCTGGAACTGCGGCTCGTCTTCGGCCTACTGCGCGATCCGGAGCTGCTGCATGGTCCGTTCATCGACCAGAACCTCGAGATCCTCACCGAACTGGAAGCGGGTCGCGCGCAGGAAGCATCCATCATGCTCGAGGCCTACCTTCTGCGCGCCGAACGGCTCATTCTGGGCGCCTATGCGCGCGTGACGAAGTAACGCTTTAGTCTTCGAATTCGACCATCACGCCGGGCTTCACCATGCTGGCCAGTTCCTCGGCGTCCCAGTTCGTGAGACGCACACAACCGTGCGAGCCCGCCTTATCGATCAGCGACGGCTCCGGCGTTCCGTGAATGCCATAGGTCGGCTCCGACAGATCGATCCAGACCGTTCCGACAGGATTGTTGGCACCGCTCGGGAGTGTGAGCTTGGACTTGTTTTGTCCCTGCTGGAAGTTGATTTTCGGATTGTATTCATAGGTCGGGTTACGGGCGACGCCGTTGACTTTATGCTTGCCGGAGGGCGACGGATTATCCTCGCTCCCGATCGTGGCCGGATAAACCGCGATGATAGCATCCTGATCGTCGTAAGCGACCAGCTGTCCTTCCTTGCGGCGAGCTTCTATCCGTTTGACGACGCCGGCCCGGGGCGCACCGATGTTGGCAACCAAGATGGTTTCCCCGGCCTCAAATTTCGCCGATGGGTTCAGCGCATGCACGAGGTCCACGTCCATATGGAACCGCTCGGCGAGCTTTTCAGCGACGCTGGTAAAGCCAAGATGCTCCATCTTGGCCTGTTCGGCATAGTCCTTCGGAATCTCGGCGACGATGTCTGCAGCATCATCGGGATCGATCTGGTATGGACCGATGACATGCTGATCGTCTGCCAGACGCGTGACCACTTCGGGGTCGACTTTTCCGTCGACGGGAAGGCTCTGGAGCGCTTCGAAACCCGCGACAGCCTTGCGAACATTGTTTCCGTCCAGGCCGTCGATCACGCCCGGGGAAGCGCCGGCGCGATCGAGGAGAACCTGAAGGTGAATGATCGCGGGATCCGGGGCAGGCTTCTCCTGCTGCTGGACGGGCTCTGGCGGAACAGCCGCAATATTCGCGTTGTTGACCGCCTCAGCGGTCAATTCCTGCGCTTGCGCGGCTCCGAATGTGATTGAGGATAGAAGCGAGACGAGCAGGATTTTGTTTTTCATGGCGTTAGAAGGCGTGAGTCCGACCGAAGTTCCGTCCATTTAGAAATTCTGGTCGGGCAAGCGGCTTGGACAGCCACAGAACGCGCCAGCCGTTATCCTGACGACGGGTTTACAGCCCGCGAATATCGAGCCGTCCCGACTTCTGCATGTCTTCGAACCAGCGCTTTTCGGCGGCCCAGGCATGACCGTCCCAGCCTTCGAACGAAAAGCCCGCCAGGATCACAGGCGGTGCATCTTCCGGGCGATTGAGGAGGGTTTCGAACGCATAGACAAAGCCCGAGCTCAAGGCTGCGTCCGGCGCCGCGCCACGTGCCTCCAGCTCCTGTCGGGCCTGATCGTGAACGGATTGCTCGATATAGCGCACGCGTTTTCCGATGCCCTCCAGCAACGACGTCAGCTCCAAGGCGCCGCATTCGTCGCCGGGATCCGAACTCGGCGGAAAAACCAAGGTAATCAGTGCGGCTTTTCGCATCGCGGGGCGATTGGTGAACTCCGGGTCGGCCAGCCATTCGGTCGCCTGTCCGCCGCGGCTGACGAGAACCAGTTCGGAGATCTCCGTCCCCGAGACGTCCATGAACCCAGCGGTATTGTTAAAGCGCGTGACCCAGTCACAGCGATCCGTCATCTGCCCGGCATCGACGAAGTCAGGGCAGTTGCCGATGATCGCGATATGGCTTTCGTCTCGGATGTTTGTCTCGTCCTTCAAGATCTTGCCTTTCCAGACTTGGCTATTGCCTGCCGGTAGAGCGCCATGGTCTCGCGACCGAGATAGGGTCTATCGAAACGGCCGGCTGCCAGCACGGCGCGATGATGCAGTTTTTCACGCAACTGTGGCGACTGGATAAGGGATCGCAAGGAGGCTGCAATGTCCTGGGGAAGTGTTCGTTCCGCGAGCAGCCCGGCTCCGGTCGCTCCGATGAATTCCCGCGCGCTCGGATCTTCAGCCGATGCGACCACGGGCCGCCCGAACGCAATCGCCTCCTGGTAAACCAGTCCGAAGCTTTCGTATCGCGACGGTGCCGCAACGATATGAGCCTGACGATAGAGGTCGTGCAGCATTTCGTCGGGTTGGCGGCCTAGGGCGGTTACCCGTTCGCGCGCATGAGCGCTCATCTGCGACGGCAGATCGACGGACGGCACGCCGAGCAGATTGACGTGAAACGGAGGAAGTGTTCCGGAAGCGACTTCGGCGGCCAGAAGCTCTACCGCGCCCATCAGCTCTGCAAAACCCTTGCGCTGTTCCGCACGTCCGACGAACAGGATTCTGACAGGTTCCTCTCCAGCCGGGTAGGGCGATGACTGTGCCGTCTTCAGCAATTCAGGCGGCAGCGAGAGACCGATCGTCCGATGCGGTATTTGGCTATCGATCTTATAGAGGTCGACGATCCGTCGACCGTGTTCGTCCGTGTTGGAGATCAGCCCGGCGCTCGACCCCGCCTGCTTCTTTTCCAGCAAGTCCGCAGCAGCCGCGTCCAGCTTGTCGCGAACCGGCAGCTCAGCCATCCTGCTCCAGGCAGCGGGCGTCGAATTGCGCGTCACAAGCGCAAATCCGTGCCGACCCGTCAGCAAACTCGCTGGCGCGTACCAGTTGGTTGCTTCCACCACGTCGAAGGGCTTTGCCGCATGATCACGCAAAACGGCCTGCCGGAACCGCAGCGGTGCGGCGGCGTGACCGATCGCAGCCCATTTGCGCAGGCGGCCGATACGGGATTGATCCGGGATATCACAACCGACGACGCGAACGCCGTCTATGTCCTGAGCTCCCGAGCGATCGAGCGTAAAGACAGTCACGTCGCAGCCCTCGCCAGAGAGCGCCATAGCGATCTCCCTGGCCGCCGTCGAAAGTCCGCTTGGAGACGGCGGGTAGTCCCAGGCGAGAAGCGCTGTCCGCATCACGACTTCAGCATCCTATTGTATATCTCGATATAGTCCCGCGCCATGCGGTCTGCGGTAAAGCGCTCCTCGAACCGGGCGCGGATGCGGCGGCGATCGAGGCTTCCCACCTTGTTGACCGCTTCGACTGCCTGCGCTTCGTTCTCGACGATAAAGCCGGTGACACCGTCTTCCACCACTTCGGAGACCGAACCCTTGTTCCACGCAATCACGGGCGTGCCGCAGGCCATGGCCTCGATCATGACCAGACCGAACGGTTCCGGCCAGTCGATTGGAAACAGCAGCGCTGTCGCACCGCGGAGCAGCTCGCTCTTGGCCGCATCACCGACCGGGCCGACATACTCGACACCATCGCCAAGCTTCGGCCGGACATAGGTGTCGAAATAGAGAGGATTGCCGACGTCAACCGTACCGGCGAGCTTGATGGGGTGACCGCACTCGACCGCAACGTCGATTGCCTTGTCCGGCCGCTTCTGGTCGGTCATGCGCCCGATGAAGGCGAGATAGGAACCGGGCTCAAAGGAGGGCTCGAAGCGGTCTCCGTCGACGCCGTGAAGGACGACGCCGGCGCGGTTGGCTTCTGGGATCCCACGTTGCTGGGACGCTGAAATGGCCGCGACCGGCAGGTCGGGGAAGGCATTGAAGAACAGCTTCCGGTCAAGCTCGTCGACGCGCCAATGGATCGTTGTCAGCGATTTCGAGCGCTGATCGCCCAGCAGGGTCGCGTGAAAGAACTCGCCGTGGAAATGCAGGATGTCGAACTCGGCGAGCCGCTGGAGAACCTCATCCAACGTCACGCTTTCGAGCACTGCCGGTATCGAAGGCGGCACGGTGCCGTGTTCGCTCTCCAGAAACTGCAAGCTCGGCAGGGACCCGATACGGGTGACCGGCGTGGTGCTATCGGATGCCGCAAACAGGGTAACCTCACAACCCTGGCGTTGCATCGCTACGCAGAGGTCGTGGATCACACGCTCCGTTCCGCCATGATCGCGGGGAGGAACGGGGAAGATACTTGGTGCAACCTGCGCAACCCTTATCGGCTTCGGGAGTTCCGGTGCGCATTCTAGCATTTTGTATCCTTGTTGCTCAGAAAGGTTGTGTATGTTCGTTCTTCATGTCGCACTTCAAGGGTGTCTGCGCGGAAATAATGTCGAGTATGGGCTAACGGCCGATACCGGCGGGCATATCCGCTACTTGATGGATCTTGTCAGCGCTTGTGAAGCCTCTGACACCGCCTCCAAAATAATGATCGCAACGCGCGCCTTTCACGGCCACGGCGAGGACTATCAGCGGCCTTCCGAGGTCGTGAGCCCCCAGATTTCGATTGTACGGTTGCGTACCAATCGCCCCGATTATGTCAGCAAAGAGGATATGCATGCGGAGGTTGCATCCTTCAGCGACGCGCTGATCGCGCACCTTCGCGAACATGGGCTTCCTGACATTGTCCATGCGCATTACGCCGACGCTGCGGTCGTCGCTGCGCGGATCAAAACGGAGTTGGGCATTCCTTTCGTTTTCACGGGGCATTCGCTCGGCAGGGTGAAAATTGCGGCCATGCCGGAAATCGCATCGGACGCATCCATGACGCATCGTCTTGCGGCGGAAGAATGCGCGCTTGAACAGGCGTCCCTGATCATTGCGTCCTCGCGCGACGAGGCTGAGCTGCAGTACAAGGGGTATGACAACTACGACGCCGGCAAAATCCGCGTGCTTCCGCCCGGCAGCGACCTTGATGCTTTTCAGGGCGCCCAGTCATCGGAAACTGTCGAGGTCCAGCTCGCCCGTTTCCTCGCTGAACCGGAAAAGCCTGTCTTGCTTGCCATCGCGCGCCCGGTCACCAAAAAGAACCTGATCGGGCTTGTACGGGCCTACGGAAAATCGCCAGCGCTCCAGGAAGCTGCGAACCTTGTGATCCTCGCCGGCAACCGCTGCGAAATCGACGAGCTCGAACCGGATCTCGCGGACAACCTGCGCGAAATCCTTCATCTCGTCGATACCTACGATCTGTACGGCAAGATCGCCTATCCGAAGATGCATCGACCGGATTTGGTGCCAGCCTATTATGCCTATGCTCGCGACCGCGGTGGCATTTTCGTCAATCCGGCACTCAACGAACCGTTCGGATTGACGCTCCTGGAAGCCTCGGCCGTTGGTCTGCCTTTGATCGCGACTGACAGCGGCGGCCCCAATGATATCGTCGAGACCTGCGGCAACGGTGTCTTGATAGACCCGCGCGACGAGGACGGTCTTGCTTCCGCAGCGCTGAAAATCCTGGGCTGCTCCGAAACGTGGCAGACTTACTCCAAGGCCGGCGAACGTGCTGTCGCCTGTTATGACTGGGCGCGACATACCGAACGGTATCACGGCCTGCTCTCGGAGCTGATCGACAAGCCCGCAGCCAAGACGGAAAAGCCCTCGCAGCTACTGATCAGCGACATCGACAACACTCTGGTGGGATCGGTTCCGCATCTGCATGCCTTTGGCAATTGGCGGCGACAGCAGAGTGGATTGTCTTTCGGGGTCGCGACCGGTCGTTCCTTCCACAGCGCCATGGCCATTCTCGAACAGGAGGATGTGCCGAGGCCGGAAGTCATGATCACCTCGGTCGGATCCGAGATATATCACCTTAGCGAGAACGGCGTCTCCTACGAGTATGACCGGAATTGGGCCGAGCGCATCGCCGAGAACTGGGACCGAAGCGGCATCGAGAGAGTTCTGCGCAAGGCAGGCTTCCTCACCCCGCAGGCGTCGCTCGAACAGCGCGATTTCAAGCTCAGCTATTTCAGTGACGGCTCGAGCGGCGTCGTGGCACGCATCAAGGAACTGCTGGAAAAGGCCGGTTTGCGCGCGTCGGTGATCCACAGCCATCGACGGTACCTCGACGTCCTGCCGCTCAAGGCATCGAAAGGGACGGCCGTTGACTACGTCCGTCGTGGTGCTGGACTGTCTGAAAACATGGTGTTCGTCGCCGGCGATTCCGGCAACGATATCGAGATGCTTCAGGCCATCCCGCAGTCGATCATCGTCGCCAACTACTCGGATGGACTGGCCACGCTTCCTGCACTCAGCCATTCCTATATCGCCTCAGAAACCCATGCGGCAGGCATCATCGAAGGCGTTCTCCACTTCCGCAGACAGGCGGAGGCTGAATGTCTCTCAGTGTCCTGACCCTGGTTCGTGGCCGCGAGCGACATCTCGCCAACCTGATGCGCAGCCTTGGGGAGCAGTCGTGCCTTCCCACGGAACTCGTGATCGCCTGGATGCAGCCGGAGCCTTTCGAGGATCTGCCGAGCCTGCGGTTTCCGGTCAAGCACGTGTTCGTCGAGGGAGAGGACTTGCCTCTTGCCAAGGCGCGGAACGCGGCGGCAACCGCGGCTTCGGGGGATACACTCATGTTTCTCGACGTTGACTGCATCGCGTCGCCAACGGTTGTTGAATCCTACTCTGCCGCCTTGAACGAGCATGACGGGATCTGTCTGAGCGAAGTTCTGTATCTGCCTGCAGAAGTGAACGATTTCCGGGGAGACTACGGTGTGCTCGACGAGCTCGGCAAACCGCATGTCTCCAAGCCCCGGTTTCCTGAATTCGGCCGTGTCGAGCAGGAACCGGATGGCGGCCAGCTTTGGGGCCTGTCCTTCGCGCTGCGAAAAAGCACGTGGCAAGCGATCGGCGGTATGGATGAGCGCTTCGTCGGTTATGGCGGAGAAGAAACCGACTTCGCCGCATCGGCAGAGCAGGCCGGAGTAAAGACCTACCGGGTGGGTGGCGCGCGCGTCTACCACCAGCATCACCCGGTCCTCATACCGCCTCTGCACAACTTCGACCCGATCCTTCGCAATGCCCGCCTCTTTCAGGAAAAGCATGGCCGCTGGTGCATGGGCTACTGGCTTGGCCAGTTCCGAGAGGCGGGGCTGATCCAATGGGAGGAGGATGGCGATGCGCTGGACGTCCTGCGCTTTCCGGACCCGACTGAAATTGAGGCCGCGCGACAGCCCGGTACCGTTCTGTATTCATAGGAATTATCGAGTATGAAAAAGCCAATCGCGTTTTTCGCCCATCATCAGGGCCGCGGACATGCCAACCGGATCATGGCCATTGCCGAGCATTTCAGCCAGGACAGGCAGGTCTCTGTTCTGACGGCCGGGCCGGACTATTTCGAGTCCGTAAGCTCAAGCGTCGAAGTCGTCGCGTTGCCGAACATGATCGGCGAAATGGTCCCGACCGCGCGGCTGTTCGATGAGCCTACACCATCTGTCATGCACTGCGTTCCCTTGGGCCTGCCGTCGATGCGGAAAACGATGCGCACCATCGTCGAGCATCTCGACGACCGCGATATTGGTCTGTTTGTCGTGGACGTGTCGTCGGAGATCGGAATGTTGGGTCGGATCTGCTCCACCCCAACAGTTCAGATGCGCCTCCACGGCGACCGCAACGACGTCGGTCATATCGGATCCTACGAAGCGATGGTCGGCATTCTGGCGCCGTTCGACGAGCGTATGGAGCAGCAGGACTATCCGCGCCATCTTCGCGACAAGACGTTCTATACGGGTGGTCTTTGCACCACCCGCGATCAGGTTCTGTCCCGTGCAGAGGCACGCCAGAGACTTGGGCTGCCCTCGGATCAGAAGATCGTGCTGGTCATGACAGGTGGCGGCGGCAGCGGCACGCCCTATGCGCCGCTGACGATTGCCGCACGGGCCGTCCCGGATGCGCTGTGGCTCGTCGCCGGTCCTGTTCTGCGGGAAGGCCATGAGACGGATTTCCCCAATTTGAAGGAACTCGGCTGGGTCGACAACGTCACGGACCATATCGCAGCGGCCGATATCGTTGTGGCCTCCGCTGGCGACAACACGGTTCATGAGATTGCGCGTGCGGCCCGGAAATTCGTGGTGATGCCCGAATGGCGGTATTTTTCCGAACAGCATCGCAAGGCATCCGAGCTCGTCCGACTTGGTGCAGCGGTTTCCGCTCCATACTGGCCGGGAGATTACGAGGGATGGCGGGGGCTTCTGCAGCGTGCCGAAGAGCTCGACACGGAAGCACTTGCAACTCTGCACGAGCCGGCCGCTGCGGCCAGGGCCGCAAACTGGCTGGAAGAGCTCTGCGACCAGCTCTGGATGGGTGATGCGCGGCGTATTGCAAGCCCGTTGCTCAAGGTCGTCTGATCATGGTCACGTTGACGACCGTCCTGCGCTCCGGGGGGCGCTACGAGCCGATCTGGGTGGAACGCCTTGCCCGCGGGGCGAGGCGGCATATTGCGGGCCTTGATCGCATCGTCTGTATCACGGATTTCGATGAGGCAATGGACGGTGTCGAGACCGTCAAATTTCGCCACGACTGGCCGAAGTGGTGGTCGAAATTCGAGGCTTTCCGTCCCGAGCTCTCCGACGATGTCAACATACTCTGCGACCTGGACACGATCTTCATGTCCTCGGCCAGCGAGCTTGCATCAAAAGGCGATGCCGTTGTGATGGAGGATCATTTCCTGAAGTCTCGAGCGTCGACCGCGTTGATGCGCTGGAACAAAGACGATTTCTCGTTTCTGTACGAGCGGTTCAAACGCGATCCGGATCACTGGATTGCGCCGGGCAGTTGCGGAACCGTTCCCAACTCCGTGCACGGCGACCAGGTCGTGGTCGACCATTTCTTACGCGACCAGCAACCGTTCCCGGGCTTCATCCAAAACGAGTATCCTGATCTACTCGATTTCTACGATCCGGTTCGCAAGAACAGCGGACCGGTACTGATCTTCATTGGGGATTCCAAGCCCGACAACGCGACGGCCGACGTCAAGGACGCATGGCTGAACAGCTAGCACTGTCGGGAAGTGCTAGCTGCTGCCACCTCAGACTGTGAGCACGGCCCCGATTTGAGCCATTGACGCATCCATCTTCAGCACAAGTCCTGTGGGATTATAAGCGACATCAACAGATCCCATCGAGCCCAGGCTCGACTTGATCAGTTTTGATCCGAAACCCTTGTGCTCTGGAACGGCGACGATTGGTCCGTCCACTTCGATCCAGCTAAACTGAAGCCTGTTCTCGCCACCCTGTGGCACGACAGACCACTCGATATCGATATGGCCAACCTCGTTGGAAAGCGCACCGTATTTGACGGCGTTGGTCATCAACTCGTGAAGTACCAGGCCGAAGGACATGGCAGCCTGGGGTCCGAGCATGACGGTCGTCCCACGAACCTTGATGCGGTCGCTGTCCTGCATCCCGATATTGCAGACAGTGTTGGCCACCACATCGCGCAATTCGGCTCCGCGCCAATCCTCTTGCGTCAGCATGTCATGCGCTTTGGAAAGAGCGGAGAGGCGCGACTGGATCTTGTCGCGCGCATCGTCCACCGTCTGGGCATTGCGCAAAGACTGGGTGGTGATGGCCTGCACCACGGCAAGCGTGTTTTTGACCCGGTGCGCGAGTTCGTGCATCAGCAGCTTTTGTGTTTCTTCGGCCTGCTTACGCTCGGTGATTTCGACAGATGCACCCGAAAAACGCACGGGCTCGCCGGAGGAGTCGCGGATAAGACGGCCCTTTGCGTGGACCCAGCGAACACCGCCACCTGGCTGGATGATGCGGTATTCGTTATCGAAGGTCGACTGTCCCTCGAACAACCGCGCCAGTTCCGCTTCGAACGCTGGCATGTCGTCGGGATGGAAATTCCGGGTGTATTCCTCAAGCGGCGCGCCAGCGGCTGCCCGACCCGGTTCTACCGTGTAGATCTCGGCGAAATTGGGGTCGGCATAGATCAGGTTCGTCTTCAGATCCCAATCCCAGATGCCGACCATTGTCGATGCGCCGAGAGCAAGCTGCAGGCGCTCTTCGCTTCGTGAAAGCTTGTCCTGCATGGATTTGAGCTCGGTGATATCGAGCGATACGCCGCACATCGCGACGGCCTGCCCCCGGTCATCATGGACGAGCTGGCCACGCGCGAGCACCCAGGCCACAACACCGTCGGGACGGATGACGCGGTACTGGACATCGTAGTCCGAGCTTCCTGCCAGGGTTTCCTCCACCGCGGCTTGCATGCGGGGCAAGTCGTCGGGATGGATAGCGCTCTGCAGATCCTCATAGCTCAGGGACTGGTCCCTGTGACGACCAAAGTTTTCCCGGCACACGTCAGATGTCTGGAGTGCCATGGTCGCGAGGTCGAGCTCCCAATACCCAAGGCTTCCAGCCTCAAGAGTTTCCTTCATCCGGCGCTCGGAGCGAATGGCTGCCTGTTCCGCCTTTTTCGTTCCTGTGATGTCGCGGGAGATGGACAGGATCCGATCGGGCTTGCCGTCTCCTCCAAGGATTGGGGAAACTTTCACTTCCCACCACCGCGAGTTTCCTTTGGCCGTTTCCGCCGTCCCGACAAAGCTACAGCTACGTCCGGAGCGCGCAGCCTCAAGCGCTTCGCGCGCTGCCGCGTTCCCGTCGTCTTTCCAGAAATCAGGCCAAGGACAGTTGCGGATGGTTTCGAAATCGTCAATTTCCATGACGCGCATGCCGCCAGCGCTCATGAACGTAATGTTGCCGGCGAGGTCGATAACCTTGATACAGTCGTCGCTTGCGGACAGGATTTCCGCCATGAGAGCAACGTCCATCGTGTTTGCCAATGCGACTTCGTGCGGTCGCTGGGATACCGTGTTCACTGTGTATCCGATCGCAAGCGTATGGATATTCGTGTCGAAGTCATTGTCGGCCGTTTCTGAACTGCGAGTGCAAGGTAGCCGCGAGACGGCAGTGGGCGAATGTTGCGGGGAGTTCCCGGTAGTTCAATCAGTCTGCGTTACGGTGCAGGCGGCGCGACGATAATGCTGGGTGGAACGCTCAACCCGATGTCGCCGCGCAGAAGTCGCGCGATGTATTCGAGAGCATTCTTCAAGCCGTTCATCGTATACGGCTTTTCGATTACACCGATTGCACCCACGAAATCTTCCGGAATGCGCTTCAGGTTTCCTGTGATGAATACGTACGGGATCCCCCGGTCGGCAAGGTGCCGCCCGACCTCGAGTCCGGTCGGGCCATCGGTCAGATGCACATCGACAAAGGCAAATTCCGGTATCTGGCCTTCCAGAATGGCCAGCGCCTTTTTCCGGTTCATGGCCTGACCGATTACAGAATGGCCCGCCGCCTCGACTTCTTCTTCGAGCTCAAGCGCCAGAAGGGCCTCGTCTTCAACGATCATGATTTTCAAGCTATGCTCCATATCAGCTATCTAGCGGCAAGATGATGCGGACAGTGGTTCGCCGACCCTCTACCTCACGTTCGATCTCGGCCTCGACCTGACGGCAGCACGTCTCCAGCATCAGCCGTCCGAATTCGCTATCCTCTTCGTCGACGTCGACTGGATCGGCCGTATCGCGGACTTCGATAATGAAATGCCCGTTTGGACGATTGACCACGAGGTGGATCTCTCCACCGCCCACGCTCAATCCGCGTCGGACCGCATCGCCAATGAGTTCATTGACGATCAGAGACAGTGGGGAGGCCTTGGCGGCGGGCACAAGAACCGGTGACAGATCCATGGTGATCCGGATATCGTCGCGCCCGAGCGATCCCACAAGGTCGACAACGTGATCGCGGGCAAAGTCGGCGACATCGAAGCGACCGACGTCGTTCGACATGAAGAGCTTGCGTTGCACCGTGCTTAGGGCCTCGACACGGTTGAGGACCGACAGGAGCGTATGCCGGACCGTTTCGTCCCGTGTTTTCCTGGCCTTGAGTTTCACGATCGAAGCGATGGTCAGCAGGTTGTTCTTGACGCGGTGGTCGACCTCGTGGACGAGGGTCGTCTTTGCATCGAGGGCCTGGGTGAGTTCTGCTGTTCGGGCAGCGACCTCCGCCTCGGCTCTCCGACGCGCCGAAGCGGACTGCATCTCCAACGTCTTGTCGTCCGTGAAATCAAGCTGCGACGCGAAGTAGTAGAGCGGATCGCCCTGATCGTCGAACACAGGGCTGATGAAAAGAGCGTTCCAAAATGTCGAGCCGTCTTTCCGGTGGTTGACGATATCGATCGCGATCGACCTCTGGTCCCTGATCGCTTCCCTTATCTTCTGAACTGCCGCTGGGTCGGTCTCGGGTCCTTGCAAAAAACGGCAGTTGCGTCCCACCAGTTCGTCCGCCGGATATCCGGTCAGGTCACTAAAGGCCTTGTTGGAAAAGATGATCGGATTGTCGTACTGGCGCGGATCCGTGATGATCATCGGCATCCGGGTTGCTTTGAATGCTGCGGAGAAGGGATCCTTGGAAGAATGCTCTGCAAGAAGCTTGTCCCCGGCGTCCTGTGCCCCCCTTTTCGCCGAGATCGAGTCGTTCATGAGCATGCCTAATTTACAATTTGCTTTCCAACGCGTGCTCTTAGCTAAATGTTCCGCGCGGTAAAGCCACACGACGGTTTGGGTGCTTTGTGTCACGTGGCCGCTTCAGACGCCGCGTCTAAACAGCGCACAGATCTTGATCGTCGTGCGGGATATCACCGGGACAACACCAAAGACCGATGCAGCGGGAAACGAGCACTCGGCTGACAACCATCTCATACGATCGGTTCGCGCCGATATCCCTGAGCGCCTCTCGCTTGCTGATCGTGCGCTTTTCAGTAAGTGTAAATAACTGTAAATAAACGTAAATGTCAGATCCCTGATAGGAACCGCATGGAGCTTTTGCTGTTGTTCGCTTGCTATCAAAGGAGCTGACATTGAAATACTCTGCATACCTCGCGACAGGATTGGTCGGCATACTCGTGCTGACCGGGATCTCCACTGCCAATGCCCAGATGATGGGGGCGAAGCCGCTTTCCAGGGGTGACGTTCAGCTTGTCCAGAAGCAACAGGGCAAACAGCATATGCTCAAGGGCCACCGCGGTATTAAGGAACGCCGTCAGGGCTACCGGCGCCACAGCGACGGCTACTGGTACCCGCCCGCAGCATTCGCGTCTGAGGCTCCAAAGAAAAAACCAGGCCGATCCGACAAAGCTCCGTCACCGGTCAGAAAATTCTAGGAGAGAACGCGGCTCATGGGCACTCATCCTCAAGCCGTCAACGAGGTAGTGCCGCGTATTGTGCATAGCTGCACTGCAACATGTTGCCTTTCTACATTCGGATAAATGGATTATCCAGTCTTCCAACGAAGCAATGCACCTCCTCCCGCAGAGCTTCGTGTTCCAGGCGACCCACTCCTCCCAATGGGCGTCTGGCAGAACAGCGGCACTCCTCCTCCCAGCCGTTGTTCGATCTTTTCGAAAAGCCTGCCGCACCTCCTCCCGCGGCAGGCTTTTTCGTTTTGGGCGAGCCACAAGGCGCGCTCGACCGGCCTGCGCTTTGGCGCTGCAGCTTGCGCTTTGTGGCAAACAGGGATGTGAACGAAGGCGATTCGGTTCTTCTTTGAGGTTCACCTGTAGTTTTCGACAACCTTATGCCGTACCGAGCGTTTCGATCCTTTACCGACGTCGTCCAGGGAGAAGCGCGTGCCGCAGGAATTTCGTTTCGAGATGCTAGCTAAGTTCGGCTATGCCGCGCGAGGTGTCGTTTTTCTTCTGGTTGCGGCGTTGGCGCTGTTTTCGAGCTTCGGCGGCGGTCGCCCCGAAAGCAAGTCGGCCATATCGTCGTTGCTGGATCAGCCGTTCGGCAAGGTTTGGGTCGGGATAATCGGCATCGGGCTTTTCTGTTTTGTGGCCTGGCGGCTTGCCCAGGCTCTGGCCGACAGTGACGGACATGGCAGCGATGCCAAAGGAATGATCATTCGGGCAAGCCTTCTCGGCAGCGCCGTGACCTATGTCGGTCTCGGGATCTACGCAATCGGGCTTTCGGTCTTTTCGGGCGGCGGAGGCGGTGGTTCTGGAGAGAAGGGCCTGGCGACATGGATCATGTCCCAACCTTTCGGCTCCTACCTCGCTATCATCGCCGGCATTGGCCTGTTCGCAGGCGGCGTCGTTACCATGATAAAGGGCCTGACCCGGAAATTCGAGAAGTATATCAGCATCCCGAGCAATGCCAGTTGGCTCACCTATGTCTGTGTCTACGGTCTCGTGGCCCGCGGTGTGGTGTTTGCCGTTGTCGGCATCCTGTTTGCCTATGCCGGCTTCAAGGTCGATCCTGATCAAGCTGGCGGCATGGCTGACGCGATGGACTGGTTGAGCGAGCTGCCCGGCGGTGCGACCATCTTCATCGTCATCGCAGCCGGGCTCGCAGCGTTCGGTATCTATAACCTTGTCGCCGCAAGATACCGGACAGTCCGTGGCCCCTCTATGGCAGACGTCAAGCGCACTGTCAGCCGGCCCTTCAACTAGCCGATCGGGACCGTTGACTGGCATCCTGCACTCAGCTGGTCATCGAAATCGCGACCATCATAAACGCGTGAGGGGTGGGAACGGTCCGTTCCCACCCCTCACTTGCTATATCCGGCATGCCACGAAAGCAGTGACACGCCGGGCTATTTATTGCGTTAGGCGAGCATGCGCACCTTGGGTTCGCGATCCCAGTACCGCTTTGCAGCGGCCTTCAGGAAGCCGTCCATCCCGACAACACCGTCATCGGTTTCGACGCCGGCTTTCTGCAGCAGTGGCTGGGCCTCGTTCGTGTGGCCAATAGCCTTGAGGTGGCCGAACGCATCCATCACCCACTGGACCGCTGCGGCTTCCCGGGTCAGCATGTCGCTGCCTTCCTTCGAGAGGAGAACCGCGACCGCGTCGAAGAGCTGTGACGGCGAACCGGCGAGCTGACCATCGGCTTTCGTTACGTTGCCGTCGGACAGTTTTGCCTTTCCGATCTTAGGCGCAACGACGAATGCGGTGGCGCCAGCCTGGCTGATGGCGTTCTTCAGATCACTCAATGCCTTCGCATCGGTGCCATCAGCAATAAGGATGCCGATCTTTCGACCCTTGACCGTCTCGACCATGTTCTTCTGGATCGACAGGGCTGGCGACGGATCGAGATCGACCGGTTCCCGTGCAGCCGGATTGGCAGCCGGAAGGTCGATTCCAAGACCATCGGCGACCCGCTGCGCCAACTCCTCGTCAACGTTCAGAAGATTGCCAAGAACGCGCGGCGGAACGTGATCGAACTCGACCTTGGAAAGCTCGAACACGAAAGACGACGCGATATGCGCCTGCTCGGACGCTGTCTGAGACTTCCAGAACATCCGTGCCTGGCTGTAATGGTCGGCAAAAAGCTCGGCGCGGACCCGCAGCTTGTCGCCCTGTTCCTGATCACCTGTCGCCCGTTCAAACGACCGGAAGCCAGTTGCGGGACACTCGCGTGGGCCACCTTCTTCTCCAGCCATTGAGAGGCTGTTGGGTTCGTAATTGGCACGACCCTTCGGAACGCTCATCTGCATCATGCCGTCACGCTGGAAGTTCTGCATGGGGCACTTCGGCGCGTTGATCGGCAGCTGATGGAAATTGGCCGTGCCGAGACGGGATTTCTGGGTATCCAGATAGGAGAACAACCGGCCCTGCAACAGCGGATCGTTGGAGAAGTCGATGCCCGGGACGACGTTCGACGGCAGGAAAGCCACCTGTTCCGTTTCGGCGAAGAAGTTATCGGGGTTGCGATCAAGCACAAGCCGACCGACGATCTTGACCGGCAAAATCTCTTCCGGGATGATCTTGGTGGAGTCGAGCACGTCGTAGGGGAGCTGGCTTGCGAATTCCTCGTCGAAAAGCTGAACGCCGAGCTCCCATTCCGGAAAATCACCACTGTCGATGGCTTCCCAGAGATCGCGACGGTGGTAGTCGTTGTCGGCGGCCTGAAGCTTGAGCGCCTCATCCCAGATCGTCGACTGAACGCCGAGCTTCGGCTTCCAGTGGAACTTCACGAAGGTCGACTTGCCCTCTTCGTTGACGAAGCGGAACGTATGAATGCCAAAGCCCTGCATCATGCGCAGCGAGCGCGGAATGCCACGGTCCGACATGGCCCATAGAAGCATGTGGGTGGTCTCAGGCATCAGCGACGCGAAATCCCAGAAGGTACCGTGCGCGCTACCGGCCTGAGGATAGGCGCGGTCAGCTTCCATTTTCACCGAGTGAATGAGATCGGGAAACTTGATTGCATCCTGGATAAAGAAGACCGGAATGTTGTTGCCGACCAGATCCCAGTTGCCTTCCTGCGTGTAGAATTTGACGGCGAAGCCGCGAACGTCGCGAGGGGTATCGACAGAGCCAGCGCCGCCTGCAACGGTCGAGAAGCGGACGAAAACCGGAACCTTGTCCCCTACACGCTGAAACACGTCGGCTTTTGTCACGTCCGTGAGGGATTCCGTGAGCTCGAAGTAACCGTGTGCGGCAGAGCCTCTGGCATGCACGATGCGCTCAGGGATGCGTTCGTGGTCGAAATGAAAGATTTTCTCGCGGAGAACGAAGTCCTCAAGCAGGCTCGGACCGCGATTGCCGGATTTCAGACTGTTCTGATTGTCGGAGATCCGAACGCCGTGGTTTGTCGTCAGGTGGGCCTGAGCAGGATGCGAGCCATCGGACGGAACATGCTGGTGGGTCTCGCCGCCTTCACCGCGGTCCGTATCGTATGTCGTCGGGTCAGCCATTGGATGGTCCTTTGCTCGAATTCAATCCAGCAACAGATATGCCCGCGCGACGCTGCGGCAAGCGTCCGTCGGAGAGATTATCCAAGGGATTGCTTTCAAAGCTGCAGGTCAGGCACCGGAGGTGGCTGTGGGCTGAGCTCCCGAGAGTGGTCAGTAAAGGCGTCTCGTAGTCCGCTCTGCCTGCATTCGTGGCCTGACCGGCGTTCGATGAGGCGCTGCGGTGACGCGGGTCCGGCGGGGAGAGATGCCTATCCCGCGCAGAACTTTCCCGATTGCTCTCGTAGCAAAGCAAGCCCTTGCTCTGTCACGAGGTTCATCCTCGGGTTTCCGCGGCGCCCCGCGAAAAGGTCCGGATACTGGGATGACGTGACAAGTCTCACTTCCGTTCGCGGCAGCTTCTGCAGGTGAACACTTGCACCCTTACGCGCAATATCGACGCCCAACGCACGAAGCGCGTCAGGTGCCGCGATCCAAAGAGTGCCGCTGATGTTCAGCATCCGGATGGTGTGTCCATGGCAGGTCACGGTATTCATCGCCCGTCCTCAGCCGTCGCAACGTCAGCCATGCCGTCGCTCGAAATTGCAACGACGACGGCTTTCGACGGAGGAACAGGTGTATCTCCAACCGCTCCGAAAAATCCTGACAGCATCCGTAAATCCTTCGTGAAACACCGATTATGTGCATTGCACAAAACTAGACGCCGGTTATATACGTGCCCGACTGTATGTAAACTATCCTTGTGCGGAGCACTCGATGCCTAAGGCGTTGCGATCTATCCTGACCATCACTTGCCTCCTCGCCCTCGTCGGGTGCCAGAAGGAAGAAGCCGCAGCACCTCCGGCGCCGCCTCCATCGCCCGTTGGCGTGGTGACGGTGCAGCCCGAGACCTTGCCGATTACCAGCGATCTGCCCGGCCGTATCGCTCCGACCCGTCTCGCCGAGGTGCGCCCGCGTATCTCCGGGATCATCGTCGAGCGCGTCTTCGAACAGGGATCCATCGTCAAGGCGGGCGACGTGCTTTACCGCATCGACCCGGCACCGTTCCAGGTTCAGGTCGACAGCGCGCAGGCCACGCTTCGGAGTGCGCAGGCAGCGCAGATGCAGGCTCGCCAGACCGCCGATCGTCAGACCCAGCTCAGCAAATCGAACGTCGCCACTCGCCAGGACCTCGATACCGCGATCTCTGCACTGGCGCAGGCGGACGCTCAGGTCGCCGTCGCCCAGGCCGGCCTTGCCCAGGCCGAGCTCAGCCTGCAATACGCCAATGTCACGGCACCGATCAGCGGCCGCATCGGCCGTGCGCTGATCACGGAAGGCGCCCTGGTCAGCTCGACTGGCTCTGAAAACCTCGCGACCATCCAGCAGCTCGACCCGATCTATGCCGACTTCACCCAGCCGGCCGCCGATCTGATCCGCCTGCGCAAGGCGCTGCAGGACGGCAAGCTGATGACGGGACCGAACGAGGCGAACGCCTATCTCATGCTCGACGACGGCACCAAATATCCGGAAACGGGCCGTTTGCTGTTTTCGGAAGCAGCCGTCGATGAAACCACCGGGCAGGTGACCCTGCGCGGTGAATTCCCCAATACCAATGGGGATCTCCTGCCGGGCATGTATGTCCGCGTCCAGATCGAGGAAGGTCTTGAGCGCGATGCCTTCGCCGTGCCGCAGCAGGCTCTGCAGCGCGATTCCGGCGGCCAGGCGAGCGTGCTCGTGGTCGGCGCCGAAGACAAGGTCGAGCAGCGCCGCGTCACCGTCGGTCGTGCGCTTGGCGAACGCTGGGTCATCTCGCAGGGCCTTAAGGCCGGCGACCGCGTGATTGCGGAGGGGTTCCAGAAGACGGCTCCCGGCGCCACCGTCAAGCCTGAGCCCTGGTCCGCGGACAAGCCGGCGACGGAGCAGTCGGCGCAAGGCGACGCCAATGCGGCTCCTGCAGAGCCGGCGAAGAAGTAAGGACCAGGTTACATGGCAAGTTTCTTCATCGACCGGCCGATCTTCGCCTGGGTCGTCGCAATCTTCATCATGCTCGCAGGCGTGCTGACAATTCCGATGCTGCCGATCGCGCAGTATCCGAATGTCGCGCCGCCGCAGATCACCGTCTCCACCAACTATCCGGGCGCTTCGCCAGACGATATCTACCAGGGCGTGACGCGTCCGATCGAGGAAGAGCTGAACGGCGTTCCCGGGCTGATCTATTTCGAATCGACCTCTGAATCCTCGGGCCGTGTGTCGATCAACGTCACTTTCGCACCCGGTACGAATATCGGCGAAGCGCAGGTCGAGGTGCAGAACCGCATCGCCCGCGCCGAACCCCGCCTCCCGGGTGCCGTCACATCGCAGGGCGTGCGCGTCGAGCAGGCAGGCACATCGTTCCTGATGGTCGTGTCGCTGACCTCCACGGACGGCAATACTGACGTCATTGGTCTCGGCGACTATCTGAACCGCAACGTGCTTGGCGAGATCCGCCGCGTGCCCGGCGTCGGCAGTGCTCAGTTGTTCGCGACCCAGCGCTCCATGCGGATCTGGATGGATCCCGACAAGATGGTCGGCCTCAAGCTGACGGCCTCCGATGTTACGGCTGCGATCAGCGCCCAGAACGCCCAGGTTGCCGCCGGTCGTATCGGCGCGACGCCGAACCCGATCGGCCAGCAGATTTCCGCAACCATCAACGTCCAGGGCCAGCTGACCAACCCTGAAGCGTTCGGAGCGATCGTGTTGCGTGCCAATCCCGATGGTTCGTCGGTGCGGTTGCGCGATGTCGCCCGCATCGAGGTCGGCGGCGAAAGCTACAACTTCTCCAGCCGCCTCAACGGCAAGCCAAGCGCTGCCATCGGCGTCCAGCTGTCGCCGACCGCCAATGCACTCGATACGGCGAAAGGCGTGCGCGCGGTCATGACCGAGCTGCAGCAGTATTTCCCGTCCGGCATCGAATACGAGATCCCGTACGATACCAGCCCGTTCGTGGAAGTCTCGATCGAGAAGGTGATCCATACGCTGATCGAGGCGATGATCCTCGTCTTCGTGGTGATGTACGTCTTCCTTCAGAACATCCGCTACACGCTGATCCCGACACTGGTCGTCCCGGTGGCGCTGCTTGGCACCTGTGCGGTGATGTATGTCTCCGGCTTCTCCATCAATGTGCTCACCATGTTTGCGATGGTGCTCGCGATCGGCATTCTCGTCGACGACGCCATCGTCGTCGTCGAAAACGTCGAGCGCATCATGGCGCAGGAAAAGCTGTCGCCGAAGGAAGCGACCCGCAAGGCGATGGGTCAGATTTCTGGCGCCATCATCGGCATTACGCTCGTCCTGAGTGCGGTGTTCATCCCGATGGCCTTCTTCCCTGGCGCGGTCGGGATCATCTATCAGCAGTTCTCGCTGACCATGGTCGTCTCGATCCTGTTCTCGGGTTTCCTTGCCCTGTCGCTCACGCCCGCACTGTGCGGTTCGTTCCTCAAGCCGATCAAAGGCGATCACCACGAGAAGAAGGGCGTCTTCGGCATTTTCAACCGCGGTTTCGACAAGGCTTCGCATGGCTATTCCCGCACGGTCGGTGGCATCATCAAGCGATCCGGTCGCTTCATGGTCATCTACGTCGCGCTTCTGGTCGGCCTCGGCTGGGCCTATCTGCAGCTGCCGAGCTCGTTCCTGCCCAACGAAGACCAAGGCTTCCTGATCGTCGACGTTCAGGCACCGGCCGAGGCAAGCACCGACCGCACCACCGAGGTCGTCGCGCAGATCGAAAAGATCGCGCTCAGTGAAAAGGCCGTCGAGCGCATTATCGCCATCAACGGCTATTCCTTCTCCGGCAGCGGCCAGAATGCCGCGCTCGCCTTCATCACCCTGAAGGACTGGTCGGATCGCGGTCCCGAGGATTCGGCTGATGCGATCGCAAAGAGGATCAACGGCCAGATCTTCGGCATCCGCGATGCGATCGCGTTCTCGCTGTCGCCGCCGCCGATCCAGGGTCTCGGCAACTCGTCCGGCTTTACCTTCCGATTGCAGGATCGTGCCGGCAACGGCCAGACGGCACTTGGCGCGGCGCGCGACCAGTTGATGGCCGCAATTGCCAAGAGCCCGGTTCTCGCAGGCGTTCGCATCGAAGGCATGCCGGATGCGGCGCAGGTGAACCTTCTCATCGACCGTGAGAAAGCCAACACGTTCGGTGTCACATTCGGCGACATCAACTCGACGATCACCGCAAACCTCGGCTCATCCTATGTGAACGACTTCCCGAATGCGGGACGCATGCAGCGCGTGCAGGTTCAGGCCGACGGCAAGCAGCGCATGAAGACAGAAGACCTGCTGCGGCTCAACGTCCGCAACGCCAATGGCGGCATGGTGCCGATGGCCTCATTCGCGTCGGTCGAATGGGTCCGGGGCCCGTCGCAGGTTGTTGGCTATAACGGCTACCCGTCGATCCGCATCGCCGGCCAGGCAGCACCGGGCTTCTCCTCCGGTGACGCCATCACCGAGATGGAACGGCTTGCCGGCGAACTGCCGAACGGTTTCGGTTACGAATGGACCGGCCAGTCGCTGCAGGAAATCCAGTCGGGGTCGCAGGCACCCGCCCTGATCGCGCTCAGCGTGCTCTTCGTGTTCCTGCTGCTGGCAGCCTTGTACGAAAGCTGGTCGATCCCGATCTCGGTCATGCTCGTCGTGCCGCTCGGGGTCATCGGTTCGGTTGCGGCCGTCATGCTTCGGGGAATGTCGAATGACGTCTACTTCCTCGTGGGTCTGATCGCCATTATCGGTCTGTCGGCGAAGAACGCCATTCTGATCATCGAGTTCGCCAAGGACCTCCGCGCCGAAGGCCGCTCCACGTTTGATGCGACGGTCGAGGCAGCGCATCTGCGCTTCCGCCCGATCCTGATGACGTCGCTTGCGTTCACCCTCGGCGTCGTTCCGATGGCAATTGCCACCGGTGCCAGTGCTGCCAGTCAGAATGCGATCGGCACCGGCGTGCTCGGCGGGATGATCTCGGCGACCTTGCTGGCGATCTTCTTCGTTCCCGTGTTCTTCGTCTTCGTGATGAAAGTCTTCCGCGTGAAGGAGCCGAACCACGAAGCAGAAAAGGCAGCTCCCAAAGCGGCGGAGTAGGGGAGAGCGGGAAGAGGAGGACAAGGATGAGACGAACGAAAGCCGAAGCGGCCGAGACGCGCTGTGCCGTCCTGACCGCAGCCGAGCAGCTTTTTTTCGAGAAAGGCGTCGCCAACAGTACTCTGGACGAAATCGCGGCTGCCGCTGGTGTCACACGTGGAGCGGTCTACTGGCACTTTGCCAGCAAGAGCGACCTGTTCCTCCAACTCTACAACGCGGCGCAGCTTCCCCGGGTCGACATGAGCGACGCTGCCGGCTCGGGTTGCGAGGATACTGATCCGATCTCGGCGGTGGAAACCATTGCTCTTGACTGGTTTGGGATGCTCGCAAGCGACGTCCAGCGGCAGCGGCTCCTCACGATCCTTCTGAGAACGAACTTCGAACATGAGTTCGAACCTGTCCTGCAGGAGATGGACGCCCTCAGCGCTGAGCACACTAAAAACATGGAGCGCATCTTTGCCAAGGCTGAAGACAAGGGACAGCTGTCACCCTTGTGGACTCCTGCCGCGTGCAGCCGCGCTGTGCACTGGCAGATGAAGGGTATCTGCTGGGAGTGGCTGCTGTTTGGCCGGAAGTTCGACCTCGTCACCCTGGGCGGAGACAGCGTCCGAAAGCTGTTCGCGACCTTCAGGCGCTGATCGTGATGGATGGGGCGAAATCGGCAGGCTCGGTCAAGCAAGTGGACATTGTCGCCGGATCTGTCGATGCTATGCTTTCCCCGATGACCGATATCTTCCAGGTCTATACCGACGGTTCGTTCGACGCCACTTCCCGATCTGGCGGCTGGGCGATCGTCGCTTTCAAAGGCGACGTGCAGATCCATGTCGCCTCGGGGACGACGATCGGCAGCTCGAACAATACGTTCGAGGTGCTGTCTGTCATGCGGGCGGCGTCTTGGCTTGAAGCCGAAGCGACGGGAATGGCTGCGGTGATCTGGACCGATTCCGCCCATGTCGTCGAAGGGTGTCGTCGATGGCGGTTCATCTGGCGCGGCAACGGCTGGAAGCGGGTAAGATCAAACCCGCACGAACGTCGTCGGCCAATCCCGGATGCAGATGTCTGGCGCGAACTGGACGCTTTCCTCGAGCGCAACCCGCTTGTCACAATTCAATTGTGCAAAGGGCATTCCGGAATCTCCGGAAATGAACAGGCCGATGCGGCAGCGAGATCCGCCTTGGGTCTGGGATAAGGCACGTTGCCGGCTCCCAAGCGCGAAAGACCTGCTGAACTTGACAGAAGTCATGTGGCGGACTTGCAACTGTGATTGCGCAGTCGCTACTGCAAGATCATCTTTATTAGCTCTTTCCGTTAGCAAACAGCGCGACTCTGATAGTGGATTGAATCACCGATCAGGCATCGGACCACTAAAGGATATGTCATGAACACTCTCTCAAAAGCCCTGGCCACCGTTCTCCTCGCCTCGGCAATCGCAGTCCCGGTGTCTGCCGCAGATCTCGCGCCCATGGAAACTCCGCTTGCCGCACCGGCGACGTCAGGTTTTTACTTTGGTTCGCTGAGCTCCATAAACTTCCTTGACGATACAGGCTTTGATTTCGGCGCCGCGTCGGTGTCCACCGAGTATGATGTCGGCTACTACAGCGCACTGCGCGCCGGCTATAACTTCGGATCGATGGGCTTCGTTTCGCCGCGCCTCGAGCTTGAACTTGGTTATGGCAGCGCGTCTGTCGACGAACACAGCGTTTCCGGATTTGGCGGCGTTGGTGGTATCGACTCCTACGGCGACGCTCGCTCGTTCCAGGGCTATGTCAACGGCTATCTCGATATCCCGCTTGCAGCTGAAGGCGCAGTCAGCGCGATCACGCCTTACGTCGGCGGCGGTGCAGGTTTCATGAACCTGGAACTGCGCAAGCAGGGCGTCAGCGGAACCGGTACCGGCACGCTGATGGATGATTCCGACACCCAGTTCGCCTACCACCTTGATGCCGGCGTTGGCATCAATCTGCAGGCTATCGGTCTGTTCACGAACACTTCGCTGTTCGACAACACGACGTTTGATATCGGGTATCGCTTCACAGCTGCCGACGATTTCAACTTCGAGGCCCGCGACGGATCCACGTCGAGCACCGACTTCCGCAGCCATGCTGTGACATTCGGCCTGCGTCGCCAGTTCTGATCTGAGGGTCTGGCCGGTTTCGCGACCGGCCAGACCTATTCTGCTTGAGACGTTTCAGATCTCGCCCTCGGGCTTTTCGCCCTTGGCGTCTTCAAGGCCTTTTTCAGCCTTCTTCAGCAAATCCTCACGGTCCTTGTCGGCATTCTCGCTCGTGCGATCCGCATCGCTTCCGGTCTTTTTGTCGTCACTCATTTTATTCTCCTTCTGGTCAGAGATTCATGATGGCCAGATGGTCCAGAATATAATTCCGACCACCACGATGAACGACAGCGGCAGCGCCAGGAACCGCAGCATGCCAGTGCCTGTGTTGTCCCGGCCCAGCCAGGCGAACCACCAGTCCGGACCTTGATTTCCGCTCTGTGACATCAGCGCCCTTTCACTTGGTTGTGCCGTATCCGGGCGTAGCCGTTTTCTCCGAGGCGTCTTTGCGTTCCTGCTCCGGAGTACGCGTCGTGTCGACGCTTTCCTTGAAGCGCTGGTGCCCATCATTTTCGATCAGCGTTTTGTCGGCGTCCTCGGTAACCGGTGGGTTCTTCACGGTCATTCCTTCCAGTCCTGTCACGACGAGCTCATGAGCCCGTAGATGACGATTGCGATATACAGGCTGAAGGCGCCGAGCACGTATATGCCAAGCACGACGATCACTCCGCGCCCTAACAGTCCCTTCTTCTTTCGGACTTCAGGCGGGTCTCTCATTTTGTCGATACTGGGTTCATCTTCGGGCTTCATCGCATTTCCTTTCATTCAAGGAGGCGAACAGTCCGCGAGCCGCATAGTTCCGGCCGTTTCGAGGCGCAGCGGAATGTGAGGACAATCCGTACGGCCTATCCACAAGTGCCGTCTTCTTTTGAAATTTAAACGTAAAATTTCGGCGAGACGTCGATCTCGCCGAAATCCGGTGTTTGCCCTGTGGTTACTGCTGCGGTTCGTGGAACGGACAGCCGTTGAACTTGGCTCTGAAATCGGCAGAGTGGCGGTAGGTTTCGTTACGTGCCCGGTTGATGCCGCCGAGAGGTTGGTGATCTGCAAGGCCGGTCCAGACGCTGAACCGCATTTCCTCGTCGACCTTCTTCACCTTGGCGTCGCTCCAGCTATCCTGCGGAGCGGCGCTCAAAGTTGCAACGGTCACGAACGGAGCTTCGTCTTCCTTCCATTCTACGGTCGGATCCTCGATCGGTTGCGCTTCGATATCGCGACACAGCTGGACCTGGAATTCCCACAGGCCTCGCGTTTTCTGCATTTCCGCCTGTACCGTCTCACGGATGGCGTTCTCGCGGACGCTGGCATCGATTTCGGTTCCGGTGCGCTTGGTCAGATCCGGTGAGATCGGCTTCACGCGGAACTTTGCGACGTAGTCACCATAGCGGAACGGCGTGACACTGAAATAGGTCTCGCCGAGCGGATCGACATTCGGCGCGCCGCCGAGCGACTGAATGGTGGGGCTCGTCACGCCGACGGCTTCGAGGCCCTTGTTGACGGTCTGAAGCACGCTGGACATCACGGTCTTTGTGCCTTCCAGCTTGTCCGTGGTCTTGGCAAGGAGCTTGAGGCTGGAGAGAAATTTCTTCGGATCCGGCGTCTGGAAGATCGGGCCGTTGACCATCACGAAGTCCTGGTTATTGCCGTCCGCGCCAGGCAGGCGAGTACCCTCGACGCCGACAACCTTGATCGCCAACCCGCGTGGAAGAGCGACAGCGTCGGGCAAGATGTCGCCGGCGTTTGTGGAAAGACGCATGTAGACCGGATGTTCGCCCGGTTTGGCAAACAGACCTTGCGCGAACTCGGGCGGCAGCCCGTCCTTGACGGTCATTGTACCCTCAAGAATGCCGTGTGCTTTGGCGTGCACGGACCGAACGGCATGGCCGTAATCCTCGGCAGTCTTTTCAAGAATGATGTCGAACTGATCGATTAGACCCGAGATCGTCTCGCGCTCATCAGGTTTGACTGTTTCGAGGTCTGGGGAATAACGGACGGGCGTGGGTGCAATCATCTGGCGCTCCTTCAAAATCCAAAAACGCCAGAATAGTGCTCCTGGTTCCAGCGCAAGCTAATATGCTCGCCGGCTGGGGGATGCGGCCCCTCGGGGAGCCGCATCCCGAGTGGTCACTCAGGCGCTACGGGCCTGCTGTGGGTGTTTGCCCTCTTCGAATTCCTCGACGATCTTCGCGCAGAAAGCCGGCAAATCCTTCGGGGTGCGGCTCGTCACGAGCCCCTTGTCGACAACAACTTCCTTGTCGACCCAGATGCCACCAGCGTTCTCAATGTCCTTGCGAACTGTCGGATACGATGTCACCGTCCGGCCATTCAGGACGTCTGCTTCGACGAGAAGCCACGGTGCGTGACAGATGACGCCCACGGGTTTTGCCTGCTGGAAGAATGCGTGCACGAAGGCGATCGTCGCCTTGTCGGCTCTCAGCTTGTCGGCGCCCACGCATCCGCCCGGAATGACGAGGCCGTCGAACTCGTCAGCCGAGACGTCGCTGACCGTCTTGTCAACGGTATAGCTGCTCCCGGCGTCGAGGTCGTTGTTGTTCGTCTGGGCCTCGCCGCTTTCAAGGCCGATGACAGTGACCGTGGCACCGGCTGCCTCGACCGCGTCTTTCGGCTGCTTGAACTCGGGCTCTTCAGTGCCGCGCGGAGCAATCAGAATGGCGATTTTTTTGCCTTGAAGGGTCATCGTGTTTCCTCACTTTTCTTGATGTGGAGGAGCGTTAATGACGGTTGGCATGAAAAGTTTCATCCAGCCGAACACTTCGACTTGTCACCTTGCTCTGCCGCCAGTCGAAGTTTCCGGAGGCGCTCGCTTTTTTCATCCCGACGTCGCCGTTCGTCATCTGCAGTCTCGCGCGCAACGGCATTGGTGTGCTCGAAGGCGGCCGCGCGTTCGCCCATGGTCAGCGTTCTCCTGATCCTTGAAACCATCGTATCCATCTCTGTGATTGCTTCCCCGATACATGGGACTCGTTGAGCGCCTCATCAACATGTTGCGCCTGTACGGTAGCGGACCGACACGACACGAAGGCACGCGGGACATCGCAGATCGCGGAGGAATCCCCATATCAGCAAGGTGAAACCCGGCTCGTTGCTGTTTGCTCAGTCTGGACAGATGGGGAACATCTTTCGATGTCGGTTGTTCTGTCAATGTGCGCCGCTTTCCGCGGGGCAGGAGATTTAGATGCGTAAACGCGTAGCCATTATTGGATCGGGTCCGACAGCCATATTCGCACTGCAGGACCTCGTGAAATGCAGCGCCTCCCTGGATATCGCAATTTTCGAGCGAACCGACGTCGCCGGCAAGGGAACACCCTACCAGCGGGGCATCAACGACCTCGCGATGCTGTCGAATATACCGAGCATCGAGGTGCCGGCTCTGCCGGTGATGCTCCACGACTGGCTGGCACTCCAGTCCGACGAGTACCTGAACGAGATTGGTGTTGATCGCCCGGGAATCACAGACCGTGCGTTCTATCCGCGTGTCGTGGTTGGCGATTATTTCAGATCTCAGTTCGACGCGATCATCGACGCATCGCGGGCCTCCAGGCATACGGTCGACGTGTTTGAGAACGCATCCGTCGACGACGTTCAGCCTGTCGGTGATCAGTTCAAATTGTGCCTGAGCCCTGAACACGGCGGCGCAGAGGCGCTGTTCGATTACGTCGTCATTGCGACCGGACATAGCTTTCCGTCCGAACCTGAGACGTCGCCCGGCTTCTTTGAGGCGCCATGGCCCGCGACCGCATTGCAGAGCATCCCGAGCGGCAAGATCGGAATTTTGGGGACTTCGCTGAGTGCGATCGATGCCGTCATGACGGTCGCGACCAAGTTCGGTGAATTCACCAAAAGCAAGGGTGACGAACTTAAGTACTCCGTCAACGCGGACGGCCAGGCTCTTGATATCGTGATGATGTCGCGCAAGGGTCTTCTTCCCGAAGCCGATTTCTATTTTCCGATCCCCTATCTTGAGCCGAAGATCTGCACGCAGCAGGCGGTCGATGACCGCATCGCGCTTGGCAGCAGCGGACTGCTCGATGACATTTTCGAGCTGTTTCGCCAGGAACTTGCTGTTGCCGATCCGGAATATTCCAAGGCCATCGGTCTAGACGGCTTGACTGTCGACACGTTCGCCGTTGCGTATTACGGGGTTCGCGACAAGGAAGACCCGTTCGAATGGGCGGCGTCTAACCTTACCGAAGCCAAGCGGAACTATGCCCAGAAGCACACTGTTCCGTGGCGCTACGCCATTCTCATTACCCACGAGATCATCGAGACGGCGGTCGGCTTTATGAACGCTGACGACCTTGGCCGGTTCAACCGGAACTTCAAGAGCATTTTCGCTGACGACTATGCGACCGTTCCGCACCTGTCGATCGAGCGCCTACTTGCGCTTCATCGGAGCCGTTGTCTTGGTATCGTTGCCCTTGGCGATGACTCGGAGATCGTGAAAGAAGGTCTTGAACGGGGCGCTACCGTCGAAATCGGCGGTACCACCATGCGCTTCGATACGTTTATCGACGCCACGGGCCAGAAAACTCTGTCGGCGACCGATCTGCCATTCCCATCCCTTATCGAACGAGGGCTGATATCCGAGGCAAAGACGATGACAGCCATTGGCAATCACCGCCGTACGGGCGGGATTGACGTGGACGACCAGTGCCGACCGCTGATCGCGGGCGTGCGACCGGTGAGGCGACTGTACGTCCCGGCTGTCTCATATCTTCTGCACAAACGTCCGTTCATTCAGGGCATCACAAGTGCTGCCGAACTCGGACAGATCGTTGCAGCCTCCATCATTGCCGAGGTGACAAGACCGGTCCGCAGCCGCCGCGTCAGGTCATCCGCCCGTGCACAGGCGCCGGCTGAGATCGCAGCGTAAGATCTGCGTGCTAGTGAGCGTTGGTCGACTGAAGTGATAATCCCGCCTCTCGAGGCGGGATTTCTTTTTCAATGCCTGCTCACCTCGACCATACGCGGTTCTCGCTGACGGTGTGGGGTTTTTGATTATGCCAACTGAAACCACTCTAGCTAGGCGGCAGCGGAGAGGCACGCTTACAACCTTGAGCAATAACGTACTGTGGCATCATAACAGCACGATCGCGCCGACCGGCGTCAGCGTGGCCGGTAATCTCTCGGCTGTGACCCGGACCTGCGGATGACGAGCAGCAGGGCTCCCCTGAGATGCGTGTCGGACGAGAAACCGTCAGGACTGACCGAAGGGGAACGCAACGAAGCCTCTGTCTCATTCCTGAGAGCAGAGGCTTGTCTCTTGAGATGGTAGTAGGCTGGTCGAAGAAAACCAGGTCCTCAAACGCTGAGCTTAATCTCTGCTTCAGCCCGCCGTGGCGTTTCGAATGGCGTCGATGACAGTTGCGAGAACGCTTTGACCTTCGTCGGTAATCTCCGCTCTTTTTCCGTCAATGCGGATGAGGCCGCCGTCCTCGAGTTCTGCCTGGCCCTTCGAGCTTGCGTGATGACCAGCACCATCGTCCAGAACGACTTCCTTTACGGGGTCACCGCTGAGGAGTTGATGATAGGCCGCAAAGACCAGGATGGAACGCGCATCGTCTGAAAGTTTCATAGGGATCTACCGTTTTGCTTGAGGATGAAGGGATGGTGCCCCTTCCAATCACACTGTCGATGTCGGGTCGTCTGCGGGGACCTTGCCATCCGGGGTCAGCTCATCGACCGCGCGGGGAAGATCCTTGCTCAGCCGCGCAAGTATCTCATCTCGCGACAGTCCTGTTTTCGCTGCCAGTTCATCGAGAACTTCGGGTCCGATCGCTTCGGCAAGCTGATCCCCATCGATATCCTCGTTGGATCCGAGCTTGACCCAAGATTCGGCCTTCTGACCATATCCGTTCTGCTGGAAGGTTTTCAGGAGGTCACCCAGACCACCACTCAAGACACCGCCGGACGCAAGTCCTCCCAGAATTCCGCCAAGGCCGCCTGCTTCCTTGCCGCCCGTAAGCTTGCCGAGCAGATCCTCAAGACCACTTGTCTGCCGGGGACTGGTCTCCGGAGCGGTGTTCGCTCCAGCCGGTTGGGTCTTGTTCACGCCCCGTAGGAGCTCCGCAATTTTGTCCCTGTTCTGAAATCCAGCAACGGCGAGTACGCCGAGCAGTGCTTTCAATTGACCGCTTGCCATGGTGTTCTCCTCGATTTCGCAGCCATAGCCGGGATGGCGTTAAGGCTTCATGCAAAGCAAACGACCAGTCGGCGGCGAGGTTCCTGCACGGGCACCCGTTGGCCGAACATTTGCTGCTGGGAGAGGGTTCGGGGCGGTTCGGAATAACTCCTAAGGTGAGTTGATGCGGCCTCGAATCCACTGCCGTAGCCCAAAAAAACGAAAACCCCGCCATTGCTGGCGGGGTCTCTCATTTACGCACCCGTGAAGATGTTAGCGGCAAACCCGGCGTGGGCCCGAGTTCGGCTGGTAGGTGTTGTCCGAAGCGCGGTACGAGCGGTAACGCGCTGCGCAGCTGCTGCTGCCGTTGCGGTTCTGCGAAGCGATCGCACCACCGATTAGGGCACCTGCAGCCAAGCCGCCGATGATGGCGCCAGTGCTGCTGCGACGACGGTTGTCGTAGCGACGGTCATGGCGGCGGTGGTTGCTGTAACGGTTGCGGCGATCATAGCGGTCACGACGATCGTAGCGATTGTTGTATCGACGCTCGCCACGGGGGACGTAACGGCGGTTGTCGTTGCGGTACTGAACCTGCTGGACGTCAGCCGCCGGTGCAGCCGCGCTAATCGCTGCCTTCGGCATGGCCTGCGCGGGCACGTATCCGGTAAACGCGGTCATGATCGAAATGATTATAATTGCGAGCTTTTTCATCTGTCTCTTTCATTGTTGTAAAACGGAGATAGGGCGAATCTCCCGTATGGGTAGAGCGCTGGTTGAACTTGTGAACGCGTCCACGACACAAGCGCTTGCGCAAACACCGGCGTCAGAGTTCGAGCGCAGCTGGTGGTCCGCGGAAGGCGTCGAGTCGGTCTGGGGCCTGGAGCCTCACGGGCGCTCCAGATCGCGCTGACTCGTAGATCGCTTCCATCACAACATGATCCTGCACACCTTCCTCGCCGTGCGTTCGTGGCTTGCGGTCCTCGATGATGCAGGTCGCCATGTGGTCGATCTCGGCTGCGAACTGGTTGTTGAGCGCGATCTCGACCTTTTTCTGCACGGATTTTTCGCCATCCAGTTCGGTGACAGTCAGGCTCTGGCCGTCGTATTTGTAGGCGTTCGCCATATCCGCGGTGGCCTTTTCGAAATTGAGCCGCTGATGCTTGTCGTCTCGCGCGCCATAGCTGGTGAAGCAGTTGGCGATGAAATTGGATGGGAAGCGCAAGGTGAACGAGACCGTTTCCTCGACCTCGGCATAGCGAGGGTCACCTTCGGGGCTGTATTGCGTTGCCATGACTTCGACCGGTTCCTCACCTGTGAGGAAGCGTGCGGTGTTCAGGCAGTAAAGCCCAATGTCAGGCAGTGATCCGCCACCGGCAAGAGCCTTCTTGTGCCGCCATTGCTCGGCACCGTTTTCGGCAACCGTCTGAACGTTGATCGCGGACATGCCGACAAGGCGGCCATAGGCTTTGCTGCGTACTTTTTCGGCGAGGTAGAGATTGGCGGCTTCGTACTGGATGCGGTAGGCCACCATCAGCTTGACGTTCTGCTCTTCGCAAACCTTGACCATTTCCTGCCCGTCCGCCGAGCTGATCGACATGGGCTTCTCGCAAAGGACATGCTTGCCTGCCCGCGCTGCCCGTTCGACATATTCGCGATGCATGCTGTTGGGAAGAACGATGTAGACGGCCTTGATGTCCGGATTGGCCTTGATGGCGTCGAAGCTCTCGTAATCGTAACAGGCATCCTCGGCGATGCCGTATTGCCGTGCGACGGCCGATAGCTTCTCCGGCGTTCCGGACACGAGCGCCACGAGTTTTGATTTTTTCGTTTCGCCAAAGGCGGGTAGTATTTCTTCGAGGCTGAGACGACCGAGAGCTACGACCGCAAAGCCGACCCTATCTTCCGGAGGAAGCGGCGCTGACGGGTTTCCGCTCGGGGTCTCATCGGGCCCGCGCCATTCTGGGAACTTGACCTTGCCGTCCTCGACCATGCCGGTGTCCACCTGCGTCGGTGCGGGGTAGCTCTGAGCGCCGGCAACCGTCGTGGACAACACCACCCCCGTTGCGCCTGCGGCTCCAAGTTTCAGAAGATTGCGTCTGTTGAAAGCGCTTGCCTGATCCATGCCGGTCTCCAAATTGCTCGCCGCCTCACAAACAACGCCGTTTCGCCGATGTTCCTTTGCATTCTGCGTTTGTCGGATGCGGAAGGTGGCTTGGGTATGCGGGTCCGGTGTGAGTATTCGTCGGCGCGTGGATGCCAAGTCGTCGCGGCGCCGACCCTTCTCGCAACTCGCCTCTATTTCCCTTTCGAGAATTGCTGGTTGCACCGAGAAGCCTATATCCCCGTGAGGACCTCATGGAAGGAGCTATGCGTGATCCCGAAAAAAGCACCGCCCGTTACTCTCGTCATCTTCGGCGCCACCGGCGACCTGACGCGTCGCCTGCTCATTCCGGCGATCATCAACCTGACACGCAGCGGCCTGGTCGGAGACGATCTCGCTATTCTCGGTGTCGGGATCGATGAGGGCGACGACGAATTTCTGCGCGGTCGGCTCGATGAGTTCCTCACCCATCTCAGCCCAGACGGCGAAGAGCCGACCCGCAAAGACGACGCCTGGTTCAGTCTGCGATCCCGCATTTCCTATATGAGCGGCGATTTCACCAGGGATGATATCTATCAGGCGATTGAAACGCGGCTTGGATCGTCGGCAAATGCTGCTTTCTACCTCGCCGTCCCGCCCGTTCTGTTCGGACCGATCGTCGAGAAGCTGGCAGTGCATGGCCTGATGCAGGAAACCGAGACATGCTTCCGGCGCGTCGCGATCGAGAAACCCTTCGGGACCGATCTCTCCTCGGCGAAGGCTCTCAATGCCCGTATATTGTCGAATGTCGAGGAAACCCAGGTCTACCGGCTGGATCATTTTCTCGGCAAGGAGACTGTGCAGAACCTGATGACGGCCCGTTTTGCCAACATGATCATCGAGGGCCTGTGGAGCAACACCTATATCGACCATGTTCAGATCACGGCGGCGGAGGTTGTCGATGTCGGTAGTCGCGGCAAGTTCTACGATGCGACAGGTGCTCTCCGCGACATGGTTCCGAACCACCTGTTCCAGTTGCTGGCCATGATCGCGATGGAACCCCCGAACAGTTTCGATGCCGAGGCTATTAGAAACGAGAAGGGCAAGGTGCTGAAAGCGCTGCGTGTCTATTCGGCTGAAGAGGCCGCCGCAAACAGCGTGCGCGGCGCCTATGGTTCGGGCGATCTCGGCGGCAAGTCGTTGTCAGCCTACCGGGACACCAAGGATGTCGCGCCCGACAGTCGGACCGAAACCTATGTCGCCCTCAAGCTTTATGCCGACACCTGGCGCTGGGCCGGTGTACCGTTCTACTTGAGGACGGGTAAGGCTTTGACCGCCCGCGACACGGAAATCGTCATCACGTTCAACAAGGTCCCATTTGCCCAGTTTCGCGAAACGGACGTGACGCGTCGTCTGCCGCCCAACCGGCTCGTCATTCAGGTTCAGCCGGATGAAGGGATGAGCATGGAAATCTCGATCAAACGCCCCGGCCAATCCGTCGAGACAGTGCCGGTGACACTGGATTTCCGCTATTCCGACAGGTTCGACATCGGCAACACGACGGGCTACGAATCCCTGATCTACGACCTGTTCATCGGCGATCAGGCGCTGTTTCAACGCGCCGACAGCATCGAATCCGGATGGGCTGCCGTCCAGCCTTTCCTGGACGCCTGGGCAGAAGACGGCTCGGTTCCAGAACCCTACGCCCCCGGCAGCATGGGCCCAGCCTCAGCCGATGACCTTATCCGCAAAGACGGTCGTGAGTGGCATGAACTCGGGGTGGTGTTGCATCAGAGGAAGTGAAGCGGGTGTCGTTGCGGGCGGTTGGGTTTTTAGTGATCGTTCTGGCTACTGGCTACCTCACCGCACCCACTGCATGCCGTCGATCTGGATGTCCTGTCCCGTCAGAAAGTTCGGCTCCGACGTGGCGAGGAACGTGACCACGCTTGCCACATCCTGCGGCGTGCCGACGCGCTTCATCGCGATGCCCGCGGCGAGTTGGGCTTCGCGGGCGTCGATCATGGCGTTCGAGCGTTCGGTCTTGATCACACCCGGGCAGATGGCGTTGACGACAATTTCGGGGGCGAGTTCCTTGGCGAGCGCGCGGGTCATGCCGAGAATACCGGCCTTGGCTGATGTATAGGCGAATTTGCTGACAGCGCTGGTGACGCCCCCGGTATGGGCGTTCATCGACGACATATTGATGATCCGGCCGCCGCCGTTGCGGCGCATAAGGGGTACGGTCGGCTGGATATAATTGAAGGCACCCTTGAGATTGATATCGATCGTGGTGTCGAACTCGTCCTCGGTGATCTCCTCGATCCCCTTCGGCATCGGCTTTCCGGCATTGTTGAACAGCACGTCGATACGGCCCCAGTGCGCATCGACTTCGGCGACGATCTCAGCGGCGCGTCGGTAGTCGCGCACGTCGGCGACGAAGGTCAGTGCCTGGCGGCCGAGTTCGGCAATTTCGCCGGCGGTTCGAGCCAGATCGTCCTCGATCAGATCGACCAGAACGATATCGAAACCGTGTTTTGCCAGATCCAGCGCGCAGGCGCGACCGATGCCGCGTCCGCCACCGGTGACGAGAGCCACTTTGCGTGTCGTGTCAGCCATCGGCATTCTCCTTGGCAAAGCGGGCAATGTCGGCATGGGTGCCGAACCATACGTCGTCGTGCTGCGTGATGTGCCGGATCAGCTCTTCGAGGATGAAGATGCGCGAGCGGTAACCGGAGACATGCGGATGCATGGTGAGCAGAAACAGGCCGCCTTCCTGATAGGCACGGTCAAACTCGCGCTTGAAGATATCGAGCACGGCCGGCGGCGGCGTGTAGGGGCGGTGGGCGGTAAACCGGTTCATGTTGAAATAGACGGCGTCGTCGCGGATCCACTCGACCGGTAGCTCGACCATGCCGGTCGGTACGCCATTCTCGACCAATTCATAGGGATCGTCATCGGCCATCAAGGATGAATTGTAGAGTAGACCCAGTTCGCGTTCGATCTCCAGCGTCACGGCGGAGAAATCCCAGGAAGGGGTGCGCATGCCGACGGCACGGACGCCGGTGATCTTTTCCAGCGTATCGGCGGCGCGCAGATGCAGTTCGCGTTCCTTCTCCGGCGGAACCTGCGTGTTCACCTCGTGGATCCAGCCATGCAGGCCGATCTCGTGGCCCTCGGCGATGACTCGTTTCTGCTCCTCCGGATGGAGGAGGGCGGCAACCGCCGGCACGAAGAAGGTGGCGGGCACGTCTGCCGCCTTCAGCGTCTCGAGAATGCGCGGCACGCCCCGGCGATTGCCGTACTGGCCCCATGAAAGGCGACCGATGGATTCGCCGCCGTCGCGCAGTTCGTTGGTCTCATGGTCACTATCGAAAGAGAGTGCGACGGCGCAGCGGGCGCCATTCTTCCAGGTCTTCGGCTTCAGCGAACGGCCGGCCCGCACCTTGTCGACCTTGCCGCGCCAGGTCGCTTCGTCCCATTCCCAGGGTTCCATATCCCGTCCTCCGTTTAAGTCATTCGGCTGCCTGCGGCAGCACCGGTACGGCCGCCAGCAGTCGCTGCGTGTAGGCGTGCTGCGGATCCGCATAGATGGCGGCGGCTTCGCCCTCCTCGACGATCCGGCCCTGGTACATGATGGCGACGCGGTCGCAGAGGTGGCGCACCACCGACAGGTCGTGGCTGATGAAGACCAGCGACAGGTCGAGTTCGGCGCGAAGTCGGATCAGAAGGTTGATGATCTGCGCCTGGATCGACACGTCGAGCGAGGCGACCGGCTCGTCGCAGACGATCACGTCCGGCTGCATGGCGAGCGCTCGGGCTATGGCGATGCGCTGGCGCTGGCCGCCAGAAAACTGGTGCGGAAAGCGGTTGGAAAAGCTCGGATCGAGACCGACGGCCGCCAGCCATTGTCCGACATAAACCGCCGCCTCGGCACGGCTCACCAGACGGTGGGCGAGCGGCCCCTCGGCGATGATGTCGCCGATGCGCATGCGGCCGTTGAGCGAGGCAAACGGATCCTGAAAGATCGTCTGGATGCGTGTGGTGATCTTTTTCGGCGCGCGGCCGGTGCTCATGACGGGCTGGCCGTTCAACCGGATCGTGCCCGATGTCGGCACGGTGATGCCGGCGGCCATCCGGCCCAGCGTCGATTTGCCGGAACCGGATTCACCGACAAGCCCCAGAACTTCGCCACGGTTGACCGTCAGCGAGACGCCGGCGACGGCGTGGACCACGTTTGTTGGCTGCGACAGGCCGGACTTGATCGCAAGGTTCCTGAACAACCCGGCCGGCTTTTCGAAGCGTTTCACGACATTGTCGATGACCAGATAGGGACTGCCGAGAGGCGGCAGATTGGCGGTTGTCGATTTGCGCGGCGGTGGCGCCGCGTCTGCTATACCGCTGCCACGCAGCAGCAACTCGCCGGGTTTGGCGCGCGAGGGTAGGGCATCGAGCAGCGCGCGGGTATAGTCGTGCTGTGGTTTCGTCAGGACGCCGAGCGCTGGACCGATCTCGACGATGTTGCCGGATTTCATGACCGCAACCCGGTCGGCGATCGACGATACGATGGCAAGGTCGTGGCTGATCCAGATCAGCGCCGTGCCGAGCTCGGAGACAAGCTCCTTCATCTCGGCAAGGATTTCCGCCTGGATAGACACGTCAAGTGCGGTCGTCGGTTCATCGCAGATGATCAGTTTTGGCCGGTGCAAAAGCGCTATCGCAATCGCAACGCGCTGGCGCATGCCGCCGGAAAACTGGTGAGGGAAGAAATCCACCTTGCGTTCCGGATCGCTGATGCGAACCTGGGCCAGCGCCTTGATCGCGCGCTCACGGGCTTCGGCACTGCCGATATTTTCGTGAGCTTCCAGCGCGAGCTTGATCTGCATGCCGATGCTCAGGACCGGGTTGAGTGTCATCATCGGGTCTTGGAAGACCATCGAAATGGTCTTGCCGCGAATGGCACGAAGCTCGTGGGCGGGCAAGCCGACCAGTTCGCGACCTTCCAGCTTGATCGAGCCCTCGACGATGCGGCCGGGTTCGTCGATCAGGCCAATTATTGAAAAGCCGGTGATCGACTTGCCGGAACCGGATTCACCGACGAGACCCAGCACCTCTCCCGGCGCGATCGAGAAGGAGACGCCGTCGACGGCCTTGACCTCGCTGCGCCCGCTTGGGAACCAGGTCTTGAGGTTGGTGACTTCGAGAAGCGGCGTCGCCGGTGTTGTCACGGTATCGGTCATCGGCGGAGCCTCGGGTTGAGCTGGTCGCGGATCTGGTCGCCGACGAGATTGAGCGAGACGATGAAGATGATCAGCGCCAGGCCGGGATAGATCGAGATCCAGTAGCGGCCGGACAGCAGATACTGGAAACCGTTGGCAATCAGCATGCCAAGCGACGGCTCGGTCGGCGGCAGGCCGACGCCCAGGAAGGACAGCGTTGCTTCAAGCGAAATCGCGCTGGCGATCTGCACGGTGGCGACGACGATCAGCGGTGGTAGCGAGTTGGGCAGGATATGCCGCAGCACCACGCGCCATGGCGACAGAGGGATGGAGAGCGCCGCCTCGACATAATCCTTCTGCCGTTCGGCCGCCGCGGCACCATGGGCGGTGCGTGCGAAGTAGGCGTATTGGGCGAAGATCAGTGCGAGGATCAGCTGGTAGCGACCCTGGCCGAGGATTGCGGCGATGACGAAGGCGAGCAGAATGGCCGGGAACGACAGCTGCAGGTCGACGATGCGCATGACAAGGCTTTCGAAGCGACCGCCGATATAGGCGGCGGCACAGCCGACCACGGCACCGATGACGAACGCGGTGCCGCTGGCGATGATGCCCATCTGCAGCGAGATCCGCAGTCCGTAGATGATGGCGGACAGAAGGTCGCGGCCTTGCGAGTCCGTTCCAAGCCAGTGGGTGTAGCCGCCGGTCCCGACATAGCCCGGCGGGCGCCGTGCGTCTCGCAGCACCAGATGCGCGAGGTCGTAAGGATCCTGAGGCGTCACCAGCGGCGCAATCAGGGCGATGAACACGATGACGAACACGAAGACCGCAGCGCCCGTGGCAACCTTGTTGCGGCGGAATTCATTTAGAAAACGGGAGAGTGGAGTGTCGCGCATCAGGCACGCCCCTTTCTCAGGCGCGGATCGAGCAGCGCATAGGTAAGATCGACCACGAAATTGATGACGATGAACAGGAGGGCGACAAACATCAGGTAGGCAACCATGACCGGTCGATCGAGCGAGGTGATGCTGTCGATGATCAGCTTGCCGAGGCCCGGCCAGGAAAAGATCGTTTCGGTGACGACGGCAAAGGCGAGCGTCGAGCCGAGTTCGAGGCCGAACACGGTGACCAGCGGAATGGAGATCAGCCGCAGCACATGCCGGCTCAGCACCGTGAACTCCGAAAGCCCGGCAGCGCGGGCGAATTTCACCGTGTCGCTCAGCATCAGTTCGCGAGTGCCGGCGCGGGCAAGACGGATCATCAGCGAGAACTTGAACAGTGAGAGGTTCAACGCCGGCAAGATCATGTGGGAAAGGCCATCACCGGTCAGGAAACTGAAGTCGACGCCGAACAGGCTGGCGGTCTCGCCGCGTCCGCCGGCCGGCATGCAGCCGCATTGCACGGCAAACACCATGATCAGCATCAGGCCGAACCAGAAGGTGGGGACGGAAAAGCCGAGGATGGAAAGTGCCATGATGGCACGCGAGATCGGGTTGTGCGGCTTGTATCCGGCATACATGCCGATCGGAATGCCGACGAGGCTGGCAAACAGCACGGCGGCCAGCGTCAGTTCGAGCGTTGCAGGCAGCCGGGTCAAGATCAGTTCGCTGACCGGCATGTTGTAGACAAAGGAGCGGCCGAAATCGCCGTGCAGGATACGCCCGACAAAGGTGAAATACTGCTGCCACAGCGGCTGGTCGAGACCGTATTGCGCGATGACGGCGGCGCGGATGTCTTGCGTTGCGTCCGGTGAGATCAGCACGTCGATCGGGTTGCCCACGGCATAGACGCCGCAGAATACCAGTGCCGACATGGCAAGGACCACGATCAGCGCCTGCCACAGCCTTTGCAGGATGAATCCAAACATTCGTTCCCTGTTCTCCCGTCTCGTGCGGGGTTCGAAAATGCGTCGTGTGTCAGGCGGCGGTCAGTGCCAGTCGCCTTCCAGCAGCGCGCGGGTTTCGGAAACGGCGACCTCCCAGATCGCAGCCATGTCTTCATCGGGGCGTTGGTAGAGACCGTGATAATTGCCATCACCGAGCAGGTCGCGCTTCTGCGCAGCGCCGACGCGGGCAAGCGCCGCGTAGTCGATCTGTGGCTTGGCAGTCGTCGGCTGACGCGCGTTGGTGGTGCGCGTCCAGGGGAAATTCTCCATCCAAGACGCGTGCGATGCGGCGGGATCGGTCTGCTGCACCTTGGCCAGCGTCTGCGGCGCCCGCCACCAGTCGTGGAACTTCACCGACGCGTCGGGGTGAGCATTCAGCCATTCGGAAATCACCACCGTCGCCGGCGTGTTGCCGCCATGCCCGTTGACGATCAGGATCCGCCGGAAACCGGAGCGGTAAATGCTGTCGAGCAGATCCTCGATGACGCCAATATAGGTGGTGAGCGATAGCGTCAGCGTTCCCGGAAACGTTGCGAACGAGGAGGCAAGGCCATAAGGCACGACCGGAAAGACCGGGATGCCGAGCGGCTCGGCAGCATCGACCGAGACCTTTTCAGCCAGGATCATATCGGTCGCAAGACTGAGATAGGCGTGCTGCTCGACGCTGCCGATCGGTAAAATACAGCGATCATCTTTCGCGACGCGCTCTTCGACCTGCATCCAGTTCATCTCGGCAATCTTCAATTCGCTACCCTCGTTCTCAATCTTCTTGCAACTGCGCAAAGAACGTTCTGTTTTCCGCATGGCCGCACAATATTTGTGCTTTCCGACGCTTTGTGTCGCATGAAGCAAAGTTCCATACGGGACTAAAAAAAGAAATTGACAGCCATTTAAACGATCGTCAAGTTCCATACGGGACTAAAACTCACGAAGCTCGAAAGCGACCGAAGAGTGCGACAGACGCGTGGACCGACACTGGAGACCCTGCTGCGGGAGGGCGGAAAAGCCGCCGCCGGCACGCATGGCGTCGAGGACCTGGTATCCGTGAAACTGTGGAAGAACCCCTGCTGGTTGTCGTTCCGGTTCAACTTTCTGGCGCTGCAGTTCAACGAGCCGATCTACCGACTGATCGAAAAGGAACACGGCCTGGCGCGGCCGGAATTCGTCGTCATCTATTCGCTCGGCCTGTCCGACGGACTGACGGCCAGTGCCATCTGCAATTCCTCGGGCTTTCCGAAGAACACGATCAGCCGGGCGATCCAGAAGCTGATCGACAAGAACATCGTCCGTCGCGAAATCGACCAGGCGGACCTGAGAAGTTTTGTCCTCTACATCACCGAGGAGGGCAGACGCATCGTCGATCAGGCCATGCAGCCGATGGTGGAGCGCGAGAAGGCTATGATCTCGTCGCTGACGCCGGCCGAACAGCTGATGTTGTCGGAACTGCTTGCCAAGGTCGTCGTCGATTCACCGAACTGGCCACCAATGACAACAATAGAGGAGAACGAAGAATGACGGCTTCCAAGACATTCCGCACCATCGTGCTCGCCGCCGCCCTGCTCGGCGGTGTTTCGGGCGCAGCCCTTGCCGCCGACCTCACCATCGGCGTGCGCGCCGGTCCGCTGTCGATCGATCCCGATTTCACCGCTGCCGGCACCCATGCCGAGGCGATGAAGCACATCTACGACTCGCTGATCAAGTCGGGCAACAATCTGGAACTCGAGCCGGGCCTTGCCACCAGCTGGACCGCGATCGACGACACGACCTGGGAATTCAAGCTGCGCCCGAACGTCAAATTCCATGACGGTTCGGACTTCACCGCCGAGGACGTCAAGTTCTCGATCGAGCGTATTCCGAAAGTCGCCGGCCCGAACCCGACAACCATCTACGTCCGCCGCGTCAAGGGCGTCGAAATCGTCGATCCGCTGACGATCCGCGTCAAGACCGACGGACCGGCGCCAACCCTGCCCAACGATTTCATTCGTCTGTTCGTGGTGTCGCATATCGCTGCCAAGGATTATTCCGACAGCGCGGAAAAGGCCTCGCAAGGTTTCAATTCCGGCAAGGCCGCGATCGGGACCGGTCCTTACAAGTTCGTGTCCTGGACGCCGAAGGAGCAGCTGGTTCTTCAGAGCTTCGACGGTTACTGGGGCGGCAAGGAGCCGTGGGACAAGGTGATCCGCAAGGAGCTTCCCAACGACGCCGCCCGCGTTGCACAGCTGAAGGCCGGCCAGGTCGATCTGATCGCCCGTATTCCCGCATCCGACGTGCCGACGCTGGAAACGGATTCAAAGCTGACGATCGTTCGCCAGGACAGCGTCTACCTGTTCAACATGGCTTTCGACTTCCGCGAAAAGTCGCCGCAGGTGAGCGCCAAGAACGGTTCGCCGCTGCCGAAAAACCCCTTCATCGATCCCCGTGTGCGTGAAGCCTTCGATCTTGCGATCGATCGCGAAACCATCACCGAAATCGCCATGGAGGGCATGGGTGCCGTCCAGACGCAGTTGGTGACCCCGAATATCTTCGGCTACAATCCCGACATCAAGCCTACGCCCTACGATGTCGAGAAGGCAAAGAAGCTGCTTGCCGACGCCGGTTATCCCGATGGTTTCAAGGTGACGTTCTCCTTCACCAACGACCGCCTGCCGGGAGACAAGGACACCGGCACGACGATCGCCCAGATGCTGACCGCGATCGGCATCCAGGTGGAAGCCAACGCACAGCCCGGCGCCGTCTATTTCCCGGCCAACACGCGCGGCGATTATTCGCTGACCATGTCCGGCTGGGGCACGCTGACCGGTGAGGCGAACTACACGCTCTCATCGCTGGTTCACACCAACGATCCGACCAAGAAGCTCGGCGCCTTCAACATCCGCGGTTACTCCAACCCCGAAATGGACAAGCTGATCGAGGCGGCCGGTGTCGAGATGGATGCGGGCAAGCGCGAACAGTACCTGGAGGACGCCAACGCGCTGGTTGCTTCCGATCGCCCCAATCTTTCGATCGCTTCGATCGTTTCCGCCTGGGGCATGAAAAAGACCATCACCATCGTGCCGCGTTCGGACGAAGACACACTGGCCATGAACATCAGGCCTGCGAAATAGCCTCCACGCCAACCGGAGGTAAACTTGGCCGGGCAGTTCTGCTGCCCGGCTTTTTTATTCATGGAAAGGAGAAGATCATGGGCAAGATTGCACTGGCAATCCATGGCGGCTGCGGCGTGATGGCAAAGCTCGGCCTCAGCGAAGCGGAATGGGACGCGGCGCGCGTCGATCTCGGTCATGCGTTGAAAGCCGGATGGGCGGTGCTGAGCATCGGCGGCTCCGCACTTGATGCCGTGCAGGCGTCGGTCGTGGTGCTGGAAGACAGCGCGCATTTCAATGCCGGCTATGGCGCAGCCCTCAATGCCGCCGGAGAGCACGAACTCGATGCCTCGATCATGGATGGCGCGACGCTCGAAGCAGGCGCGGTGACACTGGTGCGGCGCATCCGCAATCCCGTCAAGGCGGCGCGGCGGGTGATGGAAAAGGGTGAAGCGGTGCTGATGGGCGGCCATGCCGCCGACGAGTTTGCCAAGGTCGAGGGCCTGGACGTCGTCGAACCCGATTATTTCACCACCGAAAAGCGCGTGAAAGCGCTGGCTGCGATGAAGGCGCATGCGGCGGCCGGCACGGCTGCATCGGCGAGCGAATCCGAAAAGCACGGCACGGTGGGGGCCGTCGCGCTCGACAGTGCCGGACATCTGGCGGCCGCAACCTCGACCGGTGGCTACAACAACAAACCGGTCGGTCGTATCGGCGATACCCCGATCGTCGGCGCTGGCACCTATGCCCGCGACGGTCTCTGCGCTGTATCTGGCACCGGCAAGGGCGAGCTCTTCATCCGCTATGCCGTCGGCCATGAGGTCGCAAGCCGCATCGGCTATCTCGGCGAAACCGTGGAGCAGGCGGCGTCGAAGGTGATCATGGAAGACCTGAAGCCGCACGCTATCGGCGCCGGTCTTGTGGCCGTCGGAGCCGACGGAACGATCGCCACAGCTTACAACACCGACGGCATGTTTCGCGGCTGGGTCACACCTGACGGCGAATTCTTCGTTGCTACCCACGACGTGGTGTTCAGGATCGAGTAAGGCGACCCGGAGATTGCGGAGGCCGCTGTTACGGCGGCCTCGCGGCGCTTAGATTGCGCTGGCGATCTTGTCGGCGATGTAGAGTTCGCGCAGTTTGAGCGTCAGAGTCCCCGGCTTGCCGTCGCCGACGGGTTCACCGTCGATGCGGGTGACCGGCATGACGAAGTTGGTGGCGGATGTGATGAAGGCCTCCGAGGCATTCATCGCTTCATCGGGTGTGAAGGCGCGCTCGTCATAGGGAATGCCGGCTTTTTCGGCGAGATCAAGCACGCTTGCGCGCGTGATGCCGTGCAGGATTGCGTTCGACAGCGGGCGGGTGATCAGCCTGCCAGTCTTGTCGATGATATGGGCGGTCGCCGAGCTTGCCTCCGTAACGAAACCGTCTTCCACCAGCCAGGCGTCATCGGCGCCTTTCTCCATCGACTGCATCTTGGCCATCGAGGGATAGAGCAGCTGCACGGTCTTGATATCGCGGCGCTCCCAGCGCCAGTCGGGCAGCAGAGCAACGGACAGGCCAGTCGCGAGCTTGGGGTTCTCGATCACCGACTTTGCCTGGGTGAAGAGAACCAGTGTCGGTGAAGGATTCTTCGGGAAGGCGAAGTCGCGATCGGCGGGGCCGCGCGACAGCTGGAGGTAGATCAGGCCTTCCTTGAGTTCATTGCGTCTGATGATCTCGCGATGAACCTCCAGAAGTTCGCTGGCCGAAATCGGCAGGTTCAGGCCCAGTTCCCCGATCGAGCGCTTCAGGCGGGCGGCGTGGCCGTCATATTCAAGAAGCTTGCCGTCGATGACGCCGGTCACTTCGTAGATGGCGTCTGCGAACAGAAACCCGCGGTCGAACACGGAGACCTTAGCGTCGGCCTCGGGCAGCCATTCGCCATTCAAATAAACGATACGGGACAAGGCAATCTCCTTCAGTATGTCGGGAATTCAAAACACATCGCCGGCGGCTCGCTTCAGTTCGGCGATGAAGCCGTGCAGCAGACGCGAGCGCGGCACGCCTTTGCGGGTAATCAGGACGGCCGCGACTTCGCGGGGCGGCTGGAAGGGCAGTTGCACCAAGCCCTCCGATGACTGGTAGGCGGCGCTATAGGGATCGACGACCGCTGCCCCGACGCCTGCTCCGGCCAGAACCGCAGCCGTTGCGCAGTAGCGCACCTCGACCCGCGGCTCGTAGTCGATACCTTCGCGATCGAAGGCGTCACGCAGCATCTGGCCCATGCGCGATTCCGCTTCGAGGCCGATGAAACCGTGTTCGGAGAGATCGCTGACCGTCACCTCCTGCCGGCCGGCGACCGGATGGTCCTTCGGCACGAGCGCGACCATGTGGGTGCGCGACAGGATCTCGACATTGACGGACGGATGGCGTTCCAGCGCAATCGCCAGCCCGACATCGGCGGCCCCGCTCTGCACGGCTTCGATGACGTGTTCGAGGCGGCGGACATCGTAGGCGACGGAGACATCCGGACGGTCCTTGAGGAACCTCGCAAGTGCAACCGGAGCAACCGTATTGCCAAGCGGCGGCGTCGACATGACGCGCAGCCGTCCCGACGTGCCATGCCTTATCGAGCGGGCGCGGGCGGAAAAGCTGCGCAGCATGCTGAAGACAGGCCGCACCTCTTCGAACAGAAGCGTCGCTTCCTCGGTTGGCTCAAGCCGACGGTGCAGGCGCTCGAACAGCGTTATGCCAAGCTGGTTTTCCAGCTGGCGGATGCCGTTCGAAACGGCGGGCTGGGAAATGCCAAGCTGCTCGGCCGCTTCCACGGTCGTCTCGCAGCGCATCATGGCCCCGAAGATTTCGAGGAGACGCAGCGAGATATCCGGTTTCTGCTCGTTTTCGGTCATGGCGTTCAGGTGAGGACTGCGCCAAGCGCCATCGCGACGGCGGCCTGGGTCGGATCGATCACGCGGATGCCGAGTTCCTCTTCCAGTCTGCGGCGATGGCCGGACATGCCGGCACAGCCAAGCACGATCGCGCCGGCGCCCATCTGGCGCAGTTTCAGCCCGGCCTTCACGAGCGCCGCGTAGCTTTCCTCCCCATGGCCGCTGTCGGCAACGCTGATTGCGCCTTCAAGCGCGACTTCGCCAGCAAGCCTGCCATCGACGCCAAGGCGACGAAGGTTGCGCATGTGGCGCGGGATCGACCCCTCGGCGACCGCGATGACGCCGAAGAGATCTGCAAGCGCGAGAGCGCTCAGCACGCCGGCATCCTGGATGCCATAGACCGGTTTCGTGGTGATCGACCGGGCAAGATCCAGACCGGGCTGCGAATAGCAGGCAAGGATATAGGCCGAGGCATCCGGTCGGGTTTCGATCAGATCGGCGATGCGCAGGGAGGCTTCATCCACATGGCGCTGGGTAACGACGCCGGGCGGACCCTCTTCGATCGTGACGCATTCGATCACGGGACCACCCGGAAACTGCATCGGGGAGAGCGCCATACGAAGGCCTTTGGTGACGCTTTCCGAACTGTTCGGGTTGATGACGAGGATCGGGCCGACTGTTCTCATGGGGCGATCTCCACGCCGAAATTCTGCGCCGGATCTAATTCCTTGGCGCGGTAGCCGGGCTTGCCCGTCAGGTCGACAGGGTTGCGGGCAATGAAACGACCACGACCGCGGTCCGCCTTAAGCTCGCCGTTCTCGACGATGACATCACCGCGGTTCATCGTGAGGACAGGCCAGCCCTCGATCTCCATGCCCTCAAACGGTGTGTAGTCCATATTGTCGTTCTGTTCGGCAAGCGTTGCCTTGCGGCGGGCTTCCGGGTCCCAGATGCAGATATCGGCATCGTAGCCGGGTGCGATCGTTCCCTTCTTCGCCATGCCGAATGTCTTGGCCGCATTGGTGCTTGAAAGCGCCACGAACTGCTGCAGCGTGATGCGGCCCTTGGTGACACCCTCCGAGAAAAGGTAGGGCAGGCGCATGGCGATGCCCGGCATGCCGTTGGATATCTTCGGGTAGGGAGCATCGGCGCCGTTCGCAAATTTTCCGCTGACATCGAAACGGTAAGGCGCGTGGTCGGAGGAGACGCTCTCGAACGTGCCTGATTGTACGTGCCGCCAGAGCGCTTCCTGTGTCGCCGCGTCGCGGAGCGGTGGAGAGCAGATGAATTTCGCCCCTTCCATGCCGGGCCGGTCGAGATCATCGCGGGTCAGAGCCAGGTATTGCGGGCAGGTTTCGGCAAATAGTTTCGTGCCGGCAAGCTTTTCGCGCTGGACGATGGCAGCGCCGCCCGCCGTCGAGACATGGACGATAAAGAGGGCTGCATCGACCAGCTTTGCCAGCGAGACGGCCCGGTTGATCGCTTCTTCCTCGGCAAGCTCCGGTCGGCTGATCGCATGGTATTTTGGCGCGGTGAGGCCGGCAGCGGCCAGCCGCCTGTTCATCCACTTTACCATGTCGTTGTTTTCGGCATGGACCATGGTGAGCGCGCCGTGGGTTTTCGCCACCGTCAGGATATCGAGCATGCCGCCGTCGCCGATATTCATCAGGTCGTAGGTCATGAAGACCTTGAACGACGTGATGCCCCGGGCAAACACGCCCGGCAGCTCTGCAAGGACATCAGCCGAAGGGTCGGAAATGATCAGGTGGTAGGAATAGTCGAGCACCGAGTGCGGCGCGGCACGACCGTCATAGGTGGAAATGACATCGGCAATGGACTGGCCGCGCTGCTGGGCCGCAAACGGGATGAATGACGAATTGCCACCGAAGGCGGCGGAGACCGAACCCGAATAGTAGTCGTCGGCGGTCATCACGCCCGCGGAGCTTTCCTGGGCGATATGAGCATGCGCCTCGATGCCGCCGGGAACGACCAGCTTGCCGCCCGCATCGACCCGGCGGCTTCCTCCAGCGATCTTCTCGCCGATCGCCGCGATCCGACCATCGGTAATGCCGATATCGCCATCGAATATGTCGGATGCGGTGACGATGCGACCGCCATGGATGACCGTATCAAACGCTGTCATGTCGATCTTTCCTTACACTTCGATGATCACGCCGGTCTGGCTCGTTAGACGTCCGTAATGCTCGATACGACGATGACGCTCGAAATCAAAGATCGTCTTCTTGCCAAAGTCGCATTTGGAGAAATCGCACTCGGCGATGATCAGCTCGTCCTCCTCGGTCACGGCGCGGGCGAGAACGAACCCGTCCGGATCGACGATGATCGAGCCGCCCATCAGCGGGTGGCCGTCCTCATTGCCCGCCTTGGCGACGCCGACGACATAGGTCGAATTCTGGTAGGCGCCGGACTGCATGGAAAGGTCGGAATGGAAAAGCCGCTTCTCCAAACCTTCGGCGCTCATCTGGCTGTTCACCGACGGCGTGTTGTAGCCGATCGTCACCAGTTCGACGCCCTGCAGGCCGAGGCAGCGGAAGGTTTCCGGCCAGCGGCGGTCGTTGCAGATCGCCATGCCCATGATGACGCCTTCGTTGCGCCAGACGTTGAAGCCGAGGTCGCCGGGTTCGAAATAGCGCTTTTCGAGATGCTGGAAGGCACGCTCGGTATCGTATTCGGAATGACCGGGAAGGTGCACCTTGCGATACTTGCCGACGATATTGGCCTGCCGGTCGGTGACAACCGAGGTGTTGTAATAGTGTCCATCCGGCGTCTTCTCACCGTAACCGAAGGTGATGGCGATGTTGAGCTCGCGGGCGCGATCGAACAGCGGCTGCGTGGCGGCGTTCGGCATTTCCGTCTCGAACCAGAAATCGATTTCGGCCTGGTCTTCCATGTACCAGCGGGGAAAGAATGTCGTGAGCGCCAGCTCCGGGTAGACGACCATGTCGGCGCCCTTGGATGCGGCTTCATCGAGAAGCGCAATCATGCGGATGACGACGCTTTCGCGGCTGTCGGCTTTTTGGATGGCGCCGAGCTGGGCACCTGCGATCTTCATGATGGTCATTGGAGTTTCCTTTCGAAAGCGATCAGGCGGCCAGGCGCCGCTGGAAATGACTGACGAGGCGCACCAGCGGCCACAGCAGCACGAGATAGATGAGAGCAGCCAGCACAAGCGGCGAGGCATTGTAGGTGACCGACCGCGCCATGCCGGCATTGTAGAGAAGCTCGGACAGCGAGATGACGGAGGCAAGCGAGGTGAGCTTGACGACTTCTACGGTGTTGGACAGCAGGTCCGGCAGCACGTTGCGGATGGCCTGCGGCAGGACGACATGGGAAAGCGTCTGTACCGGGCTGAGGCCCGTCGACTGCGCCGCTTCCCACTGTCCCTTGGCAACCGAGATGAGCCCGGCGCGATAGACCTCGGCGTAATAGGAGGAGTTGTTGAGCAGGAAGGCGATGACGACGGCGTAAAACGGCGAGATGTTGACCCCCGCAAAGGGCAGGCCGGCATAGATGAAGATGAGCAGCACCAGCGGCGGCAGGGCGCGGAAGAGATCTGTATAGGCGATCGAGATCCAGCGCAGCCAGCGGCGCTCGCTCATATTGCCGAGCGCGACGAACAGGCCGCCGATCAGGCCGAGCAGGATCACGGCGCTGCACAGCTTGAGCGTCATCCAGAGGCCGGACATCAGCAACGGCAACGACTGGCGCATGATGTCGAGATTGAAGAACTGGTCGATGAAAATATCCATGTCAGCCTCCTATCGCTTCTTCCAGGCGGTCCGGCTTTCCAGCCAGCGGGCGAAGACCACCATCGCCAGGAAAATCACCAGATAGGCGACGACCGACATGGTGAGCGGCGTGGCGCTGCCGGAAAAACTCTGCGCCGTCGTGGCGCTGGACAGGATTTCCGACACGCCAATGGCCGAGCCGAGCGCGGTCATCTTGGTGATGGCGAGCACGCGGTTGACGAGCGGCGGAATGGCGAGACGGACGGCCTGGGGAAGGGCGACATAGGCAAGCGTGCGGGTGAAACCGAGCCCGGTTGCAATGCCCGCCTCCCACTGACCCTTCTCGACAGACGAGAACCCGGCCCAGAATATCTCTTCGGCAAACGCTGCAAGGGTCGCCGCCAGAACGAGGAAAAGAACCATCGGGCCGGACAGCTGGATGCCGATCGACGGGAAGCCGAAATAGAGGATCAGGATGACGACCAGAGGCGGCAGGGCGCGAAAGATATCGGCGTAGCAGATGATGAAGAAATTGAGCGTCTTGACGCCATAGCTGCGCAGGCAGGCGAGCGCGAGGCCGGCCAGGATGCCAGCCACGATCACCGCCGAGGCAATCTGCAGGGTGACCCAGATTCCGGCAATGATGTCAGGCGTATATTTCGCCATCACCACCGGGTTGAAGAAGGTTTCGAGGAACCGGTCCATCGCCGTTACCCGGAAACGCGCGAAAGGAATGCGCGGGTGCGATCGGCCTTCGGGTTGCCGAAGAGCTCGTCCGGCGTGCCCTCTTCGACGACGACACCGCCGTCCATGAAGATAACCCTATCGGCGGTTTCGCGGGCAAAGCCCATCTCGTGGCTGACGACGACCATCGTCATGCCCTTGGATTTCAGGTCCTTCATCACTTTGAGGACGGAACCGACGAGTTCGGGATCAAGTGCCGAGGTGGGTTCGTCGAACAGCATGACTTTCGGGTCGAGCGCCAGCGAGCGGGCGATCGCCACGCGCTGCTGCTGGCCGCCCGACAATTCACCGGGATAGGCATCCGCCTTGTGCGCCAGGCCCACCTGTTCGAGCATGTCCATGGCCCGCGCATCCGCCTCGACCTTGGAGCGCTTCAGCGCCTTGCGCTGGGCAAGAGTGACATTCTTGAGGACACTCATATGCGGGTAGAGGTGAAAGCCCTGGAACACCATGCCGATCTGCAGCCGCATACGGTCGAGATCGCGGCGGGTGCCGGCCATGATGTTGCGGCCGTTGACGATGATGTCGCCGGAAGTTGGCTCCTCGAGCCGATTGCAACAGCGCAGCATCGTGCTCTTGCCGGAACCGGAGGGACCGATGACGAACACGAGTTCGCCCTCGGCGACCCTCAGGCCAATCTTCTTGAGGACGGTGGTGGTCCCGAAGCGCTTTTCCAGCGCGACGACTTCGAGCATTGGGCGATTGGCCATTGTGGCACCTCCGGCAGGCACGATGCAGGCACCTTTGCCGGCCAACCGCGATCTCCAATGGGAGAAACGATCGGCGCGGCTGCCGCATCCTGTCTGATCAAGGGGGAGGGCAGGCGACTGACGCGCCTGCCCGTGCTGCAGATCGTTACTTCAGGTTATCGCAGGAGGCCTTGTGGTCATCGTCCTTGTAACCATCGAAGCCTGGCGTCCCGAAACCCTTGGTCGGGGTGACGATCGTGGTGCCAGCTTCCGGCGTGACGCCGAACCATTTGACCGAAAGCTTCGCCATCGAGCCGTCGAGCTTCAGGCATTCCATCGCACGATCGACGAGATCACGGTTCGTCTCGTCGCCTTTGCGGAAGGACAGCGCCCAAACAAGGCCTGTCTCGTATTCGAAGGAGAGTTTCAGGCGTGGGTTCTTCTTGACCGCCCATGCAGCGGCAGTGTTGCCGGCAAGGTTGGCATCGGCGCGTCCAGCAATGACGGCTGCCACGGCGTCGGTATTGGTACCGTAGCTTTCGACCTTCCAGCCGAATTCCTTTTCCTTCTCCCGCAGGAAGCTGTCATAGGCAGAGCCCTTGTTGACGGCGATCGTCATGCCCTTGAAGTCTTCCAGCGTCTTGTATTCAGGCGCATTGGCCGGCACGACGAAGCCGAAATTGGTGTCCATGAAGCCTTCGGTGAAGAGAAGGTTCGCGGCGCGCTCCTTGTTCACGGTGACCGGTGCGACAAGGAAGTCATAGGTGCCGGCCTGAAGTGCTGGGATGAGGCCGGAGAACTGCGCTCCGGTCAGATCGACTTTCTTGCCCAACCGTTCGCCGATCAGGTTTGCCATATCGACGTTGAAACCCTCTATCTTGCCGTCGAGGGTTGGCATCGCGTGCGGCGCGAAGGTCGCGTCGATCGCGGTCTTGATCGTGTCTCCGAGGGAGTAGGCTGGCGTGCAGGCAAGCAGAGTAGCTAAGCCGACAAAGCCGGCCCTGATAGATGGTTTCATCGATGTTCTCCTACTGGCGGCTCCAGGCCTTTGGCCCTTGTTGACGCCAGTGTTCCACCGAACCTGCTGCGCTGCAATATAATTAATTATTATAATCGAACTAGAAATATATGATTTTCGAATAGTGATTGTGTCGATGGTCGTCGTTGTCGCAACCGGTCAGGGGCGCATATTGCTTCAGCTCTGAAGAGGCTGGCGCTCTTTCGGAAGAAGTTCGCCTTCGATGCGGTAGTACAATCCATCCGCGCGGTAGTCCACGTTGGCGACGCCGTTGAAATAGGTCGGCACAACGCGCTCCATCAGGCGGGAGCCAAAGCCGCGCCGCGTCGGTTCGCTCACGGCCGGCCCCTTGCTTTCGATCCATGTGAAGGCAAAGCCGTTTTCGCCGGGCGCCGTCCAGCGGATCTCGACCTTGCCGCCGGCCGTGCTGAGCGCGCCATATTTGGTGGCATTCGTCGCAAGTTCATGGATTGCCAGTGCCAAACCCATGGAAGGTTGTGCTTCGAGCACCATCGGAGGCCCGAAGATATCGAAGCGGTCGGGGCTGTCCTGGTGCGGTTCGACGGATGTCCGTACAATCGTCTCGACATCTGCTGCGGACCAGTTCGTTGCCGTCAGCGTATCCTGTGCCCGGGCGAGTGCGTCGATGCGGGCCGACGCCATTTCACCGGCAAGCTTCACGTCTGTCGCATTGCGAAGGCTCTGGGATACGACGGCTTGAACCATCGCCAGCGTGTTCTTCATTCGGTGGGACAATTCGCGCTGCAACACACGCTGTTGGCGCTCCCGTTCCTTTTGCTCGGCAAGAAGGCGCTGTTGTTCGCGCACCAGATCTTCGCTGCGCAGACGTTCTTCCTGAAGATCATCAACCGCCTTGTGCATGACCTGGATCAGCAGGATGTCCACGATGACCACGCACGCGTAGAAGGTCAAAGCCACGAGGACCGACCCGTTGATCTCGAACATCGCAAACGGCGGTATAAACCAGTACCAGGCAGCCACGCCACAGGCCACGGCGCAAACGGCCCCGGGCCAGACGCCCGCCAGAAACGTCGTCAGGATTACCGCGGGGAAGAAGGTCAGATACGGGAAGCCCGGCGGCAGGAGATGGTCGCATAGAAACCGCGCGTAGAGCGCAAGCCCGAACGCTGCAACCGCCACTCCCCAGCGCTTTCCCGGGGAAGCGCGGACGTGGTCGCTCATCTCGAACAATTGCATACGTAAGGGCTTCATTCCAAGTGGGTTCCCGCGGCGTTGCTTGTTCTTGGCTTGTTCGGGGTGTTCCGTCAATCAGCAACTAGAAAGGTACGTAATGTCCGACGGGATAAGGGACAAGTTTGGCAACACCGGTGAAAGCACGGCGTATGCGGACAACAAACGTGACGAGCACGTTGAGGCATCAGAGGCGCGATATGCGGGGACAGGAGGCGCTCCGCGAGACTGACAGATCGTCAGCCTCCGACGCGGGGTTCTGACAAAAATTCGCGGGCCCACAGTACGGGCCCGCGCTATCGTCGATCAAGTCAAACCGTAAAGCCTCAAGGCCTTCGCGCCGCCAGAATGAGTCGCTCGAAGAACTTCAGCTGCTCGTCGCAGGTCTGGGCGACCGTCTCAAATATCAGCCGGTCTTCCCGCCGGATTGCCGCAATCTTCTTCGTCAGGGCCGAAATCACCCTTGCCGGCATCTTGGCAATGGTCATCGCAATCGCCTTCGGTCCGGCTTCGAGTTTGGCGATACCGAGATGGCCTGCTGCAAGCTGCAGCCTGGTTGTGCGCAACAACAGCAGCGTCTCCTGCGGCAATTCGCCGAAGCGATCCTCGAACTCTTCTTCCAGATCATTCACGTCGCGCTGTGAGGATGCCCGCAGAAGTCTGGCATAGAGATTGAGCCTGACAGCCGGATCCGGCACGTAATCCGCCGGTATCGTGCCCGCGACGTCGAGATGCAGGATTGCGCGCTTTCTGGTGGCCGAAAGTCGTTTTCCCAGTTTCGCGACGGCACGCGCGAGGAGCTTCTGGTAAAGGCCAATGCCGATGACCTTCATATGCCCAGCCTGATCCTCGCCGGCGATGTCGCCCCCGCCGCGCAGATCGAGATCGCGCAGACTGATCGCAAGCCCGGCGCCCAGGCGGTCGTTCTCTACGAGTGTCAAAAGCCGCAAGCGCGTTTCCTCGGGCAGTTCTGCACCTTCTTCCGTCAGAAGCGTGGTCATGCCCTGCGCGCCTCCACGGCCGACCCGTCCACGCAACTGGTGCAGCTGGGCCAAACCGAACCGCTCCGCATTCCAGATGAACATCGTATTGGCGCGCGGCACATCGAGGCCGTTTTCAATAATGTTGGTGGCGAGAAGGACATCGCCATCGCCGTCCGCGAAACCGACGATCGCTTCGTCGATCGTCGCCGCCGGCATCTTGCCATGCGCGACCTTAACCAAGAGCTCGGGAACAATCTTGCGCAGGATCGCCTCGACGGCTTCGATATCCTCTATGCGCGGCACCACGACGAAGCTTTGTCCGCCCCGGCGGTATTCGCGCATCAATCCGGTGCGCATCGATGCGTTGTCGAATGCTGCAAGCGATGTGCGAACGGGTCGGCGCCGGGCGGGCGGAGTCGTCAGGAGGCTGACCTCCTGAACTCCGACCATTGCCGACTGCAAGGTGCGTGGGATAGGTGTTGCCGACATGGCGAGCGTGTGGAGGGTCGGCGCGAGCGCGCTCATGGCCCGTTTATCCTTGAGCCCGAACCGATGTTCCTCATCCACGATCAAAAGCCCGAGATGCGCAAAGCGCACGTCTTTTGCAAGGATCGCATGGGTCGCGACGATAACGTCGATTTCACCCTCGGCCAACGCCGCCTTGACCTGCTTCGCCTCGCTTGGCTTGACGAGCCGTGACAACATTCCGACAGAGATGCCTGTTCCTTCGAAGCGTCGCTTGAAGGTGGCGAAATGCTGACGTGTGAGAACAGTCGTTGGGGCGATGACGACCACCTGGCCGCCCGCAAGTGCTACCGCTGCTGCGGCGCGCAGTGCGATCTCTGTCTTGCCGAAGCCGACATCGCCGCAGACAAGGCGGTTCATGGCATGCCCGGACGCGAGATCGGAAAGCGTGGCCTTGATGGCTTCGGCCTGATCTGGTGTTTCGGCGAAAGGGAACCGTCGGGTGAAGGCTGAAAATTCGGCGCGGGGAGGAATGAACGTCTCGGCCGGCGAGGCCTGCCTGTGCTTTGCGATGGTCGAAAAATGACGCGCCGTCGATTTGATATCCGCGACAATCTTCTCGTGCTTCTTTTGCCAGGCGTCGGTGTGAAGACGATCGAGCGAGACCGCCTCGGGTTCGGAACCGTAGCGCCACAGCTTTCCGAATTCTTCCATCGGAACAAGCACGGAAGCACCTTCGCGATATTCCAGACGGGCAGCGTCACGCGCGACGCCTGCAACGGCGATGCTTTCCAGATCTTTCAAAATTCCAATGCCGTGATCTTCGTGGACGACGACGTCGCCGATCCGAAGATCTGGTTCGCCAAGAAAGGAAGTTGCACTTGAAACATGTCGGTCTTCGTCGCCTGCGGCGATCACAGCAACATTTTGCGCGACGTCGAGGAACCCGTGATCGAGGGCGCAGGCGAGCTTCAAAAGCGCGCCGGATTCGGCGTCCATCACCTGCGTCCAGCTGTCGACGAACCGAGGCGATACACCAGTTGCTTTCGCGACACGGCGGCAAAGCGCCTCTGATGCCTTGCCATGCCCGGAAATTACAACCTTCATTCCATCGCCCAGGCGTTCCTGTGCAAATTTGACCAGTGCCTTGCGCGGGTCCGCATCCGACGCCCCGGAAGGCAGGTCACCCCCTTGTTCGAGATCCAGTGCGCTGGTCTGCACGCCGGTGAAGCGCTGTTCCCACTCCTCGCTGTCAAGATAGAACGAGCAAGGAGAGGATGTTCCGGTCTTACCGAATTCCGTGCGGGACTGGCGGGCGTCGTCGATGATTTCCAGATTCCGTACGACCCGGTCTGCTGCGCCCGGAGCCGCAGTCAAAGCGGCATTGCCGAGGATATCGAAAACCGTCACCATGTCCGGGTAAAGGCGGGAAAGCTGGCGCTCCATCGTCTCAGATTTTGGAGCAGGGGCTTCCGGAATGAGGTCTGCGAGTATGGCTTCGGATGCCGGACCGAAGCTCAACCGTTCAAGGTAGCTCTCGGTTCGCTGCGAGACGCGGTCAAACCCACGCAATTCGGTCACGTGATCGTCTTCCGACAGGACGATGCGCATTGGGCCCGGGGCGCCGGCGGGATAGATGTCGATCATCCCGTCGCGCACCGCCAGTTCGCCGGGATCGTCGGCAACACCCTCTTCCACATAGCCTGATCGTCTGACGAAATTCAGGAATGCCTCGCGATCGAATGGATGGCCGACCACCAGTTCGATCTGGCCATCGGCGATGACCCCCGCCGGCGGAATGCGCTGCAGCGTCGCGTCGATCGATGTCAGCAGCAGTCGCGGCGTGTCGCTTGGCCTGGCCCATATCCGCAATGCGTCCATGCGTCGACCCATGCAGTGCCGCGAGGGCGGAACCCGATCATAGGGAAGGCAGTCCCAAGGCGGCAGAACAATGAATTGGACCGAGGGAAAGAGCGCTGCCATGGCATCCGCTATTTTTTGCGCAGCATTTTCGCTCAATGCCACGTAGCAGAGCGAACGACCGGAGCTCCGGAGCGATGCCTCAAGCCGGGTTGCCACCAAACCCGGCGGAAGTTTCAGATGCGGGGTCTGTTCGGATGCGGGGAGGGGAGAGGGGGCGTTTTCATTTCGGGACTCAACGATACTCACATGAACCTGCCATTCTCGCGTCTGCAATTTTATCAGGCAGCAAGAACTTAGTTTGTCGCGCCCTGTTCCCTTCGAACTTTGCGTTTTCTCTTCACGCGGTCAGGCCGCTATGGCGGTGAGACATCAGCGACCGGATGCCGCGTTGCCTTGCACGGAACAGGTCGATGTCGAGCGGGTTATTCGACCTCACGGATAGGAGAACCATGTGAAAGTGTTCATTTACGGCACCCTGAAAAGAGGCTTTGCGCTTCATGATAAGGGGCTTGGGAATTCGGAATATATCGGGGATGTAGTGACGGTCGAGCCCTACCCCCTGTTGATAGCAGCACCATTCTACGGGCCGATGATGCTCGAACAACCGGGAACCGGTTTGCAGGTGACAGGGGAGTTGTTTGAAGTCCCTGAAGACGATCTGCCGGTTCTGGATAAGCTGGAAGACGTTGGTGAAGAGGGAAGTTTCCGGGCAATGCTCAAGGTTCAGGCATCGGGTGGCGGTCTCGTTCATGACGCCCTTGTCTTTTTGAAAGACGAGAACTGGCTCGACCCCATCCATTCCGGTTTCCTGTCCGCCTATAACGACCGCAGATTTATCCCGCCATGGGACCGGTAACGACAAGACAAGAGGGACGTCACGATGCGCTACGAGGCAAAGCCCGGCGATGTCAGCCTATTCGAAAATGAAAAAGCCGGCCACGAGCGCGCACCGGACCACCGCGGCTATTTCATCGCTCACAGAGATATCAAGGCCGGAGAAAAGATCGAAATGGTGCTGTGGGCCGGAAGGCCGAACAGTTCACGCTCATTTGGTGGCAGACTATCCGACGACCAGAAGGCGAGCGCGTCAGCGGTTCCCGACCCGGTTGATCTGTTTGGCAACCCTTTGCCAAAGCCACCGAAAGCGTGACGCTACGTTCTCGTTCGATTTGACGTCTCAAACCACGGCTGTGCTCTCGCTTCGCGTCTCGGTGGAGGAACTATGGCTCCGGTTGCTGGTTACGGGGCGAGTCAACGAGAGAGATACAGTGATGAAATTTGGACTTCTTGGCGTCGCGTCGGTCGCGACCGCGGTATTCTTGAGCAGCGCAGCCTATGCACAGCAGGGCGATGGAACCGAAGTCCAGATCACGACCAACGTGTTCAAGCCGAACAAGATTCCGGCAACCGCGGAACGGATCGCCACCTTGAAGGCGCCGGAAGGTTTCACCGTTGAGCCTTTCGCCCAGGGTCTCGGAAACAGCCGCATCATCGCCGTGTCGGATAAGGGCTATATCTATGTCAGCCGCCGCGAGGAAGGCGACGTGCTGCTGCTGAAGGACGAGAACGGCGACGGCAAGGCCGACGGCGCTCCGGTGAAAGTGGCAGCGCGTGCGCAGGCCCACGGTCTGGCAATCAAGGATAACAGGCTGTATCTCGTCACGGTCAAAGAGGTGTTCGTCGCGGACATCAAGGACGACGGCACGCTCGGGCCACTTGAAATGATCATTGGCGATCTGCCGGATTCCGGACAGCATCCCAACCGCGTCATGGAGTTCGGTCCTGATGGCATGCTCTACATCAGCGTCGGTTCCACCTGTAACGCCTGCAACGAAAGCAATGCCGAAAACGCAACGGTGCTCCGGGCGACCCCTGATGGCAAGAGCCGCACCATCTTCGCGTCCGGCCTTCGCAACACGATCGGCTACGACTGGAACCGCGAGACCGGTGAACTTTGGGGGCTCGACCATGGCATCGATCTCCTCGGTGATGAGGTGCAGGCAGAAGAGCTCAACCTCATCGAACAGGGAAAGCAATATGGCTGGCCGCATGTTTACGGAGCAGGCGACATCTATCCGCAGTCAACACCGGTCGGCGGCGTGACCAAGGAGGAGTGGAAGGCGCAGAGCGATCCGATGAAACTCGGCTACACGGCACACGCAGCCCCCATGCAGATGAAATTCTACAGCGGAACGTCGTTTCCGGCCGAGTTCTCGGGCGATGCGTTTGCAACCATGCGCGGATCCTGGAATCGTAACCCGGCATCCGGATACGAGATTGTTCGCATTCACTTCGAAAACGGCAAGCCGAAATCCTTCGAACCTTTCGTCACCGGCTTCCTAAGCGATGGTGGCAAGACGCATTTCGCACGACCGGTCGGACTGGCCGTCGCCAAGGATGGCGCCTTGCTGATGGCCGACGATGCAAACGGTGTCATCTACAGGGTGGCTTACACCGGCGACGCGCAAAAGGCACAAGCGCAGCCCGCTGCGCCCGCTGAACCTATGAAGGCGCAGGCCGCCAAAGGTATCGATGTGCCACTTGCCATGGATCGCCCGGAGACCAAGACGGAAGGCAGCGTATCCGTCTCGTCCTCGTCTTTTGACAACGACGAACTTATGCCGCAGCGTCATAGCGAATATGCCGAGAGTGTCTCACCGGCGATCAGCTGGAAGACCGTCCCGAAGGCTGCGTCCTACGCGATCATCGTAGAGGATCCAGGCTCCTCACCGACCAAGCCGTTTGTTCACTGGCTGGCATGGAATATCCCGGCGACGGTGACGTCCCTGCCGGAAGGGTTGCAGGAACAGCTCCGCCTCGTCGAACCGGAAGGCGTCCTTCAGGGCCGCAACACATCCGGCAGTCACGGCTATTTCGGACCGAAGCCGCCGGCCGGCGACCAGGCGCATCACTATCACTTCCAGGTTCTTGCGCTCGACGAGATGCTGGCTCTTCCCCCGACATCCGACCGGGATGCTCTTCTCGCCGCAGTGGCCGGTCATGTGATCGGCAAGGGTGAGATCGTGGGTCGCTACCAGCAGAAGGTCGATCCTGCGAAGAAGTAAGGCTTCGTCCGATCACGCCCCGCTGCAACGCTCCGCAGTAAGCGATGTCTTTGAAGGAGGAGGCCGTACTGGAATCAGGCGGCCTCTTCTTCGATTGCGAGGTCTCGCAACAGGGTGTGGATCTGCTCGCCGCTTAGCCGCGACGGATCGAAACCGCTTGACGAGCCGACGTCGGCGAAGCGCTTTGCGTGGGCTTCGGATGTCCCGATAAAACCCATTGCCCAGTTCGGGAAATACCGATGGCTGATCGGGTCCACGGCCAGCAGCGAAACTTCGCCGTGGCGTTCGTCCTGCTGGATGCGCTCGAATGCGGCTTCCACCCGCTCGAGCGGACCTTCCAGAACCTGGGCGAAGCAGCCCGCGTTGAACAGAAGCGCCCCGGTGATCTCGTCACGCAGATTGTTCACCCGACTTTTCGCCAGGATCTCGTCGACGTTTGAGCTAAACGCCGCGCCATCGTCGCCGATCTGGTTGCGGCTGTAGTAGACCAGGCGATACAAGCTGTTATCCATTATCAGTTCCCCTTTATAAAATGTGTTGTGCCAGGAACGCCGGAATCTGATCCGTGCCCATCGGCCGTCCCGTCAGATAGCCCTGCACATGGGTGCAGCGTTCGCCACGAATGCGCGCCAACTGTTCCGCCGTCTCGACGCCTTCAGCCGTGATCGACATCCCGAGGCTCGTCCCGAGACTTGCGATTGATCGCAGGATCGCCTCGCTGTCTGCGTCGTCACAGGCAACAAACGAGCGATCGATCTTCAGTTTGTTGAACGGAAACTTCTGCAGGTAGCTCAAGGACGAATAGCCAGTGCCGAAATCGTCCATGGAGATTCTGACGCCAAGTGCGCGCATGGCATTCAGCGTCTGGATGACGTTATCTGTGTCATCGAGTAGGGCGCCCTCGGTAATTTCGATTTCCAGGCGATGGGCTGGCAATCCCGAGTGCCTTAGCGCCGATGCGACCGTTTCCATCAGTGTGTCCGCTTTGAACTGAAGCGGCGAGACGTTGACGGCGACAATCATATCATTCGGCCAGGACATGGCCTCCAAGCAGGCTGCGCGCAAAACCCATTCGCCGATCTTGACGATCAGGCCGTTTTCCTCTGCAAGCGAGATAAAGGAAAGAGGCGGGATGTTGCCTTTGACGGGATGTTCCCAGCGGAGCAGGGCCTCAAAGCCATCCACGCGTTTGGTCGAGACATCGAGGAACGGCTGATAGTTCAGCTTGAACTGCTTCAGGGCCAGCGCGCGGCGGAGATCGATCTCCATTTCCCGACGTCCGAGGAGTAGAGCGTCCATCCCACTTTCGAACATGCGGTAACGTCCACGCCCGGCCTTCTTTGCCTCATAGAGAGCAAGATCACCGTTGCGGAGCAGGTCGTCTGGCTGGAGCGCATCAGCGCCAAAGGCGACCCCGACGCTTGCGCCGATATTGATTGTGTGACCGTTCAGAACATAGGTGCGGCCGACAAGGTCCACGATCCGCGAAGCGAGTTTTTCGGCCGCAGCAAGATCATCGACATCTTGCTGGAGGATCACGAACTCGTCCCCGCCAAGACGCGCAACGACATCGCTTTTGCGGCACGCGGCCTTGAGGCGGTCGGCCACCTTTTTCAAAAGAAGGTCGCCTGTTGCATGTCCCAGCGTGTCGTTGACCATCTTGAAGCGGTCAAGATCGAGGCAGTGGACGGCGATCGATGAAGATTTAAAACCGTTGCTCAAAGCGGACGACAGGTGCGACAGCAAGGCGTTCCGCTTGGCAAGGCCCGTCAGTTCGTCGACATCGGTCTTGATGGCGATGCCCTGGTTCTGCGATGCAGGTCGCAGGTCAACGAGATACTGCCCGTCGTCGAAAGAGACGAACGCGGCATCGAAGCTCTCACCGCTATGGATGGACGTGACTGAAACCGGGGCGCAGCTGGTGTCGGGCAGGTCTGTGCCCAAGCCCGTAAAAAGCGCGTGGACGGCGCTCCCGGGAAATGCGCCGAATGAGACTTCGCTCGCCTTGTTGGCGTAGACGACGAGACCATCGGATCCGACAACCAAGACCGGGCGCGGCAACATCTCTAGTATTTTCTCGGTGTTGAGAAGCTGAAACGGATGAGGTTCCAATGTGTGGAGGATAGACGTCACAGCGTTCATGGTCGGTTACCGTTCGGAGTTGACCGAGAGGTAAACCGCAAACGTTTCCAGGCAATGGATGCCAAGCCCAGGAACGTGACTGTTTGTCGAGAGAGGGTTATCGATTGCTAAAGATGGACTGATGGCGGCAGGAAGGGCACGCCGCGCAGGATGCTCGCCTCTACTTCCGGCCACCTGAACGTGAGACTACCCAACCTAGATTAGGTAATAGGAATATATTATTGATCAACGCTTAAATGTATTTTTACAAAGGCTTATTCTTGTTTTTTGCCAAGTCTTAATTACTAATTTAACAATTGTTTGCGATGAAGGTTGACCAATCACCTGTATTGCAAGGCTTCGTAATGTTCGATTTTTTCGGCGCAAACTCTAATCAAATTCTTTCGGCCTTAGACCTGTCCTTCGCGATCATCGAGTTCGATACCGAAGGACGCATATTGCGAGCCAATACAAACTTCTGCGATCTGATGGGATATAGCGAGCAGGAGATTATCGGTCAGCATCACCGGATCTTTGTCGACGGAGATTACGCTGCAACGCCTGAATACAAAGCCTTCTGGAGCAAGCTTAAGGGCGGCACGTTCGAGTGCAGCGAATTCAAGCGCATTGCGAAAAACGGCCAGGAAATCTGGATCCGCGGCAATTATAATCCGGTGAAGAATGGCAGCGGCAAGGTCTTGAAGATCATCAAGTTTGCCAACGACATCAGCGAAACAAAGATGAATGGGCTCGACAGCGCAGCCAAACTTTCAGCTGTTTCCCGCGCGCAGGCAACCATCGAATTCACGCCCCAGGGTGAAATCCTTACCGCCAACGACAACTTCCTGTCGGCGCTCGGATATTCCTTGAACGAGATCGTGGGTAAGCATCACCGGATCTTTATGGACCCGACCGAAGCGGCATCCCCGCAATACACGCAGTTGTGGGAGCGCCTTCGCGGCGGCGAATATGTTGCCGACGAGTTCCGCCGCATCAGCAAGGACGGCCGTAGCGTTTACATCCAGGCTTCCTACAACCCCGTTTTCGATCCCAGTGGCAAGGTCATCAAGGTCGCCAAGTTTGCCACCGATGTTACCGGCCGAGTCGAGAACGTCGAGCGCCTCGCAGAAGGCCTGACGCGTTTCGCCGACGGTGACCTTTCGCAGCAAATTGCAAAGCCGTTTATTCCATCACTGGAGCGCTTGCGGACCGACTTCAATGCGGCGTCGCAGAAGCTGAAGCAGGCCATGGTGATGGTTGCCGAAAACGCGAAGGCTATTTCGGCCGGTTCCAATGAGGTTCGCACATCGGCGGACGATCTGGCGAAGCGGACTGAACAGCAAGCCGCTTCGGTCGAGCAGACCGCAGCTGCTCTGGAAGAGATCACCACGACCGTGAAGGATTCCAGCCGACGTGCCGAGGAAGCCGGCCAACTGGTTGCCCGCACGAAGGAGCATGCCAACCATTCCGGTGACGTGGTGCGTGAAGCGATTGGTGCCATGGACCAGATCGAAGCGTCGTCGAAGGCAATCTCGAACATCATCGGCGTGATCGACGAAATCGCCTTCCAGACAAACCTGTTGGCGCTGAACGCCGGTGTTGAAGCGGCGCGCGCAGGGGAGGCCGGAAAAGGCTTTGCCGTCGTTGCGCAGGAAGTGCGGGAACTCGCGCAGCGCTCTGCGACAGCGGCCAAGGAAATCAAGACACTCATCACGGCCTCCAGCACGCATGTCGGAAACGGCGTCTCGCTTGTCACGAAGGCAGGCGCCGCCCTTCGCGAGATCGCAACCCATGTCGAAGGTATTAACGGCGACATCACCGCGATCGTCGAAACCTCACGCGAACAGTCCACCGCGCTGACCGAAATCAACCGTGCGATCAACACGGTCGATCAGGGCACACAGCAGAACGCCGCCATGGTCGAGCAGCAGACAGCTGCGAGCCATGAAATGGCAAGGGAAGCGGCCGCGCTGTTCCAGTTGCTCGAACAGTTCAATTTCGACACCGATCGGGCCCCGGCCCAGACATTGCAGAAGCGCAATCCGATCGCCCATCGCCCCGTCGCTTCAAGACCGGTCGCACAGCCCATTTCGGATCGCCCTGCAGCCGTCGCAATGCCGCGCAAGATCGCTAACGCCTCGTCTTCCGCTGCCCTGGCGGTTGCGGACTGGGAAGAATTCTGAGTTAACAATAGGCACCAAGCCGTTGAAAATAAGCTGTTACCGCCGCGAGCCTGGATCACGCTCGCGGCGGTTTCGCCATCTCGTTTTGGTTTGCTAGACGTTGCGCTAATGTAGCGAAGCTCATCGCTTCAGCGTTGAAGCTTGATCGCGCGCTTACTGTATCTCGTTGACGTAGCGGTGGTCCGCAGTCGTCGCCCGGTGCGCAGAGATGAGCACTGGCACGGCCATCTGGTCGTAGGCCACTTCGTCGATCGTCATGACTGCGGCTGGAAGCGTCAGGTTCAGCCAGCGTGCATCATCCTCCGATGCCAGGTCCGCGCCGATCTGTTCACGGATCGCCGAAATCCGGATCCCGTAGTTTTCGAGGAGATGCAGATAAAAGAGCGGCGGGATGTCCTCCTGCTTCTGCGGAAAGCCGGGGACGCGCTCGCGCGGCAGCGTCAATGTTTCGTGCATGATTGGCCGGTCGTCGATATAGCGGACGCGGTGGAAATGCACGATCGGCCTGCCCGTTTCAATCTGCAGCTTCGCCGCTGTTTCGTCCGAAGCCTCACTGAATTCCAGCGACGTGACCTTGGTAACGGATTTGCTCAGCGAGCCGTCCAGCCCGTGAAGACGAAAATACTGGAAGAACAGGCGCAATCCGTGCTGCGGTTTGCGTCCGGTCACGACGGTCCCGGTCTTGCGGCGTCGGCTCAAAAGTCCGTCGTTGGTGAGATCCATCAGGGCGCGTCGAATCGTTCCGACAGCAACGCCATAGGTTTGCGCTAGGGCAATCTCGCTCGGCAGCACGGAGCCGGGCTCCAGGGCGCCGATCATGATCGCCTCGGTGATCTGTCGTTTCACGACCTCATAGAGAGGCAAGGACAGATCGCTCAGTCGGGCGGCATTTGCTGAATTATCAGGCAATGAATTGCCTCTTCTTTGGAGTTGACACGTGATGCCGATCTACGCTGTATTACTATATAGTTTATATTAATGAGCCGAGTTGTGAAGGCTGCCGGAATGCGGAGGACGACCGAGATGAGCCTACAGCAACCAGGCACCACTTCTGAGCCCCTGACGTCTGCCATGGCAGCGATTGACCGCGATGTCGAGATGGCCGTGCAGGATCTTGCACGGATGGTTGCGGTCGACACCACCTTTCCACCGGGCGAAGGCTATGGCGCGTTTGCCGATCTGATGACCGAGTTGCTGATGCCGCTCGGCTTCGAATTCGAGCGTGTGACAGTGCCTCACGACCTCTGGTATGTCGAGGGCGGACCGGCTTCCGGCGAACGCATCAATCTCGTTGCAAGGCGCGAAACGGACAGGCCTGTCTGCGGTCTCTACTATCATGTCGATACGGTTCCGGTTGCTCCGGGCTGGAGCCGCGATCCGCTGAAGCTGACGGTCGAAGGCGATGACCTTTTCGGGCTTGGTGCTGCCGACATGAAGGGCACAATCGCTGCGACGCTTCTGGCGCTTCGGGCGGCACGCGAATGCGGCGTTTCTCTCGCTTACGATCCGGTGCTGCTCCTGTGCACGGATGAAGAAGGCGGTCTGTATCCCGGCATCCGCTATCTCGCGGAACAGGGCATGCTCAAGGGGCATATCCTCAATTTCAACGGAACGGCCGCACCACGCATCTGGGCGGGCTGCTTCGGGATCTTCAACCTGCAGGTCACGATTACCGGCCATGCGGTCCATGCCGGCGAGGGCAATCGCACCGGCGCGGGTGTGAATGCCATCGAGGGCGCCTTGCCGGTTCTGAATGCGCTCGCAGCGCTGAAGCCTGACGTGGCCAAACGCGCATCCAAGCTCGCGCCGCCGCCGCATGCAACCGGGCCGCTGCGGCCACAGCTGACCATATCCGCCGTCAACGGCGGCACAGCGGGCGGGCAGGTTCCGGCCGAGGTGAAGATCCTCGTCAGCCGTCGATATGCCCCGGAGGAAAGCTATGAGGACGCACGCGCCGAGATCGAAGCGACGATCCGAAATTGCATCGAAGGGACAGAGCTCGGGCTAAAAGTCGATCTTGTCGGTCATCTGATCCCGACCGACGATCCCGATGGCCCGCACTGGCCGCGCTGGCAACAGGCGCTTTCGCTCGGCTTCGGATACAAGCCGAACGATTTTCAGAAATGGGGCGCCGCCAGCTGTTCGGACTTCGGCTATGTCCAGAAGGCCGGCTTTGGCCCTGAAGTATTGCTCGGTGGCCTCGGTCGCCCGGAAAGCTGCATCCACAGCCCGGAAGAGCACACGACCCGACAGGACATCATCGCACTCGCAAAAAGCATTCTCGCCTATCTCGCGGCGGATTTCGCTGCCGAGGCCATGCCCGAAAGTCGCATATAACCATACCAAGCAGCATCGAAGCATAAAGGGAACGATAAACATGCTGGAAATGAAACGCCGCTTCTTCCTGGCCGGCACCGCCGCCATTCTCGCAACGCCATCGCTGGGCTTTGCCCAGGCCGCAGCACCGGCCAAGGGCGGTACGCTGAAGATCTCCGTCGACCAGGCCGTCAGCGTCATCCACCCGCTTCTGACCCGCGTCAACCCGGAATACCTGGTGACCGAGCTGCTCTACAGCAACCTCACCCGTCTCAAGGTCGACATGTCGGTCGAGCCGGATCTGGCCGAAAGCTGGACGCCGAACGAGGCGCTGACCGAGTGGACGTTCAAGCTGCGCACCGGCGTTACCTTCCACGATGGCTCGCCTTTCACGGCCAAGGACGTCGTCGCAACCTTCAAGGCAATCCTTGATCCGGCGACAGCATCTCCCGGCCGTAACAATGTCGGTCCGATCGCCGATATCGTTGCCGTCGACGATGCAACCGTCATGTTCAAGCTGACCGGCGCCTATGCCGACCTTCCCGTCTCCATGGCCTACACAAGCGCCCGCATCATTCCGGCATCGATCGCCACCGGCGACCTGAAGAGCCTTTCGACCAAAGCCGTCGGTACGGGTCCGTTCAAGCTGGTCTCCTATGAGCCCGATCGCCTGATCGTCGTCGAGCGCAACGAGAAATACTACGATCCGGCTCGCCCCTATCTCGACCGTGTCGAGGTGCAGGTCTTCCCGGACATTTCCGCTGAAGGTTCCGCGATGATGTCTGGCGATGTCGACATCGTCTCCACCATCCAGCCGACCGAATATCTGCGCCTCGACGGCAGCGATGGCGTCGATGTGCTGCGCACGCCGTCCGGCCAGTTCTGCAACATCAATTTCGGTTGCGATACGGCTCCCTTCAACGATCCGCGCGTTCGCCGCGCCATCGCACTGACTGTCGACCGGGAAGCAATGGTCGGTTTCGTCACCGAAGGTTTCGGAACAGAGGGTAACGATACCCCGCTCAACGGCTCCTACCAGTTCTTCAAGGGCGTCAAGCAGCGCGAGCAGAACATCGAGGAAGCCAAAAAGCTGCTTGCCGAGGCCGGGTTCCCGAACGGTTTTGAAGCCACCCTTGTCGCCTCCGACCGCCCCGCGGTCCGCACCCAGCTTGCCGTCGCGCTGAAGGAAATGGCCAAGGAAGTCGGCATCACCATCAACGTGCAGACGATGCCGCATGCGACCTACCTCGAGCAGGTCTGGAAAAAGGGTTCGTTCTACGTCGGCTTCTACAACATGCAGCCCACCCCTGACGGCATCTTCAAGCTGCTCTACACGTCGGATGCCTCCTGGAACGAGACGCGCTGGAACAACAAGGCCTTCGATGCCCTGGTCAACGAAGCGCGCGGAACGATCGACACCGACAAGCGGACCGAGCTCTACACCAAGGCGCAAGAGATCATGAACGAGGAGGTTCCCTCGATCATCCCGTCCTTCTTCGACGTCCTCTCGGCCAAGCGCAGCTGGGTTTCCGGTTACGAGGCGCATCCGCGCGCATCCGTGTTCCGTCTCGACTATGTCTCGCTGACATCTGACGCACCGAAGCGCGGCTGATCTCGAAACCTGCCGGACGCCGCCGGGCGTCCGGCTCTCTTGTCAGAGGAACACGACCCTGTCCCCGAATTACATAGCCAAGCGGCTGGTGATGATCGTCTACACGCTGTTCGTCGTGTCGCTGATCGTCTTTGCCATAACCCAGGTCCTGCCGGCCGATGCGGCCGTCATGATGTTGGGCGAAAACGCGACCCAGGAAGCGCTGGACGCGCTGCGCGCAACCATGGGCCTGAATGCGCCGATCTGGCAGCAGTATCTGACCTGGCTGTGGCATGTGGTTCAGGGTGATCTCGGAACATCTCTGCGCACCGGCCAACCGGTGGGTCCGGTCATGTTCGAAGCGCTCGGTCGTTCGCTGCTTCTGGCCTTCCTGTCGATCGGCCTGATGCTGGTTCTCGCGATCCCGCTCGGCATTATCGCCGCCATCCGCCGCGGCAAGGTCGCCGACATGGTGGTGAGCCTGATCTCCTATGCGGGCGTCGCACTTCCGGAATTCGTGACGGCAACTGTCGCCGTGCTGTTCTTCGCCGACTGGCTGAAGTGGCTGCCGCCGACCGGTTACGTGCCGCTGACCGAGGACTTTTCCCGCGGGATCGCCCATCTCGTCCTGCCCGTCTGCGTCATCTCGATCATCCTAATTGCCCATGTTTCGCGCATGGTTCGGTCCGAACTGGTGGACGTGCTGCATACCGACTATATCCGCGCCGCCCGGCTGAAGGGCATTTCCCGTGGACAGGTTCTGCGCCGCCATGCGCTGCGCAACGCGCTTCTTCCCACCATCACCATTGTCGCGCTCGATGTCGGTTATCTTCTGGGCGGCGTCATCGTCGTGGAAGAGATCTTTGCCATTCCGGGCATCGGACGCCAGCTGATCGTCGCCATCCAGGCCCGCGACTTGCCGGCGATCCAGGCCGGCGTGCTGATCATGGCTGCCACCTATTCGATCGTCAATTTCATCGCAGACATCCTCTATGCCTGGCTCGACAAGAGGATCCAGTATGATTGATTTCACGAAACGTCTATTGAAGACGCCGCAGGGCGCGATCGGAATCTTCCTCGTCGTGTTCGTGCTCCTGGTCGTCGTCTTCGGCCCTCTGGTTGCGCCGCACGATCCGGAAAAGCTGTCGCCTCTTGCCCGATATAAAGGTCCGAGCCTCACCTATTGGCTCGGCACCGACCAGTATGGTCGCGACATTTTCAGCAGGCTTCTGATCGGAGCGCGGGCCACCGTCGTCATGGCGGTTCTCGCCACCATCGTCGGCACCCTGATCGGGGCGCTGATCGGAACCGCATCCGCCTTTCTCGGCGGTCGCGCAGACGAGCTGATCATGCGCACCATCGATGCCGTCATGTCGATACCAAGCCTGCTGTTTGCCCTTCTGGTGGTCAACCTTCTCGGATCAAGCACCGTCAATGCGCTGGTCGCCGTTGCGATCGCGTTTGCACCGGGCATGGCCCGCATCACCCGCAGCGTTGCGCTGTCGGTGCGCAAGCAGGACTATGTCAACGCAGCTGTCGCGCGGGGCGAAAGTGCCGGCTACATCATCCGCCGCGAAATGCTACCCAACGTGATCGCGCCGATCATCGTAGAGATGACCATTCGCGTGTCCTTCGCGGTGATGCTGTTTGCGACGCTCAGCTTCCTCGGTCTCGGCGCCCAGCCACCGGCGGCCGAATGGGGTCTGATGGTATCGGAAGCCCGCCGCTACATGCATCTTTCGGCCGGCATCCTGATCTGGCCGAGCGTGGCGATTGCCATCGTCGCCGTCGGTTTCAACCTTCTGGGCGACGGTCTCCGCGATGCCCTCAATCCGCGGGCCTGAGGTGAAAATAATGACCAATACTGAACACCCTTCGCCCGCTACGCCAGTTCTCACAATCGAGAACTATTCGCTCGATTACGAGACCGCGAACGGCCCGTTTCACGCGCTGAAGAACATCGATCTTGCCATCAACCGCGGCGAGATCCTGGGCCTCGTCGGCGAGTCCGGATCCGGCAAGACGTCGCTTGCATGGTCGATTATGCGCTACCTGCCCAAGAACGCCCGCGAGCCCGGGGGACGTATCTTGCTGGGCTCCGACAATCTGATGGAAAAGGCGGAGCGTGAAATGGAAACGTTTCGCGGACGCCGTATCAGCATGGTGTTCCAGGATCCGAGCACTTCGCTCAATCCGACCCTCTCGCTCGGCAAGCAGCTGGCCGAAGTCCTCGTTCGCCACCGCGGCCTGTCCTGGCAGCAGGCCTGGACGGAAGGCGAGGCGCGGCTTGCCCATGTCGGGCTGAAGACGCCGGCCCAGATGATGCACCGCATGCCGCATGAGGCATCCGGTGGTGAAAAGCAGCGTGTCGTCATCGCATCGGCCTTCGCCTGCAATCCCGAATGCATCATCTTCGACGAGCCGACCACGGCACTCGACGTGATCACCTCGCGTCAGATCTTGGACCTCTTCGTTGAGCTGCAGGCCGAAACCGGCGTCGCCTCGCTCTACATCTCCCACGACCTTGCACTGGTCGCCCGCACCGCCGGCCGCGTCGCCGTCATCAAACGCGGCGAGATCGTCGAGCAGGGCACGGTGCGTGACATCTTCACCAATCCGCAGCAGGACTATACCCGCGAGCTGATCAACGCGGTTCCCGATCCGGCCCGCCGGCTGGTAAACGATGATGTCGCTCCGACGGACAAGCCGCTGGTCGAGGTCGAGAATGTCAGCGTCCATTTCGGTCGCAAGCCGTTCCTTTCCGCCCTGACCGGCCGGAAGACCGAGCGCGTGACCGGCAACAATGCGATCAGCCTCAGCATCAGTCCGGGAGAAATTCTCGGCATTGTCGGAGAATCCGGCTCGGGCAAATCGACGCTCGCCAAGGCCATGACCGGCCTCAACCGGTTCGAGGGCAAGATCCGGTTCGAAGGACGCGAGATCCGCAATCTCGGCGATATGGACAATGCCTATCGCAAGGACGTGCAGATCATCTTCCAGCACCCGGATGCCTCGCTCAATCCGCGTCAGAAGATTTTCGAGATCCTCTCGCGTCCGCTGAAACTGTTCGGCGATACCAGCGATCTCGAGAGACAGGTCGGGGACATGCTGGAGCAGGTGCGCCTGCCGCGCACCCACGCAAGCCGCTATCCGCATCAGCTCTCGGGCGGTGAGAAACAGCGCGTGGCGATTGCCCGTGCCTTCGCCTCCAAACCGAAGCTGGTCATCTGCGACGAGATCACCTCTGCGCTCGACGTCTCGGTGCAGGCGTCGGTCGTGGAGCTTCTGCTGGAACTGCAGAAGGCCAGCGGCACGGCATACCTGTTCATCACCCACGATCTCAACCTGATCCGCCAGATCGCCCACCGGATCGCCGTCATGTATCGCGGCGATCTGATCGAGGTGGTGAAGGCGTCCGAGATCGATAGTCCCGACCGGGCGGAATACACCCGCCGCCTGATCGAGGCGGTGCCGCGCGCCGCCGCTCAATACCAGTAATACCGCATCAAGGAGCATGACAATGGACCCGAAATCCCTCGTGGATCGGATCGACGAAAAGGCCTGCCTCGATTTTCTGTCGAAGATGGTTCAGCACAAGAGCCATTCGGAAACCGAAGGCGAGAAGGTTCTGGCACGCTGGATGGCGGCTGAGCTTGCAAAGATCGGCGTCGAAGCCGAGCTGCAGGCCTTCGACGATGGCCGGCGGTTCAACACGATCGGTCGCCTGAAAGGCCAAGGCGGCGGCAAGAGCCTGCTGTTCAACGGCCATCTCGATACCAATCCGGTCACCGAAGGCTGGACCGTCGACCCCTATGCCGGGCTCGTCGACGACAAATTCATCTACGGTATCGGCGTTTCCAACATGAAGGCCGGCGATGCCGCCTATTTCTGCGCGGTAAAGACGCTGCTCGAGGCGGGCGTCAAGCTCAAGGGCGACGTGATCCTGACCTTCGTCGTCGGCGAATTGCAGGGCGGCGTCGGGACACTTGCGGCCATCAAAAGCGGCGTGAAGGCCGACTATTTCATCAACAGCGAACCGAGCGACCTCGTTGCCGTCACCATGCACGCGGCAGCGTTGAGCTATGTCATCGAGCTGACCGGCGACACCCGCCACCTGTCGAAGCGCGAGGAATCCGTCGACGCGATTGCCGCCGCCTGCGATATCATTCCGCGCATCAATGCGATGACCTTCAGCGGCGCCAGAAGCGATGTGCATCGCTCGATCAACCGCGGCCATGTGGGCGTCGTCCACGGCGCGCTCGGTCGCGACCTCGAGGAATGGCGTCCGCCGCAAGTGGCCGACTTCGTTCGCCTCAAAGGGTCGTGCCGTTATGCACCGGGCCAGACGCAGGAAGGCGTTCTCGCCGATCTGGCCGATGAGTTGCATGCACTCGAAGGCCGTTTCCCGGGCCTGAAGGCAAAGCTGGTTCCAGAAATGATCGAGGGCCGCCCGCTGATGCCGCCCTTCGAAGTTTCGCCGGATAGCCGCATCGTCACATCGATCAACGCGGCCTATGAGGCTGTCCGCGGGGAGCAGCAGCCGACCGGCGCGATCACGCCGACGCGTTTCTACGGCACAGATGCCGGTCATCTCTACCATGAGCTTAGCATGGAAGGCATCGTCTGCGGTCCCGGCGGTCGCTACAACACCATGCCGGACGAGCGCGTCGACATCGTCGATTTCCTCGACATGATCCGCGTCTACATGCTGACCATCCTCGATATCTGCGAAGTGGCCTGAAACCTGGTCTCCCGGGTGAAACGATCGCAATATCGCCTTCTCCCGGGAGGCCATCTTCCCATCTGATACGGACTTTCGATGCATGGCTTCATCGCGCACGGGGCAGCAACGATTTTGCCGGCAATCGACCCCGAGCGACGCAGGGGCCGGGCGAGCCCGTCGAGACTTACTTCAGCTCAACGACGCCGTCAGCAATGTCGGGCACTGCCGGAATGATTCCGCTTTTGGCGTACCACTCAGCGACGGCGTTGATCTGCTTTACGGCCGATTGCGAAACGGCTGTCGTCGGCACCGCATTGTTTTCGCCGATCTTCGCCCCGAGTTCTGCCGGTACGTTCATTTCCTTCGCCCAGATCGCCCCGGCCTCCGGCTTGTTGGCGACTGCCCAGGCGTTTTCCGCTTTGATGACATCGAAGACGAGCTGCAGCTGATCGGCCTTATCCTTGGCGAATTCGGGGCTCGCGACAAGAACGACAGCGTTGTCGGACCTGATGGCGGCGCCATCGGCGATGACCGTGCCGTCATAGGCCTTTTCCGCGATGGTCAGGAACGGATCCCAGGTCGCCCAGGCGTCGACATGGCCCTGGCTGAAGCTCGGGCCGCTGTCGCTGGGGCTGAGATAGACGCGTTCCACGCTTGCAGGATCGATGCCGTTCGTCTCCAGTCCGCGCATCAGCAGATATTCCCCTGTGCCCCCGCGGTTGACCGCCACCTTCTTGCCCGCCAGGTCCCTGATGGTGGCGATGCCGGAACCCTTCGTCGCCACGATACCCTCAGAGCCTGACGCCATCTTCTGATAGGCAAAGATCACCAGCGGGATCCTGGCCGAGAGGGCTGCAATTGCCGAGGTCGAGCTGCCGGCGGTGATATCGATGCTGCCGGCGTTGAGCGCTTCGAACGCAGGTGCGGCCGCCGGGAACGGGCCCGCCCACTCGACCTTGATGCCTTTTGCGGACAGCGCCTTTTCCAACGTTCCGCGGGATTTGACGAGCGTGATGTCGTTGGGTCCCCGCAACCAACCGATCCGCACCACCTGATCGGCTGCGTGGACAGGAGGGGCAAACACGGCGGCGGCACTGAAGAGGGTGACAGCGGCAAGGAATGTACGCTTGGAAATCATAGCTCAGTCCAATCTGCGGTTTTCACATGGAAGTCAGTCTTGTGTGGGGAGGACGCCGAGATCTTCCAGCAGCGCCGCTTCGATGCGGCCCGTTCTGCGGTCGTCGCGGCGGCGGGGGCGGTCGATATCGACATTGATTTCGCGGATGAAATGTCCCTGATCGAGCACCAGGATTCGGTCTGCAAGCGCCACGGCCTCCCAGACGTCGTGGGTGACGAGCAGCACCGCCGGACGATGTTTGCGCCACAGCGCGAGGACGAGCTCATGCATTCGCAACCGCGTCAGCGCATCGAGAGAGGCAAAGGGCTCGTCCAGCAGCAGCAATTCGGGTTCACGCACGAGAGCCCGCGCAAGCGCCGACCGCTGTGCCTCGCCGCCTGAGAGCGTCAGTGGCCAGGCATCGACCCGGTGGGACAGGCCGACTTCCTCCAGTGCCTGTGTGGCTCGCGTCCGGGCGTCCGGGTGGCGCAGACCGAGCGCGACATTGTCGATGACACTTTTCCACGGCAGCAGTCGCGGTTTCTGGAAAACCACCGAGCGCCGTGTGGTGAGCTGAAGCTTTTCGGCTGGAGCGGTGTCGAGACCGGCCAGAATGCGCAGAAGCGTGGTTTTCCCCGAACCGCTGCGGCCGAGCAGGGCCACGAATTCGCCGGGCGTCAGTGTGAGGTCGATGCCTCCGAGAACTGCGGTGGCGCCGAACGAGCGGGTGAGTTGCCTGATGTCGACGAGGGGGCTCAACCGATCGCCTCCGGACGCCAGCGCAGCGCATAAGCCTCGATAGTCCGAACAAGGCCATCGGTCAGCAGGCCCAGGATGGCGTAGACCAGAAGGCAGACGACGATGACATCGGTCTGTAGGAAGTCGCGGGCATAGGAAATGGTGTATCCGATGCCGCTTGCGGCATTGATCTGTTCGCCGACGACGAGGCTGAGCCAGGCGACGCTGAGGCCGTATCGGACGCCCACGAGCAGCGAGGGCAGGGCGCCTGGAATGATAATATGGCGAATGATGCTTGTCGTGCCGAGGTCCATTGTCTGCCCCGCCTCGATCAGCTTCCTGTCAATGCCGCGAATGCCGCCGTAAAGGGTGAGGTAGATCGGAAAGATGGCGCCGAAGGCGACGAGCCCGATCTTCGGCATCTCGCCGATCCCGAACCAGAGGATGAACAGTGGCAGAAGACCCAGGAACGGCATGGCCTTCAGCATCTGGATCGGCGGGTCTATCACCGCTTCTCCGAACCGAGACAGGCCGGAGATCAGAGCCAGAACAATCCCGGCGACGAGCGCGATCGAAAAGCCTGCAAGCACCCGCAGGAACGATACGATCAGCCCGTTGATCAGTTCACCGGCCGCGATGAGGCGGCTGGCTGTCGCGACGATGTCGCCCGGTCCGGCCAGAATGCGCGGCGACAGCAGTCCCGTCATGCTGGCGATCTGCCAAATGACAAGGAGGGCAACCGGCGAGGCAAGCCGCGACGCGAACTGCGCCAGGCGTCCGGCCCTTGCAGGACCCTCGATAGCTCGGCTCATGCTGGCCACCATTTGTGGAAGTGGTGGACCGGGCCATGCCCGCCGCCGATCGAGAGGTTTCTTCCGGCAATGAGAGCGTCCTGAAGATAGGTCTTCGCAGCTCCAACGGACTCGTGCAGCGAGAGGCCGCGGGCGAGGCCGGCGGTGATCGCCGCCGCAAGTGTGCAGCCTGTGCCATGGTCGTTTTTCGTATTGACACGGGCTGCCGAGAACTCCGTCACGCCTGACTGGTCGAAGAGGAGATCGATGCTGTCGCAGCCGATTCCATGCCCGCCCTTGATCAGCACGGCACGGGCTCCGGCGTTGAGGATGATCTCCGCCTGACGGGTCATATCGGACCGGGTTTCGGCGACCGGCATGCCGGTCAGCAGTGCAGCTTCCGGCAGGTTCGGCGTCACGATCGTCGCTTTCGGAACGAGGCTGGCAATCAGGGCGGAGATTGCGTCCTCGCGCAGCAGCCGGTCTCCCGAGGTCGCGACCATGACCGGATCGAGGACCATAGGACCGCGATAGTCTGCCAGGCCCTCGGCAACCGCGCGGATTGTTTCGCAGCGTGAAACCATGCCGATCTTGATCGCATGGACCTCGATATCGGCAAGCACTGCGCGCATCTGCTCCCGGATCATTGTCGGCGAGATGTCTTCAACGGCGCTCACGCCCCGCGTGTTCTGCGCCGTCACGGCCGTGATGACGCTGGTGGCGAAGACGTTGAGGGCGGAGAATGTCTTGATATCGGCCTGGATGCCGGCGCCTCCGCCACTGTCGGAGCCGGCGATTGTCATGGCAACGGATGTCATCGCTTTACCTCGCTCAGGGCATCTTCCACCCGGCGCCGAAAACTCCGGCAGGCGTCTGCAGGGTCCGGTGCGCGGAAGATTGCCGAAATGACCGCGACACCGTCGGCACCGGCCTCGATGACGCTGCGCACCTGCTCCAGCCCGATGCCCGCGATCGCGCCGACCGGGAGGGTCGGATCCAGTTGTCGCAATCGTTCGCGCAGATCCCGAAAACCGTCGAGGCCGACCGGTGGATCGAGGTTCTGTTTCGACAAGGTCTCGAACACCCCGCCGATACAGGCATAGCTCGCCTGCGCCCGGCCGGCACGTTCCGCATCGGCACGTGTCTTGACGGTGAGGCCGATGATGGCGTCGGGGCCGAGCAGCCGGCGTGCGGTCCCGGCATCCATGTCGTCAGCACCCAGATGCACGCCGTCGGCGCCTGAAGCGAGCGCCACATCGACACGGTCGTTGATCACAAGCGGCACGCCGGTGCCTTCAAGGGCGGCCTTGATGCTTTTGGCCATGGCGATCATCTGCCGGGTGGAGCCGGCCTTGTCGCGGTACTGGATCAGCGTCGCGCCGTTTCGGACGGCGATCGCGGCGAGGTCCACGAGATCGCCGCTATCGGAAAGACCGGCATCGACGATCGGGTTCAGTCGGTAGTCAAATTTCATGGTCGATCCTTCCGTGCAGACTGAGCTCGTCGGGAGTGAGCGCCGAGAGCGCATCCAGAAACGCGATGCCGAAACTGCCGGGGCCGCGCGCGTGCCCGGCGGCCTGTTCGGCGGCGACGCCGGTCGTCGCTAGTGCCGCAGCCGCCGCAGCCATGGCTTCCGGTTCGACGGCCAGATACGCTGCGATGATGCCACCTGACAGGCAACCGGTCCCGGTGACATCCGCCATCCATTGATGGCCATTCCGAACAGTGGCGGTTCGCGCGCCATCCGTCAGGCGGTCGTGAGCGCCGGTCTCGATTTTCAGTGTTTCGCCAATGTCTCCGAACAGCGCCATCTCCGCGCTGTTGCCACGCAGTACTGTTGGGCGGCGGGCGATCAATGTCTTTGCAAACTCCAGCCGCACGGGGGAATAGTCGCTATGAACGGGATCGAGGACCCAGGGTTTTCCATGATCGTTTGCGACCTCGACAGCCAGTTCGATCACTTTGCGGCGATCAGCATCCAGCGTGCCGAGATTGACGACGAGGACATCAGCCTTCGAGACGAAGCCGACGATTTCGTCCGGGGAGGAGGTCATCGAGGGGATGGCGCCGATTGCAGTGATGCCGTCAGCAACGAATTTCTGCACCACCGTGTTCATCAGGCAATGGACGCGTGGGCGCCGGGCCCGCACACGTGCCAGGCGATCGCCGGCCTGTTGCGGCGTCGGGGAATTGTTCATTGTCATCACCGGATTTCGATCGCTAGATCTTCGACCGGCGGCGCCTGCGGAATGAGGCCGCTCGCTGCCATGAACTCACCGAAACGCTGGTATCTGCCGCGATCAAGCGCTGCAGGCCGTTTGGCGAAACGTGGCAGCGTATCGGTGAACGCCTGCCGATTGAGCTGGTCGTCGAGGTTGGGATAGGCCTTGATGAACAGCTTCCAGGCATTGTCCGGGTGATTGGTCAGGAAGATCGCAGCCTTCTCGACGGATTCGAGAAAGCGGGGGAGGCGGGGATCTGTCGCAAGCGCGTCGCGCGTCACGAAGATCAGCTCGTCATAAACAGGGACGCCGTGTTCTTCCGGAAAGAAGGAACGACCCTCGTGCCCTTCGATCCGCATCTGCGTCAGTTCGAAGTTTCTGAAGCCGCCAAGCGTGGCGTCGACCTTGCCGCCGATCAGCGATGGCGAGAGGGCGAAATTGACGTTGATCAGTTCGACCTCGGTAAGCCCAATGCCTTCGCCCTCGAGCATGCGCTTCAGCATCGCGTCTTCGAAACCCGTGACGGAAAAGCCGACCTTCTTGCCGCGCAGATCCTTGAGGCTCTTGATCGGGCCATCGGCGAGAACCGTCACCGTATTCAAGGGCGTTTCGACGAGGGTACCGATCCGCTTGAGCGGCAGGCCGACTGCACGATCGAGATAGAGGTTCGGTTGGTAGTGGATGCCGATATCGGCCTGGCCGGCGGCAACGAGGCGAGGCACCGTCGATGGGTCGGCGGGAGGCACCAGCTCGACATCGAGGCCGGCGGCTTCGAAATAGCCGTTTTCGGCGGCAATCACGAGCGGCGCATGGTCCGGGTTCACAAACCATTCGAGCATGACGGTGAGTTTTTCTGCCGCCTGGCTAGCGGACGCAATCATGCTCACGGATAGGGCAATGGCAAAGGCCAGAAGCATGCGTTTCATGGGTGGTCGTCTCTCCTCACGATGATAACTGTGTCTGTTGTTCGGTCTCGATTGCCCAATGGGGGCGTCCCTTTACGAGACGGTCGAAACCCAGGCGCAGCGCGACGCTGGTCAGGGCCAGGATGGTCATGGCTGCGAAAACGGTGTCGGTCTGCATCCGGGCGTTCGCCTGAACCATGACAAAGCCGAGCCCGGCTGAAGCCCCGACCCATTCGCCGATCACGGCACCCAGCGGCGCGAGCGGCACGGCGACGCGCAGACCGGACACGAGCGCCGGCAGCGCAAGCGGTGTTCGGAGCCGCACAAGGATCTGCCAGGGCGTCGCGCTTGTCAGCGCGGCGGCTTCCAGAATCGCTGGTTCCGTCCGCCTCAGGCCATCTGCGAAGGCGGAGGCGACCGGGAAGAAGATGACGAGCATCGTCATCATCACTTTCGACGCCATGCCGAAACCGAGCCAAAGCACCAGGATGGGTGCCAGCACGAAGACCGGAAAGGTCTGCAGGATAAGGATGATCGGCCAGGCAAGCCTGCCGGCCCGCGGGAATGCCACAACGAGAAACGCGACCGCCGCACCGAAGATGCTGCCGGCGACGAGACCTGCAAAAATCTCGGTGATGGTGACAGCGGTATGATGAGCGAGGAAGCTGCTCTGACGCACCAATGCCTGCACCACCGCGAGCGGTGACGGCAAAAGATAGCGTGGCGGCGAAAAGACCTGAACGGCTATCTGCCAGCTTACCAGCAGCAGAAAAAGCCCGAGGGCTGCGAACCGGGAGTGCATGTCAGTGCTGAGGCGTGAAACCGTCGAACCGCATTCGTCCTATATGGGAATCTCTCGAGAGCGTAAGCATGGCTGATCTCCTGACCTTGACATCATGGAGATCCAGGCGAGCGGAGAATAAGAAAGAGGTGCGGTATTGCGCCGTTTCCGTTCCTACGCCGGTATGACCCGGATCAGGTTCAAGGGTCCGGCTCACCGCCATCTCAGCACCGTTCGATGCTCCCCTCGGAATGACGCCAAGGTTGGACAAAGAAACGGCCTTTGTCAATCGCTTGCGATCGCTGTCCGGCAGAGCCTGCGCGGCGAGCTGACAAAAATTTTATTGTATGTCATCCGCCTCCCGGAAACCCGGGGTCCGTCCGCTGGTTATGTCTTCGCAACTTAGGAGGAGCAACCATGACCGATAGAGAACAGGAACAGCGCGAACGGGCCTACAGACTGTGGGAGGAAGAAGGCCGTCCTGAAGGGTCCCATGACGATCACTGGAAGCGCTCCGAGCATCCAGCCGACATGTCGGATCAGGAAAGCGACGATGTGACCAAGGTCAACCAGCAGGCTGATGCCGCGTTTGGTGGAGAGAACGATGCAGCGGCCGACGATGCCGCCACAATCCGACCTCCGTCGTCAGTCGCGCCGGACTGACGACGATCGCGGCAGTCTGGATAGGTATCCAGACCTGCCCTGCATGAAAGGGGTTGGCACAACACCTCGAAATATCGGCTGCCGATAGTTCGGCCGTCGACACACTTCAGCCGTCATGAACACCGTTCGTCCGGTCCACTTTATGCGTCGTCGGGCGATCGAGAACCTGACCGAAACACACGACGGCCACCCGTTTTCCGGTGGCTTTCGCCAGATACATATAGTCGTCAGCGCGTTTGACATAGGTTTGCGGCGTGTCTTCGGCCTGGAGGAACGTAACGCCGACCGCGGCACCCGTGAATGTCACCTGGCCATCGATGGGGATCGGCTTGAACACCCTTTCCATCGTTTCCTGAATATGCGTCTGCATATCTCCCGCGTACTTGCGATCCATGTCGAGAAGAATAGCAAACTCGTCTCCTCCGACCCTGGCGATGAAATCCGTCGCTCGGAAACTTTCGCGAAGTCTCGCCGAGATCGTTCGCAGGACTTCGTCGCCTGCGGAATGCCCCAGACTGTCGTTGACGATCTTGAAGCCGTTGAGATCGATGTAGGCGATGGCGAGCTTTCTGTCATTGAGCAGGTTGCGGGCAACCTCTCCGGCGACAACTTCATCGAAACAGGCTCGGTTTGGGAGTCCTGACAGGGCATCGGTCTGCGCGGAGGTTTTCAGAGCGCTTTCGATAGCGCGCTGCTGCCTGACGCGGGCAGACACATCGACAATGACCTCCACATCGAATGAAACGCCATCGACGATCGTGCGTTGCGCCGAAATCAGGGTTGGGATGATCGTACCATCCGAATGCGCAATTTCAACATCTTCGAGCTCGTAGGCGCCGTCCTCGCGCAATAGCCGGTGCCGTCTGTCGCGGGCGGGATTGTCGATCGCGGCACCCTCGGAAATCAGCTTCTTTCCGTTGATCTCGTCCCATTTCAGGCCGGTGAGCTTCAGATAGGCATCGTTGACTTTGACGTAGCTCGAGGTTTTCGTGTCGCTCGTCGTGATGGCCATGGCAATGGGCGCGGACTCAAACATCCTCATCAGCATTGAGATCAAGTGTTGCGTCGGCAGGACATCAGCCTGGTCCGGATCATGCCAGACATGAGGAGCCTTCACGGATACTTTCCCGTCCAGCGGGACCTCCGTGGGCACGATCTCGGTGATGGTGCCGTACCATTTCACGATCTTGCCGGTCGCATCGCGATGAGGCTTTGCCCGACTGACCATCCATCGCCAGCTGTCGTCGTGCAGACGCATGCGAAACCTGGTTTCGAATGGGTCGCCGGATGGCAGCCATCCAAGCCATTCCCGCCGAACCCGCAAACTGTCGTCCGGATGCATCCGACCGTACCAGTCCGCGATCCGGTCACGCATCCTGGACATCGTCGGGTCTGGCGTTGGCCCCATGAAATTGACAATGCCTTCGGCATCGCTCGACCAGGGAATGTTCGGGCTGAGTTCGATCGACCATCGTGCGTGGTCTTCCGTCTCGGTCAGCGCCTTTTCCATCGATTTGTGACCGGTAACATCGATCGCCGTGACCGAAATGCCGATCGGCTCGCCTGCGTCGTCATCGACCCGCTGGTTCACCACGAGGAGAATGTTCTCACTTCCGGGCGGACGATATTCGTCCACAATCAAAGGCTCGCCCGCAAGGACTCGCTGAAGATCTTTGGTGACCCGGCGCGCCTCTCGTGCCGGCATGAAACTGTGAACGGTGAGCCCGATCATCTGCTCGGGCGTTAATCCCAGCATTGCAGCGAACCGATTGTTTACACTGACATGGTGCAAGTCTGAATCGAGAAAGCAGAGGCCGACCGGTGCCGCCTCATAGAGCGTTTCCAGTTGATGGACCCGCTGGAACAGCGAGCCGGTTCCGCGGCGTTCCGTGAGTGGCTTCTGCTTGCTGACAGCGAGAAGCCGTTCTGTCGCATCACCGTCGACAGGTCTGCCAAACAGCCACCCCTGTCCAACGTCGCAACCAAGACGCTTCAGCATTTCTGCCTGTTCTTCGGTTTCAACGCCTTCGGCAACAACCGTCATGCCAAGGCTTTGCCCCAGCCCAATGACCGAGGCGACGATTTTCCGGCTGCCGCTGTCATGCTGCATGGAGCGCACGAAGCTTGTGTCGATCTTCAGTTTGTCGAAGGGGAACGCGTGAAGCCGCGTCAGGCTGGCAAAGCCGGTCCCGAAGTCGTCGAGGGAGATGCCCATGCCGGCAGACTTGAGCGATGCTATGTTTTCCCTGACGACTGTATCGTCATCGAGCAGTGCGCTTTCCGTCATTTCGATATGGATCCGGTTCATCGGAAACCCGGTTTCCGAGATTATCGAAGCCAGAAAGTGGAAGAGGTCTGGGTCCTGAAACTGCGTCGGCGACAGGTTGATCGCGAGGACAAAGTCTCCCCTCCAGCTTGCAGCTTTGCGACAGGCATCCTGGACGATCTTTTGCGTCAAAGCGCCAATCAGATTGCTGGTTTCGGCGAACGGAATGAAATCTGAAGGTGCGATGGCACCTGCTTCAGAATCGGTCCAACGCGCAAGAACCTCAAAGCCGATGATCGCACCGCTCTGCAGATCGACAAGCGGCTGAAATGCCGGCCAGATCGCATCGGTTGAGAGGGCGTCGGAAAGTCGTCGCTTCGACAAGATGCCGTCCTTGGCGGACGCGAGTCCTTTCGTCAAAACCTGCTGTGCAGATTTACGATTTGCCGGACCGATATGTCGACCAGAGATCATGGCACTTTCCACACTTGCGGAAAAGCAATGTCAGAGACCGCTTAAGAATAGATTAGCATGGCTTAATTTAAGAAGCGATGCGTATCTGTCGGCATCTACATTGGTTCGATGGCCGCCATGAGCTATGACCCCGCTCGTGAGACTACAGGAGCGCGCTGCGGATCTTGCTGATGGCGACGTCGGGATCCGAGCCATAGGGAATGAGCCCCTTCAACCTGCCATCCGCACCGATCAGGAACAGGTCCATCGTGTGGCTCATGGAATAGCCACCACTCTTGTTCGGCTTCTTTTCCGCAAATGCGCGCCATCCGACAACGACGCGCCGGATCTCTTCAGGCGTTCCGGTCACCCCAGTGATCCGGTCGGAAAAGGCGGTGACATAGCCGTTCATGATGTCAGGAGTGTCCCGTTCCGGATCGACCGTGAACAGGTAGCTTTTGATCGGCAGGCCGTCTTCACCCAGTTCCTTGAGGTATCCAGCAACTTCATAAAGCGTCGTCGGGCAGGCTTCCGGGCAATGGGTGTAGCCGAAATAGACCAAGGACGGATTGCCCTTGAAGATCGACTGATCGACCGCTTCTCCCCGATCGTTGATCAGAGAAAACGCGGTATTGAATGTGGTGTTTCTTGGCTCATCCTTGAACGTGAAGAAGAGGATTCCGACGAGGACAGTGATGAAGATTGCCGAGATCGTTGTGGCAACCAGCATGAACGGGTTCTTCGTCATCAGTCGTGACCTTCATGAGCGGCGTGAGGCCTTTGCGCACCGGCAAACGGTCCGACGGCAAAATCAACCTCGATCGGCCCGGCCTTTTCAAAAATGAGCGTGACCGCCAGCGTCTCGCCCTCCTTGAAAGGTCTAGAGACATTCGTGAACATGAGATGATAGCCACCGGGTTCCAGCTTGACGGTAGACTTGGCCGGCACGGGGATGCCCTTGTCCAGTTCCCGCATTTCCATCACGGCGCCGGTCATCTTCATCTCGTGGATCTGGACGTCTTCGGCACGATCCGACTTTGCGCCAACCAGCCGGTCGGCCGCACCGGAGTTGTTGATCGTCAGGTACCCCCCGCCGACCTTTGCCACCGGCAGCATGGCGCGGGAATATGCGGACTCGATCGTGATATCGCCGGTCCCGGGTGCATGCATGTGCTGGGAAGATGCGGTGCTGGGCAGCATCAATGCCACGGCCGCTACAAGAAATTTCGCTCGGATTGTCGACATGGGTATTCGCCTTTGACGTAGCAGAATTGGTTTTCTTTCTGATCAGCTACGAAGAGGGGGCCCTCTGGCCGAGGTGCCGGTCAGCAGGACGAACCGAGGAGGGCTTTCGTCGGTTCCGGAATGGGCGTGAACGATCTCGCGCAGGATCGGCGCACCCAACGTATCTGTCGGCAGTGGCAGTATTGATGCCGTCACATGCCGGCAGGCGTCGCAGGAGATCTTGCTTTCACCTTTATGGTGCTTCCCGGCTTCCGAGGGAAGGCAAAGATCAGGCAGACTTCCGTCCGGGAGGATGTAGGACGCAATCGCGATGGTCTCGATCGAGCGCGCATTGGCGGTCGGATGGGAATTGGCAAATCCGAGCAACAGAAACGCAAGGCTGCAGAGAATGCGCAACCCTACCTGTCTAATCTGCCCAAAACGCCGGATCATCTCGCCTATCAGCTCATCGTGCAGCCCAAGGTCATAATGAGTTACGGCAACCCATGCAATGAGTTGCAACCACAAGGACATTGTGACGCAGGTGAGCCGAGCGGGCAGACGACCCTCCCGATCACGTGCAGCGCTGAATCGGCGTCAGAGGCTCACGCCGCTTTCCCGGTCGAAGACGTAGACGAGGTTTTTGTCGATGCCGGCGCGAAACTGCGTTCCGTGTCGCACGGGATGGTCTCCATCGACAATGGCGGTCATCTGCTGGCCAGCGAATTCAAACAGCACATGCGTCTGGGCGCCCGTCGGTTCGACGAGCAGCGTTTCTCCACCGATATTGTCGCCGCCGGCCGTCAGGTGTTCGGGGCGGAGCCCGAGCTTGACGCTCTGGCCGTGTCGCACCTTGCGCAGCGGTGAAATGTCGATTGCGGATCCTTCTGCCAGACGAACGACCGGCCTGTCGTTTTCGCCGTCGATCGTGCCGTCGAGAAGGTTCATCGCGGGTGAGCCGATGAAGCCCGCGACGAAGAGGTTGGCGGGTGTCCGGTAGAGCTCCATCGGCGTGCCGACCTGCTCGATGCGGCCGGAATTGAGGACCACGATCCGGTCGGCAAGGGTCATCGCTTCGATCTGGTCATGCGTCACATAGATGGACGTCGTCCCGACCTTCTGGTGCAACGCCTTGATCTCGGTGCGCATCTGCACGCGCAGTTTGGCGTCGAGATTGGACAAGGGTTCGTCGAACAGAAAGACTGCCGGATCGCGAACGATCGCCCGTCCCATCGCGACGCGCTGCCGTTGCCCGCCGGAAAGCTGGCTGGGCTTGCGGTCCAGCAGATCCTCGAGCGCCAGCATGCGGGCAGCTTCTCCGACGCGGGTCGCGATGTCAGGCTTGGTGACACCGGCAAGCTTGAGGTTGAAGCCCATGTTCTCGCCGACCGTCATGTGCGGGTAGAGTGCGTAGGACTGGAAGACCATCGCGATGTTGCGTTCCCGCGGCGTCATAGCGTTGACCACAGTTCCACCGATCGTGATTTCGCCCTCGCTGATGTCCTCGAGCCCGGCGATCATGCGAAGCAGCGTCGACTTTCCGCAGCCTGACGGCCCGACCAGGGCGATGAATTCGCCGTCATCGACCGACAGCGAGATATCGTGCACCACTTGAAGCGCGCCGTAGCTCTTGCGAACGTTTGTAAGGCCAACCGATGCCATGATGCTAATCCCTCATTTCAAGACTTTACGGCGCCGGCGGTTAGGCCTGCGATGATGTGTTTCTGGGCCAGGAAGAAGACGATGATCGTCGGCAGGATGGTGAGCGTGATGAAGGCAAGCACCAGCTGCCAATCGGTGCCGAACTCGCCGCGATAGACCATGATGCCGAGAGGCCACGGATATTTGCTTTCGGTATTCAGCATGATCAACGGCAGGATGTAGCTGTTCCAACTGCTGACGAAGGTGACGATGCCAACCGTAGCCACGATCGGCCGCGATAGCGGCAGCGATATGTACCAGAAGAAGCGGATATAGCCGCAGCCATCGACAAAGGCCGCCTGGAACAGCTCTTCCGGCAGGTTGCGGAAATAGTTGCGGAACAGAAGGATGCTCATACCGAGCCCGAATGCGACCTGCGGCAGGATCACGCCCCAATAGGAGTCGAGCAGGCCAAGATCGCGAATACGGATGAACAGCGGGAGAATTGCCGTTGCTGCCGGAAACATCAGCCCGATCAGAAAGTAGTTGAGCAACTGGTTTGAGCCGAAGAAGCGGATATGCGCAAAGCAGAAGGCCGCCATCGACGAGACGACCAATGTGAGGAACACGGTGACACCGGCGATGATCAGCGAGTTCATCATCTGGCGCCAGTAGCGCTCGCCGAACAGGATATCGATGTAGTTGGACCAGACCCATTCGCTGGGCAGCCCGAACGGATTGAGCCGGAGGTCGCCAAGCGTCTTGAAGCCGCCTAGCGCCGTCGTGACCAGCGGAACCAGCACGACGGCAGCGACCAGCGACAGCGAAACATAGACATAGAGGCGCGTGGCCGTGGACACGCGGACTGTGGACGATGTGTCAGTCATTTCGCATGAATATCCTTTTGTAACCGAAGGCGATCGTTACACAAATGACGAACAGGACGACGCCGACGGCGCTTCCCAATCCGACCTGCATGCGCGTGACGCCGTAGGTGTAGAGAAAGGTGACCATGGTCTGCGTCGAGTTCGACGGACCGCCGCCGGTCAGCGGCATGATCAGGTCGAACAGCTGCAGCGATCCGATGATGGCAAAGAAGACGGAGAGACGCACGGTCGACCCGAGCAAGGGCAGGGTAACGTAGCGGAATTTCTGCCAGCCAGTGGCACCGTCGATTTCGGCCGCTTCCATGACGCTCTTGTCGATCGACTGGAGGCCGGCGATGAACAGCATCATGTGAAAGCCGAAATATTTCCAGATGACGACCGCCAGCACCGCGTAGATCGCAAGATCCCTGTCGGCCAGAACATAGGGTGTCGCGACGCCGAGAAAGCCGGCGATTGCGGCGAACAATCCGTAGTCGCCGTCATAGACGAAGCGCCAGATGAGGCCGGCGGCCACATCGGCCAGAACATAAGGTAGAAAGAAGATCAGCCGGAATGCGACGACGCCCCTGATTTTCTTGCCGAGCATCACAGCGAGCCAGATTGCCAGCGGCACCTGCAGCAGCAGGGACACGACGATGATCAGGCCATTGTTGATCAAAGCAGTCGAAAAGGCGGCGTTGTTGAACAGCACCTCGAAATTGCGAACGCCCACAAATTCGGTCGGCGTGCCGTAGCCGTTCCAGCGATAGAAACTGTACCACGCGGCTTCGCCCATGGGCAGGATCACAAAGAGCGTGAACAGAAGCAGGGCAGGCGGCAGGAAGATGATCAGCGCCGGCAATCTGCCACGCGCGGTCGGGCTTTTGTAGCGGACCTTTTCCGGCACACCCATGACGGAGGCGCCGCTGATCTTCGCGGTCATGTTGTTCATCCGGTCTATCCTTGTCGCACCAATTCAGAAGTGCCGTTGCCGGTGACGGCGCTGCCGCCACCGGCTCGTCGGCTTACTCCAGTTCGGTCGCGTCCTGGATTGCCTGCGCTCCCTCTTCGGCTGTCATCTGCCCGGCAAGAATTTCCACCGAGACATCATTGACGACGCGGCCAACCGATGGACCGAGATCCTGGTCGAAGAAGTTCTGGTGCCAGGTGGATGCGGCGAGCTGGTCGGCAGATTCCCGCATCAGCGGGTTTTTCAAGCCTTCCTCGGCATCGACAGCCGCAGGAATGATCATCCCTTCGGAGGCCATCTGCCGCTCCATCTCCTGACTGGTCAGGAAGCGGAGGAAATCGACAGCCGCCGGCGAAGCGTTCTTGCTGACGCCCCAGCCGTTCAGCCCGCCCAGCGTATCGGTGGCTTTGCCGGCGCCGCCTTCGACAATCGGGAACCCGAAGCGGCCGATGTTGTCGGCAGCAAGCCCCTTGCCGTCGCCGGCATTCTTGCGCTGGTTTGGCTCGGTATTTTCAAAGCCGAGAAGCATTGCAGCCCGTCCATCGCCGAACGCACCAAGCGTCTGCGGCCAGTTGGCGCCGAGATAGCCGTTCTGGAAAGGCTGAAGCTTCCCGAGCTCTGCCAGTTGCTCGCCGGCCTTGATCACCGCAGGGTGCATGAAGCCTTCGCCTTCCTTATTCTTGGCGGCTTCGAACACTGCTTCGCCGCCATTGCGCATGACGAGGAAGCTCCAGTAGAAATGCAGCGGCCACTTATCACCGCCGCCGCCCGCAATCGGCGCGATGCCGGCACCTTTCAACGTCTTGACCGCTCCCAGGAAATCGTCCCAGGTCTTGATGTCTTCGGCCTTGACGCCTGCCTTGGCGAACAACTCCTTGTTGTAGAAGAAGCTGACGGTCCCCATTCGGTAAGGGACGGCATAGATCTTGTCATCGAATGTCAGGCCGGCGACGGCGGCTGGCTTGTAGGTCTTGGCCCATTCGCCGCCGTTTGCGTTCATGGCCTCTGTCAGGTCCATCAGGGCGCCCGTCTGCGACTGCTGACGAAGAACGCCGCCACCCCAGCTGTAGAAGAAGTCAGGCGCCGCGTCGGACTGCAGAAGCGTCGGCAACTTGGCCTTGAACGCTTCGTTTTCGAGAAACTGCAGCTGGATATCGACATCCGGATGCTGCGTTTCATACTTCTTGGCGATGTCTTCCCACGTCTTGATATAGGCGGGTACGGTTTCGACGTGCATCCACTTGACGACCGTTTGTGCAGCAGTTGCCGTATTGGTCCCGAAAAAGCGTCGAAAGTGCAGTGGCTGCGGCGAGCGCAGTGATCCGAACGCCCGTATAGGACGTTGCATTGTGGTGATAGGTCATTCTTCCTCCTCCAAAGGGAAACAACCATCCTCAATTTTTCCCTTATGCGGATTAATTCAAACGACATTTGCATCATTGTCAACCGCACTCGCTGAAGTTTTGCTCACATTGGCTTGACAAGAGGCAGTTCGTCAACGCTATTTAATTCGTGATCCGACATAAATATCGGAATCGAACGTCACAGCGATACGGGCATCCGACTTTCCATGAAGACTGCAGATCCAGAATTGATGCGGGCGATCAATCGGTTCACGGTGCTGGACAAGATCCGCAGGCGCGGCCCGATTTCACGGGTCGAGATCAGTGAACGTTCGCAGCTGTCGACCACGACCGTCTCAGCTATCACTGCCTCTCTGCTCGACGACGGACTGATCCTGACGAGGCACGAGGGCGATATCAGAAATACGGCGGCACGGGGCAGGCCGCGGGTGATGCTGGAGCTCAACCCGGATGCGGCACGCGTCGTCGGCGCAAAGATCGCCAATAACCGCCTCGTTTTCGCGCTGACGAATTTCTGCGGCGAGGTTCTGTCGCAGCTCACCATCCCTGTCCGCGTCGACAGGCTGCCGATCGGCGTGATCAGCGATCTCGTCGAAGACGGCGTGCGGCGGTGCATCGTCGATGCCGGTCTTTCGTTGAGCGACATCGACACAGTCTGCTTAGGCCTGCCAGGGGTTGTCGAACATCGCACCGGAAAGGTGCGCTCCAGCCCTATCTTTCGCGAGACGGATATCAATTTCGCCGAGGAAATGACGAGCCGGCTCGGCCTTCCGACCATCGTCGAAAGCGATGCGCACGCGATCGCTTTGTCGCATCACTGGTTCGGTCAAGCCCGGGACCTCGACGATTTCGTCATCGTCTCGCTTGAGCAGACGTTGGGGCTCGCCCTTCTTCACAACGGGCAGGTGTTCCGTGGAGCTGGCGGTCTCAGTCATAATCTCGGCGACCTGGTGCTCGGCGCGACATCCGAGGAGACGCTCAGGCTTTCGGCGGTTGCCGGCGAGACAGCCATTTTCGGCGAGCAGCAGCTGGTGGGGCATTTCGCCGAAGCCGTGCGGCTCGGGCGCGGTATGGCGCATGCGCAGGCGCTGATCGCCTCCGAGAACAATCCCTTGTCGGGCGCCGCTATTAGGGCCGGCGAAGCTGTCGGGCTGGCGATTGCCAACATCGTCACGCTGTTCGGTCCGCCCCGCGTCATCATCGTCGGCTCGACGCTGGGGCTCGGCGCCGTGTTTACCGACAGCCTGCAGCAATCCTATTCCTGCGCTATTCCGAGCTCAATCAGCGAAGTCGCCGAACTGGTTTTCGACCAGTCAACCGACGAGGCCTGGGCGCAGGGAGCGGCGGTCGTCGCGTTGCGCGAGCTTTACGAATCGCCCTGGGGAACGACAGGTCCCGCTTCGAGCCTCTAGCTCAGGCGAACCACATATTTGCAACTTTGGGAGGAGACTATGCAAAAACTCGGCATCGGCATCATCGGATGCGGCAACATATCGTCAGCCTATCTGAAAGCGATGGCGTCTTTCCCGGTCCTCGACATCCGCGGCATCGCGGATCTCAATCACGGTCTGGCGGAGCAGCGCGCCGGCGAGTTCAACCTGTCGGCCCGCAGCATCGATGAGTTGCTCGGGGATCCGGAGATCCAGCTGATCGTCAACCTCACCGTGCCAAAGGCGCATGTGGAGGTCGGTCTTCGCGCCCTTGCGCATGGCAAGCATACCTATTCCGAAAAGCCGCTTGGCATTACCTTTGCTGAGGGAAAGAAGCTGGCCGAGACCGCGAAGTCGACTGGTCTCCGGATCGGCGCAGCGCCCGATACGTTCCTTGGCGGTTCGCACCAGACAGCCCGGTCGATCATCGATACGGGCGTGCTGGGAACGCCGGTTGGCGGAACCGCCACCTTCATGTGCCCCGGGCACGAACGCTGGCATCCAAACCCTGACTTCTACTATGAAGCCGGCGGCGGGCCGATGTTCGATATGGGGCCTTACTATATCACCGACCTCGTCAATCTTCTGGGGCCGGTCGCCAAAGTTGCAGGCTTTGCGGTCACTCCGCGCAATGAGCGCACCATCACCAGCGAACCGCGCAACGGCCAGAAGATCCCCGTGCATATTCCGACGCATGTTTCGAGCGTCATGGCCTTCGAAAACGGCGCCGTGGTGCAGATCAGCATGAGCTTCGACGTCGCGGGTCACAAGCATGTGCCGCTCGAAGTCTATGGCACCGAGGGAACGCTGATCGTCCCCGATCCGAACCATTTTGGCGGCGACATTCAGCTGCTGAAGAAAGGCGGCAGCTTCGAGCCGCAGCCGACGACGGAACCCTATTCCGACGGCAACTACCGGTCACTCGGCGTCGCCGATATGGCGCATGCCATCCTGTCGGACCGCCCGCATCGGGCGAACGGCGATCTCGCTCTGCATGTCCTTGAAGTCATGGAAGCCTTCGGCACCGCGGCAGACACAGGGCAGACCGTTGACATCACCACCAAGCCGGAGCGGCCGGCGCCGCTTTCGCAATCCTTGATAGACGGGCAGATCGCCCGCTGACACCACACTGGAGGAGACTGATATGCGCGAAGCTTTGATCGTATGGGGTGGCTGGAGCGGGCATGAACCGCAGGAATGCGCTCATGTCATAAGGGACATTCTTCAGGAGGACGGCTTCAAGGTCTATCTGGAAAACACGACGGAAGCGTTTGCAGATCCTTCCATTCACGACCTGTCCCTGATCGTGCCGATCATGACCATGTCGAAAATCGAGAAGGAGGAGGCGAAGAACCTCGCATCGGCCGTCGAAAACGGTGTCGGCATCGCCGGCTACCACGGTGGCGCCGGTGACGCGTTTCGCGAATGCGTGGAATACCAGTTCATCATCGGCGGCCAGTGGGTGGCCCACCCCGGCAACATCATCGACTACACCGTCAATGTGACCCGCCCGGACGACGAGTTGATGCAGGGCATCAGTGATTTCCCATACACGTCCGAGCAATACTACATGCATGTGGACCCTTCGAACGAGGTGCTTGCGACGACCACGTTCAATGGCGATCACGCCTACTGGATCGACGGCGTTGTCATGCCTGTCGTCTGGAAGCGCAAATACGGCAAAGGGCGCGTCTTCTATTCGTCGCTTGGCCATGTGGCGAAGGAATTCGACGTGCCGCAGATGAAGACGATCTTCAGACGTGGTGCAAACTGGGCGGCGCGCTGATGGTTGCCTGACGCTCAGTCCACCCGATCTCCGACAAGCATGGCTCGGCTCTCATGAAAATCTCGGCGATAAAGCCCTATGTCACCAAACTCGGTGTTCGCAACCAACTGCTTCTCAAGGTGGAAACGGAGGAGGGGATTTATGGTTGGGGCGAGTCGGGCCTGTCATATCGAGAGAAGGCGGTTCTCGGGACGATCGATCACTACAGCCGGTTTCTGATCGGTCGGGATCCGATGCAGTGCGGCGCCCTGTGGCAGGAGATGTATCGAAGCCAGTATTTCGAGGGCGGACGGGTGTTGACGGCCGCGATCTCTGCCCTCGACATCGCCTTTCACGATATCAAGGGTAAGGCTCTCGGAGTGCCCGTGTACCAATTGCTCGGAGGCCGGCAGCGCGAGCGGGTGCCGGCCTTCGCAACGACCTCTGCCGAACCGGGACCTGAGATGGTGGAGCAGGCGCTGCTCCTGAAGGACCAGGGCTGGCGGTGCATCCGGATGATCGCCACCGGCCAGGAAAACAGCGATCGTTTCGAACCACGCGAGTCGATCGCGACGACGGCCGAATGGGTCACCCGCGTGCGCGAGGCCGTGGGCAATGAGATTACGCTCGGCGTCGAGTACCATCATCGCCTCAGCGTCGCCGAGGCCGCCTCGTTTTGTCAAAAGCTGCCGCGGGGCACTCTGGATTTCATCGAGGAACCGATCCGCGACGAGACGCCCGGTGCCTACGAAGCACTGCGCAGAATGACGGAGATACCGTTTGCCATCGGCGAGGAGTTTTCGTCGAAATGGCAATTCCTTCCCTATGTCGAACGTGACCTCCTGCAGTTCTGCCGTATCGACATCTGCAATGTCGGCGGTTTCACCGAAGCGATGAAGATTGCCGGTTGGTGCGAGGCGCATTACGTCGACCTCATGCCGCATGCGCCGCTTGGCGCCGTATGCACGGCGGCCTCCGTCCACCTTGCTGCAGCCGTCGCCAACTTCGCTTGGCTGGAATGCCGTAACTCACCGACAGAGCAGCTGGGTTTCGGTGACCCCGCAACCTACCCGAAACAGATCGGGATGGACGGAGCCTTCTACCGCGTGCCGGACGAGCCGGGTCTCGGTGTCGAGGTCAATGAATCGCTTCTACAGGCGTCGAGCTTCGAATACAGCGAGCCGCCGCACCTGCGCCGCGATGACGGCTCTTTCACCAACTGGTGAGATCGGGACCAACCGTGTTCGTATCGTGGGTGAACGCGGATGCGCGTCCTCGGTTGATCCGCCGTGCCTAATCTCAACGGAACAAAATCCGGCTCCGCGGGTTGTCCTCCGCGCATTCGAAAGTGAATGCAGAACTTGGAGGAACACCATGAAAAAACTTAGCTTTGGCCTCGCTGCAGTCCTTCTTTCGGCATCCGCCGTTCTGGCTCAGACAGAGCCTAAGACGACCGAGACGACACCAGCGGTGAGCACCTCCGGCGAAACAAATCCGGCCGCACCGGTTGCTGGCAAGAACAGCTTCACAGAGGCGCAGGCAAAATCGAGAATCGAAGAAGCCGGTTACGCGGAAGTCTCCGGTCTCAAACTGGACGACCAGGGCATCTGGCGCGCCATGGGTACCAAGGACGGCAAGCACGGCAACGTGGCGCTGGACTTCCAGGGCAATGTGGTGATGGCGAAGTAAGCCTGATCGTCCCAACAACAATAACGAATACGAAGAGGAAATTCCCATGCGTACCATTACTGGACTTTACGACAACTACGATGACGCCCGCGCCGCGGTGAAGGCTCTCGAAGATGCTGGCGTGTCATCCGACGACATCAGCATCGTGTCGCACAAGAACGGCAAAGAAGATATCGAAGGCCAGGGCAGCAACGCTGCTGAAGGCGCGGGCACAGGCGCTGGCATCGGTGCCGTCGCTGGTGGCGCCGGTGGTCTTCTGGCCGGTCTCGGAATGCTCGCAATCCCAGGCGTTGGCCCGGTTGTAGCAGCTGGTTGGCTTGCAGCAACGGCAGCCGGTGCTGTCGCTGGCGCAGTGGCCGGTGGCGCAGCAGGCGGCATCGTCGGTGCAATGATCGAATCCGGTGTGTCGGAGAAGGACGCCCACCTTTATGCCGAAGGCGTACGCCGCGGCGGTTCGCTGGTTGTCGCCAAGGTCGATGACGACAAGGCAGTGGCTTCGGAAGCGATCCTGATCCGTTCGCGTTCTGTCGATCTCAACGAGCGTCGCACAGCATACACCAATGATGGCTGGTCGCAGTTCGACGACAAGGCTGATCCTTACACACAGGACCAGATCGACGCCGAGCGCGGTTGCTACCGCACCAACACTCCGATCTGATCCATATTCTGAAAGGGCGGTCTTCATGGCCGCCCTTTCTTTATGCCGGGCAATTGCCGGCGACTGCGCAAGGCGGCATCGATCCGTCAACTTGTGCTTTGTCAAAACCAACACGCAGCACTGCAAATTTAGGCTGGGCCGCGAACTCGATAGTCGCACTCGGGTACAATTCGCGTGAAAATAGCCAGCTACAACGTCAATGGCATCAACGGGCGGATCGATATCCTCCTCCAGTGGCTGGAGGAATCGCAGCCTGATGTCGTGTGTCTGCAGGAGCTCAAAGCGCCTGATCAGAAGTTTCCCATCAAAGCCATTGAAGCAGCCGGTTACGGCGCCGTGTGGCACGGGCAGAAATCCTGGAATGGCGTGGCGATTCTAACGCGCGGCGAAGAGCCGCTGCTGACTCGAAAGGGCCTCCCTGGCGATCCTGACGATGTCCAAAGACGATATATCGAAGCCCTTGTGAACGGTATCCTCATCGGCAACGTCTATCTTCCGAATGGTAATCCTTCACCCGGCCCGAAATTCGATTACAAGCTCGCGTGGCTTTCGCGACTGCAGGACTATGCCGCCGAGCTGATAGAATTAGACGTTCCGGTCGTCATCGCGGGTGATTACAACATCATACCGACCGAACTCGACGTCTATAAGCCTGAGCGATGGACAGATGATGCGTTGTTCCGGGCCGAAGTTCGCAATGCATTCAGGGAGCTTCTCGCGCAGGGCTGGACGGATGCCATTCGCAGGTTACATGCCGACGAGCGCATCTACACCTTCTGGGACTACATCCGGAACGCGTATGGGCGAAACGCAGGACTTCGCCTCGACCATTTCCTGTTGAGCCCAGGTCTCGCAGACGACCTCTCGCGAGCCGAGGTCGACACGCATGTTCGTGGCTGGGCCCACACGAGCGACCATGCACCTGTATGGATAGAGTTGTTAGACGATCTTAAAAAAGGAGCAGAGTGATGGAAGGCCATTGGACAAACGAACTTCGCCAGAAGGTTGAGGCACTCGTCGACGAATACGTTGCAGCTGGAGCATCCCAGAGCGATGTGCTCGATGTCATAGCAAAGACAGGGGTCGATCTGCGGCTTCCGAAAACCGATGAGCCTGATCGCGCCAGCGACAAGGCTGTTGTCGAGGAACCCGCCAACGATTGGCCGGCTGCGACGTAACGCTGCGCGGAGGGGCGTGACGATCACGACGCCGCGGACTACCATGACCGCCCGGCATGGCGGTTATGGCTCACATATGGGAAGGGAACAGAAACATGACAAAGCGGATCGTTTTCACTGGCGGCACCGGAAAAGCCGGCAAGCATGCGGTATCGTATCTTCTGGCGAAGGGATACTCGGTCCTGAATGTCGATCTGAAACCGCTCGATATGACCGGCGTGAATACGCTGATCACGGATATCACCGACAGCGGCCAGGTCTTCAATGCGTTGACGACGCATTTCGGGTTCTCCGGCTTCGAAGACGGCGCACCGCCATCGGCACCCGATGCGGTCGTCCATTTCGCAGCGGTTCCACGCGTGCTGATCGAGCCTGATAACAAAACATTCGAAGCCAATGTCATGGGCACCTATAACGTGCTGGAAGCCGCCATGAAGCTCGGCGTACGCAAAGTCGTGATTGCTTCAAGCGAGACGACCTACGGCGTCTGCTTTGCCGAAGGTGACAAGAATTTCCACGCGTTTCCGCTGGAAGAAGATTACGACAGCGATCCGATGGACAGCTACGGATTGTCGAAAGTCGTCAACGAAAAAACCGCTCGCGCCTTTGCCATGCGCTACGGAGCCGACGTCTATGCTCTGCGCATCGGAAACGTGATCGAGCCTGACGAATACGACAATTTCGCAGATTTCCTTGAACAGCCTATGTCGCGAAAACGCAATGCGTGGAGCTACATCGACGCGCGCGACCTTGGTCAGATCGTCCATCTCTGCCTGGAGAAAGACGGGCTTGGCTATCAGGTCTTCAACGCAGTCAACGACACGATCACCGCCGAGCTGCCAACCGCCGAATTCCTCGCAAAATATTGTCCGGATACGCCGGTCTGGCGCGAGATGGGTCGGGATGAAGCGCCGCTCTCGAACCGCAAGGCCCGCGAAGTTTTAGGCTTCCGCGAAGAGCATCCCTGGCGGCGATATATGCTTCGCTGAGCTGCCAGATTGTCCGCTTCCGCGAGGGCGGGGGAGCTTGAAATGGATGCGGACGTCAGCCTATCGGAGGGGCTGGCGTCATCTCCGGCAAGCGGTTAGCAATAGTTCTAGACGAAGCCGCAGCTTCATCTTTGATCGCGAAGGCATAAGGCGCGCCGCTGTCGCATCAGCCTTAGCTGGGGCACGGGGACGAGGGGATGGGAGACGACAACGCATGCTGCAGATAATCGAACAGCTGGAACAACGCAGAGCTGAGGCGCGTCTTGGAGGGGGACAAAGACGGATCGACGCCCAGCACGCGAAGGGCAAGCTGACGGCGCGCGAGCGGATAGAGGTCCTGCTGGACGAGGGCTCCTTCGAGGAGTTCGACATGTATGTCACCCATCGCTGTACGGATTTCGGCATGGAGACACAGAAGGTGGCCGGCGACGGTGTCGTGACCGGCTGGGGCACCATCAACGGGCGCCAGGTCTATGTCTTCAGCCAGGATTTCACAGTGCTCGGCGGGTCTCTGTCCGAAACCCATGCCCAGAAGATCTGCAAGATCATGGATATGGCGGTAAAGGTCGGAGCTCCGGTCATAGGCCTCAACGATTCCGGCGGCGCTCGCATCCAGGAAGGCGTCGCCTCGCTCGGCGGCTATGCGGAAGTGTTTCGCCGCAATGCCGAGGTTTCCGGCGTCATCCCGCAGATTTCGGTGATCATGGGACCATGCGCCGGCGGCGCCGTCTATTCGCCTGCCATGACCGACTTCATCTTCATGGTGCGCGACACGTCCTATATGTTCGTGACGGGCCCGGACGTGGTGAAGACCGTGACGAACGAGATCGTGACAGCCGAAGAACTGGGGGGCGCCACGACCCATACCCAGAAATCCTCGGTCGCGGATGCCGCCTTCGAAAACGACGTGGAAGCGCTGGAAGCGGTCAGACAGCTGTTCGACTTTCTGCCTCTCAACAATCGCCAGAAGCCCCCGGTTCGCCCTGTCCATGACGACCCGTCGCGGCTGGAGATGCGGCTCGATACGCTGATCCCAGATAGCGCGGCCAAGCCCTATGACATGAAGGAACTGATCACGGCACTTGCCGATGAAGGCGACTTCTTCGAGATCCAGGAAGCCTTTGCGAAAAACATCATCACCGGTTTCATTCGCATGGAGGGACAGACGATCGGCATCGTTGCCAACCAGCCGATGGTGCTGGCCGGCTGCCTCGATATCGACTCGTCGCGCAAGGCGGCGCGGTTTGTGCGGTTCTGCGATGCGTTTTCCATTCCGCTGCTGACGCTGGTCGATGTGCCGGGCTTCCTTCCGGGCACGGCGCAGGAATATGGCGGCGTCATCAAGCACGGCGCAAAGCTGCTGTTTGCCTATTCGCAGGCCACCGTGCCGATGGTGACGCTGATAACCCGCAAGGCATATGGGGGCGCGTATGACGTGATGGCGTCCAAGCATATCGGCGCCGATATCAACTATGCCTGGCCGACGGCTGAAATCGCCGTTATGGGCGCTAAAGGTGCGACCGAGATCCTGTATAGGTCGGAGCTTGACGATCCGGACAAGATCGCAGCCCGCACCCGGGAATACGAGGAGCGGTTCGCCAACCCGTTTATCGCGGCAGAGCGTGGCTTTATCGACGATGTGATCATGCCGCATTCGTCGCGCCGTCGTATCGCAAGGGCATTTGCCTCGTTGCGCGACAAGCAGGTGCAGACCCATTGGAAAAAGCACGACACAATCCCGCTGTGAGGCTCCAAGCATGATCAAGAAAATCCTGATCGCCAATCGCGGCGAAATTGCCTGCCGGGTCATCCGGACCGCCAAGCGGATGGGTATCGCAACCGTCGCCGTCTACTCGGACGCCGATCGTGATGCGCTGCATGTGAGGATGGCGGATGAGGCGGTTCATATCGGTCCAGCACCTTCCGACCAGTCCTATATCGTCATCGACCGTATTCTCGATGCCGTCGCGAAAACAGGCGCAGATGCCGTCCACCCTGGATACGGGTTTCTGTCGGAAAACGCCCTGTTCGCAGCAGCGCTCGAGAAAGCTGGCATCATCTTCATCGGTCCGCCGGTCAGGGCGATCAAAGCGATGGGCGACAAGATCACGTCCAAGAAAATCGCCGCCGAAGCGGGCGTTTCGACCGTGCCGGGTCACATGGATCTCATTGCGGATGCCGATGAGGCCGTAAAGATTTCCTCCTCGATCGGCTATCCCGTCATGATCAAGGCGTCTGCCGGCGGTGGCGGCAAGGGCATGCGGATCGCCTGGAACGATGCCGAAGCCCGGGAAGGTTTCCAGTCATCCAAAAACGAGGCGAAGTCTTCCTTTGGCGACGATCGCATCTTCATCGAAAAATTCGTGACGCAACCGCGTCACATCGAGATCCAGGTACTCGGCGACCAGCACGGGACCACGCTATATCTCGGGGAGCGCGAATGCTCGATCCAGAGGCGAAACCAGAAGGTTATCGAGGAAGCGCCGTCTCCCTTCCTCGATGAGCAGATCCGGAAAGCGATGGGCGAGCAGGCCGTCTTGCTCGCAAAGGCCGTTGGTTATTTCTCCGCGGGCACAGTCGAATTCATCGTCGACGGCAACAGGAAATTCTACTTCCTCGAAATGAACACCCGGCTGCAGGTCGAGCATCCTGTGACGGAGCTAATTACCGGCGTCGATCTCGTCGAACAGATGATCCGGATCGCGGCCGATGAAAAGCTGGCCCTCAGCCAGGACGACGTGAAGCTTGAAGGCTGGGCGATCGAAAGCCGGCTCTATGCCGAAGATCCCTATCGCAACTTCCTGCCGTCGATCGGCAGGCTCAGCCGCTACCGTCCACCGGTCGAGGGCGTCAAGCACGATGGCACGATCGTGCGCAACGATACCGGCGTCTTCGAGGGTGGCGAGATTTCGATGTACTACGACCCGATGGTCGCCAAGCTCTGCACCTGGGCGAAAGACAGGACGGCTGCGATCGATGCGATGGCGACAGCGCTCGACGGTTTTGAGGTCGAGGGCATCGGCCACAACCTACCCTTCCTCTCGGCGGTCATGAGCCAGGAGCGTTTCCGCTCCGGCAACTTGACGACGGCCTATATCGCCGAGGAGTTTCCCGATGGCTTTTCCGGCGTGCATCCCGATGCGGATGCGTTGCGGACGCTGGCAGTGATTGCGGCGTTTGCGCATCAGATGATCAGGCAGCGGGCGCTGCAGATCTCAGGAACGCTTGCGACCGCTGGCCGCGTGACGGCCAAGGACTGGATCGTGGCACTGGCAGACGCTGAGGAAACGGTCACGATCGAGACCGGATCGGCAGAAAGCGCCGTCGTATTTGCAGATGGCAGTCGCTTCGCGATCTCTTCGGACTGGCTGCCCGGCAAGCGACTTGCCAGTTTTACCATCGGTGACAGAGTTGCCGAAGTGAAAATCGATCTGATTGGATCGGCCATCCGGCTACGTTGGCGCGGTATGGATGTCAGGGCGCGGGTGCGTTCACCGCGTGTTGCGCAGCTTGCACGCCTGATGCCGGTCAAGGTCCCGCCGGATATGTCGCGAATGCTGCTCTGCCCGATGCCCGGTGTCATCACCTCGGTCACGGTCGGCGTGGGCGATCAGGTCGAAGCAGGTCAGACGCTGGCGACTGTCGAGGCGATGAAGATGGAAAATGTCCTGAAGGCGGAACGTCGTGGCGTGGTGAAGCGGGTGACAGCATTGCCCGGCCAGAGCCTCGCGGTTGATGAACTGATCATGGAATTCGAGTAAGGCCCGCCGACGATTTCTCAGGAAACGGTGTCGACGTCCACATACAGGGTCAACGGTTCAGCGGTTCTTGAGAACCGTGCAGGAAACGCCGTGGGCTTTGATTTCATTGCAAAGCTTGACTGCAGCGGCCCGGCTTTCCTCACCGATGCGGGCTGCGTAGCGCGGACGACGACCGAAATTTCCGCCGCGCTGGCGCACGATAAGTGCGCGTTCGGCATTAAGCGGCGAGGGCAGTTTCGCAGCCGAGGCGGCAAATAGCCGGCCGGCAACGCCAGGGTTATAATGCGCGGCGAGCTGGACACCCCAGGGCGCCCAGTCGGCTGACGCACCGAGAACCGGATCGTTGATGCGACGAGTGTCCGCCAGCGCGACGCAGGCGTCCTTAAACGGTTTTTGAGGGTCCAGATCGGGTGCGGCAACCGCCGGAGCATTGTCTCTCCAGACTTCCGCGGGATAGCCTGTAATCGCGAAGACGTAGTCCCGCGTCTCCATCGGCAGGCTTCCCGAGGTGAGAAACCTCTGCAGCCTTGCTTCGCCGGCATTGTATGCGGCCGCCGAGAGACCGAAATTGCCGAACTTACCTCTCATTTCAGCGAGATATGTCGCGGAGGCATCAAGCGCTTCGAGAACGTTGAAGCTGTTGTTCAAACCGCGTAGACGGGCCGTATCCGGCATGAATTGCGCGATACCCTGCGCGCCCTTCGGGCTGACTGCTTCAGGCCGAAACAGGCTTTCACGCCATATCAGGCGGGCGAAAAAGGCGGGCGGCATCTTCTGTTCTGTCGCGAAATGTTCGATTGCGTGACAGAGATCGACGTTGAACGTCTCCTTGGCGATGCAGAGCGCTTCGTCGCCGTCGCGCCGCTCGTAGAGGCACTCCGTCTCTTTGGTTGGTTCCGGAGGTGCGGTCTCGGCAGCGACAGGGTCGGCAAAGGCAGCCGCGACCATCAAAGCGCCAGCGCCCAGAAGTTGGAATTCCCTTTTCAACAAAAACCGCTCTCTTCTATCCGTTCGCATGTCCGCCGCCCTGCGTCACGACAGAGGCGACCTTTGGCGCTGCCTTCTTCTTGACGACATCCTCCAGCGTTACCGGCCGAAGCCCCTGCGCATCGACGCCAACGTCAAACTGCCGTGGCAGCGGTTTGAGCCGGCCATGCGAGTGGCCGTGGAGGTTGATCGATTTCTTGCCCATCTTGTTCCAGGTGCGAAACGCGTAGTGGCAGAGGATCAGATGGACATCGTCGATATGAAGCTCATGATAGTGCTGCACGGACGTCCAGCCACTGGCCGACGTCGTGGTCTCCGGGTCGTTATTGCCGATGATCAGGTGTTTGCGGCCGTTGAGCTTTGCCAGTAGCGCATCGCAATCGCCACCGCGCACGGACATGAAATCGCCGAGATGCCAGACATCGTCGTCAGCGCCGACTATGTCATTCCAGTATTGAATGAGTGCCTCGTCGTGCGCGACCATGTCCGGGAACGGTCGCCGGTCGATGCGCAACACGCGGGGATCGCCAAAATGAGTGTCGCTGGTGAAGTAGATCATGAGGTTTTAACCGGACCGTGCGAGAAGGACAGCCGCATCTATAACGGACATGCCGGTGCTATGCGGTCTCTGTCTTGGCCTCCAGATTTTCTGCCTTAGCTTTGCGGCCGCTGAAGATTCGCCGTACGAGCACGAAAAACAGCGGAACGTAAAGCGTTGCAAGGATCGTCGCCGTGATCATGCCGCCGATGACCGCCGTACCGATCGCGATGCGGCTCTGTGCACCCGCGCCGGACGAAATTGCAAGCGGCAAAACGCCGAAGATGAAGGCAAGACTGGTCATCAGAATCGGTCTTAGCCGCAGGCGGGCAGCTTCCATGGCAGAATCGTAAGCGCTCTTGCCGGCCCGTTCCGCCTGTTCCGCGAACTCGACGATCAGGATCGCATTCTTTGCGGAAAGGCCCATCGTGGTCAGAAGGCCGATCTGGAAATAAACGTCGTTCTCCAAGCCGCGCAAGGTGACAGCACAGACCGCTCCGATGATGCCAAGCGGAATGATGAGCATGACCGAGAACGGGATCGACCAGCTTTCGTAAAGTGCTGCAAGACATAAGAAGATGACGAGAAGCGACAGCCCGTACAGGATGGGCGCTTGTCCGGCGGACAGTCTTTCCTGGTACGAGAGACTGCTCCAGGCCACTGACGTCCCCGGCAGATCCGCTGCCAGTTCCGTCATACGGTCCATTGCCTGACCGGAGCTTAGGCCCGGTCCCGCTTGTCCCTGGATTTCGTAAGACTGCAACCCGTTGAACCGCGTCAGCGTTGTCGGCGCCTGGGACCAGCTCGTCTTGGCAAACGAAGAGAAAGGTGCCATTTCGCCGCTTGCCGTGCGCACATACCAGCCGTCGAGATCCTCGACAGCGCCGCGGTGGGCGGCATCACCCTGGACGTAGACCCGCTTCACGCGCCCACGGTCCACGAAATCGTTGACATAGACGCCACCCCAGGCTGCGCTCAGGGTTGCATCGACATCGGACTGCTGGATCCCGAGTGCGCCGACCTTTTCGTCGTCTATGTCGATCTGTAACGTCGGGACGTCTTCAAGTCCGCTCGGACGTACGCGCGCAAGTGTCGGATCCGCAGTCGCCGCAGCGAGAAGCTGGTCGCGCCGCTGCTTGAATTCCGTCAGGCTGAGATCGCCATTGTTCAAAAGTTGCATGGTGAAGCCGTTGGACTGACCCAGTCCCTGCACCGATGGCGGTGTCAGCGCAAAGAACTGGGCGTCGCGCAAGGAGCGCCCGAGCGCGGCTGTGGCACGCGCCACAATCGAGGCGGCCGCGTTCTCTTCGCCCACTCGTTCGTCCCATGGCTTGAACTGCACAAAACCCTGACCGACGTTCTGGCCGGAACCGCTGAAACGGAAACCCGAAATCGTAAACAGGCCAGCAATATTCGCCTGCTCCGGTCCGAGGAAGTGGTCTTCGATCGCGGCTGCGGTCTCGACGGTGCGAACGCGTGTTGCGCCGGGCGGAAGCGTGTATTGAACGACGCCGTAACCTTGATCCTCAACCGGAAGAAAGCCGCCGGGAAGTTGGAGGAAGAGAAACACGACGGCGCCGGCCAGCGCACAAAAGGCGATGATCGAAAGCCAGATCCTGCGGATGGCGATCGTGACGGCCGCGAGATATGTCTTTTGAACCCAGCCGTAACCGCGGTCGAACATCGTCCCAAATCGCCGGATCAGACCACCAGTGCGTTTCGGCGCATTCTCTTTGACGCGTGGTTTCATCAGCGTTGCGGTCAGGGCCGGCGTCAGCACCAGCGCCACCACGACCGACAGAACCATTGCGGAGATAACAGTGACCGAGAACTGCCGGTAAATGACACCGGTTGAGCCGCCGAAGAATGCCATCGGAACAAACACCGCCGACAGGACCAGCGCGATCGCAATCAACGCCGTCTGGATTTCACCCATCGAGCGAAGCGTCGCGTCTCGGGGGCTTAAGTCCGGCTCTTCCTCCATGACACGTTCGACATTCTCGACGACGACGATCGCGTCATCGACCAGAAGACCGATCGAAAGGACCAGTCCGAATAGGGTGAGCGTGTTGATCGAATATCCGAACAGTGCGAGCACGCCGAACGTGCCGAGCACGACGACCGGGACGGCAAGTGCTGGAATAAGCGTCGCACGCCAGCTGCGCAGGAAGACGAACATGACGATGACGACAAGAACGATCGCCTCGATCAGTGTCTTCACCACTTCCTCGATCGAAAGCCGGATGAACTCGGTGGAGTCACGAGGGTAGGTGACGCGGTAGCCATCCGGCATGTTTGCCGCTTCGCCATCGATAGCCGCTTTCACCAGCTCGGCCGTTTCAAGCGCGTCCGCGCCGGGGGCAAGCTGAACGGCAATGCCGGATGCCGGATGACGGTTGAAACGGGTGAAGCGCGTATAGCTTTCCTGTCCGAGTTCGACGCGGGCGACATCCGCCAAGGTGACACGTGCGCCGCTTTCGTCCGTGCGGATGACGATCCGCTGGAACTCCTCCGGTGTCGTCAGGCGCGAACGGGCGGTCACGATCGCATTCAGCATCTGCGTGTCGGGGGAGGGTTGGGCGCCGATCTGGCCGGCCGCAACCTGCGTATTCTGCGCCTCGATCGCGGTGATGACGTCCGACGGCATCATCCCGTATGAAAACAAACGACCCGGGTCGAGCCAGACCCGCATCGCGTATTGCGAGCCGAAAAGGTTGGTATCGCCGACGCCGGGAAGGCGACCGATCCGCTCCTGGAGATTGGCGGCAATGTAGTCCGAAATATCGGAATCCTTCGCCTTATCGGTTTCATCGTAAACTGCGGCGACAAGCAAAAAGTCACTGTTGGACTTCGTAACGGTGAGACCTTGCTGCTGCACCTGCTGGGGCAGGCGAGAGAGAGCCTGCTGCACTCTGTTTTGAACCTGAACTTGTGCGATATCGGGATCGGTGCCCTTGTCGAATGTTACCGCGATCGTGACCTGGCCTTCGGCGCTGGAGGTCGACGTGAAGTAGATGAGGCCGTCGATGCCGGTAAGCTGCTGCTCGATCACCTGTGTCACGCTGGTTTCAAGCGTTGCAGCAGAAGCCCCAGTGTAATTGGCGCGGATGTTCACCTGCGGCGGCGCGATATCCGGATACTGCTCGACCGGAAGCGTCAGGATGGAGCCGATACCACCCAACATGATCACGATCGCGATCACCCAGGCAAAGATTGGACGATCGACAAAGATACGGCTGATCATAGCGCGGGGACCGCCTTGTTCTCTGTTGCTTCTGCGGTCTGCTTCTTACCCACGTCGACAATCTTGACCTTGTCGTCGGGTTTGACCTTGGAGACGCCTTCAACGATGACCCGGTCTCCAGGAGCAAGGCCTTCGGTCACAAGCCAGCGATTGCCGACAGCCTGAGCGACCTGGAGCGCACGCCGCTGGACGGTATCTCCGTCGCCGACCACAAGCGCGCTTGCCTCTCCTGTGGGGCTCCTCGTCACGCTCTGCTGCGGCACAAGGATCGCGTCCTTCGCCTGAGTCTGTGAGAGAACTGCGCGGACATACATGCCTGGCAGGAGGATGGCGTCGGGATTCGGAAACTCGGCGCGAAGTGTAACAGACCCGGTCGACGGATTGACGGTGACATCGGTAAACTGGAGCTTGCCCGGAAGCGGATATTCCTGCCCGTCTTCCAGTTTCAAACGCACCTCGGCCGTGTCCTTGGACAATTCGCTCGAGGCCATCGCATCTCGCAGCTTTAAAAGCGCAGTCGAGGATTGCTGAATATCGACGAAGATCGGGTCGAGGCGCTGGATGGTCGCCAAGGCCTGCGTCTGCTGAGCCGATACGAGCGCACCTGTCGTCACCAGCGAACGGCCGATCCTGCCGCTGATCGGCGCGGTCACCTTGCTGTAGCGCAGGTTGATCTCCGCGGTCTGGAGCTTCGCATTGTTCTGCGCGACGGTCGCGGTAGCAGACCGGAGCGCTGCAGTGGCATCCGTAAACGCCTGCTCGCTAACCGCTCCCTTTTGCGCCAGGGGCTTTAAACGTTCGAATTCGATCCGCGCGTTGTCTTCGCCGGCCCTTGCGCTTTCGAGATTGGCGCGTGCCTCCGCAACCGAGGCTTCGAACAGGCTTGCATCGATCTGGTAGAGCGTGTCGCCCTTCTTGACGAAAGCACCCTCGGTAAACGAGCGAGCCTCGATGATCCCTGACACCTGGGGCCTGACCTCAGAAGTCTCGAACGGGGATGTGCGACCTGCAAGCTCGTTCACGAGCGGCACGTCTTCTGTCATCGCCGTCACAATCCCGACTTCCGTTGGCTGGCGCGGTGGCTTTGCTTCCTCCTCTGCCTGCAGATTGCAGCCGGCAAGTGCAACGGCACAGCCGATGGCTGCAAGCCGCGGCAGCAACCCCTTCTTCGGGTAGGAGAACTGTGTGGGGATCATCGTAATTTGGCCTGTTCCGTCGCTGCCGAGATGAGTTGCTCGGCAGGTAACGCGGAAGGCGGCAAATCGTACGGTGCTGTTTCATCACGATGTTGCGATGCAATCGCGAGCCGGACATTTTGCGTCCGAGAGGCCTGAGAAAGCTGGCCCATGAGAGCTGGCCTGTCCGCAGTTTCTGCAAACAGTTTCAGAGTAGCTGTATGGTGACTGCTTCGACGAGAATATGATAGATATTCTCTATGACCGTCTGGGAATCCGTTTTGAACGGTGCAGACAGGTTTTTAGAATGTTCCTAAAGTGTTCAAATTATCGGTATCTAATATTATCGTTTGCTAATTTTGCAACGCGGTCGCGATCCCGCTGCCCCCTTAAATCTAGGGGTGTGTCGATTGATATTTTCTATCAGGTCATTTGTTTCGTGCCTCAATGTCATTCGGGCACGAACCGCTTGATGGATAGTGGCGATATCTGCGGCGGCGGGCTTTGCAAAGGTCGTGCCTTGTGAGATGGCTCGCGAGCAAGGATGGAGGCGGAACGAGCTCATGCAAGCGAAATCAACCAGCCAAGATGGTGAACGCAAAAGCGGTATGCAGGCGGATCCGGTCGGGGTTTTGCAGAAGGTTTACGGCTACCCTTCCTTTCGCGGCGACCAGGAGGCTGTCGTTCGCCATGTTGTTTCGGGCGGAGACGCGGTTGTGCTGTTTCCGACGGGCGCAGGAAAATCCCTGTGCTTTCAGATCCCGGCTCTCTGCCGCGACGGCGTCGGCATCGTTGTTTCGCCGCTGATTGCGCTGATGCGCGATCAGGTCGAAGCGTTGAAGCAGATCGGCGTCCGTGCCGCTTCAATAAATTCCTCCATGCCGCGGGAAACGTTCGGCGAGGTCAAACGCGCGCTCGCGGCCGGCACGCTCGACATGCTGTACGTGACCCCCGAGAGGATCGTGACATCAGGGTTTCGCGAGTTGATCGGAGACGCCAAGGTCGCGCTGTTTGCAATCGATGAAGCGCATTGCGTCTCGCAATGGGGGCATGATTTTCGCCCGGAGTATCGGCAGCTCGGTGAACTCGCCGACCTTTACCCGGGCGTGCCGCGTATGGCGCTGACCGCGACCGCCGACCCGCATACGCGGGAAGATCTTATCGACAGGCTCACCCTGCGCAATGCCCGGGTCTTCAACGCGTCGTTCGATCGCCCCAATATTGCCTACGAGATCGTTGAACGGGATCAGCCGCGCCAGCAGTTGCTGCGCTTCCTGGAGAATCACAAGGGATCGAGCGGTATCGTCTACTGCCTGTCGCGCGCGAAGGTCGAGGAAACCGCGGAGTGGTTGAGTGCGCAAGGCATCCGCGCGTTGCCCTACCATGCGGGTATGGACCGGGAGGTTCGCGATGCCAATCAGGACGCCTTCCTGAAAGAGGAAGACCTCTGCCTCGTCGCGACCGTCGCCTTCGGGATGGGCATCGACAAACCCGATGTACGCTACGTCGCGCACCTGGATTTGCCGAGCTCAGTCGAAGCCTATTATCAGGAGACGGGCCGTGCCGGTCGTGACGGTCTGCCGTCCGAAGTTTGGATGGCCTACGGGATGGCCAACGTAATTCAGCGCGGCAGGATGATCGACAACGGCACGTCCGGCGACGACGTCAAGCGGGTCGAGCGCGCCAAGCTCAATGCGTTGCTTGCGATCTGCGAGACAGCCGGCTGCCGACGACAGGCGATCCTCGCACATTTTGGAGAAGAGCATGCGGGGCATTGCGGAAACTGCGATACCTGCATCAAGCCCGTGGACACCTGGGACGGAACCGAGGCCGCCATCAAGGCGCTCGCTGCCGTGTATCGAACAGAGGAACGGTTCGGTACCGGCCATTTGATCGATGTCCTGCTCGGCAATGACAACGAAAAGACACGTCGCTTTGGCCATGTGGACATGCCGGTCTTCGGTGCGGGAAAGGATCTGGCGCAAAAGACGTGGCAGTCCGTCTATCGCCAGCTTCTCGCCGCAGGCCTTGTGCGCGTCGATCACCAGGCTTTCGGAGCTTTGAAACTGGAGCCTTCGGCACGCGATGTCTTCCGCCACGAGCGGACCGTCCGTTTCCGCAAGGACCCGGTGACCGGCCGCAAGACGGCACGAGGGCAAACGGCAGGCTCGAAAAACCCAAGGTCGCAGCTGGGAGAGACCGATGCGGTCTTGTTTGAGGCATTGCGCAAGATGAGAATGACGATTGCGAAGGATCTGGCGATCCCTCCCTACGTCGTATTCGCCGACGCGACGCTGATCTCGTTTGCAACGCAGCGGCCGACAACCCACGACGCGCTCCTCGGTGTATCCGGCGTCGGGCAAGCGAAACTTGAGCGATACGGCGACGCGTTCCTCGATATTATTCGGGCACACGACGGATAATCGATAGACGACTATCGATCGAAAGGTGGAAGCGCGCTGCGAGCGGCTAATGGTCATCCCGACACTATATCGGGACGACGCCAGTCTTACTGCTTTGTGACGGGAAACGTTCTGAGGCGGTCCGGCGGGCACGTGCCCTCGATCCCGGCGCGTCTGTCCGCTAAGTACTGGATTGCTTTCACGACCTCGAGATCGAGGATCGGCTTCTCCATCACTCCAAGCGTTCCCTTCACGCCCGCCCCCAAGGCGCCCGGATCGCTCGTCATGAACAAGACGGTGATGTCGGCGATTGCGAGGTCGCGCCCGATGCCCGGCCCGGTTGGACCGTCATCGAGGTTGACATCGACCAATGCCATATCCGCCGTGGCCGCAAGCAACGTGGCTTCCGCTCTGTTTCTCGCCACGCCAATCGAATGGTGCCCCAACGCTTCGACAGCGTCTTCCAGACCCATTGCAATAATTGGCTGATCTTCGACAATCAGAACATTGAAAGCCATTTCCATTCTCCGTTCATGAACACTTTTGCGTAATCTCTTAGTGAACGAACGGGCGGAAATGCAGGGTGTTCCAGTTTTCGTCACAAATACTTATGGTTGAACGTGGCTATCGCGTGATGCCCCACAGAAATCCGATAGCCGCCGCAAGCCCAACGGCTCCGATTGGAGATCTTTGGATACCGCGCTTGATGTCGTCCACAATAAGGCGGGGTTCGTTCGCGTACTCGCGGTAGGTTGCCGGCTCTACGGCTCTGTCCTTCAAACTTTCGAGCTCGGCGCGCAGGGCTGTCAGCGTATCTCGTGCTTTGGCAGTTGCCGAGTTGTCGCGGTCGTGGACCGATGCCAGAGCTTCATCGACAAGCGGTTCGTCTGAACTCGTGCTCGGGCCGCCAAAGCCTGTGGCAGTGGACGACGATGAAACAGGATCGGAACCCGGGAAGGTCTCCTCGAGGCCCTGTTGCAGGACTTCGTCTGGAGTGCGGGCGCGTTGTGCTGCCTGTTCGCGAAGAAGAGACGCGGCAGCAGGCGACTGGGAATGATCGGCCATTGGGTTTTCCTTGCTTGTTTGTTTGGGGATCGAGACATCCTCTGATCCGGCTCGTGTTTCTATGGGTACCGAAACTCGCTCTTCGAGAGCGGTTTCGGGAGAGGAGCGAGCCTTCCCGAAACCGAACGACAATGAACGGATCAGATCATGATCTCGCCGCCGGTCACCGGAATGACGGCGCCAGTCATGTAGCTGCCAAGGTCGGACGCCAAGAGAACATAGGCACCTGCCAATTCGGCTGGCTGGCCCGCACGACCGAGCAAGGTCTGCTCGCCGAACTTCGCCGCCTTTTCAGCCGGCATGGTCGAGGGAATGAGAGGCGTCCAGATCGGGCCCGGCGCGACGGCATTCACCCGGATCCCATGTTCTGCCACCATTTCGGCAAGACCAGCCGTGAAGTTGGAGATGGCACCCTTGGTCGAGGCGTAGGCGAGAAGCTGTGGCGAAGGTTGACGCGACTGGATCGACGTCGTGTTGATGATCGAGCTACCCGGCTTCATCAGAGGGACAGCCGCCTTCGATAGGAAGAATGGTGCGTAGATGTTGGTCCGGAACGTCTCGTCCCACTCTTCCGCAGTGATATCGGTAATGGTGGCATAGGTGCGCTGGAAGGCGGCATTGTTGACGAGGATGTCAATTTTTCCGAGCTCATCGGCCGTGCGCTTCACTAGCGCGTTGCAATGCTCCTCCGACTTGATGTCGCCGGGAACGACCACTGCCTTGCGGCCTGCTTCGCGCACCCACTTCGCCGTGTCTTCAGCGTCTTCGTGTTCGCTGAGGTACGAAATGAGGATATCCGCGCCTTCGCGGGCGAATGCGATCGCCACAGCTTTGCCGATGCCTAAATCGGCACCGGTGATCAGCGCGACCTTGCCCTCAAGACGACCATTGCCCTTGTAGGAGAGTTCGCCATGATCCGGCGCCGGATCCATCAATGCGGTCTGGCCTGGCGGGTCCTGATGCTGGGCGGGATGGGGAGGTGTCGGGCGACGTGTTTCTTGCATGGTTTGATCTCCAGTCTAGCGTTCTGAGCAGAAACAAGCTGATCCACAATCGGTTCCGTTGTCGCTCACTCAGCCTCTTCGAAAGCGCTCCAGTCGGGCCGGGGAAACTAAAAGTTGACTTTCGGGAGCGTAGCCGCTATTTGTGGTTTATCGATATTTTGCTTGCTGATCTTTGGTTATTGCGCTTCGAACGAAGCGCCTGAGCGAACTTCCTCTTCAAAACAAATCGCTATCACCTTCTGCAAGATCTCGTTTTGCAGATATCTTCTCTATGCTTTGAAAGGGTTCACTATGACCACCGGCACAGTAAAATGGTTTAATTCCACTAAGGGCTTCGGCTTCATTCAGCCTGACGATGGCGGCGCTGATGCGTTCGTTCACATCTCCGCAGTCGAGCGCGCCGGAATGCGCGAAATCGTTGAAGGCCAGAAGCTGGGCTACGAACTTGAGCGCGACGCAAAGTCGGGCAAGATGTCGGCCTGCAACCTTCAGGCTGCTTAATTCGATTTTTGCTTCGCTTTGACCACGGATGTACTGGCACTGTCGAAGTAGCAGTTGGTGAGGGCCGAGCATACGTGCTCGGCCTTCTTATTTGGCGTCTACCGCCAGGATTGGATAAGAAATGACGGAAACAATGTCGAAGTCGCGCGAGCGTGCGGAAGCCGCATTTGCTCAGACCCAGACCCAGTTTTTCTCCCGCGTCGAAGCGGTCGCAGAATTAAACGCACACGTCGCCGAACGTGACTCAAAGACGGCTCGGCTCAAGGCTGCGCGCCTTGCAAAAGAAATTGAAGACCGCGCCTCGGCGACTGCTGCCCTGATTGCCAAGCGCGCCAAGAAGGCCTGACACCAGCCCGACTTCGAATGAACTCGGCCCGCAGCCTGCGCGGCCGATCTTGTTTCATGCCCGTGGCTCCGACTACCGCTATAGTCGACCAGAGATCACGGACCTCCGATCGTGGGCAGATACCTCTCGACTTCACGCCTTCCCACGGTGTCGAGCACAGCGATATTCTCGTTCCAGAAATCTTCAGCTTCTTTGGTATCGGTTCCCCATGCACGCGTAGCGCTGCGACGGCCACCGAGACGCATATACTGATGGGCCAGCATCGACAGGCCGGACGCAGTCCCAGTCTCAATCGTGGAGTTTCTAACGGGAAGTGCAGATAGCATCCGCTCAAGCGCGTCGTGCTCGGGGCCACGTGGGTGTTGACCCAGGAACACGTCCACTGGAATCCGCGTTTCGTGGCCACCGGACGGCAAGTTGCCACGGTGCGTGACCGTTGCGCGATGGTTCTCGGAAGCAGGATCGATAAACCACCGATCTCCATTGGTGCTGTGCGCAAACTCCTGCGGTTCGTTCATGCTGCCGATCCTTACGAGTTTTCGAGGGGGAGACGCTATCCGGCTTGTGTTCTTGCCGTGCGCCTCGCTTATCAACAGTCACCGCCGCCAATGGTTGCCGGAGGCGTCGAATTGTCTTCGAGCTCCGGCTGCAATCCCCCTAAACTCGTTCCAAAGCCAGAGCTATCCCCTGGCCAACGCCGATGCACATCGTGGCAAGCGCGTATCGCGTACTCCCCAGCGATAGCTCCAGTGCCGCGGTTCCGGCAATGCGTGCTCCGGACATGCCGAGCGGGTGACCCAGCGCGATGGCACCGCCATTCGCGTTGACATGCTCTGCATCATCGGGGATTCCGAGCTCGCGCAAAACGGCGATGCCCTGAGAGGCGAAGGCTTCGTTCAGCTCGACAATCCCGAAATCCTGCGGCGACAGGCCGAGGCGTGCGCAGAGTTTCTGCGTCGCTGGCGCAGGCCCGATGCCCATCACCCGTGGCGGAACGCCAGCCGCAGCGCCGCCGATGATGCGTGCAATCGGCGTCAGGCCATATTTCCGGGCCGCCTCCTGCGAGGCGATGATCAGTGCCGCTGCCCCGTCATTGACGCCGGATGCGTTGCCGGCAGTGACCGTGCCGCCTTCCATTTTGTTCACCGGCCGGAGTTTAGCCAATGCCTCCAAGCTGGTTGCGCGGGGATGCTCGTCCTTGTCGACGATGATGCTATCGCCCTTCTTTTGCGGAACGCTGACGGCTTTGATTTCTCTTGCTAGCCTGCCGTTCTGCTGGGCGGCAGACGCCTTGTTCTGGCTGCGCACTGCAAACGCGTCCTGATCCTCGCGAGAGACATGGTAATCGATCGCGACATTGTCGCCGGTTTCCGGCATGGAATCGACGCCGTACTGCTTCTTCATGAGCGGATTGACGAAACGCCACCCAATGGTGGTGTCGTATATCTCCGCGTTGCGTGAAAACGCCGTCTCGGCCTTCGGCATCACGAACGGAGCGCGGCTCATGCTTTCCACGCCACCGGCAATCATGATGTCGGCTTCGCCGGCCTTGATGGCGCGGGCAGCGGTGATCACGGCATCCATGCCCGATCCGCAGAGACGGTTGATCGTCGTGCCGGATACGGACACTGGCAGGCCGGCAAGCAGCAGCGACATGCGCGCGACATTCCGGTTATCTTCGCCCGCCTGGTTGGCGCAGCCAAAGACCACGTCGCCGACCGCTTCCCAGTCGACGGCAGCGTTTCGCTCCATCAGTGCTTTAAGAGGTACAGCGCCCAGATCGTCCGCACGGACCGATGACAGCGCGCCGCCGAAACGACCGATCGGGGTACGGATATAATCGCAGATAAATGCTTCGGTCATCGATCTCTCCTCAAAGCGCCGGTACGACAAGATCGGCAACAGCGCCGTCCACATGGAGCTGCGCGCCGGTCATCGCCTGCAATTCCTCGATGGTCATTGCGGCGAGCTTTTCACGCAGGACAAAACGGCCGTCCGCGATATCGATCACCGCATGGCTCGTATAGACCCTCGTGATGCAGCCGACGCCAGTCAGGGGAAATGTGCATTTGGAGACCAGCTTCGGCTTGCCGTCTTTCGTCACATGCTCGGTGATCACGAAGACCTGCTTTGCGCCATGCACAAGATCCATCGCGCCGCCGACCGCCGGCACGCCCTTGGAGCCAACACGCCAGTTGGCAAGGTCGCCATTCTCCGCCACCTGATAGGCGCCGAGGATGGCAACGTCGAGATGGCCTCCCCGCACCATGGCAAAGCTGTCAGCGTGATGGAAGAAAGCAGCACCAGGCTTGACCGTGACGGCCTTTTTGCCCGCGTTGATCAGATCCCAGTCTTCCTCACCGGCTGCCGGAGGCTCGCCAAAATCGAGGATGCCGTTTTCCGTATGGAAGATCGCCTGTCTGCCGGGCGGCTGATAGCGGGCGACCATTTCCGGAAAACCGATCCCGAGATTGATATAGGCGCCATCTTCGATATCCTGCGCGGCACGCCAGGCGATCTGCGTGTTCGACAGTTTGATGTCTTCGCGGGTGTCCAGTGTCTGAGTTTCGCCGCTCATGCGCTCATTCCTCCGGAATAGGCCACTCCGGCCCGGATGAGTTCTTCCTCTTGCTGAGGGTTTGAGACCTCAACCACCGCGTCGACAAAGATGCCGGGCGTGATCACCTGTTCGGGGTCAATGTCGCCGGGCGCGACGATCTGGGAGACCTGGGCGATGGTGGTGGTCGCGGCCATGCACATCAGCGGATTGAAGTTCCGGCCGGCCTTGCGATAAGTGAGGTTGCCATGGGTGTCGCCCAGATGCGCCTTGACGATGGAAAAGTCGGCCTTGAGCCAGCGCTCCTGCACGTAATGCCGTCCGTCGAACTCGGCGACCGGTTTGCCCTCGGCGAGTTCCGTTCCATAACCCGTCGGCGTGTAGAAGGCCGGTATGCCGGCGCCACCTGCGCGGATCCGCTCGGCAAGCGTGCCCTGGGGGACGAGTTCCAACTCGATCTTTCCGGCCAGATAGGTATCAGTGAAGGCGCGCGGATCGGACGAGCGAGGGAAGGAGCAGATCATCTTCGCGATCATGCCCGCATCGATCATCGCCGCAATACCGATGCGTCCGTTCCCGGCGTTGTTATTGATCACGGTCAGGTTTTTAGGACCATTGTCGATCAGCGCGTGGATGAGTTCGATCGGCGCACCGGAGCCTCCGAAACCACCGATCATCACCGTGGCACCGTCGGTGATCTTGGACACGGCATCAGCCAAAGTCCGAATTGTTTTATCCATCAGTATCCTCCGCAAACCGCTCCCGCTGCAGAAACAACTAAATCCCATAAGGATGGACGGCAAACCATTTGTGCGATATCGTCTCTTTGTACGATTATCGCACAAAATGAGGCTCTGGTGGACGTCAAGACGAGAGACATGATGGGCGGGCTGGCAAAGGGCCTCAAGGTCATAGAAGCCTTCTCTGCCGAGCGACCGCGTCTCAGCATCGCCGAAGCCTCACAGCTCACCGGTTATGATCGCGCGACGGTGAGACGATGCCTCCTGACGCTCTCCGAACTCGGCTATTGCGCCTATGACGGAAAATTCTTCACCGTCACCCCCCGCGTCTTGCGACTGGGAACGGGATGCCTGGCAGCGATGCCATTGCCGAAGATCGTGCAGCCTTGGCTCGATGACCTGTCCGAACAGACAGGCCAAAGCACATCCGTTTCCATTCTTGATGAGAGTGACATCGTTTACGTCGCGCGGGCCGCGCAGCGCAGGGTCATGTCGATTTCGCTGATGCCGGGCTCACGCCTTCCAGCCTACTGCACCTCCATGGGGCGGGTGATGCTGGCAGCACTTCCTGTCGAGCAGGCAGAAGATCTTCTTTCATTAAAGCCGCTCGTGGCGAGGACGGCAAAGACCGTGACCGACATCGAAACGCTCAAGGGCGAACTGCTCCGCATCCGTGATCGCGGCTATGCCTGCATCGATCAGGAGGTCGAAATCGGCCTTCGCTCTCTGGCCGTCCCGCTATTCGGCCCCCGCGGCCAAGTCGTCGCCGCGCTGAACATCGGGCTAGCCGCGTCAGAGGAGCCGATGCAGGCTGTCGCTGTCCGTTACATTCCGTCACTGCTTAAAGTTCAGAAGGAGCTGACCGGCATATCCGGTTGAATTTGCAGCATATGCCGGCGTTCCAACTCCGAAACCGTCCTATTCCCGCGGTATCTCCTGCAGCATCCGGATGATGGCGGAAAAGTCCTCGCCGCCGTGTCCGGCTGCCTCGAACTGGGCGTAGAGGTCGGCCGCGTGGGCTCCGAGCGGTGTCGCGGCGCCGGATTGTTGTGCTGCCTCTTGTGACAGCAGCAAGTCCTTCAGCATCAACGCCGTGGCAAAGCCGGGGCGGTAGTCGTTGTTGGCAGGCGATGTCGGCACGGGACCGGGCACGGGGCAATAGGTCGTCAGCGACCAGCACTGGCCCGATGAGGTCGAGGCGACATCGAACAGCGCCTGATGCGAGAGGCCGAGCTTTTCAGCCAGGCCGAACGCTTCGCAGACGCCGATCATCGAGATGCCGAGGATCATGTTGTTGCAGATCTTTGCAGCCTGACCCGCACCATCGCCGCCGCAGTGGACAATCTTGCGGCCCATGGCTTCGAGGATAGCCTTACCCGACGCAAACGCACTCTCCGAGCCGCCCACCATGAATGTCAGCGTGCCCGCTTCCGCGCCGGTCGTTCCCCCGGACACCGGAGCATCGAGAGAGAGGCAACCCATCGCGCTGCCCAGAGCATGCGCCTTGCGGGCGCTCTCCACGTCCACGGTCGAACAATCGATGAGCAGCGTTCCCTCGGGGATCACGGATGCCAGATCCGACCAGACGGCGAGGACATGCTGGCCCTTGGGCAGCATGGTGATAATGCAGTCTGCATTCAGCACAGCCTGGGGGAGGGTGCTTGCCGCGTTGACGCCATGCGCGCTTGCGGCATTCCTGCTCGCCTCCGAAAGATCGAAGCCCCAGACGTCATGTCCCGCCTTGACGAGATTGGCCGCCATCGGCCCGCCCATGTTCCCAAGTCCAACGAATGCAACCTTGCTCATAGTCCCCCCTTACCGATTGTCCGCCAAGATCATCGCCGCCGCCTTTTCGGCAACCATGATCGTCGGAGAATTCGTGTTGCCCGATGTGATGGCGGGCATGATTGATGCGTCGGCAATTCTCAGCCGGCCGAGTGCTCTCATTTTCAGTCGCGGATCGACGACGCTATCGGGATCCGACCCCATCCGGGCCGTGCCCACGGGATGGAAAATCGTCGTTCCTATTTCGCCGGCAGCGCGCTCCAGATCTGCATCCGTGTCGTACGCCGGTCCCGGCTTGTATTCTTCCGGCTGGTAGCGGGCGAAAGCAGGCTGCGCGACGATGTTGCGGGTCAGCCGGATCGAACTTGCCGCGACACTGCGGTCGGCAGCTGTCGAAAGATAGTTCGGCCGGATCGCCGGCGCTGCTGCAAAATCCGGGCCTTTCAGATGCACGGAACCGCGGCTTTCGGGGCGAAGATTGCATACGCTTGCGGTGATTGCCGGAAAAGCATGAACCGGATCCCCGAAGCGGTCCAGCGAGACCGGTTGGACATGGTATTCGAGATCAGCCGTTTCCTTGTCCGGACCCGACCGGGTAAAAATCCCGAGCTGGCTTGGAGCCATGGACATAGGTCCTGAGCGTTTCAGCGCATATTCCAGCCCGATCGCAGCCTTGCCGAGCCAGCGAGAGGCTTTCTCGTTCAGCGTCGGCACGCCGGTGACCTTGTAGACCAGCCGTAGCTGCAGGTGATCCTGCAGGTTTTCGCCGACCTGTCGCACCTCCTTGACCATCTCGACCCCGGCGTCCGCCAGAACCTCGCCGCGTCCGACGCCTGAGAGTTCGAGGACATGCGGCGTCCCGATCGCGCCCGCCGAAAGCACCGTCTCGCGACGGGCATGAGCCACCTGCGACACGCCATTCTGCTGAAACTCGACGCCTTTCACCTCACCGGTTTCGATGATCAGGCGGCGGACATGCGCCTTGGTGAGGACGCGTAGGTTCGGCCGCTTCATCGCGGGCCGCAGAAAGGCCTTGGAGGTGTTCCAGCGAATGCCCGAACGCTGGTTGACGTCGAAATAGCTCGAGCCTTCGTTGTCGCCGCGGTTGAAATCCTCGATCATCGGGATGCCCGCCTGTTCCGCCGCCTTGCGGAAACTGTCGAGCACCGCCCAGTGCAGACGCTGCTTTTCGACCCGCCATTCGCCGCCTTCGCCATGCAGATCGTCGCCGCCCTTGTAGAAGTCCTGGCTCTTGCGAAACAGCGGCAGCACGTCGTCCCAGCCCCAGCCGGCACATCCCATCTGCCGCCATAGGTCGTAATCGCGCGCCTGGCCGCGCATATAGATCATGCCGTTGATCGAGGAGCAGCCACCGAGCAGCTTTCCGCGCGGATAAAACAGGGAGCGGCCGTTGAGGCCTTTTTCCTTTTCGGTGGCAAAACACCAGTCGGTGCGCGGGTTGTTGATGCAATAGAGATAGCCGACCGGGATATGCACCCAGTGATAGTTGTCGGTCCCGCCGGCTTCCAGCAGCAGCACGCTGTTGCGGCTATCGGCCGAAAGGCGGTTCGCAAGAACGCAGCCGGCGCTTCCGGCACCGATGATGATGTAGTCGTAGGTTTCCATGATCTTCAGCCAATCAGCGGCGATGCTCGAAGCCCAGTTTTCGGCCAAGCCGCGAGGCGTAGAATTCCCCGATCAGGCCGCGCCGGAAGAGGAGGACGCAGACCATGAAGACCACGCCGGTGATGATCGTGACGGGAAATTCCGAGGTCGCGAGGTAGTTCTGCAACGCCACGACAAGCCCGGCGCCAAAGATCGGTCCGATCAGCGTGCCGATGCCCCCAAGCAGCGTCATCAGGATCACCTCGCCGGACATCTGCCAGCCGACATCGGTCAGCGTCGCGAACTGGAAGACGAGCGCCTTGGTTCCGCCGGCAAGCCCGGCAAGCGCCGCCGACATGACGAAGGCGCCAAGCTTGTAGCGGGATACGGAATAGCCGAGCGAGATGGCGCGCTGCTCGTTTTCGCGGATCGATTTGAGGATCATGCCGAAGGGCGAGTTGATGAACCGCCAGATGATCGCCATGCCGATCAAGAAGACGGCCAGCACGAAATAGTACATGTTCGTCGTTTCGCTGAGATCGATAAAGCCGAACAGGTGGCCGCGCGGCACGGACTGGATGCCGTCTTCGCCATGCGTGAATTCCGCCTGCAGGCAGAAGAAGAAGAACATCTGCGAAAGCGCAAGGGTGATCATCGCAAAGTAGATGCCCTGCCGCCGTATCGCAAAGAAGCCCATGATCAGGCCAAGCACGGCCGCTCCGAATGCACCGACGAGAATGCCGAGTTCCGGCGACAGACCCCAGACCTTTACGACATGGGCAGTAAAATAGGCGGCTCCGCCGAAGAACGTCGCATGGCCGAAGGACAACAGGCCCGTGTAACCCAACAGCAGGTTGAACGCGCAGGCAAATAGCGCAAAGCACAAAAGCTTCATCAGAAAGATCGGGTAGAAGAACAGCGGTGCAACAAGGAGCAGCACCAGTCCCAACCCGATGAAGATCGCGTAGGTTTTCGTGGCTGTGCCCGATCTCTCGATGCGCGGCGGGGCAGCGGTGTGGATGATGTCGCTCATCTCTGGCATCCTTCCCTAAACATCCCGGCCGAAAAGACCGGCTGGCCGCAGAAGCAGCACGATCGCCATGATCACGAAGATCACGATGCTCGATGCTTCCGGATAAAACACTTTCGTCAGGCCCTCGGCGATTCCGAGCATGTAGCCGGTCAGGATCGCACCCATGATCGATCCCATGCCGCCGACGACGACGACCGCAAAGACCACGATGATGATGTTGGACCCCATCAGCGGCGAGACCTGGTAGATCGGCGCCGCCAACACACCCGCGAAGGCTGCAAGTCCGGCGCCGAGCCCGTAGGTCAGTGTCAAAAGCACCGGCACGTTGACGCCAAACGCCTGCACCAGGATCGGGTTTTCCGTGGCTGCCCGCAAATAGGCGCCGAGCTTGGTCTTTTCGATCAAAAGCCAGGTGCCGATACAGGCGACCAGGGAGACGACCACCACCCAGCCGCGATAGATGGGTAGGAACATGAAGCCGAGATTGGTGCCGCCGGCAAGCTGCGTCGGAACCGAATAGGGCTGGCCCGACGAACCGTAGAGATACCGGAACGTGCCCTCGATGGTGAGCGCCAATCCGAAGGTGAAGAGCAGGCCGTAGAGGTGGTCCAGTTTGTAAAGCCGTGACAGCAGGAAGCGTTCGGTAATTGCTCCGAACAGGCCGACGACGAGAGGTGCGAGAACGAGCGCGAACCAGTAGTTGATGCCGAAATACTGCAGCATCAGCATGGCGACGAAAGCGCCGAGCATATATTGCGCGCCGTGGGCGAAGTTGATGACGCGGAGTAAGCCGAAAATGACGGCTAGGCCGAGGCTTAAGAGCGCATAGAAAGAGCCGTTGATCAGGCCGATGAGGAGCTGTCCCAAGAAAGCCTGCAGCGGAATGCCGAAAATCATGGTCATGGGGCGGCGCTCCTGGCGTCGTCTGATTTTACCGAAATTGGACGTGAGCGCGTTGCCAAGTCGTCCGTGCGGTGATCCGTTTGCATTGCGACCATGCTCAAACCCCCAGAACCTTATGCAGCATGCCCATCCTCTCAGGCAGTTCGCCGACGGGGAAATTTGCCACCATTTTTCCGTGGTCCATCAGGTAGAACCGGTCAGCGACGCGGCTTGCGAAGCGAAAATTCTGTTCGACCATCAACACCGTCATGCCGCGGTCCTTGAGCGTCTTCAGCACTTCGCCGATGCGCTGCACGATGACAGGCGCAAGCCCTTCGGTCGGCTCGTCGAGGATGAGCAGTTTTACCCCGGTGCGCAGGATGCGGGCGATCGCCAGCATCTGCTGTTCGCCACCGGAGAGCTTCGTGCCCGGGCTGGAGCGGCGTTCGTGAAGGTTCGGGAATAGCTCGTAGATCTCGCTGAGTGGCATTCCCCCTTGCGCAACGACCGGCGGCAGCATGAGGTTTTCCTCGACGGTCAGCGTCGAGAAGATACCCCGCTCCTCCGGCACAAAGCCGAGACCCGCATGGGCGGTTCTGTGCAATGGAACCCGCGACATGTCCTGGCCGGAAAAGAGGATCTCGCCGCGGCGTTCGCGGATGATGCCCATGATCGTGCGCAGCGTCGTAGTCTTGCCGACGCCGTTGCGACCGAGAATGGTGATGGTTTCGCCCTCATGCACCGTCATGTCGACGCCGTGCAGGACATGGCTTTCGCCATACCAGGCATTGAGATTGGAAACCTGAAGCAGGGGTTGCGCCATCATGCCTCCTCCGTGCCCATGTAAGCCGTGCGGACGCGCGGATCCTGGCTGACCGTCGCGTAATCGCCCTCGGCCAGAATTTCGCCGCGCTGCAGTACTGTGACGTGGTGGCAGATATCTGCAACGACGGAAAGATTGTGCTCCACCATCAGCACCGCGCGGGTTTTCGCCACTTCGCGGATGATGGCGGACACGGTACCGATATCCTCCTGGCCCATGCCGGCCATCGGCTCGTCGAGCAGCAGCACTTTGGGATCGAGTGCCAAAGTCGTGGCAATCTCCAGTACCCGCTTGCGACCGTAGGAAAGGTCGGCCGCCAGCGCGTTGCGCTCGCGTTTCAGCCCCACAGTCTCGATCAGCTCGTCGGCGCGGGCATCCAGCCGGTCGAGCGAGGACAGCGGCAGCCAGAACTGTGTCGACAACCCGCTCGGACGCTGCAATGCGACGCGGACATTGTCACGCACGGTCAGATGCGGAAACACGGCCGAGATCTGGAACGAGCGGACCAGCCCCATCCGCGCCACCTTGTCGGGTGGCAGTTTCGTGATGTCGGCGCCCATCAGCGTGATCGAACCGGCCGTCGGTTGCAGGAACTTGGTGAGAAGGTTGAACACCGTCGTCTTGCCGGCTCCGTTCGGACCGATCAGCGCATGGACACTGGCGTCGTGAACATCGAGATCGACATTCTTGACGGCTGCGAATGCTCCAAAGCTCTTCGACAGGCCACGGGCGGACAAGACCACCCGTGGCTGCTCGTTAGTCGAGATCGATGCGACTGCCATCGCTCACTTCACCAGCTCGCAACCGGCCTTGGCCGGGTCGAGATAGGCCTCCTTGCCGGGAATGGTGGCAAGCACGTTGTAATAGTCCCACGGTTCCTTGCTTTCATCAGGCTTCTTCACCTGCAAAAGGTACATGTCGTGGATCATTCGGCCGTTTGCGCCAACCGTACCGCCGCGAGCGAAGAAGTCGTCGACCGGCATTTCATGCAGCGCTTTGGCCACCGCGTCGCTTTCGTCCGTACCGGCCTTCTGCACGGCTTTGAGATACTGCGTCACGGCAGAATAGGTGCCCGCATGAACCATGTTCGGCATCTTGTTGGTCCGGGCAAAAAACTTCTTGGCAAACTCGCGGCTCTTGTCGTCGAGGTTCCAGTAATAGCCTTCCGTCAGCGTCAGGCCTTGTGCTGCCTCAAGTCCGAGCCCGTGCACTTCGGCCAGCGTGAACAGGAGCGCCGCCAATTTCTGCCCCCCCTGGACAATACCGAACTCGGCCGCCTGCTTGATCGAGTTGGCCGTGTCGAGACCGGCATTGGCTAGCCCGATCACCTTCGCGCCTGATGACTGCGCCTGCAGCAGGAAGGATGAGAAATCCTGGCTCGACAGGGGATGCCGCACCGAACCGACGACCGTGCCGCCATTGGCCTTCACGTAGTCGCTGGTCTGCTGCTCGAGGGAATAGCCGAAAGCATAGTCCGCGGTCAGGAAAAACCAGCTGTCACCGCCCTGCTTGACCATCGCACCGCCCGTGCCGACCGCAAGCGCATGGGTATCATATGCCCAGTGGAAGCCGTAGGGCGTGCAGGACTTGCCCGTGAGATCAGTGGTCGCCGCACCGGTGTTGATGGTGATCTTCTTCTTGTCCTTGGACAGCGCCTGGACCGCGAGACCGACCGACGACGTTGTCAGGTCCATGATCGTATCGACCTGCTGGGTATCGTACCACTGGCGGGCGATGTTGGAGGCGATGTCGGGCTTGTTCTGGTGATCGGCGTCGATGACCTCGATCGGAAAATCCAGAACCTTGCCGCCAAAATCCTCGACCGCCATCTTTGCAGCCTCAACGGACGACTTGCCGCCGAAATCGGAATACACCCCGGACTGGTCGTTCAGGATACCGATCCTGACCTTGCCGTCGGATGCCGCTTGGGAAAATGCAGTGCTGCTGGCGAGCAATACGGCCAGCGGTGTAACAACGGACGCCACAAACGTCTTTCGCATAAGGTCTCCTCCCAGAGATAACAGCGCGCGAATCTGTTCAAATTTGGCGGACCACCCTCCTCAAAGCAGCCCCTCCTGTGGGTATGGTCGAGTAAAACGAACGTTGACGCAAGGAGGAGCTCGCTATTAATTGCAAACAGCCTCTGTTCAATTTTGAACAGACACGTGACAGCGTTTGAACAAATAGGGACATTGGAGCGCTAACCGCCGACATGACAGCCAGCCCGAACTTCACCTGGGACGACCTTCAATATTTCCTGGCCGTCGCCCGAACCGGGCAGCTTTCCGTCGCGGCCCGGCAATTGCGCACCAGCCATGCCACCGTATCGCGCCGCATCGACCGACTGGAATTCAGTCTCCGGATCAAGCTTTTCGAGCGCAATCCGCGTGGCTATGTCCTAACGGGAATAGGACAACGCTTCATCGAAGCGGCGGAACGCATGGAGGCGGAAGCGGACCGGTTACAGATGGATATCTTCTCGGGGAGCGCTGCTCACCAGGGCGTCGTCCGTCTCAGTGCTCCGGAAGGAATTGCGAACTTCTTCCTCGCGCATCAGATCGGTGATTTCACCGTCCAGCATCCCAATCTCTCGCTCGAGCTGGTGACGATCCAGCAGATCATGTCCTTGTCGCGCAAGGAGGCCGACATTGCCATCTCGCTCGATCCGCCGAAGGGCGGACCCTACGAAATCGAGAAGATCACCGACTATCGGCTGAACATCTACGGCGCAAAATCCTACCTGTCCGAGCGACCGGAGATCAAAAGCCGCGACGACCTGCTGCTACACCCGTTCATCGGCTACATCCAGGATATGATCTTTGCGCCGGGACTGGACTATCTTGGCGACGTCCATCCGGGAATCCGGCCGCGGTTTCAGAGCTCAAGCATCTCGGCGCAACTGACGGCGACGCTTCAGGGCCAGGGACTCTGCATCCTGCCGCATTTCATTGCGCGCCGTCAGCCGGATCTCGAGCTGGTGCTGCCCCGCGAGGTGCAGTTGACCCGGCACTACTACCTGGTCCGTCACCGCGACATGAGCCGCATTCCCCGTGTACGTGCCGTCGCCGACTACCTTTTGGCGGTCGTGCAGAACAATCGAGATGCGTTTCTTGGCGAAATTGAAAGCGCCTAAGCAGAACGAAGTGTGCCCGCCAAACCTGGTTTACCTGGCTTGACGGGCACTGTACCGGACGGTACTCGCTTTCGGGATCAGTGGCTGACGATCTTCACCGGGATTGCCTTGGACGCCGGCGTCTTGGACATCTCGTCGTGATGGTCGATTGCGTTCAGCACATTGCATTCGGGATAGTACCCGCCGATCGTGCCGCGCGGAAGCTTGTGCGCCCTGACCGTCAGCCCGCTGAGTTCGCGGTGTTTGCCGTCTTCGAAGTCACTGACGAGCGATACGACCTGACCTTCCCGAAGTCCTGCTGCAGCAATGTCTTCCGGACACATGAGAAGCACGTCTCGCGTACCCTCAATGCCGCGGAATCGATCCGAATAGCCATAGATCGTTGTGTTAAACTGGTCGTTGGATCGCATCGTGATCAGCCGGAACCGACCAGGCGCATCCTCGAACGACAACGCGTTGAGCTGATGGGGCGTTGTAAAGACCGCTTTCTTTTCCTCGGTATTCCACTTGCGTTCGTGTGCATCATTGCCGCGATAAAAGCCGCCGGGCTCGAACATGCGCTGGTTGTAATGCTTGAAGTCATCGGGGTAGGTTGCCTCGATGAGATTGCGGACGAGGCTGTAGTCTCGCGTCCATTCGTCCCATTTCAGCTTCGGGTTATGGTCGAGCGTTGCTTTTGCAATGCCGGTGACGATCGCAAGCTCGCTCTGGAGATGCTTGGACGCCGGCGTGCGTTTACCGATCGACCCGGAAATGTGCGAAAAGCTGTCCTCCGTCGTCACGGACTGATTTCCGCTCGCCTGCATATCGATCTCGGTTCTGCTGAGACAGGGCAGGATCCATGCGTCCTTGCCCGGAAACAGATGACTGCGGTTGAGCTTGGTCGAGACCATGACCGTCAGCTCCTGCTCGGCCCAGACCCGCTCCATATCGACCTGATCCGGCACGGCTCGAAGCAGATTGCCGCCGAGTGAGATCGTGGCGCGAATGGTTCCTGCCATCATGCCTTTGACCGCATCGACGATGTGCGTTCCGTCCTCGGTCGGAGGATCGAAATCGAACAGTTCCTTCAGTTTGTCCATCGGGATGAGCTTGGTCTTTTCGGCGATGCCGACGGTCCGCTGGCCCTGAACGTTCGAGTGGCCACGCACCGGACAGCAACCGGCACCCTCGCGGCCGATATTGCCGCGCAGGAGAAGAAGGTTGACTAGCATCGCGATGTTGAGGCCGCCCTGCGAGTGCTGGGTCAGTCCCATTCCATAGACGCCGATGACGCGCTTGGCGGCAATATAAGTCGCGCCTGCCTCGCGCAGATCAGCCTCCGTGAGCCCGCTTTCACGCACAATGTCCGACCAAAGAGTATCGCGCACGCATTCGATGAACTTGTCGAAGCCCGTCGTATGCTCGGCGATGAAATCGACATCGAGAACACGCGCCCGGCCAGCGGCAACCGCTGCATCATCGGCCTCGACGACGGTCTTACAGAGACCCAGCATGGCAGCGACGTCACCACCGGCCTGCACCTGCAGATACTGATCGGATATCTTGGTCTCGTTGCCCGTGACCATGTCGAGCGGATTTTGCGGGTTCACGAATGACACGAGACCCTGCTCGATGACAGGGTTGAATGTGACGATCTTCGCGCCGCGCTTTTTAGCTTCCTGCAGCGGATGGAGGAAACGTGGACTGTTGGTGCCCGGGTTCTGGCCGAAGAAGAAGAAGGCGTCGGTCTTTTCCAAATCTTCCCAGACGATGGTACCGACCGGCGAGCCGATGACCTTGGTGAGGCCAACGGACGTCGTCTCGTGGCACATGTTCGAGCTCTGCGGCAGGTTGTTGTTGCCATAGGCGCGTGCCAGCAAGGCATAGAGGTAGGATGCTTCCAGTCCGGCATGGCCGGACGAATAGAAGACCACGCTCTTCTTCTCCAGGCGCTTTAGCGTTGCGCCGATCTTCTGGAACGCCTCGTTCCAGGTGGCCTCCACGTATTGTCCGGTCGCGTGGTCGAAGCGGAGAGGATGGGTTAGGCGACCTGTCATCTCCAGATCGTGGTCTTTCCAGCCCTTCAGCTCCTCCACCGTATGCTTCTTGAAGAAATCAGGTCCGCAACGGGAGTTGGTCAGGTCCCACATGGTGGCCTTGGCACCATTCTCGCAAAACTCGAATGGGTGATAGTTTTTGGGCTTTGGCCAGGCGCACGAGACGCACATGAATCCGCCCGGCTTGTTTTGGCGAGACAATGTTTCGAGAAACGCTGGTGGAGGCGAACTCTCGCCGTAGATCCGGAAAATCGACTTTACCGAACCCCAACCACCTGCAGGGCCTTTGCCTTCAGGATTGCTGATGTTGTCTGCCATGGGTGGGCCTCCGAAATGTTCGCTGAAAGGGATGCTAGGGGCGGCATCGACATAACTCGAAGAAGGCGCGATCGTTCCTCCCGCCGGGCAGTCGTTTCCGAGCGGCTGTCGGATCCGGAGACGGCATACGGCCTCGGTTTCAGGACGAGGCATACCGCAAATGACCGACGTGACGTTGCTCCACTATTCTTCTTGAACCGGCGGCATATATAGGCGTTTGCGTCCGGACGATTGCGGTTGGGCGCGCGAGGCAAGACTAGTTGTAAACAGGGAGATACCGGCCGTGCACCTGCCCAAGATCGTGATCGGAACCATATTCGCCATTGCCGCATCTGCGGCCACGGCATCGGCGCAAGTCGTCGTATCATCAAAGATCGATACCGAGGGCGGCGTCCTCGGCAACATCATTTTGTCCATCCTGAACGCAAACGACATCAAGACGACGGATCGCGTTCAGCTCGGCGCCACACCTGTCGTGCGCAAGGCGATCACCGCTGGCGAAATCGACATCTATCCGGAATATACCGGCAATGCGGCGTTCTTCTTCGAAAAAGCCGAAGACCCGGCCTGGAAGGATGCGGCAAAGGCCTATACTGAGGCCAAGAAGCTGGATTACGATGCAAACAAGATCGTCTGGCTGACCCCGTCTCCGGCAAACAACACCTGGGCGGTCGCAATCCGCAAGGAAGTCGCGGACGAAGGCAAAATCAAGACCTTTAGCGAATTCGGCTCCTATGTTGCTGGCGGCGGTAAGGTCGTTCTGGCTGCCTCCTCGGAATTCGTCAATTCTGCTGCAGCCCTTCCGGCCTTCCAGAAGACCTACGGCTTCACGCTCAAGTCCGACCAGCTGATCACGCTGTCCGGCGGCGACACCGCTGCCACGATCGCAGCAGCTGCAAACCAGACTAACGGCGCCAATGCGGCGATGGTCTACGGCACGGATGGTGGCATTGCGCCATCGGGTCTCGTCGTTCTGGAAGACGACAAGGGCGTCCAGCCGGTCTACCAGCCGGCTCCGATCATCCGTGAAGCGGTTCTGAAGGAGCATCCGCAAATCGAAACGTTTCTGAAGCCGGTCTTCGAAAAGCTCGATCTTGTGACGCTCCAGGAGTTGAACGGTCGCGTGCAGCTCGGTGGCGAACCGCCGAAGGCCGTTGCCGAAGACTTTCTGAAGAAGAACGGCTTTCTGAAGTAACACTGTCTGCTTGATGCATTCCTCCCGAAAGGGCGGGATGCATCATCCGGGGGCCAAGGAGGATCGGATTGAAGCTTCGCCTCGATAAGCTGGGTGTCGTCGTGGCGCTGCTGGCGGTCTACGCTGCCTTCTTCGCGCCCCTCATGATTTTCCGTCCCAACCGGATCGTGCCGGGGCAGGGGAAGTCTCTCTGGGAATCCCTGCCGCCATCCACGTCGATCGCCTTCGTCGTCGTTATCGGCGTCGCGATCCTCATCACACTCTTCAAAACACCTCTTTATCTGAGGCTGTCGGCTGCGGCGGCCGTTCTCGCGGGACTTGCCATCTCCGTCGGTTCCGCCGCGTCGTTTCTGACGCCGGACGGCAATACCTATGCTCGTGTTTCGCCGGCCTCCGGTGCCTGGCTGTTGATGCTTGCCTTCGCTCTGCTCGCCGCCGATGCGATCGCCAGACTGCGGCCAACACCCGTCGTTCGGATCGCCTTGCTGGCGGTCAGCCTAGCGGGCATCGCGCTCGTCCTGTCTTCGGGTCTCTGGGACGGACTTTCCATCATCAGGGAATATGCGGGCCGCGCCGACGTCTTCTGGCAGGAAGCGGGAAAACACGTGACATTGGCGATCGGATCGCTGATTGCAGCCGTCGTCGTCGGTCTTCCCCTCGGCGTTCTTGCCCACCGAGTCACTTCCTTGCGTGCCGGCATTCTCAACACGCTGAACTTCGTCCAGACGATCCCGTCGATTGCCCTGTTCGGCATTCTCATCGCGCCGCTCGGCTGGATCGCCATCAACGTGCCGGGTGCGGCCGCGATCGGCATACGCGGCATTGGCGCTGCACCCGCGTTCGTGGCGCTGTTCCTCTACTCCCTGTTGCCTGTTGTCGCCAACACCGTCGTGGGACTCGAAGGCGTGCCCCGGGAAGCAAACGAGGCGGCCCGCGGAGTCGGCATGACCGGGCGCCAACGCCTGTTCGGCATCGAACTGCCGCTCGCCATGCCCGTCATCCTGACCGGTATCCGCATCGTTCTGGTTCAGAATATCGGGCTTGCGACCATTGCGGCCCTGATCGGCGGCGGCGGGTTCGGCGTCTTCGTCTTCCAGGGCGTCGGCCAGACGGCAATGGATCTTGTGCTCCTGGGCGCCGTACCCACCGTCGTGCTTGCCTTCACCGCAGCCACCGTATTGGACGCACTCGTCGAACTGAACGCCCCTGTTGGCACTCGAGGCAAAGCCGCATGATCGAAATCGAGACCCTCACCAAGCGTTACGGCGACAATACGGTTGTCGACACAGTGACTATGACGATCCAACCGCGCACGGTAACGGTCATTGTCGGAACGTCCGGCTCCGGCAAGACCACGCTTCTGCGGATGATCAACCGGCTCGTGGAACCGACCTCTGGAACCATCAAGCTCGACGGCGTCGACAATCGCGACCTGCCGGGGTTCGAACTGCGGCGCAGGATCGGCTACGCGATCCAGGGACACGGGCTTTTTCCGCATCGAACCGTCGCGCAGAATATCGCCACTGTTCCGGGTCTGCTTGGCTGGGACCGGCCCCGCATCGACGCCAAAGTAAAAGAGCTGCTCGAACTCTTCCAGCTCGACCCCGCCGATTTCGCGTCGCGTTTTCCGCATGAACTCTCCGGCGGGCAGCAACAGCGCGTCGGCGTGGCACGCGCACTTGCGGCTGAACCCAACGTGCTCCTGATGGATGAGCCGTTCGGCGCTCTCGACCCGATCATTCGCGCCAAGGCGCAGCAGGACCTTATCAGCATTCAAAAAGTGCTCGGCACGACCATCGTTCTCGTCACGCACGATATGGACGAGGCCTTTCATCTGGCGGACCGGATTGCGGTGATGGACAAGGGCAAGGTCGTTCAATACGGCGCGCCCGTCGAGCTGGTTCGACAGCCTGCGACCCCGTTCGTCGAGACCCTGATCGGTGATACGGAGCGGCCGTTCCGGCTCCTGTCGATGCAGACTATCGGTGAGGCCGTCGAGCCCAATCAAGCGACAGGGGAACCACTGTCCGAAGACATGAGCCAGCGAGAAGCGCTATCAAAGCTTTTGTGGACGGGACAGCAGGCATTGCCTGTTCGCGCATCCGATGGGCGGATCATCGGCTCTGTTTCGGTCGAAGGACTTTCGAAGCGCGCGGCGGGTCTGGCATGAGAGCGTGGCTTCCTCTCATGCTGCGGGCGTTACTGCTCGTTCTTCTGCTGACGTTCCTGCTGATGCCCGAATCGTTCGATCCCATCCTGCGCCCGCTGGTTCAGCAGAATGCGCCTGCGATCTACAATCAGGGAAGTCTTCTGACACTCACGCTTCTGCATCTGAGGACGGTTGCCATCGCCACGACAGCAGCGATTCTTGTGGCTGTTCCCATGGCAATTCTCGTGACGCGGCCGATCGGCGCCGAGTTTTTGCCGCTCTCGCGGGGCCTCGTGAATATCGGGCAAACCTTCCCGCCAGTAGCGGTGCTGGCGCTCGCGGTTCCAACGCTGGGGTTTGGTGAAAAACCGACGCTGGTCGCGCTCTTTCTCTACGGTTTGCTGCCGATTTTCGAAAACACACTGACGGGGCTGACGACCCTTCCGCCGTCTGTCATGGAGGCGGCGCGCGGGACAGGCATGACCGGGTTGCAGCGGCTGTTCAAGGTCGAGCTGCCGCTCGCCACACCCGTCATCCTCGCCGGTATCCGTCTGTCGGTCGTGATCAGTCTCGCCACGGCCACGATCGGTTCGACCGTTGCCGCAAAAACCCTGGGCGAAGTCATCATCGCCGGCCTGCAGGCCAACAACCTCGCCTTTATCCTGCAAGGCGGCCTGATCGTCGGCGCTCTTGCGATCCTCATCTACGACACGCTGTCCGCCGTCGAGCGGGCTGCAGCTCGTCGTACGGGCCTGAACGTGCGGTAATTCCGCTTCTGGTAGAGCTTCAACGCTGACAGTCTAGCTGTCCCACTTCGGCCCGACACCGCGGCCGGTAATCAACCAGCCGAGGCTTACCTGCAGGGAGCGTGCGACGATCTCGAGATCGGTTGCGATCGGTGCGTCACGGTCGTTCTCCCAGGCCTCCCAGACACTCCGGTCAACACCGGACATGTGGGCAGCATCATCTACCGAAAGATCAGTCGCATCGCGTGCCAGGGAGATACGCCCGCCGAGCGTATCGCCGGTAGCCTGGTCGAGATCCGTTCCGTCAATAAACATCGTCTGCTCCTAACAACTGGACGCTGGCATCAAGTAGCAAAAGGGCTCCGCGGATAACCGCGAAGCCCGAGGCCTATGTCAGCCGTCTTCTCCAACCCAGGCCTTGACCTGATCCGGATGGTCCTTGATGTATTTTGCGACCGCTTCGTCGTAGGACGTCTCCTGCGCGGTAAACATCCCCGCTTCGAGATCAGCGATCGGCAGCTTCATGCGCGAGAGGAAGCCGGCAACCTTCGGATTTTCGGTCTTGAAATCCTTGCGGGCGAGAACGTCGACATGCTCTGCTTCACCCAACGACTTCTTGGGGTCGGTCAGGTAACGAAGCTTGTACTTTCCGAACATCCAATGGGGGCTCCAGGACGTGGCGACGAACCACTTTTCGCTGCGCATGGCGCGATCAACCGTCGTCAGCATGCCCGCCTCACTGGAGATCTGCAGCTTGTAGTCGTCGAGACCGTAATCCTTTACGGCCTTTTCTGACAACCGTGTCAGACCTGCGCCCGGATCGATGCCCTGCACGATGCCGGAAAGCTTCTTTTGCACTTCAGGCTTCTTCAGATCCTCGATCGAAGCGATCTCGCTTTCCGGGATATAGGCCGGAACGACCCAGCCCAGCTTTGCGCCGTCATAGACGGTACCGAGCGTTTCGACCTTGTCCTTCACCTTCTCGTAGTAGTCCGCATGGGTCTGCGGCAGCCAGGCCATCATCATCGCGTCGAGATCGCCGCGGCTGACTCCCTGGTAGAGGGGAGCGACGTCGGACTGTACCAGCTCGACTTCCGTGCCGAGTTCATCCTTGATGAGCTTTGCGGCGAGCTTGGTGACAAATTCAGCATCGGACCAAGCGGACCAGCCGATCTTTACCGGCTTGGCGTCCTGCGCCATCGTTGCGGTCACAGATCCACCGATGAGAGTGGCGGCGAGCCCGAGGGTTGCGAGGGTCTTGAACATGTAGTCTCCTTTTTGGGAGGTTTGCAATTGCGGGTTCATCACCCGCACGGTTCGGCGAAGGACTGGATCAGGCGGTTGCCGTCACCATGTCCTCACGCTCGTTTCTCTTGGAAAGCGCGCGCCAGAGGGCGTTCGGCTTTCTGGATTTCTGGCCGAGGCTCTGGGTGATCCGGTCGAGAATGACGGCCAGGATGACGACGGCAAGACCGCCCTCGAAGCCCGTGCCCACATCCAGGCGCTGGATACCGGTCAGGACCGTGTTGCCGAGCCCGCCGGCGCCGATCATCGAAGCGATGACGACCATCGACAGCGACAGCATGATCGTCTGGTTGATACCGGCCATGATCGAGGGCAGGGCATTGGGAAGCTGGATCTTGAACAGAAGCTGCGTCGAGGTGCAGCCAAACGCGTTGCCTGCCTCGATGAACTCGTGATGTACCTGGCGGATGCCAAGATTGGTCAGTCGCACGACAGGCGGCATTGCAAAGATCACCGTGGCGATGGCACCCGGTACCGCTCCAAGCCCGAAGAACATCGCTGCCGGAATGAGGTAGACGAACGCCGGCATGGTCTGCATCAGATCGAGGATGGGCCGGACGATGGCTGCGACACTATCCTTGCGCGCCATGGCAATGCCGAGCGGCAGGCCGATGATCATTGCCATCAGCGTCGACGCGATCACCAGGGAAAGCGTCTCCATCATGGCGCTCCAAAGACCCATGTGGTCCACCAGCCAAAGTGCGATGCCGGTCAGCAGGCCGAAGCCGAGGCCGACCCGCCAGAGGGATAGCGCGACAAAGATGGCAATGCCGACGGGCATCGGGAGCGCAAGCAGCGCATCCTGGATCGTCCCGGTTACAAAGCCGATCGCCGACGCGATCAGATCGAGAAAGGGGGAGAAGTTGTCGAGGATGTAGTTGACGGCTGTATCGATGCCGTCGCCGATGTTGAAATTCATGTCTGTCTCCGGTTTCTGGCCGGCTACAGCGCCGCCTGCATCATGGGCCGGCAGGGCGCTGCAACAATTCTAAGGTCGTGAATGGAAATCAGCTGGCGCGGTCGAGCGTTTCGAGCAGCGTCGTTTTGCTGATCGATCCGAGATAGCGTTTGGCGTCATCGATGACGGGGACCGGCCAGGCGCTGGCGGCGACCGTGCCGAGAACGTTCGACAGCGGTTCGTCGGCTGCGATTGTCTCGATCCCGGTGAGAAACGCTCCGCGGTAGGGATCATCCGCCTTGGCGCGCAGCTTTTCGACAAGCGATGTCTGGCTGACCATTCCCTGGTAGGTCTTGTCGCGACCAAGAATGATCGCGTATTCGCGGTCGAAGTGCTTCATGCGTTCGAGTGCGGCGGCGGCCGATACACCCTGACGGTCGATGATCGTGACCTGGGTCTTGCGGGCAACATCGCCGGCCTTGAAGACATGGCTGACATCAACATTGCGGAAGAAGGAGCGGACGTAATCATTGGCCGGGCTCATGACGATTTCGTCCGGCGTACCGACCTGAATGACGCTGCCGTTCTGCATGATGCAGATACGGTCGCCGATCCGCATGGCTTCGTCGAGATCGTGGCTGACGAAGACGATCGTGCGGCTTTGTTCGGACTGAAGACGGACCAACTCGTCCTGCATCTCGGTCCGGATGAGCGGGTCAAGTGCCGAGAAGGCTTCGTCCATGAGAAGAATGGTCGGTTCACTGGCCAAAGCACGGGCAAGGCCGACGCGCTGCTTCATGCCGCCGGACAGCTGATCCGGAAGGCTGTCCTCGTAACCGTCGAGGCCCACGGCCTTCAAAGCAACGAGAGCCTTCTGCCGACGCTCGGCTTCGTTGACGCCTGCGACCTCGAGACCGAAGGAAGCGTTGTTGAGCACGGTACGGTTGGGCAGAAGCGCGAAGGACTGGAACACCATGCTGATATCGCGGCGCCGCAGATCGATCAGTTCCTTGCGCGACATCTGGGTGATGTCACGCCCGTCGATTTTTATCGCACCGGATGTCGGCTCGATGAGCCTGTTCAGCAGACGAAGGAGGGTGGATTTTCCGGAGCCGGACAGGCCCATGATCACGAAAATCTCGCCAGCCTTGATCTCGAAGCTCGCGTCGTTGACACCGACGGAGCAACCGGTCGCTGAATGGATTTCGGATTTTGTCTTGCCGGCGCGGATCATGTCCAAGGCCTTGTCAGGCCGCTCGCCGAAGATTTTGTAGACATTGTTTAGACTGATCTTGGTCGATGTCGCTTCAAGCGGCGCGTCATTTTCAGTTTCATAAGCCATTAAAAATTTGGCCCGGGCTCGGTAGCGCGGGCATTCTCCTAGACAGTCGGATCTACTCTACGGCGGAAGCATAGGCTTTCCGGCCAAAGGTCGTCCGTGTATTTTATTTGGGCGATATAGCCATCGCCGGCGAAGAACCAATCCGATCAGCGTATCGCGAGGATTGTATCAAGTCAGACGTCACGCACTAAAAGCGCGCTCAGACGCACATTCGTTATGCGCATCTGCAGCCCGTCCATGACCTGTTTGTAGAGCGGGAGATGTGGATGTCCATCAAAAAATCCAATTTACATGGGCCGGAAAACCTCCCGAGGCGGGCTCATCCATCGCAGATCCACTGCATCAACGAGCATCTCGCCCTATCGAACCCGGATTTCAGACCGGCCATCACGAAGCCGTGAAACAATGAAAATCTTGCTCTAGCCCAAATTGCGAACGTCCAGACTTGTGAGCCAGTGAGCTAGACTGCGCCGCGCAATCGTCCCAACAAGCCGATTTCCGGACCGTTACACCCAACGCAACTCCCCGCAGCCGCTCTGAGAAACACTCGCGTTGCAATGCGACATGGGATATTTGCATTGTTGGGTGATGGGCGGGTAACGACGTCTGGTCTTTGTGAAGCGGTTTACTCAGCGTGGTCTCATGAGCGTTGTCGGGCAGAGTACTTTTATCATCGACAATCTGAGATTAGCGGACGGTCGCCAAGGCATGTCGCTGAGTGTTTCGAACGGCGAACCTCTCTATCGGGCGAGGTTGCGGCGAGGGAATGATGACAGACAGAACCTGCGACATGCAATATCGGGTGGATCTGCGGTTCTTGCCGTCACCGGTCGTCCTGCTGTGGCAATCCCCTAAAGTGAATAAGGGTTAGGCCGATGCTTTCGGATGAACGGGCGGCAGCCTCACTCTTTTCCAGTGCGACACAAGGCGGAGATGGGCTGGACGGAATGTTGCAGACGCTGTTTCACATCTCTCCGCTTGCCTATGCCATTTCGACGGCCGGGCCAAACTCCGTTTATGTGCGGGTCAACCAGGCTTACATGGACCTCGTCGGGATGAACGAAACGGCACTGGTTGGTCGCAAACTGACGGATGTCGGCCTGATCGTCGATGGCTCAGACCGTGTTGCCAGGATCAAACTCCTTGACGAGGTTGGGTATTACTCCGCGCAGTCGGGCAAGATCCGGCATCGTGACGGGCGGGAAATTTCCGTGATGATCTCCGCACGCCGGATCAAGATCGGAAACGACCTCTACGATCTCGAGGCGCTGACCGATGTCACCGAACAGACGAGCGCGCAAATCAGACAGGAAGAGGCGTTGCGAGCCGCGGCCGTCACCGATAGCCTGACCGGGCTTCCGAACCGTCTTGGGTTCGAGCAACGGATCGCTCACTTTATCGAAGATCGCGCCAACCATGAGGAGTTCGGGCTCGCAATCTTCGATCTCAACGGCTTCAAGATCGTCAATGACATGCACGGTCACCCGGTCGGGGACGAGTTGCTTGCGGTTATCGGGAAAAGACTGTTGTCGTCCCTGAGAGCGGGAGAATTCGTTTCGCGGCTGGGCGGTGACGAGTTTGCCCTCCTGTTCCAGTCAGACATGGGAGACAGTGAAATGCAGGAGCAGAGGCTCGCCGTGATGATGGACACTGTGCTGGCCGCCGTCACGATCGGAAGCAAAACGCTGCGCGTCGGTGCGGCGCTGGGTTTTGGCTTTGCAAGCGAGGTCAAGTGGTCGAGAACGGCTCTTGTCGCTCTCGTAGATCGGCGCATGTATCACGCCAAACTGACGCGGCGAAGTATTGCGATCCTCGGGCCGCCGGAGGCCTTGGCAACGGCCAACGGCTGATGCCACCCATGGCGACGTGTAAAGACCCTGTCGGTTACGAACCGGCAGGGTCTGATGTCATGGTCTAGCGGCGGACAGCCTTGACGTCTTCCGCAGTGACCGGCGGAGCGTCGTTATGCCAGGCCTGGCGCAGGAAGGTGGCAAGTGCTGCCGCTTCTTCGTCGTTGAGGCGGTCGTTATAGCCCTGCATGCGCACGCGCATGGGACGGTCCTTGGTCGAAGGCAGTTCCGCTCCGTGCAGCATGACATCCAACAGGCCCTTTGAAGACTTCGCGGTAACCAGCGAATTTCCGTCAAGCTCCGGGAAGATTTCCGCGGCACCCTTGCCGTTGACAAAGTGGCAGCCACCGCAATTGTCGAGATAGAGGCGGGGACCGAGCGGCATATCCGCTTTGGCTTCCGTCAGCATTTTCTCGGTGTCGGTAACCTCGGCCTTTTCAGGCGCCGCCGAAGGCGTTGCCGGTGCCGTGGAACCGCCAGTGCTGCCGATCTTCTTGAGGTAGGTTGCGATCGCCAGATTGTCCTCGGGCGTCATGTATTGCAGCGAATCGCGCACCACCAGCATCATCTCGCCGGTTGCCGTGGAATGCGCGTTGCGGGCAGTCGTAAGATAGGCCGCGAGCTCTTCGGTGGACCATTTCTGCGGTGCGCTTTGCGGGCCGCGCAGGTCAGGTGCCGTATAGCCGTCGATCTCGCCGCCGGTCAGGAAGGCAGCGCTGCTCTCGTCGGTACCGTCCTGCGCCATCAGCAGGTTGCGCGGGCTGTGGCAGGCGGCGCAGTGTCCGGCGCCCTGCACGAGATAGGCACCACGGTTGAACTGCTCGTCCTGCGAAACAGGTTCAAAGCCCGGCTTGCCCAGCGCCAGCCAGTTCCAGGCGCGAATGCCCCAGCGCTGGTTGAACGGGAAGGACAGTGCCGTTTCCTCGACCTTGTTGGAAACTGCAGGCACCTCGGTCATGAAATACTGGTAGAGGGCCTGGATGTCCTGTTCCGTCAGCTTGCGATAGTTTTCGTAAGGCATGGCCGGGTAGAGATGCGCACCGTCGTTGCGAACGCCGTCGTAGAGCGCCGCGCGGAAATCATCGAGCGTGTAATTGCCGATGCCGGTTTCCTTGTCCGGGGTGATGTTGGTGGCCCAGATCGTGCCCATCGGGCTGTGGATAGGCCGGCCGCCGGCGAAGGGCTTGCCGCCCTCCGCGGTATGACAGGCCATGCAGTCACCGGCCCGCATGGCGTATTCGCCACTGCCCGCCGGTGCTTTGTAATCAGCCGGGAGCTGGGCAACCGCGGCAGTGCGCTGGACCGGCACGAAGATGAAGGCGAGAAGGCCGACGACGCCGAGAACGGCGAGGATAAGAATGACGCGAAGAAAGGTTTTCATCGTTGCGCTCCTCACACCAGTGGCCGCGGATTGGACAGGTACTGCGTCCGGATCGCATGCGCCGCCCAATAGGCCAGGCCGCCGACCATGCCGGTCGGGTTGTACTGGGTGTTCTGCGGGAAGGCGCCGGCGCCCATCACGAAGATGTTGTGCTTGTCCCAGGCCTGCAGATATCGATTGATTGCCGAGGTCTTCGGATTGTCACCCATCACAGTGCCGCCCACATTGTGCGTCGTCTGGTAAGGACGCACGTCGTACATGGCGCCGTCCTTCTTGAAGCCTTCCTGCATTGAGGTCGGGTTCATCGACTTGGCGATCGGCTCCATCTTCGACTTCATGAACTGGGTCATGCGGATGTCGTTCGGCTGCCAGTTGAACGTCATGCGCATCAGCGGACGACCGTGGCGATCCTTGTAGGTCGGGTCGAGGTCGAGATAATTGCCGCGATAGGACATATGCGAACCGTGCGAGCCGATCGACATTGAGTGGCCGTACCACTCGCCGATGCCCTTCTTCCAGCCGGCACCCCAGGTCGGCGTGCCCGCAGGGAGCGCCATGGAGCGGATCGGCTGACCGTTGGACTGGCCGGCACGCCAGTAGGCGCCGCCGATAAAGCCTTCACGACCGAAGTCGATATTGTCCATGCCGAAATCATCGATCGACATGCCGTTGGCACCGGTACCGATGAACGGATTGAACACCTCGTCCTTGAAGAACATCGTGTAGCCGCCGTTCATCTGGTAGGCATAGCTGCGACCGGTGACGCCTTCGTTCGTTGCGGGATCAAACGGCTGACCGATGCCCGAGAGCAGCATCAGATGGACGTTGTGCAACTGATAGGCGGCCAGGATTACCAGATCCGCGGGCTGGAACACCTCTTCGCCGGCCTTTTCGTCAAAATAGGTCACGCCGGTCGCGGTTTTGCCGTCGGGCGCCATTTCGATTTTCAGCACTTCCGCATGGGTGCGGTATTCGAAATTCGGCTTGCGCTTCAACGCGTCGAGGATCGCCGTCTGCGGCGAGGATTTTGAATAGTTGTAGCAGCCGTAGCGCTCGCAGAAACCGCAGTGGTTGCAAGGGCCCATCTGCATTCCGTATTCGTTGACATAGGCCTGCGAGGCAATGCCGCCCGGGCTCGGGAACGGGTGACAGCCGGCAGCTTTCGCGGCTTCGGCAAATTTGGCTCCGTCCCAGGTCACCGGCATAGGCGGCATCGGGTATTCGCGCGAGCGCGGTGCCTCGAACGGGTTGCCGCCCTCGATTTTCTTGCCATTGAGATTGCCGGCCTTGCCGGAAATCCCCGCGACATGCTCGAATCGATCGAAAAACGGCTCCAGCTCTTCGTAGCTGACGGGGTAATCCTGCAGGTTCATGTCTTCCGGAATGATGCCGGCGCCCCAGCGCTCTTCCACATGCGAGCGCAGACGGTATTCCGAGAGCTGCGGACGCCAGTTCAGACCGTTCCAGTGGGTGCCTGCACCGCCCACACCGATACCCGGCAGGAACGAGCCGAGGCTGCGATAGGGCAGGGCGGCTTCATCGACGTTGCGACGGATCGTCAGGGTCGAATTGCGCGGCTTTTGCATCATGCCGAGACGAACGCCGTATTTCAGCTCGTCGATCATGTTCGGGTACTGGAAATCCGGAACGGTGTTCTGGTCATGGCCGCGTTCAAGCGCAACGATCTCCAGACCCTCGTTGGCGAGTTCCATGCCGAGGATCGAGCCGGTCCAGCCGAGACCGACGATGACGACGTCCTTCTTCTTTGCAGTGCGTGCCATCGTTATGCCCTCTCACCGGAAATCGAAACGGGACCGAGCGGGTAGGCGACGTTGTGCTTCAACACCCACTCCTTGTAGCTGCCGCGGGCACCTGGGAAACCGATATATTTCCAGGCCTGCATGCCGTGATTGCCGCCATACATCGGGTCTGCGAAGTAGCCCTCCTTGGTGTTCTGCAAGAGGATCGTGAAGAAGTCGCGCAGTTCGGGCTTGATCTTCATCTCGTCTTTCTGGAGGGAGGTCAGGGCCTTGTCCTGAGTTGCGGCGTCAAGCTCGGCAAATATCTTGCCGTGCGTCTGCTGACACCATGCGTCGAACACCGGGATACCCTGCTGATAGATTTGCAGCGGCGTCAAAGGCGATTGCCAGCCGCGGAACGGATGGGCTGCGGCATCGTGCGGACCTTCCATGTACCAGTCTGCCGCCTCACCGAATCCACCGGCCAGTTCCTTGTCGATAAAGACGGGGACGCGGGCCTCGATGGCACCGGGACCTTCGCCTTCGGAGGGAATGAGCCGCGCCGTGGCAGCCATAACGAAGGCCCACTCAGTGGGCTTGAGACAGACCGGCTGGTATTCTTCGATCGGTGGCGGGGCCGGCGGGGTCTCCGCCTTCGCCTGCATCACCACGCCGACGACGGCCGCACTTGCCGCCGAAGCTTTCAAAAAGCTACGGCGGGACGGTAACCCCGGGACATCTCTCATTGTATCGCTCCTTGGTGTCCCGACAGGGGGCCGGAACCGAATAGGCTGGAAACGTGAGGCACCCGTCGCGGCGACATATGGCCTCATTCGTTGCTGACCTTTAAACCCGCAAGGTTTGAGTATGCAATGCTTATGAGGTACGATTTATGAGAAAAATTTTGCGCTAATTAGCGATGCTGCCATGCGTGCGCACAAATGCCTACCTCTGCGGGAAGTTCGTGGCTTGCTCGACTTCATCGAGTATTATTATCAATTGTCAATTTGCCGGCGGATCGCTGTCGGCGTTCGAAATTCAGGTGGCGGGATCCGCAGGACCGGTCCGATAAAAAAGGTGGGAGGGACACGGCCGGTTGCCGACGTCAGTGGATTGTCGGTGTTTTGCCGGAATACGCGTCCTGGAGGATCACGATCAGCCGCGAGGCAATAGCCCGTATTTCAGCTTGCTCCGATATCGAGAGATCGGCCTCGCTGCGAGCAAGAGTTTCCAGCGCTGCCGTCGTGTCGTTGACCATCCGGGCGACACCCATCCGGCTGAGCGGGCTGAGGCGCCAGTTCAGATGCCGGATGATACCGGCGAGATCGCCAAGCCGCTGAGCGCTGAAACGCATGTTCCTATCCCGTACTCACTACAATTCAGGACAAGGATGAGCGCTAACCCGTCAAAATTTGGTTACAGCGACTTGGTTACCGCGACGGCGCCAGTACGACCGGAAACGGACGCATAACGACGCGGGCTCTAATTTAGCATTAATCCTTCATTAGTTAGTTGCCTCTAAAATTCGGGTATCAGACCGTCGCGGTCGTGCCGTTGCTTCAGATGGAGGGGGTTCGTGATGAAATTCGAAGTTTGCCTGGTTACCGAAAGTGCTCTCCCATGACTTTAAAGTCTTCTGTCAGCACCCTTTCGGACCTCAACGAGATCGCCGTTCTGCGCAACAAGGCACGCGCAATCGACCGTGCGCAAGCGGTCATCGAATTTGATCTAACCGGCACGGTAAAGAACGCTAACGAGAACTTCCTTTCCCTCATGGGCTATTCGCTGGCCGAGGTGCGTGGCCGACATCACTCCATGTTCTGCGAGCCGGAGATCGTCGAAGCTCCCGAATATGCCGCGTTTTGGAGTGATCTGGCGGAGGGCAAGCTCCACGACGGAGAGTTCAAGCGCATCGGACGCGGCGGACGCGAGGTGTGGATCCGGGCGAGCTACAATCCGATCCTCGACGACAACGGCGTGACCATCGGGGTGGTCAAGTACGCGATGGATGTCACAGCGACCAAGTCGGTAGAGGCGGAACTCCTGGGAAAAGTAGCGGCGATCGACCGCGCAATGGCCGTGATCGAATTCGACCTCGAAGGCCACGTCCTCGCAGTGAACGAAAATTTCCTCACCCTGATGGGATATGCTCGGGAAGAAGTCATCGGTCAGCATCACCGGATGCTGTGCGGAGCCAACCAAACCCGAACACCCGCCTACAAGGCATTCTGGCAGAGGTTGGGGCGCGGCGACTATGAGAGCGGAGAGTACCGTCGTCTCGCCAAGGGCGGAAAGGATGTCTGGATCCAGGCGACCTACAATCCCATCTTCGATCTCAACGGCAACCCCTGCAAGGTGGTCAAGTATGCCTATGACGTGACTGCCAGCAAGATCCGGAACGCCGAGTTCGAAGGCAAGGTCAACGCGATCGGCCGGGCCCAGGCCGTCATCGAGTTCGACTTGCACGGCAATATCCTTGACGCGAACGAGAACTTTCTTGCCGCCGTCGGCTATTCACTGGAAGAAGTCCGGGGCAAACACCACCGGATGTTCTGCGACCCTGCGTTCACGCAGACAGCTGAATACGGTTCCTTCTGGGACCGGCTGGGACGTGGCCAGTTCGAAGGAGGGGAATACCGACGCCTCACCAGAAGCGGTGCCGACATATGGCTTCAGGCGACGTACAATCCGATCCTCGACCTCGCAGGCCGCCCGATCAAGATCGTAAAGTTCGCCTCTGACATTACGCAGGCGAAGCTGCGCAACATCGAGTTCGAGGGAAGGGTCGACGCGATCTCGCGGGGGCAGGCAGTCGTCGAATTCGATCTCGACGGACATGTCGTTTCCGCCAACGAGAACTTCCTACGGGTCATGGGATACTCGCTTCGCGAAATCACGGGGCAGCACCACAGCATGTTCTGCAGCCAGGATTACATCGTTTCGGAAGACTACCGGGATTTCTGGCTGCGTCTCAACAAGGGTGAATTCTTTTCGGGGCGTTTTGCCCGCGTTGGAAAGTATGGCCGGGAAGTGCACATTCAGGGGATCTACAGCCCGATCGTCAATCTGCGGGGCGAGACGGTGCGCGTGGTGAAGTATGCCAGCGACATCACCGATCAGGTCAAGCTCGAGCATGACATCCGTTCGAAATCGCAGCAAATGACCAGCATTGTCGGAGAACTGTCCGGATCGATCGCGGAAATCACCGCTAACACCCGCACGGCCACCACGCTTGCGTCCGAGACGCAGGGCAATGCGGAACAGGGTTCAGAAGCGCTGGGCAGCGCGATCGCGGCAATCGATCTCATCCAGAAGTCCTCCACGGAAATCTCCGATATCGTCAAGGTGATTGGCGAGATCGCCAGTCAGACCAACCTTCTCGCCTTCAACGCGGCAATCGAAGCCGCACGGGCTGGGGAACATGGGGTCGGGTTCTCGGTCGTCGCGGGCGAGGTCAGGAAACTCGCCGAGAGAAGTTCGGAAGCTGCGCACGAGATATCCAAGCTCATCCAGGAATCGACCATGCGCGTCAACCAGGGAACGGACCGGTCGCAGCATGCGAGACTGGCTTTCGAACGGATCGTCGGCAGCGTGAACAAGACCGGCGAGTCCATCCGGGAGATTGCGCAATCGACGGATGCTCAGCAGCGTGTCTCAAGGACTGTTGTCGAGCTCATCAATGACCTGACGTCATCGACGGCGCAACAGCGCAAAGTGGGTTAACCCATGAACCAGATGGTCAGATCTCTCGCGATGCCGGAAGTGCTGAGAGGCAGTCGCCCTGCAACGCAGCAGTTCGGCCTCCTGCGCATTGGCGAGGCGATGCTTGCCATCAATGTCGAGAATATCCGAGAAGTCGTTCCGGCGCCCGGTGGGCTATCGAATGCAGGCATCGCGGCAACCGGCTTGTGCGGGTTGTTCGAATTGAGAGGCAGCACCATCCCGGTTATGGATATCCGACCGATGCTCGGCCTGCCGTCGACGGAGGCCTACGGCGCCGTAATTCTGGTCCTGCGGGTAAGACAGAGGCTGATATGCATTTTTGCTGACGAAGTGCGGGGCATCGCGACAGAAGACGTCGCGGCACTCGATGAACTGGGCGTGTCGCGACCCGCCGTACAGGGACCTTTGGTCACGCATTCATTCTTCCACAGCGGAAAGGTAATCTCGGTCCTGGCAGCGGAGCGCATCTTGGCGTTGCCGGGAATTCCGTCGGTGCAAGAGCCAGTCGCGGAGGCGGTCGCAAAGACGAGCTCGAATGCGAAGCCGCTTCTGCTGTTCACGTGCGGCGCGTTTTCTTTCGGCGTTGCGGCCGGGGTGGTCGAGGCCACCGCGCCGACCGCGCAGTTGAAGGATTCGCCGATGAAGACGGAGACCTGCCTCGGTGTCATCGATCATCATGGCACCCAGGTGCCGGTTCTTGATACGCTTCGGGTGCTTGGCATGGGCGTCCTGTCGGAACGCAAGCAGTCGTCCGTCCTCGTCCTGCGTTACCCCGACGACCGGCTGCTGGGCTTTGCGCTCGATACCGTCGTCGATATACGGCCGATACCGTTGGACGACATTATGGCGATGCCTGATAATGCCGTAGAGACCGGGTCTGTTCTCAGCGGTGTCTATTCCGTCGACGGACGGACATTGTTTCTCGTCCTCGACGAGCGGACAATGATGAGTGAAAATGTCCTGCTGATGTTTTCGCGACTTTCATCCACCAAGCGCAAGACAGCGGCGGCCGGTCGAGCGCCGGGGCAGCGCGGAGACGCGTTGCTGCCATACTTGGTCTTCAGAGCAGGGGGAGACATGGCAACGCCGGTTGCCGATGTCCGGGAGATCGTCGAGATGCCGGAAGACTACGTTTCGTTGAACAATGTCGGACGCGGCACGATGGGCCTGTTTGTCCACCGTGGCACAGCTATCCCTCTCATCTCCCTTGCCAGACGGCTCCGGTTGCCTGCATTTCCTCCCGGCCAAGAAAGTCGCGTTCTGCTCGTGTCGGACGGCCTCAAGACGACTGGCCTGGTGGTCGACAGTCTGGCACGGATCGAAATGGCCTTAAAATGTGCGACAGGACCGGACGCTACGGACTCCAGCGGGTTCGAGCATCGGATCCTGGGAGACTTCATGGTTCGGTCAGCGGACGGGCGGCTCCTCCCATATATCGACCTCAGAAAAGCCCTCGCTTGAAAGAGCCCGACTGTTGGTTGCAAAATCCAAGGTTGAGTCTTTACCTTTTGTTAACGCTGAGACGCCAAAACTCGTGTTGACGATCTTCCAACGGATTCTGATATGCCCGTCAGCGCGCTTTCCATTCTTGATCCAAACGCTCTCGACGACTATTGCGACCTGCGTTCGGTGCCGAAGCATCGTCATTTCGGAAAAAACGACATCGTTGACCGCCTGCGGTTGGCGGTCCCCTTTGACTACATCTCCATCAGCGGTCTCGACGTCGACCACTACAGGTTCGGTCAGGGTTTTTCGATCGACACCGACATGCCTCCTGCATTCCTCGACGCCTATGACGCGGATCGCCTCTATCTGACCGACCCGTTCGTGCTAGCCGCGAAGGCCTCGAACGTGATCGTGGTCGAGAGCGAGGTCTACGCGGAAACTCCGCCGCCGCAGAGGCTCGTTTACCTCCAACGAACCTTCGGCCTGCACAACCGAACGCTTATCCCGATCCTCAGGAACGATGTCATTTACGGAGCGATCTGTTTTTCCCGCTCGACACCGTTTGACGAAAAGGAGTTGATCTTCCTTTCGCTGGTAGCGGAATCCATTCACACGGCTGTCACCAAGCCGCTGATGGATCGCTTCGCTGCCCACCAGCTTCGGCTTTCCAAGGGTGAAATTGCCTGCCTGACCCAGGCCAGTCTCGGGCTGACGAGCGAGGCGATTGCGGTCGCGACTGGATACCAGAACGATACGGTCAACAGTTACATAAAGTCGGCCGTGAAGAAGATCGGCGCGACCAACCGAACGCAGGCCATTGCCGAAGCTATACGCCGCCGGCTCATCGCCTGATCGCATCGCCCTAGCTAAAAAGCGATCTGCCACAGGGGGCGGTCATCTTTTCGACCGTAAGCGCCTGAGGCAACAGCAAAGAAGTAAGAATTGAGCGCTACGTCTCGTAACGTCTCCTTCTACTCCAATTCTCATTTCAAGATTCACCTAATATAAATGCCTCCGCCCTAGAATTAAGGCGTCCACAGCGTTGAACACGCAATCGGCATGACGCCGATCTGGGAGGAGCGCGCGGTGTATTCCACCACGCATGCCCCGATGGGACGCTGGCCAATAGGCACCCCCCGTTTTGACAGCTTGTCGCGCGCGCCGCGAGTCTACTTCGTATCTTGGAGTTTCAAGTGATAAACCGCATCATGATCGCAGCCGTCATTGTCGCCGGCGCGCTGCTTCCTCTTCAGGCGACGGCGCTTGACTTGCCGAAAGGCAAGGTGGTGCTTACGGTGACTGGCACCAAGCTCGATCATCCCAACGTCGGTGGCAAAGCCCAGTTCGACATGCCTATGCTCGAAGCCCTTGCGGGCCGCACGGGTGAAATGGAGACCCCCTGGACCGAAGGCGTGGTCAAGTTCTCCGGCCCGCTTCTGCGGTCTGTACTCGAGGCAGCGGGGGCCCATGGCAACAAGCTCAAGGTCATTGCGCTCAACGATTATGCCGCTGACCTGCCGATGGAAGATGCAACCTCGCTCGACACAATGCTCGCCACCCGCATGGACGGCAAGCTGATGTCTGTCCGCGACAAGGGCCCGCTCTTCCTCGTGTATCCTTTCGATAAGGACCAAGGTCTGTTCAACGAGAAATACTTCTCCCGGTCGGTCTGGCAGATCAAGGATATCGAGGTCACTGAATGATCACTGCCGCCCAGCAGAGTGGCGATATCATCCGGAAAGCCAGCAAGGCGACCGTCGTGCTGCAGTGCTTTGCCGTGTTGCTGTTGCTGGGCCTCGTTTTTCTGTTTGCCGATATCTCAAGGAAATACTCCGCCCTGCAGGACGGCATTCGCGAGAATGCTTTGTGGTCCGTCTACCAGCTCGACCGGGAAGCCCGCCGGTTGCACGAGACCCTGCACATCATGCTCGTTGAAAACGACCTGACTCCGGAGCGCATCAAGGCTCTCGGGACGCGCTACGACATTCTGTACTCGCGAATGAATATTCTCGACAAAACCTCGTTCGAGACAAAGTTCAAGCTGGATGCGGCTGTTGCCGAGCAGGTCACTGCCATTCGCGACGCGGTGTTCGGTCGCAGCGCAGTTTTCGACAGACTGGCCGCAGGCGACCCCGTGGATCCGGTGCAGCTAGAGACAGCAGATTCAGAGTTTGAGAGGCTCGTAGAGAATACGGAAAAACTGCTTCTCTATACGAACAGCACCGTCAGCATCGAACGGGCTGAGGCACGGGACGCAGTCCTTGACCTTCAGATGAAATCGGCGGGTCTCGTCGCACTTCTTGTCTGCTGCGTGGTATTCCTCATTCTTACGCTGCGACGTCAGCTCAAGTCAGTTCAGCTTGCCGGTCTCAGCCTGGAGGCGATTTCGAACCAGCTGAAGGAGTCATATCTAGCGGCGGAAGCCGGGAACCGCGCCAAGTCCCAGTTCATGGCGACGATGGGACACGAGATCCGTACACCTTTGAACGCCATTCTCGGAACTGCGGAACTACTGGAGTTGTCTCCCCTACCGCCGTCAGTTGCACCTGGCCTGCAGACCATCAGGCGTTCTGGTCAGGCTCTTCTCGAAATCATCAACGAAATCCTCGACTTCGCAAAGATCGAACACGGAAAACTGGACGTCGAGACCCGCGCGGTTGACGTTCGGGCCGTCGTCACAGCCACGGTCGAAATGGTACGAGACAGAGCAACTGAACATGGAAATCGCATTGCGCTGGAACTGCCGACCTCGTTCACCACGCCGGTCATATCATCGGACCCCACCCGTCTGCGTCAGGTTCTTCTCAACCTGTTGAGCAACGCCATCAAATTCACGAGCGAGGGCACCGTCACGTTGCGCGTGCTGGAGATTGGCGATCCGAAAGACGCACAGCTGAGGTTTGAGATTGAAGATACAGGCATCGGGATCGACGGTGAAGGTCTTGGCAAGCTATTCCAGCCGTTCTCGCAGGTCGATGCGTCTATCAGCCGGAAATACGGTGGTACGGGACTGGGACTGACCATCTGCAAGCAAATCGTAGAGGCGCTGTCGGGAACAATAGGTGTCAACAGCCGCAAAGGCGAGGGCAGCATCTTTTGGTTCGTAATCCCTGCCAACCCGGCCGAGAAGGGTCTTGTCGACGCCTTGGCGGCAAAGGCTGCGCCCCAACAGTTTCAGGCATGGAATATCCTTCTTGTCGAGGACAACGTGATCAATCAGCAGGTCGCGGCCGGGTTTCTCGCCCATCTCGGCCAGTTGGTCACGATCGCGAACGACGGGCTGGAAGCCGTCAAACTGGCGGAGACGACCCGCTTCGATCTCGTCCTCATGGACATGCAGATGCCGAGGCTGGACGGCATAGAGGCTACCAAGCAAATTCGCGCTTCCAACGGCCTTAGCCGGAATGCTCCCATCATCGCCATGACCGCGAATGCTTCTGACGACGACAGGCGGCTTTGCGAGGAGGCGGGGATGACGGGGTTCCAGTCGAAGCCAGTCTCGATGCATCAGCTTCGGGGTATCATCGGGTCTCTGGAGGCGGCTGCGGAAACTGCTGTGGAGGCTGTCCAAAGTCCGAGCATCGATAACGCGTTCGAAACCCGGCGGTTGGAGATCGTGGAGGCACTGGGCGAAGAGACGTTCGACGAACTCCTGTCGAGCTTTTTCGAAGACGCAAGCCTACTCCTCACTGATCTTCACTCCGCCTTGGCCGTCAATGACCACCGTCATACCGATCATCTGCTGCACACTCTGAAGGGCGCAGCAAGCAGCGTCGGTCTTCAAGACGTGGCTGACCGGTCTCAGGACCTCCGTCATGCATCAATCACCGAAACCGTACTTGCAGACCTTGAAGACACAGTCACCCGCTACAGGCAGCTCCTTGTCGCATAAGGGACGTTCACATGCGCATTCTACTTGTCGACGACAATAAAACGAACCTCTCTCTCCTGACGAGACTCGTCGAGAAACTGCCGGACTGCGTCGCCATTCCCTATCTTCACCCCGAAGACGTGCTGGCAGATGCCCCGGCGCTCGAATTCGACATCGCGGTCATCGATTTCCAGATGCCTGTCTATAGCGGCATCGAGCTGTTGACCGAACTCGTTCGCTTCGAGACTTACCGCGACAAGCCCGTGGTATTTGTCACGGCCGATACCGATACGGCGACGCGCATGGCCGCGCTCAATGCAGGCGCGATCGACTTTCTGACGAAACCCGTGAACCCGTTGGAGTTTCAGGCCCGGATCAAGAACCTGGTCGCCCTCGTGGACGCGCGCAACAAGCTTGCCGACAAGGCCGAGTGGCTTCGTATCGAGGTCGAGAAAGCGGTCGTCGAGCTGCGTGCCCGCGAGGAGGAAATCATTGACCGCTTGACGATTGCAGCAAGCTACAAGGACTTCGAGACGGCCCGGCACACGCGGCGCGTAGGCCTTTATTCCGAGGCAATCGCGCGGGCCTACGGCATGGAGGCGCGCGCTTGTTCCGACATCAGGCTTGCCTCGCCGATGCACGATATCGGAAAGGTCGCCATTCCCGATGCCGTCCTCCTGAAGAACGGCAAGCTGACCGAACAGGAGTTCGCGGCCATGCAGCGACATACGGTCGTCGGCTGCGATATTCTCCGGGAATCGAAGTCGAGTCTTCTGCAGCTTGCTGCCGAAATTGCTGGCAGTCATCATGAACGCTGGGACGGGCAGGGGTACCCGTTCCGTCTTTCGGGTGAGACCATTCCGGTTTCCGGCCGCATCGTCGCCATTGCCGATAATTTCGATGCGTTGACGAGCGCAAGGCCCTACAAAGAGGCGTGGAGCGTGGATCGCGCCGTGGCGCACATACGTGAAAGATCGGGGAGCCACTTCGACCCCCGCTGCGTCGATGCCTTCGACAAGGCATTGTCCGTCATTCTCGAAATCATGGAGACCGATCGCAGGGAAAGCCTGCTTTCAGTGCCTACAAGCTGCATCCCGGTTCACGCTGGGTGCTCGCAGTCGAAGGAATCCCTTGAACGCTGCCGCCGCGCCATCAGCGATGCCCGCGTGGAGAAAAATGACGGTCCACTGACTGTTGCAATGATGACGTCACCAACAACACAGAACTACGAACTCGAAAATCAACCGACCGCTTTGCAAGGACGATGAAATGAACACTTTGCATCCTTCCAATTCTGCACGTTCCGGTGAGACCCTGGAAATCATCGCGTTCCGCCTTCACGACCAGGAGTTCTGCGTCAGGACGGTGACGATCCGCGAAATCCGCGGCTGGGGCCCCGCGACGCCGATCCCGCATTCACCCAGAGAGGTTCTGGGAGTGATGAACCTCCGCGGTGCAGTGATTCCGATCATCGACCTCGCCTGCAAGCTCGGTATGCGGAGTACCGAACCCAATGAGCGGAGTGCGATCGTCGTGGCGGAAGTCCACGGAATGGCCTTTGGTCTTGTTGTCGACCGGGTCTCGGACATCCTCACGATTCCCGTCGAAAACATGCAGCCTGTGCCTGACATGAACGCGGGTGCCGCGACGAGCTATTCCGACGGCATCATCGTCCAGCCCACAGGAATGATCTGTTTTCTGAACCTGGAACGAATGTTCGAAGGTTTGAATACTGCCGGCCTCATCGCCGCCTGATAGCTGCGCCGTTCGCACTCATCCGCCTAGACGCTCCGTGACTGTCAGATGACGGTTCGGTGCACGACCAAACTTGGCTTGCGGAAGCAGGTACAACCTGAAACGCAACTTACGCCTCAATCGCACAACGTATGAGTATTTGATTAAGACGAATTGCTGATTTTCACATCGTAACCACAGTTTAACGAATCTGCCCTACAAATCGAGGGAGTGGGTAGGCGCTCGTCTTTTGTCAGCGCGAGACCGATTTCAGGATTTGCACTGCCCGGTAAACGGCAACAATTTTAGTTTGGGCCAATCGTCTAGAATTCCTTTTCCGATCGACCCCTGCGGTACCGGCGAGCAAGACGCCTTGCCACTGCATACGGTCAGTTTTTCCAAAATCCAAAATCTGCGACCATACTGACTTCCGGCCCGTTGTGCCGGTGGCAGGTCGATGCCCGATGAGAGGTTGAAAATGTTGATACGAACAAAGCTTCTAGCCTGTCTTTTCGTCCTCGCTACGGCGCTACTGTCGATGGCTGGTTTTGCTTTCTATGCACTCGACGAAGAAGGCAAGCTTGCCAATTCCATCGTTGAAGATCGCGTCATCCCCTTGGCACAGTTGAAGCAGGTCGCCGATAGTTACGCGGTAAACATCGTCGATACGGTCCACAAGGCCCGCGCGAGAACGGTGACAGCCCGGCAGGCGACCGAAAACATCGAGACCGCCATGAAGGTCATCGACCTGCGATGGCGCGAATATCGCAACACGAAGATGACAGCCGAAGAGTCGGCGATCGCTACGACCTTCGAGGCGTCTCGCTCAGCGGCCGATGCAAAGCTGAAAGGCCTGCTGACCCTGATTGCATCCGGCGATCTGGATGCCTTGGGACGCTTCGCCGACGCCGATCTTTATCCGACAATCGATCCGCTTGGTGGTCCAATCGACGAACTGGTGAAGCTTCAGCTTCGTGTCGCAGCCGAAACGCTCGCGACAGGAAAGGAGATGAAGGCTGGCCTGACATTGGTCATGGCGATCATTGCCTTCGCGGGTCTTATCGTCGTGGTGATTTCGGTGTGGACGGTTCGTTCTGCGGTTATTCGGCCGTTGACCGAGATGACGAGGGCCATGACCGAGTTGGCGGACGGCAAACTTGACGTGCGCATCTTCGGAGAGGGCCGCCGCGACGAGATCGGCACAATGGCAGGCGCCGTTGGTGTCTTCAGGCAAAGTGCGAAAGATCGAGCTCGTCTGGAGGCCGAGGCCGATGCAAACCGCAGCGTTTCGGAGCGGGAGCGTATTGAACGCGACCGGATCAGAGCCGCGGAAGCCGAAGCGATGGAGTTCGCTGTCGATAACCTGAAACATGGTCTCGATCAGCTTGCGAATGGGAACCTCGTGCATCGGATCGATGCAGCATTCGTTGCGCAGCTTGATGTGTTGAGGACGAACTTCAACAGCTCCATGGAACGCCTCGAGCAGACCTTGCGCACTGTCGGCCAGAACGCGCAGACGATCGCGGCGGGTTCCAACCAGATCATGTCGGCCGCCAATGATCTTTCGAAGCGCACCGAGCAACAGGCTGCCTCTGTTGAAGAAACGGCTGCTGCCCTTGAGCAGATCACGACCACCGTTGCCGGATCGAGCAAGCGTGCCGAAGCCGCTGGCCGCCTTGTCACCGAGACAAAGGACAGTGCCGAAAAATCTGGCGATGTCGTGCGAAAAGCGATTTCGGCAATGGGCGAAATCGAGCGCTCGTCGAACGAGATCGTCAATATCATAGGGGTCATCGATGATATCGCTTTCCAGACAAATCTGCTGGCATTAAATGCCGGCGTCGAGGCGGCGCGCGCCGGGGAGGCCGGAAAGGGATTTGCCGTCGTCGCGCAGGAGGTCCGTGAACTTGCTCAACGCTCTGCAAAGGCGGCGAAGGAGATCAAAACCCTGATCAACACGTCAGGCGAGCAGGTTCGAAACGGGGTTCAGCTTGTTGCAGAAACCGGAAAATCGCTCACTGAGATCGTCTCCCGCGTCCAGGACGTCAGCGTCAATGTCACCGCCATCGTCGAGGCGGCCAAGGAGCAGGCGGTCGGGCTCAAGGAAATCAATACGGCGGTCAATACGATGGACCAGGGCACGCAACAGAATGCGGCCATGGTCGAACAATCGACTGCAGCCAGCAACAGCCTTGCCCGCGAAGCAGATAACCTTTTCACCATGATTGGTCGGTTCACGTTGAGCAAAGGACATGACCTTCAACCTCGAACCGGAAACGCCAACGGCGCGCCCCATATGCCGTCCCCAGCCAGAAAGCTGATGGCGAGAGTGAACAGCTCTTTTCCAACAAGTGCTGCTGTCGCCGAGGCGTGGGAGGAGTTTTAGCCGCGGTCTGGTAAGGCTCCCAGGTCGGCCGGGATTACAAGCTACCGATGGTCGCGGCTGAACTAGGATTTGCATTTTTTAAACCCGCGGCCACTGCTTTGTTACGCTTCGTCTCTCTCGCTTCGTCTCTCACGCGTCGGCAAAGATAGCCGGAAATGGCGTGCTGATATCGGCGCTTCAGAGGCGGCACGTTGAACCGTAGCGGACGTATCTACCGTCTCAGCCAAGGCCGCTAAGCCTGCTACACGCCATTAATATCCGTTGGTTCCATAATGCATATTATCTGATAACTGGTTGATGCTCTCTGTTGGGCGGCTCGGATTTTCCACGTCGCTGAAACTGCATCTCCCCTTCGCTTTGACGACAGCGCACGGTATCGCTACCGCGCGCTGTCGACGTCATTCGAAGTTGCTCTAATGACCGTCGTAAGGTTCACTTGAACCCCGACGACCCCGCAGCCCGCTGGTGACTAGTTCCGCTTGGCGCGCCCGGGCTGTGCATTGCTGTCTTGCAGCAAGGTCGCCTGATCGGCGACAATCGCAGACGCCTCGTTTTTCAGGACGTCCTTGGCATTCTTGCGCGCATCCTCAAGAGCGATCTCAGCACTCAAGCTACGTTCATTTGCTTGCAGACCATCGTCTTCGCTGCCGACCAGTCCATTGTTGATCTGCTCGCGAGCCTTCAGACGACTGGCGACGGCTGCGAGTTCTGCCCGGCGTTCGGCCTCGTTGAGCGAGATGACCTTTTTCTCGCGCTGCTGCTTCAGTTCGGCAGCGTCCTCGATGAACCGCTGGAAATCCGGGTCATCCTTGATTCGGGCTTCGTGCTGGGTCTGCAGTTGTGGCAGAACAGATGCGACATTTCCGACTGCGGCATATTTGGCAGGCTTGATACGTGTCCATGGCAGCGCATTGTCATAGCTCGCCTCACCCAGCGTCTTCGGGTCAGAAAGGCCCGGGAGGTTGATATCCGGCGTCACACCGCGAAGCTGGGTCGTACCGCCATCGACGCGGAAGAACTGTGCGATGGTCAGTTTCAGTTCGCCATATTTCGATTCGCTGCTGCGCGTCGCCTGATCGAGATCCACGACGGTCTGCACGGTTCCCTTGCCGAAGCTGGGCTCGCCGATCACAACGCCGCGACCATAATCCTGGATAGCTGCAGCAAAGATCTCGGAGGCCGAAGCCGAACCGCGGTTGATGAGCACGCCGACCGGGCCCGCCCAAGCGGGAGCAGACCGATCGTCCTTCAGGATTTCAACCTTACCCTTGGCATCGCGCTGCTGCACGACCGGTCCCTTGCCGACAAAGAGCCCGGTGAGTTCAATCGCTTCAGACAGGGATCCGCCTCCGTTATCGCGCAGGTCAATCAGGACGCCATCAACGTTTTCCTGTTTGAGTTCAACGAGCAGCTTGGCGACATCGCGGCTGGCGCTCTTGTAGTTCTTCTCGCCTTTGCGTCTCGCTTCGAAGTCCTCGTAAAAGGCAGGCAGAGTGATCACGCCGATGCGGCGGGTGACACCTTTGTCCTCGACCGGAATAATGCTTTTCTGGGCTGCCTGTTTTTCGAGACTAACCCGGTCGCGCACGAGGCTGATAACCCGGTGGCTTCCGGTCTCACCGGTATCTGCAGGCAGCACGTCCAGACGGACGACAGAATCCTTCGCGCCACGGATCATCTGCACAATTTCGTCGAGGCGCGTACCCACGACGTCCTTCATCGGGCCATCTTCACCTTGCGCAACGCCTGCGATGCGATCGCCGACAGCGAGCTTGCCGGAGAGCTGCGCCGGGCCGCCAGGCACGAGTTCACGGATCGTGGTGTAACCGTCACGTTCTTGCAGAACCGCGCCGATACCGACGAGAGACAGGCTCATGGAGATGTCAAATTCAGCCGCTGCCCTCGCCCCGAAATAGTCCGTGTGCGGGTCAACCGACGTCGTGTAGGCAGCCATGAAAGACTGGAATACATCGTCGCTCTTATAACGGTAGGTCCGATCAAGGACGTTCTGGTAGCGCTTGTCGAGCGTCTCGCGGATCGTCGCGTCCTGGGAGCCTGCCAGTTTCAGGCGCAGCCAGTCGCTTTTCACACGCTTGCGCCAAAGGTCGTTGCTTTCCTGTTGCGACTGCGGCCACGGCGCGTCGTCTCGCAGCACGGAATACTCTTCCCGCTGGGTGAAGTCGAAACCCTGCTTCAGCAACTCACGTGCATAGGTCAGGCGCTCTGAAACGCGCTGCGAATAAACGTTGAAAATCGAGAAGGGAAGCTTCATGTCCTCGTCCTCGATCGCATCGTCGATCTTCTTGCTGTTCGCGGCAAAGCTGTCGATATCGGATTTGAGAAAAAAGCTCCGGTCCGGATCCAGCGACTTGATGAAGCTGTTCATGATCTTGACCGACAGCGCGTCGTCCAGCGGTACGGGCTTGTAGCTGTAGCGGCCGAGAAACTGTGCGCTGATATTGGCCGCCTGTGCCTGCCGATCGAGCGGAGCCAAGACGGGGGGTGTGCCCGGTTCCAAGGCATAGGCTGCTGGTGCGATGGCAAGAAGTAGACCAAGGAAAGAATATCTCAGACGCATTCCGCTATGTTCCAATTGCGATGTCGGTTCGTTTTGCGCAATGGTGGTGCAACAATGATCGAGTTTTGGCAACTGTCTGGGTGTGCAATATTGCGTGTCCATCGCAAGAACCAGGACGAACGGCGTGCTCAGCGGGCCCCTGATTTCTGAAGAATGCCGTTCGCGGGCGTTCGGTCGTCAGGCTTCAATGCATGATCTTCTGAAGACCGCGCGGCAATCTATTCATGCATTCCGTGCTGTCAGAGGTCACAAGGAACTGGTCCTCGATCATCAGGGCACCAAAGCCATTCCCGTAGAAGGGCGTCTCGAGCGCCACCACCATGCCCGGCTGGATCAGTTCCTCATTTCCCATCGAGAAAAATGGCCATTCCTCGATGCCGGCACTGCCGCCGACCGAATGCCCGAAATGCCCACGATGATATTCGCTCAATCCCCCACGGCGGATGGCGGCCGTGACAACCCGATGCACCGCGCCGAATGTATTGCCGGGCCGGATGTGCTCGAGGCCCGCTTCAAATGCCTCGAGGAGGATCTTGTCGAGATCGTTCGCGAGCGGCGACGCCTCGCCATAGACAAAGGTTCGTGCGCTATCGGAAGAATATCCCTCCACCAGCGTTCCTACATCTGCCTTGATGAGCGCACCCGGAACAACCGTCGCGTTCGCGTCTGAAAGATCCGGGCCAACGGAGATGTAGTCCCATGACCCGGACAGGCTGACGCCCTTCCCGATTGCGAACGCCTTCGCGCCGGATTTCCAAGCGTCGGAGAGCGATTGGACAGAGGAGCCGGGCCGTATGGCCTCGACCATTCTGACAATGCCTGCCTCTGCCGCATTGGCCGCAAGACGCAATCGAGCGATCTCGACCGGCGTCTTCACCGAGCGCAGGCGGCGCAGAACCGTAGATCCATCGGTCAACAAGGCGCGGGGCAGATGGTGCTTCAGCGCGGCAAAATCGGCGGCGGGCATGAACTCCACGTCAACGCCAAGACGGGCCTCAGATAGACCGCGCTCACGAAGCAGTTCCCCCAGCAGGCCGAAGGACACTTCGCGATCAAAGGTTTCAGGCCTTTCCCCCGTCGACCCACCTCGGCGATAGCACTGGTCGATTTGCGCGATGGAGCCGGCGTCCGTTGTATCGACGGTGTCGATCCAGATCCGATGACTGCGCAGCTCGACATCAGGTGCGGATTTGCGGATGCTTGGCAGGGCGTGATCGCTGACGACGGCGGCAAGCGCGAGCCCCGCATCCGCGGGGACAAAAGCGATTGCTGCCCCTGCCCTGCCCCACATCGTTGCGACGCCAGCGGATGCGCCGATTGCGTAGCGGAATGCCTCGGGTTGGAATAGCAGCAGGCCGTCAAGATCGGCCTCTTGCATCAATCGCTCTGCCCTGTCCCGATCGATATCGCCCACTGCCTGCCCCCGTCGTCCGTAAAGATGCACCCTATGACATGGCGCACCGGACATCCGCCGGTCAAGATGCGGCCGCTCAACCCGTCGGCATATGTGTTTGTCGAACGTTCGATCCCGGTAGCGTCTGGGGATTGCGAACGTGCCGGGGATCGCGCAGCAGCGAGATCGAGCACACGATCAGTACGAATATGCCCACGAAAATTAGACCGGGCCGAAGACGAAAACTGTTCACCGAGTATAGGCCTTGTTGCTTCTCACTCAGGCAATGATGACGAACGAAGCTGACTCCCAGCTGAAGGGTGGCCGTTGGTCTAGGGCATTCAGGTGCGTGTCAGGATCCGATGCAAATCCGTGGCAATCGATATCGCCGAGGATCAACCAGTGCCGATCTCCACTCTGTCCAGAACCGCACCTCCTTTCTTCCGCCCGCGGATGGGTAGCGTTACCCTGGCTGTGACAGGTGCGCTCTATCTTGCAGCCTTTACCAACCGGATGTTTCTCACGCGGGCTTTCGCCTATTTCGACAGTCACCTGGCCTTTGCTGCCTTCATACTCGGTCTCGTATGCCTTTTCGCTGCGTTGATCGTATCGTTGTCGCTCAAGTATGTCCTGAAGCCGGTTCTGGTCTTTCTCTTCGTGAGCGCTGCTGCGGGCTCCTGGTTCATGGACAGGTTCGGAACGATCATCGACGTCGACATGATCCGCAACGCCGTCCAGACGACGTCGTCTGAAGCAGGGCATCTGTTGACACCGGCCTTCGTGCTGCACATGGCTGTTTTCGGTATCCTGCCATCGCTTCTGGTCTGCTGGGTGAAGATCGAACACAGGCCTTTCTTCGGCAAAGTCTTGTGGAACAGCGCGGCAATCGTTCCACTTCTGCTGGTCGCGCTCGCTTGCGGAATGAGCAGCGCTCGCAGCATTGCCTCGGTCACGCGGCTCCACAAAGACCTGATGATGACACTTAACCCCTTCGTGCCGATCGGAAATGCCATCGGCTTTGCCATGGCGACCGGCGAGGACGAAACCGTCGTCGTGAAATCGCTCGGGACCGATGCCCGCGTCATTGCCACGACATCCTCCGGCCGACCGCGCGTCGTGGTGATCGTTGTCGGCGAGACGGCCCGTGCCGAGAATTTTTCGCTCGGTGGCTACGGCCGCGACACCAATCCGGAGCTCGCCCGCCGAGACATTACCTACTTCAAGGAAACATCAAGCTGCGGCACGGCAACAGCGGTTTCCGTGCCCTGCATGTTTTCCAACCTGACACGGCGCGGCTATTCCCATCGTGCCGGCCTCGCGAATGAAAATCTGCTCGACGTCCTCGGTCACGCGGGTGTCAAAACGGAATGGTGGGACGACAACACCGGCAGCAAGAACGTTGCAAGCCGTACCGCCTACCACTCGTTTTCCGATGCCAACGATCCCCGCTACTGCAAAGACAGGGAGTGCCTCGACGAGGGGATGGTCGCGGCACTCGATGGCTGGCTCTCGACAGTCAAGGGCGACAGCGTCCTGGTCCTCCATCAGATGGGAAGTCATGGCCCCGCCTATTCTGAGCGCTATCCCACGTCCTTTGCCCGCTTCAAGCCGGAATGCCGCAATGCTGAACTGGGCAATTGCAAAACCGATGAGATCGTCAACGCCTATGACAACACGATCCTTTACACCGACCACATCCTCGCGTCGGTTATCGACAGTTTGAAGGCGCGTCAGGACGTCATCGCTCCAGCCATGATCTACATGTCCGATCACGGCGAGTCGCTCGGTGAGCATGGCCTTTATCTGCACGGCGCTCCGTATGTCGTTGCGCCATCGCAGCAGACCCACGTGCCCTTTGTGCTGTGGCAAGGGTCGGAGTTGAAAACCACGACCGATCCGCAATGCCTCTCTTCCCGAGCGGCTGCACCCGCCTCACATGACAATCTGTTTCACACCGTACTCGGAATGATGTCCGTTCGGACTTCGAGCTACAAGCCGGACCTTGACGTAATGGCATCATGCCGGCGGGTGAGAGACAGTAGCGGCGTTGCCAGCGCGCGTGCAGACTTCTGACCCGTTCGACACTGGTGGTAGTCCGGTCAGACAGTTCTTCTCGACATCGCTTGCTGGGTTGGCAACAGGACTCTCGTGCTTCGCTTGTGTGCGCACGATTGTCGCTCCACTTCCTGAGATTTCCGGCTATTCTCGCCTCCGGATCGCCGAAGCGAAATGGCAAAGGGATGGAGCAGACTGCTTGAGAGTTCTTCTGGTCGAGGATGACGTGACACTTGGGGAAGCAGTGCGCGACCATGTGGCGAGCGCCGACCATGCAGTCGACTGGACCAAGACGCTTGACGCTGCAGAGAGCGCCCTCTCGACGACCGGCTACGGTCTTGTCCTTCTGGATCTGCGCCTGCCGGATGGCAGCGGCATCGCGCTTTTGAAACGCCTGCGCGCCAAGGGTATCACCACGCCGGTAATCATTCTGACGGCACATGACCAGATTTCAGATCGCATCGAAGGATTGAACAGCGGTGCAGACGACTACCTCGTGAAGCCTTTCAACCTGGGTGAGCTGACGGCGCGCATGTTGGCGGTTAGTCGCCGTTACAGCGGCCGTCCGGTTTCGCTTCTTCGCGTGGGCGATCTCGAGATCGATGCGACCGACCGTCGCGTTACCGCAACGGGCGCCGTCATCGAACTTTCCAGCCGGGAATGGGCCGTGCTTGACGCGCTGTCGTCTCGTGTCGGCGCGGTCGTTTCCAAATCGCAGATCGAGGAAGCGCTTTACGCGTTCGGCTCGGAAATCGAGAGCAATACCGTCGAAGTCTATGTCAGCCGCTTGCGCAAGAAGCTTGGCCGCGACCACATCACAACACTGCGCGGAATTGGATATCGGCTAGGGTAGATCGATGAGCATGCTTCTTTCCAAGACGGCGCCTTCCATGACCCGGCGTCTGATTTTGTGGCTGACTGTGGTGATGGCGTTTCTCTGGCTGCTTGCCGTGGGCCTGGGCTTGGTTGTGATGGAAGAGGAGCTCGCCGAAATTTTCGATGGTACTCTGCAGGATACGGCCGAGAGACTGGTTCCTCTTGCCGTCGACGACCTTGAACATCGCAGCCTCGTCGGCGCCTCCCCCCAACAACTACAGACCGCGAGTTCGAGCGGCGAACGGGAGTACCTGATCTATCAGGTGAGAGACACGGCCGGGCGGATCCTGATCCGGTCCCATGATGCGCCGGCAGAACCTTTCGAGGCGCCGCTGAAGGCAGGGCTGTGGCGAAACGACACCTATCAATTTTATACCGCGGCGAATGGCGATCGGAGTGTCTTCGTGCAGGTCGCCGACGCTTTCGAAAACAGAGAAGAAGCGCTTCGCGAAGGCGCCATGGCACTGTTTCTGCCACTCCTGCTGCTTATTCCCGTCTGCGGAATGGCGATCTGGTTCGTGGTGCGTCGAGCTGTCCGTCCCGTCGGTGCGTTGCGCGAGGAGATCGAAACCAAGGACGGCGGCAACACCGAGCCGATCGACGCGACGGCGCTTCCGAAAGAGTTGATGCCGATTGCCGCATCGGTCAATCGGCTGATGCAGCGCCTGCGCACAGCACTTGATGCGGAGCGTGAATTTACCGCCAACAGCGCCCACGAGCTGAGAACGCCGATTGCGGGCGCGCTGGCGCAGACTCAGATGCTGGTCGCCGAACTTGTGGGAAACCCTCATCGCCGGCGTGCCGACCAGGTTGAAGCCTCACTGACGCGACTGAGCCACCTTGCGGAAAAGATGCTGCAACTGTCTCGCGCGGAGGCGGGCATCGGCCTCGCCGACCACGCCGTCGATCTCGGTCGTGTTCTGGACATGGTGGTGACCGATTTTCAGCGCGGCATGGCCGATCCCGACCGGCTGGTCCTCCGCCATCCAACCGGCGCGCGCCTGACGGCGCCGGTGAGCGAAGACGGGTTCGCGATCGTGCTGCGCAATCTGATCGAAAACGCACTCATTCACGGGACACCGGATAAACCGGTCGAGGTGTTTCTTGAGGATGGTGGCCCAGTGCGCATTACCAACGGATCGCCGGTTATGAGTGCGATTGAACTTGCCGCCATTCGCAAGCGCTTCGGGCGTGGCCGGACCGAAGCCGAAGGCTCCGGTCTCGGTCTTTCAATTGTGGACCGACTACTCGGTCAGATGAACGGACAGTTGATCCTCGCATCTCCGGCGACAGGACGCTCCGACGGTTTCGAAGCGCGGATAGAACTGCGCCATCTCTAGGCGATCGACGAGCTCGTTCACATCGGAGGCACGACGCCGTTGGTGCCGACAACGACCCGGCCGCTCGACATGGAGCCATCGGCCGCCTTTTCCGATGGCACAAACACAGTCGCGCCTGCCTTGATATCCGCTTCGACTGCTGACGCGAACGTCACGATCGGGGTGCCCTCAGGGATCGAGATCTTTTTCTCCTGGCCATTGTACGTCACGGTGACCGTGTGGCCATCGACGGATTTGACCGCATCGGCAACCGTCGCATTGGTCATCGAGCTGTTCGGCTTCAGATCCCAGGCGTAGCTGCCTTCGCCGGTGCCTTTCATCGCCGCCGGGAAGATCAGAACTTCAAGAGCGCCATCACCGCCATCGGCAGTCGGCAGCGAGGCGATCCCTACAAAGTCACCAGGCTTGATGTCATCGATAGAGGCCTTGGCAACGCTCGACACCTTCCAGTCATCCTTGAGCGTGATCTTGGCATTCGTGCCTTCGCGGGTTTTGACAGACAGGGTCTTGCCTTGAAGGCTCTCGACTGTACCACGGACCCGGACGGTGTCTGCCGCAAAGGCCGAAACACCGAGCGTGACGGCGATCAGTGCGCCTGAGAGTATCGTAAAGCCGGTTCTGGAAATGGAGGACATGGTCTCTTCCTTTTTGAAACCCTTAAGGTCGTGTCGTGCTGCCGGTGGATTCGGGTTGAAAACCCTCCGACCTTCGCCGAGCGCGGCACGATGCCGGCGCGGAATTGTTGTCGCGCAGAGGCGACAGATCAGCCCCTCGCCCTCATCGGCCACCTGACGATGCCCGCCGCAAACAGGGCGATCCAGATCAGAACAGGCTGTAACGGCAATCGGACCATGTGATAAAGCCACTGCCACTGCGAGGCGTCTGGCGCAGTCAGGCTGGTAACTGCGTGCTTGATATTGGCAGGAAACACGCAGGCTGCGTAAAGCGCCAGGCCAATGCCTGCATACCGACGCGACCAAGGAATAAGCAATCCGATCGCGCCTGCGATCTCGCAGAGGCCCGTTACAAGAATCACCTCCGGTGCATCAGGGACCCAGCTGGGTGTGATGCTGCGAAACGGCCGCGGCACGGTGATATGCAGGACGCCCGCTGCGGCATAGAACAGGAAGAGGCCCAACCGGCACCGACGGCGCCAGACGGTCAGGTCCTGTCCGTCGCGTTCCCTGGCGGGTTCAATCCTTTGCATCTGCCGCTATCCGTCGCTCCACCGACCTTGCAATGGAGGCTAAGTCCTTGCGTCGGCCCGCAACGCTTTCTATGGCAGCCACCGCCAGATCCCTCGCGATGTAGTCGGACTTGTGCCCGAGCTTGTGGACGACGATCAGTTTTGCGCCGCGGATATCGCGCGCCAGATGTTTGGCATGGATTTCGGGAGATACGATCTCATCGGCATCACCGGTGATGATCACTGTCGGCGCCTTGATCTTCGGATATTGTCGCGAGGCGGTACGTGCCCAGTCGCTGAGCGCCGAGATTTCCCGCGCATTATGGCGAAATGCGGTTGGGCTCAGCGCCTGAAACGCATTGGTCTCGGCAATATAGCCGGCGGGGACAGGGTTGGGAGAGAAGACTGCGCTCGCCGCACCCTTGATCGCCAGCAGCCCCACCGGTGGAACGACGAGCGCACTGAAGACCTGGCCCGTGACAGGGGCTGTGGCTGCAGAATAATACCATGCGACGCTTCCGTCCCAGGGGTAGACCGCCGGCGACAGGAAGACGAGACCGGACACCATGTCCGGATGCCGAACTGCAAATGCTGCGGCGATGGCGCCCCCGAAGGAATGGCCGACGATAATGGCCTTGCCGATCCCCCGCTTCCTCATCAGTTGCGCGACGGCATCAGCCTGGCCATCCGGAAGGATATTCTGTTCGCCTCCGATATCGGAACTGCCATGTCCCGGTCGGTCGACGAACAGCAGTCGCGCCCTGCCCTGCAACGTCTTCCTGAACGAAAAGAGGGGATCTTTCAGGCTCGTGCTCGCACCATGGAGAAAAACGATCGGGGGAAGATCCGCTTTTTTGTCCGGCTCGATCAGAACGCTGTTGAGTTTGTAACCGCCGACATCGATCCGGACCGCTTGTGCCGCATGGTCATCGGCCGTCACCTGCCGCGCGCCGACGATGCCGAACGCCGCGAGCGCAAACCCCAGAAGCAAGACAATCTTTTGCATTAGTCCTCAATGCGTTTCGCCGAAATGAGCATTTCGCTCCTACTACGCGCTCGGGACAAGGAAAGTTTCAGTCCGGAATGATCAAAGGCGCAAGAGGCGCCCATAGTCGCAACACGCCGCGTTTGACAGCGGCGACGACGGGCGCGTTGCGGCGGATCGCATCTTCGGCCGTTTCTGCGGCAACAAGAATGAATTCGGCCTTCGCACCCACAGCGATCGGTGGCGCCAGCATCCCGATGATCTTCTCCGCATCCGTCGAAACCATCTCGAAAACGCTGTGCATGTCGGCAGCCGTCGAGAGCTGATCGAGATTGGCGTAGAGACCTGCCATCCGAAGCAGTGAGGCGTCGCCGTACGGGGTGAACGGGTTTTGCACATTGTTGGTGGCGAGCGCGACATCCACGCCGAAGCGCTTCATCTGGGCTGCCGGAGCGATCCCGCGCGGCCGCATCGGGTTGTCGCGCGATCCGTTCAAAAACGCGTCTGTCGCGGGCAAGACGACGAGAGCGATACCGGCCTCGGCCATGCTCCGCGCCATCCTCTCACGCTCGTCAGGGTCGAAGGCTGCAAGCTTCGTTGCATGGCCGACAGTGACACGCCCACCCCAGCCGAAGCCTTCGGTCTGCCTGATGATCTCGGGCAAAATGGAATTTCCGGGATCGAGATCGAAGTCGGCATGGAAGTCGACATCAACGTTGTAATGACGGGCAAGGCCGAAGATGCGGTCGACATGGGCAACGGGATCAGGGTCCGTATAAGGACATCCGCCAATCAGATCCGCACCCATCCGCATGGCTTCGTGAAGAAGGTCGATGGTTTCAGGCTCGTTGGTCAGGCCTTCCTGCACGAAGGCGCAAAGCTGGACGTCGATGAGACCCGACCATCTGCGCTTCAGCCGCAGCAGACCTTCCAGACTTCGAAGACCTGCGCGTGGATCCACCTCGACGAAGCTGCGCATGCGCTGCGTACCCGCACGCACAGCCAATTCCAAGACTTGCGCGCCGCGCGCTTCGACATCCTCTGCGGTAAAGCTGCGTTTCGCTTGCGCCGTCAGCCGAACGGCTTCAGCAAGGGTCCCCTCGCACAGCGGGCAGCGGCCAAGGATCATCGCCTTGTCGAGATGGACATGCGCATCCGTCAGTCCCGGCAGGATCAGCACCCCTCCAGCATCGAGACGCGGCGACGATAGCTGTGCGGTCTGCTCTCCGATCGCGACTATCACGCGGGTGAAAAACCTCCAGCTAGTTTTGCGTCCACAATACGAGCCACAAACTCGACGACTTCCGTCATCTCTATCCATTCGGCCCCGGCCGCTTTGGATCCCAACCTATACCCTCGGCGACCCGCAAACCCCGTGAGCATGTTCAGATCGAACTGCGCCGTATTGCCGATGTCCAGGTGCTCGAGATACCTCCTGACCAAAAGGATCAGTTTATCGAGCGCTTGTGCGGTGGAGAGCCCGGCAGCCAGCAGTGCGAGTGGTATTGCGATCAGCATTTTCACAAAACTACCCTCATGATGTGGCGTACCGGGTCGCCATGCTCAGAATTCCGACCAGCCTTCATTGGCCGCCTTCGACCGCTGTAGTTTGCCAGGAAGCGACTGGATCATTTGTCGCGCAGGCGAAGCTGCAGTAGAATGCGCCCGACCGTTGCCTTGCCCCACCGCGCTTGGCGTCGTTTTGAACCCGGCGACAAGCTCGGAAAGTCTCTCGGCCTCGTTGGAGAGTTTAATCGTCGCCGCAGACGTCTCTTCCACCATGGCAGCGTTTTGCTGCGTGATCGTATCCATGCTGCCCACGGCAGAGTTGATTTCAGCTATCCCAGTCGCCTGTTCGCGCGACGACATGGCAATCGATACCATGTGTTCGTCGATCGTCTGCACCTGTCTGCCGATGCTTCTCAATGCCTTGCCCGTTGTGTTCACAAGATCGACGCCGCGCGCGACATCCTGAGAAGATCTCGAGATGAGATCCTTGATTTCCTTGGCGGCCCGGGCTGAGCGTTGCGCGAGCTCCCGCACCTCCTGCGCCACCACCGCAAAGCCTTTCCCCTGGTCACCGGCACGGGCTGCTTCGACCCCCGCATTGAGTGCGAGGAGGTTCGTCTGGAACGCGATTTCGTCGATGACACTAATGATGTCGTTCATTTGTTTGGATGACTCGACAATGTCGCTCATCGCCTTGACGGCCTGCTCTACGATTTCTCCGGACGTTGCTGCCTCTGTTGCAGACGCCGTTACGACCGCCTGGACTTCTGTCGTCCGGGTTTGAGACTGCCGCGCGATTGAACTGATCTGCTCTAGCGCTGCCGCTGTTTCTTCAAGCGCCGTGGCCTGCCGTTCGGTGCGCTTTGCCATTTCGTCGGTCGCAGTGGCGATTTCGGCCGACTGCGAGAGAACGAAGCCGACCGTGCTTGAGATCTCGGAAAGAGCACCGTTGAGGCTCGATACGGAATCGTTGAAATTATGCTTGAGCCCGTCGAAACTGACCGCGAGGGGCTGCTCCAAAGGCCGGGTCAGATCACCGCCGGAGAGAGATCTCAACGCACTTTCGAGGGCTGAGAGCGCTGTGTCTTGTTCCGCTTTCAGCGTCGCCTGCTCCGCTTCGGCCTTGGCTCTCTCGTCCGCAAGGACGTCGAGATAGACCGAGATCGCATAATCCATGTCCACGAGGGCCGCTTTGACAACCGTCGTTACGTCGTCTCCGATCTTCTGGCGTTTGCCGCGCACCAGGAAACTACCGAGCTCGTTATCGATGACGGCGCGCACGATGTTCTCGATCATCAACGCATAGCCGCCAATGTACCAGCGCGGTTGAAGCCCAAGCCTTGCATGGGCTTTGCCGATCATGGTGACTTCATCAACATAGGCTTCGTCGAACTTTGCCGAGGAAATCGTTTCCCAGTGTCGAGCCTGTCGTCCTTTTGCCTGGGTGATGTGATTTTCACCGGAAAAGTATTTGGAGGTTTCCGGGTGATGACGGACCTTGGCGTAAAACACATCGAGCGCGCTATCGAGCGACCCGTTAATGATGGGCGCCAATGCTGCGAGTGTCCTGCGCTGTGGATCACCAAGACCAGCGAAGTCCAGTCGGTCGTTAAGCGTTGCCTGTGCTGATTTCTGCGTACTCATGTATGTCCCCTGCTGCGGTCCCTTGGTAACAAGGCATGGTTGGTCTGCCCGCTAAAGCGAGTGCGATCTGTTGCTGACGGGAACGCAGTCCATCACCGGCGCGCGTGCTTCGAAGCCATCGCGGGGCAAGCAAGGGGGCTCAAAAACCCAGATGTCTACCGAACAGGTGTTAGACTGTCAGGTGGCGGCTGTTCCTGATCTTCACGGCCATAAAACCCTCATGGGTATGCGGCGCCACGGCGCCTATCTGGCACCACAAATCTAGGATTCAGGGGATAAAAAACCGTTAATAGTTCGCCCTGTGCTATAGTAGCAGAACTTGATTTAAGCACCTCCATCGTTTGACCGAGGCTATATCTGGCAATCGTCAAGTATAGAGCCAAAAATACGAGTTTTTGCCTTAAAATTCATGCCGAATGTAAGCGCTGCTATGACCGGCAGCGTGCTCATTGCATTCTCAAGACAGCGGTCGATATTGACAGAAGAGAGCTGGGACATCGTCAAGGTCATTGCGTAGGGTCTAAGCGTAGGCAACCGCCACAGCATCGCGAGTCTCTGCGACGGGACAGAATATGCTTTGCATACAGTCAAGAACCTGGCGGACACCTTCCTCGTGAGAGCGATAGAAAACCGTCTGCGCTTGTCGACGCGCCGAGACGAGGTTCGCGTCTCTGAGAATCTTCAGATGTTGAGAGAGTGCCGATTGGCTGAGATTCACCGCCTTTGCGAGTGATCGCACGTCGCGCTCGCAATCCTGTACCAGACAGAGGACTTTGAACCGTGCGGGGTGCCCCATAACCTTCAGTAGATCGGCGGCATCGCCCTCATCGAAGGGAAGAACTTCTCCCGACAGACCGATGTCCATAACGCCTCCAACCACCATTGAATAAAATCGCGTATCTTCATGGACCGAACCAAGTCCGGCGCCACATAAGCGAGCAGGAATACAAGCAAGATATAAGCTTCGGTGGCTAAGCATCTCCGCATTCCGTCTCTGCTTCAATACGCAAATTGTACGTTATTTTATCGCAGTCCAGACGTTTTACGCATCTTAACAATACTTAACTCTGATAACCGCCGAATCTGTATTAAGGCAGATACGAAACGCGGTCTCGCCGCCCACTATACATTCAATGCTGGTGTAAAATGACAGAAGCAGACGCGTTGGAGATCCTGCGGATCTCTGTCTGGGCAATGCTCCTTGCGTCAGCGCCTGCGGTTTTCACCGCGATGGCAGTCGGCCTGGTTATCAGCCTTGTCCAGGCTCTCACGCAGGTCCAGGAAAGCACGCTGAGCTTTGCGCCAAAGATTGTTGCTGTCTTTGTAGCGCTGGCAGTGGCCGCCCCGTTCATAGGCGGCCAACTCAATCTTCTCGTTGTCGAGGTTTTCTCTCACGTACAGTCGGGTTTCTAGGCCGGCTGCGATCTTAAGAGGTCAGGCGTCTGCAGTCTCTCGCACTTCGTCGAGCAGGAAGAACACGACCACATAGCGGGTCGCATAGGATCGGCCGCCCTCGGCATCGCCTGCGTCCGAACCTCCGTCCGCCGGGTGCCATTGCTGGTAGTGCGGATTGTTGGCGATCAGCGTGATCGCTTTGCCAGTACGGCTACCGCCAAGACGATAGCGTGTTTCCGCCAACGGCCAGACACGTTCGTAATCCTGTTGCGTGAGACGGACCTTAAGAGCATGGCGCGTTACCGTTTCGCCCTGCGAAACATCTCCCTTGCGGGCCACTGGAACCTCCAGCGAAACCTCCTCAGCCCCATCCAGTATGAAGTCAAATTCCTCAGGCCACGTCCGCTTCATGTAATCGCTCCTCCAAGCTATACCGAGGGTTGCCGACGACTGTATCGTCGTCTGCCGAGACAATATGCAAACATTATCCCCTTCTGAAAAGCATCAAACCGCCTACGGCCGCACTATTTCGTGAGGTTGCGCTTGGCGCCGACAAATGTCTTACCAGGCCGCCACAGGGAAAGCGTCGATCGGGATCTTCAGGTACCTCACACCGTTCGCCTCCTTTGGCGGCAGCTCTCCTGCCATCAGATTGACCTGCAGGGCATGCAGCATCAGTTTTGGAAACGGCAACGTTTTGTCACGGCTGATGCGGGACTGGATAAACTCGTCACGCCCTGACCGGAGGTGGATGTTCTGCGCCTTCTGTTGCGCGACGGTGCTCTCCCAGAGCGCTTCCCGCCCGCCATGACGATAATCGTGGCCGGTGAACAGCCGGGTGTCGTCGGGCAAGTTCAGGATTGCCTCGATCGACGACCACAGATCTTCAGCGCTGCCTCCGGGAAAATCGGCGCGGGCCGAACCGCTGTCGGGCATGAACAGCGTGTCGTGGATGAAGGTCGCATCACCGACCAGATACGTGATCGATGCCAGTGTGTGGCCGGGCGAATGCATGACGCGGCCCTCGATCTCACCGATCATGAACCGGTCGCCATCCGAAAACAGCCGGTCCCACTGGGATCCGTCGGTTGGCATCGCCGGCGCATTGTAGATGTCCTTCCATAGCGCCTGGACCTTGACCACGTCGGCGCCGATCGCGGTCGGCGCGCCGGTCTTCGACTTGAGGTATGCTGCTGCGGTGAGATGGTCTGCATGGGGATGCGTGTCGAGGATCCACGCGACGTCCAGTCCCTGCATCTGGATATGTGAAAGGAGCGCATCGGCGTGACGCGTGGCCGTGCTTCCGGATTTCTCGTCGTAGTCGAGAACCGGATCGATGATGGCGCATTTCTTCGTGGCCTTGCAGCTTACGACATACTGGATGCTGCCGCTACGCGCGTCGTAAAAACCAGCGACTTCGGGTTGGGCACTCATGGTGTAAAATCCGGCTTGTCAAACGCCTGCACTGGCGCGGCTTTATGATGGTCTGGCCACAGGATGTCCACGAGGCAGGTCTGATCGCAGCAACGCTGTGACAGCGGGCAAGACGAGGACATCAAGCGTCACGGCGGCCCCTCCTAAGTCAACCTCTCACGAACGTCAACTCGGAGCCCTTTGCCGCAATCTTGCTTACCAAGCGATAGGGCCAACCCGATAAGCCGCGCCATTGGATCGAGACCAGCCGAGCAGTTGTTCGCGCGTGGCAACGCGCTTGATTTTGCCCGTCGCAGCCATAGATCCACATCGTTGGCCGGCAAACAAACTGGTTGTGCCTGTGGCGCATGTCTCGGCGACCCTGGATGCGGCTGATGTGTGGTTCCGTTTGGCAACTGCGAGTACTTCCGCGGGGAGTACGGTTGCCTCGAGACCACGCGGGATCGGCAACCGACAGGATGAGCATATGCACAATCTTATCAGACATCTCAGCTTGCACTTAATCACATGCCTTTTCGCGATCGGCGTCGTATCGCAGGCCCTCGCTGCTCCCGATGTCGTCAAAGTCGGGCCGGATCACTACCAGGGGACATGGCTGGAAATCGGGAGGACCCCGATGTTCCTGACCGACGGCTGTGTTGCCGGTTATTCCACCTACCGCAAGGGCAAAACGCCTGACACGGTCATGGTCGAAGACGGTTGTCGTGTCGATACTCCAACCGGGCGCCTTAAAACAATCAATGGGACCGGGAAGATTCAGGATTACGGAACGACGAACGCAACGATGCGCGTCCGCTATCCACTGCTCATCACCTTCACCTACCGCGTGCTCTACAAATCGCCGGATAAATCCTGGTTCATCAGCGCCAACCCGTCGATGTCGGACCTGTGGATCTATTCGCGAACCGTACCATCGAAATCCAAGCTCAACCGCATGGTGCTCAAGGCGAGCGAACTCGGCTACGACGTAAAGAAGCTGGAATTTCCGCCAGCCCGCTAGGCTGATTGGAAAGCGTCCGAACGGTTTGGCGTCCACGCGACAGGACAGCCGTTCGGAACGCGAGCTTCTTTGCGGCTTCGAGCCTTGGTTTTATAAAGCTCGGCCCCTACCCTGCGACCAGCGTGAGAGACCGAATGGAGTTATGGGATCGAGCGCGCGGGCTTCGTCACGGAGATTGTTTTCGACCAATATTTCAATAATCCTTGAAGTCTTGAATAATTGTTGTTCTATAGCCTTTACAGGGCTTTGAAGGCCGGGCAAGCGCCCGCGCCTGGTCACTATTGGACAAGGAATGAACTGGTGAACGAGCGACAGGTCCTTGATGCGTTTGGCGCATTGTCACAGCAGACCCGACTGCAGGTCATTCGCAAGCTCGTCGTCGCCGGCCCCGGCGGACTGGCGGCGGGTATGATTGCCGAAGCTGTGAACGTGTCGCCTTCCAACATTTCCTTTCATCTCAAAGAACTGGAACATGCGGGCCTGATCAGCGCTCAGCGGGAGTCACGCTCCATCGTCTACAGCGCGAATTTCGAGACCCTCAACGGCCTCGCACATTTCCTGATGGAGAACTGTTGTTCGGGCCAATCCGACGCCGGTTGCGGGCCTACAGAACTCGCCGGGTCTGGGTCATAGGAGCCCCAAATGCGAACGTTTCAATCTCATCCGATGGAGTATCCAAATGGCTGATCTGCCAGCCGCCTCGCTTGATCTCATTCCCCAGGCCGACCTTGAGGCACTTCGACCACCCTATTCGCAGCACAAGCCGCGGATCCTGATCCTCTATGGATCGCTGCGGAAGATTTCGTTCAGCCGTCTTTTGGCGGAAGAGGCAGCACGGCTCCTCGAGCACCTTGGATGCGAGGTGAAGATCTTCAATCCCGAAGGTCTGCCCCTTCCAGATGGCGCACCGGATACGGATCCGAAGGTTCAGGAATTGCGCGCGCTTTCTCTCTGGTCGGAAGGCCATGTCTGGGTCAGCCCCGAGCGGCACGGTGCGATGACCGGCATTATCAAAGCGCAGATCGACTGGATCCCCCTCACGACCGGTTCGGTGCGACCGACGCAGGGCAAGACGCTCGCCGTCATGCAGGTCTCCGGTGGCTCGCAATCCTTCAACGCCGTCAATCAGTTGCGCATTCTCGGTCGCTGGATGCGGATGATCACCATTCCGAACCAGTCGTCGGTTGCCAAGGCATGGCAGGAGTTCGACACGGATGGCCGCATGAAACCCTCGGCCTACTATGATCGCGTCGTCGATGTCTGCGAGGAACTGGTCAAATTCACACTGCTGACCCGCGATGCGTCCGACTACCTGACAGACCGCTATAGCGAGAGGAAGGAAGAGGCCGCAAAGCTCGAACAGCGCGTGGATCTGAAGTCGATATGAGCGAGCGGCCGCCGATCGGCACTATCCTTGCCCTGGGCCTCACCCAGATCATCGGCTATGGAACTCTCTATTACAGCTTCAGCATTCTTGCACCCGATATGGCGCGAGACCTGAACTGGTCGACGGAGTGGATATTTGCCGCACTTTCGGCGGCACTTCTTCTGGGCGGCTTGACCGCTCCCTGGCTCGGCCGGGCCATTGATCATTTTGGCGCAGGACGGGCGATGACGGCCGGATCCGCGATTGCCGCGGCAGCGCTGGTCGCTTGTGCCTATGCGCCGGGCAAGAGCGGCTTCGTCGCCGCTTTGATCGTGATCGAGATCGCCGCCAATCTCGTACAATATGGCGCGGCCTTTGCGCTGCTGGTGCAGGCAAGCCCCCGCACCGCCCAGCGCAGCATCACCTATCTGACCCTCATCGCCGGCTTCGCCTCGACGATCTTCTGGCCCATCACAACGGCTCTGCACGCCCATCTGTCCTGGCAGAATGTCTACCTGGTGTTTGCCGGGCTCAATCTGCTCGTCTGCCTGCCTCTGCACGCCTGGCTGTCCTACGGCCTTGCCCAGGGGAAGTCGCAGAAACAGAACGGCACGGCGCAAGTCGTCGAAGGGTGCCTCAGCCCGGACGTCCGGCAGTTCGGGTTCAAGCTGATGGTGGTGGGGTTCTCTTTGCAATCTCTCGTCAGTGCGGCGATCCTGGTGCATATGGTGCCGCTGCTGTCGGGTCTTGGCCTTGGGGCCACTGCCGCCATTGTCGGCACGCTGTTTGGTCCGTCACAAGTGCTGAGCCGGTTTGCCAATATGGTGCTCGGCGGCAATCTGCCGCCGCTGGCTTTGGCAACGATTGCCGCCACGTTGATCCCCGGGGGTGTATTGATCCTCACCCTTACCGCTCCGTCGGTGGCAGGCGCCATGGCGTTTGCCGTTGTCTTCGGTTTGGGTAACGGTCTTTTCAGCATCGTCACCGGCACCCTGCCGCTGATGCTGTTTGGCAGCGCTGGCTACGGCAGGCTGCAGGGCAAGGTCATGGCCGCACGATTGATCCTGTCCGCGACCGCACCGTTTGCGCTGTCGTTTGCCATGGCCCATTTCGGCACGCTGTGGTCACTGACCATCACAACAGCGCTCGGGGCCTGTGCGATTGTCGCCTTCGTCGGGATTGCGCGACTGGAGCGCCGTCAAAAGTCTGGCGATCATCTCGCGAGCCGTCCGGCCTGAACCAGTACGCCGGGTCCGTGCGTCCTTCGGTGCCCGCTAGGAGCGCTACACGGCCGGGCTTCCTGCCGATTTGGCAAAATATCTGCGGCCCATCCACAGTGCCATCTGTACCAAAAGGATCAGCACAGGCACCTCGACGAGCGGGCCGATGACGGCCGCAAATGCGACCGGGGACGCCAGGCCGAACGCGGCAATGGTAACCGCGATGGCCAGCTCGAAGTTGTTGCCGGCCGCAGTAAAGGCAACCGCTGTCGTGCGCGGATAATCTGTCCCCACCGACCTCGCCATCCAAAAACTGACAAGAAACATGATGAGAAAGTAGATCGTCAGCGGAATGGCGATCATCACCACATCGCCCGGCAGGCGGACCACGTCTCCGCCCTTCAGGCTGAACATGGCGACGATCGTGAACAGAAGGGCGGCCAGCGTCATCGGGCTGATCTTCGGCAGGAAAACGTTTTCGTACCAGTCCCTGCCCTTGCTCAGGGTCAGCAAGTGGCGCGACAGATATCCCGCAAGGAACGGAATACCGAGATAGATCAACACCGCTTCCGCAATCGTCCAGAACGAGACGTCAATCACACTGCCTTCAAGACCAAACAGCGGAGGCAGGACGGACAGGAAAAACCACGCATAGACGCTGAAAAACAGGATCTGGAAAATCGAATTGAAGGCAACGAGACCCGCGACATACTGGTTGTCGCCCCGGGCAAGCTGGTTCCAGACGAGAACCATTGCAATGCAGCGGGCAAGACCGATCAGGATAAGGCCGGTCATGTATTCCGGATAGTCCCGCAGGAAGATCACCGCCAGCGCGAACATCAGCACCGGACCGATAATCCAGTTCTGCAGGAGAGAAATCGCCAGAACCCGCTTGTCGGCAAACACCTGAGGAAGTTCCTCAAAGCGCACTTTCGCCAAAGGCGGATACATCATCAGGATGAGGCCGATGGCAATCGGAATATTGGTGGTGCCGACGGACAGGCTGTCGAGCGCTGCGGGCAGGCCGGTAAAGACAGTTCCGAGCAGCACACCCAGTGCCATGGCGGCAAAAATCCAGACGGTCAGATAGCGGTCGAGGAACGACAGACGCAGTGTTGGTTCTTCGGGACGCATTTGCGGCCTCCTTGGCAGATAGACATCGTCCGCAGCCTTGCCATGAAGACTGGGCCGCACGGGTTCGGCTTGAATGGCGTGCGTCAGACGACGCGACGGCCGGTCTGGTCGACGACGACTTCGCCGTCTTCCTTCGCAAACGCAGCCTGCTGGCCAGCTGGGAGAATATCCAACACCGCTTCCGATGGTCGGCACAGCCTGACACCGGCAGGCGTGACGACGATCGGGCGGTTGATCAGGATGGGATGGTCCATCATGGCATCGACCAGTTGCTCATCGGACAAGGAAGGGTCGCCCAAACCGAGTTCGGAAAATGGCGTTCCCTTTTCGCGAAGAAGATCGCGCGCGGAAATTCCCATCCGGTCGATCAACTGCTTAAGCAGCGCGCGCGCTGGCGGGGTTTTGAGATACTCGACCACATGGGGTTCGATGCCGGCGTTGCGGATCATCGCAAGCGTGTTGCGCGAGGTCCCGCAGTCCGGGTTGTGGTAGATGACGATATCGATGGGGTAAGTCATGCGACGTCAGGCCTTTTGTTTGTCGATCCTTCAAGCTGACCGATTTCCTGAAGCTTGGCGGTCAAGCTTATCCTTTCGAGGCTTTCCAAAGGCAGCGCGGCGAAAGCCGCGATACGCAGCTTCATGTAGCGAAGCGCTGTGGTGAAGGCGATGCGCTTTTCCGCGTCGGTCCCCTCCACTGCAGCAGGATCCTCGATACCCCAATGGGCGGTCATTGGTTTTCCCGGCCAGACCGGGCAGGATTCGCCAGCAGCGTTGTCGCAGACCGTAAAGATAAAATCTAATTGCGGAGCCTCGGCACCCGCAAACTCGTCCCAACTTTTTGACCGAAGTCCCTCCGTGGGAAACTTGTGGCCAACAAGCACATCGAGCGCCATTGGGTTGACGTTGCCTTTAGGCTGGCTTCCCGCCGAGTAGGCATTGAATTTCCCAGCGCCAATTTTTCGCAAAACACTTTCCGCGAGGATCGATCTCGCAGAGTTGCCGGTGCACAAAAACAGGACGTTGAATGTCTTGTCGGTCATGAGAGCGCCTTTTCCGGAGGGCAGCACGGGGTGAGTTCCGCAATCAGCGGCGCGCAGAGCTCTGCGTTTCCGCCACAGCAGTCCTTGAGAAGGAAGAGCACCAATTCCCGTAACGTCTCCATCTCCACACGGTAGGTAACGACGCGGCTTTGGCGCTGCGAAGAAACAAGACCCGCGCGTGACAAGATGTTGAGATGCGCAGACATCGTGTTTTGTGGCACCGCGCGCGCGCGCGCTATGTCACCTGCGGGCAGTCCATCCGGTTCATGCCTGACAAGCAGGCGAAAAGCTTCGAGCCGGGTTGGCTGAGCAAGCGCAGCAAGGGCGAGAATAGCGACTTCTGATTCCATATATCCAGAATACTGGATTTATGGAATCAGTCAAGATGCGTGTTCCGGGTCGTCTTCTTACGATCGACGGCAGGTACTCGTGTTCAGAACCAGGAAGTCAGTGCGATTTCCGCCGGCCAGCGCTTGCGTAGATCAGCGCTGCCACCACAACCAGCAATCCCTGGAAGAGATACTGGTAGGTCTGGGTCAGCCCCAGGAATGTCACCGCGTTCAGCACTTCGGTCAGAAGCACGGCTCCGAGAAGGGTTCCGATGAAGGTTCCCCGCCCGCCCGAAAGGCTCGTTCCGCCCAGAACGACTGCGGTGATGCTGGCCAGCGTGTAGTTCACGCCCTGGCGCGGGTCACCGACACCGATCTGCGTCATCAGCATGATGGCACCGACAGCGGTCAGCAGCGAACAGGCGATATAGCCGCCGATGAAGGTGAGTTCGACAGGAATGCCGGCCCGGCGCGCAGATTGTTCATCGGATCCGACCGCCCGCAGACGCCATCCGGCCCGGGTCCGGCGCAGCAAGAATTCGGCGCCGACCGCTGCAACAACCAGTACCAGAAAGGCGACCGGGAAAGGACCCAATTGCCAGTTGACCCAGTCGGTGACCGTCGCGCTGATATAGCCATCCGGATTGTCACGCAGCAGGAAGCTGCAGCCCTGGATCGCGATATACATGGCGAGCGTCGCGGCAATCGGGGTGAAATTCGCAAATCGGATCAGCACACCGTTGATAGCCCCGGTCACAAAGGCGCCGGCAAACATCAGGAGGAAGCCGACCGCCATCATCGCAGTGGAATTGTCGTCGGTAATGAAGAATGACGCGACCACGACCAGAAATCCGGCGAGAGGACCGACCGAAAGATCGATCCCGCCCATCAGCAGCGCCACTGTCTGGCCCATCGCAATAAAGCCGAGTGCGGTCGCCAAAAGCAGGATGTTGTAGATGTTGTAGACAGAGAAGAAGTTCTCGTTCTGGCCATAGACATAGAGCCCAAGGAGCACGGTCACGATGGCGAGCGGGACTGCTGGAGCATTGTCCGACCGCAGCAGGTCGCGCCACCGGCTGCCGGCACTTGGCTGCGCCACGGTCGAACTGCTGTCGCCATGCGTCTGCGCCCCGACGGCCGCAGCGACGATGCGTTCTTCGGTAACGTCGTCACCTTCAAGGATCTCGACCACATGCCCGCGCGACAGCACGACGACCTTGTCGCACAGCCCTTCGAGCTCCACGGCATCGGAGGAGTTCACCACAACCGGCGTCCCTGCCTCCGAGACTTCGCGCAGAATTCGGTAGATTTCAAACCGGGCTCCGACATCCACACCTTGCGTCGGTTCGTCGGCAATGATCAGCCCCGGCTCGGACAAAAGTGCGCGGGCCATGACCACTTTTTGCTGGTTGCCGCCCGACAGCGCAAAAATCGGCGCTTCGATCCCCGGCGTCTTGACCGCCAGCTCACTGAAGATCGCACCGACCTGCGCCAGTTCCTTCTTGCGGCTCATCACGCCACCGACCGCGAACTTCTCAAGCGCGGAATAAGTTGCGTTTTCCCGAACGGTCAAACTGCCGGCGACACCTTCGACGTGGCGATCCGACGGCATGAAGGCCGCCTCATGGAGGAGTTCCGGTTGGGCGAGTGCGCGCCCGCGTAAGACGATCTGCCCCTCGGCAGGCCTCAGCCCTGCAAGAACCCGCATCAGTTCCGGCTGACCGTTGCCGGCGACACCGGCGATCCCAACGATCTGCCCGCGCGGCACGTCGAAGCTGATGTTCTTCAGGTCCCTGTTGGTGATGCCCACCACGGACAGACCGGTCTCCGTATCGGCCGATGACGCTTTCGGCGGGAATGCCGATTCCAGAGTACGCCCGACGATCAGCCCGACCAGATCGGAATCGCTGATCTCGCCGATGACGGCGGAGCCGCGCACGCGACCATCCCGAAGCACGGTGACCCGATCGGCAATCTGGCGAAGTTCGGCCAGGCGGTGGGTGATGTAGATGACCGATGTGCCAGCGGCCGCCACCTCGCGGATGCGGGCAAACAGCATGTCGGTCGAATCCTGGTCGAGCGAGGCGGTGGGTTCGTCCAGGATCAGCACCTTCGGCTCGAGCGCCAGCGCCTTGGCGATCTCAAGCAAATGCTTCTGCGCAACCGTCAGACCGTCGGCGCGCATGCCAAGAGGGAGATGCAGGCCGACCTTGGCAAGCACGCGCCGGCCCACATCGTCGGGCTTTGCGCCCGCAAACACCGAGGCTGGCAAGGCCACGCGCAGGTTTTCCAGGATCGACAGATCGTCCAGAATGGCAGGATGCTGGAAGCAGATGCCAATCCCGTGGGACTTGGCGATTTCCGGGGTCATTTGCTGTACGGCGCGGCCTTCGAAGTGAATCTCTCCCTCGGTCGGCTGCAGCGTTCCGGAAATGATGTTCATCAGGGTCGATTTGCCGGCGCCGTTCTCGCCGAGAAGGGCATGCACTTCGCCGGCCCGGAATTCCACACTGACATCGGTCAGTGCCGCGACAACCGAGAAATATTTCGAGATGCCCGAAAGGCGGATCACCACATCCCGAGCGTCCAGCGCCACGTCTTGACTGTTTCGTGCCAACATTATTTGCAATCCGTCCTGGTGACAGAGCCCCGGAAGGTAAACCCTCCGGGGTCAGCGATGCGTGAGTTTCAGTTACTGGCCGACGGCCTTTGCCTGGTCTTCCGGCTTCAGCGCCGAGGACATGTAGATGGCGCCCGGCAGATCCTTGCGGCACTGAACGGCATTGGGCTTGCCCGATACGGAATCCTCGTAGGCAGGCGCCTCGAAGATCTGCTCCTTCGGCTTTTCGCCGCCGGTTGCAAGCGCGACGGCCCACTGCACGGCCAACCGGACATTGTCGTTACCGGTGGCGACGGTGAACAGCTTGAAGTCCGGGTTGCTGGCGTAATTGTCCTGCCAGAAGCAGCCGAGCGAGTTGCCGTCCGACGTGGCAAGCGCCGGGATGGACTTGCCCTGCTTGGTGAAGGCCGGCAGAGCACCGACCAGCGACGGGCCGAAATCGGACACGATGACGTCGATCTTGGCGTTCTTGGCGATTTCGGCGGTCAGCACCTTTTGCGTCAGCGCCGGATCCCAGTTGGTGACGGCAAAGGGCGCCTGATTGACGAAGACATACTCAGGCCCGAGCACGCTCTTCAGGCCTTTCAGCTCATCCAGGCCCTGGCTGTTGCCGGCAGGTCCGCTGAGGAACAGGACATTGCCACCCTTGGGAAGCACACCCTTGATCCACTTGCCCCAAGTGACGCCGTCGTTTTCGAAGGACGAGCCGATGAACTTCGAATAATTCATGCCTTCCTTGCCGCCGACCGCGACGCGGTAGGGCACAATGATCTTTCCGGCCTTGAAGACGCTGGTGATGGCCGGCAGCATGGCCGGGCCGGCGTCGCCAAAGACGACCAGTGCATCGACGCCCTTGGCGGCCATACCCTTGATGTCGGAGATTGCCTTCTGGGTGTCGCCCTGGCCGTCGGCATACTCATACTTGGTGATAGTGGGGCACAGTTCCACGGTCTGCTTGCCGGATGCCGTCGTCACCTGACGCCAGCTGTTGCCGCCGTAGCCGTCGAGAAGGGCAAGCGTCGCCTTCTTGGGCCCGCACCAGGACGGTGTCTCCGCCTTGGCCAGACCCGCACCTCCCAGTGCGATGACCGCAGTCGCAACCGAGACTGCCAGGCCCTTCTTCAAATTTGCATAGTTCATGTCTGCTCCTCCACTTGTTATTGTTAGGTTGTTTTTCTGACTTTCCCGCTCCACCGGAGCGAGTAGACGCCGATGCCGAAACCGAGGGCCAAGGCCTGGATGATGGTTTGCGCTGAATAGGGCACACCGACCGACAGCGCGAACTGGCTCAGCTGGTTGAGGAAGAAGGCCGCCAGCACCGTCGAGATGGGAAATCCGCGCCCGCCGAGCAGCGACGTGCCTCCCAGCACGACGACGGCAACCGACGGCAGCAGCAAGCTATCGCCTTGGAAGGCCGTGGGTTCGCGGGTGATGCCGGCAATCAGGACGCCGGCCAGGCAATAGAACAGCTGGGCATAGACATACGCCATCATCTGATAGGAGCGCACGCGCAGGCCTGCGGCCTCTCCGGCAGCAGGGCTTGCGCCGATCGCCTCGAACCGGCGGCCGCCCACGGTCTTTTTCAGCATGAAGGAGACCAGCGCGGTGGCGCCGAAGGCGAAGTAGACGGCATTGGCCAGGCCGAAGGTTTCGCCGCCGGCAATATTGGCGAGCAGGCCCGTCGTAACAGACGGCACCCCGCCCGACATGGCAAAGACGGTCGCATAAAGCAGTGCGTTGGTGCCAATCGTCGCAATGATCGAGTTCAGGCGGAAGATGCTGACGAGCGCGCCATTGAGAAAGCCGATCGTCAGATTGAAGGCCAGCGCCAAGAGCACCGCCTGATACAGCAATCCGTCATTCTGCTGCGGGTAATGGGTCGAGACCACGACGGCGAGAGAGACGGCACCGGGAAGCGAGAGGTCAAAGCCGCCCTGCTGGACCACCAGCAACTGGCCAAGGCCGACGATGGCAATGATCGCCGCGAACGGAAGACTGCCTGACAGGGCACCCCAAGATACGCTTGAGGGCGCAAAGACTAGGCAGGCGATCAGAAGGACCATGGTTGAGAAGACCACGGTCACGAAACTCCGCGTCAGCTTCATCCGGCCTGGGGCATAGCTGTCCGCCCGTGTGGGGATTGTTGAGACTGCACTCACCGGTCGGCTCCTTTTGATGATCGCACCTCACCCGAGGCGATGGCCGGGCGGCGCAAGCCGATCTCTTCGGCGGCGTTGGACGCCGGCTTGAAGTCTGCAAAGAGACACGTCGGTTTGTCAGCAAAATCAGGCATCGCGTCCTCCTCCCAGAGCCGGTTATGGTTCATACCTGGAGGAAGCAATCTGCTGGACAGATCCTTGGCATCGTCGGCCTCAGCCTCAAGCTTCGGCAAGCCTGTAGCTGGCTCCGAACCGCTGCGCGGTCAGAACTTCACAAGGCACGATGATTTGCGGATTGCCCAAATTCTTGCTCCTCCAAGAATTTGTCACTCTGACCGGTCAGCATCTCTTGCTAGAACAAGTACGCAATCCGGCGCTTCAAATACGTCAGGAAATTCTCTCCTCCGAACTCCTTCCGATCAACTGTATGTATTTTGAAGACTACGAAAACCATGAAAATATCCGCTTTGGATAAGTGTATTCGAGACGGGAAACATATCAGTGCACCTTCAGCCCGCCGGGATGCTGGCCGCATAGGTTTCGATCAGCAAAGCGGCGTTTTCTGGTTTCGCCTCAAGCGTGTTCGCCTCGATCTCATAGGCGAGGTCTACGACCCGCTGATTGATCGGGGCCGTCCGACCATGCGCTTTCAGCGTGTCGATGACCCAGCCGTTGACCTCCTGGATCTCGGCCCGCCGGCCCTTCCGCCAGTCCTGCAGCGAGGTCGTGAGCGTATCGGCTTGCGAGAAGACGGTGAGCACCTCCTCGAAGATCTGGTCGACGTAGCGCTCCGGATGATTTGTGGTGACCGGTGGCATGCCGATGATCGGGACGATCTTTGCGCCATCGGCAATCGCCGCCTGCATGGCCTCATAGCCGGCCGCCCGCATCACCTCTAGCATTCCCGTGCTGCGGGCTGCATCGCCGAGCGGCAGGTTGACGATGGCAGACGGAATAAGTTCGGCGGCGTTGACGACGAGCTTCATCCATTTGGCGGAGCGGATATCATCCGTCACCTCGACGGTCCCTGTGCAGCGCAGAAGTTCGGCGACCGATTCCACCCTCTCCTGGGTCTGCGGATCGAGGGCGCCGAGCGCAAACCAGGATGTGTCGTGATCGTTCTGCCGGTTGGTGACGCCGGGTACGAACATGTTGGAAGCGATCTCTATGACGGCGCCGATAGTCCGCTCCCGCCCGACGATGGCCGCGATGTCCTCGTGCGTCATGCCGTTCTGGAGGCCGATGACCAGGCCGTCCGTGGCCAGCACCGGCTCGATCAGTTGGGTCGCCCATTTCGTGTCGTAGGCTTTGACGACCAGGAAGACGAGATCGAACGGCTCCTTGATCTCCGCGACTTCGCAGAGATGCAAGGCCTTGACCCTGGCGTTGATCGTCCGGGTCGGTAGATTGACGGTGATGCCATTTTCCCGGATCGCGTTTACATGGTCGGGCCATTGCTCGATGAAGGTCACGTCATGACCGGCGAGCACGAAGTCCGCTCCGATCGATGCACCCTGTGCGCCGGTTCCGAGAAAAGCAATTTTCGGCGTCTTGCTGAAATGGGAGGTCATGCGATGGTCTCCTAGAAGGGCATGAAGGCGGGGCCGCGCCGCGCTTATCGCGCGGTCAGGCGACACGTGTGGTCAGCAGATATAATCGACCTGATGGCGGGCGATCCGGATGCCCTCGAGCTCGGCTCGCACCTTCGCGTGCGCCGGATGGTCCGCGTAAAGCTTGAGAGCGGCTTCGTCGTCGAACTCGGAGTAGAGAACTACGTCGCAGGCATAGGAAATGCGGCTGATGTCCAACCCCACCTCAATTGTAATCAAACCAGGGATCTGTCCTTTGAGGCCTTCGAATTTGGTCTTGATCAGACGCGCAGAGGCGAGTTTTTCCTCGGGCGTCTCGCCGCGCACGTTCCACATGACGATGTGCCTGATCATGGCTTGTCTTTTCGCTCGGATGAGCCGTCGTCCACGACGTGGGCCGCGCCCAGTTCACGAAGCCAATCCGATATCACCTGCCAGTATTCACTAAGCCACTTGCTCATCGCTACCCCCTCCCAAGGGCCGTTCATTATAGGACGTTATTCTGGTCGCTGGCCCTCGTAAGCCCCGGCTAGGAGCTGGTGCAAACCATCCTTTTCCAGCACTCGCGGGTTCCAGTAGGCATTGGCCATGGCCTGCTCGACGGCAGGATCGATGCCGTCGTCCGGCATGCCCATAGTTTTAAGAGCCATCGAAGCCCCCAGTCCTTGAGCCAGATCAAACAGCCCCGTTGCCGCATCCTTTGCACCGAGCGCCTGCGCAATACGCGCCATGGCTTCCGGCGCGGCCGGTGCGTTATAAGCGACCGCATGCGGCAGAAGGGCCGTATGCATGGGTGCGTGCGGCAGGTTGAACATGCCGCCGAGCGTGTGGCAAAGCTTGTGGTGCAGCGCCATGCCGACGGACCCAAGGCATACGCCGCAGAGCCAGGCGCCATAGAGCGCGTCCGCCCTGGCATCCGGATCATCCGGTTGACGGGATATGATGGGAAGCGCGCGGGCAATCGCGGCAATCCCCTGCTCCGCCATCAGCGAAACAATCGGGTTGGCCTCGCGGGCATAAAGCGCTTCCACCGCATGCGCCACGGCATTGATGCCGCTTGTCACCGACATGGCAACCGGCAGGGTGAGAGTGAGGTCCACGTCGTAGACGATGACCTCGGGAAGGATGCGCGGGTCGGATTTCGTCACCTTACGGCCATTCTCCGTCTCACCCAGAATGGGCGTCGCTTCAGACCCGGCATAGGTCGTCGGCACGACGATCTGCGGAAGGTCGGTGCGAAAGGCGATCGCTTTACCAAGCCCTGTCGTGGACCCGCCGCCGATCGACAGAACCGCATTGGCCCCGAGGCGCTCGACCTCACGCAAAGCATCGGCCGTCGCGTCGACCGGCGTATGCATCTGCGCCTTGGAATACAGCCCGGCAAAGCGCGATCCCAGAACCTCTGCAATCCCTTGCGCCTGGTCTGCCTGTTCGGGCGTTGAAAGCACCAGCACCCGGTCGGCCGACAATCGCTCGGCCTCTTCCGCCAGGCGAGAGATCGTTCCACGCCCGAAAATCACGCGGGCCGGATTTCCATTATAGATGAAATTGTCCAAGCCTGGCTCCTATCTTGACTGGTCAGGTCGCACGAGGATGAAATCGAACTCCGAACGCCACAGCGTGTCGCCGTCTTCAAGGCGGTCGAAGGGCGCGACAAGCGTCGACTTGACGCCAAACACCGCGTCGGATTCGAGATACGCATCACCACCGACAAACGTATGCGTTACCAGCTTCTGATAGCCTTCGGCTCGCACCATGTAGTGCATATGAGCCGGGCGATATGGGTGCCGTCCCAGATGCGCGAGCATGTCGCCCACAGGACCGTCGTCGGGAATGGGGTAGGACACCGGCTTGATGCCGATGAAGCTGTAATGTCCGTCGGCCCCGGTGACGAATACGCCGCGATTGTTCCATTTCGGCTGAATGTCGGGCTGCTGGACGTCATAATAGCCGTCGGCATTGTCGGACCACACGTCGATCCGCGCCCCCTCGATCGGCTTGCCCTCGAGATCGAGCACACGACCGAGGAACAGGCAGCTCTCGCCCTTCCCGTCCAGACAGATCTGCGCGCCCATCTCCTTCACCGGGGCGCCTTCGACATGGAACGGCCCAAATACGGTGTTTTCCGTTGCACCCTCGGGCCGACGGTTGTTGATCGCATCCACCAGCATCGACAGACCGAGCGTATCGGACAGAAGAATGAACTCCTGCCGCTCCTGCGTGCAGATCTGGCCGGTGCGGGTGAGAAACCCGATCGCCGTCTCCCACTCGTCCTGCGTCAGCTGGACGTCCCGGGCGAAGTGATGCAGATGCTTCACGAGGCTCGCCATCACCTGCGCGAGGCGCGGATCGACGTCAGCGCCCATGCGCGCATTGACGGTGTCGACCGAGTTGGTCTCCGTAAAATAACCGATATCCGCCATGGCCTGTCGATCTCCTTGCTGGTCGCGTGGTCCTGTCATCACGGAATGATCCGGTCGGCGCGCAGGCGATCGAAGGCGTCCGTGAAGGACTCCGTCGTGTCCTGGTAGGCGAGGAAGCCTGCCTTGCGGCTGCGGCCCATGTCGTTGAACGTTTCCACCTGCCGTCCGAGGTCGGCATCCGTGTGCCAGAAGGAGGCGACGCGCGAGAGCGCATTCTCCTTCAGACCGTGCTTCTTCACGAGCGCATCCCAGATCGGCGCGGCATCGGCCATCTTCGTCTCGAGCGGCTGCGGAGAGCCCGGATAGTCCGCGGCCTCGATTCCGAAATAGGCGGCGATGCGCGGCCAGAGCCACTTCCAGCGGAAGACATCGCCATTGACCACGTTGAACGCCGTGTCGGCAGCTGCTGGCGTCGTTGCGGCCCAGGCCAGATGGTTGGCGAGGATGCGGGCATCCGTCACGTCGGTTGCCGCCTGCCATTGCTCGGCGGATCCGGGAAACACGAAGGGCATCCCGGTTTCCTTGCAAAGAGAGGCATAGACGCCAAGCGTGGCCGCCATGTTCATGGCGTTTCCGACCGCATAGCCGATCAGGGTGTGCGGCCGATGCACTGACCAGGTGAACCCCTCGCGGGCTGCCGCCGCAAAGACCTCGTCTTCCTGCACATAGTAGAAGTTCTGGTTGGGAAGGCGCTCCTGCTCTTCGCGGAACGGCGTCTGCGGCGCGACTTTCGCATAGTTCTCGAAAGGCCCAAGATAATGCTTGGTGCCGGTAACGAGGGCGACATGGTTCACACCTCGGCCACGAAGGGCATCGAGAACGTTGCGGACGATCGCACCATTCACCTTGCAGTTCTCGTCTTCCGTCTCCTGCCGCGACCAGGCGGTGATGAAGACATGGGTGGGCCGGATACCCTCGAGGGCGGCAGCGACGGAAGCAGCGTCGGTGAGGTCGCAGGACAGGGTCCGGACGGCAGGAATCGGGCTTTGCGACCGCGAAAGGCCGGAAATTTCCCAGCCGCCCTGGGCCAGCAGGTATTCGGCAAGATTGCTGCCGGCAATGCCGGTCGCACCGACAATGAGAGCGTGATGTGTCATGTTCTCATCCATTCAAAAGAGTGATCTTGATGCTCTTGGTCGCGTCCTTGCCAAAGGCAAAGGCTTGCACCGCATCGGTCAGAGCATAGTCATGGGTCTGGATCGGCGAGAGGTCGATGCCTGTTCGCTCCAGGAAGCGGATCGCGGCCGGCCAGACTCCGGGCGAGCCGATACAGCCCCGAACCGTCAGATTCTTCATCTGGATCTGGCCGATGACAACAGGGACTTTGCGGCCGATGTTGATGCCGACCATCGACATGCGCCCGTCTTCTCTTGCGTAGTCGAACGCCGCCGCAAGCGAGGCATCATGTCCGGAGGCTTCGACCACCAGATCAGCGCCATGACCACCGGTCATCTCGCGGATCCGATCTGCCGCGCCGCCATCGGATGGATCGATCGCAGCGTCTGCGCCGAGTTTCAGCGCCACATCGCGACGGGTTGCGAGCGGATCAACGACGATGACGCGCGCACCCATGCCAATCGCAGCCGCTGCCGACACCAGGCCGATGGTTCCGCCGCCGGAAACGACGACCGTCTCGCTGGCATTGGTGCCGCCGGACCGCAGCACCGCATAGAAGCCGCAGGTAAACGGCTCGATCAGCGCCGCCTTCTTGTCGTCCACCGCGTCCGGCAGCTTATGCAGCCATTCCGGATTGACGGCGAAGAACTCCCGGTCGGCGCCGCTTATCGAAAAACCGAAATGATGAAGCCGCTCGGGCGTGCGCACCACGCATTCGCCGACCACACGGTCGCCCGCCTTGAAGCCCGTGACGTTGCGACCGACCTCGACGATCTCGCCGCTCCACTCGTGGCCGGGCGTCACCGGATAGGAGATCGGAATGATGTAGCGACCGGCCAGAAGTTCGTAATCCGAATGACAGATGCCGACGGCACGGGTTCGGACGAGGACCTCGTTTGCGGAAATCTCCGGCATGCCCAGATCGGCAATGACCGGCTTGTCCGGTGCTTCGAATACCAAGGCTTTCATGATGCTCCTCCCAAAGCCAATCTCAAAGTTGCTCGACTGCGCCCGTGCGGGCCGACCGAATGATCGCTTCGAGCAGCGCAATATTGTCGATCATTTCTTCGCCGCTGATCGGATAGGTCTCTCTGCCGCGGACGGCGCGCGCAAAAGCCCGCAGGTTGTCCCGGACCGGCTCGGCCGGTGACACTTCGCGGGTCGTGATCGGCTGGCCCTTCCAGCCCTCGGTGACGATCCAGCCATCAGGCGATTCCACATGCGCTTTGTCCCGCACCTCGATCCAGCCGAGCGTGCCGAACACCGCAAAGCGCGAGATGAACGGCGTTGCAAGTGTGGCGGACACATAGGCCGACCCGCCGGACTTGAAGCGGATATGCGCACTCATGGTGTCGCCCTGCGGGATTTCCGACGCGAGGTTTTCGCAGATGACGCGGACATCCTTCGCCGGCCCCATCAGCTTGACGGAGAGGTCCGTCAGATGGATGCCGGTGGCGGTCATGCCGCCCGCCGGCGCCTGTTCGGCACTGAGCCGCCAATTGGAGGGGTCGAGCCCCAGGAACTTGTCGTGGCTGAAATTGGCTTCGATCTGCAGCAGGCGGCCAAGGCGGCCCGTGGCCGCGGCATCAAGGATCTCGGCAATCGGCGGTTCAAAGCGGCGCTCGTGGCCCATGCCAAGCACCAGACCGGCCTTCTCGCACAGCGCGACAGAGGCTTCGGCGTCCTTCCTGGTCATCGCAAGCGGCTTTTCGCAAAAGACATGCTTGCCGGCGGCAACCGCCTGCGCGATCTGGCTCTGGTGCAGCGAATGTGGCGTTGCCAAGATCACCGCCTCGACATCGGGATCGGCAAGCGCCTCGCCGAGTTCGGAGGAGAAACGCATGCCCCGTTCCGCGGCAAAGCCCTGCTCTGCCGGGTTGGGGTCGACGCCATGCACGAAGTGCATTTCAGCACCTCCGGCATTGACCAGCGTCGCCATTTTCTTGCCCCACCAGCCAAGGCCGACAATGGCCGCCTGGACGGGTTTTCCCTCGTAGCCGCTCATCGGTTGTCCACCCGCTTGGCAAAGGGATGGATGTTTACCGACGCCCAGACGCCGGCAGCATTGAACGGGTCTGCCTGGTTGAAGGCCACCACCTCGTCCTTCGTGTCGGCCTCGAGCAGGAACAGCGAGCCGATCATCGTCTCGTTGTCGTCGGCAAGAAGAGGACCGGAGATTACGGTCTTTGTCTTGGCAGATGCCAGATAGGCCTTATGGGCATCGTAATGGGCGAGGCGCTTGTCAACGGCGCCGGGATGATCGAGGCAATGAACGATGTAATGCATGATAACCCTCTTGGATCAGGCTGTTTCAAGTGCTGCAGACCGCCCGCAAATCACCTTTGGTCGGACGGATCTGCGTGGCGGCCGCGCTTGTCACGGTCCGCGGCAAGCGCAGGGTGTTAGCCCTGCATGTTGACCAAAATCTTCATGTGTGACGCATTGGGATCGAGCAGAGCCTCGAAACCCTTCTCGACCACATCCTCCGGCGAGATCTGCGCGGTCACAATCTGCTCAACCGGAAAGATGCCGGCGCCGATCATCTGGGCGATGCGTGGCCAGATCGTCACCGGATAGCACCACGTCGCCTCCACTGTGATATCCTTCAAGGCCCAGAGCATGGCGTCGATCGAGGCAGGTTTGACATGCAGGCCGACCTGGACGACCGTGCCTCGGCGCTTGACGGCCTTGACGCAGAGATTGAGAGAGGCTTCCGCGCCGACGCATTCGAGCGCCACATCGACGCCGACGCCGTCTTCGGTATGCTGCCGGAAAAGGCTTTCCGTATCCGTTTCGCGCGGGTCGAAGACGATCGCCTCCGGGACCAGCTTCTGAGCCAGCGCCCGGCGGTTGGGATTGAGTTCGGAAACGAAGATCGTCGTCGCACCGGCTGCGCGGGTCGCCAGAAGGACCAGCGCTCCGATCGGCCCGACACCGGACACGAGGACCGTGCTTCCGGCCTCGACACCGCCGCGATCGACGCCATAGAGCGCGACCGCCGCCGGTTCGATCATCGCCGCCTGAACGTCGCTGACGCTGTCAGGGACCGGAAAGACGTTGTAGCTGTTGACGACAGCGCGCTCTCCCATGCCGCCCCAGTCCCAGGACAGGCCGACGCAGGCCATTTTCTCGCTGAGATGATACTGACCGCGGCGCCCGTAGTAGTCGTCGCGTGGGGAGATGAGCGGCTGCACCGACACGCGGGTTCCGGGCGAAACATGCGTGACGTTGCGCCCGACTTCGAGGACGCGCGCCGAGAATTCGTGGCCGAGAATCTGTGGCAGTGTTGCGCCCGAATAGACATGAGGCGTGCTCGGCGTCACGATCGGTCCGGCAATGTATTCATGCAGGTCGGTCCCGCAAATGCCACAGACCAGCGGCTCGATCAGCACCATGTCGTCCCCGAGCGGACCCGAAGGCGCCGGGACATCCTCCACCCGGATGTCTTTCTGTGTGTAGTAGCGAACGGCTTTCATCTGACTGTCCTTCCCGAAATAACTGCATCTGCCTGCGCTGCCAGCCGCGCCCCGCCGATCTCCGATGTCACGAGGCGACATGGCGGCAGTGGCCTCACCAACGCATTGCCGAGGTTTGCTAGCGGCGAATATCCAAATTTCTGAAATGATCGTCTTGCATGGCGGATCCTCCTCCGATCCTCGACATATCCTGCGAAACACACGGCACAGGGGAACGACGCTCGACAGCGCGCACCATGATCCTTGTTGTCAGCTAAGTTCCTCCCACGGAACGCTGAACGGTCCGACTTCAGGCTAGTAGATAACGGAACCTGTCACAGCCCTCCTTTTGTCCAGAATGGATATTTTGCAGAGAGCATTCGGTAAGCTGTCGCCCTAGTGTTTTGGAGGGAGGAAATGTCTGGTCCGCGCTGTTCGATGCGCGCGCTGGGCGTATGGATCCCCAGGCGATGGCCAGATCGGTGGTCCGTCACAGCCTGTTGTCGATTGGGACGGGAGGACGCAATGAACGAAGAAATTTCAGTCGGCTGGGCTGGCATAGGCAAGATGGGCGCTCCGATGAGCCGCCGGGTGCTGGAAGCCGGTTACCGGCTTCACGTCTATGAACCCTTGCCCGAAAATCGGGCGACGATCGTCGCGGAAGGCGCCAATGTCGCCCACACGCTTGAGGATCTGGCCGCGAAATCCGACGTCGTGATCCTGACTATTCCCAACGACGCCGTTTTGCGCGACCTCATCTTCGGCAAGGGCGGCCTTGCGAGCGTCATGACATCAGGCCAGACGCTGGTGGAAATGAGCACAGTGTCGCCCGCGATCTCCGCCGAAGTGAATGAAGCCATGAGCGCATGCGGCGTCCATTACCTGCGCGCACCGGTCTCGGGCAGCACGGCGACCGCGTCTGCGGGAACCCTTTCGGTCATGGCGTCAGGTCCGGAAGACGCCTACAAGCGCCTCGATCCTATCTTTGGTTGCTTTGCCTCGCGTCGCTTCTATGTCGGCCAGGCCGAGGAGGCCCGCTATCTGAAGCTCGTCCTCAACGCCCTGGTGGGCGCCACATCGGCGCTGCTGGGCGAAGCGCTGACGCTCGGCCTCAAGGGAAACCTCTCGGTTGAGACCATGCTCAATGTCATTTGCGAAAGTGCAGTTGCGTCGCCTTTGATCGCCTATAAGCGTGACCTTCTGGTCCAGCGCAATTTCGATCCGGCTTTTTCGGTGTCGCAGATGATGAAGGACTTCGACCTGATCCTCGACGCGGCCCGGGCAGACCATATCCCGATGTACATGGCATCGATGATCCGTCAGCAATACGAGACCGCCTTTACGGAAGGGCTGGCTGAAAAGGACTTCTTTGTGCTGTTCGAGCAGTCCGAACGCCGCGCGGGTCTGCTGCCGCCGGCGGAAAAATAATTACCACATTCGCGTCAGCACCTGGAGCGCCTAGCCAAGAGGCGCTGCAATGGCTACGAACATCGTCTAGTGACGCGACGGACGGGGGGCCGACGTGAACGACTACGAAATGCTGCGGGTGATTGAGTTCCTGGACAAGACCCGGCGGCCCTTCGGCGACGTGATCGGCGGATTCGACGAAGACCCCGGCTGGAAAATCGTGGTCTTTCTCATCAAGGCCCATATCCACAGCCAGACTGTCGCCATCTCAACGCTCGGCCAGGAATCCGGCCTGCCCTACGCAACTTCCATGCGGCTGATCAATCGCATGGTGGACAGTGGCTACATTTTGAAAGTCCCCAAAGGGCCCGGCGCCAAGACCTTTTCCCTGCAACCGAGCGAAAAGCTCCTGCAGTCCTTCCAGGCTTATGCCGGAAAGACGAAGTCCCTGCTTGCCCAGACGCTCGGCCTGCGCGGCGGCGAGCAGGAGGAAGACTATTACTTTGGCGGGACCCCGTTGGGCTCGCAGATCATCCCGCCCATGCGACTGGTGCAGAAGCGGGTCGAGTCGCATATCGAACTGCGCTTCCTCCTCAACGACGACAACTACTTTTCGTCCATGCGCAACATGTGGGCCGACTTCCGCAACAACCTCGCATCGAAGAAGAACTTCGACCTTCTGCCACTGCCGGATCTCTATCGTCGCATCCTGGACAATCGAGACAAACCGGTCTCTGACTACGATGTTCTCGCCATCAACATGCCCTGGCTTGGCGAGTTTGCCGAAAAGGACATCATCCGCCCCTTCGATGCCCTGATTCAGAAAACCGGTATTAACCCGCTCGACTTCCATCCTTCCATCTGGTCGACGGCCCGTTGGGATGGCCAGGACTATGGCGTTCCGGGCTACTGCACGATCGAGATCCTCGCCGCCCGGCGGGACCTGTTTGCCGATGCCGGGCTGGATTTCCCGCGAAAGTTCGAGGACGTGCTTGCCGCAGGCCGGCATTTCCACGCCCCGCAGCACGGCATGTATGGCGCAGTCTGGGACGGTGCCCGCGGCATGCCGATCGCGTCGAGCTTTATGTTCTTTCTCGGTGCCTGCGGCCAGCCGACCATTTCACTGCGCAAATCCCGGGCGGGCTTTACGCTGGAGGGCGTGAACCTCGAAGAACTGCACTGTACCATCCAGTCGGATGCCGCCCTCTCCGCGCTGGACTTCATGCGGCGCCTGATCGAGATCTCGCCGCCGGGCATTCTCAACATGGCGTGGGACAAGACGCTTGACGTGTTCATGAAGGGAAAGGCCAGTCTCGGCTATTTCTGGACGATGCGCGCGGCAAGGTTCGAGTACGACGTCCAGTCCGTGGTCAAGCGGCGGGTCGAGTACCTGCCACAGCCCTCCGGGCCCGGCGGCACCCGCGCCTCGCCGATCGGCGGTTTCCTTTTCTGCATTCCGTCCAATCTGCCCGAAGCCCGGGTGGAACTCGCCGCAGACGCAATCGCCTGGATGGCGTCGCGCGAGGCCATGAAGGCCCATGTCAAGAACGGCTTTCCGATCGCCCCGCGCTTCTCGGTGAGTGCGGACCCGGAAGCTGCGGCGAGTTCGCCGATCGTGCGTTTTGTCGATCAGCTCGCGAAGAAGAACCTGCTGCACACCTGGCAGCGACCCAATATTCCGCAATATTCAGCGATCGAAAGGATCCTTGGCGAGGAAGTGCATGACGCATTGTCGGGGGCAAAGTCAGACAGGACAGCATTGGCAGATGCGGCCGATCGGATCAACCGGGAGCTTAAAACCTCAGGGAAACGACGCACCGGGCCTGCGAGCTAGAAAGAGACGGACAGGCAGTCTTGAGACGGCCACCGGAAGTGTGCCATCGAGATACCTGCGGCTTCGGCAACCTATCGAGTTGATGACACCTTAGAGCGCAGTTTCAGCCACCCGTTCAAAAGACGTAGCGGAAAAGCATGACGCCATAGGCAAGCGCGACAAGCGCAGTCACCCGAATGCGCAGTTTCCAATACCACTGCCGTGAAAGATCCATAGAAAGGGTCCTGTGGTCGGCGATCAGCAAAAGGGCAAACAGCAACACCTGTACCAGCAGGGCTATCGGCAAAGGACTGGCAACCAGTGTCGCAAAGGCAATGAGAGCCAGCACGTTACTGGCGACAATGATCACCAGGTCGCCCCTTCCGGTTTGAGCGCTTCCCCAGAGGGCTCCGGCCATAAAGGATGCGATGACTGCCCCGTAGGACAGGAATGCGGGTGCCGTTTCAAAACCGAGAACGGTTGAGGGGGCAAATGCCAGCAGCCAGAACGGCAGGGCCCCGCAATAGGTCAGAAGCGTGGAGATGGTCCGCGGGGTCATTGTCATGGCGCTACCTTTACGATCTGTTTGAGCGCATCGCCAAGGGCCGCGGCGCTGAGGAACGCTGCCTCGACCCGCCCTGCGATGCACCAGTCTCCGCAAGCCGCCAATTGGGACACATCATCGAGAAGGAAAGCCTGTCCGGCCGGCTGATCGACATTGGCATAGCGCCAACGATGGATGGTTGCAGCCTCAGCCTCACTCGGGGAGATCGGAATATAGCGCTGGAGCGCCTCCAGCATCGTCCGACGAACATCTTCCAGTGGCTCCTCCAAATGATCGTCGGACCACTTGGCCGTCGCGTTGACCACTAGACAGGGGTCGTCAGGCCGTTCCGGCTTGGAATTGTTGCGGGAGATCCAGCCGATGACCGGATCATCGGCACGGGCGGCAGCAAAGGGAAGCTTTGCATCCTCGGTCTGGCGAATCATCAGCGTGAAGCAGGCATTCATCCGGGTTTTTGCCAGCGCCCCGTGATGCGTAAACTCGTCAGGAAGAAGCAATGCCGACTGCGGGGCTGGCGCCGCTAAAACCAGCCAGTCGAACGGGCCCTCGCGGCGATCGCCGATTTTCAAGAACCACTTACCCGCCGTGCCGCTGATCGCCTCCACAGGCGCGTCGGTCTGGATATCAAGGCCTGCCGCCATCGCTTTCGCAAGCGCGTTCATCGAAGGGCTCCCGACATAACGCGTGGTGTCGCCCCCCGACAAAGCCGCGAGATTGCCGTCGGGCAGCGTTGCAAGCGCACCGGTCCAGGGCTCAATCACTCTGTCGGCCTGCGCCGTCTCCAGCGCTGCACGGAAACGTCCGTCCCTGATGGTGAAATACTGCGCTCCATGATCAAAAGTCACGGCATCGGTTCGCCGTGTCGCCATCCGTCCGCCGACGCCTCTGCATTTCTCGAAAATCCTGACATCGGCACAGTCGGCCATGGCTCTGGCCAGAGTCAGGCCGGCGATCCCTGCACCGACAATGCCCAGTCGGATTCGTCTTGCCATGTCTGTCGATCTCCGGCGGTGGCTGAGGCCATCAATGCCCCATAGGTTCCGCCGCCGCAAGCCGATCAGGCTGCGTCTCTGGTTTCCATCTTGGATGCGGCCTTGGTTGAATACGTGGGCGCTCGTGGGCGCAAGGTGCCCTATATCGGGGATAGAGGGCACCGATCCAGCAGGTAGGCTGTGATGTAACCTATGCTTGCGGAACATCTGTGCAGATGGGATGGTTTGGAATTCTTCGCACTCGAGGTATTAGCCATGCTCATCAACACTACGAAGCACACGTCATGATGGAGCAAGTCACGGTCTGGTTTGACAGCGGCTGTCCGCTTTGCCGGCGCGAGATCGCGATGATCCGGAGGCTGGACCGCCGCAATGCAATCCGCTTCATCGACGCCTGCGATCCCATGGCATCGTGTCCTGTCGATCGTGTGGAGATCCTGTCGCGGTTTCATGCCGAAGAAGGGGGCAAGCTTTTGTCGGGGGCGGCAGCCTTTGCCGCAATGTGGCGGGCGATACCCCTTTTGCGCCCGCTCGGTCTCATCGCAGGCTGGCCTTCCGCCACACCATTGTTCGAGATGGCCTATCGGGGGTTCCTGCGACTGAGGCCGTCTCTGCAGAAGTTTTTCCGGTGAGAGATACCGTGGTCACGGCGCTGTCTGAGCGCGGCTCGCTGCCGACCGTCTGGAAATTTGCCGATTAGAGCGGGGGAAGCCAGGCACGCCTTCATCAAGAGCGTGCCTGGCTATGAAACCGGGTTGTTAGGCCAGCCAGAAGATGATCCCGGAGAGCGCAAAGCCAACGAGGCCCACCAACGTCTGCATCGCGGTCCAGGTCTTGAACGTGGTCTTGATGTCCATGTTGAAGAAGCGACCGACCAGCCAAAAGCCGGAATCATTGACATGCGACAGCATGACAGAACCCGATGCGACGGCGATGACGATCGCTGACAGCTGAATACCTTGATAACCGGCAGCCTGTACCGCAGGCTGCACAAGGCCAGCAGCCGTGATGAGTGCAACCGTCGCGGAGCCCTGTGCAACGCGCAGCGCGGTCGAGATCAGGAAGCCTGCCACCAGTATGGGCATACCGATATCGGCAAGCACATCCGACAAAGCATTTCCGATCCCCGAAGCACGCAGAACGCCGCCAAACATGCCGCCCGCGCCGGTGATGAGGATAACAGAGCAGACAGGTCCAAGAGCAGAGTCAACGATGCGCTCCACCTTGATGGGATCGCGACCGCGCATTGGCCCAAGAACGTAGCCGGCGACGAGAACCGAAATCAGAAGTGCGATTGGAGTAGAGCCTACGGTGCGGGCAAGCTGGAACCAGCTGGCATCCTTGCTGACCCATTCCTGTGCGCGCGCGAAATCGAGGCCGGTATTCATGAAGATGAGAACGAGCGGCAAAAGAAGAAGTGCAACGACGAGGCCAGGGCTCGGCAGGGAGATTCTCTCGTCGTCGGAGGATTGCTCATCAGTGACGTTGTCGGGCACCGGCAGGTAGATGCGTTTGCCGATCCAGCTTCCGAAAAAATGGCCCGCAACGACCCAGGTCGGGATGGCGACCAACAGACCGACGATGATCAGAAGTCCGACGTCAGCGCCCAGCAGTTCGGCTGCGGCGACGGGCCCGGGATGCGGCGGCACGAAAACGTGCATGCACGAGAAGGCGGTCGCGACCGGGATGCCGTAGAGAAGAAGGCTTCCGCCAAGGCGACGCCCTACCGTGAACATCACCGGAAGCATGACGACGAGGCCTGCATCGAAGAAAATCGGGAAGCCGAAGAACAGCGACGCGATGCCCAACGCCAGCGGTGCACGTTTTTCGCCAAATCGGCGGACGAGGTCATCCGCAAGAGCCTGCGCACCACCCGATACTTCCAGCAAGCGACCCAGCATGGCGCCAAGGCCGACAAGCAAAGCAACGCCCCCGAGGGTCGAGCCAAATGCGGACGTGAGGGTGGTGAGGATATTCCCTGCCGGAATTCCCGTCACGAGCGCGGTCAGGAAACTGACGAGAATGAGCGAGACAAAAGCGTGGATGCGAAACTGGATGATAAGAACCAGCAGCAGCGCAACGGCGCCAGCCGCAATGGATATGAGCGTACCCGCTCCCAGGGTCTGTTCGAACTCCGGCAAAATTATACTCCTACAGGGCTTAGCGGTTGTGTCTGCGCGATGTACGGAGGTATCGCCCAGAATGCAAACTCAACCTCAATCGACGTGCACGACCACGTTAGGGCCGCTGCTCAGCGCGGCTTGCAGGAATTGCCTGCGAAGGCTCTATTCAACTTGAAATCGGACGTTCAACCAGAACGGCTGGTCATCACGCAGTGTCAGTCGCGTCGCGCATTTGCCTGCATCCTGCGGCGAAACGCGGATGGCCGGTCGGCGAAGCGGTCGGTGAAAGCTTCGTAGAAGCGCGAGACCGAGCCGAAGCCGGATTCGAAGGCGACATTCGTGATCGACATGTCTGTCGAGATCAAAAGCGAGCGAGCCGTGTCCAACCGGTGGCGGGCAATCGCCTGGTTCATCGTCTGGCCGACCGCCCGCTTGAACAGGCTCATGGCATAATTTGGATGAAGTCCCACATCCCGCGCCACGTGATCGACGGAAATATCGCCGAGGGCGTGTTCGGCAATGAAGCGCAACATCTGCTCCACATGACCGGCGCGCCCGCTGTCACTGGATGAGAGGCCGGCAATGGCAGGGGCGTGTTCGCGCAGATCCCGCCAACCTTCCCGTTCGATCCTCAAAACCCGGGCCGTGAGCTCGGTTCGGACGATCTCTGCCAGTCCCTCGTCACCCTGCAAGAGTTCCTCGCGCCATCTGAGAAAGACGTCCTCATCGAAAGGCCTGATAACGGTCGCTTCGATGACCGCACCACGGAAGACGGCATCCCGGAACCGGCTGAGAGTGGCAAGACCGAGAAAAACGGACATGGGAACATAGAGACAGACAAACCGCGTACCTTTTTCGATCTCCGTCACCTGATGCGGAACCATGCCCCAGAAAAGGCAGAGACGACCCGCGCCGATCGTCAGTTCCCGCCCGTCGAACCAGTAGGTCATCTGGCCCTGGGTAAGAAAATTCAGTTCGATCTGACTGTGCATATGCGGGCCTGCCATCCGCTGCACGACAAGAGTTTCGCCGGCGCAGAACCGATGGTCTCCAAACACGACAAGCGGGTGCCGCGGATCGAGATCGGGATGTGCCGGAACCGATCCGTCCTGTGAAATGGTTGATGCGGCCTTATCCATCTTAGGATCCCGGAAAACATTCCCTGAAATACGGTGGAACTCTACGGGTTTGTGGCGGAACATCAAGACGGGCTGGAGGAGCTCGATCGGTAAGGCTGAAATCTAGGACTTCATCCGGTTACCGATGGTCACAAGGGAGGAACACATGACCGTTCTAAGAAAGAGGCTGCTTGGCCTCGTATTGTCGACTTTTCTGATTGCGCCATCGGTTTTCGCGGGCGAAATCACAGTCAATTCAGACCATTCGGATCCCGTCCCGAAAAAGGCGATGGGCGATCTGATTGCGGCCTTCGAGAAGGCCAACCCCGACATCAAGGTCAAGTGGAACAACTTTGACCACGAAGGCTACAAGGCCGCGATCCGCAACTTCCTGACCGCCGACGCGCCTGATGTCGTCGCCTGGTATGCCGGCAATCGCATGGAGCCCTTCGTCAAGGCGGGACTGTTTGCCGATGTGAGCGATGTCTGGGCGGCCAATGGCTACGATCAGCAGATGAAGGCTGCCGTACCGTCAATGACGATCGACGGCAAGAAGTGGGGCATGCCCTATACCTATTACCAGTGGGGCATCTACTACCGTAAGGACATCTTCGCCGAAAAGGGGATCACCCCGCCAAAGAACTGGGCCGAGCTGATCGCCGCGAGCGCCAAGCTCAAGGCTGCAGGGATCACGCCCTTCACGATCGGCACCAAGGCACTCTGGCCGACCGGCGGCTGGTTCGACTATCTCGATCTTCGCGTCAACGGCTACCAGTTCCACATGGATCTGACAGCCGGCAAGGTTCCTTACACCGATCCCAAGGTAAAGGCCGTGTTCGAGAAATGGGCCGAGCTCGTCAAGCCCGGCTACTTCATCGAGAACCATGCGGCGATCGACTGGCAGGACGCAGTCCCGCAGCTTGTCCAGGGCAAGGCCGCCATGTATCTGATGGGCAATTTCGCCGTCGCCACGATGAAGGACGGCGGTCTGAAGGAAGAGCAGATCGGCTTCCTTCCCTTCCCTGAAATCACCCCCGGCCTGCCGAGGGCCGAAGAAGCGCCGACGGATACGTTCCACATTCCGGCCAAGGCGAAGAACAAGGAAGACGCCAAGAAATTCCTCGCTTACGTCGGCTCGGCCCAGGCACAGTCGACGATGAATGCGACGCTTGGCCAGCTGCCCGTCAACAACCAGGCCGAAAAGCCGAAGGACGTCTTCCTCGAGGCGGGCTTCACGATGCTATCAGGCGCCCAGGGCCTCGCGCAGTTCTATGACCGCGATGCCAATGCCGAAATGGCAAAGGCCGGCATGGAAGGCTTCCAGGAATTCATGGTCAAGCCGGACAAGATCGACGCCATCCTGGCGCGGCTCGAGAAGGTCCGCACCCGCGTCTACAAGTAGCGCTTCCTCCCAGGAGACCGGGCGCAGCGACCGAAAGGTCCTGCGTCCGGCCGCAGTTCTTACAATCTGTAGGGGTATCGTCGTGAGCTATTCCGCAACGCAGCCAGCGCGCCGCTCGAAGAACAACAGGGAATGGCTCACGCCATGGCTGTTTCTCGCACCCGGCCTTTTCATGTTTATCGTCTATGTCCTCTTGCCGATCTTCCAGTCGATCTGGATCAGCTTTCACGACTGGGACGGGCTTGGCGAAAAGGTCTGGATCGGGCTTGGCAACTACAGCGAACTTCTGGACGACGATTCCTTCTACGTTTCCCTCAAGAACAACGTCATCTGGCTGCTGCTCTATCTTCTGGCGATCCCTGCAGGCCTTGCCGTAGCACTTTTTCTCAACCAATCGGTCGCCGGCATCCGGCTCTACAAATCGCTGTTCTTCTTTCCGTTTGTCATCAGTCAGGTCGTGGTCGGCCTGATCTTTACCTGGTTCTACGCGCCGGATTTCGGGCCGTTTTCGAAACTGCTGGAGTGGCTGACGGGCGAGCAGCTGGCGGTCCTGGCGGATGAGCGCTACGTCACCTACGGCATCATCATCGCCGGCCTGTGGCCGCAGACGGCCTATTGCATGATCCTCTACCTGACCGGTCTCAACAACATCAATCCGGAACAGGTCGAGGCCGCGCGGATGGATGGCGCCAAGGGGCTCAAGCTTCTCTGGTACGTTGTCCTGCCGCAGCTTGCGCCGGCGACATTCATCGCGATGGTCGTCACGGTCATCGGTTCGCTGCGCTCCTTCGACCTCGTCTCGATCATGACGGCCGGCGGCCCCTACGGATCGAGCCAGGTTCTCTCCTATTTCATGTTCGAACAGGCATTGTCGGAATACGGCTTCCGCATGGGTTATGGCGCCGCAATCGCCGTCGTGCTGTTCCTGATCATGATGGTGTTCATCTCGCTCTTTATTGTGCGGATGCTGGTCCAGGAAAGGAACGCCTGATGTTCCCCTCTCCCATTCAAAACGCATCGCCATGGATGCGGAACGGCTATACGATCCTCTTGCCTGTCGCGCTGATACTCTGGCTCCTGCCTCTGATCGGCGTCGCCATCACCTCGGTGCGGCCGGCGGGCGATCTTGCAGCCGGCAATTACTTCGGAATGCCCTCCGGTTTTGCCGGTGTCGAGAACTACACGGCCGTCTTCCGGGATTCTCCGATCGGTCTCTACATCCTGAACTCGTTCAAGGTGACGATCCCAACGGTCATCGGCGCGGTCGGTATTTCCTGCCTGACCGGCTTTGCGCTGGCGGTCTATCGCTTCAAGGGCAATCTCGTCCTGTTCTTCATGTTCGTCGCGGGCAATTTCATTCCCTTCCAGATCCTGATGGTGCCGGTGCGCGACCTGACGCTGAAACTCGGCCTCTACGACACCGTAACTGGACTGGTGCTTTTCCATGCGGCCTTCCAGACCGGTTTCTGCACGCTCTTCATGCGCAACTTTATCAAGGGCCTGCCCTTTGCCCTGATTGAATCAGCGCGCGTCGAAGGCGTTTCTGAATGGAAGATCTTTCGCCATATCGTGCTGCCGCTGATGCGGCCGGCGATTGCGGCGCTGTCCGTCCTGATCTTCACCTTCGTCTGGAACGACTATTTCTGGGCGACCGTGCTGGTGCAGGGCCAGCACGCCATGCCTGTCACCGCCGGCCTCTATTCGCTGAACGGCCAATGGGTTGCCGCCTGGCATCTGGTTTCCGCCGGATCGATCATCGCGGCCCTGCCGCCGGTCGCCATGTTTTTCCTGATGCAACGGCATTTCATTGCCGGCCTGACACTTGGAGCCACCAAGGGATGAGTGACATCGTAACTGTCGGATCCGGCGATTTCGCGCTGAGCCTCCGCCTGCCCGAAACGGGGATGCCCGAAATCCTGGCCTTCGGCCGCCCGCCGGTTGCCGCCGATCCGCTGTTTGAGATCGAACGATCGAGCCGTATCAACGGCATGGACGTCGCCGTCCCCTCCGCCGTCCTGCTGCCATCAGGCGGAATGGGCTTTTTCGGCTGGCCGGCGATTGCAGGCCACCGCGCCGGCCGCGATTTCATTCTCGCCTTCAGCGGCTGGTCGGCAGCACGGGACGGAGCACAGACCGTGCTTTCGGCGAACGACCCGGTCGCACGGATCGGGATCTCCATCACGCTTACGGACCATGCGTCCGGCGTGCTCTCGATCGCAACCCGGCTCTCCAATGCAGGCGAGACCGACTACCAGCTCGATCGCTGCATGGCCGCGAGCTTCCTCGCGCCCTCAGGTGAGACAACCATCACCAGTTTTACCGGCTCATGGGGCCGAGAGTTCCAGACCCGTCGTGAAACGCTCGGCAATGGCCTGTGGAAGCAGGAAAACCGCCGCGGCCGCACCTCGCACGACCGTCTCCCGATGCTGTTCGTCGAGACCGGTGACCAGGGTTTCGGCGTCACGCTCGGCTGGAGCGGCAATCACCAGATCGCCATCGACCGTACCGATGACGGCCAGCGCCTCGTCCATCTCGGCGAACTGTTCGAACCCGGCGAGATCATTCTTGCGCCCGACGAGAGTTACCAGAGCCCAGTCGCCTATGCCGGGCCGAACAGCGAGGCACTTCATGCCTTCGTCCGCACCGAGCTTGTCCAGTGGCCGGGCGGCTCCATGCGCCCAAGGCCAGTCACGCTCAACACCTGGGAAGGCAACTATTTCGACCACCAGCTGGACTCGCTGAAGTCGCAGGCGTCCGCGGCGGCCGCACTCGGCATCGAGCGGTTCGTTCTGGACGACGGCTGGTTCGGCAAACGCGACGACGACACGACGAGCCTTGGCGACTGGGATATCGACCCGCGCAAATATCCGAACGGACTGAAACCGCTCGTCGATCACGTGACAAGCCTTGGCATGCAGTTCGGCATCTGGTTCGAACCGGAAATGGTCAATCCGTTGTCCGACTTGTTCACCGCCCACCCGGACTGGGCGCTGCAGGTCGAAGGGCGACCACTGCTTGCGTCCCGCAACCAGCTCGTGCTCGATCTTACCCGGCGGGACGTCTCAGACTATCTGTTTTCGAAGATGGATGCGGTGCTTGGCGGCCACGCGGTTTCCTATGTCAAATGGGACATGAACCGCGACCTGACCCATAGCGGCGGTCGCGACGGCAGGGCGAAGACTGCCGCCCAGACACGCGCCGTCTACGCCCTGATGGATCGCGTTCGCGCCGCTCACCCCGATGTCGAGATCGAAAGCTGCGCGTCGGGCGGTGGCCGTATCGATTATGGAGCGCTCGCCCGCACCCATCGCGTCTGGACTTCGGACTGCACCGATGCGCTGGAGCGGCTGGAAATCCAGCGCGGCGCCTTGCTTTTCGTTCCGCCGGAAATTCTCGGCAGCCACATCTCCGCAGACCCCAACCACCAGACCAACCGTCGCCATACCCTGAGCTTCCGGGCGCTGGTGGCAATGGCCTATCATTTCGGCGTCGAACTCAACCCGCTCGAACTCTCAGTCAAAGAGCGCGCCGAACTGGCGCTCTATATCGAGACCCACAAGCGGCTTCGCCCGCTTCTCCATGCGCCCGGCGCCAACTTCCGGCTTGAGCCAATCGATGGCCGTTATGTCTGGGGTGCCGCAAGCGCTGAAAAGATCGTCGTCATCGTTGCGCAGGGACCGCAGATGGTGGGCGAACAGCCATCACCGCTGCGCTTGCCCAAACAGCTCATCCGCTTCGGCGGAACCTGGCGCATCGAAACCGTACTGCCCGAAGCCCCCGATTTCATCCGCATATCGGAGGGTCAGAAGCGATTGCTTTCCGGCAAGATCGCTTTCGATCTGGCGAATGCCGGGCTTGCAGGCCTGCCCTTGCCGATGCTTCGGCCCGAAAGTGCCCTGCTTCTCGAATTAACACCTCACAATGGGAGACAGATGCGATGAGCGACGTCAGCCTGCGCGCCGTCAAGAAAAGCTTTGGCGCCGTCAATGTCATCAAGGGTGTCGATCTCGATATTGCCGATGGCGAGTTCTGCGTTTTCGTCGGCCCGTCCGGCTGCGGCAAGTCCACGCTGTTGCGGATGATCGCCGGCCTGGAGAAGATTTCCGATGGCTCGCTGTCGATCGGCGGCCAGGAGATGACCGATGTCGGCCCGTCCGAGCGCGGCGTCGCCATGGTCTTCCAGTCCTATGCCCTCTATCCCCATATGACTGTTGCGGAGAATATCGGTTTTGGCCTGAAGATGACGGGCCATCCGAAAGCGCTTGTCGCAGAGCGCACAGCCTATGCGGCAAAGATGCTGCAGCTTGAGCCGCTGCTGCAGCGCAAGCCGGGGCAATTGTCGGGCGGCCAGCGCCAGCGCGTTGCAATTGGCCGCGCGATCGTCCGCAATCCGGATGTCTTTCTATTCGACGAGCCGCTCTCCAATCTGGATGCGGCGCTGCGCGTGCAGATGCGCTCGGAGCTGTCGAACCTGCATCAGGATCTGAAGGCGACGATGATCTACGTCACCCACGATCAGGTCGAGGCGATGACCATGGCCGACAAGATCGTCGTGCTGTCGGCAGGTCGCATCGAGCAGGTCGGTGCGCCGCTCGAGCTTTATCACCGGCCGAAAAACCTGTTCGTCGCCGGGTTCATCGGTTCGCCGAAGATGAATTTCCTCACCGTTCCCGTGACATCAGGAGAGAACGGCAGCGTCACCGCAAGCCTTCCCGGTGGCGCATCGCTTTCGCTCGACACGCACGGCGCCTCTGTGAAAGGCGCAACGATGACGCTTGGGATTCGCCCCGAACATCTGGATGCGACCGGCAACGGCGACGTCGTTCTCGAAGGCCGCGTGAAGCTCGCCGAACATCTCGGCTCCGAGACGCTGTTCTTCGTTTCGTTCGCCGATGGTGCAGAGATTTCGGTCAAGGCCGACGGCCTTGCAAGCCAGCGGGCCGGCGACCCTATCCGCATCGGCATTCCGGCCAGGGCCTGCCATCTGTTCGATACCGACGGCCTTGCCGTCGTCAATGGGGATCTCACACGATAATGCTTGGCGTCTGCTACTATCCGGAACACTGGAACGACGACCGCTGGGAAACCGATGCGCGGCGCATGCGCGAGCTTGGCATTTCCTTCGTGCGCATCGGCGAATTTGCCTGGTCACGGCTTCAGCCGAGCCGCGGCAATTTTGACTTCGCATGGCTCGACCGGGCGATGGACGTTCTGACGAAGGCTGGCCTCAAGATCGTGCTGGGTACGCCGACGGCGACACCGCCGAAATGGCTGATCGACGAATATCCCGAGATTCTCCCCTATGACGAACAGGGGCGTCCGCGTGGTTTCGGCTCGCGGCGTCACTACACCTTCTCCTCGGAAACCTGGTGGCGCGAGAGCGCCCGCATCGTCGAGGCGGTCGCGAAACGGTACGGCGACCATCCGGGTCTCGTCGGCTGGCAGACTGACAACGAATACGGCTGCCACGACACGACGCTGTCCTTTGGACCTGAAGACCTGAAGGCATTCCGCCGCTGGCTGCGGCTGCGCTACCAGTCTACCGAGCAGCTCAACGAAGCCTGGGGCTCGGTGTTCTGGTCAATGGAAGTCGCGAGCTTCGACGACGTCGCGCTGCCGAACCTGACCGTGACCGAAAGCAATCCGGCGACGCGGCTCGATTTCTGGCGTTTTCACTCGGAGCAGGTCGCAGCCTATGACGCAATGCAGTGCGAGATCATCCGCCGGCATTCGCCGGATCGCTGGATCACCCATAACTTCATGGGCTTCGTTCTCGATTTCGACCATTTCCAGGTGGCTGACAATCTCGACCTCGCCTCCTGGGACAGCTACCCGATCGGCTTCGTCGAAAAGTTTCCGTTCTCGGAGGCGGAGCGCAATCGCTGGGCCGAGACGTCGCATCCGGATATCGCGCCGTTTCACCACGATCTCTATCGCGCGGTGGGCCGTGGCCGGTTCTGGGTGATGGAACAGCAACCCGGCCCGGTGAACTGGGCGCCCTGGAACCCGATCCCGAAGCCCGGCATGGTGCGCCTCTGGACCTGGGAAGCGCTGGCCCATGGCGCAGAAGTCGTCAGCTATTTCCGCTGGCGGCAGGCACCCTTCGCTCAGGAGCAAATGCACGCGGGTCTGAACCTTCCCGGCCTAGACGAACTTTCGCCCGGCGGCCGCGAAGCTGGACAGGTAGCGAGCGAGCTCGCCACTTTCGGAACTCTGCCGGAAACACAGACGGCTAAAGTTGCTGTTGTCTTCGATTACCAGAGCTACTGGACGACGGTGATCCAGCCGCAGGGCAAGGACTTCCGTTACGAAGAACTGACCTTCCGCTGGTATGAAAGCCTTCGGCGCCTCGGCGTCGATATCGACTTCGTGCGCCCCGGCGCGCCGCTGGATGGCTACGCGCTCGTCGTTCTGCCCTGCGTCACGGAAGTATCCGCGGATCTGGAGAGGGAACTCCGCCAATTCGACGGCGTGGTCCTGATCGGTCCACGAACCGGATCCCGAACCCGCAACTTCACCATTCCCGACAATCTGCCCCCCGGTCCGCTCGCCGATCTCACAGGCCACCGCGTCCTGCAGGTCGCCACCCTGCGGCCGGGCCTTGCCCAGCCTGTGACCGGACAGATCTCAGGCGCAGCAATCCGCTGGCGCGAAGATATAGAAGCGACCGGCGATGTTCTTGCCCGCTTCGGCGATGGCATGCCGGCCCTCACCCGCAAGGAGAAGATCCATTACCTGGCCTGCTGGCCGGATGAGTCACTCCTTGCCGCAACGATGAGCCTGGTTCTGGACGCTGCGGACATCCCCACGTTCGAGCTGCCGGAACATGTTCGTATGCGGCGACGCGGCGAGCTCGTCTTCGCGTTTAACTACGGTGCGGAGGACTGGACGGTACCAACCGGGATCCGCATCGTGCTCGGCGAGCGCACTCTTCGCCCGTATGAGGTTGCTGTCTGGCGGGCGTGAGCGAGCCAGACAGCAACCAAACACGCGCCTGCCAAACGGTTGCTCGGGAGCTGAACGGGCACTATGGAACGGTGCGGAACTGACCGAAATGATGCGAGCGGATCTCCACTACGACATTCGCTGAGCTGTATCAGGATTCCGGCTTAGGCCGGTTCGCGGCAGGGTATCGACCCGACATCCTGTTTCGATCTTCAGGAATGCCAGATGGCCCGCATCAACGGATGCTGAAGGGGAAATATTTCGCGTTGATGCTGTCATAGACTTCGCCAGCCTGAAGCTCCGCCAGGGCCGCATTGATCTTTGCCGTCAACGCAGCATCGTCCTTGCGGAAAGCGATGCCCGCACCTTCGCCGAAGATCGATGTGTCCTTGACGTCGGTGCCAACGAACTTGCAGCAACGTCCTTCATTTGTGTTCGTGAGCCAGTCGTACACGGCAAGCTTGTCTTCAAGCATGACGTCAACGTCCTCGTTTGCCAGCGCCTTGTAAAGCTCCGGCGAGGAGCGAAACACCGTTGTCTCGGCGCTTGGGAAAAACTTCTTGATGTATGCCTGCTGTGAGGTCTCCGCCGCGATGCCGACGCGCAGGCCCTTGAGGCTTTCGTCCGATATGGTGGTCAAGACCGAGTCTTTGCGTGCGATAAAGACGGAGGGACTGTCGTAGTATTTGTCCGAGAATGTCACGAGTTTGCGTCTCTCTGCACTCATCGACATGGACGATACGATCATGTCGTATTTGTTCGAAAGCAGATTGGGGATCATGTCGGTCCATTCCTGGACGACCAGTTCGCAGGAAAGCCGTGCCGTCTCACAAAGGGCCTTGGCGATGTCGACGTCGAAACCCTGCAGTTGACCGCTGGAGTCCACGTAGTTGAAGGGAGGAAAGCCTCCCTCAAACGCAACCTTGATCTTCTGATCTCCTGCCCGGTCGGCAGCGACTGCCTCTCTAAGGTTATGTGTGGGCAAAAGGAGCAACGAAGCAGCTATACACAGTGTGATCAGCGCTCTGGGGTTCATTTTCGGCATCTGGCTCTCCTCTTGTCGTCCGGGCTCGATTCCCGTATTGGGAACATTAGAACATACAAGGATTAAGAGCTTCTCTCGCATGCTTGTCAGCGGCCAACCAGAAGCTCATCTTGACCCCGGCCGCCTCCGGCATTGCGTGTTTTCGTCATCAATCGCGAATGCTTCAATTTTGAGACATGCTTTAAAAGCATTTCGTAATTAATCCCCTCTACACTTCCCTGGGCGAGGGGAGATTCCGTGTCTTCAAACTGGGTGTTTTCATTGTTGACGCGACTGTCGGCTCGTTCGTCGTCGCAGTCGGTTTTGATCCTGCTGACCGGAACCGGTCTTGCAATATTAGGGCTCGTTGTTCTCGCAGCCATTTGGGCCGGAAGTGAAAGCGACTCTGCGGCGCGCGACAGGCAACGAGAGCTGGTTGACGGCAGGCTGCAAAATCAGGTCGACCGCGTTGCACAGGATATGCAACTGCTGGCGGAAGGCTATGCTTCATTCTTATCGCCCGGCTCTTCGGACAGCGGCACGGTGATATCCAGAAGCGCGTCGATCCAGACGTTTGGTCGGATCGCCACATCCGTCTTTGGCTACAGCGCCGTTTTTCTGATTTCGCCCGACGGAGAACTCGCACTCCAGCCTGACCCCGATAGCGTGCGTCGTTTCAAATGGGTTCGTCCCGTCCTTTGGCCAATGATCTCGGCCGTAACAAAAGGCCTGGAAACCGATGGGCAGCACGCTCCCGCTCCCCAAAAGAATCAGGTGGAGTTGCTCCGGCTGGAAGGCAGGCCCTCGATTGCGGGCATCGTTCCGGTGGTTCATCAGGTGCAAGATGATCCAGGTAAGGTGAAGGCGGAATACTATCTTATCGCCATCCGGTTTTTGGACGGCCCGACGCTCGATATGTTGAGCAGGGAGCAGGGTCTCGCCGGGGCACGTTATGCTCGCACAGCGGATTACGAACCGGGTGAGGTCGCGTTCCAGGTGGCGTCCACCCGCACGGCAGAGCCCATCGGATTTATCGTCTGGAAACCGGATCTGCCTGGTTCTCGCGTTATCGCGCGTCTCCTGCCCTTCCTGTCTGCCGCCGGACTTGTCGTCACCATCTTGTTTTCCGCCCTGCTGCTGCGTCTGCGCTACAGCCTGAAACAACTCGCTGCGAGCGAGACCCATGCGCGGCATCTTTCCCATCACGACGTGCTGACCGGTCTTCCCAACCGCGCTTTGTTTGCGACAAGACTTGAGCAATGTCTTACCGAACTCGGGACACAAGACCGCGAGACTGTCGTCGCGCTGATCGACCTCGACCGATTCAAGCAGGTCAACGACGTCTACGGCCATCTCGCTGGCGATGAGCTGTTGCGTATCGCCGTAGAGCGGATGAAGTCGCTTCTTCGGCCTGGTGACACACTTGCGCGTTTCGGCGGCGACGAGTTTGCCCTCCTCATCCCCTCTCTCGGCCACAACCGAAGCATCATCGGTTTGTGCAACGAGATCATGGCGCGCATCAGCGACCCGTTTCATCTTGTGAACGGTACTGTCGTTGTCTCTATCGGCGGTTCGATCGGATACACGGCCCCTGAGGGCGCGTTTACCACCGCCCGGGAACTCCTTCGTCGGGCAGACGTCGCACTCTACGATGCCAAGGAAAGTGGCCGCGGCCGCGCGGCAGAATACAATAGTTCGCTGGACACCCGCGCAAACGAACGCACCGAACTGCGGAACGAACTGCGCATCATGCTCGAAAGAGATGAAGGTCCGGGTGCCACGCAAGGGGTGATGCGCGACAACAGGGTAGGTCATCTGGAAGTTTTTGCTCAAGGCGTCCATCAGGCAGACAGGTCACGTGATGTTACAGGTGCGGAAGCTCTTGTCCGATGGCGCCACCCGACAAGGGGGCTTCTGTCGCCTGACAAGTTTATTCCGATTGCTGAAGAAGCCGGGATGATCAACCAGCTGGGCCGATGGGTCTTGCTCACGGCGGCCGCCGCTGCCGCGTCCTGGCCGGCTCATCTCTCGATTGCCGTCAACGTCTCCCCGTCACAAATCGGACAGCGCAACTTTGCCCAGATGGTTCTGTCGATTCTGAGAGATTGCGGGCTTTCGCCGGATCGCTTGGAGCTTGAAGTAACAGAGGCTGCCATTTTCAACCTCGACGAAGGCGCGGCCGAGAACCTGAACCTACTCAGGTCACGCGGGGTGAGAATTGCGCTCGACGATTTCGGCACCGGCTTTTCGTCGCTGAGCCATTTGATCGACCTCAAAATCGACCGCGTAAAGATTGACAGGTCCTTCGTCCAATTGCTGGGCTGCAAGGCAGAAGGTGCCGCCATCGTCTCCGCTATCGCCAGTCTGAGCCGGACATTGGGCAAGGCAACAACGGCCGAGGGTGTCGAAACCGAGGAGCAGAGGGAGTTCCTGATCGCAGCGGGATGCGACGAGCTGCAAGGTTACCTTTTCTCGCGACCCATACCGATCGAGGCCTTCGGCCACCAGGTGCGGCCGAGCCAAATACGCCTCTCGTTATAAACGGAACACGAACGGTGGCAGAATTCCATCGGTCGTTTCGGATCTGCCACAACTCTCGACAGTCGATGACGTCTTGCCTACAACGGATCAGGTCGTATGTTGTCTTGCTAACGTTACGGCGCGCGAAACAACTCCTGAGGAGGAAAGCTGGAATGAATTTCTTCCCGAGGATGGCTTTGGTGGCCGTCGTCTTGCAGTTGGGTCTCGGTCACGCGCGAGCAGACCGTCCTGATCTGGATCAGTTCGTGATGGTGTTCGGTGGCGCTATGGTCGATGAGAATATGCTCGACGCTGCCAACGTGTTCGGTTCTGACTACGAAGATAACGCGTTGATTGGGCTGGGGTACCAGGTGTTCCCATACCAGTTTGGGACGTTCAGCTTCGGCCTGGAGGCGGGTCTTGCTGGTCGGTTCGGCGAGAGCACGAGCGGCGAGGTGTGGGGCGGTGTCGTAGGTCGACATGACGGCGTCAGGCTCGGCCCTGTGCGTGTCTCGCCATCTTTCACGTTCGGCCTCAGCCATGTCACCAAAAGCCAGAAAGGTCGGGAGCGGGATCACGAGCAGGAACGGGACGGCAACGCACGCACCCTGTTCTACCTTGGACCCGAGCTGAGCCTTTCGAGCGACAAGCTCCCGAACACGGAGGTGTTCTGGCGGCTCCACCATCGCTCAGGCACATGGGGAACGCTTGGCGACATGCACGGCGGCTCGAACGCCAATGTCGTAGGGGTCCGGTACAAGTTCTGACAAAAAAGGCCCGTATCAGGCTCAGCCTGATCGCATAGCCTGACGTTGGAAATGTCGGTCAGCAGATGCAGGCTGCAGATCACACTGACTTTGGGAACAGTGGAGTCACATTCGTGGTTGCATTCCCGGTGGCGGGTTGGAGCTTGTTTGCGGTCGCTTTATCGAGGCCGTGCAGAATCTTGGCCAGCCCTTCCGCCTGACGATAGTAGTCCGGTTTTTCAGGAAGGGTCAGGTCGAACTCGCTGCTGATCCGAGCAATCAGATCCATCGCTCTTGCAGCAAGCCGGGCGTAACCCTCAATGCGGCGCTCGAAAAAGCCGTCATGCGCGGGTTTCGACAAATCGAGGCTTTCGAGAGCGTTCTCGTGGTTGCTAACACGGTTTGAAAACCACAATATCTCTTCGCCAAGATCCGCCCCGAAAAGTTGCCAGTCCGCGTCGTCAGGAAGGATCAGCACTGGTTCGGGAAGATGGAACGCGAACTCCTCCTGGTCCATAGGATTGAACTCAGGCCGGTCATGGACGGCTGCATAGGCGGCCCCGACGTAGTCATCGAGCGCCAGCATCGTTCGCATTGCAAGGCTGCGCGCGTTCCGGTTTGTCTGTCCCGGACGGACGAGAACGCCGAGTTTGTGGATGGACCGACTGGCGGATCCCAGAGCAAAGCTACCAGCGCCAATCAGCGCTCCCAACGTCATGAAACCTTGCGTTGTGCCGAAGAAATCAATCACCGAGTACCTCGTTAAGTAAGCCCGTCGTGGAGTCGACTGAAGAGTAAAAACCGGAATCGTTCCGAGTGACAGTCTGCACCGAAGCGTGCAGAAAACAAACGTTACCGTTCCAGTTTGATGAGATTTTCAAGATGGAGCGGGCTTTACCGGCAATAGATGTGATGCCGAGCAGCCGTGTTCAAGTCTGCGGGCGATGCCCATCCTTCAGCGCGGGGCCTACGTCATAGAGGTTCTCCGTGTCTCCTTGACGAGGCATTGTCACGCGAAACAGGCTTCGTCGCCGGCAACAAGAACCGCGTCCATGCGTTATCGTCGCAACGGTCTCATGGTAACTGCGAATAGATCGATAATGGAGACGACGATGGTGGCGGGTGTATTTGACGTTACGCAACTCAACTTGATCAGAGACGCGCACCTCGACTGGTGCGCCGTTAACACCGTTGAGCCGACCAGCGTGTTGGGGGAGGAAGCGGTTGCCTATCTGTTGAGGGCATATGGCGCTGGCTGCGACAGCCCCCAAGAGATGATCGCGTCCCTCGATCGTCACATCAGCGAACGGGCGAGCCACGTACAGCTGGGATCGCCTGCTATACCATCATCCGGCGACGAACGTTGAGACCAGCGGCTGAGGCAACGCTTCCCGGCGACCGACCACGCAATCTCGTGTGTAAGTCTTAGACGATCGTTCGAGCGCCGGTCACAAGGCTTTGCCTTCCAAACGGGCCCGCAGTGTCGCGTTTTCTGCTTCCAGCTGATGCAGTCTTTGACGAAGGGGTGCTACCGCTTCCTCGACCTGCTGCTCGGTATAGCGCGGGATGATGTGTTGCGGGCAGTTCCAGTCGTAAGCCTCGAGCCGAAGCTTGAATAACCGCTCCGGCCTGCCTTTGTAGGTGGGATCGGAGACCAGATCGGTAAGAGCCTGATCGGCATCGAGCGTTAGCCGCTCGACATGTGCGTAGATTTTGAGCCGGGCTCGTCGGACGTAGTCCATCAGGAACAGGCAGGCCCGGTCGTTGGCTGCGAAATTTCCTGCACTGATGTACTGGCGGTTACCTCGATAGTCGGCAAATGCCATGGTTCGAGGATCGACGACCTTCAAAAAACCAGCTCTCCCTCCACGGTGTTGAACGTATGGCCACCCGGTTTCAGACACCGATGCCATGTAGAAGCTGTCGCGCGAGGCGATGAAGGCGATTTCGTTTTCCGTGAATGTATCTGAGGGGCGGTCGTGGTTGCCCAACCATATTTGATCCGCACCCATATCCGCCTGTGCGGCTCTGACGCTCGGCGTCACGGCGACTTCCAGGAAATGATACGGCACGTGAACCCCATATTCAGGCGGGCCCGCATGGTGACCGCACGGTGCGGCGCCGCGGATCGGACTATAGCTCGACCAAATCAAAGATTGGAATGCTCATTCTTCCGGCCGGTGGACATTCCGGCCGCAGTTGATCGGGATCACACTCTTCGGTTCGTCTCTATCGATGCACGCTTTCTCCCGTCAAATTCTTCCTGTCCGATCTCCTACCGCACAACAGTGAAAACCGAGACTTCCTCGCTCTTGCCTTTGACGACGATGCGGCCGAGCTCCCTCACACCGCTCGTGTCGGCCAGGCTGGCCGCAGTTCCTGCCCCAATCAATAGGGAGACGCCGAGGTTCTTGGATTCCCCCTCGAGACGTGCTGCCAGATTGACGGCATCGCCGAGCGCGGAATAGTCAAAGCGCCTGGTCGAACCCATGTTGCCCACGACGCAATCACCCGTGTTGATGCCGATGCCGATACGCAGCTCGTGATGCGTTCGACCGGCGATCTCCGCCTCACGCGCGAGCTCGGCGTTCAGGCTCTCCATTGAAGCGAGCATTGAGAGCGCGGCTGAAACCGCGTGATCGGCATGGTGGGGATCGTCGAGCGGCGCATTCCAGAATGCCATCAGGCAGTCGCCGATATACTTGTCGATCGTTCCCCCATGGGAGAGCACGATATCCGAAAGCGGCGTCAACAGCCGGTTTATCAGCTCGGTGAGGTGTTGAGGGTCATCCTTCAGCTGTTCGGCGATTGTGGTGAACCCGCGGACATCGCAGAAAAGGACGCTCAGCTTCTTCTTCTCGCCACCAAGCTTCAAACGGGTCGGATCGCTGGCCAGTTGAGAAACAAGGTCAGGCGATAGGTACTGAGCGAACGCTTGCGTGATCTGGCGACGGCCCGCCCGCTCCTTCGCGTAATCGAGCCCCGCCTGCGCAGTGCTCAGGCTGAGCATCGCCAATGCGGGTGAGACGGGAGACACAAAGACCCTCCCGAGCCGCAACGCCGCGTAAGCTCCACCCAGCAACACGACAAGCGCGACACTGTTGTACAACACGATTTTCCAACCCGTATCCTTGCGAACCAGCAACGCCCCGATGACGACCGCACCAAACAGCAGAAGTTGACGCAGTGCCTGGTCAGCTTCTGTAACGGAAGATCCCAGTCTGATGTTGTCGACGATCGTCGCCTGGATTTCAGCGCCGGCCGTCAGGTGACCGGTGTGGACGGTGTAGGGCGTTGCATAAGCGTCCGCTCCACCCTTCTCCACCGTCGCTGCGGTCTGGAGGCTTAGACCGATCAGAACGATCCTATCCTTGAAAAACCCTTCGGGCAGGAACCGCTCCGGCTCGAGCGCCTGGTAATAGGAAACTGTCGGGTATGTGCGGGCTGGCCCGTAAACCTGAAGCAGTTTGTTCGGCACTCCCACGGAAATTTCGAAACCTGCAGCAGTCGCAACCGTGGCGGCGAAGCCATCGTCGTAGGGTGGCAGACGACGCAGAACGCCGTCGCGATCAAGCGTAATCGAGGCAATGCCCGTCAAAGCATAGGCGTCACTGAACATTTGCAGCGGCAGAACCCGCACAAACTGATCCGCCTGCGCGGACGTCACAAGCGTTTCGTCACCGGCGAGCACGACGTCTGGTCCAAGCGCTGCGGCAAGGGCGGCGTCGTCTTCAGGATTGGACGGCTCCGCGAAGATGATGTCCATGCCGATCGTCCTGGCACCGGCCGCGCGCAACGCCGTGATCAGTCTTGCATGCAGGCCTCGTGGCCACGGCCACTGGCTCTGGATTTCGGCGAGAGAGGGTTCGTCGATCGCAACGACGATCGGGCTGTCCGAGGCAAGCGGCAAAGGGTTCAGGGTCGATAGATAGTCGAACGCACGGTTGTCGAGCAGCGACCAAGCTGGAAGCTGAGCGATCAACGTCAATGCGACGTAGATTATCAGTGACAGCGCCGTGAGCTTTAGCTGCCGAGACCGGAGCATGGGCCCGCCGCGGGCATTCGACCGACTACCTGACATCTAGAAACGAACCTTCAACGTACCCTTGAAGGATCTTCCCCAGGCGGGAACGCCGGCGTCGACTTCGAACTCTTCGTCGAGCAGATTGAAAGCCTCCAGTTCCAGCGCCATCCGCTTGTCGAGAGGCTCCCAGGTCAGCTTGCTGTCGAGGGTCCAGTAGTCACCAAGGCCAGTCCCGGCACTGCCTATCCGCTCGCCAATGTAGTTGGCGGCCAGCGAAACCTGGACATTGGCCGGATTGACATAGGTGAGCGCCAGCTGGCCTGCCCATTCCGGGATGAACGGCAAGGATGAGCCCGCGGGCAGGCTACCGCCTTTTTCTTCCGAATCCGCGTAGGCGATCGTGGACGAGAGACCGAAGCCGTGCCCTAAGAGAAGATTGCCTGTCAGACTCGCCCTATCGATGCGTCCCTCGCTGGTAGTGAAGGGAACGGCTGTCAGTGGAACTGCGATCTGCATGTCGCGCACGTCCTGGTGCTGGAACTCCGCAGCCGTGAAGAACCTGTCTGTCCACTCTGCATCCCACCGAAGTGCGACCGTATCGGCACGTCCTTCCGGTGCAACATCGAAAGCATTCGGCTGCAGGCCGACGACAGAGACCGGCGACAGTGTCGGCGTCGACAGATCCGTGCTGCTGCGCATCACGGCAGCGCGGAGCCACTGTCCCTCGGCAGGTGACCAGGCAAGGCCGAGACGCGGCTCTAGGCGAACACCGTCAGATGCGTCGTTGCTGAGGTAGTTACCGAATACGGCGTACTCAGCCTTCAAGTTTGACTGGATCTCGTGGAGCAGATCGACATAAACGCTTGCGACGCTCGTGCGATCCGAGCTGCTGGCGGTCCCGGAAGCCCCGCCGATAAGGTCTTCTATCGTCTGTGTCTGGGATTCGGAGATCCAGCCACCTTCCAAACCATAGCGCCAGGTGAGATCACCCGTTTTGAACGTATGGCTGAGAGCGGCAATATAGGCATTTTCTTCATACTCATCGCGTTCGCGAGCATTTGGAATCGTCGGAAACGGAGTTCCAAGGTCGATCTCGCTGTACCGTGTGTCATTGCGCCTCGTGCCGCTGTGAAGAATGGCGGCATTCATGACATTCTCGTAGGCGAACGTGTGGCTCCAGCCCAAACCTCCGTTGCGGCTTCTCCCGACAATCTCGTCTTGCCGCGTTTCCGTGACGACGGGCAACGTTCCGGGGATCGTCACCTCCTGCTCGAAGGTACTCTTTGCATCGTTGTAGTAGAAGACGATGCGGTCGTAATAGGTCGGACTGGTGGTCAGGAAGACATTGCCGCCGAGCACCTCCAGCTCTGTCCCGATATCCGTGATCAAGCCGGCATCGCGGGCGTCGAGTGACTTCTGCCATTCGAAATTGGCATAGTAGCTCGTCGGGTTCGGGAAGTTCGTATAGCCCTGAATCTCTGCCTCGCCCGTCCCGCCGGTGCCTCCGCCCGCCGCAGTGAAGCCACCTCCGACAGACACTTCGAAGAACGGCCGGGTGAGAATGTCAAACCCGCGACTGGGAGACGAGATCAGTGTCGGCTCCACCAGGAGCCCCTGAAGCGTTGATGAAAAGAATTGCCCGTTCGGGGCGTTGTTGATGACGTCCTCACCATAGAGGTAGCTGTTCGCGAAAGGGTTGACGCTGCCACGGATGCTTTCATCGATATAGGCAGCACCGGAAAATGGATCGAAGACGGCATCGCTGTAGAATTCGCCCCAGGCGTTCAGGCCTTGAAAGCGGAACGCACTGTTGAGAATCGAACCCGCCTGCTGGTTTGCGCCCAGCGACGTGTACTCTCCACCGCGCGCTCGCGCACGCAGGACGTAGTCTCGCGCATGTTGGATCGCACCCGGCGCATCATACTCCGAAATGGCCACCGAGGCCCGAACCGCCGAGATGACGGGATCGTTGTTATCCAGTCTATCGGCATTGTCGATCGCCTGTTCTGCAGCGACACGGTCCCCTTTCTGGTAGTAGGCCGCGCCAAGAACAATTTGCCCCTGGGCATCCGCCGGATTGGAAACAGTGCCTGCGAGCAGGTCTTCGACCGCCTTGTCGGGCTCGCCTGTCTGGAGATAGTAGCGACCTCTCGCAATCAGAACCTGATCCAGCGCCGGATCCGCAGCCATGGCAAGATCGATCTCGCGCTTCGCCTCCTTAACCCGGTTTGTGTCCAGATAGAAGATCGCCAGATTCGAGTGCGATATAGGATCGATCGGATCCAGCTCGATCGCCTTTCGAAGCGCTGCCTCTGCCTCTCGATTGGCACCCCTGGTCGAGTGTATGTCGGCGATCGCATTCCAGGTGGTGCTGCTTCCCGGCGTTACCTTCAGAACCTCGTAGAGATCTGCCAGCGCTCCGTCGTTATCGCCCTGGAACCCTGCCTTGAAATGAGATCGCGCCTCCAGCGCAGTGGGCTCATGCGGATCGAGAGACAGTGAGCGGTTTATCGCCTCCTCCGCCTGCTTGCGGTCATTCAACAACAACGCGATCCAGCCGCGATAGGCCGGAAGCGAGGGGTCGGAAGGGTACTGTCGCTCCGCTTCGCGAAGAGCCTCGATCGACGCGTTCAGGTCCTTCAGGAAACCGACCGCATAGGCCCGCAGAAATGCGGCTTCCGGTCCACCATTGCTCGGTGGCAGCGGCTCGACACGGCTTGGATCTGCCAGCGACCGTGCATAATAGCCACCCCAGAGCGCGATCGCTCTCCTGCGTGGATCGAGGCGGTGAGAAACCTGCGCGAAAAGGGCCGCCGCTTCACCGTATCGCGCTTGGTTGGCTGCGATGATGGCCTTGATCAGGATCAGCCGGTCCCGTTGGGTTGATGATAACTGCGTGCGCTCCAGCGCACCAAGCATCTCCATTGTCTTTGCCGGGCCTTCAAGCGACAACTGCGCTTCCGCAAGATCGACCAGGTCGGCGGTCGAACGCTTCGCAGGTGGAATCGCCAGAATACGATCGGCATTTCGGCGCATGTCTGCAAATGGGACCGCTGCTGGCGGCATACGCTCGAACGCTTCTCGCGGCGGAAGGTAGAACAGCATTTGTTCGCGGTCATCGGAGTCGACGATAACCACCTTGCGAGGCGCCTGACCCAAGGTGGCTGCTGCCGCCTCACCCGCACGCACGTCGACCATGCCTTGTGGATTGGCGAGTTGCACGACCCCGTCGAGAACCGTCAGCGACGTGTCGTTGCCGCTGACCGTCATGGTCCAGTCGGTCCCTCGAATAGCGGCAGCCGCTGCGGCAGTCTGGACCTGTACGCCGGGCCCTCCGCGCTCGGCCCGGGCCCAGATCGTTCCTGACTGAAGCTGCAACACCGTGTCGGAACTCGTCTCGCTGGTGATCTGCTTCACGACCATCGAGGTGTTGCGGCCGAGCCTGACCTGGGTACGGTCCGAGAAAACGATGGCGAGCTGGCCGACCTCGTTCGTGCGCAGGATATCGCCGCTCATCAGGTCCTGTTTGAGATCGACGGACTGCCAGTCGGACACGTCAATAAAGCGGACTTCCTCGCCGGTCTTGCGTGCGATGACGGCCCCAGCTGCAGTACCTAAGCGCGGAACAGGCTCCGCACCCGCAGGCTCAAGTGCAGCCGATAAGAGAACAGCCGTCGTCAGCGACAGCACTGTTGCTGCCTTAAAAAGTTTCACTCTACAATCCGGCATCCCCCGCCGCTCCACTCTTAAGCAACTAAGTGTCGTAGTCGCCCTAGCAAGACTATTGAATAGCCGCCAGAGTCTTATTAGAGAGGATACTTTGTAAGCGGAGAATTTTCGCGTGAGTGACTTTGATAGCGCACCTACGGAGATGCTTGACCTGACCATGGCGAGCGGTGAGGTGACGGAGGAGTACATAAACCACATCCGAAAGATCAACGACGTCTTCTATGACCAGATCAAGATAGCCGACCAAAAGGCCGCCTATATCTTCACGTTCATGCTGGCTTTCTTGATCTCTTCTGCTGAAGGGCGAAGTGTGTTCGATTGGGCGCTCTATGCAAAGGCAGACATTCCGGAGGCATTGCTTCGCGCGATACTGGCCTGCGCGTCAGTCTTTTCAATCATTTGCGCAATCCTGGTTGTCCTCCCCCGCAACATCCCCCGCTCGACGTCTCTCTTCTGGGGCACCTGGCCGCATCATCGCCCGCTGTTCGAGCTCGCTGCGGCGAACCGCGATGTCTCTTACCTGTTCAACGAATATCTCGATAACGCCGACATCCTTTCGCTGATCTCGCGCCGTAAGTACAAGTGCGTATCGTTCGCCTTCCGCGGACTGGTCCTGACGGTCCTCGCCTATGTCATTCTCCTGCTGGCGACGCAGAACATCCGCTAATCACGCCATCGAGGCGATGAGCAGTACTCAACCCCGGTCCTGTTCATCGTCACATCGGCACGGCTGCGGCACCCACCAAGCGACCGCGGACTCGGTCTTTCGAAAGAGGTCGATCCCTTCCGTTTCTGACGTCGATTTGGATCAGATGTGATCGCCGCTATGCCACATCGTGTTTGTATCGATCTCGGACCGATGCGAGGGAAATTCTTCGCCGCGGTAGCTGATCAGCAGCTTGAACAGGTCGCTGCGCAGCCTTTTGCGGGGTTCGAGACGGTGCTCGATCTGCTGCGTCAATGCGGTCTGCGTGACCGATAAAGCTTCGACAGAGGTTCCTTCAGCAATGATGACAACATTGACCGTATCAGGGTCGGTCGCTTCATCCTGCTCGAAAACCTCGTACACCTGGTTGGGCTCGGCGAGTACGACCTGGAAGCCCGTTATGCGGGTCTGGGTCATCAGCTGGCGCAGAATTTCTTCCATCGTCGGTATCGATGCATGGGCCTTTCCGCTTTCGACAGAATAGGCCTGCACGAGTGTTGCGCCTCCGATACCGCTTCCAGCTTTCACAGCGATCTCGCCCGGGATCCGCAGCACGCTCGAAAAATGCTGCCGCATTTTCTGAGACCAGGGCGTCGGATTTCGCACAAGATCGAGATAGGACGGCTGCTCGATCACCGCGAGACTTTCAAGCTCGTAGAGGGTGAAATAGCTCTCTTTTCCGGCTGCCGACACGTATCGACGGGCGGCACGCATGCCGGGGACCGTGAGGCGCTCGGGCACGTGCTCGAATGTGTGCCAGGCCTCGTATTCTTCGGCCATGGTGGCGGGGTAATCGTTCCAGAGCGCTAGAATGGCGGGGCTCATCAGGGCTCTCCCATGCGCAGGACGACCTTAGACGCGACCCGATCCTGCGCGGCCTGGAAACCCGTTAGCGCGTCCGACAGTGGGAGCGTGTGCGAAATCAGCTGTCGCATCAGCGGCTGATTGGCGTCAAGAAAGGCAATGACGCCGTCCCAGTCGGCAGCAGGTGCCCGGTAGGAGCCGCGGATCTGCTGATGCATGCGCACGACGGATGTGAGGTCGATTTCGGCTGGCCGAGGGTGGATGCCGACAACGGTGAAGATCCCGCGCTTCTTGAGATACGGCAGCGTCGCGCTGACGAGCGCGGGTACGCCGGCCGCCTCGATGATCGCGTCGAACGGCGCAAGGTCCGCCAGGGCGCTCGCCATGTCTGTCTTCGCCGTATCGATCAGTTGCTCGAAACCGGCCGCGCGGAGTGCATCCAGCCGCGGCCCGTCATCGCGGCCGATCACTACGACCTTGGCACCTTTCGCCCGTGCCATGATGGCGATGCCCTGTCCGATGAAACCCGGACCGATCACCAGAATGGTTTGCCCCGACTGGACCTCCGCAGTCGCGACCGCCTCGGCGCAGACGGTCATCGGTTCTGTCAAAGCCGCAACATCCATGTCGAGACTGTCGGGAAGGACGTGGCAGTTATCGTAGGGCACGCACACGAACCCTGCGAATGCGCCGTTGCGGCCAATGCCGATCCCTTTGCGCGCCGTGCAATTGTCTTCGTCGCCGCGAAGGCAGGCATCGCAACGGCCGCAGGTGGTAGAGGGTCTTGCGGTCACGCGGGTGCCGATAATCGTTTCCGACAAAGCCTCCCCTACCCGTTCGATCGTGCCCGCAAACTCGTGGCCAAGGGTGACGGGCATGGCGCGCTCCATCGACTCGTAGCCCGGCGTCCACTCCGCGATGTGCAGGTCTGTTCCGCAGATGCCGGCCGAATGGACACGGACCAGAACGTCGCGCGGAGCAAGAGCTTCCGGCACGCCGATCTCGCGAAACTCCACACCTTTGGCGGGCCGGACCTTTTGCAATGCCAGCATGGTGTCGTTCCCTTCGATAATATTTAGGTGTTCAGCCGCGCCAGCTCAGAAAGCGCTTTTCGACCTGCCCGATTACAAAATTCACGAGCAGTCCCATGACCGAGAGGATGGTGACGCCGGCAAAGAGCTTTTCCAGGTCGTAGAGCGAGCCGGCCTCAAGGATGTAAGAGCCGACGCCGTATTGCGCACCGAGCATCTCTGCGGCAACGAGAAGAATGATCGCGATCGAAATCGAGACGCGCAGACCCGAAAGGATGGCCGGGAATGCCCCGGGCAGGACGATCTTGCGGACGATCGACCACCAATTCAGCCCGAAGCTCTGGCCCATGCGGATCAGCGTGCGATCGACGTTGTCGACGGCGCCATAGGTGGCAACCACGGTCGGCGTGAAGGTGCCAAAAGCGATCAGTGCGTATTTCGACATTTCGTCGATGCCGAACCAGATGACGAACAGAGGCAGGAGCGCGATCTTCGGAATCGGAAACAGCGCTGCGACGAGTGGGACCAGTCCGGCGCGGACATAACTGAAAAGACCGATCAGCACGCCGACCGCTATGCCGACGCTGATGCCCATGAACGCACCGACGAAAAGCCGCTGCAGTGAAGGCAGAAGATGCTTCCACAGCAGACCCGTCTGCCAAAGCTGGACAAAGGTATCGAGGACCGCCGAGGGCCGTGGCAGCGTCAGGTTCGAGATGAACCCGCTACGGGTGCCGATTTCGGCGAGCGCGATCAGAACGACAAAGACGGCAATGCCGACGCCCTGCACCGGGATCGGTGCAAAGCCGCCACCGCGGAACGATACGGTCGATATCTTTCCTGTTTCACCCTTGCTTGATGTCTCTAGAGGGCTGGAAAACGTGGTGACGTCAGACATTGACCAACTCCTTGTCGGCCGCCATGGCCTCTTCGCGCATCAGGTCCCAGAGCTGCTTCTGTTTTTCTTCCAGTACAGGATCGCCGAGATGCCGATCCGACAGTGGAATGTCGATATCGACGATCTCGCGGATCCGGCCTGGCCGGCGGGACAAGACGACGACGCGGTGCCCGAGCCGGACCGCTTCGTTGAGATTGTGGGTTACATAAACCGAGGTGAACGGCTGGCGCGTCCAGAGCGAGATCAGGTCATCCATCAGCAGTTCGCGGGTCTGGCTGTCGAGGGCTGATAGCGGTTCGTCCATCAGCATGACTGCGGGACGGACCGCCAGAGCCCGGCTGATCGCCACGCGCTGCCGCATGCCGCCCGACAGTTGCTTGGGAAGGGCTTTGCGGAACTCGGAAAGGCGGGTGCGATCGAGAACATCCGTCACGATTTCGTCCATCTGACGCCCGCTCAAGCCGTGGTCCTCGAGGACCAACCGGATATTGCCCTCGACCGTGCGCCAAGGCAGCAGAGCGAAATGCTGGAAGACGTATGTCAGCGGGTTGAGCGAATCTGCCGGCGGATTGCCGACCTGCAGCACGTTGCCAAAGGTCGGCCGCTCCAGGCCACCCAGGAACCGGAGCAGGGTCGACTTGCCGCAGCCCGACGGTCCGATCAGGCAGATGATCTGCCCTTGCGGAATGTCGAGCGAAATATCCTTCAAAACCTCGACGGCTCCATAGGAGTGGCTGATGTTGTTGAGCTTCAGATCCATGGGTACTCCAGGCAGGCCGCAGTGCTGCCGCGGGTTCGACCGGTCAGATAGTCTTGACGTAGGACGTATCGAACAGCTGTTCGTTGGTGATCGCGTCCTTGACCATGCCTTCGGACTTGAACCATTCGAGCTGTTCGACACAGCTTCCAAGCGACAATGCGAGGCCCTCGTTGACGCGCATGGCGCCTTCGATCAGGTTCTGCTTGGCCGTTTCGAATGGGCTGTCGCTTTCCACATATTTGTGGACGATCTTGGCCAGGGCGTCGCGCTCGGCGTCATCTGCCTTGTTGTCGACGAAGGCCGCGTTGTAGTCGGCGATCGCCCGCGAATAGGCCTTGACGAAAGACGCTGTCATGTCGCGCTCGTTGGCGGCGTTTTTGGTCGAGGTAAAGGCGGTCGTCACCTGGTAATCCGGTGCGTAGTCCGACACGAGGCCGATTTGCTTGGCAGCGCCTTCGCGGATCATTTTCTTGGCGACATTCGGCTGAATGGCCCAGGCATCGATCTGGCCCGTGGTCAGGGCGCCGACGATTGCGCCAAGCTTCTGCAGCGGACGCAGCTGGATGTCGGACAGCTTGATGTTGTTGGCTGTGGCAATCTTGTGCGCCATGAAATGGAAGGAGGATCCGGCCGTTGTGATGCCGAAACTCTTGCCGGACAGTTTCGAAGGGTCGGTGAGACCGGCCTCATAAGCCTTGTTCGACGCCAGGATGATCGCGCCGGTAACGCCCTTCTGTTCGGTCAGCGCGCCGCCGATAACCTTGATGGCGTCCTTTTGCGCGAGGCTGATCAGGCCACCGCTCATCGCGGTAACGCCGAAGTCGGCATCACCTGAAGCGATTGACACGGCCATTGGCTGCGCTGCCTCGAAGAACTTCAGTTCGATGTCCAGCCCTGCGTCCTTGTAGTAGCCGCGCTCGAAGGCAATGAAGCTCGGTGCGTGGCTGGCAAGGTGAAGCACGGCGAGGTTACGGGTTGCAGCCCGTGCAGGCAGACCAAAAGCCGCAGCGCTGCCGAGTGCACCCATGCCGATGAGTGCCTGACGGCGATTCATTTGAAACTTCATGATTATCCTCCTCCAAGGACGGCGTTGCGTTACGCCAGTGCCCCTCATTGCCACTCACCGCACCAGAAGACAACAAACAATGATTATGCCTCCCATGCCTTCAGAGCATGCTATCCGGCCTCTTAGGGCAGCGGTGGCAGGGCTGACAGTCGTGCGGCGAGGATCTCGATCAGTTTGCGCAGGTTGGCAGAGTGCGAGCGACGACGGTTCCACAGGACGGATATCGAGAACTGGGGTGCGTTGTGGATCGGTCGGATGACAAGATTGCTGCCAACCGGGCCGAGGGTTGTGACGTAGTCGACAAGGACGATACCCATAGCTTCGTTCGCCAGCGCCAAGGCAGTGTCGGAAAAGCGCGCAACGGCACGGGTGTTGACCTTGAGCTTCTCGCGGCTGAGGAAACGATCAACGATTGTCTGATGGGCACCCCCGGCGGCAAAGCTAATGAAATCCACGTCGGCAAGATCCGTTGCATGGATGACGGGATGGGCCGCAAGGCTATGGCTCTTGGGAATGACGGCGACCAGATCGACGCGCCCGACATGTTCCCTTTCGATCAGCGGATGGTCCAGCGATGCAATCGTCACCACCGCTTCACCGCGGCCGGTAATCAGATATTCCTCGATCTGGTCGACCGGCAGCACGTCGAAGAACAACTCGATACCCGGCACTTCGACGGAGAGCGTCCGCAGCGCCTGCGGAACCAGCGCCCGCGCCACGCTGGCCGTCGAACCGACCCGAAACACGGCGGTTTCGCCGCGCGCGATACGGCCGATCTGCGTTCCAACACCGGTCAGCTGGCGGATCAACGGATCGATTTCCGCGTATATTTCCAGCGCCTCGGACGTCGGCACCAGCCCGTTACGATCACGGGCGAAAAGCGCGATTCCAAGCAGGTCCTCAATCCGGCGGATCGTGCGGCTGAGCGCCGGTTGCGATATGGTGAGAACCTTGGAGGCGCCGGTGATCGAACGCGCCTGCATTACCGCATGGAAAACCTCCATCTGGCGCAGGCTCAGCAATCCGTCGGTGGTGGCCGGCACCCTGTGCTGGTGGTCGTCGTTCTCAGCGGGCATCGGTGATTTTCCCAAGGAAGGCCAGCAACCTCTCGATCATCTGGTCAGCCGCCGTTTCGGGCAGCAGATGTCCGCCTGGAAGACCCTCGCATTCTACCGAGACCGCCCAGTCAGCCCAGATGTCGAGCGGCGTGCGTCCGCCACCGTAGAGCCGGCCTTGTTCGGAGAGCACCAGCACCGGCGCCTGTATCTTTCGACCGGAGTTGCGATCGGCAAGGTCGTCTGCCTCGTCCACCGACGCGCCAGCCCTGTAGTCTTCGCACATCGCATGACGGACCTCGTCACTGTCGAAGGCCATCCGGTAGTCTTCCAGCGCCGCAGGATCGATCAGGCGGATGTCGCCGGCCATCTTGGCGAGCGTCAAGTCGATAAGAAAACGCGGATCGGCCGCCATCAGCGTTTCAGGCAGCGGTGCGGGTTGCGCCAGCATGAACCAGTGCCAGGCGCCAAGCCCGAAAGCCTTGCCTGCCCCTTCCCACATTTCCGGCGTCGGCACGACGGTGACGGAAACCAGTGCGCGCACCTCCTCCTCGAAATCGAGCGCGAGCCGATAGGCAACCCTTCCGCCGCGATCGTGGCCGACGACGACGAAGCGGTCGTGCCCAAGGGCTCGCATCATCTCGTGCAGGCTCTTCGCCATCCGGCGCTTGGACCCCATATCCATGAGCGTCCCGGTGACCCGGCTATCGCCGTAACCCGGCAGGTCGGGCACGACCACGGAATAGGAAGCAGCGAGCACGGGCGCGATCCGGTGCCAGGCCGAACGGGTTTCCGGATAGCCGTGCAGCAGCAGGATGGCAGGGCCGGAGCCTGAGGTGAGGACGGCGAAATCGACATCAGCCGTCTGGACGCGACGGTCCTTGAACCCCGGGAACAGGGCGTTTGCTGGTCTACTCATCGGTTTTTGCTCCTGCTTGCGTGTTTGTCACAGCTGCCGCGATTTCTCGGAGCGCGGTTATTAGGCTGTCGACGCCTTTCTGTCTTGGACGACGGTCGCAGACGTGAACATAGGCGGAAACGCTGGCGCTGTTTTCGATCGGTATTGCCACCAACCCATGGACATCGCAGTCGATTGCCGAAAAGGCATCGAGAACGCTGATGCCGATACGTTCGGCGACGAAGGCGAGAGCGGCGTCGACAAAATGGACGTAGACCGCCGTTTTGCGCGTCTCGCCCCAGCGCTGATAGGTCTGATCGATCAGAAGACCGTGCGTCGTGGTCGCGCCAAACGAAATTAGTTGTTCGTCCGAAAGATCCGCTGGCCTGACGGACCGTCTACCTGCCAGCGGATGGCCAGCAGGCACCACGCAGACCAGGCCAGCGGTGGCGATCGGGACAGTCTGGATAACCGGATCGTTAACCTCCGCGATCGTCGCGACGCAGGCCCCTTGGCCAAAGAGGAGGTAGTCACGCACATCGCGCTGCGACAAGGAATCGCTGTAGAAAGTGCCGGCGGTGCCTTGCTGCTGCAAGCGCTTCAGTGCCTTCGGGATCAGCCGTGCGCCAAGGCTTGGCGTGGAGCCGAAGCGGAAGGTGGACGCGTCGCCCCGGGCAATCGAGTAGATGACATCGGACAGTATTTCCGACTGCTGATGAACATGCTCGACCTCGGCAAGAATGAGTTCGGCCTCCTGCGTCGGGACCAGCCGGCCGGAGATGCGGGCAAACAGCGCGATGCCGAGCTGGTCCTCCAGACGCTTGATCGCGGTCGACAGGCTGGGCTGCGAAACGCCGAGATGTCTTGCAGCAACCGTCAGCGAACCCGTCGCCATGATCGTCCGAAAAATCTCGATCTGCCGTTCCTTGAGCTTGGGGTTCGGCATCCGCCACGGGTCTCCGTCCTATAAATCCGGGTTATACCCTGGTTCGGAAACTGTATTGGCGTCAATACCCGCGGCCGCCTATCGTCGCCTTTATGCTCGCAACCGCAGTGAGCATCATCGATTGAGAACCATAGGATGAGCATTATGCGTGGTGGTCGATATGATGTCGTGGTGGTCGGAGGCGGTGCAGCCGGCATGAGCGCGGCGGTGGCCGCATCCCGATCGGGCGCACGAGTTCTGCTCGTCGAGCGGTACGGATTTCTCGGCGGCGCAGCCGCAAATTCTCTGGTTCTCGCCTATTGCGGCTTCTACCAGAAAGGCCCCGAACCGGTCTTTGCCGTGCGCGGAATAGGTGCGGATCTCTTGCACACCCTCCGCACGCTCGGCCAGGAGGTCGCGCCGATCAGGTCGAGCAGCGGCAACTGGATCGTCATGCTTGATCCGGAGGCAATTAAGTTCGGCTTCGACCAGATGACCGACGCTGCCGGTATCGACGTGTTGCTGCACTCTCGCGTGACAGGCGTCGCAACCGGCTCGGACGGCCTGACCGCTATCACAGTGACTGACCACGCCGGTTGCTACGAGATCACTGCCGCCGCATTCGTCGATGCCAGTGGCGAGGCAGCGCTCGCATCGCTCGCCGGGTTCGAAATGACAGTCAACAGCATGGCAGGCGACAAGGTTCAGCCGGCCTCCATGCCGGTTCGCATCGGCGGAGTAGCGCCAGGGGTTTCATTCGACCGGGCGCGGATGGCCGACCTGATTGCAAGGCACAACGAGAGCGGCGATACGCAAATCCACCGTGCAGACGGGGGCGTTATGCTGCGGCTTCCGACATCGAACGACTACTGGTGGATGACGATCGACCTCGACACGGACGGTTTGAGCGGCGCAAGTCTTGGATCAGCGGAACGCCAGGCACGACGAGAAGCATGGCGAAATCTTCAGTTGCTGCGGCAGCTACCGGGCTTTGAAACAGCCTTCATCGCAGCGACCGGACCGCAGATCGGCATCCGCGAAACGCGCCGGCCACGGTCGCGCAACGATCTGACCGGTGCAGCCCTGGCAAAAGGCGAGCGGCGCGAAGACGGTATCGGCCGCGCAGCCTGGCCGATGGAAGTTCACGAGGCGCCTGGAAAAGTTCGTTTCGTCGATCTTGGGGGAGAAGGATTTGCAGACATCCCGATGGGATCGATCGAGGCTGCCGGAGCATCCAATCTTTACCTCGCGGGCCGCGTCGCCGGGGCCGATCAGGCAGCCTATGGTTCGCTGCGGGTGATGGGAACCGCTTTCGCAACAGGGCATGCAGCCGGCATTGCCGCAGCATTGCGCGCCTCGAGCACCACAGTTTCGGCCGACGACGTGCGGGCAGCGCTTACGCTCCAGGGCGCGTTGATTTGAAATCCTGCAGGTTCACTGGCGGCCGGAAATCTTCGGGGCAACAATGACTTTGATCACCGCAGTGCCGGGGCCGCGTTGAGTTCAACACGGCCACGGCGTTTATCGTCGCGGAAACAGGAACCGTTTTACCCGCGAGCGCAAAGATCAGGGCTTGCAGGTCTGTACAGCGCCGGGGAGCGTGCACCAGTCGGCATACCAGGTGTCGAACAGCGTCAGCTGGGCTTCCACATAGCCGCGCTGGCTGTCGCTGAGCACGTCCGTCTCGATGAAGTTCAGTGCATATTCTGCGTCGCCCTTCAGGACCATCATGTGCTTGAAGTAGAGAACCAGATCCGGGCCTTCATCGAAGGAGGAAAGCACGCCGAGCGCTTCTTCCAGTTCCTTGGCGCGCAAGCGTGCATCTGCGTTACCCGTGGCCGCGGCTTTCGCGAGGTTGCACAGATGCAGCACTTCCTTGGGAAGAACGTTGCCGATGCCTGTAATGGCGCCGGTTGCGCCGCAATTGACGTAGCCGTGGTAGACGGCCGTATCGACGCCGATCATCAAAGAAACGTCGTCATCGCGGCTGGTAATGGTTTCGGCCGCATAGCGCATGTCGGCCGGACCGCCGAATTCCTTGAAACCAACGAGGTTCGGGTGCTCGGCGCGAAGCGCGAAAAACAGATCGGCGCGCGTGGCAAAGCCGTAATAGGGGCTGTTGTAGATGACCGCAGGCAGGTCCGGTGCAGCGGACAGGATTGCCTTGAAATGCGCCTTCTGGGCGGCGATCACAGAGCCGCGCGACAGAACCCGCGGGATGACCATGAGACCATTTGCGCCGACCTTCTGGGCGTGTGCGGCAAGCGCGACGGCAGATGCGGAGTTGATCGCGCCAGTGCCGACAATCACGGGGATGCCAGCCTCAACCAGGCGCGAGACGCCTTCCATGCGCTGCGCATCTGTGAGCAGGGGCCAGTCACCCATGGATCCGCAATAGACCACTGCCGACATGCCCGTTTCGATCAACTGCTGTGCCTTACGGACCAGCGCGTCAAAATCCGGCATGCGGTCTGCGGTGCACGGTGTCATCAGCGCCGGAACGACGCCCGAAAATATGCTTGCAGTCACGGGAAGCTCCTTCGTTTCGGCGCACGGAAACGCGCCACTATCCCTATCGACGAGCAGCATAGCGTCTTCTTCAATCTTGTCGACAAGAAAAATACAAGGACCTACAGGAGGATGTCGAGCCTGTCATGACGGGTCAGCAACCGCTCGATCTGGGCTTCGATCTGCTCACTGTGAGCGCGGCCGAGCCTGTCCGCGGCCTCGACGTCTCGCGCTTCGATCGCCGCGATGATTTCCTCGTGTTCGTCCACAAAGCGGGATGGCAGCCGATCATCATAGGATTGGTAGTAGAGACGCAGCATTCTCCGCCCTTCGCCCAGCAGACGCTCGAAGAAGCGCGCATAGTATTCATTGCGGCCAGCCGCAGCGATCGCCGCGTGAAAGTCCGCATTGGTTGCGATCATGGCCAAGGCGTCCTGGGCTTCGACAGCCGCTTTGAATTCTGCCTGATGAGCTCGAATGATGTCGAGGTCACCTGCCTTGTGGTGCTGCGCGGCGAGCCGCGTCGTGACCCGGTACATCAAACCCAGCGCATCGAAATAGGCGTGCATGCCGAGAAAGTCGATGTTCGACACCATGGTCGACCGGTTCGGCAGGGTCTCGATCAGCCCCTCTCCAGCAAGCCGCACCAGAGCTTCACGGATCGGCGTGCGCGACATGCCGAACCGCGTTGCCAGTTGAACTTCGTCGATCGCACTTCCAGGGGCGAGGCGAAGATCAAGGATTTCATCCCGCAAGAGGTCATAGACCTGCCTCGCGCCGGACCCCCTCTTGCGCTCCAGCGCATGATTTTGATTGCTGTCGTCCATGCCGGCACCCACAAAGTTTTTATCTGTCATTCATGCACTACTGCATCCTCTCCTCGTCGTCAGCCCGTCCGGCAATTCGAACGAAAGTCTTGACGACCGTCGCCAGCAGCATATTCATCGCCCAACGCTACCGCTACGCCAACTGCGCACGCTCAAAGATCTCACCCCTCGCGTAGGCCCCGCCCGCCGAACAGCGCTTTCAGGAAAGTCCCAGCATGAGTGCCCCTGCCTACATATCGTTCGAACAGTCGCTTGCCGGTTTTGACAATATTGCTGCCGCGGTTCCGCCGATCTCGAAGGAGGAACTGAACGCGCGCATAGCCAAGCTGCAGGGGCTGATGCGCGACGGAGGCGTCAAGGCGGTCTATCTCGATACATCGACGAGCCTCACCTATTTTACCGCCATGACGCTCGGGGCGAGCGAACGCATGCATGGTGCGATCATCCCTTCGCGCGGCGCTCCGATCTATATCAGCCCAGCCTTCGAGGAGCCGAAGACCCAGACGCTAATCACGATCCCCGGCGAGATCGCGGTCTGGGAGGAGCATGAGGATCCGGCCCGTTTGGTCGCTGACCTGATCTGCAGCCTTGCCGCAGACGGGAACATTCTGGCCTTCGATCCGGCGACGCCGTTCGCATTTTCCAGCCCAATCACCACGCATCTCGGCGACCGCCTGACGGTTACCGGCGCCAAGGACTTGATTGCCCAGTGTCGGCAGATCAAGTCGGCGAACGAGATCGCGATCATCCAGGCCGCGATGACCGCGAGCCTTGGTGTTCACAAGGCCGTCTGGGAAGGTCTCTACGAGGGCGTGAAGACAACGGAAGTCACCGATTTCATTGCCGCTGCGCATGCCAAGCTCGGCATGAAACACATCTTTGCCGCCGCGCAGTTCGGCGAAGCGACCGCCTATCCGCACGGCGTTCCCTATGCGCAGACGCTGAAGGCGGGCGACATGGTGCTGATCGATCTCGGCGCGCATATCCACCGCTACTGCTCTGATATCACCCGCACTTATGTCTTCGGAGAGCCGACGGAACGGCAGCGCGAGATCTGGTCGCTCGAACAGAAAGCCCATCGCGCCGCCTTTGACGCGGCAAAGATCGGGATCGCCTGCGAAGAGGTTGATTTTGCCGCCCGCAAGGTGCTGACCGATGCCGGCTACGGTCCCGACTATCAGGTTCCCGGCCTGCCGCACCGGACCGGACACGGGCTCGGCATGGACATGCACGAAGACCCCTACATCGTTCGCGGCAACAAGACACCTCTTGCTCCAGGCATGGTGTTTTCCGACGAACCGATGTTGGCACTCTACGGGGAATGCGGCGTCCGCCTGGAAGACATCATCTACATGACCAAAGAGGGGCCCGCCTTCTTCACGCAGCCGTCGTCCTCTCTCGAGCGGCCGTTTGATTGACTAGGCGAGTCTATCCGAGGGCGTGAGCCGGGGCCGGCGTCACCTGTGTCGGCCGGCGCAGCCTTCTAGCCAGTCGTCATCCTGCGCAGAATATTTGTTTTCCAATAGAACTGGTGGACAAGAGCGCCCAGCACATGGCCGGAGATCAGCACCCATAAGGCGACTTTGAGGACATCGGCATGCAGTTCCCCTGCACTGCCGTAGCCAAGATAGTATGCAGCCATGCCAGTCAGCGGCATTGCGACGAGCAGAATGTAGAGCGCGGCATGCGCGGCTGTGGCAGCCATCCGAAAAATCGGGGGTTCCTGCGGCGGGGATGCCGGAACGCCACGGGTGAAGCGGAGGATCAGGCGAAGAACGACGAGAGCCAGAATAGAAACGCCCACATAGGCGTGAATATTGGCACTTGCCACTTGGTCGGCAGAGGCCATCCCGTCTCGCTCCATACTCCGGTTCCAGTCGCTCATGCCATCGGGCAGGACGAGGTTGAAAGTGACGAGCGCAGCGGTAAGCCAGTGCAGGACGCGTTGAGATACGGAAAATGATAGAGGTCTAGACGTTGTCATTGGTGATCCTTCCATCGTGGTTGTCTCAGACGTCGCATGGGGCGATCGGATGGTGAGCGTCGACGGGGCATTGGGTTTGATCATCGAGATCGCCTGGTGCGGGGACTTCAGCTTCACACGCACCGTTTCATTCCTTCGGTTGTCAGGATGATCGACTAGAGGCCGAAGCTGACATTGAACTGAAGGCGGTCGGGGTCATTTCCCAACGCCTGCCTCCGCTGCCATGACGCGGTCTCGAAGCGTTTCGTGATTGCACCAGGTAGAGAGACCCAGCCGCCACGACGTCCCGTTCCGGACGGCCCGAACACCGTACCGGTCGCCGTGGAAAGGTTCATCCGCGCGAGCCGTTGCGGTCACGGATAGAGTTACACGGGGTGAAAGACCGATCATTCAAAGCGTATGCGAAAGCAGAAGAAAAACGGACGCCGTGTTCAGGGGAGTCAATCCAAAAGTTCGCGTAAGACGGTCGCTAGCTCCCGAGCAGTATGTGGTTTCCGCAACCATCGTCCTGACTGAGCCAGTTCTTTACCGGCGATGGTTGGCTCGGCGTATCCGGACGTGAACAGAACCTTTATCGTCGGCTTTGCCATCCTCACTTGATCCGCAAGCTCGTTGCCTGTCATGCCGCCTGGCATGACGATGTCGGTAAAGAGGAGCGAGATGTCATCGTGCTTTTGGAGGAGTTCGAGCGCCTCAATTCCAGTTGCTGCTTCGATGATTTGGTAGCCGAGGTCTGCAAGCCGTGCGACCACCACTCGACGCACCCTCGGATCGTCTTCGACGACCAGAAGCTTTTCCCAGCCTCGGGGCAACGGAGCGGTTTCTGCCGTGTCGAAATGCGTGATCTCTTCGTCAGCTTTTGACCGGGCGGAAGGCAGAAAGAGCCGGACGCTCGTTCCCTGCCCGGGCTCGCTGTAGAGCTGGATGTTTCCACCGGATTGCTTGGCAAAACCGTAGACCATACTCAAACCCAGACCTGTCCCGGCACCAAGGCCCTTCGTTGTGAAGAACGGGTCAAAAGCCTTCTCGCGAACCTCGGCCGTCATTCCCGAACCCGTGTCCGTTACTGAGATCAAGACAAAGTCACCAGTCCTTACCGACGGATAGGTTTTCGCGTAGTCAGCATCGAGTTTGACGCTGGAGATATCGATCGTCAGCCTTCCGCCTTTTGGCATAGCGTCGCGCGCATTTATCGCCAAGTTCAGGATGGCATTCTGAAGCTGCGATCCGTCGACCGAAGCCTCGATGGCCGCGCCTGATATAACCGTGCGAAGCTCAACGGCTTCTCCAAGGGTTCTGCGCAACAGGTCCGAAAAGCCGCCGACGAGTTGCCCTATGTCCACCGTTCTCGGATTGAGGCTTTGACGCCGTCCGAATGCGAGAAGCTGGCTTGTCAGTTTGGCACCGTCATCTGCCGCGCTTTGCGCCTCACGCAGGAGCACTCGAAGCTTTGGATCCTCAAGCTTGTTGTCGATCATTTCCAGATTGCCGCTGACCACGGTCAGAAGATTGTTGAAATCGTGAGCCAAACCGCCGGTCAGTTGGCCGATTGCCTCCATCTTCTGCGATTGGCGCAGTTCTTCCTCTATCTTGTGTCGGCTCGTCAGGTCCCGGATGAAGCCCGTAAAGATCCGCTTGTTGCGGGTTGCTGCTTCGCCCACCGAAAGCTCCATCGGAAAGGTCGAGCCGTCCTTGCGTCGTCCGGTCACAACCCGGCCATATCCGATGATGCGCCGTTCGCCGGTCGTCAGGTAATTGGAAATATAGCTATCGTGCGCCGCGCGGTCGGGGTCGGGCATCAAAACTTTGACGTTCAGTCCGCAGACTTCTGCTGCCTTGTATCCGAACAGCCGTTCCGCAGCCGCGCTGAACGACGAGATGATGCCCGCTTCATCAATGACGACCATCCCGTCAGGAACGGTATCCAGGATAGAAAGCTGGTGGGCCTCGCGCTCGGCGACGGTTTCCTGCATCACTTTCATTGCCGTGACATCGTTGTTTGTCTGGACCACGACCTGCTCGGCCGAGCCCAACGGCGACAGAAGAACCCAGTGGGTCGCAATGAAGAGAGGACGGCCATCCTTGTGGTGATGAATGACTTCGCCGCTCCAAGACTGCGCAGCCAAGAACCGGTTTCGTTGCTCTTCGACAGGTCCAGGGCACTGCGTGCCGAGAAGCTCGTGAACCTCTTGGCCAACGGCCTCGATGCGTGACCATCCGTAGAGGTTTTCGCATCCTGCAGTCCAGCTGCGGATGATACCATCCGTTCCGTGAACAATGATGTTTGCCGCATCCAGCAAGCCTGTAACAGCAGAAAGCTGTCGTTCGAGCTCATCTCGACTGCCTCTATATGACATAGCTTTCCCATGATCGCACGCTCAGTGGGACCGTCCCCCGCGGACGATCGTTAACCGGGGCTCACGGGAACGATCATCTTCATCTCCGGCCATCTGCGCAAGCAGAACCGGACGGCAGATCGTTATCGCGTTTCGAGCCGCCACACCGTCGATTTGGATGGCACCCTTGCCGATGAGCTTTGTCATGGTGCGCGAGACTGTTTCGATTGTCAGTCCAAGGTAATCGGCTATGTCCTGCCTCCCCATGGGAAGCTCCAGCGTGGTCCGGTTGCCTGAGGAAGCCGCTTGGCGCCGGAGTGTCGCCAGCAGAAAGGAACAAAGGCGTTCCTCCGCGTTCTTGGACGACAGGAGCACCATCTGATCCTGCGCTGCCGCCATCTCGTCGGAGACCAGAGCGAAGAGCTGTGGGCGCAAGTGATCACTCTCGGTCACCGCTGCATCGAACCGGCGTCGTGACAATCGCCTCAGAGTCACAGACGTCACCGCCTCGGCACTGTAGAGATAACGCCCGCCAAGCGAGATGCCGACGATATCGTTTGGATAGAGGAAGCCGGTAATCACGCGCCGTCCGTCGGCGATGATCCGAAAAATCCTCAACGTACCTTCGAGAATTTCGAAAACATCGACCGCATCGTCGCTCTCAAAGAAAAGCGCTTTTCCCGCTGTCAAATGTTCAAACGGCTGCTTGCAGAACAGGCTGTGAAGGCTGGTTTGGTGATGGACTGCGTGAAGAGCAGTCGTCCCACTTTCATAATTCTGAGTTGTACTGAGCATAACCGTGCCTCCAATCTCGATGCGCGCAGTTGACTCGCGTGGCGTGACGGGCGGATGCTGTTTCCGTGACAATCTATGGAATTGCGTAACACATTGTAACAGGAGGGGATAATGGCGCGGCAAAATCCTGCGACAGCTCACATCCTCATCGTCGATGATGATGTGAGGATCACTCAAATGTTGAAGCGATATCTCAACGAAGAGGGCTATTTAACCAGCGAGGCCAAGGACGGTGAGGAGATGCGCCTGCAACTTGCGCACACACAGGTCGATCTCATCCTGCTGGACGTCTCTTTGCCCGGAGGAGCCGATGGTTTTGATCTTGTTCGGGAGGTGCGAGCGGCGTCCGATACCCCGATCATCATGCTGACCGGTCGAAATGACGTTGTGGACCGGATCATCGGGCTTGAGATGGGCGCCGACGACTATCTCGCGAAGCCGTTTAACCTCAGGGAGCTGCACGCCAGGCTGAAAGCCATTCTGCGCCGGCGAAACGTGCAACCTTCCGAGCAGCAAGAGACCGACAAGATCGTCCATTTCGACCGCTGGGCTCTGAACCTTACGCGACGCGAGCTGTCATCAGCGGATGGCGAAGGTATCCATCTGACAACAGGCGAATACGACCTCCTTGCTGCCTTTGTGGCCCATCCAGGACGCGTGCTGTCGCGAGATTTCTTGCTAGAGGAAACAAAAGGGCGCCATCTCGATGCCTATGATCGGGCAATCGACGCTCAAATCGTCCGGATCCGGCGCAAGGTGGAGATCGACCCCAAACAGCCGCAAATCATTCGCTCCATCCGGGGCGTCGGCTACATGTTCGCCGCACGCGTCAGCGTGGCGAAGGTTGCTTAGAGGGCGATAGGTCATACGTTAAACCGGCCCGCGGTACCTTGAAAGTCGAGGTGTCGCCCAGAAGCCAGTGGTCGGTTTTGGCGACGGGCCAGACGTGGATGCGATTGCATCCTTCCTCTGCAGCGCGGCGTTTCGCATACTCTAACAAGCGCCCTGCCACGCTGTGCTCATTGAGGAGACTTACGGACGCGAGAACAGGAACTTCCAGCTGTTTGCTCAAGCCACTTTGCGTGCTGATAAATACCAGGGAAATCCCGCGGACAACCCCTGCCGGGTCGATTACAGTAAGCCAATTTCTCCGGAGGTCTTCTGTGGAAGTCGCTGCCTGCCACTCGGCAAGATCAATGTTCGGAAAGAGATGCCGAACGATTGCGTAAGCACGAGCAACGTCCGAGGCTCGAAGTGCACTGACCGTATAGTCCGCATCCATCTCCATCCCCCCGTTGCACCGATAATCTTTGGTGGACCGGCTGAGCCTGCATTGACGGCGGTCAACGCAACGACTGCAGATGTCGAAGGGTCAGCGCGGATGAAGAAAGACGCAATATGGACGCTGAAGCGCCTTCTTCAGCGCGTAGCGTTAAGATCGAAGGAGAGCGCAACGATGTGCTTATCCATTCGCCCGATGAACTGGGAAGGCATGCCTGCTCGGAAATCAGGCGACGGTCTTAAGCTGGTCCGCTGCCAACATCTGCTGCGCCACAAACGCCTGACCCGCAATGGCTCGACGATCAACGCCCCGTTGCATTGCGCTTTATCAATGAGAGCCGCACCATTCCGGGTGAAAGAGTTACCGGAGGCGAGCCACCGAGAACGACCGTTTTGAACACGCGGCCCCAAAGCCCAGCCATGCGGTCGCAGGACTACTGAATGATTGCCATTACAGCGCCGTGTCGAGCCGCGGGCTGCAAGAGGACGTGAAACAAGGACGCCTTTATGACGGACAAGCTTCTCCTCACCTTCAATGCCGGATCTTCATCCGTGAAAATCGGCATCTTCAGAGTGGACGGTGAAAGGCCTGAGCGGATCGGCAAAGCCGTGGTCGATTTTGCAAGCGACCCCGTGTCGCTGCATCTGAAGGAAGGTCCGGCGCAGTTCGAACTGTCGCTGGAAGGCGCTTCCGGCGACGATCTTGCCGGCCTGATGGACAAGGTGTTCGGGGAACTGAGTGCCCATTTCGATCTCGACGCCGTCACCTCCGCCGGTCACCGCATCGTCCATGGCGGCGACGTCTTCGACGGTCCCGTGGAACTGACGACCGCGACTGCTGCGAAGGTTCGGTCGTTGACGGCACTTGCGCCACTCCATCAGCCCCAGGCGCTGCGGATGATCGAAGCCGTCCGGCACCTGCGCCCTGATCTGTTCCAGACCGGTTCCTTCGATACGACTTTCCATGCGACACAGTCCGATCTCGTGCGGCGTCTCGCAATTCCGCGCGCCTATCATGACGAGGGCATCAAGCGGTACGGCTTCCATGGACTGTCCTATCACTACGTCGCCGGTGCACTGGCCGCCAAGGCGCCCGGTATTGCGGACGGCAAGGTCATCATCGCCCATCTGGGCAGCGGCGCCAGCCTCTGCGCCATCGAAAACGGTCTCAGCCGCGATTCCAGCATGGGCTTTTCGACGCTGGACGGAATCCCGATGGCAACGCGACCCGGCTGGCTTGATCCCGGTGTGCTGCTGCATTTTCTGGGGCCGCTCGGCAAGTCGGTCGAAGACGTGGAGGACATGCTCTATAACAAGTCCGGCCTGCTGGGTGTTTCAGGCCTTAGCGGCGATACGCGCGAGCTCCTGGAGAACGACAGTAAAGAAGCGCGGGAGGCAATCGATCTCTTCACGCTCCGGATCGCCGGCGAGGTCGGGAGGCTTGCATCCACGCTCGGCGGGCTCGACGGCCTCGTCTTCACCGCCGGCATTGGCGAGAACCAACCGGAGATCCGCAGGCGTATTACAGACCAGCTTTTGTGGCTGGGCGTAGAGCTGGACGGTTCGGCCAATCAAAACAACGCGCTCACGATCAGCACCGCGGCAAGCCGCGTTGCCCTTCATGTCATCGCTACGGATGAAGAACAGATGATCGCAGAGGAGTGCCTGTCCGTTTTTCGCGCGAGGGAACATCCCGCCACCTGACGGCACCCCGGAGGCGTCGCTCCCAGTCACGACAGTAATTTTCGATCACTCGCCCTTTCGAAGGAGCAAGAAGATGCAGCTACGTAACAACCTGCCCGTCACGCCCGAGATCAGCACTGAGGAGCTGACGCTCATCGACCGCTATTGGCGGGCGGCAAACTATCTCTCCGTCGGGCAGATTTATCTTCTCGACAACCCACTGTTGAAGGAGCCCTTGAAGCCGGAGCATATCAAGTCACGGTTGCTCGGCCACTGGGGCACGACGCCCGGCCTCAACTTCATCTATGCGCATCTCAACCGGATGATCCGCAACCGGGATCTCAGCATGATCTATGTCTGCGGTCCCGGCCATGGCGGTCCCGGCATGGTGGCGAGCACCTATCTCGAAGGCACCTATAGCGAAATCTATCCGGACATCTCCGAGGATGCCGAAGGTATGCGGAAACTGTTCCGGCAGTTTTCCTTCCCTGGCGGCATTCCAAGCCATGCAGCGCCGGAAACCCCGGGCTCGATCCATGAAGGCGGCGAACTCGGCTACGCTCTGGTGCATGCCTATGGCGCAGCCTTTGACAATCCGAACCTCATTGTCGCCTGCGTCGTCGGCGATGGCGAGGCAGAGACCGGACCGCTTTCCGCAAGCTGGCAGTCGAACAAGTTTCTGAACCCCGCCCGCGACGGTGCGGTGCTGCCGATCCTGCATCTGAACGGCTACAAGATCGCCAACCCAACGCTTCTCGGCCGCATGACCGACGAAGACATCGAGCACCTTTTCCGCGGACACGGCTACGAACCGTTTTTCGTGGAGGGCCATGAGCCTGCCGATATGCACCGGCAGATGGCTGCGGCATTCGAGACGGTTTTCGATCGCATCCGCACGATACAGGCCAAAGCCCGCGACGGTACGGTGTCGGAACGCTTCCCACGCTGGCCGATGATCGTGTTTCGCAGCCCCAAGGGCTGGACGGGACCAAAGGAAGTCGACGGCAAGAAGGTCGAAGGTTTCTGGCGCGCCCACCAGGTGCCGGTCTCCGGCTGCCGCGAGGACGACGGGCATCGCAAGGTCCTTGAGGACTGGATGCGGAGCTACAATCCGGACGATCTGTTCGACGCGAACGGCCGGCTGAAGGAGGAATTGCAGGCGCTATCGCCCGGCGGCGAACGCCGCATGGGTGCCAACCCCCACGCCAATGGCGGCCTTTTGCGCAAGGAACTCATCGTTCCCGACATCCGCGACTACGCGGTGCCCGTAAAGACGCGGGGCGCCGACATGGTGCAGACGACGGAGATCCTCGGGAAGTATCTGCGCGACGTGATGAAGCGCAACGACGCGAATTCGAACTTCCGCATCTTTGGTCCGGACGAAACGGAATCGAACCGGCTCGGCAATGTCTTTGAGGTCACCGACCGCGTCTGGATGGAGAAGATCGAGCCCTACGACGTGCATCTTTCCCGTGACGGCCGTGTGATGGAGGTGCTTTCAGAGCATCTTTGCCAGGGCTGGCTGGAAGGTTATCTGCTGACCGGCAGGCATGGCCTCTTCTCCTGCTACGAGGCCTTCATCCACATCATCGATTCGATGTTCAACCAGCACGCCAAGTGGCTGAAAGTGTCGAGTGAACTGCCATGGCGCAAGCCCGTCTCTTCGCTCAACTACCTGCTCACCTCGCATGTCTGGCGGCAGGACCATAACGGCTTTTCCCACCAGGACCCGGGCTTCCTCGATCTCGTTGCCAACAAGAAGGCGGATATCGTGCGCATCTACCTGCCGCCGGACGCCAATACTCTGTTGTGGATCGGCGACCACTGCCTGAAGACCTGGGACCGCGTCAACGTGATCGTTGCCGGCAAACAGCCTGAACCGCAATGGCTGACTATGGACGAAGCGATCCGGCATTGCGAGGCCGGCATCGGCATCTGGGACTGGGCTGGCAACGAGGACGGTGCGGTCGAACCCGACGTGGTGATGGCCTGCGCCGGTGACGTGCCGACGCTCGAGACGCTGGCGGCGGTTTGCCTGCTGCGGGACGCGATCCCGGAACTCAGCATCCGCGTCGTCAATGTCGTCGACCTGCTCGCCCTGCAATCGCAGGACCAGCATCCCCATGGTCTCTCAGACGAGATGTTCGATCGTCTGTTCACCACCGACAGGCCGGTGATCTTCGCCTATCACGGTTACCCCTACCTCATCCACCGGCTGACCTACAAACGCACCAACCACCAGAACATCCATGTTCGAGGCTTCATCGAAGAAGGTACGACGACAACTCCATTCGACATGACGGTGCTGAACGAACTCGATCGCTTCCATCTCGCGATAGAGGTGATCGAACGCGTACCCGGTTTGAAGGACAAGGCAGGCAGCGTGATCGCGATGCTTGAGGACAAGCTGGCGGAACACACACGCTATGTCCGCGAACATGGCGAGGACATGCCGGAAATTCGCGACTGGAAATGGAAAACCTCCAAGACGGTTGGATAAAAGGCCGGACATCAAACGAAGCAGCCCGACCTATCACGCTCGGGCTGCTTTGAGCGGAAGCACCAAGTCCCCTTGACCACGATCAATGCCCTTTCCTGCAAGTGGAAGAATATCCGGTCTCAAACTTAAAACTCGGGGACACGATGACGACATTCTCATTTGAGCAGCGCGAGACGAAGTTCAAGGCGATCCTCCTCCAACGACAGCATTATCTGCAAACACGCCTCGAAAAAATCGAGCATGACTTTGAACAACCTCGTAATCGCGACGACGACGATCGTGCGGTCGAGCGCAACAACGACGAGGTTCTGGATGAGCTCGGCGAGGCGGGGCAAACGGAGCTGCTGGCGATCGAGGCCGCCCTTCACCGGGTAAAGGAAGGCACTTTCGGTATCTGTGCCAAATGCGGCAATGCCATCAGCGACCAACGTCTCGACGTCGTCCCGCACACGCCGTTCTGCCAATGCTGCGCACACGCGCTTCAGCATCTCTAGACCGCCCTATGGCGGCGTTACGGGCAAAGGCGTGAATTCCGGCGGTGGCTGCGTCTCGGGCGCCTTGCGTTGCGCAAGATCAAAGGTCTCCAGCATCGCATCTGTCAAAGTGAATAAAAGCTGCGAGAGGATTGTTTGATGTTGGTCAGGGACTTCATGACACAGAGGCCGATCTGCGTGTCGGCGAACACGAGTATCAAACATGCGATTCAGCTGATGCTCGATCACAAGGTCAGCGGTCTGCCGGTGATCAGCGACGATGGTCAAGTCGTCGGGATGCTGACGGAAGGCGATCTCTTGAGTCGGAGCGTTTTCAATCTCGGCCCGCAGTCTCCACCGAAAGATCCTGACGATAGTTTCTTCGAAAATTACGTGCGAGCGCACGGCACCACCGTGGCAGATTCGATGACAAAGGACGTTATCTCCGTCTCGCCACAACAATCGCTTGCGGATGTTGCAGCGCTTGTCAGGACGCATGGTATCAAACGGTTGCCCGTTCTTCAGTCGGAAAGGCTCGTGGGGATCATCAGTCGGAGCGATATCATACGGGCCGTGACTGCAAACCGCGATGCGGTGGCAAAAGGAGATGTCGCGTTGCGGCTTGCAGTTTTGACGCGGCTGCGCTCGGAGCTCGGCCTCGAGCCAGAGCGACTTACAGTTGAGGTCAGGAATTCGATCGTCGAGATCTTCGGCCCTGTCCCCTCGCCTGCGCAACGGCGTGCCATGCAAGTCGTCGCAGAAAGCGTTGCTGGTGTAGCCGGCCTGATTTTCGAAACCAACTGCGTTGAGACACTGGACCACTGACGCGACGTTCGCCCTGTCTGACGCCTTTCGGTTGTCCACATAGGCGGCGCAGGCGGCGACCGCCCCTCAAAACGAAGACGATCATGCGCGAGCGATTTCGTACGGTCCGTCCTGCGCAGGCACTGTTCGGCTTAAAATCCTGGAGGTGAGACTGGCATTTCCGGTAGTCCGACAACCAGAATCTGATCGATCACCTTGGTGACACCCAGAGTGTTCTCAGCCGCGACCCGCGCAGCCGTCTTTTCGCGTGCATCCAGTACCCTGCCTTCCAGTGTGACCACAGTCGCGTCGACGGCCACCGTGATGGTGTCACCCCACCGTTGCCGGTCATATTCAGCCTCAAGTCCGGCTTTGATATCCGCATCGATCCGATCGACGGCGGACGCTGACATCTGTTGGATCAGGGTGCGCATGATGTCGGCTCGCGTGACGATGCCGACAAGCTTGTTATTTTCGACAACCGGCAGGCGTTTGATGCCGCGATCGCCCATCAGGTTCGCGGCATCTTCGACGGTTATCCATGGCTCGACCGTGATCGCCGGCGAGGACATGACTTCGCTCACCTCTTTCCCGAAAGCTTTCGCGTAATCCTTCGCCAACGCACCGCGTGACGAAAACAGCCTACGCCACATCCCGGGCGAAGCCTGCGACCGAAGCTCCCCGCGTCGCAGGAAATCGCTTTCACTGATCACGCCCAGTACCTGCTCGTCATTATCGATCACCGGCAGACCGCTGAACCCGCAATCCAACATGGTGTTGGCCGCCTCCCAGATCTTGGCGTCTGGGTGAACAGAAATCGGATCTGCTGTCATGATGGATCGCACGGTCTGCATGGTCTTTTCTCCCTCGTTATGGGGAGGTTAAACCCGCGGCTGGGGCCGTCCTTGATCTTCATCAACGATCACCGCTTCGAGCGCCCCAGTCCGGGCAACGCGCGTGCGAAGAGGCCGGTCTGAAGATAATGGTCCTGTTCGGTCTCCCGAAAGCGCTTTCGTACCCATCGATTGACAAAGATCATCGCCATCTCGTCCGAGGCTTCTAGGCTTGCTTCATCCAAGACCTCTGAAATGGATGGAGCCAACCATGTCGTTCAAAACTATTCTTGCTGTCGTCGGTGAACACGGCGCCAACGCCGATATTGCCAAGGCCATCGAGCTGACAATTGAGTCAGACGCGCATCTTTCGATCATGGTCATCGGCACGGCGTTGCAGCCGATCACGTCCGACTATCCCGTGGCGACCGCCTGGCTTGAGCAACGGCAGGAAGAGATAAAGGCGCTGGTCAACGTCAAGACGGCCGCCGAGGCGCTGTGCAGCCAGAGCGCCATTTCCTTTGATATCGATCACTTTTACGACGACAACTTCATTCTTCAGAGCAATATCGGCGTGCGCGCCATGTATGCCGACCTCGTCATTCTCGGCAACAGCGTCCGGCGCGAAAGAGGGTTGCGACGTCTGGTGGTCTCAGCTGCAGCCTTTGACGCCCGCACGCCGATCCTGCTGATCCCTTCCAAGGGCAACATCACTTTTCCGCCCAAAAATGTTCTTCTCGCCTGGAATTCCAGAGCGGAATCCGCAACAGCCGCCAAGGATGCACTGGATATTCTGAAACGAGCCGATGCCGTGCATGTCGTTCTCGTCGATCCGGATGGTGCCTACTTCAAAAACGGGGGCGAGCCTGGCGCAGACGTTGCCGCATTTCTCTCGCGACATGGCATCAAGGTTGTCGTCGAACAGCTGGCGAGCGGCGGCCGAGCAACCGAGGACATTCTCACGCAGCATGCATTGGAAACCGGCTGCGACATGATCGTCATGGGAGCCTACGGCCATTCGCGGCTGCATGAACGTATCTTCGGCGGTGTGACGGCTACCTTGCTGGAATCTTCGGATTTTCCGATATTCATGGCCCGATGAGCGGCTGTCACGCACAGTCTTCGAACCTTAGGGGCATCGGCTGCGGTCGGGCCTCTCGTTCCGTCCGGCGCGTTGACGGCCTCATGGCCGTCGCGCGCCCGATGGTTCTCGTGGTTCAGGGCTTGGTCCGCCTAGCACGTTCCCGCGTCGCTGACCTGGTCGATCCTATACAAATCGTCTCGGCGGCAACCGGGGTTAGGAATACCGCACTCTTAAGATTGCAATCCTGATCATGCGGTCGGTCCCTGGTAGCGGATCCCGGTGACGGTCCCCTGCCTCAACAACAGGCGCTTGAAGACGAGGATGACTATGCCCCTGGAACACTGGCTCCGGCCGTTACGGCCCCTTCTCGTCGCGGCCCCGATCTTCGGGCTGACAATAGGATTGATCGCCTGGCACGGCGGATTTCGGATCTCTATGCCACATCGCTGGCGCTTGCGACCGGCCTCGTCATGGTCGCCCTCGTTGCCCAGATCATCGCGCGGATTGGCGCCGGTGAAATCGGTCTGGATGTCATCGCGCTTCTCTCAATGGGCGGAGCCCTACTTTTTGGCGAATACCTTGCGGCGACGATCGTGGCCTTGATGTATTCCGGCGGTCAATATCTCGAGAATGTCGCCGAGGGCAGAGCCCGCCGCGAGATGACCGCGCTTCTTTCGCGTGCACCTCATGTGGCAACGAGGCGCCGTGAAAGCCAGATGGAGGAAGTGTCGGTCGATTCCATAGCGGTTGGCGACTGCCTTGTTGTTCGGCGTGGCGATCTGGTGCCGGTCGACGGAACCGTGAATGACGGCGAGGCTGTTCTTGACGAGTCCGCACTGACAGGCGAACCGCTGCCTGCCAAGAAACGCCCGGGCGATGTCGTCATGAGCGGGGCCGCCAATGTCGGTGACCTCTTTAATATGACCGCCACAAAAGCAGCCTCCGACAGTACCTATGCGGGCATCTTGAAGCTTGTTGAGGCGGCCCAGCAGAGCAAGGCGCCGATGTCCCGCATGGCAGACCGGTATGCGTTGGTCTTCCTGACCGTCACAATCGCAATCGCTTTGCTGGCTTGGTGGATTTCCGGGGATCCCGTCAGGTCCGTCGCTGTCCTCGTGGTCGCAACACCCTGCCCACTCATCCTCGCCGTACCGATCGCTTGGGCTGCTGGTGTCTCAAGGGCGGCAAGCTCCGGTCTTCTGATCAAGGGGGCAAAAATCCTTGAAGAGCTTAGCATGATCCGGACGCTGGTGCTCGACAAGACAGGGACGCTGACCGATGGCCGACCGACCCTGCGAGAAATTTCTACACCTTGGCCGGAGGACGAGTTTCTGCGGCTCGTCGCTTCGCTCGATCAAGCATCGAGCCACGTGGCAGCCAAGGCGCTGGTTGATGCAGCGCATGCCCGGAACTTGAGCCTTGTTTCGCCGGAACAGGTGAGCGAGGAACCCGGCGAAGGAATTGCCGGGACGGTTGGCGACAGAAAGGTTGCCATCGGTGGCATCAACTTCATCGCCTCGGCCTACGGCGTTGAAATCAACGGCGCACACACACCGGGAACCATCGCCGCAGCGGTCGCGATCGACGGGAAATTTGCCGGCATATTGTTGTTTTCGGATCAACTGAGGGCGGGAGCTGCTTCGGCGTTGAACGGTTTCAAGGCAATTGGGGTAACGCGGATCATTCTGGCCACGGGCGACCGCGCGATCGTCGCACGCCAAATCACCGCCGGCCTGCCTTTCGATGAGGTCAGAGCCGACCTCTCGCCAGGCCAAAAGATCGACATCGTCAAGGATGAAAAGACACGCGCGCCGGTGATGATGATCGGCGATGGCGTGAATGACGCGCCTGCCCTTGCTGCAGCGAATATCGGACTTGCCATGGGTGCGCATGGCTCAGCTGCCGCCATCGAGTCGGCCGATGCGGTTCTGTTGGTCGAGAGGCTCGACAGGATTGTGGAGGGCATCGCGATTGCGCACGCCTGTCGACGGATCGCGCTACAGAGTGTTTTTGCGGGCATCGGTCTATCGGTAGGCGCGATGATCCTCGCCGCAGCGGGGTATTTGACGCCGGTGCAAGGAGCACTGTTTCAGGAAATCATCGATATCGCCGTCATCCTCAACGCCCTGCGTGCCCTAAGAATCCGACCTTCCGCCTCGCGTCTGTCATAACGCGATTGGCGTCGCGCCTGTCTATTCTACCGCCACTGCTTGGTTTGGCTTGGATCGACGACCCGATCTACAGAGGCGGCAGTTCTCAGCTGCTCTCACCTTCAATCAGGTCCATGGGCCATACCAAACGTTTGACGGCATCAGGGTAGTGCAGCTTGTATTCCGGCATGACAGATAACAGACCCTCGGCAAGGCTTATGCCGAGATCGCGAAGAGAAAGACTGAAGCAGGTCAGGCTTGGTTTGAGAAACTGGGCCTGCGGGCTCTGCCGCCCGATGATGGCGATGTCCTTGCCGGGCATCAGCCCGACCTCTTCCAGCCCACGGTAGAGCCCGGTCACCAACGTCTCGTTGACAAGGACAACAGCCGTCGGACGGGTTTCGCAGTCCATGATCTGACGAGCCACGCCATAGCCACCCGTTTCGCTCGGCGTGGCACGAAAAATGTGCTCCGGCGAAAGCGACAGATTGTGCCGGGCAAGAACCTCCTGAGATCGGTGAACGAACAGATGGCCGAGGTTCAGATCACCATTCGGCCAGATCAGGCCGATGTGCCGGTGACCGCTTTTCACAAGCCGCTCGATGGCGACCTCCGCCATGCCCTCGAAATCCAGATCGATCCAAGGCTGGCCGACATCGGTCTGGCTTCGCCCCAAGGTGATGAAGGGAATATTGTGGCGAGCGAGCAGTTCGAAACGCGCATCGTGGAGACGGGTGGCAGAGAGAATGACAGCATCCGCGAAGCCACGCGCGACGACGCGCTGAAGATAGGCGTCCGGGTCTTGGTCGGATGAACACAGCAGCGCGACGAGATCAAGCTTGTGACGGGCAAGGACGGTTTGCACGCCGTCAAAGACACTCATAAAGAACGTGTCGCCCTGGCCTGTAATTTCGGGTCCCGTCTGCATCATAAAGCCGATGACGCCTGTCGAACCCTTGCGCAGAGAACGCCCCGACTGGTTGGCGACATAGCCCAGTCTGGTGGCCGCTTCGAGAACCCGGCGCCGCGTCTCCTCATTCACGTCCGCCTTCCCGTTCAAGGCGCGGGACACAGTTCCTATTGATATATCTAGATAATTTGCCAGCTGGCGAATGCCCTTCATGAACTGCCTTTCCGCGGACCCGAATGCGTCGCCCAAAACAATATTGACAAATTCTGGCTCCTGTCCATACTACCGTAAACGTTTACGGAAAATCGGAAGAGGAGTTTCGGTTTCCGTAAGGAGGAGGATACCAGTGACATACAATGCTGTTTTGTGTGGATGCGGAGCTATGGCCAAAGGCTGGCTCCGGGCGGTGCGGGACACGCCCCACATCAAAGATGCCATAGAAATCGTTGGCCTCGTTGATCTCGACCGAGCGACAGCTGAGGCGCTTGCAACCGAATTCAACCTTCAACAAGCGGTTATCGGGACGGATCTGGAAGTTGTTCTCGCGGAGACCAGGCCAGACATCCTGTTGGATGTCGTCATCCCCAACGCTCGCCATTCGGTGGTCAGCGCCGGCCTCGCCCATGGCTGCCACGTCTTAAGCGAAAAGCCGATGGCAACCTCCATGGAGGAAGCGCAGGATCTGCGCCGTGCCGCCAACGCAGCGGGTCGTATTCATGCCGTCGTTCAGAACCGACGTTTCATTGCAGGCGTCCGCCGCATGCGTCGTCTGGTCGAAAGCGGCGCGATCGGCGAGGTCACGGGCATTCATTCCGATTTCTTCCTCGGCCCACATTTCGGTGGCTTTCGAGAAGAGATGGAGAATGTCCTGCTCCTCGACATGGCGATCCATACGTTTGATGCAGCGCGTTTCGTGTCCGGCAAGGCGCCCCTCTCGGTCTATTGCGTTGAAACCAATCCGACCGGCTCATGGTACGCCCATGGCGCTGCGGCCAATGCGATTTTCCGTTTCTCGGACGATGTGGTCTTTACCTATCGAGGTTCCTGGTGTGCCGAAGGCGAGCGCACCAGCTGGGAAAGCGCGTGGCGCATTGTCGGCTCGAAAGGCATGCTGACCTGGGATGGCGAAGATACGTTTAGGGCTGCCGTTGCCGGGAACGATCCCGGCCTCCTCCCGGGCTTTACGTCAATCGACGTCCCTGCCCCTGCCAGAAACGAGGAAACCCACGGCCACGCCAGCGTGATCGCCGATTTCCTCGATGCCATCAGCACCGGGCGCGAACCCGAAACAGTCAACCACGACAATATCAAAAGTCTGGCCATGGTGCTTGGCGCCATCGAAAGCGCCAAGTCGGGCCAATCCGTCGACATTTCAGCATAGGGACCGTGACATTGATCAACCAGCAGGAAAAATCCATTCGCATCGGCACCATGGTCAGCGCCTCGAAGGGGCAGGCTGCAGAACGCATTTCGCAGATCGCCGACATGGGGTTTGAAAGTTTCGAGCCCTTTTTCTGGCAGACGACCAATGGTCAGGACATTGCCGAGCTCGGCAAGCGCTGCCGCGAGGCGATTGGAGATCGCGACATTACGATGTCGACACTTGGCATGTTCGGTAACCCGCTCGAAGAGACCGACATGGACCTTCAGACGTTGCAGGGTTGGAAGGATTGCATCGACAACGCCCACCATTTTGGAGCGACGTGCGTTGCCGGCTTTACTGGCCGCATCCGCAACAAGCCCCTGCCCGACAGCCTTCCACGTTACAAGCAGATTTGGAGTGAGCTGGCCAAGCGGGCGGCGGACAAGGGTGTGAAAATCGCTTTTGAGAACTGCGCCATGGACGGCAACTGGGCGACGGGCGACTGGAATATCGCTCACAATCCGGATGCCTGGGAGCTGATGTTCAACGAGACCCCCGATGACAATATCGGGCTTGAGTGGGAACCCTGCCATCAGATGGTCTACCTCATCGACCCACTGCCGCAGATCCGCAAATGGGCTTCGAAGATCTTTCACGTCCACGGCAAGGATGCGACCATTCGGTGGGACGTCATTCGCGAACATGGCATTTTCGGCAAACATCCGTTCGTTTTGATGCGCACACCCGGTTTCGGCGACAGCAACTGGACGGACATCATCTCCGAGCTGCGACTGGCGGGCTGGTCCGGCTCCATCGACATCGAAGGCTGGCACGACCCGGTCTATCGGGATGGGCTGGAGATGACCGGACAGGTTCACGGTCTCAATCACCTGAAACAGGCGCGCGGCGGCGATTTCGTCGTCGACCCGGTTTAGATCGTTCAATGTTGGCGCGGCAAGGAGGAGGCCGCGCCGCGCGAAAGTGCATTCCGGAGAACCACAAAGGAGGACAAAATGGGTATCCGAACATATACGATCGCCATCGCTACGGCGTTTGCAGCAACTGCATCGCTCTTTGCGCTCAGCGCTCAGGCAGAAGACGTCAAGCTGACGCTATGGTCGCTCGACCGCGACATTCAGCCCGCCCCCAATCTCATCAAGGAATTCAACGCCCAGAAGAACGGCATCCAGATCGAATATCGCCAGATTCAGTTCGACGATGTGGTCAGCGAGGCGATGCGAGCCTATTCGACCGGTAAAGCACCTGACATTATCGCAATCGACAACCCAAATCATGCCATGTTTGCGTCCCGCAAGGCATTTCTGGACCTTACCGACATGATTGCCGGTTCAAGCACGATCAAGCAGGAAAACTACTTCCCCGGCCCGCTCGCCTCCGCCACCTGGGACGGAAAATATTACGGCGTGCCGAAAGCGACGAATACGATCGCGCTTTACTACAACAAGGATCTGTTCAAAGCCGCGGGCCTCGATCCGGAAAAGCCGCCGCAGACCTGGGACGAGTTGCTCGAGACCGCCAAGAAGCTGACCGACCCATCCAAGAATGTTTACGGCATCACCTTCTCGGCCAAAGCCAATGAGGAAGGCACGTTCCAGTTCCTGCCCTGGGCACAGATGGGCGGCGCCACCTACAAGTCCATCAACAGTGATGGGGCTGTCCGGGCGCTGACGATCTGGAAGCAATTGCTCGACGGCAAAATGACATCTCCCGACACATTGACGCGCAGCCAGTGGGATTCCACGGCAACCTTCAATGCGGGCAATGCAGCGATGGCGATATCCGGACCTTGGGAAATCGACCGCATGGTGACCGATGCCAAGTTTGACTGGGGAACCGCGCTCTTGCCGGTGCCGCAGGAAGGTGCCGAGCGCTCTTCCGCTATGGGCGACTACAACTGGGCGATTTTCTCCAACACCAAACATCCGGAAGAGGCGTTCAAGGCGCTTGAGTTCTTCGCCTCCAAAGACGTCACCATGTACAAGGATTTCGGCCAGATCCCTGCCCGTTCCGACCTGCCGATCCCACCGACCGGAAATGCGCTCAAGGATGCGGCCCTCAAGACCTTCGTGGAGCAGTTGAAATATGCCAAGCCACGCGGCCCTTCGCCAGAATGGCCGAAGATTTCCAAGGCAATTCAGGATGCCGTCCAGGCGGCGCTGACCGGACAGATGGAGCCTAAGGCCGCGCTCGATCAGGCTGCAGAGAAGATCAAGCTTATCGAAGGCTGAGGCAGGACTGCCTTTCTCAGGAGCCGATGGCACTCGTGCCATCCACCTTTTCCTCCCGGAAGGAGCTGTCTCGTTCGTCAAGAGCGGACAGCTCCACACCGGATCTTATGGGGTTTCCATGAAAAGGATACTTTCCAGCATCACGGACGGCCGCGGCTTCGACATTGGCCTGGTCGGAGTTCCCTTTGCCTTCCTGTTCATTCTTGCGGGCTTGCCCCTGCTCTACAATATCCTGATGAGCTTTCAGGAAGTGGACATGTTCAGTCTGGGAAGCATCATCAGGCCATTCGTCGGCTTCAAGAATTACATCGATCTGTTCAAGCAGCCCGAAACCCTGCCTATTCTCTTCAACACCGTCATTTTCGTGGTCGGCTCGATCGCTGGCCAGTTTCTCATCGGGTTTGGCCTTGCGCTGTTTTTCTGGGTCAACTTTCCGGGATCATCGTGGCTTCGTGGATTATTTCTGGTCTCTTGGGTCATGCCGGGTCTGGTCGTCGGTGCGATCTGGAACTGGATACTGTCGGGGGACTTTGGCGTCCTGAACTTCTTTCTGCGTGAAAGCGGCCTGATCGACAGCAATATCTTCTGGCGCTCAGACCCCAATTTCTCGCTCTGGGCGGTCGTGCTCGCCAATATCTGGCTTGGCACATCGTTCAATATGATCCTTCTGTCCGTCGGTCTTTCCGCCATACCCGGTGATCTCTATGAAGCAGCCGAGCTGGACGGTGCAAACGCCTGGCAGCGCTTCTGGACCATCACACTGCCCATGATGCGCTCCACCATCGGCGCGATCATTTCGCTCGGGCTTATCTTCACACTGCAACAGTTCGATCTGTTCGCGGCAATCACGGATGGCGGGCCGAACAACTCATCCAATGTCGCCCAATACTGGGCTTGGGACCTCTCCTTCCGGCAATACGACTTTGGCAAAGGTGCCACGATCTCGGTCATCATGACTGTGTTCGTGATGTTTGCGGCTATCGTCTATGTGCGCTCGACCCGTCATGAGGTGCGCGGATGACTGAAACCAACCGAAACCGCCTGATGCTCGCCATCGCCATCATCATGGCGGCGATCTACCTGTTTCCGCTCTACTGGATGTACGTCACGGCTCTCAAAACGGGCTCTGAGATGTTTGCCACCCCGCCCAGCTTCTGGCCATCGACAGCGCAGTGGAGCACCTTCGCGTATGTCTGGGAAAGCCGGAACATGGGGCGCTACCTTTGGAACTCAACGCTGATCGCCTTTGGATCGGTGGCGCTCATCGCCGTTCTCGGTACCGGCTGTGCCTATGTACTGGCGCGGTACCGTAACCGCTGGGTGGATGTGGGCCTGTTCCTCATTCTGATGCTGCAGGTTCTGCCCGCATCGCTGATGATCACGCCGATCTTCGTCGGGTTCTCCCAAGTCGGTTTGCTGGACTACCCGCGCTTTGCCGTCATCCTGGCGATAGCGGCAAAGAGCATGCCGTTCTTCGTGGTCCTCGTGCGGGCGACATTCATGGCTGTGCCGATGGAGCTTGAGGAGGCCGCATTGGTCGATGGCAACTCGCGCATCGGTGCCTTCTTCAACATCGTGCTCCCGCTTGCCCGCAACGGTATTCTTGTCAGCGCCATCCTCATCTTCATGCAGGCATTCGGCGAGTTCGTCTATTCGAAGTCGATGATCCAGAACATCGAATTGCAGCCCGCAAGTGTCGGTCTCAACTCGTTCATGGGCCCAAACACCAGCGAATGGAACAACATCATGGCGTACGCAACGATGTACGTAACCCCGATCCTTGCCATCTTCGTCCTTCTGCAGCGCCGCATCGTTTCCGGCCTCACATCGGGAGCTCTCAAATGACCAATCAAATCGAATTGTCGGGTGTCAACAAATATTACGGTGCCTATCACGCACTGAAGAACATCGACCTCACCATTCGCAAAGGCGCTTTCGTCGCCCTGGTGGGACCGTCCGGATGTGGCAAATCAACGCTTCTGCGCGCCCTCGCAGGGCTTGAATCGATTTCCGAAGGAAACCTGGTTATTGCCGGCGACCGCATGAACAACGTACCACCCCGCAAGCGGGATCTGGCCATGGTGTTCCAGTCCTATGCGCTTTACCCGCATATGACGGTTGAGGAAAACCTCACTTATAGCCTGCGCATTCGCGGCACCAAGAAGGCAGAAGCGAAGAAGGCGGCAGACGACGTGGCCGCCATTACCGGCCTGTCGGACCTGCTGCATCGCTATCCCCGCGAACTCTCGGGCGGACAGCGACAGCGTGTCGCGATGAGCCGGGCCATCATCCGCAATCCCAAGGCCTTTCTGTTCGATGAGCCACTGTCCAACCTCGACGCCGCCCTGCGTGTCCATATGCGCAAGGAAATCAGGGCACTGCATGACCGGCTTGGCGCGACCTCGGTCTATGTCACGCACGACCAGATCGAAGCGATGACAATGGCTGATCACGTCGTGGTCATGCGCCAAGGCGTGATCGAGCAACAGGGCCGGCCGCTTGAACTCTATGACCGACCGGTCAACCGTTTCGTTGCCGGATTTATAGGATCGCCGGCCATGAATTTCATTCCGGCAACGACAGGACCGGATGGAAGAAGCCTCATTCTGGATCTTGGCCGGCCACAGACGATCGGTCTCGACCGAACCATTCCGGCCAATCGAAATCTTGTCGTCGGTCTGCGGCCCGAACATCTTACCATCGCCGAAGACGGCAAGGGTTTGTTGGAAGCACCAGTGGCCTTGGTCGAGTCGACAGGGTCAACGACCTTCGTCACAACGGCAACGACGCCCGAATGTGTCGTCGTCGTAAATGGGCGGGTTCCAATAACCGGCGGTCAAACCGTCGGATTAAATTTTCAGCAGGAACACATTCATCTGTTCGATGCGGAAACGGACAGTTGGATTGAATGATTGATGCCTATGGCGACAAGCGTAACCACGCTCTTGAGCCGGGTGGCCGCGTCCGACGGCTTGCAGAAATCGTTCTGGCCGGTTTTGGTGAGCGCAGCTGGCACCGTTGTTTTTCCGCTGCGGCTTTCTTCTCAGCATTTTCCCCTTGCGGTCCGCCAATTCTGACCCGCCACACCCCCATGTTCATGGCTGGCGCGGTTTGGGGATTTGCTCAATAATCCTTTCTGGCCAAGCCGAGGCCTGAAAGCGAGTGTTATCTTGAACACCCAAACGGAGAGAGCCGGACCTATATCCGTTGTCATCGTCGAGGACGATGGACCAACACGTCGGCGTATCGCTGACGGCCTGTCCGACGCTTCCGCATTTTCGGTTCTTCAGGCGGGAACGCTCTCGGAGGCGCGCCAAGTGCTGGAGTCTGATTATCCTGATGTGCTTCTGACTGACCTCCAGCTACCCGATGGCCATGGCATGGACCTGATCCGCGACGTCCGGCAGCATAGCCAGACCACCGAGATCTTGGTCATCTCCATCCTGGGCGATGAAGAAAGCGTCATTTCGGCTATTTTACTCGGCGCCAACGGCTATCTGCTGAAGGACGCTCTGCTGACCGACATCGCCGACACGGTGCGCGATCTTATGCGGGGCCACTCGCCAATCTCGGCCTCGATAGCCCGTTTCATCGTCAAACGGACCCAAGGCGTCAAGGATCCCGTCGTCGGGACGGACTTGAATACCGCCAAGCTGACAGCGCGCGAAATCGACATTCTGTGGGGCATCGCCAAGGGTTTCAGCTACGCCGACATCGCGGATTATCTGGGTATTTCACGCCAGACCGTTCCCGGCTATATAAAGAACATCTATCGCAAGCTCGAGGTGAATACCCGCGGTGAGGCCGTATTCGAAGCCTTGCAGCAGGGCTTGATAAAGCTTTAGGATGAAAGCTGCCGCTCACCAAGTTGGAAGGATGGCTCGACCCCGTGGCAGGATCGGCTGGCTGCTGCTGTACCTGGCGCTGCAACCTGTCATCATCGTCCTTTGCATCCTGGCCCGCCAGATCGGCCCGCCCCTGCCTCCCGCGGTCTATGAACTGAGCGGCGTTGAGCTTCAAGACGCGACAGGCCAATTCCGTTCTGTGGACCTCCCGGACTTTCGCCCCGTCTCCGAAGATGCGACCTCCTCTGCGATTTATCGCGTCTCACTCGAACGACCGACCACGCAGAAAGATGTGGCATGGAGCATTTTCGTGCCGCGCTTTACCACGGGCGTACAATTCGAGGTCAACGGCTCAATGATCCACGATACGCACCGGAATGTTATGAGCCGCAGACCCGACCGCAATACGTCCGCCATAGCGACGATTCCGGAAAGCCTGCTGCATGAGGGGCGCAATGAGCTGATCATTCACCTCGTCACATGGGGGCCGGTCGGCGGCTATCTGGACAGCGTTTATGCCGGTCCGGACAAGGTCCTGAGACCGGTTCACGATCAGCGGTCGATCATGTTCGAGACCCTGCCCCTCATCCTTGTTGCCGGACAGGCGACATTGGGAGCGATCCTCGGCCTGATCTGGATCAACCGCCGGAACGATCGCAGCTATGGGCTGCTTGCGCTCGCCATGCTGATCGGTTTTTTTCAGTATTTCGTCTCGATGCCAGCATCGCCACAGACGCTCGGCCTCGTCGGCGCTGCCGTTGTTACGCAAGCGCCGCTGGTTCTGCACTTCATCGTGCGCTTCATCGACATGCCGCCACCGCGATGGCTTCATCTCACATTCGTACCCGGCATTATCATTGCCTTTGCGGGCCTTTCGGGACAGCATGATTTACTTCACGCCATCTTCCTGCCGCTAGGGCCACCAACGATTGCTCTCTGCGCCGCCGTTGCTTGCGTGCTCTTGGGCAACGCAGCTCTGCGCGGAAACCGAAAGGCGCTGATAATGGCGCCTGTATTCTCAGTCATGCTGGGATGCGCCCTGAACGATATCCTGACGGTCAGCCGGCTCCTTCCGGGTGAACGGATCTTTATCGGCTGGTTCGGTTATTCGATCGTCCTGATCGTCATCGGAGTCTGGCTGACCTGGCGTTTCGTCCAAGCTTTGAATGATGCCGACAGTTTCGCCGACCGGTTGGTGAAGCAAGTGTCGGAGGCCGAGGTCAAGCTCAGGGCAAGTTTTTCCCGCGAAGAAGAACGCGCAAGGGCGGCGGCTTTGGCATCGGAGCGGACGCGATTGATGCGGGACCTGCATGACGGGTTGGGCGGGCAACTCGTCAGCATCGTCGCTCTTGCCGAACAGCCGAGAGATACAACGAATACAATCGGAGATGCCGCTCGCGCTGCGCTGCGCGATCTTCGTCTGGTCATCAACGCAATGGAAGAGATCGATGGCGACCTCATGCTTGCCCTTGGTTCTTGGAGGGAGCGGATATCAGGCCAGTTGCGCGCCCACGACATGCAGCTCGTTTGGAGCGTACAGTCGTCACACGGACTTCCCGTCTATCCGGGCCTGCGTCCAAGGCACGTTATCCAGGTGATCAGGCTGCTTGACGAAGCTGTCACCAATGCGATCAAACACTCGGGCGCATCGATGGTGACGATCATGATCGAGACCATACCTGGCCCCGACGGCGACGCGAGGGGCCAGATCTCCGTCAGGGACAACGGTTGCGGCTTTGCGGTCGATGCGGTGAATGGGGCGGGGACGGTGCAGGGCCGAGGCTTGCTCAACATGAAAAAGCGCGCAGCCCTCTGCGATGTGACCTTGTCCGTCACAAGCGCACCGCTCGGCACGACGGTCTCGCTGCTGCTACCCGCCGACTTCCCCGAAGCCACCCAAGGGGGCTGATGCCAGCGGGGAGCGCGCGGATAAGGTGATAGGAACCGAGCGCGGAGACACTTCCATCGCCTGGACTATCTGATGCCGAGACGGTTCCTCGGGCCACCACGATTGACCGGCGCGACACCGAGACCAGGTGCGCGAACGCCCGGCCTGCGGACACACCCAACCGGCAAGCCCGGAGCAGTACAATAGATCGCGGTCCTTGCCACGGGACGCGCCACGCAACCAAGCGGAACCCCCGGCGCCGTGCAGTAAACGACCACCGCGGCCGGGGGGCGCACCACGCAGCCTTTTGGGACGCCGAGGGCGTTGCAATACACGACGGCCGCCGCCGGCGCGGCCGTGAAAATTGGCGCTGCCAGCACGGCAAGATAGGTAAGGGCCAATGCGGCCTTGAAACCATTTGGGCGATGTTTCATGGCGAATGTCTCCCGGATTCTAAACTGCGCCGACGGATACCGGCTTGACCCCATCATGCCCGTTTCCGGTACCGCGAATACGCCATGAACATGGGGTGGATGCGCATCTTAAACGCACTTAATGGTTGAAACTATCGATTGCTCGCCAGGCCGGTTTGCCGGGCGAGCCGTAGTTTCTCTGCAAGTGCGAACGGGACTGGCACGATGGACGTCTCCGCGACTGCAACAGGCCCGTCCCCGGCCCCCGATCAGTCTGTCGTCAACGTCGTGGACTGGATCGTCAGTGCAGAGCAGGTCGTCGATCGTCTCGAGACGGCGTTGGTGGACACGGCGCTCGCCCTGCCACATCTTGATCGGGAACTGTTATGGGCGGGCACGGTGTCCATGACCTCGGCGCCCAGGGTTCTTGCCCTCAGCCTTGGCGCCGGCGGTGTCGTCATGCTGATTTTTATGCTGAGCAGTTACGGGCTGAGAGGCCGACGCGAGGCTGCCGCGCGAGAACGCGTCCCATTCCTCGCCGTCTTGAAACGGACGGCCTGGAGCCTTGTGCCGTTGCTGGCCGCCATCGCGGTGGGGCGCGCAATAGCCGTTCGACTGCTGAGCGCCGATCCGCTCGGGGATGGTTTTGCCAGGGAGTTTCTCGTTTCCGTCATCTACTGGCTGTCTGCCATTACCTTTCTCGGCATTGTCTTTTCGCCCCGCACTCCTCAATTGCGGCTTCTGCCGCTGGACGAGAGCGGCGCGGAAAAAGGACTTAGGCGAAGCGCCGTGATCCTGGCGTGCGGATACCTGATGGTGTGCCTTCTGGCAGCAGCCGCCCGCGTCGGCATGCCGCCGAACTCGGTGCGGCTGCTGGCGATACTCGGCGCGTTTGCCATGACGGCGGCGGCTCTTCGATTGCTGCATCTTCTGCGCCGGCACGGCCTGACGCCGCTGCTACACATGGTCGCCGCCTGGATGATCCTGCTGGTGTCAGGCTTGTGGATATGGGGCTGGCTGATGCAGCAGTTTGACCTGTACCAGGGGATCAAGGGAACAACGATCGCCCTTATGCTGGCGCTGGCCTTCGATCGCTCGATCGCCCTCTCGATCCAGCTGTCGCGCAAGCCCGAGGTGATGCGTCGACTGTTCGTGGTGCGGGTGGTGATCGATGCCTTGGCGGCAGCTGTCATCCTCAGGCTGATCGTCGAGTACTGGCTGGTCGGCACGCTTGCGGTCATCCCGCAACAGGATTGGCCGCGATACTCTCGGCAGATCAATTTTTCGCTTATGGTGCTGGTGCTCGCTGCCGTGCTCGCCGCGGTTACCCACGCATGGGTAGAGTCGCGCATGATGCCGAAGGAGGCTCTCACCTCGCTGGAAGACGCGGAGTTGCACCTTGCGCGTATGACAACGGTTCTGCCGATCCTGCGTGTGGTCTTGCTGGGGCTCATCGGATCGATCTTCTCGCTGGTGACCCTGTCGGTTCTGGGGGTCGACACCACTCCCATCATAGCCGGCGCCGGCATTTTGGGTCTGGCCATCAGTCTCGGGTCCCAGGCGTTGGTGAAGGACGTAATATCGGGCATTTTCTGGATGCTGGACGATGCGTTCCGGCTCGGCGAAGAGATTGAGATCGACTCCACTCCCGGCAGGGTGGAGCAGATACTGATCCGCAGTCTCAGACTGCGCGGCTTAGATGACAGGCTGCATACAATTCCCTACGGCCAGATCGAGACCGTTGTCAGCCGCAGTCGCGGACTCGTCCTCGCTCGGGTGAGCCTGAGACTGGAGAACGAAACGGACGCCGTCGGGCACGCGCGGTTACTGCGGTTGGCGGCGTCGACCCTTCGAAGCGAAACCAGGCTTCAGGCCGATATCGTCGGCAAGATCGCCATCAGCCCGCCTGAAGCCCATCTGCAGACCAGGGAGCTGGTGTTGAGCTTCAATTTGGCGCGTGCCGCAGCGGTGACCGCCATTCCCCTGATCCGCTCTCTGCTGCTTGAAGTGCTCGAAGCCTCCGGCTTCGATCTCGCGCCAGATGGCGTCCATGTCTCCCTTGCTGAAAGGCGCGCCACGGCAGACCCGATGGCTGGCACGCTGGACGAGGTGCAGACCCCATGAACATGGGATGGCTTCACTGCAGCCTTTGGTTGATCGTGCCGTCCAGCATCGCAGGGACATTGACCAGTCCCTTGGAGCAAGTCCTGCGGCCTCGTCGCGAAGAATTGGTCCGGATTAGTTGATGCTGGCAGTTCCGCAACTGAAGAATGGACTGCTGACCGCGTCCGCCCGGCAGGAGGCTCCCGACACAGGGATCAACCTGGCGGATATCGCAACACTCAAAGGAGATCGAAATGGCAAACGTTAAGCTGATCACCCCTGTTCTGGTCGTCTTCGGGGGGCTCGCCGTCGCTTCGAGCGGCTATGCGCAACAGGAGGCCTTCATGACCGCAGACAAGAACGCCGACACGATGCTGGACCAACCCGAATTCAAGGTTTTCATCGACACGATGGCCGCGTCCGGAAAGCCGATAGCCCTCAAGGTCAAGCAGGCCGGTCGCTACAACCTGGCGTTTGGCCGGATCGACAAGGACAAGAACGGACTCCTGACGCCGAACGAGTTGCAGTCGCTGAAATAGCTGCCGCTCCCTGAGCAGGCCTGCCACGACATGCGCAAGGGAAGGATCTTTCCATGAAACATGCACTGTTGCCCCTGGTGGCCGCAGCTCTGTTGATTGGCTGGGTCGGGCAGGCCTGCGCCCAGGCCGAGAAGCGGAAAGTCATGGTCGAGGCACCTACCCTCGTCGAGGTGACGCTGTACCTGGAGACGACAGGAACGTTCCGCGCGGTCAACCAGGTTGACCTCGTCGCCCGAGTCTCCGGTACGCTCGAGAAAGTGAACTTCAACGACGGCGACACCGTGCGAAAAGGTGACGTCGTCTTTCTCATAGAGCCCGAACCCTATCGCATCAGCCTCGCAGCTGCCGAAGCAGAACTGCGTCAGCAACAGGCCAACCTGCAACAGGCGGTCTCAAACGCGGCCCGGCAGGAAGGGCTTTCTGCCAAGCAGGTCGTATCGCTAAGCGCAAATGAATCGGCGGTGGCACAGCGACTGGCAGCCGAGGCACAGGTCGAAGCCGCCAAGACCAAGGTGCGAAGTGCTGACATTAACCTCAGCTACACGGAAGTGAAGGCGCCCTTCGACGGTATCCTATCCGCACGCGCGGCCGATCTCGGCGCCTTTATCAATGCCGCATCGGCTCCGAAGCTCGCATCGCTGGTCGAACCGGACCCGCTCCACGTAATCTTTTCGGCCGATGAGCGGCAGGTAATCGCCATTCGCCGCGCGATGGCTGAGCGCCATATAGACCTGAGGAGCCTCGGGGCGATCCGAGTTGAAGCCGGTCTTCAGGGTGACGCGACCTACCCTTACAGTGGATATCTCGACTACATCGCCCCCGAGCTGGACAGCGCGACTGGAACCATGACCCTTCGCGGCGTCATTGCCAACACGCAACGCCTGCTATCGCCGGGCATGTTTGCCCGCGTCCGAGTCCCGATCGTCACGCGCAAGGCATTGACCGTGCCGGAAGCCGCGATCGGCAATTCCCAGTTGGGCCGAACGCTTCAAATCGTCGATGCCGAAGGCAGGGTCGCAACCGTCAAGGTCGCGCTCGGAGAAAAAGCCGCCGGTGGCCGACGGGAAGTTGTCCACGGCGTAAGGGAGGGCGACCGCGTGATCGTCAAGGGCGGGGCTGGGTTGCGTGCCAGAGAAGTCGTCTTAGTCGTGACGGCACTCGATTGATCTGCTTACAGAAACAGGGAATGCCCCAGGATGGCCAGGTTCTTTATCGATAGACCGGTGCTTGCGAACGTGATCGCGCTCCTGACCGTCATACTCGGTCTGGTGGCGCTGGTCGGCCTGCCTGTCGCACAATATCCGAATGTCGTACCGCCCTCGGTGCAGGTGACGGCACGCTATCCCGGCGCCAACGCCGAGACGATCGTCCAGGATGTGGCATTGCCGATCGAGCAAAAGGTCAATGGAGTCGAGGGCATGCTCTACATGCAATCGACCTCCACCAGTGACGGCACCTACGCACTCACCGTGACCTTTGCGATCGGCACCGATCCCGACGCGGCGCAGATCCTGGTGCAGAACCGTGTGGCGAGTGCGACGCCTTCCCTTCCGGATGCCGTACAGGCACAAGGCGTGCAGACGGCCAAGCGCTCGACGGCTATTCTGGCGATTGTAGCACTCACCTCCGACAACCCGGATCATGACAGCCTGTTCATGACCAATTATGCAACCATCAACCTGATCGATCAGATCGCTCGCATCCCCGGCGTCGGTAGTGTTTCGGTTTTCGGCGCCGGCAACTATGCGGTGCGCATCTGGATGGATCCGGACCTGATGGCGGCACGCGGTCTCATGCCGTCAGATGTGAACAACGCGATCCGTCAGCAAAGCCGCACATCGTCCGCCGGCCAGCTTGGCCTTCCACCGGTGCCGGAGGGGCGCGATTTCCAATACACGCTGAAGCTCGACTCCAAGCTCGCCGATGTGGCGGCCTTCGAAGACATCGTCCTGCGCGCAAATGACAATGGTGATCTTGTGCGCCTGCGCGACGTGGCACGGGTAGAGCTGGGTGCTCAGCAATACAGCCAGGATTTCAGTCTCGATGGAAAGCCGGCGGCAGGCCTCGCACTGTTTCTGTTGCCCGAGGCCAATGCGCTTGACGTCGTAGCGGCGGTCAAGGCGAAACTGGAGGTCATGTCGACCGACTTTCCCGAAGGGCTTCGCCACTCCGTGCCGTTCGACACGACGCTGTTCGTCAAGGCCGCCATCGATGATGTCTACCACACCCTGGTGGAAGCCGCGTTCCTCGTGCTGGTTGTCATCCTCATCTTCCTGCAGGATTGGCGCGCGATGCTGGTGCCTGCCACTACGGTGCCTGTCACCATCATCGGCGCCTTCGGCGCATTGGCATTGTTCGGTTTCTCCATCAATCTTTCCACCCTGTTCGCCATCATCCTTGCCATCGGCATCGTGGTTGACGATGCAATCATCGTGGTCGAGGCCGCTGCTCGCCATCTCGATGACGGAAAAACGCCAACGGAGGCTGCGGCGCTTGCCATGGACGAGTTGATGGGCCCGATCATCGGCATCACACTTGTGCTGCTTGCCGTGTTCCTCCCGGCCTCCTTTCTGCCTGGCCTCAGTGGCGAAATGTATCGCCAGTTCTCGCTGGTCATTGCCGCCACGGCCCTGATCAGCGCGGTCAACGCCGTGACCCTGAAGCCGACCCAATGCGCCCTATGGCTGAAACCACATGCCCTGAAGCCGCGCAAGAACGTCGTCTACCGCGGTTTCAACGCAAGTTACGATGCCGTCGAACGGGTCTATGCAGGGCTGGTGAGGGTCATGACCCGTTTCAGTGTGACGGTCTCGCTGGTGGCACTGCTGTTGGTCGCGCTCTCGCTCTCCCTGCTGGCGCAGGTGCCGACGGCCTTCCTGCCGATCGAGGACCAGGGGTATTTTCTGGTATCGGTCCAGTTGCCCGAGGGCGCGTCGCTCGAGCGCACACGCCTCGCAATCGAAAACCTGCGGGGGCGGGTCGAGAAGCTGGATGCCGTTGAAACGGCGGTCGCAATCAGCGGCGTCTCCGCCCTCAACAACAATGCCAGCCTTTCCAACGCGGGTGTCCTCTACGTGATCCTCAAGGACTGGAGCCTTCGCCAACAGGGAGATGACCTGTTGTCGCTCTACACCTACCTGCGGAGGCTGACTGCCGATCTCCCGGACGGACAGGCGCTCGTGCTTCCGCCGCCTCCGATCCAGGGTATCGGCAACGCGGCGGGCTTCACCATGCAGGTAGAGGCCCGTGACGGCGCCTTCGACTATGCGGCTTTGGAAGAAGTGGCGGCCAGCATCGCCCGTGCAGCAGGGTCTGATCCGACATTCCGCGAAGCCTTCAGTCCGTTCCGTGCCGACGCCCCCCAATTTGCCGTCTCGATTGATCGAAGCAAGGCTCAGCGCGCCGAGATCGATGTAGGCGGCGCCTACGACGCTGTCAGCCAGTACATCGGATCGTCCTATTCCGGCCAGATCAACCTCTTCGGCCGCATTTTCCAGGTTTATGTACAGGCAGACGCCTCAAGGCGCGCCGAAGTCGCCGACCTGGAGCGGCTTCGGCTGCGCGGCGCCTCCGGCCAGATGGTGCCGCTGGGCTCGATCGCAGACGTAAAACCGGCCACCGGGCCTGCGCTGATCAGCCTCTACAATCTCTATCCATCCGCACGAATCATCGGCTCGCAGGCGCAAGGCTATTCGACCGGCCAGGCGCTCGATGCACTCGACGGGATCGCAAAGTCGCTGCTGCCTCACAATTTCGAACGGGAATGGACGGCTGTGTCCTACCAGGAACGAGAACTCAGCGGACAGATTTATCTGGTCTACTGCCTGAGCCTGCTTCTAGTCTATTTCGTTCTGGCTGGCCAATATGAGAGCTGGTACGCACCAATCAGCGTCATCGCGACCGTCCCGCTCGCGCTGATCGGAACGGCTACGACGCTGCTGTCGCTCAATGCCGCCGTCAACCTCTACACGCAGATCGGTCTGGTGTTGCTGGTGGCACTGTCGGCCAAAAACGCGATCCTGATCGTTGAAACCGCGCGGCATCTGCGGCTGCATGACGGCGCAGAGACCGTGGACGCGGCCATAAGGGCTGCGATCACGCGGCTTCGACCGATCCTGATGACGTCGATCGCCTTCATCCTCGGCGTCGTGCCGCTCGTGCTGCAGACCGGGGCGGGAGCGAGCGCGCAAAAGTCGATCGGGATCGCGGTTCTGACCGGCATGATGGGCTCAACCTGCCTGACCGTCGTCTTCGTACCGTCGCTCTTCGTCGTCATGCAGAGATTGGAAGAGCGCTTCAAACGTCACGTTCCAGTTTCAAGCTAACTGTGGCCGGCAAGCAGAGAGCCTTGTAAAGTCGTTCGCATGAAACCGAACCTCCACGTAAGCGCTTTCGTTGCGGGGACCTAGAACGACGCCTTCAGCTGGCCGCCGATGCTCCATACAGGATCGGCGTCTTCGCGAAACGTTGCTGCGGCAGAGGTGTTGACCTGCCATTTTTCGGTAACCATCCACCCGATGCGTCCGCCAAGCGCCGCATAATTCTGGTCCTCTGTGCTGCCCTTGACATCGCCGACCCAGTCGACGGAGGCTTCTACGCCCTTCTTGTCTGCGGACGTGCGTCCTACACCCAGTAAAAGCGTCAGGTCGAACCGCTCATCGAGCTTGCGGCTCCAAGCTAATTCGGCGCCGAGACTGTCAGTGATCGTTGAGCCGGATCCCATCCTGGCGGCGAAGAGATTGTCGGTCTTGTCTTCCCCATAGCCATCGAGGTCGAGCCAGGATCGAGCGAAACGGGTCGACAGCGCCAGTTCGTTGGTATCGTCGGGCGCGTAGATGACACCAACCCGAGCGTAGGACGCAAACAACGATCCAGATGTCGCACCCCCGGTCTGGATCATCTCATCGATGTTCATGTAGCTTCGGGTGAGCGACGCGGAAACATCGGGCGATCCCCATGCGCCAGCCTCCCCGAAAGCACGCCATGTTGCCGGTGCAGTCGTGTATCGGATACCTCCGGCAAAGAGCGCAAGGTCGTCCGAGAGAGCGTCCGACGCGCTCGCGCTGACGCGTGTTGCGCCCCCAAGCAGGCTGAAGCCGCTGCCAGCTTCCCAGCGAGCGTTAAAGCCCGCCGCCGCGTCACTGTTGCCCGAGAGAGAGACATAGCTTCCGCTGTCGAAGCGCTCGGATTGGCCTAACAGCGTTAGTGCTGTTTGAGAAAGATCGAGTGCAATGGACTGCCGCTGATGTGCAATCTGGTTCATCGAGTCCACCACGGAGCGGGTTGTGGTGAAGCCGAGGCGAGCGAAATCGATGGTATCGAGGAACAGGATTGCGTCCTGGGCCTCATCGTCCAAGGGCCCGGCGGATGTGAGGAGCACTGTAAGGTCGAGTGTGCTCGATCCCGAGACCCCGACCTTGCCACCAACCGCGACGTCGGCATCCACTGGGCCGGACGCCTCGTATTTCAGTATCTCCATCCGATCCTTGAGAGCTTGAATGGACACGGCCTGCCCTTCCGACGTCGAAACAAAGCCGCGATAGTCCATCGCATAAACGGAGTGACCATCCGGCTGTGTCACCGGTACGCTGAGCGAGCAGCGTGTCGTGGCGCGGCGGATACCGGAGGCACCGCCCGCTGTCGCCGAAAAATCGTCGAACAGATAACTGGTCGCGTTGCCGTCGGGTGATCGGACGCGCGAGTATGTCCCTTCAGCGCATCCGTCTGCTGCGAGCACCAGATCTGGAACAGAGAAATTGACCACAGCAAGCAGCGGGAGGAAACGGCGGATACGCATGACAAAATATTCCCGGCATCGGGGGGGCAGCGACCGTGCTGCCCCGGATTTTCCTTTTTAGCGGCAGTCGCGCCACTGAAGTTGGTAGACGATCGCTGCCTTCACGTCCTGCGTATCAACTGTCGCCATGGCCTCCTGCTTGCGCGTGGTATTGACGCGGATGCTGGAATTGGTGCGCAGGTTTACGTCCTCGCCGCACGCCGACCAGATCAGTGATTCCGCAACGAGCTTGTTTGAAATCAGATAATCCTTCTCGACCGGGCCGTTGAACGTTTTTGTGAATGCCGGACCACTTCTGCCCGCGAAGAAGTACTCCACATTGAACTGCGAGCGCGCGCCGCGTGGGAGCTGGTTAAACCCGCGGTAATCGATCGCGAGGACCGAAACACTGCGACCCTGCGGGACATGGACCGGTATGGCAACGTTGCAGGTCTTGCGGTCCAGGGATTTGCCGGTATCACCGCCGGCTTCAACAATGTAGTTGTCGAACAGCAGGCTGAGAGCCTTTCCATCAGGGCTGATGGTCGCCGATACGCTGTCAGAAGGGCAACCACTTCCGCCATAGCCTGGTGTGCCAAGCGAGATATCGTCTGCTTGGGCGGCCGAGGCCATAAGGAGAGATGCGAGCAAGAGACCTGCGGTTTTCATGGGGTTCCTCAAATTTTGTCGAACGTGGCGTTCGGTAGCGGCATGACGCGAGTGAGCTGAACTTCTCCTGAGTGGGACATTCATGTCGGAGTCATTCGCCTGATGCCAAATGTCAGTAGGAGAGTTAAAAGATTTTTAACTAAAAGTGGCGGTGAAGGTACTTTTCGTAGGTCTAATTAAGGCAATCCAATCACTTTGCGCGAGAAACCGGATCCATCGAAGCAAAAAGCACTGACCGAGGAGATTCAGATGTTCAGGATTGGCACAACTTTGCGTCTTTCAGCTCTGGCGGTCAGCCTCGGCATTGGCCTGTCGAGTTGCGCTGCGACGGCACCATCCATCCGTTCCAGTGAAGCCGGACCATCTCAATCCTCGCGGGCTGCCGAACACCGGCGCGCGCAGAGGCAAAAAGCGATTGATGGCGGTTATCAGCGGCTTTATCGCCCGAAAGGATGCCGCTCCTCGACGGCATCATGCGATGGATTTCCTCGAATGTCGTTCAAGCTGTCCACACCGGGCACGGCGACGACATAGAATTCGCGCCGAGCGACGCCCGATGGTGATCGTCTCCATCGGTCAAGCCCGCCGTCACATTTGAACAACCAGCCGGATCACTTCGCCTCGGTGCAAGCGGTCGAAACCTTCGTTGATCTCGTCGAGCCGGATCTCGCCGCTGAGAAGCTTGTTCACCGGCAGGCGCCCGGACTTGTAGAGAGCAACGTAGCGCGGAATGTCGCGGACGGGGACGCAGGTGCCGATATAGCTGCCCTTCAGCGTTCGCTCCTCGGCGACGAGACTGACGATGTTGAGGGGAAGCGTCGCGGTGGGTGCCGGCAGTCCGGCCGTCACCGTCGTCCCGCCGCGCCGTGTCATCCTGTAGGCGCTCTCCAGCGCCTTTTCGGAACCGGCAAACTCGAAAGCAAAATCAGCGCCGCCATTGGTGAGCTGCCGAACCTTGTCGACCGCGTCCGCATCGCGGGCATTGACAGTCGCCGTCGCGCCCAGATCTCGGGCGATGGTCAGCTTGTCATCCGAGAGGTCGACGGCGATGACTTGCGCCGCACCCGCCGAAATAGCTCCCAGCAGAGCGGCAAGCCCGACCCCGCCGAGGCCGATGATCACCGTGGTCTGGCCTGCCTGGACCTTCGCCGTATTCACCACCGCGCCGACGCCGGTCAGGACCGCGCAGCCGAACAGCGCTGCTTCGTTGAACGGCAGGTCCTTGTCGATCTTGACGATCGAGCGGCGCGACACGACCGCGTGTTCGGCAAAAGCCGAGCAACCGATGTGATGATGGACCGGCTCGCCATGCGATTTCAGGCGGATGCTGCCTGTCAGTAGTGTGCCCTTGCCGTTTGCTGCAGCGCCCGGTTCGCAGAGCGCCGGTCTTCCTTCCGCACAGGGAAGGCAGTGGCCGCAGCTTGGCACGAAGGCAAGCACGACGTGATCGCCGACCTCGAGATCGTCGACACCTTCACCCAGCTCCACCACTTCGCCCGCGGCCTCGTGACCGATTGCCATCGGCAGCGGTCGCGGCCGGCTTCCGTTGATCACCGAGAGATCCGAGTGGCACAGCCCTGCGGCACGAATGCGCACAAGCACCTCTCCCTGCCCCGGCGGATCGAGATCCAGCTCGGCGATTTCAAGCGGCTTGCTCTCTGCATAAGGCATGCTCGCGCCTGTCTGGCGAAGCGTTGCGGCTCGGATCTTCATGTCATACCTCTCTGGAATCTGGAATGCGGCGCGTGAAAACTAGCATTGTCTGCACCGCATGCGAAAACTTCCGCCGTCGGTTTCGATCTGCGTGGCGTGTGGCGCCAGGAAATGCCCCGTCATCAGCATAGTCTCGGTATCGGCGATATCGCCCAGCAATGCTGCCCGCGTAAGCGCGGACTGGGCCTGATTTTCGCAGCCCATGCAACTCAGTTGCGGATATTTGAGCTGGATCGGGTGATGGATGATATCGCCTGAAAACACGCATTCGCGGCCATTGGAATGCAGCCATATCGCGACATGGCCAGGCGTGTGGCCCGGCGCCGGTTTGAACGTGAGGCAGCCATCCAGTTCATACCCATCGTCGACCAGCACGACCTGACCGGTCTCCACGACGGGCAGAACGCTGTCGCTATAGGCTGCAAGATGATGACCGCCGGGATCGGAGCCGTATTTCTCGGCCCAGTAATCGTACTCTGTGCGGCCAAAGATGTATTTGGCGTTCGGGAAGGTCGGAACCCAGCGTCCGTCGATCAGCCTTGTGTTCCAGCCGACATGATCGGCGTGGAGATGGGTGCAACAGACATAATCGATGTCCTCGGGCTCAACGCCTGTTGCGCGAAGACGCTCGAGAAACGGGGTCGAAAGGTTGGACCACTGGGTGCGAGCGTGCCGTTCCTTGTCGTTGCCGACGCAGGTATCGATCAGGATCTTGTGCCGGCCGGTGTCGACCAGCCAGGCATGGATGCTGAGCCTGATCCGATCGCTATCGGCATCGTAGAACGCCGGTGCAAGCCAGGAACGCTCGCGCTCGAGGATCTCGTCCGTGACGAGAGGGAAGAACGTCTTCATCCGGAACGATGTATCTTCCAGCTCCCAGATGGCCGAAACGGTGATGTCTCCAATGGCAAAACGGGTCATGAAATTCTCCGAAGTTCGGGCCTGCTCACGCGCTCGCGACAGCTGCCTGTTGCCGGACCGGCGGCCAACCGGAATCAGTCGATGTCGCAAGCCGGTTCAGCAGCTGTTTCAGCACCCAGACCTCGTTTTCGTCGAGAAGCGCAAGGCAGTCGGCTTCGGCAGCCTTCAGCATGGCGACGATCTCCATCATCGCCTTGCGTCCCGCGCCCGTCAGATGCGCACGCCGTGGGGCTGTCCCGTCGATCTCGATCAACCCTTCGGCCTCGAGCTTTGCCATCGTCTCGTCGGTAATCTCGTCTCCGCGCGAGCGACCGATCTCGCTGATGGTGTCGAGTGTCCTGCCATCCTCATGGCCGAGCAGCGTCAGCACGGCATAGTCCGCGCCGCTCCATCCGCGCCGCCGGCGTTCGACCACCGCGTCGTTGCGGATTTGATAGAAGACCCGTGAGATCTGGTAGATGAAATCATCGGGCGAAAGACTGCTTTCCGTTTTCTCGAACGAGGTGTTTTCGCCCGCGTGGCGAATGAGCCGGCCGTATTGCCCGCCATGGAAGACCAGCGGCGGTGTGCTCGAATGCTCGAACCCGGTGATCTCGCCCACGAAAATGATATGGTCCCCGCCTTCATACTGATGGGCGGTCCGGCATTCGAAACGGGCAGCGCAGTCTTTGAGCAGCGGAATGTCGCCGTCTCCCCTCTCCACGGTCAGCCCCTCGAACTTGTCTTCCTTCTTGCTGGCGAAAAGACCGGAGATGTCGCTCTGTTCGGCTGACAGGATGTGAACTGCGAAATGGCCCGCCTGCCGGAAATCGTCGAAGCTCGAGGATGTCCTGGCAAGGCTCCAGAGGATCATCGGCGGATCGAGCGACACCGAACTGAAGCTGTTTGCTGTGCGTCCGATATCCTGCCCGTCCGCGGATCGGGTGGTGACGACGGTCACACCGGTCGCGAAGGATCCAAGCGCGTTACGCAGAATGCGGGGGTCGTTGGACATGGTGATTGCTCCCTGTCTTATTGATGGTGATGAATGGTCTTTGCGGGTGATGCCGGTTGGGGCAGCGAGCCGGTCTGTTCGTCCTCGAGATCGGCACCGGCCGCCTCGCGCAACGGAATGATCGTGACGACCGACAGGCAGGCGGCGGCGATGATGTAGCAGGCAAGCGGTATCCAGCTTCCCGACCAGGCCCAGAGCGCGGCTGCGATCATCGGCGTCGGTCCGCTCCAGAGCACGGTTGCGAACTGATAGGCGACGGACACGCCGCTATAGCGGACCGACGCCCCATACTGCTCGGCGAAAAGGCTGGGCTGGGTAGATTGCGTCGTGGCCTGCCCGAAGATGATGGACAGGGTCATCGCAGCGGTGATCCAGAATACGCTCGCCGTATCCATGAGAAGAAAGAACGGCACGATGAAGAGGCCGTTGAAGATCATGCCCCCCATGAACACCCGCTTGCGGCCGATCCGGTCGGAAAGTCCGGCAAACAGGGGCTGGGCGATAAAGCAGAAGACGGCTGCGATCATCAGCGAATTAAGCGCCGTCGCCCGGTCGATGCCGACGACCGTCGTCAGATAGACCAGCGAATACACCGCCACGATATAGAAACTGGTGTTTTCCGCGGCCTGACAGGCGACCAGAAGCGCTGTCTTCTTGCCATGCTTGCCCAGCACGTCCACGATCGGCAGGCGCTGGCGTTCGCCACCGGATTTCAGCTTCTGGAAGCTTGGCGATTCCGCGAGGCGTCTGCGGAGGAAGATACCGAAGACGAGAAGGATGCCACTGAACAGGAAGGGCAAGCGCCATCCCCAGGCCATGAACTGCTCGGGCGTCGTCAATCCGCCGACAAGCGCCATCACGCCGGACGAAAGAAGAAGGGCCGCCGGAATGCCCATCTGCGGCCAGCTGCCGAAAAAGCCGCGCGTCTTGTTCGGCGCGTGTTCGACGACCATCAGGGTCGCTCCGCCCCATTCGCCGCCAACCGCAAAGCCCTGCAGGAAGCGAAGCACGGTAAGCAGGATCGGCGCCCCGACGCCGAGGACGGCGTAGGTCGGGATAAGACCGATCAGAAATGTGATTCCGCCCATCATGGTGAGGCTGAGGATCAGCATCGCCTTGCGGCCGATCCGGTCACCGAAATGGCCGAACACGATGCCTCCGAGAGGCCGGGCAATGAACCCGATGGCGAAGGTCGCGAAGGCTGCGATCATACCTGTGACCGGGTCGAATTCCGGAAAGAACAGTTTGTTGAAGACGAGTGCCGTGGCGGTACCGAAGATGAAGAAATCGTACCATTCCAGGGTCGATCCGATAAAGCTCGCCAGTGCGACCTTGCGGATGTCGGATGTTTGCGTGGCCATGAAGCTCCTCCCCGAGCTGTTATTGGCAATCGCATGGGTCTCCCTCAAGCCTCCAGCGGAAGACCCATGCGCAGATCGTGGTTAGTTTTCGAGCGGGATATCGACATCCAGCAGGGGGGCGTGCTGTTGCGCACCGTAGACGTCGGTATCGCCGATATCGCCGGCGGGAATCGCTCGCGGGAACGTCGCCTTGAACGCAGCGGCGGTATCGTAGGGCGTAAACAGCACGTCTTCTTCCTTGACGCCGTAGAGCCTGGAGAAAAGGGCCGCATTGAGCGTTCCCGTCGCCTTCACGCGGCGGTAGAGGTCGTGATCCTCGAACAGGACGTCGATCGTGACGTTGAAAGGACCGGCATTCTTGCTCTTGCAGATCTGGGCGATGTCTCTGATGAGGGCCATTTCACACCTTCTCGTATTCGATGGGGAACAGGGCGCAGGGATCGCTGACTTCGACCGTATGGAAGATGCTGAAGCGATACATCGGCCCCATGTCGATATCCGACGGACTGAACGGGAACGCCATGTTGCCTTCCTTGCACAGACGCCCCGGAAAATCCGCATGCAGCATCGAGGTGCGCGCCATGGCGATGACCGCATTGGCGATATCCGCCGTCTTGGCGACAACCTCGATCACGAAGCCAAGTTCGTGGCTCGTGATCTGCTTGACCGGCTCCCAGCCGCCCATGACGCCGTCCTTGCCGTAGCAATGGATGATCATCCGGTAATCGTCGCGCGGAACGCCGAAGGATTCGGCCTTCACGGCAACCTTCTCGCGGTGGGTGGCGAGATAGTCGTCGATCTGCGAGATCAGGATCGGATCGCGCGTGCCGCAGATCGCGATGGACCGATAACCGGCCATCTCGACGCCTTCGAGCTTGACCGTGTAGCGGTCGGCCGGTGTCCAGGTCATGCCGTCGATCTTGACGGCGCGGTCGCTGATCGCCTCGAACCGGCAATCGGTCGTGTCCAGCAGACCGCCGGGCTCGACATGGTGGATCGGGCTCGAATTCTCATGCAGCGCGAAATTCGCCACGGCCAACGGCGTCGAGCGCCGGATCGGGTTCGGCGGCTCGCAGACGACATGGTCGTCGCGAACGCGAAGGAAGATGCAGTCCGGCTCCTTGGGCACGGTCGGCTCGGCGCCGCATTCCAGCATCTTGCCCGCATACCACGACGGTGCAGGCGCCATGCCGGCCCGGATGGCGGGTGCCGCCCACTGCGCCGGATCGCTGCTTCGACCGGCAAGAATGACCTGCGCACCTTCGTCCAGGGCCTTCGCAAACGGCTCCGGCCCCATCATGCCGACGACGCGGGTAGAGTTGTCGATCATCTGCCGGTCGAGCGGCTTCATCTTTGCCAGCGGTCTCGTGAGGCCTTTTTCGGCCCAGCCGGCAAGGTCGCCCTTGCTTTGCTCGGAATGGATCAGCGCCATCTTGAACGACAGCCCCTCCTCCCGCGCAATTTCCCGCACAAGTGCTGCCGTATCCTGCAGATGCGGCTCGCCGCCTGCACCACCGGACGTGCCGATGATGCAGGGAATACCGGCCGCAATGCTGGCTTGCAGCATCAGCCGCAGGTCACGCTTGACCGAAAGGCGCGAGCAGAAGGACGTTCCGGCACCGAGATAGTAGGGCCCCGGATCGGTACTGCCGCCATCGCAACCGATGACATGCGGCTCCCAGGACATTCCAATCTTGAGCGATTCCTCGGCATAGCCGTAGCCGAGGATGCCGCTCGTCGAGAGCATTCTGAATTCTTTCATCACTCTTCTCCGACTGCTCGCTTATTCCGCAGCCTGGCGCTGGGCGGGATGGACCGGCATGGGAATGCCGAGGTTTTCGCGCAGCGTCGTGCCGGCATAGTCCTTCTGATAGACGCCGCGACGCTGGAGCTCCGGCACCACGTAGCGGACGAAGTCCTCGTAGGCGCCCGGTGTATGGGTGGCCGCCAGCACGAAACCGTCACAGGCTCCTGATGTGAACCATTCTTCCATCTGGTCGGCGACCATGGTTGGCGTCCCGCAGAAGATCGGAAACTCGCCGATCGTGCCGCGGCCCGAATAGTGCACGAAGTCGCGCACGGTCGGATTGGGTTTGCCGCTTAAGGAGATGACGCGCTCCTTGAAGCCCGACCAGGACAGCTTTTTCAGCTCCTCGTCGGTAAACTCGCTATCCATCAGCTTGCTGGCGAAATCGAAGTTGAGCGCTTCCGACAACAGCACGACCGCATCGATTGGCTTGGCAAGCGCACGAATATACTCGCGCTTCTCCTCGGCGATTGCCTGGCTCTCGCCGACGCAGACATAGCAGGCCGGGCAGATCGCCACGTCGTCGGGATCTCGACCGGCGGCCGCGACCTCCTGCTTGACGGCGGCATACTGTTTCTGCCCTGCTTCAAGCGTCGGGTAGACGACAAAGATCAGATCACCCCACTTGCCCGCGAACTCGCGACCGCGGCCGCTCTGCCCTGCCTGGATCAGCACCGGGCGCCCCTGCGCCGACGGTGGCACCGGCAGCGGACCCTTCGAGCTGAAATACTTGCCCTTGTGATCGAGCCTGTGGACCTTCTTCGGATCCGCAAACTGGCCGGTCTCCTTGTCGACGATCAGCGCGTCAGGCTCCCAGCTGTTCCAGAGGCCAGTCACCACGTCCAAGAATTCGTCGGCCCGCTCGTAGCGCAGGTCATGGGCAAGGTGCTCGACGCGACCGAAGTTGGCCGCCTCGGAATTGTTGAGCGAGGTCACCACGTTCCAAGCCGCACGGCCCTTCGTCATCAGGTCGAGCGTTGCAAACAGACGTGCCACATGAAAGGGCTCGTAATAGGTGGTCGAATAGGTGATGCCCAGGCCGATATGGCTGGTTGCCATGCCGATCGCCGTGATGATCGAGACCGGATCCATCTTGACGACGCGAACGCCGTTCTCGACCGCTTCCTGGTGATCGTCACCGTAGATGTCGGGCATGGCCAGACGGTCGTCGAAAAAGGCGAGATGGAACTTGCCGTCCTCGAGGATGCGTCCGATGCGCTGGAAATATTCGGCGGACAGAAAATCGGTGGCGCCGGCAGGATGCCGCCATGAGCCGGGCGCAATCGAGCAGTTCTGCGCCTGCAGGAAGCCCACCATTTTCATCTGGCGTTTTGAAGTAGACATCGTTCCTCCCGTGTCATCGTCAATCGCAAACATGTGCGCAAACGTTTGCGCAATCCGATCCAATCGTTTTCTCGAGGAGATGTCAAGTTGGGAGCGAATATTTTGTCATGCAGCCCCTCTTTTTCGCATCGGTGCGGATGTGGAGTGGCGCGACAGGGCGCAGCTGTTTTGCTATGGATCGGTATGAACTCAACACTGCCGCCTTCCACACCGCGCCGAGCGACGGTCGTTACCCTGTCAGCACTGGCGGGCGTCGCGCCATCGACGGTGACCCGCGCGCTCAAAGGCGACACGCGGATTTCTCAAAAGATGCGCGACCTGATCATCGGGCTTGCCAAAGAACACGGCTACATGCCGAACGTTCTGGCGCGCACGTTGTCCTCGGGTAAGAGCGGGCTGTACGGGCTTGTCCTCGGACCAGCCGAAAACCCGTTCTATACGGAACTGCTGCATGAAGCGACGCGGCAAGCGGAGAAGCTCGGCTTTCGCCTCCTGATCATTCATGCGGGCGGCGGGCCGATCGAGGATACCACCGCCCAGGCCCTGATTCAGTACCAGGTCGATGGCTGCATCATCTCGTCGGCGATCCTGTCATCGAAGGCGGCCGACATCTGCGCGCAGAACAACGTCCCGCTCGTGATGGTCAACCGCGTCGCACTTTCGCACGGATGCTTCGTCACCTGCGACAATCGTGCTGGCGGTGCTGAGATGGCGAAACTTCTGATGTTGCGAGGATGCCGTCGTTTCGGACTGATCTACACCTCCTCCACCAGTTCGACGTCTCGCGAACGCGAGGAAGGATTTGTCGCCGAACTGGAACAGGCCGGTCTGGCACTCTCGCTTCGAATCGACGGCCACTCCAACTACGACGGCGGTTTCGAGGCCGGTCGCGAGATCGCGGCGATCCCCTCGGCGGAGCGCCCGGATGCGATCTTCGCGTTGAGCGACATCATGGCCATGGGCGTCCTCGACGCACTGCGCCTGGCGTCGATCGATGTGCCCGGCGACATCCTGGTTGCAGGCTTCGATGGCGTTGCGGCGTCCTCTCGGCCGATCTACGACCTCACGACAATCCAGCAGCCCCTGCCCCTGATGATCCAGCGGGCTTTTGAACTGCTGCGGGCGCGCACGGTCGATCCGAGCCTGCCGGACGAACTGATCGCCATGCGCGGCAAGCTGATTGTTCGCGGCTCCACCGGCAGGGCATGAAAAAGGGCGCTAAAAGCGCCCTTCCTCGATCCAAAATCCGTGCAGCCTATCCCCCCGCTTTCGGAATATACATCACGATTGCGGGGAAGAAGTAGATGGCAAGCACGGCGAACAGCATGATGACGACGTATGGCAGAGCCCCGTACATCACCTCCTTCAAACTCGATTTCGCCACCGACTGGATCACGAAGAGGTTCATACCCACCGGCGGCGTAATCAGCGCGATCTCGATCATCAGCACGAAGTAGATGCCGAACCAGATTGGATCGATTCCGTGGACGCCGAGCGACGGGAGGAGAACCGGAAGGACGATCAGGATCATCGCGATCCCCTCCAGGAACAGGCCGAGCAAGAGCAACACCGCGGTGACCGCCAGCATGAACATGCCAGCCGTCTCGATATTGACGGCGATCCACTGGGAGATTTCGTAGGGAATGCGGTAAAGCATGATCGCCTTGCCGAATACGTTTGCCCCCGCAATGATCAGCAGCAGGTTCGCCGTGGTAAGACCCGCGCCGAACACCGCCCCCCGAAAATCTGCAAAAGACACGCCCCGGCGTATGCCGAACACGTAGATCAGGGTCATGACGAGGCCCACAGCTGCCGACTCCGTCGGCGTGAAGACGCCTGCATAGATCCCGACGATCATCGTCAGCGCAATGACCATGGTCGGCAGGGCGCGAAGGCTTGCAGCCATCCGACCACCCGGTTCGGATTCACCTTTTTCCGCCTTCGGTGCCGCGCCCATGAACGACTTGACGATGCAGTAGATCAGGAACAGCACGATCAAGAACAGCCCGGGCCCGACGCCGGCAAGGAACATCGAGGCGGTCGACTGCTCCGCGACCGCCGAATAGATGATCAGCGGAATGGACGGCGGGATGAGGATGCCAAGCGTTGCGCCAGCGGCGAGCGTTCCCATGACAAAGCGACGATCATAGCCGCGCTTGGTCATCTCGGGAATTGCCACGGTGCCAATCATGGCCGCAACGGCCACGGAAGAGCCCGAGATCGCGGCAAAGATGCCGCAGGAGATGATCGTTGCGATCGCGACACCGCCGCGCACGCCGCCGACCCATCGCTGCACCGCATCGAACAGGTCTTTCGCGACCCCCGCCTTCAGCAGGATATTCGACGTCAAAAGAAACACCGGCACCGCCAGCAGGATGAAATTGTTGACCGAGCCGAGGAATTCCATCGACACGCTGGCGAGCGGCACGTCCTTCATCAGGAGAAGAACGATACCCGTCGTCGAAAGCGCGATACCGACCGGTATGCCCGCAAACAGAAAGACGAAGAGCGCGACTAGTACGATAACGCTTTCCATATCAGATCTCCTCGTGCGCGAGTTCGAGCTTGCGTCGCTGCCCCGTCGCAACAAGCAGGATCAGTTCCAGCGCAGCCTGGACGAAGAAAAGAAAGAACCCGATCGCGACCGGCAGGTAGAAGAGCCAATAGGGGATGCGCAGGACACTCGCCGTAGCGCGGCCGACTGTCGCCGCGTCGATTGCGGCAACAAGCGCCTCGAAGGAGACGACGGCACAGGCGAGCGCAATGATCGCAAAGCTTATGCCTTCGAGAACGACCTTGGCGCGTTCGCCGACCGCATCGGAGAAAAGCGTGATCGAGATCAACTGCCGGCGCCCCATGCAGGCTGGAAACAGCAGGAATGTTGCCCAGACCATGCCGAGACGTGAGGTCTCCTCGACCCAGTCCGTCGGACTGTTGAAGAAGTATCGCGACGCCACTTCATAGGCGACGATGATACCGATGAAGAGGTAGATCCATGAACTGTATTCACCGATCCTCATGATGGTCGACTCGATTGTGCCGACCCATTTCTTTTCTTGCGGGGGCATGGTGCCGTTCCTCCCAGACGTTCGCGTCTGACCCTCTCAGACGCTGCGCGAATGCGCGTTTCGCCGCGACGGTGGCATTGCGCCCCGCCCTTGTTTTTGGTGTCGTGCTTTTACATTGTGCCGACTCTGTGCGAGGCGGCGCGGCTAGCCAACTGCCGCTACTGAAGCTTTTGCGCTTCGTCGAAAACAGATTTCGCAAGGTCGTTTCCGTTGTCGTAGAACGACTTTGCGACAGGTGCCGTTTCCTCTTTCCACTGGACGATTTCATCCGGCGTGAGATCGATGATCTCCATCTTCTTGGCGAGAAGCTCGCGCGTATGCTTGGTGGCATCGAAGATGCGATCCATGAGCACCGTCTCGAGTTTCGCGGCCTCCTCCTGGAAGATCGCACGAAGTTCGGTCGGCATATTTTCGAGCGCTTTTTCGCTCATCAGGGCGAAATGCGTCTCATACATGTGGTCCGTCGCGATGACGTAGCGCGAAACCTCGAAAAGGCGGCGCTCCTCGACCGACGGCCATCCCGTCAGCCCGCCATCGACGATACCGCGCTGAAGCGCCAGGAACTGTTCGCTACCGCTGGTGACGACCGGAGCGGCTCCCACGGCCTCGACGAATTCGCTGACGGTAGAGCCGAACGTTCTGATCTTCAGGTTGCGCATATCCGCAGGGACATGAACTTCCTTGTCGCGGGTGATCATCGTGATGAAGCCATAAGGGATCCAGAACATCGCGCGCGACCCGGTCTGGTTGATCCTCTTGTCGAGTATGGTCCTGATCGGGGTTCCGGGCAGCACAGCGCGATCAAGCTTTTCGCGCGTATCGAAAAAGAATGGCACGGCGAACACGTTGAGAGCGGGCACGGTGCCGGCAAGGATGGATGCAGAGGCAATGCCGATATCGATCGTGCCGTTTGCAACCGCCTCGTCCATGTGCTGGTCGCTGACGAGGGAACCCGAGTCATAGAATTCGAAGGTAATTTCGCCGTTGGTCCGCTTCGACACGTTGTCTGCGAACTCCTTGATGACGTTGGTGAGGTAGTGATTGTGCGGAACGCTGGTGGCGACGCGAAGGGCCCGCTCGGCGGCGAAACCCTGTCCCGTTCCCATCACAAGAGCTGCCAGAACGACAGCAAGTGTCTTGAGCTTCATCTTATCCCTCCCGGTCAATGCATGCATCCGGTGACTCAGCTGCGACCTCCTTATCGCCGCTGCAGATGCGCAAACGTGTGCATTAACTTTCGCAAATTTGCCCGTCCCGTCAAGTTTTTTTCTGCCGACGCCCGAAATATCCTTCTTCTCTGGTCGTGCAGGATCGTCTTCAGGCACTGCCGCGCACGATCAATTTGCCAGGCAGGATGCTGGTCGTCGTCTCGTCGAGTGGAACTGTCTTGCTGGCCTGTATCAGGCCCACGACCTCGGAGATCATGCGGGTAATCGGCTGCCGGATCGTCGTCAGACGATAGGATCTCCAACCGGCCATGGGAATGTCGTCAAATCCAACGATCGAAAGATCCTCAGGCGCGGACAGTCCAAGTTCGCGGGCAGCATCTATGGCGGCGAGCGCCATGATGTCGTTGCAGCAGAACAGCGCATCCGGACGGTTTTTTGCTGTCAGCAGTGATAGCACTGCGCCGTAGCTGCCTCGGTAGGTGAACTCCCCGTTTCCCTCGGCAAGCACGGAATGCCCGCTCTCGCGTAATGCTTCGGAAAAGCCTTCCGCCCGGTCACGGTGGGTAGACGTGTTGGAGATCCCGCCGATGAAGCCTATCCGTCGGCGCCCCCTGCCGAGCAGAAACAGTGCCGCATCACGACCGCCTGCGTGATTGTCGCACGCGACCGCATTTACGCGGACATTGCGCTGGATCCGGTTGAGCAGCACCACCCGGATGCCATGCTGCCGGCAGGCGTTGGCCATTCCAGACGTCAGGCTTGCGGAGGTCACGACAAGTGCGCTGGGGCGAGCGGCAAGGATCTGCGGCGTCAGCTGGTCCATGTCCGCCTGCGGCGGGATAGCATAGACGAGCAATTGTCTCCCGACCGCCTGCAGTGCTTTTGCGAGCGTGTCGAGAACGAGTGGATAGAACGGGTTGGCGAGATCGCCGGCAACCAACGTCACTGTACCGGCGGAGATCACCTCGGCAGTACGGCGCGCCGGACTGCTATAACCCAACTGCGCTGCGACCTGAAGGATACGCTGTCTTTTCAACGGATCGATGGACGACCCCGGCGAAAACGCGCGTGATACCGCGGCGATGGAAACGCCCGCTTCATGAGCGACCTGCTTGGCTGTCGGCTTCAAAACAGACTCCATGAAATTTTTTCACGCAATGATGAAAACTTGCATTCAGCGTGGCTAGCACATTACGCTCGATGTCAAAAGGGAGGTGAGACATGTCAATTCGCTATATGAAACAGGGCAAGGCGGCCGCCGAACGCGCCGAAGATGACGCCAAAGTCAGGACGCTTGTCGAAGCGACGCTCAAGGACATCGAAACCCGAGGCGACGCCGCAGTACGCGACCTGTCGGCGAAATTCGACAACTTCTCTCCGGCCTCGTTTAGACTGACCACGTCCGAGATCGAGGCGGCAATCAACAAGGTGTCGGCTCGCGACATGGACGACATCAGATTTGCCCAGACTCAGATCCGCAAATTCGCCGAAGCCCAAAGAGCGTCGATGACCGATATCGAAATCGAGACAATGCCGGGGGTCTTCCTCGGCCACCGCAATATTCCGGTCCAGTCGGTCGGTTGCTATGTTCCAGGCGGCAAGTACCCGATGGTCGCGTCGGCGCATATGTCTGTCCTCACGGCCTCGGTGGCGGGAGTTCCCCGCATCGCAGCAGCGGCTCCGGCCCAAAAAGGCGAACCCCACCCCGCCATCGTCGCTGCAATGCATCTCGGCGGGGCTCATGAAATTTATGTCCTCGGCGGCATTCAGGCGATCGGCGCGATGGCGCTCGGGACCGAGACCATTCGCCCCGTCGACATGCTTGTCGGCCCCGGCAACGCTTTTGTTGCGGAAGCAAAGCGCCAGCTCTACGGGCGCGTCGGAATAGATCTCTTTGCCGGCCCGACCGAAACGATGGTCATTGCGGACGAGACTGTGGACGCGGAAATGTGCGCCACAGACCTTCTGGGGCAAGCCGAACATGGCTACAATTCCCCGGCAGTTCTCGTGACCAATTCGGAGACGCTGGCGAAAGCGACGATCGCTGAAATCGATCGAATTCTCGGAATCCTGCCAACTGCCGAAACCGCTTCCGTATCCTGGCGCGAGTACGGCGAGATCATCGTCTGCGACACCTACGAGGAGATTCTCAACGTCGCCAACGACATCGCCTCCGAGCACGTGCAGGTTATGACAGACCGGGACGACTGGTTTCTCGAAAACATGCATTCCTACGGTGCGCTCTTCCTCGGCCCACGCACCAACGTTGCCAATGGCGACAAGGTCATCGGCACCAACCATACTTTGCCGACGAAAAAGGCGGGGCGTTATACCGGCGGTCTCTGGGTCGGCAAGTTTCTCAAGACGCATTCCTACCAGCGCGTCACAACGGACAAAGCGGCGGCTGAGATCGGCGCCTATTGCTCGAGGCTGAGCATGCTCGAGGGTTTCGTCGGCCATGCCGAACAGGCGAACTTACGGGTGAGACGCTACGGCAACCGCGACGTCGCCTATGGCGAAGCAGCCCAATGAGCGGCCTTTTCAATCTTGCCGGCAAGCGGGCGCTCGTCACCGGCGCCAGCCGTGGCATTGGACGCGCGGTCGCCGAAGGCCTTGCCGAGGCGGGTGCCGAAGTAACGCTTTGCGCGCGCTCGCGGACGGAGATCGAGGAGGCCTGCGCTTTGATGTCTACGCGCGGCTGGAGGGCGCGGCCGCTTGTGTGCGATGTCACCGACATTGCCGGCTTCCGCCAGCATGTCGAGGCGCAAGCGCCGTTCGATATCTTTGTCAACAATGCCGGCACCAATCGCCCCAAGCCGCTGACCGAGGTCACTGAAGACGACTACGATGCCGTCTTCGGCCTGAACACGAAGGCTGCAATTTTTGCAGTCCAGTCCGTGACGGCCGTTATGCTGAGGCACGCTAGGCGGGGCACCGTCATCAACATGTCCTCGCAGATGGGCCATGTCGGCGCGGCCAACAGGACACTCTATTGCGGCTCAAAATTTGCGATTGAGGGTTTTACCAAGGCGTTGGCGGTCGAACTTGGACCTGCCGGCATCCGCATCAATACCCTTTGCCCCACCTTTATCGAGACACCCATGACCGCCTCGTATTTCGAGGATGAGGAGTTTCGCCGCGAGACGCTGTCCAAGATCAAGCTAGGTCGCCTGGGGCAGCCGGCAGACGTCGTCGGCGCCGCCATTTTCCTTGCCTCCGACGCGTCGTCCCTGATGACCGGCTCGGCGTTGATGATCGACGGCGGCTGGACGGCGGACTAGTCCGCCACCGCCTGCTTCGCCCGGACGATCCGCATCAGCATTTCATCGCGCCAGGAGCGTCTGGCATCGAGATCCTGCTCTGCGAGCAGTTCGCGACGCTCCGCATCCGCCCGTGTCACCGCATCCGGCGCCCAGCCTCGGTCTGCCCTGCGCTGATCGGCAAATCCGGCATACATCGGCCCGAGCCGTTCGGCATAATCTGCAAGCCCCTTCGGCGCGTTGAGATCGATGGTCTCGAACGGTCCCATGAACGACCAGCGCAACCCAAGCCCGTCGCGCACCGTGCGATCGATGTCTTCGGCCGTAGCATAGCCTTCCGCAAACAGTGCAAACGCTTCGTCCAGCAGGGCGCCCTGCAACCTGTTCAGCACGAAGCCGGGAATTTCGCGCGACAGCGACACGGCTGACTGCCCCACATCCTCCATCAGGCGCCGGACACGGCTCGCTGCCTGTGGCGCAGTCCAGGGCGTCGGGACGATTTCGACCAGCGGCACGAGATGCGGAGGATTGACGGGATGCACCACCATCAACCGCTCCCGGTTGCCACACTCCTCATAGAACGCCGACCCGGGAAATCCTGAGGTGGAACTGCCGACGATGGCATGGGCGGGAAGCACCGCATCGATCGCAAGACTGACCTCGCGCTTCACATCGATCCGCTCGAACGCCGACTCCTGTACGTAGTCGCAGCCCGACACAGCCTCGCTGAGGCTCCGCGCAAAACGGATGCGCGACAGGACCAAGGACGCGTCGCCGCAAAGCCCCCCGGCGGCAAGATCGCCGACGGCCTTGTCGATCTGCGCGCCGATGACAGCCTCGGCGTTTTCGCGGGCATCATAAACGGTGACGTCCATGCCGGCCCGCGCGAAGACAATCGCCCAGCCCTGCCCCACCAGACCTGCGCCGACGATAGCAACGTTCCTGATCGCATTCATGTCCTGGATCTCCCCTTGTGAGCTGCAGTCAAAGGCAGCGCCTTCACGCTGGCTGGGTGAGCAAGCAGCAAGGCAGCCCGAGGGTCAATCGCCGATCATCCCAGTGAAAATCTTTCACGAAAGAAGGCGTCCCACCGTCGTCGTATCGGGCTTTTGGCTGTCGAGGAGGCAGGCGGTTGCTCCCGGACTGATGTCCCCACAGCAGCGCCACCGCCCGGAGTTACTTCATTCCAGAAACGAACTCTTCCGAAGGGATTTCCGCAATCTCGCTGCTAGTGCGTCCTCGACGACGAATAGCCTGTCTCGCCGTAAACAGAGAAAGCCTTGGACAGCCCACCTCATGCAGAGATGCGATGCAGGAGGACCGCTCCGACGAATTCGCTAGCGTGACGCCGAACAGCATTGAAAGCCTTCCAACCACGCGAGGAATTCGGACGGTTGTGTCAGTGCGCTGAAAGGACAGTGGCCGACATCGCGGTTTGCCTTCGCGGCGATGGTTCCCTGATGGAAAGCCAACAGAAGTTGCTCCTTATCGACTACAAGGTTTCCATCCTGTTCTTCGCGGACTGAGAAGTCATCGAAGACACTTTTGCATCGCGTAGCGAGCATGAGCCCATGCCTCCCATTGTTAAGTTGGAGGTCAAACTAGTCATCGGGCCTGAATGGTGACTGAATACCAGCTCCCGCAATTTCACACGACCAGAAGTTCCAAGAGCGCGCGACCACTGTGTTGGACGCAGTTTGTGTGGCGGTAATTTCCGATTGAAAGCCCGCCAAACGGCTTCGGGCCGCCCGTGAATGGTTGATGGGTGTTGTCCAGGCAAAGCCTGGTAGGCAGTTCGCGCATGCCAGTTAACCCAGCGGATTTGTCCGGAGAATGCCTTGCGGCAAGGCTTACTCCATAACCGCTCTTCGCACTCGTTAATTGGAGGATGCCTGAGGAAGTCGTGCCGCTGTTTCGCCATTTAACGCAGACGTAACCACCTTACTTACCCGTGCTTTAATAGCCTCTGTTTTACCATCACGTAAAATAAGAGATGACGGTTGCGGGATGAAGATACAGTTTCAGAGTCAGTGGTTTCTACGATGGTGCCTGCCGGCTCTCGTTTCTTTGGTCGTCTGTGGTCTGCTTTTACTGAGTTTGAGTTGGGCGGCTGCTACAAGCGATGAGGTGGCCGCGGCAAGGCAGCGCGATCTCATGAAACTTACGGTCGCGAAACTGACGGCTGGCATTGCGCATGACCAGGAAAGCGCAACTGTCTGGGACGACGCCGTGAGGCATGCAACCAGTGGCGACCTGAAATGGATCGAGACGAACCTCGGTTCATGGATGCACAGCTATTTTGGGCATGATGGCGCCTTGGTCCTTCGACCGGACCTCTCTGTGCAATATCTGTTTTCATCGGAGACAGACTATTCCCCTACCCCAGATGATCTCCGCAACGCCTACTTGCCGCTCGCTAAAAAGCTTCAGGCGCGTCTACTTGCCGAAGATACCGAGGGTATCAGCGAACGGACGCTTTCGATTGGCGAAGCTGATCTAAGCTATGTCGGATTTCGACCTGCAATTGTCAGCATAAAGCCAATCGTTTCAGACACCGGTGATCTGGAACAGACGCCGGGCGAGGAAATGCTGCATGTGAGCATACGCTTTCTCGACGGCGATCTTCCTCTGGCCATCGGTACCGAATATGAGTTCGCCAAACTGGAATTCACCTCTAAGCGACCTCTGGAACGGAATGTTGCGTACGTGCCCTTGGTCGCACGAGACGGACAAGTCTTCGGATACTTCCGTTGGAACCCATTCCAACCCGGACAATATGTCTTCGAAGCCACTGCCCCGGCCCTTTTTATCGCGTTTATTGCACTTTTCGCTGGGACCAGTTTTTCTGGAGGTGCAATCTGGCGCCGCTCCGAGCGGCTGGCTGCGAGCCGCGCAGAACTGAAACATCAAGCCTGCCACGATGCCCTGACCGGGCTTGCAAACCGCGCTTACTTCAACGAGCAACTCAATCGTCAACTATCGAACGGACACGCCGACGCCCTCCACTGTGTGTTGTTCGTTGATCTTGATCGCTTCAAGGCTGTCAACGATACGTTCGGTCACCCGGTTGGCGACAAGCTGATCTGCTTGGCAGCAAACCGGATGCGCGATCTCCTGCCGCAATCTCTTTTGGCGCGGGTGGGAGGCGACGAATTCACCATTCTGCTGGGAGAAAATGATGCCAGGAATGCTGAAGATCTCGCATCGAAAATTGTGCAGTCACTGCGGGCACCGTTCGAAATCGGAACGACGCATGTCGTCATTGGCGCAAGCGTCGGAGCAGCTCTAGCAACCGGCCCATGTGACCCCATCGAACTGACGCGCCAGGCTGATATCGCGCTTTATCATGCCAAAGCAGCCGGCAGGAATACCCATGCGGTGTTTGGTGAACATATGGACGAACTGCTACGCAGGCGCAGGGCGTTGGAAAGTGATCTCCGTTTTGCAGTCGAGACCAGGACCCAGCTCGAGACTTTTTATCAACCAGTCTTCAATGCGACCGACGGAAGCATTTGTTCTCTCGAAGCGCTTGCTCGGTGGAAGCACCCGACGATGGGCTACATAAGTCCCGACCAGTTCATTCCTCTGGCGGAGGACATCGGGTTGATCAACGACATCGGCGCCCTTGTGCTGGACAATGCATGCAGGACTCTTGCTGATCTTCCCGGCATCTCTATTGCGATCAACGCTTCGCCGCTTGAGCTTGGTTCTCCCGGCTACAGTCTGCGGGTTTTGACGACCCTCGCAAACATGAACGTAAGCCCCGAGAGGCTTGAGATCGAGATGACCGAAACTGCAACTGCGGATAACACGATCGACCTGAAGCGAACCATAGCCATGCTGCGAAAAGCAGGCGTCCGGTTTGCCATAGACGACTTTGGAACCGGGTATTCTTCATTCTCGCGCGTGCAGAATATCGAGGTGGATCGCATCAAAATCGATAGGTCGTTTATCGGCGAAATGCACCAAAGCGGCAGCAGGGCCGTTGTTGTTGCGATGATTGGCATGGCCAGAGCGAAAGGGCTGAAGATAACGGCTGAAGGCGTTGAGACAATCGAGCAGCGTGCCGAACTTGAACGGCTTGGATGCGACGATCTTCAGGGCTTTCTGATGTCGCGACCTCTTCCTCGCCAGGACGTTGCAGCATACGTCTCCCGGATGGCTCGAACCTGAAGGGGACAGGTTACGCTGGGGCTTTGCATTCTGATGCCATGCCCCGGCAGGAAGACCCCACGCGCAGACTTAAACGCATGCGTCCACCGCTGCGTCATCGTAACGGAACTTGCTCGGCGTCGTTTCGGACGCGCTTACGGCCATCACGCGTTTAGCAGTACCGCGCTGCTGCTGCGTTGTCATTTGAGCGTGTAGGGACTGCGCGCCAGTTCCCCCTGGCCGAAGACAACGGCATCCATTATCTGAAGATATCGGTCAACGCGCTGTCGGCGCCAAGGAAACGACCCATGTCTGATCTCAGCTTTATCTGGCCGCTGTCCGGCGGCCTTCTGATTGGCCTTTCCGCCGCGATCTACCTGCTGCTGAACGGTCGGATAGCCGGAATTTCCGGTCTGGCCGCATCTGCTGTCGGATGGACAGGCAGTGGAATCAGTCCGCTCGGGGTCGGTTTTCTGGTTGGCATACTCGGTGGAGCTGCCGCCGCCTTTACCTTGTTACGGCACGCAGAGTTCGCGATCACCGCCTCGCCTCCCGTTCTTGTGGTAGGCGGGCTCCTGGTCGGCTTCGGGACGCGGCTTGGTTCCGGCTGCACCAGCGGCCACGGTGTTTGCGGACTGGCACGCCTATCGCCCCGGTCCATCGTCGCGACGGCAACATTCATGATCGTGGCGGCAGCAACCGTCTTCATAACCCGACATTTGATGGGAGTGGCATGATGACCCAGCGCATTGTCGTCTCCATCGCCTGCGGAATTCTGTTCGGCATCGGCCTTGTCGTGTCCGACATGGTCAATCCTGCCCGTGTTCTGGCGTTCCTCGATGTGACCGGTAACTGGGATCCGTCGCTTGCTTTCGTGATGGGCGGGGCACTGATCCCGTCATCAATTGCCTATGCGATCCGGCGTCGTTGCAGGAGACCGGTCTTCGAAACCCAGTTCCATGTGCCGACGAGCCGCATGATCGACCGTCCGCTTGTCGCAGGCGCTGCACTGTTTGGTCTCGGCTGGGGCCTCGTCGGTCTATGCCCGGGTCCCGCAATCGCCTCTCTCGTTACAGGCCGCTGGGAAGCAGCACTGTTCGTCACGGCCATGCTTGCCGGTATGTTTGTCCATCGCATGGTGTCGTCCCGACAGACTGTGGCAGCGCGGTCCTGATGGGACGGAGAAGGTAACTTCCGCAACCTCGATGGCATTCGAACCACCATCCCATAAACCATTGAAGGCAGTATAAGGGTTTCTTTACTCCCGCATTGTCGAGCATAGCATTTACCAGAAGCCAGTTTAGCTTCGCCCTCTCGTCCGGCCCGCGGCGCGGCCTTCTCCCGCCCACTCCGACAACACAATCATCATGCTCCAGAGACTGACGAGATCTCAGTTAAGCAGTCATTAACCATCTTCAGACGTATATTAGAATTGCTTGAAATGCTTCGGCTTGGAAAGTAGTCGAGCGGCGGTGGTTTGTCTTTGCAGGTCCGTCTGGACCTGCGGGCTTGGGGGATACGATGAGCATGCTTTCCCGTGTTGTCCGGACGGCGATATTTGTGCCGCTCGCCTTCAGCGTTGCGTCTTGCGCGCAGACGCAGACGCGGGCGCGGACGACATCGGTCGACAGTATCGCGACCGCATCAGTCCCGAGCTCTCGGCCCGCAGTGAAGGACCGGAACACGATTTTGACCATGCAGGCGGCCGTCCGGCGGGCGGTCGACTATCAGCCATCGATCATGCAGGCGGCGGGCGAACTCAACCAGCAAGGCGCGGCGATCCGGGATGCACGCTCGGGATATTTTCCGTCGATCGGGGGCGGGATCGATGTCGGCAGGCGCAGCGCATTCGGGAACGGTTTTCAGCCGGCCGCGACAGTGACGGCGTCGCAGATGATCTACGACTTCGGGAAAGTCTCCAGTCAGGTCGCCAGTGCCACGGCGACAGAGGAAACCCGGCGCGCCGAGTTCATTGCCGTGGTCGACAACGTGATCAGGGACACCGCGCTTGCGTCCCTCGAAACCCTGAGAAACCGCAGTCTGGCGGTTGTCGCGTCCGATCAGGTGCGCGACACGAAGGAAATCCTCGAGCTCGTCAACGCGCGAACGGAACAGGGAGCCAGCACGAGATCGGACAAGCTTCAGGCCGAAGCGCGGGTGCAGATGGCCCAGACCACGGCACTGGAGATCAGGTCTCAGTCGGAGCGCTGGCAGGGCAGCATGGCGTCGCTGTTGGGTATGTCCGGGAAGATCAATTTCGGAGCGAGTATTCCCTCAGACCTCCCCAATGCCTGCTCTGCCAAAGAGCCCGATTGGGGTACGGTGCCGAGCGTCCGGGCGGCGGCATCGAAGAAGACGGCCGCCGAGGCCAACCTGCGGTTCAGCAAGGCCGATGTCCTGCCCACCCTGGCGCTTGAAGGCGGTAGCAGCATGGATCTGCTCGGAAATTCACCAGGCAGCCCGGACTATACGATCGGTCTGAAACTGACCGGCAAGCTTTACAACGGCGGCTCTTATAAGGCCCGGAGCGAAGCTGGCCAGTTCGCGGTTCAGTCCGCTGAGGCCGGCATCGCCAATGCCAGGACAGGCGCGCAGCGGAGCTGGATGGAATCGCGCACGCAGCTGTCTGGAATGCGCGCTTTGCTCACGACACTCGCCTCGCGACAGACGCTGATGCGCGAAACCCGAGATCTTTATCAGAGGCAGTTCCTCGACCTGGGAACGCGGACTCTCCTCGATGTCTTGAATGCCGATCAGGAGCTACATGCCGCACGTTTCGACGCAATCAACATCCAGTTCGATGTCCATAAGCTGAATATCGAGTGTGCCTCCGCAGCGGGGCGCTTGCGGGACATCTTCAAGCTCGAAAAGAAGCCGGGCACGGCCGCGACCGTCGTGAACGGCGGCGCATCCAGGTCGGAGACGCCAATCGAAATGGCGGTCGCGATGCCTGCGCGACAAGCACTGCCGATAGAGGCAGGACCAGCTGCCGCAGAGAATGCCGAACGCGGAGCAGACGTTGAGACCGAGCTAAGCGAGGCGCTTGCCGTTTCGCTTCAAGCCTCCAGTATCGGCGCGGACGTTAAGGACAAGGGAAACCGGTTTGAAGAGCTTGCTTTGCGCGGCGCTCTCTAGCCCGTAGGGGTCAAATTCGTTTTTGTCCGCCTTTCATAAACGCAAATACGCTGACCGGCATTAACCCTGCATCAACCGTCCGATGCGAGAATTAGTTATCGCTAATTGATAACGTTCTAAAATTGAGCAAGTCTTATCCCAGAGTTTCTTGGTAGGATTGACAGCAATCGAGACACTGCCGGACCAGCCAGTTCGGTATTCAACATTTTGCCCGGCGCAGACCTTTGACGGTCCGTGTCATCGCATCTCGCTGCCCATCCGCCAGGTCCGTTCAGTTTCGCTGTGACGCTCACGGCCTTAAGAGGATGTATCCATGGTTGCCGTTGTAACGAATATCGCAAGTGGTGAAAGCATTACCGTCGCATCGGGAAACATCTCTGTCCGTGAACCAAGTGTTATTCAGCTTGAGGTCGGCCCGAAAGACATTGCTGCGACCATCCGTCAGGGCGACGATCTCGTCATCCGCCTGCAGAACGGTGAGGCGATCCGAGTTGCCGATTTCTACGCCAGCGGCCCTGGTGAAGCATCAAGCAGGCTGGTCCTGGTGGATGAGAACGGGGTCGTCTGGGATGGCAACCACACCGTCGGAGAAGCCGATTTCTCATTCACCGAGTCGGCCGGCGGCGACCAGTTGGTGGGTGGCGCTGAAGGTGGGGGCGATGCATCCATTCTCGGCCTTGCTGCACTCGGCGCGCTTGGAGCTGGAGGAATAGCTCTCGCTTCCGGAGGCGGCGGCGGTGGCGACGACAACGATGACTCGGATGCAGACGCGGATGCCGACGCCGACGCCGATGCAGATGCCGATGCAGATGCAGATGCCGATGCAGATGCGGATGCTGACGCCGATGCAGATGCGGATGCAGACGCCGATGCGGATGCAGATGCCGACGCGGATGCTGACGCCGATGCGGATGCCGACGCGGATGCAGATGCAGACGCCGATGCCGATGCGGATGCCGACGCGGATGCGGACGCGGATGCCGATGCGGATGCCGATGCGGATGCGGACGCGGATGCGGATGCCGACGCGGACGCGGATGCTGACGCCGATGCGGATGCAGACGCGGATGCAGACGCGGATGCCGATGCAGACGCAGACGCAGACGCGGATGCCGATGCAGATGCCGATGCAGATGCCGATGCAGATGCGGATGCGGATGCGGATGCAGATGCTGATGCGGATGCGGATGCGGATGCAGACACAACCGCCTACGACAATACCGCCGTCGCGTCGATCAACCTTTCCCCCGTGGTGACCAACGTTGATATAGGTACCCAGACTTACGGCGTTGCCGTCAGCCTTGGTGGCTTGGATCTCCAGGTGCTTCCGAACGTCGAAACGATCGATTTCAACGTCGAGGAGGGCCATACGCTCGATGCACGTTTTGAACTCGACGAGGGCCTCAGTCTCGGCGTTCTGTCCGATTATCAGGTGGTCATCCAACGATTTGACGGTGTCCAGTGGACCAACGTCACAGGCACCGGCACCGGCAATGCCACACTGCTGGACCTGCAGTTGCTGGATGGTGCACCGACAGTGAGCCTGGAGGATCTTGGACCGGGCCAGTACCGCGCCTTTATCGCCTATGACGGCTTGCTGGGTGCGGGCCTCGGAAGCGAGCTGACGATCACCGGGACGGATACCGACACAACCAGTATCGGCGCCATCGCCGTAGTTGCTGCCAGCGGCAACGTGATCACCGACGCAGGTATCGGCGGCGAAATCGACGCGGTCAATCCCGGCACCATCATTCAGAGCATCAATGCCACACCGGTGACCGCTGCAGGCGCAACCATCCAGGGAGATCACGGTACACTGGTCATCGGCCAGGATGGCAGCTACACCTACACCCCGAACCCCGATGCAGCCGGCATCGGACGGGTAGACTCCTTCGAATACACGATCTTCGATCCGCAAACCCAGGCGACTTCGACTGCGGAACTGCATGTCCAGATCGACAGCGAGGGACAAAACCTCACCTTCTCGACGATTGATCCAACGGCGGATGCGAGCCTTGGAATTGTCGCCACGGACGACGCTGGGGCGGCGACCGTCGTGACCACTCACCCGGTGACGGAGGCCGTGAACGCCGACTTCCTCGATGTCTCGTTGGGACTGTTTGGGGGAAGTGAAACGGGAACGTTCACGGTGGCCGCCGGATCCGTGGCAACGGTTCAGATCGGCGCGGACACAGACCAGCTTCTGGGTCTCCTCGGGACAACGACGATCGCCGTCGAAATGCAGCAGGCTGACCTCAGTTGGACGGTCGTCGAAACCAGCACAGGTGCCAATCTGGCCGAGCTTGCCGGTTTGCTTGGCGGCTCCACAGGCCTGGAACTACAGGACCTGGACGCGGGCAACTACCGCGTTACGGTATCGCAGGATGGCGTGAACATCGGTGGCAACATCGACGTGCAGCTCGCCACGTCGACCAGTGACCTCGGAACGGTGATTTCCGATGGCGTAGTCGCGGCAGTCGGCAACGTTCTGGACGGTGATACGCTCGGCTCCAACTTCACCAACTTCCAGGTGTCCAATGGGACAGTGTTTGTCGATCCGGCCGCCGCAGGTACCGTCATCGTGGGTGATCACGGCACGCTCAAAGTCTCTGCCGATGGCAGCTATTCCTATGAGCCGAACGACACACTCGGCCTTGATGGAATGACCGACAGCTTCACCTACCGTCTCGTTCATCCCAATGGAGAGGTCGTTGAAGCAGAGTTGACGATCCTCATCGACCAGGCCGAGCCCGTCGCCGGAACGTCGATGATGATGGCGGCCGATACAGGCTCTGAAGCTTTGCAGCCGAGCATGCTGACGTCCGCGTTCGCAGACTTCGACCTCCTGGATCTCGATACCGGAAGCCACGGCCGTTTCGGCGATCTGACAGACGTCATCTCGCTGGATGGTGTGAGCACCGATCTCGGTGAGTTCATCGATCTCGGGAGCGTCAGCGCACTGCCGATCGACGTTGGCCTCCACGAACTTCTAAGCGGAGACACGGGCCTTGTCGTGGACGGTGACCTTGATATCGGCGGGCTCGCCGTGGCTGACGGTGTTGCCGACCTGCCCGAGTTTGCCGGCAACCTCGTCCCCACGATCTTGGACGATACGACCGTGGACCTGCTGGACGGTTCGGCCGCAGACAGTGTGCTGCATGGCGGCTTGCTGGGGGGAACTGTGGGCAGCCTGCTCGACGACGACGCTCTGCACCATGCCGGTACCTCAGTGATCTAGCCCTCAGTCGTGCTGCTGCCGGTTCTGCGGCAGCGGCACGACACCCGCTCGCCCGTCGTTTGCAGACTCTTGAAAGGCACGGCATTGACCCAAGCAACACCTCAGTTCGACGTCGTGCAGCAGAACCAGGCGGACGGCTGGATCGAGATGTTTGAGCAGGTTGCCCGGATTTACGGACTGGGCTTCTCGATCGAAGCGGCCCGCAAGGCTGCGGCGGCTTATTCGCTGGAAGACCAGGCGAAATACGTCCAGCGGCTCGCGCAAAAATTCGGGCTTCGTGTGAAGCTGGCTCAACCCAGTCTGGACATGATGACCAGCTGGAGGCTTCCCGTCATCGTGCAGCTCAAGGACGGGTCGGTTGCAACGGTTGTCGCCATCGATGCGCAACGCAATGGCGCAGTCGTCTTTGCTGGCGACAACGGTCTGAAAACGACGCTGGCGATCGATGTGCTGTGTGCCGAGGCAACGCTTGCGGCCATTCCCAGGCCGGCACGCTCCACACCTGACTCGAGGGTGGACACCTATATCGCCCCGCATGACGAAAGCTGGTTCAGACGGTTCGCGCTCGGTGACCTGCGCCCCTATGGCTACGTTCTGGTCGCATCCCTGATCGCCAACGCGCTGTCGCTCGCTGGCGTCATCTTTTCGATGCAGGTCTATGACCGCGTTGTCCCCGCCAACTCCATGAGCACGCTTTATGTGCTGTTTGCAGGCGTCATGCTCGCCGTGCTGTTCGACTTTGTCGTTCGCAAGATCAGAGGTTCGATCATCGATATCCTTGGCAAGCGCTGTGATCTGCGACTGTCCGATCTGATCTTCGGCCACGCGCTGCGTGTGAAAAACAGCGTCCGCCCAAGATCGACCGGAACATTCATTGCTCAGTTGCGGGATCTTGAGCAGGTCCGCGAGGTGTTCACCTCGACCACCGTTGCCGCGGTCGCGGACCTGCCGTTCTTCTTCCTGTTTCTGGTCATCTTCTGGTTCGTCGGCGGGATGCTGGTCGTCATCCCGGCGGTCGCACTCGTGCTGCTTATCCTGCCTGGAATTCTGTCACAACGAAGACTGCACCAGAGCGCCAGCGCCGCAATGCGCGAGGCATCGCTCCGCAACGCGATCCTGGTGGAGAGCATTCAGGGCATCGAAGACATCAAGATGCTGCAGGCGGAGGAGCGCTTCCAGCAGAAGTGGAATAACTACAACGCGGTCAATGCCGATGCCCAACTGAAGATGCGCGTTCTGACGTCGTCTCTGACCGGCTGGAGCCACAGCGTTCAGACGAGCGTTTACGCGTTCATCGTATTCTTCGGCGCACCGATCGTCATGGCTGGGGACATGACAACGGGTGCGCTTGTTGCCTGCTCCATTCTCGGTTCCAGGATGATGGCGCCGATGGCGCAGCTCACCCAGGTTCTCAGCCGTGTCCAGCAGGCAAAAATCGGGCTGAAGAGCCTTGACGCGATCATGCAGATGCCCGTCGACCATCCGGTCGCCGAGACACGCATATCCATCTCCGCCATTGCCGGAACCTACGAATTTCGATCGACCGCGTTCCACCACGCGGAGCCTGCCAGTAAACCCGCTCTGGTGCTGAGAAGCCTCAAGATCGCCGCTGGCGACAAGATTGCCGTACTGGGCAAGAACGGTGCAGGGAAATCAACTTTTCTGCAGGCGCTATCCGGGATGATCGAACCGAGTTCCGGCGAAGTCATGCTCGACAATACTGCGCTGAGACATATCGATCCGTCGGATCTGCGCCGTGACGTGGGGCTGCTGACCCAGAATTCCCACCTGTTCCACGGGACCCTGAGGGAGAACGTTACGCTCGGTGCCTCCAACGCCTCCCAGTCCGCAATCCTCGACGCGCTATCGATTGTCGGTGCCGACGAATTTATCCGCGCTCTGCCAAAGGGACTCGACTACCCGTTGCAGGAGGGCGGCAACGGGCTGTCCGGCGGGCAGCTGCAGGCTCTCCTCCTCGCCCGCCTGCTGGTGCGCGATCCCAATGTCGTCCTCCTCGATGAGCCGACAGCCGCGATGGACGAGGCGACGGAGCGGTTGTTCATATCGCGCTTCCAGACCTGGTCGCGCGACAAGACGGTTGTCATCGCAACCCATCGCATGCGGGTTCTGGAACTGGTCGACAGGGTGATGGTGTTCGACAAGGGTCAGCTGGTGCTCAACGAGGCAAAGGCAGATGCGATGACGACGCTGAAGGGCATCAAGCCGCTCGCCCCAGAAAAAACAGTGCCACCCAAACTGGTTCCTGTTCACAACACGTCTGGCGGGATTTGAAGACATGGCAGAGATCTCGAGCGACAAGGCTTCGGACTACGGGTGGGCTTTCGGTGACGAGGACGATGTCCAGCTGTCAAAGGCAAAGACCGTCATTCTTCTGGCCATGATCCTCCTGACAATCGCGACGGTCTGGGCTTATTTTGCCATGCTTGAAGAGGTCTCCACCGGCGCGGGTCGTGTCGTTCCGATCAGGCGCGAACAGGTCATCCAGTCGCTTGAGGGGGGCATCGTTTCGGAGCTCTTTGTTCGCGAAAACCAGATTGTAGAAACCGGTCAGCTTCTGGCGCAGCTGGATCCGACGATCACCGAATCGGATGTCGGTGAATCATCGGCCAAATACCGTGCCTCGCTTGCGGCCGCCGCACGCCTGACGGCCGAGATCAACCGGACAGCTTTGACCTTTCCGACCGAGCTGAATGCCTATCCGGATCTCATCCGTTCGGAAACCCAGCAATTCGAGGCGCGGACGACAAGCCTTGAACAGTCTCTGGAATGGATGGAACAAGCGATCGTGCTGGCCAAACGCGAGCTGGAAATGAGCGAGTCGCTTGCCAAGATCGGCGCCGCCAGCAATGTCGAGATCATCCGGCTGAAGCGGGAATTGGTCGATCTTGAAATGAAGAAGGTCGATATCGCCGCCAAGCAGAACCTCAGCGCCCGCGAGGAACTCGCCAAGGCAAATTCCGACATCACATCGCTGTCCTCGACCATCAAGGGACGGTCCGACAGCCTGCAGCGCCTGACGCATCGCTCACCGGTTCGGGGCATCGTCAAGAATATCGAGGTGTCGACGATCGGTGGCGTCGTGCCGCCAAACGGCAAGCTGATGGATATCATCCCGCTGGACGACGAGTTGCTGATAGAAGCGCGTATATCGCCACGCGATATCGCCTTCATTCACCCCGATCAGCGCGCCAGCGTCAAGATCAGCGCCTATGACTACGCCGTCTATGGCGGGCTGGAGGGACGGGTAACTGCGATTTCCCCCGATACCATGCGCGACGAGGTCGATCCCAACACGTTCTATTACCGTGTGTTCGTGCAGACCACCACAGATGCGCTGGTGACCGCGCAAGGGACGCGCCTGCCGATCGTTCCGGGCATGGTGGCAACCGTCGATGTCAACACGGGCAGCAAGAGTGTGCTGGACTACTTGATCAAACCCTTCAACAAGGCGCGCGAGGCGCTGCGCGAGCGATAGGTGACCATGCCCGCAGAAACTTTCGGCCTTGCGCGGATGGATCGCCTTCGAGACCCTGTTCGGCAGGTCATCCAACCACTCGACGCACCGCATCCGGCTTATGTGCTGTTTGTCTCGATCAGCGACGGAGACAGACGAGCGTCCGTTGCAACGGTCGGCGCCGACAGCTTTGACGCAGCCTGGCAAAAGGCTCTAATTGCCGCCCGCGACCTCCTGGACAGCCAGAGGCTCGATGGCCGTCTGTTGCGGATCGACTGGCCGGTGCGGATCGAGAAGATCACGGTCGAGACCCTTCACAAACAGCTTGGTCGCACCAAGAGAAACTACTTCCGGCTCGGACTGTCGCTCGACGACCAATTCGAAACCGCGTTCCTGGACAACGAACTGAACGCCAACGCCATGCTTTATGGTGGCAACAAGGTCGAGCACTGCGTTCTAAACGAACGAAACTTCGCGCTCTATGCGAAGACACGATTTGGAAACGCGTTCCAAACGGATTTCGCCGAGGCGAGAGCGCTCTGGGCGTTTACAACGAGCGGTTTTTTTCTCGATGAGGAAGGCCGACACTACCGTCTTTGCGGCGAAGGTGCGGGAAGCGGTCAGCGTGAAGGTCAGCCGCTTGATCGTGCCATGCTCGATCGCCTGATCGACACCTCATCCAGCTATCTTGCGTCTCAGGTCAAGCCGGACGGCGCGTTCGTCTACGGCTATCACCCGTGCTTCGACCGCGAGATCCGCACCTACAATGTCCTGCGCCATGCAAGCACGACCTATGCAATGATCGAAGCTTACGAGGTAACGAGGGATAGCAAGACGAGAGCGGCAATAGAGCGCTCGCTCGGGCATCTGACCGGTCATCTTACCCGGATCGCAAGACTGCCTGATGGGGCCGAGGCCGCCTTTCTGATCGACGTTGGTTCGGAGATAAAGCTCGGCGGCAATGCCGTCTTCCTCCTGGCGCTCGCGAAATATACAAGTGTCATGAGCGATGATCGATATCTGCCGCTGATGGATAAGCTCGCCACCGGTATCGTTCATATGCAGGACGCAAAGACCGGTGAATTCCGCCACGTCCTGCTTTACCCGGACCTTTCCACCAAGGCCGAGTTCCGCACTGTCTATTACGACGGCGAGGCCGCCTTCGCGCTGATGCGCCTTTATGCGCTCACCCGCGATATCCGCTGGATCAGCGCGGTTGAAAAAGCTTTCGAGCATTTCCTGCGCCGGAACTACATGCAATATCACGACCACTGGCTGGGTTATTGCGCCAACGAACTGACGCTGTTTCGGCCGGAGGAACGCTATTTCCGCTTCTGCGTCGAAAATGTCAGCACCTATCTCGATTTTGTCGCCAATCGCATCACCACCTTTCCGACACTGCTGGAACTGATAATGGCAACCCGGCAGGCGCTGTCGCGGATTGCTGACAACCCGGATCTTGTTCCGCTCCTCGGCGAGATCGACCTTGCAGCGTTCGAGGTAGCGCTCGAAAAACGCGCTCATTACCTGCTGAACGGTCATTTCTACCCGGAGGTGGCGATGTTCATGCGCAACCCAAAGCGGATCATGGGTTCGTTCTACATCCGCCACCACGCTTTCCGCGTCCGGATCGACGATGTGGAACACTATCTGTCCGGGCTGATCGCCTATCGCGCGTATCTGAACGAGAAAGAGACGTTCAAATCGCTGGTCTCTCGGCAAGGAGGAGCCGGGTCATAGTACGTCTCAGCAAGGATTCGGGAGAATGCCGACGATGTTCTAGCGGGAGTTGCAAACGCATTTCCGGTTCGAACATATGCAGCGGAACGAAACCATGCTCCTCGTCAATTGGTGTCGGTGTTGGCCGAACGGCGGGTGTGGGTACCGCCTGCTGATACATATCATGCACCCTGACCGGGGCGCGCAGCGAGAAGATCACTTAGAAGCGAATAACGCGGATGATGCTGGCGATAGTTTTCCGGCCGCGGACGATGGCGGCAATTCGCTGGCCCAATTTGCGCTCGGCTGCGATGTCGGCATCGATGACGATATCGTCAGCCGCCGTCACGGGACGCATCGGGGGTGATGGTGCGTACCGAAGCTCATTGTGTCGGAGATACCGAGCGACGCAGCCGCCATGGGAGCAGCGATCTTGCCGTTTCGGCGGATGTTTTACTAGCTTCCGCGAACCTCGTTTCAATCACGCAGCGCGGTCTACCCCACGCGCGTGAGTGTCACGCGAAGACGTTTCCACCGCGAGCTGGAACATGCCGACGAGACCGCGTAGGCGTTGCGCCTCGTTCATGAGCAGTGCGCTTGCCGCATTGTTTTCCTCGACCATCGCGGCATTTTGCTGTGTTCCGTGATCGAGCATGTTGACGGCCGTGTTGATCTCGTTGAGGCCGACGGATTGTTCGCGAGCCGAAAGGGCAATCGCTTCGACTTGCGTGGTGATCGCTTCCACGCGGCCGGTGATTTCGGTCAGTCCTTCGCCGGTCTCACGGACGCAGCGAACGCCGTCTAGAACTTCTCGGTCAGACGTCTGGATCAGTTGCTTGATTTCTCGTGCGGCTTCCGCCGACCGTCCTGCCAGAGCGCGGACCTCCTGGGCAACCACCGCAAATCCTCGTCCTGCCTCCCCCGCCCTTGCCGCCTCGACGCCGGCGTTGAGCGCCAGGAGATTGGTCTGGAAGGCGATCTCGTCGATCACGCTGATGATTCCGCCGATTTTGGTCGACGAGATCTCGATGCGTGCCATGGCTTTCAACGCATTTGAAACGAGCACTGCTGTGCTTTCACTTGCGGCATTGGTTTCGCTGGCAATACGATGGGCGTCTTGCGATCGGCGCGACGCGTTGCCGACATTGGCAGTGATCTGTTCGAGCGCTGCCGCGGTCTCTTCGAGCGATGCGGCCTGCTGCTCGGTGCGGCGGGACAGATCGTCGGCGCTCGAGGCGATCTCGCGGCTTCCCCCCTCGATGGAAATGCTTGCATGGGCGATCGAGCTCATGACATCGGCCAACTGGGCGACTGTTGCATTGAGATCGCGGCGCAGATTTTCGAAGTCCGGCGCAAATGGCTCGGTCAGTTCGAAAGCGAGATCGCCGCTTGCCAAACGCCGCAGCCCTTCGGCGAGACCTCCGGTTGCATGGCTCAAGCGTGCCCTTGCCTCGGTCTCTGCCTCTCGTTGCAGGCGGACGCGTTCACCTTCCGCGTTGGCCCGTGCGGTCGCTGCTTCTTCTTCCAAACGACGGTTGGTGATCGCAGCCTCCCGAAACGTGTGCAGCGCGCCGGCCATGGCACCGAATTCGCTGCGAGATCCAAACGACGGGATCGCAAGATCCGTCTGTCCCTCGGCGAGTTCACCCATGGCACCGGTCATCGCCGCGACTGGCCGCGTAATGGACCGGCCGATAATCCAGACGCCGCCACCAAGCCCAACGATCGCCAGCAGAACCAGGCCGGCGACGACGGTAAGGTTGCGAGACGCGACTCTTTCATTTTCCACGAGGATAGTCTCGCGCTCCGTTTCGTAAGCTGCGCTGACAGCCTGCACCTGCGGCTCTAACGCAAGGTAGGCAGCTGCAACATCCTTGCGGGTCTGTGCTTCCCCAATGCTGGCTTCGGCGTAAAAGCGAAATGCCGATCGGTAAATTTCCAGGCCATCGAGCACCCGGCTGCGCTGCGCGCCTGGGCGGAAGGCGTTTTTCACAAGCGTCGCGAACGTCTCAGCCTCCTCTGTGTGTTTTTGCAGATATGAGGCATCGCCACGCAGTATGAAGTCTTTCTCATGACGCCGCAGCATCAACATGCTGGCGCGAATAGCGGTATCGTCGACGGAGTCCAGACGTCCCTCGATCGAATGAACCGCCGAGCGCATGGCGCCCTGCAAGCCATTGTCCTGATCGAGACCAAGGTCCTGATTGTTCTTCACAAGCGTATCAAACGCTGCTTCGTAGGCGGTCAGGCCAATGCTCAGTTGGTCGAGTTGGGCTGCGAGATCAGGAGTGGCGGAACGACGAAGGCTCGCCAGCACGCTACGACCTTCGGAAACGGCTGCCTTGAACTTTTCCGTGCTGGCCATCTCTTTTTCGAGCAGGAATGCCTGCTGGAACATGTAGCTGGCGCTCACGCTGGCCGACAGGCTTGCAACGTCGGCTTTGCTCTCGGCAAGCGCATCTGCAGCGGCACGATATCCGTGCTCGACGTGGCGCTGACCGATAAAGATGGCGCAGATCGTGATGATACCGACGAGCGCCATCGCCGCCAGGAGCATGACGCGCTGCGAGATTCGAAGATGGGCGAAGAGCAAAGGCTTAGACCTCAAAGGCAAGAAAACAGCGGCATCAATGCCCTTCGGCTCTTAAGCAAATGTCTACGGAGTGTGAATTTACTGTGACACAGCCGCGTGCGTGCCGGTGCGGCGCAGCTCACTTGCCCCCTCGGCTAGATTGCGGAAGAGGGCTTCAGCACACTGAAGCTGTGATCATTGTGGAGTGCGATAACACCCTCGTATTCAAGGGCATAGAGAGCGTTGAGTAGCTCGTGCCTGGAAAACTTCACTGTCGTCGGCGTGTTTGCGATCGTGCGAAACCGAATCTGCGACGGCGGCCTCAGCCGCAATCGTCGCAATAGATCCGATAAAGCATGCACAACTTCGAGATGGGTTCTCAACGACCGGGTCTCCAGGTAACACTCTCGATCAGCGCAACACGCGCCGAAGCGACAATGCTGTCTCCAGCTATCCCTGGTCTATTTCAGTTTTGTGACGCGGCTTGAGGAATAAGATGGCCTTGCCCAAGCAGTCGTCTGCGTAATCCTGGGCGGGCGTCCCCTGATGGACTTGAGAGCCATGATGGCTGCCCCGTGTGCGATCCTGACACGAGGTCTGTCCGATCCAGTTTGACACCAGGCCGGGCAGTCGTCAGGATCAATTTGCCCTGAACGACATTCGCACACCGTCGTCATCGGAACCGAACTTTCATCCGAAAAAGGAATCGTCCTCATGGGCAAGAAACTGAACAAGGTCTACGAGGCGCTCGTCAGTGGCGCAGCCGACGGTCTAACCGGCAAAGAACTCTATGCTCATGTCGTAGACGAATGCCCGAAGACATCGAGCAAACGCATTGTCAAAGCCTCCCTGTTTGCGTTGTCCGACCCGGACATCAAGGAGAGGGGTCTGCTGGAAGCGATCTACGCGCTTGCTATCGACTATCGCCTGTCCTCGCTGGGGGTCGATGAAGAAACTCAGGAGACAGATGACGAAAACAGTCCGGCTCCACTTGTTTCACAGGAACTGAGAAACCGGCTCGAAAGCACGGTTTCGATTATTCCGGCCATTCGAGAGGACGCGACATTACCCGAACCGTCTAAAGGCATCCATTGAGTGCAGATAGGCACCGCTCAATCCGACGCACTCAGCGTCCATCGGGCACGTCCGTCACAGCAATTTCCAAGGGCCTGATGGCCTCCAGTACGAATTCGATAGCGAGAATATCGACCTCGTTCTACTGTCCTACCCAGTCGGAACTGGCTATGCCTCGAACCTGACTGTCATCCACACGTCACATATTCGTGGAATCTGATCTTGACGATCGGAGGGCGATTACGTGCCGCATCTATGCCTCAACGCGATATCGAAGCACTTCGACCAGTTCACAGCGCTGGATAGCGTCTCGCTCGCGATTCCCGACGGAGCGTTTCTCGCCTTGCTTGGACCTTCAGGCTGCGGCAAGACCACTCTTCTGCGCCTGATCGCCGGGCTTGAGCATCCCGATCAAGGAGAGATCCGTTTCGACGATCAGTTAGTCGCCGGTGATGCCGTCTTTGTCCCACCGGAAAAGCGTCGCGTTGGCATGGTCTTTCAGTCGTATGCGCTCTGGCCGACGATGACCGTACGAAAAAATATCGAGTTCGGCTTGAAAGTCGCCGGGCTCACGGTTCAGGAGCGAAACCAACGCATCGATGAGGTTCTGGACGTCGTCGGGCTTCGGGGGCTGGATGGCCGCCGGCCGCACGAACTTTCGGGTGGACAGCGGCAAAGGGTAGCGCTTGCTCGCTCGCTCGCAACCAGACCGCAACTCATCCTGCTCGATGAACCGCTTGCCAATCTCGATGCCCATTTGCGTGAGGCCATGCTCGCGGAATTCCGCCGTATCCATAGTCTGACCGGCGCCACATTCGTATTCGTCACCCATGATCAGGACGAGGCGATGGCGGTTGCGACGCATGTCGCCGTCCTGGACCGGGGCCGGCTACAGCAGCTCGGTACGCCGGAAGAGCTTTACCGCCAGCCGTCTTCGAGCATGGTTGCCCGTTTTATCGGTCGGGGACGGACGCTGCCGGTGCAAGTGGTTGAGTCCGGAGCGGGTCGAACGAAGGTCATGCTCGGCCAGCAGCTCCTCGACATGCCGGGCGAGGCCCCGACAGGCTATGGCTGGCTGTGCTGTCATGCCTCCGATTTCAAGCGCGTGCCTGAGGGCGGCCACTTGCAGGTCGAGCTTCTGGGGCAGGTCTTTCAGAACGGCGTCTTTCTCAGCCACTGTCTGCCGACTGAGATTGACGGTGACGTCGTCAGCCTGCCGCTCGAGGAGCGGTTAGCGCCCGGCACATCGATCGAACTCGTCCTTACGGGCGGCTGGGTAATCGGCGACGGCGGAACAGGCCAAACCTGGGCCGGCCGTGTCACTGGTCGATCGTCAACCTGTCGTTCTGCCGTCATCTCTGTGAGCTAGGCGAAACAGCATCTGCCGAACCGGTGGCCGTCTCCCCATCGCCCGGGCGGGGCCGCGTTCAAAACAATCTGCCCTATCAACGAGGTTCTCATGTTCTTCCGCACGCTCGTCGCCACAACCATTCTTGCCGGCCTCGCCTTCCAGGCCGCGGCCGCAGACACGATCACCGTTTACACCTCGCAGCCGCAGGATCAGATGACCAAGGTCATCGAGACGTTCAACGCCGACCATCCAGAGATCAAGGTTGAACTCTTCCGTTCCGGCACGACCGAGGTCATGGCCAAGCTGCAGGCTGAATATGCCGCCGGCAACAGCCCGGCCGACGTCATCCTGATTGCTGATACCGTCGCTATGACGCAGCTGAAGAACGACGACCGCCTTCTGGCCTTTACCGACGCACCGGTTGCGGGCATAAACCCGGCCTTCATCGATGCCGACAAGACCTTTTTCGGCACCAAGGTGATCACCACAGGGATCATCTACAACACGAACCTCGTGAAGACCGCCCCGAAGAGCTGGAACGACCTGCTTGCCGCCGATGCGGCCAAGAGCCTTATCATGCCAAGCCCGCTCTATTCCGGTGCGGCCGTCATCCATGTCGGCACGGTAACGCAGCAGCCTGAATTCGGCTGGGCGTATTACGAAAAGCTGGCCGAGGCCGGCGCCGTTGCCGGCCAGGGCAATGGCACGGTTGTCGAAGCCGTTGCGCGCGGCGAAAAGGCCTACGGCATCATCATCGAATACATGGCCCTCAACGCCAAGAAGAAGGGTTCACCCGTCGACTTCGTCTTTCCCGCAGAAGGTGTAAGCTCGATCACCCAGCCAGTCGCCGTGCTCAAGGGGTCCGATCAGGTCGAGGCAGCCAAGACCTTCGTCGCCTGGCAGCTCTCCAAGGCAGCCCAGGTACAGGCCGCCGCCCAGGGCTATTTCCCGATCCTGCCCGGTGTCGCGCAGCCGGAAGGGTACCCGGCGCTTACCACACTGAAGATCCTGCCCGCCGATAGCGATGCCATGCTCAAGGCCGACAAGGAAACCAAGGAAAAGTTCGCGGAACTGTTTGGCGGTTGACCCTATGATCCGCAGACCCGTTATGGGCCGGCCGCATCGTTTGGGAGGCGAGCATCTGCTCGTCTCCCTTCTCGTTTTATACGTGTCCTTCACGACGCTATGGCCGCTCGCGCGGCTCTTTTCCGCCGCCTTCCAACCCGGCGAGGACGGCACGCCGCTCGGGCTGATGCTGACCACGCTCGCCAGTCGCTCGGCACTCAGGGCGCTCTCGGGAACGCTGCAGACCGCGCTTCTGTCCGTTGCCGTGTCGACTGTCATCGGCGTGGCGCTCGCCTTTGCCGTCAGCCTTTTGAAACTCCGCACCCGCGCCGCACTGACCTTTCTCATCCTGATCCCGCTGATCGTGCCGTCGCAAACCATGGCGCTTGCCTGGATTGAACTCTTTGGCGCGCAGTCGCCGATCCTGAAACCGCTCGGCCTTGCGCCACCGCCGGGCTCCACCAACCCGCTTTATTCAACCGGCGGGATCGCGCTTGTGATGGGCATCGAACACATGCCGCTGGTTTTCATTGCTGTCCGGGCGGCGCTGCGGGCACTGCCGGCCGACCTTGTCGAGGCCGCGCGCATCCTCGGTATTTCGCCAGGCAGGATCGGCCTCGGAATCGTCTTACCCATCGTCATGCCTTCGGTGCTGGCTGGAAGCTTGATCGCGTTCACCGCGGCGATCGGCAATTTCGGCGTGCCGGCACTTCTTGGCATTCCGGGCCGCATCTCGGTCCTGACAACTTTGATCTACCAACGGTTGAACGGCTTCGGCCCGGCCGCCGCCGGCCAAGTGGCGACACTCGCGCTGGTGCTCGCTGCCATGGCGGCGCTTGCCATCGTCCTGCGCAACATCGTCACGACCCGCATCGCCGTGCCGCTTCCGGCCGGGACACCCTTCGTGCCTACCCGCCGCGCGCCTGTATTCGAGTTCCTGCTGTGGATCGTGGTGCTCATCCTGTCGCTCGTGCCGCTCGCGGCGCTGACCATGACTGCGCTCTTGCCGGCCATCGGGGTGGCCTTCGGACCCGACACGATAAGCCTCGACCAGTTCCGCGCCGTGCTCGACAATCCGACCGTGCGAAGGGCTTTTGCCAATTCGCTGCTGCTCGCCGTGATCACGGCCGCAATTTCGATGCTGGTGGCCGTACCGCTGGCCTTTCTTTCTCAACGCCGTACAAATCCTGTGCTCCGGCTGCTTGATTTCGTCATCGAGGGGCCCTGGGTCGTTCCCGGCACTGTTGTCGCGCTCGGCATGATCCTCGCGTTCCTCAAGCCGCTGCCGCTGATCGGGCTGTCGCTCTACGGGACCATGGCGATCCTCGTCATCGCCTATCTCTCGCGCTTCCTGCCGCTGGTGCTCCGGCCCGTGGCCGCCGCCGCGCAATCAGCCGACCCCGCACTGGACGAGGCGGCTCGCATTACCGGCGCCGGTCTTAATCGCCGCATCCTCTCCATCTTCTTGCCCGGCGTGCTACCGGCCGCGGCTGCCGGGGCGATTCTGGTCGTGATGACGGCGCTCAACGAGCTGACGCTTTCGACACTGCTCTGGTCGTCGGGAAAGGAAACCATAGGTGTGATGATTTTTGCCCTGCAGTATGAAGGAAACTCGACTGGCGCAGCGGCAGTCGCAGTTCTCTCAACCCTCCTCGTGTTGAGCCTTGCCGGGGGAGCGACATTGATTGGCTCAAGCATGCCGAAGGGCACCCTGCCCTGGTTGGAGTGATTGAAGTACGGGGGTTTAAGCTTAGTTCCTAGCTTCGAAAATGCGGGGTAAAGGCGTGCCCTACCTTCAAAAAGCTAGGGAAAGAGATGACGGAACTTGACGTGCTATTGATCTGTTGTGAGTGTCCAATCGGAAATTAACGGAGCATTTCGTTGGCGACAGGCCTGATAGCACTACTCGACGATATCGCTGCAATAGCGAAGCTGGCTGCTACGTCGCTGGACGATGTTGCGGCCCAGACTGCAAAAGCAAGCGTCAAGGCTGCAGGCGTTGTTATCGACGACACGGCTGTAACCCCGACCTATGTCGTTGGGCTATCACCGGCCCGGGAGCTGCCGATAATTTTGCGCATCGCTCTGGGCTCGCTGCGCAACAAGCTGGTCTTCCTCCTGCCCATCTGCCTCCTGCTCGGCTACTTCGCCAACTGGCTGATCACCCCGCTGTTGATGATCGGCGGCCTGTACCTGTGCTTCGAAGGCGCTGAGAAAATATACGGTCTGCTGGCCCCCCACGCGCACGATGTGGGTGACTCGTCGACACCGGTTGACCCGGTCGCGCTCGAAGAACAGAAGGTCGCCGGGGCTATCCGCACGGACTTCATCCTATCCGCAGAGATCATGGCCCTGACGCTTGCCGATGTTGCGGATTCCAGCATCTATACCCAGGCTATGGTGCTCGCTGCCGTAGGAGTGCTGATAACGGTTGCCGTCTATGGCGTCGTGGCTTTCATCGTAAAGGCCGATGACATCGGATTGCACATGGCAAAGGCGGGATCTGGCACGGCACGGGTGATCGGCCGCAGCCTGGTCAAGGGTGTGCCGGTGTTTCTACAGATCCTGGCGGCCGTGGGCACTGCGGCCATGCTCTGGGTCGGCGGCAGTATCGTCGTCCACGGGCTGGATGGGCTCGGGCTGTCAACACCCGAGCATGTCATAGAAGGGGCATCCCATTTCATGACGACTACCATCGGGGTTGCTCCGGCTGTGGTCGGGTGGCTTACGACATCCTCGCTTCAGGCTTTGCTGGGCATCATCCTTGGCGCCATCGTCGTCATTGGCGTAACGGCCGTGCATGCGGTGCTCCCCTCGCGTCGCTCGGCGTAACGTCCGGTAACCCCTTCGGAAAGATCGAACGGGTGGCTCGCCCGCGGACTCACCGGACTGAGTGCAGGACATTGAGGATCAGCTCTATCGGTGTCCAGCGTGATAGCAGGAGCCGTCGCGATGCCGCTGGCCGTTTCGAGGTACGAAAAAGCCCGGGTTTTCTGGTCTGTAAGGTTTCGAACGTCGGCTTACGGACAGCCTCTCTCGCATCCCTATTGTATTCTTAAGGGCGCTGATTGCCGCCTTTCTGGCGTTGAGTTGAAGAACTGGTTCTGAGGGCAGAGAGCCGTGGCGGTTGAACCACGCAGCGCTCATCAGTCTTTCACCACTCCAAGCTGGCCTCATACCGACAGATCGTGGAGATCGCTCCTTATGGCCTCACCCACATCAAAGTCTGAAAAGCGCACGTTCAGCCCGCCGCGCTCCGGCGTACAGGCGGTCGGTCCAATGAGATAGCGATCCGCGGAAGGGAACGGCGCCAGGCGGAGAAGCGGCCATACCTTGCCGTCCGACGAGGCCTGTATCCTTGCCGCTCCGTTTTTGAGCGTGATCCGTATGATGAAGTCTTCCAATCCTTGAAACGGCTGCGAGACGGACCAGTCCGAGCTTCCGTTGGTGACAACCGTTGACAGAAAGCGCTCGCCGTCCGTAAACTCGACACCGGTCTTGATCCAGCGTGTCTCGTCAATCCGCAACATCAAACCCGCCTGGTCATACAGGGATCGGAACTCCCTGGACCCGGACCCGCGCTGTGAATCCTTCGCTGACCGAAACTCCAAGAAAATGTCCACTATCCCGCTCGAACCCGTAATGCGTCTTCTGCCAGAAGTCGGTCTTCTGGTCGGTCGTCATGGTAAGACGATCGGCCGAGACCTCCCAGTTCGCAGGCTCGTTGACCTAGGTTCCGTTCTCGAGATGGGTTCTCATCTATGCAGCCACTCCTTCGCCATCATCGCCATACGCATATCAGTCCTTGGCAAACACCGTAGCGGACTCTGAGGTGGAGACCATCGTGTTGTAGTCAGAGACAAGCCATTCGAGATCGTCGCCCGCGCCTTTGCGGGCGTCGCCTTTGGCCATTTCGAGTTTTTCGTCGAAATTGCGAAGCTTGGACAGGAGCGACGCCGGGCTGGACTCAAACACGTGGAATGAGTTGGGATGCTGGAGAGCGTAGTCGTCGAACTCCCGGACAGCCTGAGCGTAGTCGGCAAGCACTGATCTGAATGCAGGCATGGCGACCACGGGCTTTTCGTTTGTCGGCATCACGTCCATCACGGCCTCTGCCCGGAACATGACGTTTCGCACATGCCAGCGCGATTTCTTGCCCTTGGCCTTTTCGAGCGCGAGTAGCGATGCGCGGTCGAGCTTGACCTTTTCGGTCCTCATTGCGGCGTCCACTGTCTTCCGGCGTTCTTCATAGACGGGCGATAGGGCAGCAATGTCCTTATGGAACGCCTTACCGTCTGCCATCTTGTCCGACTTATAGTCCTGGCGCTCGTAATACTTGTTCGCCCGCTCGATGACGGGAGCCAGTTGCTGGTAGGTCTCGACATAGGCTGTCATGGCAGCGTCAAGCTCCGGCAGCTTTGGCTCTTCCTGAGCGGAAGCCAAGGCTTTGCCCGCCAACTCTCTCACGTCGTATAGAGAGTACATGCCATAGATGATGCGCTCCTTGCCGGTCGGGCCCTTCTTCATGTCGACCCAACTGTCGTAACGCTGTAGCGACTCGGACGCGCGCAGGGTTTGGTTGAGAAACTCGACGTACGTGTTCATCTTGCCCATCGCCGCGTCAGATACGGTGGCATCGGGTGGCGACTGGGCCTGTACGTGGCATGTCCCCAAAAGATATGGGACCGAACCCTGAAGGATCAGGACCAGAACCGAGGCGGTAACCGCCTTTGCGAGCGTCTTCATCGGATGCATTTCCCCATCGATCAGACAGCTATTTGTCGCGCTGGATCGCCAGATCAAGGCCAGGCTTGGATCGCGTCCATTCGCAGGACTGCGGCTTTGGTCAATGAGCCGCCAACCTTCACGCCGCTGCTGTATCCGGCTCTGATACTCAAGCCTCTCAGCATGCCGCAGCACGAGACGGAGAGACGCAACAAAATGGTCGCGTGTTGACTACCTCGTCAATTTTCACTATTCTGTATCTGTTCATTATGCTGAACTTTTGAAGATAGAGGTTATCGTGAGCGGTCGTGGTGTCGAGCGTGTTTTGGATATGATCGAGTGGTTTGCGGCTTCACCGGAGGGCGCGAGCCTTTCAGAGATCGCGGCTGCACTTGCCATGCCCAAGTCGAGCGCGCTTCTCATGCTGCAATCGCTGGCCGAGCGCGGCTACATCCACCGACTGGGCAGCGGTGAGTACCAACTCATCAGGCTCCCGGGTGAGATCTCTGCAGACGGTCCAAACTACGGGGCGCTGATTGCGCTTGTGTCACCTTATCTCTTGAATGCCGTCCAAGAGACGGGGGAGAGCGGGTTCATCGCCGTGCTGGAAGGTCCATCGATCCGCTATCTCAACAAAGTGCTACCCAAGCGAGAGATCCTTTACGATCGCGACATCGTGCCGACGCGTCCAGCACACAAGGTTGCGAGCGGCGTCGTTCTCTTGGCATCGGGCAGCGATGCGGATGTGGAAGCCTATGCGGAAGCGTCGTCTCTGTCCGAGGATGAGCGGTCGAAACTTCAAGAAGCCATCGCCAGTGCGCGCGCATCAGGTTTTTACGTCAATGAGATGGGTGTCGTTGAAGGTGCTGCCGGTGCTGCCGCGCCGATCATTGCTGCAAATGGCAAAGCCATCGCTGCTTTCAATATATCCGGCCCGCAAGGGCGCTTCATTCAAAATTCCGACCGCATCAGTCACGTGGTCAGGGAAACTGCAGTCGCGATTACCGAGGAGTTGGCGCGCCGCAGTCGTCGTTTATCCAAAGGGAGGTAAGGAATGAAATTTGTAACATTTTCGGCCGTGGCCGGGCTTTTGGCCGGCATTGCCGGTTTCGCGCAGGCTCAGGATGCCCCAGCCGGTTATCCCGCTGATTACTCGAAGATCATCGAAGGCTCGCGCTCCGAAAAGGGCCTGATGATCTATTCCAACATGGCCGACAACAACTGGCAGCCGCTCATCAAGGGCTTTAACGCAAAGTATCCTTGGGTGAAGATCGAGACTGTCGATCTGGGGTCAGGCACTGTCCATTCGCGCTGGGAAGCCGAAAAAGGCTCGAGCGCCCGCACCGCCGACGTGCTGGTCTCTGGCGCCAACGACCGCTGGGCATCCTACGGCAAAGACGGCCTGATGGAGGATTACAAGAGCCCCGAGATCGCCAAGCTCCCGGAATTCGCCCACCCCTATCCCGGCGTGAATGTGCTTTCCACCGATCCGCTGGTCATCACGTACAATGCCGCTCTTCTGCCGGAAGATCAGCGCCCGAAAGGTTTCGCCTCACTGGTTGAAGACGCCGTTGCCGATCCGGATACGTTCAAGGAAAAGATTACCACCTACGATGCGGCCCGCAACAGCTTCGGCCTTACCGCATGGTGGGCCTATATGGACAAGAAAGGTGAAGCCGGCTGGGCCGGACTTCGCAAGATCGGTCCGATGATCCGCGGCGAAACCTCGGGCGGTCCGATGAACGAGAAGATCACCACCGGCGAATATCTCATGGGCATTGCCGTTTCCGGCATCACCATCTTCCCGCGCCTCGAACAGCCGGGTGGCGAAATCCTCGGCTTTGCCTTTCCAGACGACGGCACGATCATGATGCTGCGCGGCATGGGTATTCCGAAGGGCGCGGCTAATCCGAACTCAGCAAAACTCTTCGTCGATTATGCGCTGAGCCAGGATGGCCAGACTCAGGTCGGCAAGGGCGGTCTTGTGCCTTATCGCGAGGACGTTCCAGAGGACCAGGTTCGCTACACGTTTCAGAAGATAAGCGAAATCGTCGGCAAGGATAATGTGATCACGGCCGGTTTCGACCAGCGCTTGATTACGGAAGCCGGTCCCTTCGTCGCAAAGTGGAACGCTGCGATCGCCGGCAAGTAAGCCGAGCCAAAGGGCCGACTGGTCGTCGGCCCTTCCATCAACCCTGACAGGAAATATCGATGACGGATATCAGCCACCCCGGCACGGCCGGACGGGGGATAGACCGATCGCGTGCGATCTACTGGGGCGTTGCGGCGCTGACGACGATCCTCGTATTCGGTCCGATCACCCCGATTGTCTTCCAGGCCTTCCTCGACAAGCCGCTCTACGACGATACGGCTGTCATGACGGTCGGCAATTTCAGCCGCCTGTTTAGCGAACCGGGCATAGCCGGCGTCTTCTTCAACACCCTTTATTTCGGTGCGTTGACGATGGTCGTCGCGCAGGTCTTCGGTGCTGTCATGGCGGTGCTCGTCGGTCGTACCAACCTGCCGGGTCGCAAGTGGCTGGGCGAGATCTTTATCTGGCCGCTGTTCGTCTCGAACCTCGTCATCGCCTTCGGCTGGTTCACCATGTACGGACCGTCAGGCTTCATGACGCTGGCGGCGAAAACCTATCTCGGCGGTGCGCCTTGGAATCTCTACAGTGTCACTGGCATGGGTATCGTCGCAGGTCTCAGCCAGGCGCCGCTCACCTATCTCATGTGTCTTGCCGCCGTCACAAAGGCCGACCCGCTGCTCGAAGATGCGGCGCGCTCGACCGGAGCTGGTCCCTTCCGAGCCCTGTTTTCGGTCACCATCCCAATGATCCGTCCCGCGATCATCTATTCGGCCGTGCTGAACTTCGTCGTTGGCATCGAGATGTTGGCCATCCCGCTGCTGTTCGGCGGTCCGTCTGGAATTCAGACGGTCACGACCTTTCTCTATAACGCCGGCATCAACGCTGCGGTACGGCCAGAATACGGAATTGTGGGCGCGGCTGCCGTCATCCTACTGGTCGTCGTTGCCTTGCTTGTCTGGTTACAGGGCTTTCTGATGAAAGGCGCTGGCCGCTTCGTCACCGTGCGCGGCAAGGCAAGCCGTCCCTCGACGCTCGATCTCGGTGCCTGGCGCTGGCCGGCGTTCCTGTTCGTCTTCGCATTCGCATTCCTGACGATCATTTCAATCTTCGGAGGCATTTTTCTGCGCTCGGCGGTGAGCTTCCTCACACCGCTCATACCAGTCTGGAAGGTGATGACGACCGCCAATTTCGAGCAGGTTCTTGGCTCGGCCACCTACGTGCGCTCGATCGTCAATTCCGTTCTGGTCGCGACGATCGGTGCTGCGATCGGCACATTCTTCATTCTGGTCATCGCGTTGGTCGCCCGCCGGTCGGATTTCAAGCATAGCCGGGCGCTAGAATATATCGCGCTCTTCCCGCGCGCGCTTCCCGGCATCATCGCTGGCCTCGGGTTCTTCTACGCAGTTATCTGGCTGCCCGGAGCAGACGTCATCCGCGGCACGATCGCGGTGCTGATCCTTGCTTTCATGATCCGCTATATTCCGGTCGGCTTTGGTGCCATCGCGCCGGCGCTTGCTCAGGTCGGTGAGGAACTCGACCGCGGCGCGCGCATTTCCGGCGCCGACTGGTGGACGACCGTGACACGCATCATTGTGCCGATCCTCAAGCCCGCGCTGTTCAGCTGCTATGCGTTGCTGTTCATCCACTTCTTCAAGGAATACGTGACGGCGGCCTTCCTCTATCAACCGGGGTCCGAAATCATCGGCACCACCATGCTGCAGCTTGTCGCTCAAGGTGACAACGGCCCGGTCTCCGCCCTCGCAACCATACAAGTCGTCATTACCGCCGCGTTCGTGATCATCGCTCGCCGCGTCATGGGAGCCAAAATCTATGGCTGATCTCGTCCTTCAGAACCTGACCATCAAGTACGGCGCCGTCACGGCTGTCGACAACCTCAACATCCATGTTCAATCCGGAGAGTTTCTGACGTTGCTCGGGCCGTCCGGCTGCGGCAAGTCGACCTCGCTGTTCGCGGTCGCCGGTCTCAACCATGCTACGTCAGGAACGATCCGCATCGGCGACCGAATCCTGTTCGATGGCAACGCCAAAAACACGGTGCCGCCGGAGAAGCGCAATATTGGTCTGGTATTCCAGTCCTACGCACTGTGGCCACACAAGACCGTGGCCGAGAACCTCGCTTTTCCTCTGACGCTCCGAAAGATTGGAAGAGCCGAGCGTGACGAGCGCATCCGGGAATCGCTCGGCCTCGTGGAAATGCTTCCCTATGCGGACCGCTTTCCGTTCGAACTTTCCGGTGGCCAGCAGCAGCGCGTCGCACTTGCTCGAGCCCTCGTCTACCGCCCGCCGCTTCTGCTCCTCGACGAGCCGCTTTCCAACCTCGATGCCAAACTGCGCGAGCGTGCCCGCGTCTGGCTCCGAGAGCTGCAGGAACGATTGAAGGTCACCACCATCTACGTCACCCACGACCAGGCAGAGGCACTGGCCGTTTCCGACCGGATTGCGGTGATGAGCATGGGACGGATGCGCCAGCTCGGCACGCCGCGCGAAATCTACGAGCGACCAGCCGACAGCTTTGTCGCGGACTTTATTGGCTCGTCTAACTTTTTCGACGGAACGATGGTCGAGAACGGTGCCGACAAAGCCCGCATCCGCTTGGCCGATGGCAGCGAGCTCGTCACGCCCCCCGGTGCCGCAGGCAAGGACGGTTCCGTCGTCGTTGCCATCCGCCCTGAAAAGATCGAGCTCACGAACGAGACTGGCCCGAACACGATGCGGGTGTCGATCGATCAGCGGACCTATCTCGGCTCGGTCTGGCAATATGCAGTCCGGTCGGGCCCGATCGAGTTCCGGGTTCAGACGCCTTCAGAGCTGAAGCAGGATTCGATCCTCGTGCGCATTCCTCAGGAACATTGCGCCGTCTTCCCCGACAAGCCCGGCGCGAATTGAGGTTTTCATGGCAGAGACGAAAACAACCGTCCGGTTTCAGCCGGAACAAAAGGGCCCGCTGCACGGTATCCGGGTCATTGACCTCAGCCGCGTGGTTGCCGGAAACATGCTGTCGGTGCAGCTCGGCGATTTCGGCGCCGACGTCGTCAAGGTGGAGCCGCCACAGGGTGATGCGCTGCGCGAATGGCGCGACCATGGCCATTCGCTTCACTGGAAAACCTATGGCCGCAACAAGCGCTCGATCGCGCTCAACCTGCGTCAGCCGCAGGCGCTGAAAACCTTGAAGAAGCTGCTGGAAACGGCGGATGTTTTCATCGAGAACTTTCGGCCAGGCACGCTGGAGGAAATGGGGCTTTCGCCGCAACGCCTCCTGGAAATCAACCCGGGGCTTATCATCGTGCGGATCTCGGGCTTTGGCCAGACCGGCCCCTATGCCAAGCTGCCCGGCTTCGGCACGTTGGTCGAGGCGATGAGCGGCTTTGCCTCGCGCACCGGTTTTCCGGATCGCGAACCGGTACTGCCACCTTTGGCGCTGGCGGACATGATCTCAGGACTGACGGGTGCCAATGCCGTAATGATGGCGCTGTTTGCCCGCGAACGCGGTGACGCCGAAGGTCAGGTGATCGATCTTTCCCTGCTGGAGCCGATCTTCGCCTCGCTCGGGCCGGAAGCATCGATCTATAACGTCACTGGCAAGGTCAAGCAGCGCTCCGGCTCAGGCTCCAATACGGTCTCACCCCGCAACGTCTATCTGTGCAGCGACGGCAAATATGTGGCGCTTTCGGGATCGACCCAGGTCATCGCGATGCGGATTTTCGACATTGTCGGCCGCCCGGAGATGAAGGACGATCCGCGGTTTTCGACCAATGTCGAACGTGTCCGCCATCGCGAGCTGGTGGATGAAGCACTCGGCGCGTGGTTCGTCACCCGCACCCGCGACGATGCGTTGAAAGCCATGCGTGCCGCTGGCGCAACCGTTGGTCCGGTCTATGACATTGCCGATATCAGCACAGACCCGCATTTTGCCGAGCGGCAAATCGTCGTGGATGTGGAAGATGCCGATCTCGGCAGCATTCCGCAACACAACATCTTTCCGCGCTTCTCGACGACTCCAGGGGGCTTTCGTCATCCGGCACCGGGCATCGGAGAACAGACCGAAGAAATCCTTGCCGAGATCGGCATGACCTTGGCTGACCTGGAGGACAAGGCATGATCTCGTCACTCCTCTACGTACCGGGCAACGCGCCCCGTTTTCTGGAAAAGGCCGGTCAGCGCGGGGCCGATGCCGTTATCGTCGATCTTGAAGATGCCGTACCCGAGGCAGCCAAGACCGAAGCCCGAGATGGATTGGCGAGATGGGTACCGGCGATCAAGAAGGCCGGCGGCCGGGTGTTCGTGCGCGTCAACCACTCTGAGCGGCTGATCGAGGACGCGATCGCCGCGACGCAAGCCGGTGCCGACGGACTTTACGTCCCGAAGGTCTGCAGCCCCGATGTTCTCGACCGTTTGGCGAAGAGCCTCGAAAACCACGAAAAGGATCGCTCGCCGATAGCCTTCGTGCCGCTAATAGAGGACATGCAGGGCCTGTTCGAGGTTCGGTCCATTGCCAAGGGGCCGCGCGTCATGGCCCTTGCCTGCGGCGGCGAGGATCTTGCGACCGCCATGGATGCGAAGCCGACGCCGGAGGTGCTGCGTTATCCCAAGCTCATGATCCATTACGCGGCCAAGGAGGCCGGCGTGCTGTCTCTCGGGCTTCTCAGAACCATCGCGGATTTCGCAGACAAGGAGGCCCTTCGCGCCGCCGTACTGGAGGCGCGTGACTTCGGTTTTGACGGGGCAAGCTGCATTCACCCTTCCGTCGTTCCTATCCTCAACGAAGGTTTCGCGCCAAGTCCGCAGGAGGTCGCCTGGGCGCTGAAAGTCGTTGCGGCTAACGAGAGAGAGGCGGCCGCTGGACGAGGCGCCTTCATGCTGGACGGCAAGTTTATCGACGCACCGATCGTCACGCGCGCCGAAAATCTAATTCGCAAATCGCAGAAAGGACGCGCTAGCTGATGATCCATGACATCATCCAAGGGGTCGAGCACGGCATGCGTGGCCGACGCATCCTTGTGAGCCACAACCAGATCGCTGAAAAGGCGATCAGACTGTTGAATGCGCATGATATCGACGTGTTCTTCTCGCCACCCTACGATCCGTCCGATGTGGTGGCCAAGCGCGCCGCCGATCTCAAGATTGACGGACTGATGGTGCGCCAAGGCCGCATCGACGAAGCGGTGATTTCCGCTTCTCCCAATCTCAAGGTCATCGCCAAGCATGGCGTCGGTGTCGACAATGTCGATATCACCGCCGCCGCCAAGCTTGGCATCCCCGTGCTTCGGGCGATGGGCTCGAATTCGCGTGCCGTCGCCGAGCACACGATCGCGCTGGTGCTCAGTCTGATCAAGGAAATACTGCCGCTCGATCGCGCCGTGAAAAGCGGTGAATGGCCGAAGCCGACATTTATCGGCAAGGATTTCCTAGGCGCCACGATAGGTCTTGTCGGTTACGGCGGGATCGGTCGCGAGACGGCACGCATGGCCGAATCTCTTGGCATGGAAGTCGTGGTCTATGACCCTTTCGCGCCGGACGCAGCAGAAGCCGATGGTTTCGCAACTTCAGACGATATCGACGCCATGCTGCCGGCGCTGGACATTCTCAGCATTCACTGCCCGCTGACCGCGGCAACACGCGATCTGATCGACGCGAGGAGGCTCGCAATGATGAAGAATTCCGCGGTTCTGGTGAACACGGCACGCGGCGGCATTGTCAACGAAGCGGCACTTGCAGAGGCTCTTGCCGCTGGGACTGTCGCAGGCGCCGCTCTCGACAGTTTCGCCACCGAGCCGCCGGCGGCCGACAACCCGCTCTGGACCTTCAACACGCTGATCGCAACGCCACACATCGGCGGTGTCACATATGGCTCCGCCGATGCGATGGCGATCATCGCCGCGCATCACATTATCAGCGTTCTCGACGGCAATGCGCCGGACGAACGCTCGATTGCACGCCCAACCGAACTTTCTGCTTGAGGTATTCATGACGTACGGATTTCGCATCAAACTAAACTGGGACCGCGTCGAGCCGGCGCTTGTCCAGTCCTTCCGAAGCCTTCCCGTTGCCAATGTGAGCGATTCTATGTCGCGCATCTGTGCGCTCGGCACAGGATTGCGGCCGATGCATAAGTCGGGCAACCTTGCAGGTCCGGCGCTGACCGTCCGGACCCGGCCGGGTGACAACCTGATGCTGCACAAGGCAATCGACATGGCTCAGCCAGGCGACGTAATCGTCGTTGATGCTGCCGCGGATTTGGCCAATTCGTTGATGGGCGAGCTGATGCTTGCCCATGCCATCCGGCGCGGCGTGGCCGGCTTCGTGCTGAACGGCGCCATCCGCGACGCCGAAGCCTTTTTGGAACGGAACATTCCAACTTTCGCCGTCGGCGTGACCCATCGAGGCCCCTATCGCACCGGCCCTGGAGAAATCGGTCTTCCGATTGCGATCAACGGCACCGTCATAGAACCGGGCGACCTAATCCTTGGCGATCTCGACGGCGTCGTCAGCGTGCCGAAGGTCGATGCGCATGATATTTTGACGGCCACGATCAAGAAGCACGACGCCGAAACCAAGCAGATGGCCGAGACCGAAGCTGGTACAGTCAACCGCGACTGGGTTGACAAGGTACTGAAGGAAGCCGGCTGCGAGTATATCGAGTGATGTGACGGAGCCATGGAGACAAGCGTCTCTCACTGTCACTTCGTCCATCGCGGCCACGATGACACGAGCACGCGGCTGGGGGTGTCTTGGCGGCTGCAGATCAAGCGAAAGATGTCGTGACAGCTGGAAGCTTCTTTTCACCAACCAGCACGGATCAGCCTCATACAAAAGCCGCCGAAAGGATTTCTTCGGCGGCTTTTACGGTTCACTCTCTGCGTGTGCTTTCGGCCGTTAGCCGGGGGGATGCCGTGAAGCTTATGCCACGCGTCTGGAGAAGGACGAGGTCACTCGGGTCATCAACCGGTTCGAAGGAGCTGGAGAGTCGCCGGATTGATGCGAGTGGTGAATGCCACCTGCCACTGATCCTGTCTCGAACATACCAACGAGCTGGAAGAGCGTTTCGGCTTCTCTCGCGAGAGAATGGCTCGCTGCGGTGGATTCTTCCACCATAGCGGCATTCTGCTGCGTCCCCTGATCCATCAACGAGACGGCATGGTTGATTTCCTTGATACCCGTAGACTGTTCGCGCGAAGCTTCCACGATCGAGAGGACGTTCACGCTGATTGCCTTGACCTGATCGACGATCTGCCCAAGCGCCTCGCCCGTTTCGCCGACAAGGGAAACGCCGCTTCTGACATGTTCACCGGATTTGGCGATCAGGCTCTTGATGTCCTTGGCGGCGCTTGCGGACCGTTGCGCAAGTTCGCGAACTTCCTGCGCGACGACTGCAAAGCCCTTGCCGGCGTCACCTGCCCGGGCCGCTTCCACGCCCGCATTCAGTGCCAGAAGATTGGTCTGGAACGCGATTTCGTCGATGACGCCGATGATGGTGGAGATCTCGTTGGATGACGCTTCGATCGCATTCATTGCGTTGATTGCGTTCGTCACCACGAGGCCCGAGTGCTCGGCGTTCTTGCGCGTTTCACTGACCAGGCGACCTGCTTCTTCTGCGCGACGCGTCGTGTCGGCAACCGTGGTGGTGATCTGCTCAAGGGCTGCTGCGGTCTCCTCGACAGATGCTGCCTGCTGTTCGGTGCGCCTTGCAAGGTCGTCAGCCGCGGAGCGGATCTGGTTCGAACCGGCCGAGATCGCCTGCGCGTTGCCGCTGACGTCCACGATCGCATCTTCGAGACGCTCGATCGCACCGTTAAAGTCGACGCGGATCTTGTCGAGGCGTTCTGCAAACGCCTGGTCGATCCGATGGTTCAGCTTGCCATTCGCCATGGCACCGAGGCCAACGGCGAGCGTATCGACTGCGAACTGCACTTCGGCTGCTTCTTCCGCCTGACGCTCGTGCTGCTCGAGGCGCTGACGTTCGGACATCGAACGGTTAGCCTGCGCTTCCGCTTCCATGCGCAAGGTGTCCTGCGCGTTCTGCTTGAAGACGGCAACAGACTTGACCATGTCGCCGATTTCGCTTCGATCTGCAATGGCATCGATTTCAGCCTGTGCGTTGCCGGCCGCGAGCTCACGCATCGTCTGCACGATCCGCGTGACGGGACGGGTGATGGAGCGGGTGACGATGGTCGCGAGAACAGCAACGACCGCCAGAACGCCCAGCGAGGTGAAGACCGAAATCAGGAAATTCCTGTGCTGAACCGCAGCCGAAGCGGACGCATAATCCTTTAGCTCCAGACCGGTCTGGTCTTCCACTGTCTTCAGCGCGTTGATGCGGTTGGTCGAAGCCTTATACCAGTCTTCACCGGAAATTCCACCCATCTGTCCGCCGAACGGAGCCTTCAGCGCGACGCTGCGCTGCTTCTCGACAAGCTGACCGGCATCACTCGCAAGGGCCGTCTGAAGCGCGGCACGCTGCGGTGCGCCTGCATAGCTGTTGAAATCCGCAAAGTAGACGTTCTGCATGACGCCAAACTTCACGAACTGCTGATATCCTTCCGGCGAGAAACTACCGGCCGCGAATGCTGCAGTGCCGATCATGCGTTCCTGACCAGCGCGTTCCTTACCCTGCAGAAGAGCCGAGTAGGCAACAATCCGGTTTGAGATCGTGCTGTCGCTGGTGAGCGAACTCATGGATCCGATCAGTTTGATGAGGCTACCGATCGTATCCTCGAAATAGGACGCAATATCAGGCACGCCTGCCTTTAACGCCGTAACCTCGTCACGCATTGTCTTGAGCTGGTCGAGCTTGGCTTGGGCCGAGAGCGCAAGCTGCTGCAATTCAGGGCCACCCGGAGCTTCGCTCGTCGTCAGGTTCAAGGCCTTGAAACTGGCGAGTGCTGCATCCGCTGCGAGACGCTGCTTCTCCAGGAGCGACCCGAACTCACCGAGGCCCTTGGCACCGACGAAACCAGCGGAAGCACCGCGCTCCTTCTGGATTTCATGGATGGCTGAGCCGATAACGGGCGCCATCGAAGAAATTTCGGCGACAGATTGCGCTTCCGAAGCCTGCTCAAGGCGCTTCATATTGTCCTGTACAACAGCAGCGATCAACGCAATGGTCGGGATCGACGCTACAAGAACGACACGCGTCCTTATTTTCAAATTTCCAAAAAACCTCACGTAGGCCTCGATATCTTGCTGAATGAGCTGCAGGAAAACTGCCAAGGCTCAAATGTAGGACGATACCGAACCTGATAGAGAAAACGTATTGAGGCTTGGTTACCGTGCCTAGAATCTCATCGATGACAATTGATATCAAAGGCAAATGCCCAAAATAGCGATTAGTCGATTGTCAGCTGGTATCCTCCGCCACCGGCATCAGTATGTCACCATCGCTGATTTGCGGGACGTTGAACGGAACCAGCCACCGCTCGCGGTACCCGACAAGCGAGCCCGGTTATCGATCTGCAGTGTCATTCGGTGGGTGTTATCGGGATACCCATACCCAGCTTGATATTTATCGCCGGCGAAAACGAGGTCCAGTTTGGAAAAGGCATTTCAGGCCTCCGGCTCTGGCCTGATCGTTAGCTCTGCGCCATACGCCTGTCGCAGATCGTTCTGACCAGGCTGACGGTCGGTCGCCTGGTGCCACAGCGTCGAGGTGTATCCCATTTCGCGCGTTCCCTCGATCAGAGTGATGTCAGCATTCCCGGGATTGTCCGAACGTTCGAACCAGTCGACAGGATGCTGCAGAAAATTCATCTCGAAGGCTCGGTTGGTGACACCATGGCCGACGATCACCACGTTGTCGTGGCCGTGTCGGCCTCGTGCATGATCGCCTGCTTCAGCATCAGTTCTCCGACTAGAGCATTGGCTGTGCAGCCGCCACCGTCCACGACGATGATATCGCCCGGCTGCGCGGAGGCGATTGCCTGGTGAATAAGGAGATTGTCACCAGGGCGTGTTTTTACCGTCAGCGCTGTGCCCGCCATGCGCTGATTTGTACCGTGGATGGCAGTGAGTTCTCGGGAGCCGTAGAGACGACCCATGCAATCACTCGCCTGAGCCACGCCGATACTAAGAAAGGCGTCGATGACGTTGCGGGGTACGGGAGCGCCTGTGCGCTCCAGCATTCTGAATCCGATTTTGGTCAAAGCATCCTCGTCTTGTTGAGAATGCCAAGGAACTAATTTCCTGAAAGATCGTCAAACGATATGATTTCGCGAATAAGCACGAAGGAAATTCGCGCAGACGAGCATGAGACGTAATGAAGATGGATTTTCAAGAGTTATGCCATGCAGACGACTGATGTTGCGACGTCGGAGCAGTTACGGGGTAACGGTTCATGTAATTCCTCTGAACGCAGTTGCGCTGCAGGCTTTCCTAAAGACGTTACCCTGTTTTGGCGTGTGGCCGGCCATACCCACCCTTGGTGGGGTCCGAACCTACTCGCATCTGGTCTACAACTTTTCCTGTAGAACTTCCTGCTGACCGGACAAGGCTAGCCCTTCGCTGCTTTCTAACACCGGATGAGCGCTTCTTGTTGGTTGCAATTTGAAACTCACACACCCACGGATCACGTATCCTCACAACGAAATATCCTGGAAATCCTGGATAGCTCCGCAAGCGCCTTCTCCAGAGGTCTTGGCCTACCGTCACCCTGGACCCCGACCTCCATCCCCTCACCGACCATTCGCCTTTCTCCATTCGGCGAAGATCGACAAATTGTTCTCGTCCGTGGCGGGATACAGGCCGATGATCGTGTGGCCGGCCTTGACCCGTTCGGCGACAAAATCCTCGTAGGCCGTCATCTCGACTGCCTCGTCAGCGATGTCGTCGGCGATTTCCAGTGGGATGATGATGACGCTGTCATCGTCGCCGACGACGATATCGCCCGGGAAGACGGCGACGTCGCCGCAGCCGATCGGCACGTTGATGTCGATCGCCTCGTGCAGGGTGAGGTTCGTCGGGCTGGAGGGTCGGTGATGATAGGCGGGAATGTCCAGCTCGCCGATCACCATTGCGTCACGAAAGCCGCCATCGGTCACGACGCCTGCCCCTCCGCGCACCATCAGCCGGGTAATGAGAATATCGCCGGCCGACGCTGCGCGCGCATCCTTTCGGCTGTCCATCACAAGCACATGGCCCTGCGGGCAGGTCTCGATCGCGTGGCGCTGCGGATGCTGCGGGTTGCGGAACACCGTCATGGGATTGCGGTCCTCGCGCGCCGGCATGTAGCGCAGCGTAAAAGCGGGCCCCACCATGTTGCGCCCCTTCGGCTTGACCGGCCGCACGTCCTGAATCGTCTGGTTCCTGAGGCCACGCTTGTAGAGCGCCGAGCAGAGCGTTGCGACGGAGACGCCCATCAGTTTGTCACGGGTTGCGGGGTTCATAGTTTCTCCTTGATGCTTGCTCAGTTGATCGCCGGCTCGGTCACCTTGGCGCCGAAGTCCGTCTTCAGGAAGTCGAAGTCGCAGCCCTTGTCGGCCTGCTCGATATGTTTGGTGAACATGAAGCCGTAGCCCCGTTCATAGCGCGGCTCCGGCGCCACCCAGGCGGCGCGACGCGCGTCGAGCTCTTCGCCCGCGACCAGCATGTTGAGGCTGCGTGCCGGAATATCGAGTTCCACCATGTCACCAGTCTTCAGCAGCGCCAGCGGACCGCCGACGAAGGCTTCTGGCGAGGCATGCAACACGCAGGCGCCGAAACTCGTGCCCGACATGCGGGCATCGGAAATCCGCACCATATCGCGCAGGCCGAGCTTCAGAAGCGCCTTCGGCATCGGGATCATGCCCCATTCCGGCATGCCCGGCCCGCCTTGAGGCCCGGCATTGCGCAGGACCAGCACGGTTTCCGGCGTCAGCGGATAATCCGGGTCGTCGATGATCGTCTTCAATTCGGCATAGCTGTTTGCCACCAGTGCCGGGCCGCGGTGCTTGTGAAATTTCGGATCGCAGGCGGCGGGCTTGATCACCGCTCCATCCGGGCAAAGGTTGCCCTTCAGCACGGCGAGAGACCCTTCATGATAGACCGGATTGTCGAGCGGCCGAATGACGTCCTCGTTGTAGATCTTCACCTGATCCAGCCCTTCGGTCAGCGGCAGGCCGGTGACGGTGATCGCCGTCGGATCGAGCTTGTCGCCCAGTTGCTTCATCAGAGCCCTGAGGCCGCCAGCATAAAAGAAATCTTCCATCAGATAGGTGCTGCCGGATGGGCGGATATTGGCAATGACGGGCGTGGTGCGGCCGATCCTGTCGAGGTCGTCGAGTTCCAGCGGAATACCAGCCCGGCGTGCCATGGCGATCAGGTGAATGATCGCATTGGTCGAACACCCCGTCGCCATCGCGATCGTCACGGCGTTGTTGACGGCAGCAGGCGTGATCACCTTGTCCGGCGTCAGATCCTCCCACACCATTTCGACGATCCGCCGACCGCAGGTGGCCGACATGCGCTGGTGGTTGGCATCTGCAGCCGGAATGGAAGAGGCGTTCGGCAGTGTCAGCCCCATGCCTTCGGCAATCGCCGTCATCGTGGAGGCCGTGCCCATCGTCATGCAGTGGCCATAGCTTCGGGCGATACCGCCCTCGATCCCTTGCCATTCCTCCTTGGAGATGGTGCCGGCCCGACGCTCGTCCCAGTATTTGAACCCGTCCGTGCCCGACCCCAGCGCCTTGCCGGCATAGTTGCCCCGCAGCATGGGTCCGGCCGGCAGGTAGATAAAGGGAACGCCCATCGATACCGCGCCCATCACCAGGCCCGGCGTGGTTTTATCACACCCGCCCATCAGCACGGCGCCATCGATGGGGTGCGAGCGGAGAAGCTCTTCCGTCTCCATGGCCAGCATGTTGCGATAAAGCATCGTGGTTGGCTTCACGAAATTTTCAGACAGCGACAGCGCCGGCAGCTCCATCGGGAAACCGCCCGCCTGCAGCACGCCGCGCTTCACCCATTCCACACGCTCGCGAAAATGCATGTGGCAGGGCTGCGCATCCGACCAGGTGTTGATGATCGCGATGATCGGCCGGCCTTCCCAGTCCTCCGGGGCATAGCCCATCTGCATCGTTCGCGACCGATGTCCGAACGAACGCTGATCATCGGGCATCATCCAGCGCGCCGAGCGTAGTTCTTCGTAAGTCTTCCTGCCTGCCATTCCAAACTCCCGTGCCGCGAGGGCACTCTTCCAAGATCACGATGATCGCTTATTCGGTAAACGCCTCTTCGCGTTTGCGGCTGATGCTCGGTGCCAGAACGAGCGCCAGAACGGCGACGGCGAAGATCAGCAGCGACAGGCTGAGCGGGCTGCGCACGAAGATCGACGGATCGCCCTGGCTGATCAGCATCGCGCGACGCAGGTTCTCCTCCAGCATCGGTCCGAGAATGAAGCCCAGCAGCAGCGGCGCCGGCTCGAAGCGCATCTTGCTGAGCGCAAAACCGACGACGGTGAAGCCTGCCATGACGAAGACGTCGAACACGCTGTTGTTGATGCTGTAGGCGCCGATGCAGCAGAAGCCGATGATGGCCGGAAACAGCAAATGATAGGGTACCGTCAGCATCCGCACCCAGAGCCCGATCAGGGGCAGGTTGAGGATCACGAGCATCAGATTGCCCGACCACATGGAGACGATCATGCCCCAGAACAGTTCCGGCTCGTCGGAGATCACGTTCGGGCCGGGTGTAATGCCCTGGATGATCATTGCGCCCACCATCAGTGCCATCACCGGGTTGCCGGGAATGCCAAGCGTCAACATGGGGATGAACGAGGTCTGCGCGCCGGCATTATTGGCCGCTTCCGGCGCAGCCACACCCTCAATCGCCCCTTTGCCGAATTCTGCCCGGTTGGGAGAGATCCGTTTTTCCATGGCGTAAGAGGCAAACGATGCGAGCATCGCCCCGCCGCCCGGCAACACGCCGAGGAAGGAACCGAGTGCTGTGCCGCGCAGGACCGGCGCGATAATCCGCTTGAAATCCTCCTTGGTCAGCATCAGGCCGGTCACCTTCTTGACGCCGACCGAGCGTTCCTGCTCGCTTTCCAGATTGCGCAGGATCTCGCAGATACCGAATATGCCCATGCTAACGGCGACGAAATTCAGTCCGTCATAGAGTTCCGGAATGTCGAAGACATAGCGCGGGGTTCCGCTTTCGACGTCTGTACCGACCGTGCCGAGGATCAGTCCGAACACGATCATCGCGAATGCCTTGAGCAGCGATCCGCTGGCAAGCGCGACGGACGCGACGAGGCCGAGAACCATCAGCGAGAAATATTCCGCCGGCCCGAAATTGAGGGCGACGGCCGCAAGCGGCGGTGCTGCGACCGCAAGCAGGATCGTCGCGACCGTGCCGGCGAAGAAGGATCCAAGGGCTGCGGTCGCGAGCGCTGCTCCGGCGCGGCCATTCCTGGCCATCTGGTAACCGTCGATCGCGGTGACGACGGACGAGCTTTCGCCCGGCAGGTTGATGAGCACCGCCGTTGTCGAGCCCCCATACTGGGCGCCGTAGAAAATTCCGGCCAGCATGATGAGGGCCGATTCCGGTGGAAGTCCGAAGGTGATCGGCAAAAGCATGGCGATCGTGGCTGTTGGCCCGAGCCCCGGCAGGACGCCGATTGCGGTGCCCAACAGACAGCCGACAAAGCCGTAGAGCAGGTTCATCGGCATGAAGGCGGTCGAGGCGCCGAGCCAGAGGTTAGAAAAGAGATCCATATGCAATCCAATCCGGTTTCGTCGGCTGCCCTAAGGCATCAGATGCGGGCGTCAGATGAGTTCGCCGATGAAGGGAACCCATGGGCCGAAGGCGCTGACAGGAAGCGAAAGGAGTTTTGTGAAAAGCAGAGAGGAACAGACCGCGAGAAACAGACCCAGCAGGATCGAGTGCCGCCAGTTGGCGTATCGGCTTGCGGTCGCGACCCCGACGATCATGAGGAACATCGTGGGCGCAAGACCAAGGCCCGCGAGCAGCAGGCCGAAGGCGATCGGCGCCGCAATCACCAAGGCATAGGCCTTCCAGTTCCAGACCTCCCGCTCGCCCGCCTCGACGCCGACCATCATCGCCTGCACGATGATCAGCCCACCGATCCCGATCAGGAGCAGGCTCAGCATGATCGGGAAATAGCCCGGGCCCATCTGGAACGAGTTGCCGACTTCGAGCTCGCGGCCGAACCAGATGAAGAGCAGTCCGGCGCAAATCATCGTCACGCCGCCGACGAAGTCGCGGCCGTTTCTAATTTTCAGCATGGCTTGATACTCGCGTGTGAAAGATGTGCCGGCCGGAGACTAGACCCGGCCGGCAGATTGCCTCACTGCAGCGGCACGTTGGCGGTCTTGATGACTTCGGCCCACTTCGTCGTTTCCTTGTCAATGAAAGCCTGGAACTCGGCCGACGTATTGCCGATAGGCGTCACGCCCATCGCTTCGAGCTTTGCCTTCATCGCGGGATCGGCAACGATCGCCTGTACTTCCTTGCTGAGCTTTTCGACGATTTCCGGCGGCGTGCCGGGAGGAGCAAAGAGCCCGTGCCACGAGGTCGCCTCAAAGCCGGGGATGACGCTTGCCATGGTCGGCACGTCAGCGAGCAGATTGGCCTTTTCCAGGCTGGTGACGGCCAGCGCCTTCACTTTTCCGGCCTTTACTTGCTGTGCGGCAGTGGGAATATTGTCGAACATCATATCCACATGTCCGGCGACAACGTCCATGATGGCCTGGCTGCTGCCCTTGTAGGGCACATGCGTGATCTTGATGCCGGTCTTTGTCGCAAGCAGCTCGCCTGCAAGATGGATCGATGTGCCGACACCTGATGAAGCGTAGGTATGCTTGCCGGGCTCCGTTTTCAGGAACGCGACCAGTTCCTCGACAGTGTTCGCCTTGATCTTGTCCGGGTTGACGACAAGCACGTTGGGCAGGCTAGCGATCAGCGAAATCGGCGCAAAGCCCTTTTCCCGGTCGTAAGGCAGGTTCTTGTAAAGTGTCTGGTTGATCGCGTTCGAGCTGACTGTGCCCATGCCGATCGTGTAGCCATCAGGCTTGGAGCGCGCGAGATCGCCAAGGCCGATATTGCCGCCGGCGCCTGGCTTGTTCTCAACGATGAAACGCTGGCCCAACCGCTTGTCGAGCTCTTCCGCGACGAGGCGACCGAACGTGTCGGTATTGCCGCCGGCCGCAAAGGGAACGACGACGGTCACGGTCTTGGTCGGATAGTCCTGCGCACGGCTAGCCGTCATGCCGACTGCTGATATCACGGCCGTAGCGGCCGCCAACGTCATGAAACGCTTGAGGTTCATAATACTTCCTCCACTTGTCCGGCATCTGGCCGGTCCCATTAAACCACTCTTCGAAACCCTCCTCCCGAAGAAATGGTAGCGCTTTCATTCTATCGCCAAAATCCGCAATCGCAACCTCCAAGGTGAATTTTTAAAATGTTTGGAATCAGTGCTTTGTGCTTCTAGAAGCAGGATTTTCTCCGTGCCCACTTGATTAGTTCTGAAATGAAAGCGTAACTCATTTTGACGGGGACACTCACGATGACAGACGATTTCAATATCAAGCGCATGACCAGCAACAGCCCGGTGACACTTGCCGATATCGCGAAGCTCGCAGGGGTCTCGCCTGTCACTGTGTCGCGCGCCATCAACACGCCCGCTCTGGTGAAACCGCGGACGCTGGAGGCGATCGAGAAGGTCATTGCGAGGACGGGCTATGTGCCCAATCTTCTCGCGGGCGGCCTTGCTTCCCGAAGGACCAGGCTCATCGCCGCGATCGTTCCCTCTGTCGCCAGCACCATCTTTGCCGAAACGATCGAAGGCCTCAATGCCGAACTGGTCTCTGCCGGCTATCAGCTTCTGCTCGGCCTTTCCGGCTATGAGCCAGCGCGCGAACTGGAACTGACCCGCGCCATTCTTGCCCGCCGGCCCGATGGCGTGATCCTTACCGGCATCACACATCTCAAGGAAACCCGCGCGATGCTGACGGGCGCCGGCCTCCCAATCGTCGAGATCTGGGATTCGACACCTTCGCCCCTCGATACTGCCGTCGGGTTTTCGCATGCCGCTGTCGGTGCACTGGTTGCCGAACATCTTCTCATTAGGGGATATGACCGTTATGCGCAGGTTGGCGCCAACGATCCCCGCGCCGTCCAGCGCCGCGATGGTTTCGTCAGCCGGCTGAAGGGGGTTGCCGATGTCGAACTGCCGGACCTGGAAATGAATTCGCCCTCCACCTTCCGCGACGGAAGGCTGGCGATGGCACAGCTTCTCGATCGCGGAGAAGGAACGCTTGGCGTTTTCTGCTCGTCGGACGTCGTCGCCCACGGGGCACTGGCGGAAGCTTACGCCCGCGGATGCCGCATGCCGGACGAACTTGCCATCGTCGGGTTCGGTGATTTCGACTTCGCGCCTCACACCCACCCGCCGCTGACCACCGTGCGCATCGACCGCCGCGATATCGGAACAAAGGCGGCCCAGTCGATCCTTAGAAAGATTGCGGGCGACAAGAATGTGGAAGCGATGATCAACATCGATTTCCACATCGTCGCCCGGGGAACCGCCTGAGCCTTAAGGCCGCTTGCCGAACTCCGCCGTGCCGCGTGTCCAGTGGGCTGCCTGTTCCGAAAGCGTGATCCCGAGGCCCGGACGACTTGGTACCAGCATGCGCCCATCTTGGATCTCGAGCCGTTCGTTGAACAGCGGATCGAGCCAGTCGAAATGCTCCACCCACGGCTCCAGCTCATAGGCTGCGGCAAGATGCAGGTGTATTTCCATGGCGAAATGCGGGGCGAGCTGGAGTTTCTTTGTCTCCGCCAGCGCACAGATCTTCAGAAACGGTGTGATGCCGCCCACTCGCGGGGCGTCCGGCTGGATGAAATCGACCGAATTGTTCTGGATCAGTGCCACATGCTCCAGCACACTTGTGAGCATCTCACCGGTGGCGATGGGCGTATCGAACTGGGCGGCAAGCGCGGCATGCCCCTCGACGTCATAGGCATCCAGCGGCTCCTCGATCCAGGTCAGGTGATAGGGCTCCATCAGGCGGCCGAAGCGCATGGCGGTCGGGCGGTCCCATTGCTGGTTGGCATCGACCATCATCGCCGCCCGCTCGCCGATACGCTCGTGCACGGCAGCAACTCGCTTGAGGTCGAGTGCTAGGTCGGGCTGGCCCACCTTGATCTTGATACCGCCGATACCGTCGGCAATCGACTGTTCGACATTCTCGAGAACCTCCTCGATCGGAGAAGAGAGAAACCCACCAGAAGTATTGTAACACTGCACGCTATCGCGATGCGCTCCCAGCAGTTTTGCGAGGGGCAGTCCGGCGCGCTTGGCCTTGAGGTCCCACAGCGCCACATCAAAAGCCGCGATCGCCTGCACCGCAAGCCCGCTGCGCCCAACCGATGCCCCCGCCCAGCACAGCTTGTTCCACAGCTTGCCGATATCGTTCGGATCCTCGCCAATCAGCACATCGGCAATTTCCTTGGCATGCTCGTACTGGCCAGGTCCTCCGGCGCGCTTGGAATAGCTGAACCCTATACCGGAATGGCCATGCTTCGTCTCGATCTCGGCAAACAGGAACGCCACTTCGGTGAGCGGGCGTTGCCGCCCGGTCAGCACCTTCGCATCACTGATCGGTGTCTTCAGCGGCAGGAAGACCGAAGACAGCTTGATCCAGGCGATGCTATCCGCCTCAACGGCGGCCTGCGATGCAGTCTTCTTTTCCATTTGCGCGTCCATGTCTCCAACTCCTCCTGTCGTGCGCCCGCAAGGAGCGTCCTGCTTGACGAATACGCGTCCGATCCATTTAAGTCCAAACCGAAGATTGTCGCTCAGCGATACAGGAATTGAATAGATGCTCGATATGGTTCAGGTGAAATCCTTCGTCGCCGTCGCGTCGGAACTCAATTTCAGCCGCGCCGCGAGGCAGTTGAACATGACCCAGCCGCCACTCAGCCGGCGGATCAGATTGCTGGAACAGCAACTCGACGTGACGCTCTTCGAGCGCAACAGCCGGCGCGTCACGCTGACCCCGGCGGGCCTCGCGTTTCTAGCCGAAGCGCAAAAGCTTCTGGCACAAGGCGATGCAGCGATAACGGCAACACGCCGCGCCGCCCGCGGCAGCGCCGGCTCCATCCGGATCGCTTTCGTCGGCGCCGCAACCTACGGCTTTCTGCCGCACTTCATATCAGCCGCCCGGACGCTTACGCCGCAGATCGAACTCGACCTGGTACAGATGGAAACGGCCGAACAGTTGCAGGCGATCAATCGCGGCGATGTCGACCTCGGCTTCTCCCGCCCGCTTTCCGGCGCGCATCAACTGCAGAGCCTGTGCGTTGTGCAGGAGCCGATGATGCTTGCCATCCCGCGGGCTCACCCGCTGGCGTCGAGGCGAAGGCCCCCGCTCGAGACGCTGAACGGCGAACCGATCATCATGTTCTCACCCCAGGCCCGCTATCTACACGAAAAGCTCGCCGCATTGATGACCGACAACAACATCACGCCCCACATCGTCCAGAGCATGACGCATTCACAGGCCATCCTGTCGCTGGTCAGCGCCGGCATCGGCCTCGCCATCGTCCCCGCGGCAACCCGCCACGCATGCTTCGACAACGTCGTCTTCCGCCCGCTCGACCTCAGGCAAGAATGCATCGCGGAACTGCATGCCATATGGAGCAGCGAAAACCGCAATCCCCTATTGCCGGAGATTCGCGCTCTTGTTGGAAGCTCCGCAGTGCGTGATCTCTCCAGCTAGATCTGCAGAGGCAGCCGGCGCTCGATTTGGGGAGCATGCCTCGCCAATCCAGTCCTCGGACGAGTCTTGGATCGTTAATCGGGCCTCGTGCTGCCTGACTCCACTCTTCATGGCCGAGTGCCCCAGAATAGCTGAGCGCAGCATCAGGCGTCAGCGCTGCATGACTGCAGCACGGTTCCGGTCCGGACCTTCAATATCTCAGTCGTTGCTTACAGCAGTCCGAACGTCTTCAGCGTTTCGCCGATGCGGGCGTCCTGATCCGCATTCGGCAGCAGTGCCGGCTGGCGGCTGGCGCCGACGGAGGGGTCCTGCAGGTAGAGCGCGCGCTTGACCATGGCCGGCGGGAAGCCGTGGGCGTAGAGATCGGTGCGGAAAGCGGTGTAGATGTCCTGCTGACGTTCGGCTTCTGCGATATCGCCTGAATTGAATCCGCCGACGATGCCGGCCAAGGCGTCAGGCATAGCGTTTCCGAGACCGGAAATGCAGCCCGCAGCGCCGTTCTGCAGCGCCCAGAGCACCAGATGGTCGGGACCGGAATAGACTTCGAAACCGTCGACGTCCTTGGAGACCTGAAGATAGGCGGCGAGCGTTTCCTGCGCGCCACCGGAATCCTTGATGCCCGCGATATTACCGTGGGTCGCCAGTTTGCGGGCGGTTTCCGGCTCGATATGGTTCTGGGTACGGGCGGGAATGTCATAGAGATAGACCGGGGTGTCGACCGCATCAGCGACCGTCGAGAAGTGGCGGACCAAGCCATCCTGCGTGCAGGCGATGAAGAACGGCGTGATGACGGCGATGCCGGTCACGCCGATCCGGTCAAATTCCTTGGCAAGCTGCAGCGTTTCGAAAGTGGCCGGCATGCCGGCGTTCACGATGACATCGACCTTGCCTCCGACTTCATCGACCACTTCTTCGAGCAGCTTGATCTTTTCGCCGTGGGTGAGCGCCGAAAAATCACCATTGGTGCCGGCGCACATGATATTGTTGCCGGCCGCGACCTGACGGCGCACCTGGGCGCGCGTGGCCTCGTAATTGATGGTCTCGTCGTCGTTGAAGCATGTCACGATCGCGACGAAAGCTTTCTTGGTCATTATTTTACTCCGGGATCAAATCTGGGAAACGCGTGCGAGGCGGGCATTGCGGTTTGCGGCCTGCACATCCGGATCCGGATCGAGGCTCGCGGCGAGGAGCGCCTGCGTATAGGGCATTTGCGGATTGTCGAAGACCTGCGCGACAGTGCCGAACTCGACGACCTCGCCCTTCTGCATGACCATCACGTAATCGGCGAAATCGCGCACCAGCGGCAGGTCGTGGGCGATGAAAATAAAGGCGATGCCCATCTTCTTGCGCAACCCGTCGAGCAGCCGGATCACCTGCGCCTGGACAGACACGTCGAGTGCCGACACGGCCTCGTCGCAGACGATCAGTTGCGGCTCGAGCGCAAGGGCGCGGGCAATGGCGATGCGCTGGCGCTGACCGCCGGAAAACTGGTGCGGATAGCGCCCCATATGCTCAGGCGACAGGCCGACCTGATCGAGCAGTTCGGCGGCACGCTCCCGCCATTTGGCTTTGGGCAGGATTTCCGGGTGGATGACCCAGGCCTCGGAGATCAGCTGATAGACCGTCATGCGCGGATTGAGCGACTGCGTCGGGTCCTGAAAGACCATCTGCAGATCGCGGCGCAGCTTGAACAGGTCACCCGGCGACATCGTGAAGAGGTCCTTGCCCTTCCAGCGCGCAGTGCCGCCATCTGGCTCTTCGAGGCGCAACAGGACGCGGGCAAGCGTCGATTTTCCCGACCCGCTTTCGCCAACGACGGCGACGGTTTCACCGGGCTTCAGCTCGAAGGACACGCCCTTGAGCGCTTCGAATCCCCCATAGAACTTGCGGACATCCTTGACGCTGAGGATCGATGCGCCGTGTGCGTCCGGCTCGTGCATGTCGCCCTTGCCGGGGGCGGCGGCGATCAGCTTCTTGGTGTAGGCGTGCTGAGGGTTGCGGTAGACGTCGCGCACCGTGCCGCTTTCGACAAGCTGGCCCTTTTCCATGACGACGACGCGGTCGGCGACCTCAGAGACGACGCCGAGATCGTGGGTGATGATCAGAACACCCATTCCCGTTTCGCGCTGCAATTCCTTCAAAAGTGCCAGCACTTCCGCCTGCACGGTGACATCGAGCGCGGTGGTCGGCTCATCGGCAATCAGCAGGTCGGGTTTGAGCGCCAGCGCCATGGCGATCATGACGCGCTGACGCTGGCCGCCGGAAAACTCGTGCGGATATTTGTCGAGCGCAGCCTCAGGATCCGGCAGCGCCACGCGCTTGAAGAGACGCAAGGCTTCGGCCTGCGCCTGTGTGGTGCTGATGCCGTGGGTTTTTAGCGCCTCGCGCATCTGCCATCCGACGGTATAAACCGGGTTGAGGTGGCTGAGCGGATCCTGGAAGATCATGGCGATGCGTCGGCCGTTGACCGCGCGGCGCGCCTCGCCAGACATTTTCAAGAGATTCTTGCCGTCGAGCAGGATCTCGCCGGACGTGATCTTGCCCGGCGGCATGTCGATCAGGTTCATGATCGCCGCCGACGATACCGATTTGCCAGAACCGCTTTCGCCGAGGATGGCGAGCGTTTCGCCACGGTCGAGATAGTAGGAAATGTTGCGCACGGCGTGGACGGTGCCGGACACGGTGTGAAAGTCGACGGAGAGATCGCGGACCTCGAGAAGATGATCAGCCATGTTTCGATCCTTTCATTTCCAGGCGCCAGCGCTGGACCGGGTCGAGCGCGATACGCAGCCAGTTGGAGAGAAGGTTGAGCGACAGCGTGGTCAGAATAATCGCAAGGCCGGGCCAGAAGGACAGCCACCAGGCATTGGTGAGGTACTGGCGCCCCTGGGCAATCATCAGGCCCCAGGTGATTTCCGGCGGCTGGATGCCGATGCCGAGGAAGGAAAGCGCGCTTTCGGCCAGCATCACATAAGCAAAATCGAGCGTGGCAAGCGTCATCAGCGTCGGAAAGACGACGGGCAGAATGTGGCGAAAGAGTATGCGCTTGGACGATGCGCCCATGACGCGGGCCGCCTGCACGAACATGCGGCTCTTAATTTCGAGAACTTCCGCTCGGGTGGTGCGCAGATAGACCGGGATACGGGTGATCGACAGGACCAGCATCAGGTTGAGGATCGATGAGCCGAGAATATAAAGCACGATCACCGCAACCAGCAGCGACGGGAAGGACATGATGACGTCGGCGATACGCATGATGACCTGGCTGGTCCGCTCCGACGCGAAGCCGGCGATCAGACCGAGCAGCGTGCCGATGACAGCCGAAATCAGCACGGCGCCGGCAGCGACCATGATCGTGTTTTGCGTGGCGACAATGATGCGCGGCCAGAGCGGGCGACCCAGCGCATCGGCTCCAAGCCACATAAACCAGTCGCGGCTGAAATCGAACGGTGCCAGATTGCGGCCGCGAAGGTTCTGCTTGGTGGCGAGATCATCGAGAAGGGTCGGTCCGATGATCGCCATGACAATGACGAACACCAGAAATATCGCGGCGCAGAGCGCGAACTTGTCGGCCCACAGCATACGCGCCATGCGGACGAAGAAGCCCGGCTCGGCGGCGATGGTATTGTCGGGCGTGGGGGATGGGACGGCCATTGTCATGTCGATCCTCAGTAGCGGATGCGTGGATCAAGCAGAGCGTAGGCAAGATCGATCACGAGGTTCATGAGGAAGATGGCGAAAGCGGTGACAAGGATCGCCGCCAGCACGACGTTGAAGTCTCGCTGCAGGATGCTGTCGATCATTAGCTTGCCGACGCCCGGGAAACCGAAGATGGTTTCGACGATCACCGCGCCGTTGAGAAGGCTGGCGGCCTGATCGCCGATGACGGTTATGACCGGCAGCATGGCGTTGCGCAGGGCGTGGATAAAGATGATCGGCCCCGATTTGACGCCCTTGGCGCGGGCAGTCTTCACGTAAGCCGAAGACAGTGCCGAAATCATCGAGCCGCGCACCACCTGGACGATGATACCGAATGGGCGCACGAACAGAACGCAGATCGGCAGGATCCAGTGCGAGAGCGTGCCCGTGCCCGAGGTCGGCAACCAGGACAGCTGGATGGCAAACACCACGATTGCGACGATCGCGAGCCAGAAATCCGGGACGGAAGCACCGATCAGCGACACCATCGAGGAAAACCGGTCGAAGAAGCCGCCAGTGCGAAACGCAGCAAGCGAGCCGACGACGATCGCCGCGATGGTGACCAGCGTCATGGTGATGACGGCAAGCCACAGCGTCCAGGTGAAGGCTTCGAGCACGACATCGAGCGCCGGGCGCGCCTTGCGCAGGCTTTCGCCGAGATCGCCGGTCACGACATTGCCGACATACTGGCCGAACTGCACGAGAAGCGGCTGATCGAGGCCGTGCAGTGCACGGAACTCGGCCTTCATTTCGGCCGATGCTTCGACGGGGAGAAAAAGGGAAGCCGGGTCGCCTGTCAGGCGCGACAGGAAGAACACCATGACCAGCAGCCCGACGAGCGAGATGAGGCTGGCAAAGGCGCGCTTGCGAACGAAAGTGAGCATGGTGACCTCGATCTTGCTGGAATGGACGGCGGCAGGAGCGCCGCCCATTTCACTTCGATTGGGACGATCAAAATACGTCCTCGGAGTATGGTCCGCGTTAGTTCTTGATGCCGATCTCGGAGAGCTGCAGCATCGAGTTGGTGGCGATGCTCGGCTTGAAGTCGAGACGTTCGGACACGCGGGAATAACCAACCATGTGGAAGAGCAGAACGTCAGCGACGAGATCATCGTGGACGTAGGCGATCAGTTCCGACCACAACTTTGCACGTTCATCACCAGTGGCAGCGGAGGCGCGGGACACGAGGTCATCGACCTTCGGATCGGAATAACCCGACTGGGTGCCCTTCGAGTCGTATTTGAAGAACATGGTGAAGGACGGATCACCCTTGGAATTGTCGTGCATGGCGGCAACGATCTGCGGACCGCGACCTTCCTTGAACGGCTTCGAGTAGTAAACCTCGTGCTCGGCTACTTCGACAAACCGGAGGTCGATCTTGAAGCCGACATCCTGCAACTGAGCCTGGATGGCTTCCATGATTTCCGTCACGTTCGGGAAATTGGCCGTCCGCGCGACGACGGTGATCGGCGTGTCGACTGCAACACCGTCAGCTTTTGCCTCATCGAGCAGCTTCTTCGCCTCGTCCGGATCATACGGGAAAACTTTCACATCCGGGTTCCAGCCGAGTGTCGTTGGCGGCACAAGCGCCGTTGCGAGAACCGCGTCCTGCGGCACGAGTGTGCCGATAAAGGCCTCCCGGTCGATGGCGAGGTTCAGCGCCTTGCGGACGCGGACATCATTGAGCGGCGCGATATTGCCATCGATGCGAAGATACACGGTTTCGCTGTCGAGATAGGAGAAGTCCGTCTTCTCGTTGGTCGCTTCCACCTGCGAGATCGACGGAGCAAGATCGGCTTCGCCGGTCTGAACCATGGCGGCGCGCACGGCCGGATCGGAACGGAAAAGGTAGGTGGCCTTGGTAACGGCGGGCTTCTTGCCCCAGTAGTCGTCACGCGCGTCGAGCACGATCTGCTGGCCCGGTGTCCAGTTGGACAGCTTGTACGGGCCGGTGCCGACAGGCTCGCGGATGAATTCGAGCGGCGTGCCCTCGGGAACGATGGTCACCAGCGACAGCAGCAGCGGCAGGATCGGCTGAACCGGATCGACCTTGAAGTCGATGGTGGTGTCGTCGACGATCTTAACGTCGAACTTCATGCCGCCGAAGTAACGGCGGGATTCACAGATGTTCTTGTCGCTGAAAATGCGATCGAAGCTGTATTTGACGTCCTTGGCGCCGAAGGCTTTCCCGTCGGAGAATGTCACGCCTTGGCGCAGATGAAAGCGCCAGGTGCCGTCTCCGGTCTGCTCCCACTTTTCGGCGAGCCGCGGCATAACGCCCTGCTTGCCGCGCACATCGAGCTCGGTCAGCGTTTCACTGACATTCTCCATGATGACGCGGCCGATATTGGAGCGCGTCGCCATGCAGGGCTCGAGCAGGTCGGCTTCCTCAGGCAAGACGATTTTGATGTCACTCGACGCAGCCTGAGCCGGAGAAAAACCGGTACCGAGTGCGAGGACGGAGCACAGAACGGCTCCGAGTAGGTGCGAAGTTTTCATGTCATTCTCCTCCCTCTAGCTGCGGATCGCACTGGTCAGTGCTCATCTTGCGATGGTCTCCCGACTGTGCGCTTCAGGCATTCCTCCGTGTGGCCCTGTGCGTCGGTCGGGATGCCTCCGTCCGTTTCGTAGACATAAGCGGGCTGACGCAGACCATCTGATGTCTGACCAAGTTTGTCAAATTAATTATTCCGCTATAGGATTTGGACAAACTTTCGTGAGGATAAATCCATTTATTATCATGATGATGAGGCTGAAGAACTGGCCTCAATCTTCAAATTTCAACGTCCTTCAAACTTGACAACTTTGTTATTTTGGTGATTTTCACGGTGGCCAGAGGAGACGCCGATGACGCCTGAACAGATTGCAACCGTCATGACCGGCACGGTGAAAGCCGTCGGAAATGGACGACACGAGGCCATGCTGGCTTCCCCGATGATCCAGAACCACGCCTCATTCCTGCACCTCGCCGAAGACGGCGCGCTGATCTGCGCCTGGTTCGGCGGCACGCTGGAAGGCAAGTCGGATATCTCGATCTTTGCTTCCGTTCTGGCGCCGGGGTCTGACACATGGGGCGAGCCGCAGCGGTTGAGTTTCGACCCCGCCCATTCCGAACAGAACCCGGTTCTGTTTGCGGCACCTGAAGGCGGCCTGCTCCTGTTCCACACGTCTCAGCCTTCAGGCAATCAGGACGAATGCCGTATCCGCATGGCGGAGGTAAATCGCGATGCCGGTGACGCGACCAAACTGACGGTCAGCGATGGACGCTATCTCGATTTGCCGCGCGGCTGCTTCGTTCGAGCACCGCTGACCGTTCGCGACGATGGAGCCTGGCTATTGCCGATCTTCCGCTGCATCCAGCGTCCTGGCCAGAAATGGAACGGCAGCCATGATCGCGCAGCCCTCGGCATTTCCGAAGATCACGGCAAAACTTGGCGTCTGGACGACCTCGATCAGTCGACCGGCTGCGTCCATATGAGCCCGGTGTCCATAGGAGACAACAAGTACGCCGCCGTGTTCCGCCGCAGGCAGGCCGATTTCGTCTATCGCACCGAGAGTGTCGACGGCGGCCGTACATGGTCCGCGCCCGAAGCGACCGACGTTCCCAACAACAATTCATCGATCGCCGCAACCCGCCTGCAGGATGGCCGTATCGCGATGATCTGCAACCCGACCAATGCGGACATGTCCACAGACCGCCGCGCCTCGCTTTACGACGAGTTGGGCGAAGGCGACGACCGGCCGGATGCCAATCCGGATGGCGGCTGCGTGCCGATCTGGGGTGTGCCCCGTGCGCCGGTTGCCGTCTGCATTTCCGACGACGGAGCAAAAAGCTTCTCGCAGCGGATCATCATCGAGGATGGTCCCGGCACCTGCCTGTCGAACAATTCGATCGACGGTCACAACAAGGAAATGTCCTATCCGTCGCTGCTTGAGGGTAACGACGGCAGTCTTCATATCGCCTACACCTATTACAGGCGCTCCATCAAATACGTTCGTCTGGCGCCAGGCTGGGCCAGTTCAGCAGCGGGAGAACAAGCATGAGCAACATCATCGGCATCACCATGGGTGACCCCTGCGGCGTCGGACCTGAAATCACGGTGCGGGCGCTGGCCGAAATGAGCGACGCGGATCGTGCGGTCACGCGCATCTATGGAAACCTGCCGACGCTGGAAGCCGCCCGCAAGGCGCTGAACGTCGAGATCGATCTTGCGGCCTATGTCGTTGACCTGCCGATCGAAGGGGCACCGCTACCCTGGGGCCAGCTTTCACCGGTCGCCGGAGATGCGGCATTCCGCTTTATCGAAAAGGCCGTGCGCGATTCCGAAGCCGGCGTGATCGGCTGCATTGTGACAGCCCCGATCAACAAGGAAGCGCTCAACCTTGCCGGCCATCATTACGACGGCCATACCGGCATGCTGCGCAGCCTGACGAAATCGGCAGCCGCCTATATGCTGCTCGCTTCGGAAAAGCTGAAGGTCATCCACGTTTCCACCCATGTCTCGCTGCAGGAAGCGATCCGCCGCGCAACCACCGAACGGGTGCTGGCCACCATCAAGGCCGGCAACAATCACCTGAAGCGCACCGGTTACGAGCGTCCGCGCATCGCCGTTGCAGGCATCAATCCGCATTGCGGTGAAAACGGCCTGTTCGGCACCGAGGATGACGACCAGATCGCGCCAGCAGTGGCTGCCGCCCGCGCCGAAGGCATCGATGCCTATGGCCCGATCTCGGCCGACACCGTGTTCCACCGTGCCTATTCCGGCGGCTTCGACCTCGTCGTCGCGCAGTATCACGATCAGGGTCATATCCCGATCAAGCTCGTCGCTTTCGATACGGCCGTGAACGTCTCCGTCGATCTTACCATCGACCGCACGTCCGTCGACCACGGCACAGCCTTCGACATCGCCGGCAAGGGCATCGCCAACCACGGAAACATGCTGTCGGCCATCGCCTATGCCCGCAAACTGGTAGCCGGCGGCAAGGGAGAGCAGACATGAGCAGCGCTCCATTAATCGTCTTGCATCAACCAAAACGACTTGTCATCGGCGCCGGTAGCGTCGGCGAGGTCAGCACCTGGGCTGGAGCGGTTTCCTCCACGCTGGTAATCGCAACACCGATTACAGCCGGCTTCATCGATCGACTGAAACTGCCGGGCAAGGTTACCCTGTTCGATGCCATTCCCGGCGAGCCGGAGATCGAAACGCTTGATGCCGCACTGGCAGCTGCCCGTGCCGCAAAGCCGGATCTCGTTATCGGCCTCGGCGGCGGTTCCGTCATGGACGTGGCCAAGCTTGTCGCCGCTCTCTGGGATAGCGAACAGACGCTGTCCGATGTCGCCGGCCCCAACAAGGTGGCAGGGCGCAGCACGCGGCTGGCGCAGGTTGCCACAACGGCCGGAACAGGCTCGGAAGCCGGCATCCGCTCGCTGATCACCGATCCCGTAAAGGGCGCGAAGATTGCCGTCGAATCCCCTCACCTCATCGCCGATCTTGCAGTGCTAGACCCGGAACTCACCTACTCGGTTCCGCCGGCGGTCACCGCTGCAACCGGCGTCGATGCGATGGCGCATTGCGTCGAGGCCTTCACCAGCAAGCGTTCGCATCCGATGATCGACGGTTTTGCGCGCATGGGCATTCACCTCGTCGGCAAGTTCTTGGGCCGCGCGGTCAAGGACGGCGCAGATCGTGAGGCCCGCGAAGGGCTGATGCTGGCGTCCTATTACGGCGGCATCTGCCTCGGGCCTGTCAATACCGCGGCAGGCCATGCCATCGCCTATCCGCTCGGCACGCTGCTGCATCTGCCGCATGGACTGGCCAATGCCATCGTGTTTCCCCACGTCTTGGCGTTCAACGCGCCAGTGGCAAAGGACAAGACTGCGGAAGTAGCACAGGCGCTGGGGCTAGGCCAAAATCTCTCGCAGGCCGACCTGTCCGCGCAGGCCTATGGCTTCTGTGCTGATCTCGGCATCGAGATGTCATTGGCAAAACATGGCGCGACCAAAGCCGATCTTCCGCGCTTTGCCGCAGATGCGCATGCCATCCGTCGCCTCATGGACAACAACCCGGCCGATATGAGCGTGGATGACGTTCTGGCGATCTATCGCGCGAGCTTCTGAGAACCTCGCTCCAGTGAAAAAGGCGGTGCCGCGAAGCGCCGCCTTTTGCGTCTCATACCGAAGTCAAATCGCTCGCGATCCTTAAGATCCAGGCTAGAGATGCGACGACTGAAAGAGCCTCTCCCGCGATCCCTTCAGATGCTCGAACATCAGACGGCGCGCATCATCCTCGTTGCTGTTGGCGATCGCCGTCGCAATCGCTTCATGCTCGCCAAATACGCGCGACAGGCCGGACGCTTCCCTCTTGATCGAGGCGCCATGGAATTTCATGCCGACCGCAATATGATCCTTCAGGGCTTCCATGGCGGTGGTAAAATAATTGTTCTGCCCGGCCCGGGCGATGGCGAGATGGAACTGAAAGTCGGCATCCTCGCGGTGTGACTGACGGTTCGTGGCATCGCGCAGCAGTTCCAGCGCCTGGCGGATCGCCTTCAGACTGTCGGCATCGTGACGGGCGGCAGCGGCAGCGGCGGCAGCCGGCTCCATCGTCAGGCGGAATTCGTAACAGTTGAGAAGGTCTGCGACGTTTTCCAATTGGCCGAAACCGAGGGGATTGCGCAAGCCCACCGAGCGGACGAAACTGCCGGCACCGCGCCTTGAATAGATCAGGCTCTGGTCGCGCAGCCGTTTCAGTGCTTCGCGGATGACGGGTCGGGACACCTCGAATTCGGCGGCCAGATCGTGTTCCGTCGGCAGGCGCTCGTCGGGCTTGTACGCACCGGACTTGATTGCGCGCAACATCCGCTCGAACACGATATCCGCAAGGCCCTTGCGGGCGGTTCCCGTTTCCAGTCCCATCGTCAACCTGCCTTTCGCAGGACCATGTCTGCAATTTGCTTCAACGTATGGGGATGACCGAAGCCACCCGATTTTGCAATAATGCAGCGCCCTTGTGCCGACGCAAGACCAAGACCCGGCAGGCATTCGCCATGCAGACGCAGCCTCGACAGGCCCAGCCGACGCAGCACCGCCTCGGCCGTCGCTCCACCGGAGAGAAGCAGCGTTCCGTCGTAACCGGCAAGGTTCTCGTGCACGCCGTCAGCCAGAGCTTCCGCCACAAGCTGCGCATCGAGCTCTTCCTCACCCGGCGTCGCGTGCACCAGCGTCAGATCAGGTCTTGTCCCACTTTCCGCGTCCAGCCGGCCGTTCGGCGCAGGCAGATACGTCAGGCTGTGGCCGTTGCGCAGGGCGTCGATCTGCGCAAGCGTGATCGGATCGCGCGATCCGATGACAAATGTGATCGGACCGGACGGGATGGTCGCTGCCTGCGCATCGACCTTGTTCGTCATGCGACGGGCGAGCGCTTCTGCAAGACCGCGAGCGCCGATCAGCAGATCGGTCCCGTTGTTCTCAGCGACGTCGAGCGCAACGTCCATGTCGGCGGCTGAGCTAGCGTCAGGGATATGGGCACGAGCTGTGTGCGCACCGAGCCTGTCGGCGATCACGATCGGAGCGTCGATACCAAAGCCGGTGACACATCCGTTCGCAACCACCCGACCGAACTCTGGTATCCCAGGCGCAACGAGGGCACGTGTGAAAGGGATGGCGTCCAGTTCGGCAACGATATTTCCCTTGAGGCGGGAATCGACCTTCTTGAACAGCCGCGTTCCCGGCGGCAGCAAGGTGATTGTCGCAGCTGTGGCGGCACGTGCTTCGCCGGCACTTGTTTCGCGGGTGTTGAGGTTGATGGACAGAACGTCGGGGCGATCGGCGACGATCCCCGTAATTGCATCAAGGTTGAGCGCCACGTCGGTGCGAATACCTCGCCCGGCAAAAGGCGCCGCCGAGTCGAGCGCACCGGTCAGGTCGTCCGCAAGAATGACTAACATACGCCTCCACCTACCTATGTTGTAAGCTTTATACCACGGAAAAGCGCTTATAAGTCAACATGGGTATGGAGTGAAATGACAAATGTATGGTCACCGTCAACCACGACGTGACTGGGCCAGCTGACGCGCTGCTCGACTTTTTCGTCGACATTGCGAATCTTGGCGAGCGTCTTCGTCCGGAGCATTCCTACAGCCTCAGCTTGCTATCTGTCGCACAAATTGCCAGATCGAGGCAGGCTTGGATCGCGTCCATTTGAGACACGGTCGATCGGTTTAGGAGCCGTCAGCCGTCACGCGGCTGCTTTACATAACACTGATGCTCCTGCCTGACTGCCCGCCTCAGCAGGACACCGAGAGAGCACGGTGCGCGATCCGCCACCCGACAAGGCAAGCGCAAACCGCTGCGATCCGCACTAAAGGCCTATGCTTCGCATCTTTGACGGAGTTCAGTCACTCTTTTTATATGGCATTAATAAATACAGTATTCTTGAACCTTATGAATAACTGATGACTGCTTTTGAACGATTTTAATCTTAGACTCTAGTTGACTCGATAGAATACTAATCTAAACTTTTGTTGCTGATCGTTCTCTGTGGAGGAGTTTCGATGCAATATCTTGATGACGACATCGTAAATCTTCGGCGACCCGACGGTTCGGAAGCCCAGTACTACTGGGGTGATGGCTGCAATGTCCTGTCTGAGCCAGAGGGCAAGAAAGAGGTTGAGATCGTCGGTCTCCGGGGAGTTGTAGACCGAGGATTTATCGATGGGCGGGCTCGACTTCGGTCGGATGCATTGCTCCGTCTGTCGATGGTCGACGTCCAGCAAGGCGATGGCCTGATCATCGAAACGCCGAGCGGTAAAGTGATCTTCATCGACGGCGGCGACAACCAGCTCTTTGCTCGGCATGCCAATGCGCGATTTCCGAAAACAAGCGATGACGATCCACTGATTGTCGATCTCATTCTCATCACGCACGGTGACGCCGACCATTTTGATGGCCTTACCGAACTGCGAAAGTCGGAAACCGATACGAGACCTCAAAAGCGGATATTTGTCGCCCCGAAGCGGATTTTTCACAATGGCATCGTGAAACGCCCGCTGAAGAAGCTTACCGGCGAACGCCGAAAAGAAACCGAGATGTTCGGCAGGACCGTAGAGGCAGATGGAAGGATATTCATTGTCGACCTCGTGGACGATCAAGCTACCGTCCCGGAAGTTGACAGAAACGGGAAGTTCAACACTTGGGTCGAGACCCTCGAAGCGTGGGGACCACGCGTCGAACGCGCAACCGGGAAGCCGATTGAGAAGCGGCGTCTTGATCACACAAGTGTAGGTGCCTTCGACTTTCTCGCCGCCGACAATATCTCGGTGGAGCTTCTTGGCCCCATTACCGATATTATCGACAAGGATGTCGGCTTGCGGTTTTTGGGTGAACCACCGGACGATGCAAATCTCATGTTAGGGACTGTCGCCGCCAAGGTTGGCTCTCCCTCCGCGTCTCATACGATCAACGGACATTCGATCAACTTCCGTCTCCGCTACGGCAACGTTCGGTTTCTCTTTACCGGCGACATGAACCAGGAGGCCGGGCAACGGTTGCGAGAGGCGCTACCCGGTGCAGCCGTCCGCGCGGAAATCCTGAAGGCGCCTCACCATGGGTCCGCCGACTTCGACATGGAGTTTCTCAAGGAGGTCTCTCCGGTCGTGTCGTTGATTTCGTCAGGAGACGAGAGCGAAGCTAAGGAATACATTCACCCACGCGCCACTCTTATAGCAGCTCTTGGAAAAGCCGGGCGAACAACACCTTCCATCATATTCTGCACTGAGCTCGCGGCTTTTTTCAAGGTCCTTGGCTCTGTGAATGACCCCAAGGATGCCGCGAGGAAGGTGTTCGCTTTTGAGCGAACCAATTTCGGTATCTCTCACGTTAGGACAGATGGTGAGCGGGTGCTCGCTTTCACTCACTCAGGCAAGAAATTTATGAACGAGGCGTATCGATTTAAGGTCTCGGCCACAGGCGAGATTTCGTTCGCAGCAAAAGCCGTGAGGCGGGCGGCGCCAAAGCTTTAGGCTAAACTGCCGCAGGCACGCGGCGCGTTGGCTTGCCCTGTCATTTTGACTGATCCACTCGCAAACGGAGGACGTCAGACTTTACAGAAACTGTCGTTCTCAAGCTGATCAACCAACCTGCAATTGTCACGACACTGCTATTCGATGAATTCTAACTGTGGGAGCCCTGACATGCCGCTGAAAAACTACGCCGTCCTGAAGGGACGTCCGACGAACAACCGCCTCGCAACAGGCGCAAATCCCCACTATCAGGTTTTGGTATCCGAAAACGGAACCATGCATCGCATTGCGATCAATGTCAGATCACAGGACGGGAGCGAAGTACAGTTCTTGGTCCGCTCGGCCTTTGAGCATCCGATCACGGAAAAGATTGCGGCGTTGTCCGAGGGGCTTCACCGCGCAGCAAGCGTTCCAGATGGCATCGCTCTCAACTTCATTCGGAGCAATCTCATGCAGCCTTGGGAGCTAAAGCCCTTGCCGCTTTCAGCCACAGGGCCAGACAACGACCTGAACGAAAAGATCGACGCTTATGTGCAGCGCGCCATGTCCGATGAAGAGTCTTGGATCTATGCATTTGGCGAAACCTGGGGTCCAGAACCCGACAAAGCGGACAAGTATTTCGGTTTCAAGCCAGGTCGCGGCATTCATGATATCCATATGAACCAGGGTAACCCGCCCGGTAAATTCGCGAGCGACAACGGCAAATTCCAAGATGGTGCGCTGATTTTCGAATTCCCGAACGAAAACCAGTGGGTGGCGATCTTCCTCAAGTTTCAGACGCAAGCTTGGCATTCCGACGACGATAGCGCCGATCCGATCGTCCCGGCCAATCCAGTTCACGATGGTGAGCCACATACGCCGGTCGATCGCGACCGAATTCCGCCGTTTGACGTTCCTGATGGACTGGTGCGGATCATCGCAGCACTTGTCAACGACGTGCGCACCCCCGAACGCGAGACCGTCACCCTACTGAATACGGCCGACGTTGCCGTTCAGCTCGATGGATGGATGATCAAGGATAAGCAGAAGAATACGATGACGCTGTCCGGCACGATCGCTGCTGGCGCGACCATGAGCATCGAGATCAAGTCACCAGCCGCTTTGTCTAACAAGGGAGGGATCATAACTCTGTTGAACGTCGATGGCGTCAAGGTGCATGGCGTTTCATACACCAAGGGTCAGGCGCGCCAACCTGGGCGAACCATTCCATTTCAGCCGTGACCAAACTTTACCACAGAGAAGCGCTATCGCGACATCCGCTTCCGAGCCTTCAAGTTGAACGGACGAGAACCATCGACCTGCCGTCAGAACATCCGTCCCTTTATGGTCTTGCTATCGCGTGTACGATGCCCTCGACCGTCCAAGGTGCGTAAGGACCGCACCGCCAACATCCTTAGCCGCCAGTCGATGGAGGCTCTTCATGCTCAACCAGCGTGAATTTCTCCTTGCCGGTCCAGATGAGCACGTCCGTGTAATAGGTCATCAGCCATGCCAGCATCGCTTCACTGACTGCAATTAAGATCGGGTTTCCGGTGATCTGCGCGATGCGCGTGTGAAACTGCATATCTGCTGCGATAAACTCCTCGGCTTTTCCCATGGATCGGCGTTGGTGTTCGATGATGTCAGAGTTCAGCGCTTTTGAATGTGAGGAAGCTGGCGATGGTGGAAGAGCAACGCTCGCTCCGTTTGCGACGGGACGGCTTATGTTGACGAGCCGTCCTGCCGCCCCGACTTGACCTTACCCCAAGATGGAGGGCTCCAAGGCGGTGGAGCACTCGACCACGAACATACTTACCGCGTTGGAGGGACCGCACTTCGACGGCCACCTCGGCACCGTCCATCGGCGAGCGCTGTTCAATAATACTCAACTCGCCCAAAAACTAAGCGCACAGCAAATTGCTCAAAAATAGCCTTGACGAAATGTCATGACGTTATACTCTATCGCCATGAGCTGGAATGATACCGATCTTGAAGAAAGCCCGATACCACGCTGGTCGCAGATTGCGGACCGGTTGCGGACGGACATCGAGAGCGGCAGTTTCAAGCCTGGCGATGTTCTGCCGGGGGAAGCGGAGATCAACAAGCGCTTCGGTGTCAGCCGGAGTACCTCACGGGCAGCTCTGGACTATCTGGAAACCGAAGGTCTCATCAAGCGACGCTCCGGCGTCGGGTCGATCGTCATCGAACCGCGTGTCGAGCGTCCGTTGAACCAGATCTCCTCGTTTTCGGAAGACATGCGTCGGCGCGGTCTGACACCCGGCTATCGAACACGATCCGTCAAGGTCGTGTCCGCCAGTGCGGCAATCGCTTTGGAGCTACAACTCCAGCCCGGCGACGACGTGGTGGAGATCGACAGGACAATGCTGGCGGACGGCATGCCGCTTGCAACCTCGATCACATATCTGCGCCCGCAACTGTTCAAGAAGTCGGGTATTCCGACGATCGAGGAACTGGATAGCGGCTCGCTTTACGAAAGACTGCGGCGCGACGACATCGTTTTCGCCGGTGGCGACGAACGCATCGAAGCCGCAATGGCCGACACCATGACGGCCCGCATCCTCAACGTCCGGCAGCCGGCGGTCGTGCTGATCTGCCACCGAACCTCCTGGATGCCCGACAGGCAGCCAGTGGAATACGTCGTTCTGCACTATCTCGCAGAACGCTACAGCTTCCACGTGAAGCTCATCAAAGCCTGACAGCTCGAAAGGCTGATCGCAACACAGGAGCCCGCGGCTTGGTCGGGGGCTCTGCCGGCTATCCGTGCCGTTTCGGCAGCCGTCGATACTCACAACATTCGTATCCATCTGTCCCGACGGGCTTCCCGGCGCAGGACAGGTGCGTCCCGAAGAATACTGAACACAGAACAACAATAATAATCGCCAGAGAAGGAACATGACGTTGACGACTATACGCAGCTCGTTTCTGGGCCTAGCAGCCCTCTCCCTGTCTCTTTTGCCCGTCGCAGCTTCCGCTCAGACGCCCGAAAAAGGCGGCACGCTGAACATCGGCGTCGTCTCGGATCCCGTGACGCTGGATCCCGCCTTCTTCGCCTCCTATTTCGAGCTCTACGAGCAATACCTGATTTACGAACCCCTGCTGACCATGACGCCGGATCTCAAGGTCGTCCCGGGCATTGCCAGTTACAAACAGGTCGATGACCTCACCTACACGTTCGAGATCAAGCCGGGCGTGACGTTCCAGGACGGAACCCCTTACGACGCTGCAGCCGCGAAGTTCAATCTCGACCGCATGCTGGACCAAAAGACCGGTTCGCCACGTCGTTCGGATCTCGGCCCGATCGCATCGGTTGAGGTTACGGGGCCGCTTGCTTTCACCGTCAAGTTCTCTCAGCCCTACGCGCAGTTTCCCTTGGTGATGACGAACCGTGCGGGCCTTTTCGTCTCGCCGACCGCGCTGCAGAAACTCGGTCCTGATTTCGCAACCAAGGGGGTTGGTGCCGGACCTTTCAAGCTCGATAGCTGGACCAAAAACGGCCAGATGGTGCTCTCTGCCTTCGACGGCTATCACAAGGGACGTGCCCCCCTCGACAAGGTCATCATTCGACCAATCCCTGACGAAACGCTGCGCACGGCCGGCCTGAAAAGTGGCGATCTCCAACTGGTCGACATCGTCCCGCCGCAGAGCCTGGCGCAGATCAAGACCGATCCATCTGTCAATGTGGCCGACATTCCGGGCCTCGGCTTCAATGCCTTCTCGATCAACAATACCAAGCCCCCCTTCAACGATATGAAGGTCCGTCAGGCGCTGCTGTATTCCGTCGACAAGGACGTCGTGAACAAGGTGGCCTACTTCAATACGGGTTCGCCTGCCTTTGGCCCCGTTCCACCACCGATCACCTCGGCGTTCGATCCGAACTTCAAGCCCTACAAGCGTGACGTTGCAAAGGCCAAACAACTGCTAGCCGAGGCCGGCCATCCGGACGGTGTGCCGTTCGCGATCACCGTCGTCGCCTCGCCCCTGCAGCTTCGCGTCGCACAGATCATCCAGGCGCAGGCGCAGGAAGCCGGCTTCAAGGTCTCGGTCCGTCAGGTTGACGCGACAAGCCTGATCTCGGTCCTTCAGAAGAAGGACTTCGATATCTCCTGGTCACCCTGGACCGGTCGTCCGGACCCGGACGGCAACATGTACAACTGGTTCACCAAAGGCGGTCCGAACAACTTCTCGGGCTACAGCAATGATGACGTCGACAGCCTGATGAAAAAGGCCCGTGTCAGCGCCGACCAGTCCGAACGCGCGGCGATGTACAGGCAGGCACAGCAGATGATTTCCGACGACGCCGGAATGCTGTTCCTGCATTTTGACTCGACGCTGCAGGGCTCGACCAAGAAGCTTCACTGGACCCCTTACCCAGACACCGCCTTCCGCCTCGGAGACGCGTGGCTCCAGAAGTGACCCCTTCCGCTCTCCTCTAACTTCACGACACACCGTCGCGCGCCCTGCTGCGTCGCGACGGTGCCAAAAGACTGCAAAAGCAAAAAGGCAACCAGATGAGTGAAACACCAAAGGCAAAACCGGTCTTCCGCGTGAAGCCAAATGCCATCGAGCAGATTTTCGGCCGCCGCAAGGCCGTCATCGGAGTGATCCATTCCCTCGCTCTTCCAGGCTCACCGGATTATGACGGTCAGCCGATGTCCGAGATTGTCGATTTTGCCGTTGCCGAGGCAGAGCGTTACAAGACCGGCGGCGTCGATGGCCTGATCGTCGAGAACCACGGCGACATCCCGTTCGCCAAGCCGGACAATCTCGGCCCGGAAACCGCCGCTTCGATGGCTGTCATGACTGATGCGGTGCGTCGCGCAACCGGCATTCCGGTCGGCGTTAATGTTCTGGCCAACGGGGCAATCCAGGCGATTGCCGTCGCCAAGGCCGCTGGCGCCGCCTTCGTGCGCGTCAACCAGTGGTCCAATGCCTATGTCGCAAACGAAGGCCTGATGGACGGACCTGCCGGAGAAGCTGCGCGCTACCGTGCGTACCTCCGCGCCCGCGACATCAAGATCTTTGCCGACGTGCACGTCAAGCACGGCGCCCATGCGATCACCGGCGACCGCACCATCCAGGAACTTGCCCGCGACAACGAATTCTTCGACGCCGACGTAGCGATCGCCACAGGCCAGCGCACCGGCGATTCCGCCACCATGGAAGAGCTCCAGACCATCGATAGCGGCACGTCGCTTCCCGTCGCCGTCGGCTCCGGCGTCACGCCAGACAATGTCGGCGATATATTCTCGGTCGCAGACGCCGTCATCGTCGCAAGCTACCTGAAACGCGATGGCGTCTGGTGGAACCCGGTCGATCCCGAGCGCCTGAACGTCTTTATGCAGGCCGTCAAGAAGGCAAGGAGCTGACCGCGCGTGGCTAAGGTCCTTGTACTCGGCAATGCCGGGCTCGATATCAGCCTGCAGATGCCACGCCTGCCCGAGCGGGGCGAAACTCTGCTCGGCGACGGTGCCATGCGTGCGCCTGGCGGCAAGGGCCTTAATCAGGCGGTCGTTGCCGCCCGCGCGGGGGCCGATACGCGCTTTGCCGGCCCGATCGGCAATGACGGCATGGGCGAGGAGATCATCCGAATCCTCGGTGCCGAACAAAACCTGGTCTTCGAACCGCAGCGGTCGGAAGGCTCAAGCGATTTTTCGCTCCTGATGGTCTTGCCCGATGGCGAAAACAGCATCGTCACCGCCGGCGCCTGTGCCGCCGCCTTCTCTCAAGAAGCCGCGTCCCGCTTCGCCGCCAAGACTGAGGCAGGCGATCTCTTCCTTGCCCAGGGAAATCTGACGCAGGAGACGACACTTGCCGGGTTCAAGGCCGCACGCGACCGCGGCGCCTATACGGTCTTCAACCCGGCCCCGATCTGGTGGGATGCCACGCCGCTGCTTGCCCACTGCGATATTCTTGTCGTCAATCGCGGTGAGGCCGAAGCCATCAGTGGTCTGGATGATCCCCGTGCTGCGGCTGCAAGGCTTCACGAACGAGGCGCAAAAACCACCATCATCACGCTCGGTGGCGACGGCTGTCTGGTGCGCTCGAGCGGCACCACTCGGCACCACGAAGCGATTGCCGTCAAGGTCAGGGACACGACCGGCTGCGGCGACACGTTTTGCGGCGCGCTGTGCGCGACCCTCTCGCTCGGCCATTCGTTGGAGAAAGCGATCGCCTATGCCCAATCTGCTGCATCCATCACGGCCACGCGTCCCGGCGCCTTCCGCGCACTGCCCAGCCCTGCCGAACTCTCCGCCCTTTGCAAAACGGAGGCCTGACGTGATGGCGCAAACAGAACAGAACCTTCTTCTGGACATCGATCGCATGTCCGTGGCCCTCGGTCCGCCGGGCAAGCGAGTTCGGATCGTGAGGGATGTTTCGCTGGAAATTGCCCCTGGCCGCATCACTTGCGTTGTCGGAGAGTCAGGATCCGGCAAGAGCGTTTTCGCCATGTCGCTGATGCGGTTAATGTCGGACGATATTTCGGAAATGACGGCAGAGAAGGCGCTGTTCGAAGGCCAGGATCTCAAGACTCTGACCGAACGCGACATGCTCAAGCTGCGCGGCAGCCGCATGGCGATGATCTTTCAAGAGCCTATGACCAGTCTCAATCCGGTCTTCACAATCGGAGACCAGATTGCCGAGGCAGTCCAGCTTCATCAGAAGGTATCCGCGGCCGAAGCCCGGAAAAAGGCGCTCGCGGCTTTGCAGAGCGTTCATATTCCTGCCGCCGAGCGCAGGCTCGATGCCTATCCGCACGAACTGTCAGGCGGCATGCGCCAGCGCGTAATGATCGCCATGGCGCTGGCCTGCGAACCGTCGCTGCTGATCGCCGACGAGCCGACGACGGCGCTCGACGTCACCATTCAGGCGCAGATCCTTGCCTTGCTGATGGAGCTTCGCGAGCGCTCCGGCATGGGCATCCTGTTCATCACCCACAATCTCGGCGTGGTTTCGGAAATCGCCGACGACGTGGCGGTCATGTATGCCGGCCGCATTGTCGAAAGAGCGCCGGCCGCCTCTCTGTTTACCGATGCCCAGCACCCTTACACGCTGGCCCTCCTGGCAGCGATGCCGCATCTGGGCGCGACGGTGGAGCGCCTTGAGCCCATCCTCGGCCGCATGCCGCCGCCCTGGGAGGAGGAGCTCGGCTGCCGTTTCGCGCCGCGCTGTCCGTTTGCTGCAACCGAATGCGCCAAGCTCCCGCCACTGCGCGAGATTGGCGTCGACCACCATGTCGCCTGCTGGCGCGCGCCCGTGGAGGACCTGGCATGACGCCACTGCTCGCCGCCGAAAATTTGGTGAAATCGTTTTCCGTCTCCACCGGCTGGGGAAAGCCGAAGCGCTTTTATGCGGTCGACACTGTCAGCATTTCGGTCGAGCGTGGCCGCACGCTTGCGATCGTCGGTGAATCCGGCTGCGGCAAGAGCACGGTCGGCTCCCTGCTGCTGCGCCTTCAGGATCCCGACAGCGGCAGCATCCGTCTCGACGGCGAGGATGCCATGGCTCTCGACAGCAATGGCCTTCGCCGCTTTCGTCGGCGGGTTCAGGTCGTCTTTCAGGATCCCTTTGCATCGCTCGATCCTCGCGAACGCATTCGCGAGGTCCTGGTCCGCCCCATGCTGCTGCATCGGCTTTGCGACAGGCCGGAAGCATTGAAGCGCGCCGCCGCCCTGATGGAAGCGGTCGGTCTGTCCGCCGAACAGCTGGACCGCTTCCCTCACCAGTTTTCCGGCGGCCAGAGGCAGCGCATCGCGATCGCCCGGGCGCTGTCGGTGCAGCCGGATCTGATTATCTGCGATGAGCCGGTGTCAGCGCTGGATGTTTCCGTGCAAGCGCAGGTCGTCAACCTTCTGCAGGACCTGCAGCGCGATACCGGCGTCGCCTTCATCTTCATCTCGCACGATCTCGCCGTCGTTCGCCATCTGGCCCACGATGTCGCGGTCATGTATTCGGGCCGGATCGTCGAGCAGGCGCCGACCCGCGAAGTCTTCGACAATCCCAGGCATCCCTATACCCGGGCGCTTCTGGCCGCTGCACCCCGCGTCGAGATCCAGAGAAAATCGCATGTGCTTCTGACAGGCGAGCCACCCGATCCGACCAACCGCATCGCCGGTTGCCGGTTCGCCGCGCGCTGTCCCTATGTGCAGGACCGATGCACGCAGGAGGAGCCGCCACTCGTGCCCGTGAATGCGGCCCACCTGTCGGCCTGTTTCTTCGCCACGACGCTTCCGCAGGTCGAAACGCTCCCAGACACCCTGCCGGGCACGTCCGCCTCTGCCCGCATGGCCGCCTATCGCCGCGCTCGTGACCGCCAAACGCAACAGGCTGAGGACATCTGACATGAAGCTGATCGTCACCCGCGTCCTCTCGGTCATTCCGGTCCTCTTCGGCCTCTGCGTGCTCTCCTACACGCTGCTCGCGATGATCCCCGGAGATCCGATCACCGCCATGCTCGGCATGGATGCCACGCCGGAAGCGATCGCCGCGCTGCGCGCAAAATTTGCTCTAGACGAGCCCTTGCCGCTCCGGTTCATCTCCTGGTTCGGGCATCTTCTGATCGGCGATCTCGGTCGTTCCATCCAGTCGGGCCGACCGGTCCTCAGCATGGTCATGACCGCCATGGTGCCGACCATGCAGCTCGGCTTAGCGGCGCTTTTGATCTCGCTGGTCATCGCCATTCCGGCCGGAGTGATTTCCGCAGCACGCCGCAACAGCGTCGCCGATTATAGCGTCTCGCTGATTTCGCTGGCAGGCCTTTCGCTGCCGAGCTTCTGGCTGGCGATCCTGCTTGTCCTCTTCCTGTCGATCCGTCTGCAGATTTTCCCCTCCTCCGGCTATGTGCCTATCGGCGAAGATCCCGTTGGCGCTTTACGCCACATCACCCTGCCGGCGATCACGCTCGGCGTCGCCATGGCCGCGTCGACCATGCGCATGACCCGCGCCGCCATGCTGGACGTGCTGAATGCGGACTATATCCGGACGGCGCGCGCCAAGGGCCTGCCCTTTCGACGTGTGGTCTGGAAACATGCGCTGCGAAACGCCCTGATCCCGGTAACGACGCTGGTCGGCCTGCAGCTCGGCCAGTTGATGGGCGGCGTGGTGGTAACGGAGACTGTGTTCGCTTGGCCGGGCATCGGCAAGCTGACGGTCGATGCGATCTTCGCGCGTGACTATCCCGTGGTGCAAGGCGCCATCCTGGCATCCGCCGTACTCTTCGTCTTCATCAATCTTGCCACCGACCTTCTTTACGCGACGCTCGATCCCAGACTGAGGAAACGTGCATGACCACAGCTCCCGCATCTCACTCGTTGATACGCCGTCTTGTGGAAGACAGCCGCAGTGCCTTCGGCATGGCGCTGGTCAGCATCCTTGTCCTGGCTGCGGTGTTCGGACCGGTCTTGTCCTCCTATGCGCCTGACGCTGCCGATTTCATGGCAACGCTTGCCCCACCGTCAGCCGATCATTTTCTCGGTACCGACGATCTCGGTCGCGACGTGCTGTCGCGTATCCTGTCCGGTGCACGGGTATCGCTGCTTGTCGGCGTGATCAGTGTCGGTGGCGCGGTTCTTGTCGGCCTGCCGATCGGCCTTGTTGCCGGCTACCTGGGCGGCAGAACAGATGCGGTTCTGATGCGCTGCATGGACGTTCTACTGGCCTTTCCGGGCATCCTGCTGGCACTCGGCATCACAGCGGCGCTTGGCGCGTCGCTTACCAACACGATCATCGCGATCGCCGTCATCAACACGCCGACCATCGCCCGGGTGACCCGCGCCCAGACCATGTTGGTCTCCAGCCTCGATTACGTGAAGGCGAACCGGGCGCTCGGCTTTAGCAATCTGACGATCATGACCCGCAGCGTTTTGCCCAATGCCCTGTCGCCCGTCCTGGTCCAGGCATCGCTGCTGCTTGCCTCGTCGATCATCACGGAGTCCTATCTTTCCTTCCTCGGTCTTGGCGTCCAGCCGCCGACCCCGACTTGGGGCAGCATGCTGCGTGATGCGATCAGCTTTATCGACCAGGCAACCTGGCTCGCCTGGTTTCCGGGTGCTGCAATCTTCCTGACTGTGCTCGGCTTCAACATCTTCGGCGATGGTTTACGCGACCGTCTCGATCCGCGCGACTGAGCCGATGCCACTGGACCCGCCATCTTCCACCTCGCTCAAGGTGCAACCGACGCCACCAAGAGCGATATTCCAACTCCTCACGAGGACCGGTAAGACATGACCAAGAAAGTGCTTCTCGTCGGCGAAAGCTGGATCAGCTCCGCCACCCATTACAAGGGCTTCGACCAGTTCGGCAGCGTCACCTTCCACCTCGGCGCCGAGCCGCTGGTCAAGGCGCTCGATGGCAGCGAGTACGAATTGACCTATATGCCGGCCCATGACGCGGTCGAGAAATTCCCCTTCGAGATGGCCGGGCTCGACGCCTACGATGCGATCATCCTCTCGGATATCGGCGCCAACTCGCTGCTGCTGCCGCCGGCCGTATGGCTGCATTCCAAGACCGTGCCCAACCGGCTGAAGCTCATCAAGGCCTGGGTGGAAAAGGGCGGAGGACTGCTGATGGTCGGCGGATATTTCTCGTTCCAGGGCATCGACGGCAAGGCACGCTGGCGCCGCACGGCCGTAGAGGACACGCTGCCCGTCACCTGCCTGCCCTACGACGATCGGGTTGAAATACCCGAGGGTTCGACCGCCGTCGTCCTCAAGCCCGACCATCCGGTGATGGCCGGCCTTAGCGGCGAATGGCCTCTGCTTCTGGGCGTCAACGAGGTGGAGGTGCGCGACCGCGCCGATGTGGACGTGCTCGCCCGCCTGCCCGAAGACCAAGGCGGCCATCCGCTGCTGGTGACCGGCACCCATGGCGAAGGCCGCACCGTGGCGTGGACTTCGGACATCGGCCCTCATTGGCTTTCGCCGGCTTTCTGCGAATGGGAAGGTTACGCTAGGCTCTGGAAAAACATCCTCGGCTGGATGACCGAAACACGCTGACGGCAGCGCACGACGAAACACGCGGCTGGCCGGATGCGAGACCACCGGCCGGCCGCCGATACCCAATCTTCGCAGATCAGGAGCAGATGCCATGACATCGCGCGATTTTTTCAAGCCGGGACGCTCGGTCGCCATTTCGGACCGCGGCATGGCTGCGACCTCCCATCCCCAGGCGACCTTGGCGGCGGTCGATATCCTGCGCGCCGGCGGCAATGCGGTCGATGCGGCGGTGGCGGCGGTGGCGCTGCAATCGGTGATCGACCCGCTGATGACCGGCATCGGCGGCGATTGCTTTGCTCTCTATTCACCGGCCGGCGGAACGCCAGTCGCGCTCAACGGATCCGGCCGTGCACCCCAGAAGGCCGAGCTAGCCTATTTCATCGACAAAGGCTTCTCCTCCATCCCCGACGATAGCGCACATGCCGTAACCGTACCCGGCGCAGTGGATGCCTGGTGCCGGCTGATCGAAAGCCATGGTAGCCTCGGGATGAACCGTGTTCTGGCCGCAGCGATTGCCGCTGCCGAGGACGGCTATTGCATCACCCCACGCGTCGCGCTCGATTGGGCGCGCTACAGCCCCCGCGTCGGTAAGTTCCCAGGCTCCGCAAGCTACTTCCTGCCGAACGGCAAGGCGCCGGTGACCGGCCAGCGGATGACCAACCCGGCGCTGGCCGCCACCCTGCGCGCCATAGCGACGGGCGGCCGCGACGCCTTCTACAAGGGCCTGGTGGCCGAGGAGATCGTCGGCCTGTTGCAGTCGCTAGGTGGCTTGCACGAGGAAAGTGACTTCTCCAGTTTCGCCGCCTTTGAAACCGCACCCATCTCGGCCAAATATCGGGGCCGGGATGTGCTGGAATGCCCGCCAAACGGCCAGGGGCTTGCCGCTTTGATGATTGCGCGCATCCTCGACGGCTTCGACCTGCGCGATCCGACGCTGTCGGAGGCAGACCGCATCCATCTTCTCGCCGAAGCATCGAAGGCAGCCTATGCCCGGCGTGACCAGGTGATCGCCGATCCCGCCCATATGACGGCCGACGTCGATGCCATCCTGTCGGATCGCTCGATAGACGCGATCCGCTCGAAGATCAGCCTTGAAAAGGCCGCTCCGGCTGGCACTTGGGAAGGTCCGACGCATAAGGACACCGTCTACGTGACCGTGGTCGACCGCGACGGCAACGCCGTCTCGCTGATCAACTCCATCTTCTTCGCATTTGGCAGCGGCATCTACGCGCCACGCTCCGGCGTGCTGCTGCAGAACCGCGGCGCGGGCTTCGTGGTCAGACAAGGCCACCCCAACGCCATCGGCCCCGGCAAGCTGCCCTTCCACACGATCATCCCCGGCATGCTGGCCGAGGGCGGCAAGACGCGCATGACCTTCGGGGTCATGGGCGGGCAATACCAGGCGGTCGGCCATTGCCATCTGCTGAGCCAAATCCTCGATCGAGACATGGATCCGCAGCAGGCGAGCGACCAGCCGCGTAGTTTCTATTTCGATGGCAAGCTCAGTCTCGAGCCAACCATTTCCGACGACGTGCGGATGGATCTGGAACGTCGCGGCCACACAACCGTCTGGGCGGACGAACCGATCGGCGGTGCGCAGGCAATCTACATCGACCACGAGCGGGGCGTTCTGCTGGGAGCCACCGACCACCGCAAGGACGGCATCGCGCTCGGTTATTAAGCGACAGCCTGGATTATCGTTCGGTGCTGGACACCATGCCAAGCGCGATATCGGCCAGTTCCGCGGTCTGTACGACCAGGCGATCCGCTCCCGCGCTCTCCAGTTCGGCTTGCTCACCGTAGCCCCAGAGCACACCCGCAGCCCGCATGCCGTTGGCATGGGCGCCGGTGACATCGTATTTTCGATCGCCGATCATGACACAACGATCCGCGTCAAGCTCATGCTGCTGGATGATGTGCGCAATCAGTTCAGGCTTATGGTCGATGTCGCCGGCCGGGGTCGATCCATAAATACCGGTGAACAGAGCATCTAGGCCTTTGTCTTCCAGTATGCGGCGCGCAAACGTTTCGCGCTTGGATGTCGCGAGGAAAAGCCTGGCTTCTTTCTTCATCCTGGAAAGAGCTTCCGGGATACCGTCATAGACCTCACTCAGAAGAAGGCCTCGCGACCCGTAGTCCTGCCGGTAGGCATCGACCCCTTCGGTGACCCGGTCGTCGCCGAACTGTCCGAGCAGGTACCGCATGACGTCCTCGATCGGCGGGCCAATGATCGACCTGATGTCCATGGCAGGATCAGTATCATGTCCAAGGGAACGAAGGGCTGCCCTGCAGCTCGACAGAATTCCGGGTTCCGACGCGATTAGAGTTCCATCCAGATCTAGCAGAATTGCAGGTGCGGCGGCATACGGCATGAAAACGCTTTCATTGGACAGGTCATACAGCAGCACCAATCGGTATGCCGTTGAATAAGACAAATATAGTCTTTCCCAACGGTCTCAATGCAATTTTGCGGAGATCTCGTCACAGCCCAACATTCGCACTCCTTGATGGGAAGCAAACCGTCGTCCTCGCCTCTCGAAGAGCTAGCCTTTCGAAAATCCGCGACGTCAAAACCTCAACCATGCGCTGCAACAAAAACCGCGCTGGCGTCGCTGACGATCGACACATGGTCGAAGGCCGCCTGCCCGGCGGCTTTGCAATCGGCGCGCAGAATGGCGGTAACGATCCGGTCATGCTCATCGTATGACTTCGAGAGCCTCCCGGTCAGACGAAACTGCGCGCGGCGAAATGGCGCCAGCCTTGCCCTGGTCTGTGTTGCCAGTTCGAGAAGGTGATCGTTGTGAGCTCCTCGGTAAAGCCTGTTGTGGAATTCGGTGTTGTAAGCGGAATAGTCCTCCGGCGAGCCCGAATGCACGAGATGTATCGAACTGCGATGTTCGATATCCAAGCCACGTCGCTCGTCGACCGTCATGCGCTCGGCAGAGAGCCTCGCGCAGATGCCTTCCAGTTCCGCCATGGCCTCGAACATGGAGTGGAGCCGGGCCTGCGTCACAATCATCACGACGGCGCTGCGATTGGGCTCCCGGCCAACCAGGCTCATTGCGCCGAGTTCCCGCAACGCTTCCCGGACAGGCGTCCGGGAGACTTCGAACCGGGCGGCGAGAGAAAGCTCGTCGAGCCTTTCGCCAGGCAGCATCTCGCCGGTCACGATCATATCGGCAATGGCTCTCACCATCTGCTCCACAGTCGTCCCGGCCCGGACTAATCTTCTTCGCTTCACCTCAGTCAAGACACTCTCGGCGCTTTAGACGTAGTGCATACAGATGCAGTTCGTGTTCCGCCATGTCAACGCTTTCCTCAATGCATTGAACTTAAATGCTTTTCGTCCAGACATCCTAGATAGCGCTGGGAGCGCATCTCGGTTTCTCCGAATATTTTTCATACAGTGACACTAAAATCAGCACGCTCGTCCAAAACTGCATGCAGTTTTGTCAGTTCTTGTTATCTATTCAGTCGGCACCAGCTTTTTCAATGACTTACAAAGTGGCACGCCTGTTGCTTGCTGTCCCTTGTCCAATAGCGAACGGCCGAGCGCCGCGAGGGAGAATGACGATGACGAAACTCCTTTCCATGAACCGCCGGAATTTTCTGCAGGTGTCTGCGGCCGGACTTGCCGCAAGCGCACTTCCCGGTCTCACGCCGGGAACGGCATTGGCGCAGACCGCGCTGACGGTCGGCTTCATCTATGTCGGACCGAAGGATGACTACGGTTACAATCAGGCCCATGCCGAAGGTGCTGCGGTCATCAAGGCCATGCCGGGTGTCACGCTCGTCGAAGAGGAAAACGTGCCCGAGACCGTCGATGTCCAGAAGACGATGGAATCGATGATCAACCTCGATGGCGCGTCGTTGGTTTTCCCGACGTCGTTCGGCTATTTCGATCCCCACATGCTGGCTATGGCAGCGAAGTATCCCGACACCCAGTTCCGCCATTGCGGTGGCCTGTGGCAGGCGGGCAAGCACCCGGCCAATACGGGATCCTATTTCGGCTACATCCATCAGGGTCAATATTTGAACGGCGTTGCCGCCGGGAACGCGACCAAGAGCAAGAAGATCGGGTTCGTCGCGGCGAAGCCCATCCCGCAGGTGGTTCAGAACGTCAATGCATTCCTGCTCGGGGCTCGTTCCGTCGACCCGACCATCACCTGCCAGGTGATCTTCACGGGTGAGTGGTCGCTCGCCATCAAGGAAGCCGAAGCCACCAACGCGCTGGTCGATCAGGGGGTGGATGTCATCACCTGCCACGTCGACAGCCCGAAGGTCGTTGTCGAGACCGCCGCCGGCCGCGGCGCGTTCGTTTGCGGTTATCACGCCGACCAGAGCCCGCTTGCGCCAGAGAAATACCTGACCGGTGCCGAATGGGCCTGGGGCAACGTCTATACCGATTTCATCAAGAAGACCCAGGCCGGAGAAAAGCTCGGGAACTTCGTTCGTGGTGGACTGAAGGACGGCTTCGTCAAGATGAGCCCGCTCGGTCCCGGCGTATCGGAAAAAGGCCGCAAGATGTTCGATGCGACGCTTGCGGAGGCGATGACCGGCAAGCTTTCCGTGTTCAAGGGCCCCCTCAACGACAACAAGGGCAATGCCGTAATCGCTGCCGACAAGGCCTATGCGGAGGATGCGATCGATCTCGAAAGCATGGCCTACCTCGTCGAGGGCGTGGTCGGCTCCACTTCCTGACATCAGGTGAAGGGAGAAGCGTCATGACGGTACAAGCAAACGATCCAGCGCTCTCGTTGAATGCCGGCGGAGGAGCCACGTTCCGCCCGCTTCTGGAATGGCTGGCGCGGCGGGCGGAGCCTGTCGTGATCGGGTCTGCTGCCATTCTGGCAGGCCTCATGCTCTTTTCCCTCTTCATTCTCGCGATCGGCAAGTCGCCGGTCGCGCTCTTCCAGCTCATGTATACCGGCGGTTTCGGCAGCTGGTTTTCGCTGCAAAACAGCCTTTCGCGCGCAGCGCCCCTCCTCCTCACAGCGCTCTGCGTGGCACTGCCGGCACGCCTCGGTCTGGTCATCATCGGCGGAGAAGGCGCGCTCGTGCTCGGCGGCGTTGCAGCCGCAGCGGTTGCCGCACCACTGACCGGCTTCCTTCCTCCCTATCCGGCGCTCATCGTCATGGCGGTTGCGTCCATGATCGTCGGCGGCATCTGGATCGGTGCGGTAGGGTTTCTGCGGCACTACCGCGGCGTCAACGAAACGATCTCGTCGCTGCTGCTGGCCTATATCGCGATCGCGCTGATGAACCAGCTCGTGGAAGGGCTGTTGCGGGATCCGGCAAGCCTGAACAAGCCCTCCACCATGCCGCTGCCACCAGGATATATGATCGGCGATATCCCCGGAATGGATGTTCACTGGGGCCTCGTCATCAGCATCATAGCCTGCGTCGGCTCCTGGATCCTGATCGAGATGACGAGCTACGGCTTTGCCGCTCGGATGGCCGGCGGAAATGTACGCGCCGCACAGATCCAGGGCTTGCCGGTCGGTCGACTGATCGTCGGCTTCACGGCGATCGCCGGCACATTCGCCGGGCTTGCCGGCATGCTGGAGGTGGCGGCCGTGCAGGGCAGTGCGAACGGCTCGATTGCGGCAGGTTACGGCTACACCGGCATTCTCGTGGCATTTCTGGCGCGCCACAATCCACTGGCAATCATCCCGATCGCGTTTCTGCTCGGAGGGCTCGAGGCATCCGGCGGCCTGATCCAGCGCCGGATGGGACTGCCTGATGCGACCGTCGTTGCGCTGCAGGGCACGCTCTTCATCGTCATCCTCTTCTGCGAGACCTTTTACGGCAGGTTCAAGGTCTTCAATCCCGACCTCTGGAAAAGGAGAACGTGATGGACGAGACAAACATTGGTCTCTGGGGCGTGCCGCTTGCGATCCTCGCCGGGGCAATCCGCGTCTCTACTCCGTTTATTTTCGTCTCGCTCGGCGAAGCCATTACCGAGCGTTCCGGACGCATCAATCTCGGATTGGAAGGCACGCTCGTTTTCGGTGCCATGACGGCCTACGCCGTCGCCGTCCTCACCGGTTCGCCATGGCTCGGTGTGCTCGCGGCCATGGCGGCAGGAGCGGTCTTCGGGCTCATTCATGGCTTCATCTGCCGCTTCCCGCGCGTCAACGACATCGCGATCGGCATTGCCATGATGCAGTTCGGGCTCGGGTTCGCCTTCTTCCTCGGCAAGCCCTTCATCCAGCCTTCTGCGCCAAAACTTCCCTCCATCCCGCTCGGCAACTGGTCGTCCTATCCGCAGGTCCAGGCGGCGTTGAATATCAATGTCCTCTTCTTCATCGGCTTTGCCCTTTCTCTCTTTCTGTTCTGGGCCTTCCGCAATACCCGTCCCGGCCTCATCCTGCGCGTCGTCGGGGACTCCACCGATGCGGCCCGCGCGATGGGCATCAACCCGGACCGCGTGCGGTTGCTTGCCACCGCGCTCGGTGGATCGCTGGCGGCTGTCGGCGGAGCCTATCTCTCGCTCTACTATCCCGGCTCCTGGAACGAGGGCATTTCCTCCGACCAGGGCCTCATGGCCGTGGCGCTCGTGATCTTTGCCCGCTGGAACCCGATCCACTGCTTCCTAGCAGCACTTCTCTTCGGCGGGACAGGCGCGCTTGGACCGGCGCTGCAATCGGTGGGCGTGACGCAGGGCTACTACCTCTTCTACGCGGCGCCTTACGTGCTGACGCTTGCCATACTGATTGCCACATCCTCGCCCCACCGCGCGCTTTCCGGCGCGCCGGGCGCGCTTTCCCTGACGAAATGATAGGAGTTGCGACATGAATGGCTTAGGCGGCCTCAACAAATCCGAACACGGCGTTGGCATCGGCCTCGTGCAGCTGCAATTGCCGGTGACAGTGACGAAAGCGGACCTTGCCCGCCAGACGCAGGTGATCGTCGATCTCGTCGCGAAGGCGCGGCGCAACCAGCCCGGCATGGATCTCGTCGTCTTCCCAGAATATGCGCTGCACGGTCTCTCGATGGACATCAATCCTGAGATCATGTGCTCGCTGGACGGGCCGGAGGTCGCTGCGTTCAAGCAAGCCTGCCGCAAAAATGCGATCTGGGGCTGCTTCTCGATCATGGAACTGAACCCGGGCGGCATGCCCTACAATTCCGGCATCGTCATCGACGACCAGGGTGAGCTGAAGCTCTATTATCGCAAAATGCATCCCTGGGTGCCGGTCGAGCCCTGGGAACCCGGCGATCTCGGCATACCTGTCATCGACGGGCCCAAGGGCGCAAAGCTCGCACTGATCATCTGCCATGACGGCATGTTCCCGGAGATGGCGCGCGAATGCGCCTACAAGGGTGCCGAAATCATGATCCGGACGGCAGGCTATACGGCGCCGATCCGCGAGGCCTGGCGCTTTACCAACCAGTCGAATGCCTTCTGCAATCTCATGGTCACCGCCAATGTCTGCATGTGCGGCTCGGACGGTACGTTCGACAGCATGGGTGAAGGCATGATCTGCAATTTCGACGGGTCAGTCATCGCCCACGGGACGTCAGGCCGGCCGAACGAAATCATCACAGCCGAAGTCCGTCCGGATCTTGTGCGCGAGGCACGGCGCGGCTGGGGCGTGGAAAACAACATCTACCAGTTCGGCCACCGCGGCTACGTCGCTGTCGAAGGCGGCGCCGGCGATGCACCCTACAGCTACATGCACGACCTGATCGCCGGCAAATACCGGCTGCCCTGGGAGAATGAGGTCAAGGTCACCGACGGCACATCCTGCGGTTTCGACAAGCCGTCGCGCCGTTATGGCGAAACCCTAAAGCCAGCAGCGGAATAGGAGAAGATCATGGACACAATGGTTGAAACAACCGGAACCTATATCGGCGCCGATCCCTATCCCTGGCCCTATAACGGCAAGCTGCGGCCAGACAACACCGCCCTCATCATCATCGACATGCAGACCGACTTCTGCGGAAAAGGCGGATATGTCGACCACATGGGATACGACCTGTCGCTGGTGCAGGCGCCGATCGAGCCGATCAGATCGGTGCTCGCGGCCATGCGTGCCAAAGGCTACCACATCATCCACACCCGCGAAGGCCACCGTCCCGATCTCGCCGACTTACCTGCCAACAAGCGCTGGCGCTCGCAGCGCATCGGTGCTGGCATCGGCGATCCCGGCCCCTGCGGCCGCATCCTGACCCGCGGCGAGCCGGGCTGGGACATCATCCCGGAACTCTATCCGATCGAGGGTGAAACGATCATAGACAAGCCCGGCAAGGGTTCTTTCTGCGCGACGGATCTGGAGCTGATCCTCCACCAGAAGCGCATCGAGAACCTCATTCTGACAGGCATCACAACAGATGTCTGCGTCTCGACGACCATGCGTGAGGCCAATGACCGCGGCTTCGAATGCCTGCTTCTGGAGGATTGCTGCGGCGCGACCGATTACGGCAACCACCTCGCTGCGATCAAGATGGTCAAGATGCAGGGCGGCGTCTTCGGCGCGGTGGCCAGCTCGAAAATGCTGATCGAGGCACTCCCGTGATGATGCAAGCCGCCACCATGACCAGGCGTGCTCACGTCTTTCGCATTGCGGCGAGCGGTCCGTCCGATGTATCGGGCGTAGAAGCCCTGTTCGCGGCAGGGCTGAAGCCGGAAAACGTCGTTGCGATCCTCGGAAAGACGGAGGGCAACGGATGCGTCAACGATTTCACGCGGGGCTTCGCCACGGCGAGTTTCGAGGCACTGTTCGCGCGCCACGGCGTCGAGGGTGTCTCGCTGGTGATGTCCGGTGGCACCGAAGGAGCCCTGTCGCCACACTGGACGGTTTTTGCGCGTGAGAGCTTGATTGATGACGCCGCAGATGCAGGCGGGCCCGCTCTCGCCATCGGTACATCCAGAACGCCCCACCTCCCATTCCATCATCTCGGGCGTCGTGAACAGGCGCTTATGGTCGCCGAAGGCGTAAGAACCGCGATGGCGGATGCAGGCATCGACGACCCCGCGGACGTCCATTTCGTCCAGATCAAATGCCCGCTTCTGACGCTTGCCCGCATCGGCGAAGCAGACAGTACGGGGCACGCCGTCGCCACGCGCGAGACACTCAAGTCCATGGGACTTTCGCGTGGAGCCTCGGCGCTGGGCGTCGCCCTAGCACTTGGCGAAGTCGATGCCGCAACCATTACCGATGAGGTCATCGGCTCCCGTCACGACCTCTTTTCACGTCGCGCATCCGCATCCGCCGGCGTCGAACTGACCGATCACGAGATCATCGTACTTGGAATGAGCCGAGCCTGGAGCGGACCGCTTGCGATCGATCACGCCGTCATGGCGAGCGCCATCGATACTGCTTCCGTGCACGGCGCCCGTGCGCGCCTGCCGGAAAGGACGACGATTGCCGCCGTACTGGCCAAGGCGGAACCCGACCCATCCGGCATGGTCGGTGGCCGGCGTCACACGATGCTGGACGATTCAGACATTGCCGGCACCCGCCATGCCCGCGCCTTTGTCGGCGGCGTGCTCGCGGGCGTCTTCGGCATGACCGATCTCTATGTCTCTGGTGGCGCCGAGCACCAGGGACCACCCGGCGGCGGGCCTGTCGCTATCATTGTTGAAAAGGAGAGATGAAGTGAGCATTGTTCGCGATACCCCTCTTCCGGAGCGTGGCAAGGCTGCCAGCATCGACACATTGGGAATGACCATGCGGTTCGGCGCGTTCACGGCGCTGGATGACGTTTCGATCAGCGTTCCAGCCGGATCCTTCCACGCGCTTCTCGGCGAGAACGGCGCCGGCAAGTCGACCCTGGTCAAATGCATCATGGGCTTTTACCACGCGACGTCGGGCTCGCTTTCGGTCGACGGACGCGAAGTCGCGATCGCTTCTCCAAGGGATGCGGCGACCTACAGGCTCGGGATGGTCTACCAGCATTTCACCCTCGTCCCTTCGCTGACCGGTGCCGAGAACCTCGTGATCAGCCGGGCTCAAGTGCCGGCCGTGATCAACTGGACGAAGGAGCGCCGCGAACTCGCTGAATTCATGGAGCGTATGCCGTTCAAGATCCCGCTCGACCGACCGGTCAGCGAGCTTGCCGCTGGCGAGAAACAGAAGCTTGAAATCGTCAAGCAGCTCTATCTCGGCCGGTCCTTCCTCATTCTCGACGAGCCGACATCAGTTCTGACGCCCGCCGAAGCCGACGAGATGCTGGGCCTCGTGCGCGGGATGACGGAGAGCGGCGGGCTGACCGTGCTGATGATATCCCACAAGTTTCACGAGATCACCAAATTCGCCGACGACGTCTCGATCCTGCGTCGCGGCAAGCTGGTCGGGACGGGAAAGGTCAGTGACCTCTCGACCGCCGACATGGCCGCGATGATGATCGGCAATGTGAAACTCGCCGAACTCGACAGCCGCGCGCCTGTCAACCAATCTGCGGAAACGGTGCTCAGGCTCAGCAACGTCAGGGCGCCGGATCGATCTGGGCTGAGGACGATCGAGATCGACGACCTCTCGGTCCGCGAAGGCGAGATCGTCGGGATCGCCGGCATATCCGGCAACGGACAAAAGGAATTTGCCGAGATCCTGTCCGGTCAGCGACCTCTCAGCGCCGGCAGCATCGAGGTCAACGGCTCGGCCTATGGGGCAACTCGCGCCGAGACGCGGGCTAACAATGTACGTTTCATTCCCGAAGAGCCGCTGCAAAATGCCTGCGCGCCAAGGATGACGGTCAGCGAGAACCTTTCCTTCCGAACCTTCGACCTCAAGGCCGATGGCCGGGATGCAATGTGGCTCTCCAAGGCCGGCATGAAAAAACGGGCTACGTCGCTCATTTCCGATTTCAAGGTGAAGACCGCATCGTCGTCATCACCGATTGCGGCGCTTTCCGGCGGCAATGTTCAGCGTGCCGTGCTTGCCCGCGAACTGACAGGCGATGTCGATCTGCTGATCGTTTCCAACCCGTGTTTCGGGCTGGATTTCTCGGCCGTTGCAGAAATCCGCGCCCGCATCATGAAGGCGCGCAATGCTGGAACGGCCGTGTTGCTGCTTTCTGAAGATCTCGACGAGCTTCTCGAAATGTCCGACCGCATCATCGTCATTTCCGAGGGACGGCTCGTCTACGAGACGCCGGCGCGTGGCGCCGACATCGGCGTGATCGGGGCACATATGGCGGGGCACCACTGATGTCGATGATCAAGGCCGAACCGTTCGATTTTCCATTGCGACCTGCCGAGATGGCGCTTGTTGTGATCGACATGCAGCGCGATTTTGCCGAAGCCGGCGGCTTCGGCGCAAGCCTCGGCAACGACGTCTCTCGTATCACCCGGATCGTGCCGGACGTGAAGCGGCTTATCGAAGGTTTTCGCGCCGCGGGCCTGCCTGTCATCCACACGATGGAATGTCACAGGCCCGATCTCTCGGACCTGCCGCCTGCCAAGCGGGATCGCGGCAACCCCTCTCTCCGGATCGGCGACGAAGGGCCGATGGGCCGTGTGCTGATTGCGGGAGAACCGGGCACGGCAATCCTGCCCGAACTCGCCCCGATCGCCGGCGAAGAGGTGATCGAAAAGCCCGGCAAGGGCGCGTTCTATGCGACGGCACTCGGCGAAATCCTAAAGGAGAAGGGCATCACCCAGCTCGTCTTTGCCGGCGTGACCACCGAAGTCTGCGTGCAGACGACCATGCGGGAAGCAAACGACCGCGGCTATGAATGCCTGCTCTGCGAGGAGGCGACCGAAAGCTATTTCCCCGAATTCAAGGCCGCCGCCATCGCCATGATCCGCGCCCAGGGCGCCATCGTTGGCTGGACGGCGCATATCGACGACATCCTGAAGGGACTGCCCCATGCCTGAAACGACACGCGCCATGCTGACGTCTGGAGGCTGGAAGGACCTGGAATTCGGACCGTTCCGCAAAGACGTGACGATCCACTGGATCAGAGCGTTCGAGGGCGACCAACCGGGCGTGGCGATCCTGAAGTATCAGCCGGGAGCATCCGTGCCACGCCACCTCCATCAGGGGCTCGAAACCATCCTCGTTCTCAACGGCGTGCAGTCCGATGAAGCGGGGGATTACGGTGAGGGCAGTTACGTGGTCAACGCCGCCGGCACCGAGCATTCGGTCTGGAGCGATAAGGGATGTGTGGTGCTGATCCAGTGGGACCGGCCCGTGAAGATACTTGAAGAGAGCATGGCATGACTTACTCCACATCGACGGATCTACCCGCATTCGACATCGTCTCGCTGTCGAATTTCTATCGCAACGGCGGCACCGTCACCGAGATCGTCGAGCGCGTGTTTGCCCGGATTGCCGAGGTCGATGACCCCGGTATCTTCATCCACCTGGGCGATAAACTCGAGATCCTGGCGGAAGCGGAAAAGCTCGGCGCCTTCGATCCCGCAAAGCTGCTGTTCGGCATACCCTTTGCGGTAAAAGACAATATCGACGTCGCGGGCATGCCAACCACCGCCGCCTGCCCGGACTACGCCTACACGCCGGAAAAAGATGCGACCATCGTGCGCCTGCTGAAGGAGGCGGGAGCGCTGGTGATCGGCAAGACCAATCTCGACCAGTTCGCCACCGGCCTTGTCGGCCTGCGCTCGCCCTACCCGGTCCCGAAGAATGCCATTGACCCGACACTCGTGCCGGGCGGCTCATCGTCAGGATCGGCCGTTGCCACCGCACACGGTATCGTCTCGTTCGCGCTAGGAACGGACACGGCGGGTTCCGGGCGCATTCCGGCCGGCCTCAACAATATCGTCGGCTTGAAACCAAGCCTTGGCGCCTTTTCCACCACGGGGGTCATTCCCGCGTGCCGGACGCTGGATTGCGTTTCGGTCTTCGCGTTGACGGTGGAGGACGCCTGGACCGTGTTTTCCGTCGCAGCCCGACCGGATGAGACCGACGCCTATTCGAGGGCGATCCCGACCACAGGCTATCGCGCGGCGCCTCCCGTGCTGACGATCGGCGTTCCCGCAGCGGCCGACCTGAGGTTCTTCGGCGACGCGTCGATGGAAGCGGCCTACGCACAGGCCCTCGCCGCACTGACGGGCCTCGGACACAAGCTCGTCGAAATTCCCTTTGCCGATTTCTACGAGGTAGCGGACCTGCTTTACGAAGGCGCCTGGGTTGCAGAACGCTACGCAGCCGTGAAGGACTTCTTCGACGCGCATGAGGACACGTTCCATCCGGTAACGCGCAGCATCTATGGCGGAGCGAAAGCCCTCTCGGCGGCCGATGCTTTCAACGGCCTTTATGCGCTGCAGGCGCTGAAGAAGAAACTCGCGCCGGTCATCGGTTCCGTCGATCTGTTCTGCGTGCCCACGGCACCGCGCCATTTCACGGTCGCGGAGCTGGAAGCCGAACCGATCCGGGAGAATTCCCGCCTCGGCACCTATACGAATTTCGTCAATCTGCTCGATATGTGCGGCATCGCCGTCCCGACCGGGAAGCGACCGGACGGCCTGCCGGCAAGCGTCACCCTTCTCGCACCGGCCGGCAAGGAAGGGCTGACAGCGACGCTTGCCCGCGATCTTCACGCCGCGAGCGGGCTGACGCTCGGCGCGACAGGCTGGCCGCTACCGGCTCCGACCGAGGCACCGCCTGTCGTGCCGGCAGATGATCTGATCGATCTGGTCGTGGTCGGCGCGCATCTTTCGGGAATGCCGCTCAATCATCAGCTCATCGACCTCGACGGCCAATTCTCCCGAACGACACGGACGTCCACCGACTACCGCCTTTACGCCCTCGCCGGCACGGTTCCCGCCAAGCCGGGCATGGTGAAGGTGGGCCAGAATCAGGGTACCGAGATCGAAGTCGAGATCTGGCGCCTGACGCCCGCAGCCTTCGGCCGGTTTGTGGCGGCAATCCCCGCGCCTCTCGGGATCGGCACGGTCTCGCTGTCGGACGGAACGTCGGCAAAGGGGTTCCTGTGCGAACAGATCGCGCTCGAGACAGGCGCAAACGACATTAGCCGATACGGAGGCTGGCGCGCCTATTGCAAAAGCGGCTGATTGCTGGCGGCATGTAGTCTCTACCTAACCTCGATCTGCTTCTAACCTGACAGCACTCGATCCGACGTAGCCGCAGACGGCTCCGGTGACATGCACGCCCGCTGCAGCTTGGCGGCCGATATTCGCATCACGCAGGTCGTCAACATGAAAAAGCGCATCCACGTCATGATCCCGAAAGCTCTGAATCAAAGATCAAAGGACGCCTAACCATATCAGAAGTCTTGCAAAATCGAACCGACGGCGCCGACGGAAACTAGACGGATCGGATGACGCCCTTTGTGAAAATGAAACAACCAAAGGGCCTGTCATCCGTAGTCGCGACAACAGCGAACGCGCGAGCCGCAACGTCGTAAAACTTCGTCCTCTCGACGGGCTCGAAGCTAACCTGCCGCTCCTCCGTATCGTTTACTATCTTTTCGACATCGTAATGAACCGACGCGGCGTAGCTCGGGTCTCCGTCAGGGACCATTTTAACTACGGGTTTTTCGAGAAAGTCGTCGACCGGCATCAACTTCAATATATCGGCGATGATTGAAACGAGCGGCACTCCCACAATCGGTAAGACACGTTGATGACGAGAATAAGCTGGGTAGTTGGCATCAACCACAGCCAGACAATCACCGTGCCCCATTGCTGCGAGTGCCCACAGCACATCCGGGCTCAAATGCTTTGGGATGTTCTTCAACATTGTCATACGAGTTCCGTTATAGCTGATAGAGTTGTATCGTTGGTGTGATGGCCAAGGCTATCTGCGGCACAAGCTGTCAAAAAAATCGATGAGTAGCAACGAAATCCGTGTCTTGTGTTCGGCATACGTGTTGACGCTCCAACGTTATCCTCGTCGTAAAGCGTCTATCGTCAGCCGCGTCACCGTGGCAAGACAGTCCCGCATCGAGGTCAGGCAATCCACGAATACGCGTCGCCTTAACCGTGATGGCGACGCGCAGCGGGATCGGGGATCGGCACCGCAGCCATCAACGCCCGCGTATAGTCGTTCTTTGGCTGTTCGAAGACGTCCCGGCGGCTGCCCATCTCGACGATCGCCCCGCCGCGCATCACGGCGACATTGTGGGACATGCGCTCGATCACCGCCATGTCATGGGAAATGAACAGATAGGCGATCCCCATCGTCTCCTGCAGTTCCAGCATCAGGTCCAGCACGCGCGCCCTGACCGAGACGTCGAGCGCCGCAACGCTTTCGTCGGCGACGATGAGCTTGGGTTCGAGAGCCAGCGCCCGGGCGATGCAGATGCGTTGGCGCTGGCCGCCTGAAAACTCGTGCGGATAACGGCTGGCGGCCTCCGGCGGCAGCCCGACGCGGCGAAGCAGGTCTGCGACACGGTCCTGCCGCTCGGTTCTGTTGCCGATACCGTGGATGACCAAGGGTTCGGCGATGGCGCGCCCGACAGCCATGCGCGGATCAAGCGAGGCATAGGGATCCTGGAAGATCATCTGCGCCGAGCGGCGCACCGGCTGCATATCGCGCTGGCTGAGCATGCCGATCTCGCGGCCGCCGATCATCACATGGCCGCTGAAGGGAATAAGGCCGAGGACCGCCTTTCCGGTTGTCGATTTGCCCGATCCGCTTTCGCCGACCAGACCCAGCGTCTCGCCGGGCAGGATATCGAAAGCGACGTCGCTGACCGCATTCACCGGCGGCTTGCCCTTGAACAGGCGGCCGGCGACGCTGCCATAGCTGACGCCGAGATCGCGGACATTGAGGACAGGCGAACGATCCGGCGCGGAAACCGGCTGCTTCGGCTCGGCCGAGACCCGCGGCGGACCGTCGGTTCCCGCATGCGCACCAAGGATCGGAACGGCGGCCAGCAATTGCTGCGTGTAGGCCGCCTGCGGTCGGTGGAAGATATCGATGACGCCGCCCTGCTCGACGATGCTGCCGTTCTGCAGGATCACGACACGGTCGGCCATTTCCGCCACCACGCCCATATCGTGGGTGATCATGATGATCGAGGTGTCGAACTCGCGCTTCAACTCGCGCATCAGCTTCAGGATCTGCGCCTGCACCGTCACGTCGAGCGCGGTTGTCGGCTCGTCGGCGATCAGCACTTTCGGCCGGCAGGACAGCGCCATGGCGATCATCACCCGCTGCCGCATGCCGCCGGAAAGCTCGTGCGGAAACTGCTTCATCCGGCGCGCCGGTTCGGTCATATGCACCGCGTCGAGCATCTGAAGCGCCACGGCACCCGCATTGTCGCGACCCTGATGCTCGCGGATCGCTTCGGTCAGCTGCGCGCCGATCGAGATCACGGGATTGAGCGAGGTCATCGGCTCCTGGAAGATCATCGCGATATCGCCGCCCCGCACCGCGCGCATCGCCCGATCGGAAAGCGATGTCAGGTCGCGATCGCCAAGCAGGATCTTGCCCGCGGTGACAGTGAGAGAGGCCTTCGGCAACAGTCCCATGATCGACAGCGAGGTGACGGATTTGCCCGACCCGGATTCACCCGCGATGCAGAGCGTTTCGCCGGCTGCCAGATCGAAGCTCACGTTTCGCAGAACCGGCTTACGCCCCTCTGGCGTTCGCGCATCGACATCGAGATCGCGGACGCTGAGGATCGGCATTGCAGCTGTGGCGGAATGCTCGTTCACGCGAAGACGATCCGCGGGAAGTAGAACGACACCACCCAGTTCGGCGCATCGACGATCTCGCTGATCCTGAGATCGCCGCAGACGGAGCAGAGCATATAGGCATCGACCGGGTTCAACCCATGCTCGACGGTCAGCAGATCGATCATCCGCATGACGCTTTCGCGCGCACCGGTCATCAGGTCCGGCCCGATGCCGGTCGTGACTTCGTATCCGGCGCCGTCGAGATGGCGGGTCACCGGCTCGGTCACGGTGAAGCGCGGCGACTGGAGCTTTGCATCCTTGACCAGCTCGATGGTCGCCTCGACATTCATCTGGCTTTCGATCGCCGTGCCGCAGACCTCGCCGTCGCCCTGGGCGGCATGCGTATCGCCGATCGAGAACAGCGCACCCTCGACTTCAACCGGGAGGTAGAGCGTGACGCCCGCCGACAGGTCGCGAATATCGAGATTGCCCCCGACCCGGCGCGGCGGCACGACCGAATGGGTGCCCGCTTCGGCAGGAGCGACACCGATCGTCCCGGCAAACGGCTTCAGCGGCACCCGTCCACCGGGGCCGAACAGCGACGGCGCCATGGTGGCGGTATCATAGGTCCAGACATGCAGCGCCGGGTCCTTGAACTGGTCGGCCAGAAGACCGAAGCCCGGAATGTTGGCCGTCCAGCCGACGCCTGACGGAATGAACTTGCGCAGCGTGACCTTCAGCGCGTCACCGGGCTTGGCGCCTTCCACATAAACAGGTCCGGAAACAGGATTGATCTTGCCGAAATCGAGACTGTTCAGCGTCTCCAGCGTCGCATCGCGACCGAGCTGGCCGCCGGAGGAGTCTAGGCACTCGAAATGGATCGTCTCGCCCGATTTCGCGACCACGGCCGGTTCGAAATCCTTGTTCCAGCCGAAATTATGCTGAGCGCGGTGAATGGTGTGGGTACAGGCTATGCACATGAATGTTCTCCCTGGTATCTTTTGTTGGCAAGTCCCCTTCCCGACCCCTCCCCACAAGGGGAAGGGGCTAGCCTGCCGCTCCGTCCGCGATCGAAACTGGACGTCGCTGCGGATTTTCTCGCCCTTGTGGGGGAGATGGCCGGCAGGCCAGAGGGGGTATCGACCTCAGGCGAAAGCCGAAAGCGTCTACTGCTTCACGAAGATCGCGTCGTAGTTGATGACGCGAGTCGGATCGATGTAGATGTTGTCGGCACCGCCCATGCGCAGCGACTTGGCAACGACGCGGCGCTCATTGATCACCGGAACCCATGGCGCATCAGCCATGATGTCGGTGAAGACCTTGCCCCAGGCAGCGGTACGCTCCGCAGCCTTTGCAGGATCGGACATCGAATCTGCCGCCACGGCGCGGGCATCGAGATCCTTGTTGCAGTACCAGGACCAGTTCCATCCGCCCTGTACCGCGCCGGCGCAGCCGAGGATCGGGCCGTAGAAGTTCGACGCATCCGGGAAGTCGGCGATCCAGGCCATGCCGCCCGACCAGATCATCGGCGCTTCGCCTTCGGTGCCGCCGGCAGCAATCACGTTCGCCTGGGCAAGCGCCCGGATTTCAGCCTTGACGCCGATCGCTGCCAGATCCTGCTGGATGGCCTGGGCAATGCGCGGCTGCGGATCGGTATTCGTCGAGTAGAGCACCGTCTCGAAACCATCGGCAAAGCCCGCTTCCGCAAGCAGCGCCTTGGCTTTGGCAACGTCGTAGGCATAGCCGGTAAACGACTTGTCGTAACCGGGCATCAGCGGCGGCAGCGGCTGATTGGCCGGCGTGGCGCGACCGTTGAGGATGCGCGCGACGCGATCCTTGTTGACCGCCATGTTGAGGGCCTGGCGCACCTTGACGTTGTCGAACGGCTTCATCTTGGTATTGAGCATGATGTAGCCCGTATGCAGCTGCGCGCCGTCGACAATGATCTGGGCGCCGTCGGGCGAGTTCTTGATTTCCAGGAACTTTGCCGGCGGGATGCCGTCACCGGCGATATCGACCTCGCCCTTCTGCAGACGCAGCAATGCGACGAGAGGTTCCTGGCCGACTTCCACGGTGAACTTGTCGATATGCGGCATGTCCTTGACGTAATAGGCCGGGTTCTTCTCGAACACGAGACGCTGACCGATCGTCCATTCCTTGAGAGTGAAGGTGCCGGAGCCGACAGGGCTCTTGCCGAAATCACCACCAGCTGCCTCAACGGCTTCCTTCGGCACGACCGAGGCGAAGTTGATGGCGAGCACGTGCAGGAAGGTCGCATCCGGGCGCGACAGCTTGAACACGACCGTGCCGGCGTCCGGCGTCTCAATGCCCGACAATGTCGTCGACTTGCCGCCCGTCACGTCCTCGAAGCCATTGATGGCGCCGAAGAAGCCGGCACCGGGGCCTTGCGTCTTCGGATCGACGGCACGCTCGATCGAGTATTTGACGTCGGAGGCGACGACTTCGCGACCGTTCGAAAATTTTACACCCTTGCGGAGCTTGAACGTGTAGGTCAGCCCGTCCGGAGCGACCTCGAAGCTTTCGGCGAGCGACGGCACCGGGTTCGGCGTGCCCGGCTCGTAATCCATCAGCCGTGAATAGAGGCTCTTGATCATCGACCAGTTGACCCAGTCGTAACCGATCGCCGGATCGAGCGTGGTGATGTCGTCCTTGTAGGTGACGACGATATCGCCGCCCTGCTGCGGTGCGCCCTGCGCCATGGCGGACATGGTGCCCACGGGGGCGATTGCCACCATGGTTGCAACGGTTGTGTTTCGAAGCCAGCGTTTGAACATGTCGTTCCCCTTTTTGTTGCTGTCAGCGGGTTCTAATGCGCGGGTCGATGACCGGCGCGATAAGGTCTGCAACGAGGTTGCCGAGAATGATGGCGAGCGCGGAAGTGAGCGTCACGCCCATGATGATCGGGATATCCACCTGCTGGATCGCCTGCCACGCCAGCTGGCCGATGCCCGGCCAGCCGTAGACGGCCTCCACCACGACGACACCCCCCATGAACTGGCCGATATCGATGCCAATCATGGCGATGACCGGCAGCACCGCATTGGGCAGCGCATGGCGGAAGGTGATGCGGCGCGACGACAACCCCTTGGCGCGGGCCGTGCGCACGTAATCCTGGTTGAGCACGTCGATCATTGCCGAGCGGACCATGCGGGCATACCACCCGGCACCGAGCACGCCGAGCGTGGCGGCCGGCAGAACCACATGCGAAAACGTGCCGTAGCCGCTCATCGGAAACCAGCCGAGCGTTGCGGCAAACACATAAAGCAGCAGCAGCGCCACCACGAATTGCGGCGCCGACACGCCGACAAAGGATGCCATCATCACCACCCGGTCGACAAACCCGCCGCGGCGGACGGCAGCGATCGTTCCAAGCGTCAGCCCGAGCACCACTTCGACGACGATGCCGGAAAACATCAGCGTCAGGGTGGCCGGCAGCCGCGCCATGATCAGCGTCGCCACTTCGGTCTTCTGCGCATAGGAGCGACCGAGATTGCCCTGCAGCAGGTTGGAGAGATAGGACCAGAACTGCACCGGCAACGACTGGTCGAGGCCGAGTTCGCGGCGGATGTTGGCGACCGTCTGCGCCGTTGCGCTGCGGCCGGCAATCATCCGGGCCGGATCCGCCGGCAGGGCGTAGAGCAGCACAAAGGTGATCGCCGCGACCCCGAGCAGGATCAGCGCCATCTGCACCACGCGCCGGAGAAAGAGCATCGCCATCAGCCTCGCCCCCGCTGCGTCGGATCGAGAATGTCGCGAAGGGCGTCACCGACGAGGTTGAAGGAGAGTGCCGTCAGTAGAATGATCGCGCCGGGGAAAAACACCAGCCACGGTGCCGCCTGGAAATAGCTCTGGCTCTCGAAGATGATATTGCCCCAGGACGGCTGCGGCGGCTGCACGCCGATCCCGAGGAAGGACAGCGTCGCTTCCAGAAGCACGGTCGTTGCAATGCCGAGCGTGCCCCAGACGATCGCCGTCGGCATCAGATGCGGCAGAATATGCAGGAACAGGATCCGCCCGTGGCCCGCACCGAGCGAGCGTTCGGCCATGATGAAGTCGCGCTCCACCAGCCCGCGGGTTTCGGTATAGACGATGCGGGCGACCTGCACCCAATTGACCAGCGCGATCACCATCGCGACGATCCAGAGGCTCGGGCGAAGCAGGGCGGCAAGCACGATTGCCAGCAGCAGCGCCGGAAACGCCATCATCAGATCGGTAAACCGCATCAGGAGCGTGCCGAAGAAGCCGCGCACGTAACCTGCGACGATGCCGACGAACAGCCCGATCGTGACCGCCACGCCATTGGCGACGAGCCCGATGATCAGCGAGGTCCGGGCACCGTAGAGAAGACGCGAGAACAGATCCCGGCCCAGCGTATCGGTGCCGAGCAGGAACGCTCCGCCCGGCGGCAGCGGCGCACCCTCCAGCGAAAGCCCGTCGAACATCTGGTTGTCAGGATCGAACGGCGCGATCATCGGCGCGGCGAGCGCTGCAATGACGACAGTGAGGACGATGAGAATGCCGAATAACGCGACCGGCTGCCTCAGAAGCTCTTTCATCACCCGCATCAGATTGCCTCCGGGAGCGGTTCGGCGCCGGCGACGATAAAGGCAGCGATCTGCTCCATCGGCAACCGGCGGCGCATCGCGCATTCGCGCAGCGTCCGATAGGCCTGATCCTCGCCGATTGCATGCGAGACCATCAGACGCTCGACCGCCGCATAGACCAGCGGCCTCAGGCGCGAGCGCTCCTCCAGATGCCGGATGCGATCCTGTGCTTCCTCGCGCTCCTGCTGGATGGACAGCGCCATGACGAGCGCGGGATAGACGGCGGAACTGGCGACGGGCTTGGCGATGATGGCGCCCGCCCCTTGCGACAGCGCCCAGGCAATGCGACCGGGCGCTTCCGATCCGAGCAGTGCGACGACGGGGCGAAGCGGTGCCTGCCTGTCGAACGGCAGGAGATCGTCCCAGCCCTGGTCCGCATCGACCATGATGATGTCGGGCAGATCGCCGGGCGATAGCGGCGCCCACTGGACATTTGCCTCGACACCGAGCAGCCGAAGCTGGCGCACGAGCTTTTCGGTATTGCCGTCTTCGCGGTGGAGGATCGTGACCTTTGAGCCGGCGAAAGTCGGGGTCTGCCTCATGACACCACCCGCAGTCTCGGCTGCAGACGATTGCCGCCGGTGAGATAAGGATCTGCCGCAAGCGGCGGCCGTGAAGCGATCACGTCGAAACCGTTGTCGCCGTTGATGCGGCCGAGATGGAAGGGCAGCGCCGCATGGTTGGTTTCCGCATCGATGGCAAGCGGCCCGAACAGGCTCGGCCAGGGCTGGCGGCTGAGCTGCTGTCGCACGGCCCGCGGGTCGTCGGTTTTAGCGGCAGCAATCGCCGCAAGCGCCAGTTTGACCGCCGTATAGGCGCTCGCAAAGACGCTCGACACCCGGCGCTCGCCGAACCTCGCATGAACATTCTGCTTGAAGCGACGGTTTTCGGACGTCGCCAGCGTATCGAAATAGGAGGCGGCGCACAGCTGCCCGGTGGCAGCACCCGGCGCGATATCGGCAAGTTCGCATTCCATCAGGTCACAGCTGACGACCGGGCAGACCTCGGGTCGAAACGCAGGATCCCTGTCAGCCAGCGCCCGCATGGCGGCCAGAAACGCATAGCTGGACGGCCCGATGAGATTGTTCAGAATGAAGCTCGGACGCCGCTGCTCGATCTCCGCGATGATCCGTTCGACGGCGGTTTCATCAAGCGGCAGGTAACGCTCACCGAGAACCTCGCCGCCGGCATTGCCCACCAGTTCTCGCGCAAGCCGGTTCATTTCCCAGCCCCAGACATAGTTGGCGCCGACCAGATAGGGCCGCTTGCCATAGCGGGGGATCAGATACTCGAACAGCGGCAGGAGGTGCTGGTTCGGACAGCCGCCGAGATAGATGACGCTCTCATTGGCCTCGAACCCCTCGTAGGGGCACATGTACCAGAGAAGACCGTCATGCTTTTCGATCAGCGGCAGGACTTCCTTGCGGGCAGCCGAGGTGATGGTGCCGACGATGTGGCGGCATCCCTGTCGTAGCAGATTGCGGGCACCATCCAGATAGGCGGCAAGATCCGCGTGTGGATCGAAGAACACAGCATCGACGCCGCCATCAGACGCGTCGCCGAATTCGGCAATCGCGAGATCGGCACCGTCGCGCGCGTCCCGACCCATCGACCCATAGGGGCCGGTTGTCGAAAAGAGAATGCCAATCTTGATCGGGTCGTTCATGCGGGTGCACCAAAACCAAAATACCCCACAACGCAGATCCCGCACGGGGCGGGGCGATGTGAGGCGAAACTGCCTGGAGACAATCAAAGTCATGTGATGCGGCGGCGCATGCCTATTCCGCGAGCTTGAGTAAAATACAGGCAGCACTCTGTTGTCAAGTGCGACGGGTCTTCGACTTGACTGTGTCGCGTATGGCTTCGTCATAAGCGGCACAAAACGCGGCAGTCGACGACAGGGACGAGGCGACCGCTCTGAGCCCGGGTAATTTACTGACGGCGCGAACCAAGCACATAGGCATTGTTTGCTATTAACGGAAAGAGCCTCAGTTGGAGCGCGCCTTAAAATTCTATCCAGCTTAGCGTCGATCCACCGGTGTCGGGTCAGTATAGCCTGGACGGTAGCCCGGCTGTGTGTAGCACTTACGGCGCCTTGAGCCGCGTCACGTAGCGGTTCGATGGTCTGAGCGCACGACGCAGGTGTAGGCCGGCAGATGCCAGACTGCGGTCGGTGGTGGTTGCAACGATTGGCCAGTCTGAAGGCCTTGATAACCACGGATCAAAGAACTCGTCGCGCAGCTGCCTGTTGGAGCTTTCGGCGTAGGCGTTTCAAATTGGCTTGCCACGTACGACGCATGGCAAATCGACATTGACCTGATCGGTCCGTTGCAGGACTGCGTTGCTCGTGAACTAGCTGCCGTCGTCGACGACAATTATCCTCGGCGTATCGCGATCTTCGATGATTCAATTTAGCTCATGCGCAAACAAGCAGACCTGGAAGCGATATCTCAGCGGCGAAACACAGTCATTTCTTGTGCAGTCGTCTACCTACGTTCGAACTCGGAACCTGAGCTCGCCAATTAACTGATCCGACATGAAGTTCAGAGATTTCAGGTCAATGGCTGCCATCGGGACGAGCACTATTGCTCGTACGTCTGTCGCTCGCTTCTAGCTGCCGAGCCTGCACACGGTCATTTCTTCCCAGATAGACCCGGAGAGAGAAGGTAGTTCAGTACTAGGCAACACAGAGGCGATGGCGGAGGATTTTTAGGAAAAGATTGCCAAGCTGAAACAGCAGTTCCTTGCTGCAGCCAGCAACGATCCGATGGCGCGGATAGCGTTTGGCGAAACCGGCACGGAAGAGAGACTTTAAAAGCCCCTCGACAGTAGTGACGAGGAGCTCAAAACCAGATATCCGGAATGGTCGAATTTACGCGTTTCATTGGTTGCGGGGAGCCTGATTGCTCAGAAACTTGTATGGAACCCCATCGGCCAAATGTTTGGGTGCATTTACCTCAACTTTAAAAGTCCTGAATGTCGATACCAACTAGGGCCTGTCGATCAAGGAATTTGACGCGGTTGGTTGCCTCGACGCACAACTCTCTATGGGCTGCTACCATGCCTATTTGCCCTGCAACCCGAGAATCTTTCGGGCCTCTGTTGCGCTTGCGATCACACCACCCAGATTTTGGACGAGACGCACCCCCTTCTCTACCATTTCAGCATTATCCTTCGCCAGACGCCCTCGCTCGATATAGACCGCGTCCTCAAGTCCAATCCGCACATGCCCGCCTAGAAGGAAGGACTGCGCCAGCATCGGGAAGGCAAGCCTGCCGACGCCGAAGGCGCCCCAGTGGGAGCCGGATGGCAACAGGGATTTCATGTAGACGAGCGTTTCGGGGGTAGATGCGGCGCCGTATTTAACACCAGTGACGATCTGGATCATGGCCGGCGAAGAAAGCGTGCTATCTGTGATCAGATCGTGCGCGAGGTGGATGTCGCCGCTGTCGAAAACCTCCAGCTCCGGTCGAGCGCCGGCCGCCACAATGACTTCGGCCATGATCCGTACGTTGCGCGGCGTATTGATCACTACGGCAGTTCCGGAAAACATCGTGTTGAGATCGAGCGTGGCGATTTCCGGCCTCAGGGCAGCAATGTGCTCGACGCGCCGCTCCGGCGGCATGATGGTCGAGGCTGGAGCAGCAATGCCGGGGTCCTCGTCGCTCGGCACATAGCGGCCACCCGGCCCAGTCGTCAGGTTGATGATGATATCGCTGCCACTTACCCTAATCCGCTCGAGAACTTCGCGATAATAGGCGAGCTCCATGCTCTGTTTGCCGGTGTGCGGGTCGCGGACGTGGATGTGGGCGATCGCCGCTCCGGCCTTGCCCGCAGCAATGCACGCGTCGGCAATTTCGTCGGGCGTGACCGGCAGGCTGGGATGCTGTTCGCGCGCCGTCAGGTTGCCTGTTACCGCACAGGTGAGGATCGTGGCTCTCATCGAAATGCGCCTTCTCCGATATGCTGCAGATCGAGGAGCGATGCGGCATTACCGCCGATCAGCTTGCGGATTTCCGCGGCGGGAAAATCGAGATCGAGCAGCGTCTGGACAACAGCGCGGAAGCCTGCGACCGGGCGCGGACTGCCGATGAGGCCGAGATCGGACGATAGTATCGTGCGATCGATGCCGGCGACCTCGATCAGATGAGCCAGATCCTGCGGGGTGAACTTCAGTGACTTGCCTCCGACGAACATGCCGATCGAATGCTCCATATGGGCACCGAGCCCGACAAGCTGGCGGATATCCTCGTCGGTGCAGCCGATCACGTAGGTTGGGTGGTTGACGAGCATCTTTTTCACACCCCGCGCCCCTGCTTCCTCGAACAGGACGTGCAACTCGCCTGCCGACAGGTGGCCACCGGATAAGATGATGTCGGCTTCGGCGATGATGTCGAGAACCTGCTTGGTTTTATCGGTCAGTGCACCATTCGCGTCCAGCACGCTCAGCGGCTCGACGGGCAACATTCTACGGGTCGTCTTCGGAAATGTCTTCGTCTGCTTTCCGGCATCGGCCAAGTGATTGGCGGCCGACAGTGTCGGCATCCAGACGATCGCTGCCCCGAGCGCGACCGCGTGGTCGACGGCATGGGGATTGATGCCCCCTGTAGCGTTGTTCAAGGCAATTCCGGAGAATAGCTCGATGCGGTCTTCCGGGTAGAGGGACTGCAACAGGATCGCGTGCGGCATGCCGACATAATAGTGATCCTTGAATAGCAACGCCCGGAACCCGGCCTCGGCGGCCTCGCGCATGGCTTCCCGGTGGTCGAGGATGCGCGGCATGGCCGCCGGGCCGCTGTGGCAGTGCAGGTCGACGGCACCCTTCAACAGGTCCGCGACCTCGCCGGCCCGCGCCGGCTGTTCGAGTTCGAATGCACCGTCATGGCGCGGCAGAAACGGTTCGATATTCATCGGACTGACCTCTTGTCTGGTAGGAACGCAACTCTCACGGACGGGCAGGAATCGGATAATCCTCTGCGTTCAGGACCCAGCCTGGCTTGGCGGAAAAATCGGCGCGCGGCGGGCAGAAGATGTCGACGAGCTGGTTGATCCCGGCTCCGATCGCCTGCGACGTGTGAATTACCTGCGGCGGGATGACGGCGACCGAGGGTGAGGCACAGGTCTCGTGGTTGTCGTCACGCCACTGCGCCTTGTCGGTCGTCCAGGGCCACCGCAGGTGATGAATGTATTCCCCCGACAGGGCCACGCTGCACTGCTCGAAATCGGAGTGCTCGTGTGGCGACAGCAATGACGGATCGCGAGGCCCGTCCTTGGGTTCGAGATAGTTCACCATGAAGGTCGAACCGCGAAAGATCCGGCCGAAGCGTCCAGGCTCCGGTTGAACCGCGAGACTGTAGCTGCGGATGCGGTAGCCATCCACGGGCGCCGGCCAGCTGGCCAGCGGCGGGATGGCCGGGTTGGCAGTGGCATAGAGCGCAGCATTCGATGCCTGTTCGAGAAGATCCCCGGCGGCGCTGGTGAACAGGCGAACGACATGGCCGCCACCTGATAGACGTACGCTGCTATCGCCAGGTGGTAGGAAAGTCAGCGAGTGACCGTCGATCGTTCGGTTTTCGCCGCCCGCTTCGACGACCGCCGTCGTGGCCTCGTCCGGCATGAGCAGCACATATTCGTCCGGCTGGCCCCGTCGCTCGAGCAGCAGTTCGCCCTCTGCCTGAGTGTGGAGAAGGACGAAATTTTGCCCCCGGACGATCCAGGTCTTCCCTGCCCCGTCGGTATCTTGCGCTTCCTGATCGTAGAACCGGGCATAGCTTGCCGGGAAGGCCGGCCCGGCGGGCGAACTCAAAGGCTTTCCTGCCGCCAAACTGGCACGTGGATCACTTGCGTCATACATGACAGACGTCCTTTTCTTTGAAATCGAGGCTGGGATGGGCAGCCGCTAGGCCCGGAATGCCTGCAGCATTTGAAGGCCGGCCTTGCGCATGAAGCCCTGATCGGAAGAGAGGATGAAGGCCGTTGCCCCGAGCGCGGCGAAGACATCGCCCTCCTCGCGCGTAGCCGCCATCACCGCGACAGGCTTTCCCACCTTTCCGGCGGCGACGGACACTTTCACCACAGCCGCGGTCACCTCGTCGGACGACGAGCTTGCGGCGTTCAATGCCAGCGTCAGGTCGCCGCGACCGACGAAGAACGCATCGATGCCGTCGACGGCGACGATCGCGTCGATATCGTCCAGGGCGGAGGGATCCTCGATCATCGCGATCGTCGCGATCCGGGCGTCGCTCCGGTCGATATACGGCCACGACACGTCTGCGCCATAGCGTCCGGACCGCCCCGAGGGCGAGTATCCCCGCGTCCCATTGCGATAGCGCGATGCCGCGGCGACCGATTTGGCCTTGGCGACATTTGCCACATGCGGAACCAGAATGCCGTCCGCCCCGCAGTCGAGAGCGCTGAGGATCGTCACTTCGGAAGAGACGCGCACCAGTGCCGCAGTGCCGGCCGCCCTCGCCGCCAGAACCGCGACGTCGACTGCGGCTCGATCGAAGGGCGCATGCTCCTCGTCAACCACGACAAAGTCGAAGCCAATATCGCCAAGAATCTCGACCGAATGGGATGTCGGCGTCTTGATGAAACTTCCGAGCATTCGCTCGCCGGCCATAAGGCGCTGACGGAAGGTCATTGTGGTTTTCTGCGAGATGTCAGTCATGATCGAGCCTTGCAGTTGCGTGAAAGTCCGGCCGCACTTCGGCCTCGGGGGCGCCGCGCATCGACAGGAAGCGCAAGACGGTGATGATGAAGAGAAGGCCGACGCAGGCGGCGGGCACGATCATCGCGCCGACGGCGGTGCCGGTCATCTGCGCGACACCCGGCATCAGGTTCTGAGCAATGAAGCCACCGATGAGCCCGATCGTGTTGATGACCGCTATGCTGGTTGCGCTGCGTGCACCCTGGAAGAGCTTCGAGGGAAAGTACCAAAAGCACGGAAAGAGGATCGAGATGCAGGGGGCACCAATGGCCAGTGCGATGAAGCGAAGGACATTGGTGTCGAGCTGCGTGGCTGCCACGAACGACATAACGCCAATCAACGTGATGACCATCGTCGCCTTGACGATCGCTTTTTCCGTATGCAGCCGTCGCGGCAGGGTAATGAGCAGCACCGCAGCAATGCCCCAGGGAACGGCATTCAGCAGGCCGTTCTGCGTACCGGTGACGCCGAACCCCTTGATCACTGTCGGAAGCCAGTAGATGACCCCGAACAGGGAGATATTGATGAGCATGTAGACAAGCGCCATCGACAGGACCTTGGGGTCGATCAGCGCGCGTAGCGGGTTCGCATGGTGCCTAGGAGCCGAATTGCTTGTTCCAAGCCAGGACTTTTCAGAGGCCGACAGGAATGTCGCGTCGGCCGGCGTGTTCGGCAGAAATTTCAGTACCACCACGGACAGCAGGATCGGCGGAATACCGGTGACGATGAACACCCACTGCCAGCCAGTGAAGCCGAACGCTCCATCCAGATCCAGCAGCGGACCCGCGATCAGCGCCGAAAGCATGTTGCCGAAAGCGCTTCCAAGCGTCAGCAAACCGACGGCGCGAACACGATGGCGTTCGGGATACCACAGCGTCAGGTAGTAGATGACCGCAGGATAAAGCCCTCCCTCGGCAGCCCCGAGCAGGAAACGCAGGAAATAGAATGTGAGGCCGGAATTCGAGAATGCGAGGACGACTGTCAGCAGTCCCCAGGTCAAGGCGATGCGCGCAAACCACAGCCGGGCACCAAAGCGGTAGGCCGCCAGCGCGCTTGGCACTTCCACTAGAACGTAGCTGAGGAAAAAGATCGAGGACCCGAACGCGAACCCTGCTTCTGACAGATGCAGGTCATCGAGCATCTGCAGCTTAGCAAAGCCGATGTTCGAGCGATCGATGATCGCGCAAAGATAAAGTCCGATCACCATCGGCATGATCCGCCATGATAGGCGATTTATGACACTTGCCTCGTTGACTGATGAGCTCATTGACATGTTTTCCTCCCTTGCACGAAGCTCGTGCCTCTCCGAAAACGATTGTTGCAAATTCCCTCAGGTCAGGTCATGACTTATATCTATTGTTCCGCCTGGTGGAATTTTGCATGAGCGGTCAAACCGTTGAATCTGTGCTCAGAGCGTTCGATATATTGCGCGAATTGAACCGCAGCCGCGTCACATCGCTGAAGGATCTACACGCGGCGACAGGGCTACCTAAGGCAACTCTGGTGCGCCTGTTAAAAACGCTGGGCGAGGCTGGTTACGTTACGAACGATAGACGTCAGGGCGGTTACCAGGTCACGTCGAACGTGAAGGCTCTTAGCTGCGGCTATCATCGCGACCCGCTGGTGATCGAAGCCGCTCGGCCTTGGTCGATCGAATTCACCCGCAAGTATCAGTGGCCGATTGCCGTCGCCACGCTGGAGGAACGAAACGTCATTGTGCGATTCAGTACTATCATAGATAGCCCTAACTCTCCGTTCCATGGCACCATCAACCTACGCCTCGACCTGCTTACACGGGCGCTAGGTCGCGCCTACTTAGCTTTCTGCCCAATAGCTGAGAGAGAAATGCTCCTGGACCTCCTCGACATCCACGAGCGCGTCGAGCGACAGGATGCGCTAGACATGCTCGGCCGCGTCCGCCGTGCAGGATTTTCGCTACGCGACTTGATGAGCGAACCCCGCTCGTCGAACACCATCGCGATGCCTGTGATGCTGGATGACAAAGTCCTCGCAACGGTTGGCGTCACCTATTTCAACTCGGCTTTTTCGGTCGAGCAGGCAGTAGCGAAATTCTGCGAACCGCTTCATGAGCTATCACTACGGATCGCAAGCGGTTGTGAGCAGTTCCAAGCAGACGTAGCTGACACCTGCAGAGTTCGCTCAGACCATCAAATCGCGACGTGATGCGATGCGGCTCAGTCGAAGAGGGTCTATACTGCACTAGAGCAAACTCAAAACTGGATAATTTGGGGGCAAGTCACTTCCAACGCATCGTGAATCCCGTCAAAGCACCACCGAGCACTTCCGCAAGGCAACCGACATCGGCTGTCGAAATCATCCCTCTGCGATTTTCTTCGAAGGGCAGGATGCCTAACCATGCTTGCAGCAAAAAAAAGCTGCTTGCTGAAACGCTGTGGCGCATGGCTAGTTCAACGGTTGCGGCGGTGACGCTTCCAGTCCGAACGATCCCCTCAAGGAACAGTAGCAGCTCTTCTCAACTGTCTTCCGGAAGTTTCCCTTGGATCATCCATGAGTGCGATCAAATAAAGCCATGATGACCAGCCCCGCTGTTACGCCGGCTGCAAACAGGCTCAATCCTAGAATAACACTCCTGGCTGACAGGACAGGCCGCTTGGAGACATTTGCATCGGCTTGATTGACGCCTGAGGCCTCAAGCACGATGTCTTGCTGGATCCGTTTCGGGGATGATCGAGGATCTTGCGCAGTCGGTTGCGCGGCTCCCATGCAGGGACGTTGGCAACCGTCACCTGCCGGATAGTCTCTTCATCGTGTTTGACGGTGAATCTCACGGCGGAATCCGACTTCAACTTCGTGAGGACTTTCCGAGCGGCTTCAACTTCATCCGCACCCTCCACGAGCGACGTCTGGGTGACGAGGTAATATGGCATGCAGCATTGCTTTCTGTTCACGCGATTGCAGTGTGATCGACCAGGCCGACTTGCGCCGTCAAGGCCCCACAGCCTTGAACACTCCCACTCCTCTTCCCAAATCATGTTCGACCCGCTGGTCCGGGCCCCTCTGGTGAAAGTCTTCGGCGCTTTCACGATGTCGGACCCCATACCGACAGATGCCGTAAGACACGGGACCAGGATGATGATCGCAGACATTGCCGCATGGATTTTTACGCTATTCGTTATCGATCCGCTGCATGCCGAGATGCGGCAACATCTCGATAACGCTAACGCGCCGGTAGAGCTTGTGCAGCAATCGCGCCAATGCCTCGCTATTGAGGTTCCACGCCTCATCGACAAGGCCGGCAATGAGCCGGGCTGGGCGACGGCTACAGCGATCGGCATCTCGATTGGGTGGATGTCACCTGAACGGGTGTTTGATGGTGCCGATCCGAGCTGCGGCGCGTTGCGCGCACTGATCAGCACGAAAAATACGCGCGAGGCGGAAGGTTGACCCTGGCAGGGCCCGACGGCGAGCACGATACCGGCACAGCGTCCAAGACCTTGTCACATCTTGTAGCAAACGCACGCACCCGGGACGGCCTGACGATTGCCGACGCTCTCGAGCTCATAGGGAGGTCCGGCTTCGGTTTCGTTATGCTTCTTCTGGCACTGCCGGCGCTGATCCCGATCCCCGGTCCTTTCGGGATGATATTCGGCTCCGCGCTCGCAATCGTCTCGCTTCAATTCGCGATCGGACTGGAATCCCTATGGCTTCCGTCGCTGCTAGCCAATCAACGCATATCGGCAAAGGCATTCGAAGCGTTGGAGCGGTATGCATCGCCGTTGGTCCGACGGATCGAACAATTTGTCCGGCCGGGTCGGATGAAGGCATTTGGCGGACCACGCATGCCCTACCTGCTTGCGCTTCCGGTCTTCTGCCTTGCAGTCGCCGTCGCTCTGCCAATCCCGTTTGGAAACCTTGCCCCCGTTGCGGCACTCTGTGCGATCGCCATCGGTCTGATCGAGCGCGACGGTCTCGTGGTTCTTCTCGGGCTTAGTATGACGGCCATCGCGCTCGGCATCACGGGAGCGCTCCTTTACATGGCGGCTGGCGCCATCCCGTGGCTTTGACGTTCGCCCTCCCGGACAGGAAGTGCGAACGTCATGGGGGCTGAAAGAATGGAGCAGACGTCAGCCACATTTCTCGCAGTCCACCCAGATATCCGTGACTGCGACTTCAAAGGCGTCCAGGACGCAAAGCCGTTCAAACTGGACCGTCCAGTGAGACAAGAATTGCAGACACTCGACATCATCGCAATCCCCGGCGCTAACGATACCATGCTGAACTACAAGTCCACGTCGTTCCATGACCAGCTCTACATCAACGAGCTCCTCTGCGACAAACGGGCACCGGAATTTGCTAGGTGGCTTGAAGACATGGAGATTGCAGATCAAGATGGCCGCCTTCGCTCACTGCGCAGCGATCTCCCTCTGAAACACCGGTTACCGAGGCTGACGGCATGACGCGCGACGCGATATCCGAGCGCAAGATTCAGGCTGCGGCAACGGTGATCCGCGACAGTCTCCAGATCCCGCGAGACGCAACCGCCGCGCTGAGACTTACTTGGTGCGCGGATGACGATCATCCTGGTGGGCGAACGACCCGCGCTTTCGGTCGCGGATAGTCTCAGCGCTTACCTGACACTCGCGCCCAAACCTGGACGAACAGATGCCGATCGCAACTGTGTGTCGAACATCAGGCCCGGAGGCCTTGATGCGGAGCCGGCAGCATACAAGCTGAGCTGGCTCGTTGAATGCGCTTTTCGCGAGGCGCCACCGGAGTGCAGTTAAAGGATGAGAGCGATCCAGCCGTTTTGTCGCGGGCGGCCTTGAGCGATGACCGGAAAGATCCCGTCTAGGCTTGTCGGGGTTTGGATTGGGCTTGCTGCTGACGGGTGCATCGGTCGGTCGATATCGATGGGAGTTTCAACGGTTCCAGTGCCGCTCCCTCCCAGCGACGTCGCTCAGCATCGCTTAAACGCTTCCAACCCGATGCTCCTGCCCTTCCTGGTCGAAACTTTGACCGTGTTCTCCGGCAACCGCGCCGAACACCTCTCCGACCCCGATCAGCACAGGCTCCTCGACGCCGATCGTGCGCATGGCATCGCCAAGGCTTGCGAGCGGACCAGCCCAGCGATGTTCGTGCGTGCGGCTGACGGAGGAGACAACGACAACGGGCGTGTCAGCTGTCATCCCATTGTCCATCAGGCGCTGCTCGATCTGGCCTGCCATGCGTCCGCCCATGTAGAACACGGAGGTCTGGTTGGGTTTGGCGAGCGAGGCCCAGTCGACGGTCTGGGGCAGTTCATGATCCCGCGAATGGGCCGTGACGAAACGGACCTGCTGGGCGTGGTCGCGGTTGGTGAGCGATGTCTTCAGTGACGCAGCCATGGCCGACGCTGCGGTGATGCCCGGCACAACGTCTACCGCAATGCCCTCGCTTTGCAGACGGGCGATTTCTTCGCCTGCCCGCCCGAAGATCATCGGGTCACCGGATTTAAGCCGGACAACGCGTTTGCCGTCCTTTGCGAACCGCACCATCATGTCGTTGATGTCATCCTGGCGACAGCTCTCCCGTCCGCCTCTCTTGCCGACGAGGAACCGCTTTGCCTCACGCCTCGCCAGTTCCAGCACCTCCGGCGAGACAAGATCATCGAACAAGATGACATCGGCGGCCTGCAGCGCCCGCATGGCCTTGAGCGTGAGCAGTTCGGCATCTCCCGGCCCCGCACCGACCAGGGTCACCAATCCCAAACTCGGAACCGAAGCGATCTGCTCGGCGGTGGCGAGCAACCGGTCCGCGGTATCTTGCGCTGGTGGCTCGTTGGTCGAGAGGCTTCGGGCAACGAAACGCTCCCAGAAAAGGCGTCTTGCCGGACCCGGCGAAAGCCGGCGGTTGACCGCCTCCCGCACCGACTGGGCAAGGCCTGCCCATTGCTTCAGCGCCGGCGGCAGCAGTGTTTCGATCCGCTGGCGGATTGCCTGGGCCAGGATCGGTGCCGCTCCATCCGTCGAGATCGACACGATCACCGGCGACCGGTTGACGATAGAGCCGAACTGGAACTGGCAATAGGCAGGCTTGTCGATCACATTGACGGGAATGCCAGCCGCGCGCGCCGCGCAGTAGAAGGCCTGCGCCTCGGCTTCGGTCTCGCAGTCGGCGAGCGCCAGCGATGCCCCGGCGAAAATACCGCAATGCCAGGGATGGTCATGATGCGTCAGCCCGGTCCGCTCGACCAGCGCCTTCATCGTGTCGCCAAGCTCGGCGGTTTCGCAGTAAAGCTCCACCTCAGCACCGCAGGCTTGCAGAAGCTCTGCCTTCCAGGCGGCGCCGTCCGATCCGCCCGCCATGACCGCCCGCTTGCCCGTAAGGCTCCAGAAGACCGGCAGCTTCGCGAGTGCTGCGATGCGTTCGTTTCCGTCACTCTGCTGCAAGGGTTTGCGTCGCATCCAGGATCCTCCTGATTTCGGGGCGGCAGGAGCCGCAATTGGTTCCGGCATTCAAGACTAGGCCGACGGCTTCCACAGAACGGCAACCGCGATGGGCGGCGGCACTAATCTCATTGATACCGACCGAAAAACAAGAGCAGACGATCGCGCCCTTGTCCGGTCGCCCCGCTGCCGGACGGCCGGCTATGAGCATGGAACGGGTGCGGCTGTCCAGATGCCGCTCCTTCAGCTGCTCGACCGCCCATTGCCGCGACACGCTGACTGGTTCACGTGACACGAACAAGGCTGCCAGGAGATGCTCTCCGTCAAAGCCGAGCAGGCGGTGATCCCCGGCCTGCCGGTCGAGGTAGCCGGAGAAGTCCTGGCGCTCGTCGAGCCGCAAGCTGCGCCGCAACCAGTCCTCCCAGCCATCGGCGGGCGGGTCGCCCGCAAATTCCAGTCGGTAACCGCCTTCGGTTCTCGCGATCGCCCAATAGGCAAACGGGAGGTCGAGCGGACGCTTCGCCGTCACCAGGAAGCCATGCGCCTGCGCCTCGTGGCGGGCAACGGAAACGCGCGCCATCTTCAAGGCAGGCTGGCCGGACACCGGATCGACGCGGGAGGGGACAAGCGTATCGACGCGGGCACTCGGCGCCGTCTCGCCGGTCCAGTGCATGGGAACGAAGACTGAACCCCGCATCTGCCGTTCGGTCAACAGGGCGCGCACGATGATCGACCTGCCGTTTTCGCCTTCGACATGCACGAGGTCGGCATCGCCGATACTGACGTTCGCCGCGTCCGCCGGATGGATCTCGCAGAAGGGCTCCGCGATATGGGCGGAGAGCCGGGCACTCTTTCCCGTGCGCGTCATCGTATGCCAGTGATCGCGGATCCGGCCCGTATTGAGGGTTAAGGGAAAACAGGCATCCGTCTTTTCCAGCGCGGGTGTCGCGACCGGTACGAGACGAGCCCTTCGATCGGCAGTGAAGAAACCACCATCGGCGAAGAAACGGGCAAGCGTTGAACCGTCACAACGCGACGGCCACTGGAATGGCTGGAGCTCCTCATAAGCGCTGTGGCTGATTGCGGCATGGGCGCCGATGTCGAAATCGCGCTCGCCCTCGTTCTCGAACGCGGATAGGGCCGCGTGCTCGGCGAAGATCTCGCCCGGAGCGCCGTAATCGAAAGCCGGGCCGAACCCCATACGCCTAGCCACCTCAGCCATCTGCCACCAGTCGGCGCGGGCCTCGGCCGGCTCAGATAGGAACGGTCTCTGCCGGGAGATCCGACGCTCTGAATTCGTCACCGTGCCGGATTTTTCGCCCCAGCCGGTGGCCGGAAGCAGGACATGGGCGAGCCGGGCCGTATCGGTATCCTGCTGGATGTCCGAGACCACCACGAAGGGGCATGCGTTGAGGGCCGCCTTGACCGCATCGGCATCGGGCATGGAGACAACCGGATTGGTCGACATGATCCAGATCGCCTTGATCCGCCCGTCCGCCACCGCCTCGAACATGTCGACGGCCTTCAGGCCGGGTCTGTCGGCGATGGTGGGTGAACTCCAGAAGCGCTGCACCCGGTCCCTATGCACCGGGTTCTCGATCGCCATGTGGACCGCCAGCATGTTGGCGAGGCCGCCGACTTCGCGTCCGCCCATGGCGTTCGGCTGGCCGGTCAGCGACAGCGGTCCCATTCCAGGCCGACCGATCCGGCCGGTTGCGAGATGGCAGTTGATGATGGCATTGACCTTGTCCGTGCCGACGGCAGACTGGTTGACGCCCTGGCTGTAGCAGGTGACGACCTTCTCGGTTTGTCCGAAGAGACGGTAGAACTGACGGATGAGCATGCCGGACACGCCGGTCGCCTCGGAAAGGTCAGAGACAGAGCCAGGTGCCGCTGCCATCAACGCTTCGGGGAACCCGGATGTGTGCCTCGACACGTAGCTTTCGTCCACCGCTCCGGTCTCGGACAGATAGGTGAGCAGGCCGTTGAACAGGGCTATGTCGCCATCGGCGGCCACCGCCAGATGCAGATCGGCGATGTCGCTGGTCGCGGTTTTGCGCGGGTCGATCACCACCACCTTCATGGAAGGCCGGGCAGCCTTGGCCGCCGCCAGACGCTGGTAAAGGACAGGATGGCACCAGGCCATGTTCGAGCCGACCAGGACCACCAGATCCGCCAGCTCCAGGTCCTCATAGCAGGCCGGGACGGTATCGGCGCCGAAGGCGCGGCGATGACCGGCAACGGACGAAGCCATGCACAGGCGTGAGTTGGTGTCTATGTTGGCGGAGCCGATAAACCCCTTCATCAGCTTGTTAGCGACATAATAGTCTTCGGTCAGCATCTGCCCGGAAACATAGAAGGCGACGGCATCCGGCCCGTGCTCGGAAATTGTCAGCTGGAAGTTTGCGGCAACGAGATGGAGCGCTTCGTCCCAGCCGGCTCTTTCGCCATGCACTTGAGGGTAAAGTGCGCGACCGTCCATATCCAGCGTTTCGGCCAGCGCCGAGCCTTTCGAACAAAGCCTTCCGTAATTGGCGGGATGGTCAGGATCGCCCGCCACGCTGATCTTGCCCTCGTCGTCGACTGCGGCGATCACGCCGCAGCCGACACCGCAATAGGGGCAGGTCGTCTTGGTTACACCGGACATGGTGGCTTCCCGCATCTCACCAACTATTGTAACCGAGATATTTTCCGCTCATGCGAATCTCAATGCGGTCGCCCTTCGGATTGGCAACCTTCTCCACCACCATGTCAAAATCGATGGCGCTCATGATGCCGTTACCGCATTTCTCCTGGATGAGCTCTTTCAGGGTCTCGCCGTAAACTCCAACGATCTCGTAGAGCCGGTAGATGCAGGGATCGGTGGGGATATCGCGACCCCAGACCTTGGTCGGGAACTCCGCCAGGACGACAGCACATTCCTGGGGCAGACCGAGATCGCGCACCAGAAGATCGGCCTTCACGCGTGGCAGCGCATTCATTCCAAGGCAGGCCGAGGTAACAAATACCTCGCTCATGCCGATCCCTTCGGCGATCGAGGCCCAGCTCAGGCCGGCCTGCCGCTTCTTCTCGTAGATCATCTCGGTCACGTCTGATTTTGACAGCATCATTGCCTCCTTGGGAATATGCGGGATGGGGGTGTTCACTCGGCCGCATCCAGCCGTCTCTCCAGTAGGATGGACAATTCGCCGTCCGTGTTGCGCAGCGGCAGTGTCGCGACGGAGCCTTCGTCGGCGCCGAGTGCGCGGCCGCTCTCAAGCGAGATCACCCAGTTGTGCAAGGGGCAGGTCACTGCCTTGCCATGGACGATGCCCTGGGAGAGCGGACCGCCCTTGTGCGGGCAACGGTCCTCGATTGCAAAGACCTCGTTTTCGGCCGTGCGAAACACGGCAACCTTACCCTGCGGCGTCTTTACGCAACGCGCCCCGCGCAGCGGAATGTCGTCTATTCGACCGATCGTCATCCAGTTGCTGTTCATCGCCTCACTCCGCTGCCTGGTTGTAGCTGATGGTCGCCATGGGCTTGAACTCGTGCTTGTCCTTGCCCGAGACACGCTCCGACCAGGGGTCGACCTGGGCGAATGTCTGGGAGAACACGAAACGGTCGTAATAGGCACGGCGTTTTTCGGGATCGCCCATGATCTGGCGGCGGATCTCGTCATGGCCAATGCGTTTGGCCCACTTGTAGATGCGCTCAAGGTAACGGCCCTGCTCGCGATACATCTGGGTGAGCGCCACGATATGCTCCAGCGCCTCATCCTCGGTTTTCACCAGACCCAAAACATCCGTGCCCTTGATGTCGAGACCGGCGGCACCGGCGAAATGGATCTCGAAACCGCTGTCGACGCAGATCACTCCGATATCCTTGCAGGTGGCTTCGGCGCAGTTGCGCGGACAGCCGGAGACGGCAAGTTTCAGTTTGGCTGGTGTCCACGAGCCCCACATGAATTTCTCGACGCGGATGCCGAACCCGGTCGAATCCTGCGTGCCGAAGCGGCACCAGTCGGAACCGACGCAGGTTTTTACCGTGCGCAAGCCTTTGGCATAGGCCTGACCCGAGATGAATCCGGCCTTGCCGAGGTCGGCCCAGACGGCCGGCAGATCTTCCTTCTCGATGCCGAGCAAATCGATGCGCTGGCCGCCGGTCACCTTCACCATCGGTATTTCGAACTTGTCGACGACATCGGCGATGGCGCGCAGTTCCGCGGCGTTCGTTACACCGCCCCACATGCGCGGCACGACCGAATAGGTGCCATCCTTCTGGATGTTGGCGTGCACACGCTCGTTGATATAGCGCGACTGGTAGTCGTCGGCATATTCGTCCGGCCAGTCGCAGACGAGATAGTAGTTGAGCGCAGGCCGGCACTTGGCGCAGCCGCAGGAGGTCTTCCATTCCAGTTCCTGCATGACGGCGGGAATGGTCTTCAGACCCTTGGCCTTGATTAGGCGGCGGACGTCGTCGTGGCCAAGTTCGGTACAGGTGCACATCGGCGTGACGGCGGCCGGATTGTAGGCATCGCCCAGCGTCAGCGCCATCAGCTGCTCGACGAGCCCGGTGCAGGAGCCGCAGGAAGCGGATGCCTTTGTGTGAGCGCGGACGTCATCCAGCGAGGTCAGCCCTTTACCGGTGATGGTCGTGGTGATCTTGCCCTTACAGACGCCGTTGCAGCCGCAGATTTCCGCATCATCCGGCAAGGCTGCAACGGCCGCCATAGGGTCCAGCGGAGACCCTCCCTGGTAGGACTGGCCGAATATCAGGGTGTCGCGCATTTGCGAGATATCCGTCCCGCGTTTCATCAGGTCGAAGAACCAAGAGCCATCCGCCGTCTCGCCGTAGAGTACCGCGCCGATGATGCGATTGTCCTTCAGCACCAGCCGCTTGTAGATACCGGCGGACGCATCGCGCAGCACGATTTCCTCGCGGTCGGGCGCTTCGGCAAAATCGCCTGCCGAAAACAGGTTGATGCCGGTGACCTTGAGCTTCGTGTTGACGACGGAGCCATGATATTCGCTGGTCCCGCCGATGAGGCGATCAGCGAGAACCCGGGCTGCTTCATAAAGGGGCGCAACGAGCCCGTAGCAGATCCCGCGGTGTTCGGCGCATTCGCCAAGCGAAAAGACATTGGGGTCAGAGGTCATCATGCCGTCGTCGACGACGATGCCGCGGTTGACAGCGATGCCGGCATCCTTGGCAAGGCTCGAGGCCGGGCGGATGCCGACGGCTATGATCACCATATCGCCGGTGATGACGCGGCCGTCATCCAGCTCGATACCCTCGACCTTGTCGGTGCCAAGGATCCGCTTGGTATTGGCCTTGGTGATGATGTCGATGCCGCGTTCGGTCAGCGCCTTTTCGAGCAGATAGGCGGCCGGCGGATCGAGCTGACGGTCCATGATGGTCGGGTTGAGGTGAATGACGGTCACCTCCATGCCCTGCCGCTTCAGCCCGTAAGCAGCCTCCAAGCCCAGCAGCCCGGCGCCGATGACGATGGCGCGGCCCTTGGCGCCCGCAATCTCGACCATCTTCTCGACATCAGCAAGATCGCGGTAGGCGAGAACGCCGGGCAATTTGTGGCCCGGAACAGGGATGATGAAGGGGAGAGAACCGGTGGCGATGACAAGCTTGTCATAGGCTGCGGTGATGCCGTTGGCCGAGGTGACCGTCTTCGCCTGGCGGTCGATCTCAGTGACCCTTGCACCCTTGTGCAGTGTCACGCCATGGGTGGCGTACCAATGGTCATTGTGGATGACGATGTCGTCGTAGCACTTCTCGCCCGAAAGCACCGGCGAGAGCATGATGCGGTCATAGTTGACGCGCGGTTCGGCGTTGAAGATGGTCACGTCGAAACGACCGGGGGCCCTTTCGAACAGTTCTTCCAGCATGCGACCGGGCGCCATGCCGTTGCCGATGATAACGAGCTTTTCCGTCATGTCGGTTACTCCGCAGCTTCGACGAAGCGGTGACGTTCGTAGAGGAACTTCAGCACAGCTTCGCGGGACTTGAGGTAGGTTCGGTCGGCGGCGAGCGCGATGCGGTCGCGCACCCGCGGGATGGGCACGTCAAGCACTTCACCGATGCGGGCGGCCGGGCCGTTGGTCATCATGACGATGCGGTCGGAGAGCAGCACGGCCTCGTCGACGTCATGGGTGATCATGATCATCGTGTTGCCGAGGCGGGAATGAATCTCCATCACCGCATCCTGCAGATGGGCGCGGGTAAGCGCATCGAGCGCACCAAAAGGTTCGTCGAGCAGGAGGATCTTCGGTTCCATGGCGAGCGCGCGGGCAATGCCGACGCGCTGCTTCATACCGCCGGAAATTTCGGAAGGGCGCTTGTCCTTGGCATGCCCCATCTGGACGAGGTCCAGGTTGCGCATCACCCAGTCATGCTTTTCGGCCCGCGTCTTCCTGCCGGCAAAGACCTTGGAGACCGCAAGATTGACGTTTTCGTAGACGGTCAGCCACGGCAGCAGCGAATGGTTCTGGAAAACGACGGCGCGTTCCGGGCCCGGCGCATTGACCTCTACGTTTTCGAGCAGGACGGCACCGGCGGAAACCCGCGTCAAGCCGGCGATCAGGTTCTGCAGGGTCGACTTGCCACAACCGGAGTGACCGATGATGGAGACGAACTCGCCCTTGTCGATGGTGAGCGAGATGTCCTTCAGCACCTCTGTTTTTGTGCCGGCGCGTTCGAAGTTCTTGTCGACGTGATCGATTTTCAGGTAGGCGCTCATGGCCGTCTCCTCAATTCCTGGCGGTGCCGCGGGTGACGATCGAGCCGAGCAGGCCCACCAGCTTGTCGAGGACGAAGCCGGTCACGCCGATATAGGCGAGCGCCACGATGATATCGGTGAGGCGCGAGGAATTCCACGCATCCCAGATGAAGAAGCCGATGCCGACGCCGCCGGTCAGCATTTCCGCGGCAACGATGGCAAGCCACGACAAGCCGATGCCGATGCGAAGGCCGGTGAAGATGTAAGGGGCTGCCGCCGGCACCATGATGCGGATGAAGAACTCGAGCTGATTGAGGCGCAGCACCCGGGCGATGTTGCGATAGTCATCCGGAATGTTGCGCACGCCGACGGCGGTGTTGATGATGACAGGCCAGATCGAGGTGATGAAGATCACGAAGATCGCCGATGGATTGGAATTCTGGAAGGCGGCGAGCGAGAGCGGCAGCCAGGCAAGCGGTGGCACCGTCCGCAGGATCTGGAAGATCGGGTCGAGACCCCGCATGGCCCAGACCGACTGCCCGACAAGGGCGCCGAGGAAGACGCCGACCACCGCTGCAAGCCCGAAGCCGATCGCGACACGCTGAAGCGAGATCAGCACGCGCCAGGCAAGACCTATGTCCTGCGGCCCGAAATCGAAGAACGGATGGGCGATCAGGTCATAGCTGTCGATCCAGACCTGCGATGGCGGTGGCAAAGTAGCGCCAGCACCGGAGCAGGCGATCTGCCAGATGGCGAGGAGCGCGATCAGCACCACCAGCGGCGGCAGTACGTTGCGACAGACGGCAGTGGCGGCATGCCGGATGTTGAGCTTGCGGGCTGGGGGCTGGACCATCATGACAACGGTCGCGCTTTTCTCCGACGCCGCCGGCGTTTCTGGCGTTGTCGCCTGGTCTGACTTGCGGGCTGTTGCAGTCATGGTGATCCCTTCAAGTGATGTTCGTTCTGGACAAGACAGGCCCCTCATCCGCTGCCGCGTGAGGGGCCGCTGCTTCAGGCACTTGCCTTGATCGTCAGGCTCTCGAGATAGGCCTTCGGGTTTTCCGGATCGAAGACCTTGCCGTCGAAGAAGGTCTCTTTTCCACGCGAGCTCGACGCCGGAACGTCGGCGGCAGCGATGCCCAGATCGGCTGCTGCCGCGCGCCAGATGTCTTCGCGGTTGACCTTGTCGACCAGCGCCTTGATGTCGGTGTCGGGTGCGAACTTGCCCCAGCGGACGTTCTCGGTGAGGAACCAGGCGTCGTGGCTCTTGAACGGATAGGAGGCATGGTCCTTCCAGAACTTCACCTCCAGCCCGGTGTTCTCGACGAGGCGCCCGTTGCCGTAGTTGATGGTGCCCTTGAGGCGTCCGGCAACATCCTTCGGCGGCACGTTGAACCACTGGCGCTTGCCAAGAATGGCGGCCATCTCTTCCTTGTTGTCCATGCTGTCGGCCCACATCTGGGCTTCCATGACGGCCATCATCAGCGCACGCGCGGCATTCGGGTTCTTCTCGATCCAGTCGGAGCGAAGCCCGAGCGCCTTTTCCGGATGACCTTTCCACATCTCGCCGGTGGTGCAGGCAGTGAAGCCGATACCCTGGTTGACGAGCTGCTCGTTCCAAGGCTCGCCGACGCAGAAGGCGTCCATGTTGCCGACCTTCATGTTCGCCACCATCTGCGGCGGCGGCACCACGATCGTCGACACGTCCTTGTCCGGATCGATGCCGCCGGCGGCAAGCCAGTAGCGGATCCAGAGATCATGGGTGCCGCCGGGAAATGTCATGGCGACCTTGATCTCGCTGCCGGCAGCCTTCTTGGCGGCAAACGCCTCCCGCAGCTTGGAAGCATCGAGCTGGACCCCGGTCCCGGCATATTCCTTGGCAACCGAAATGCCTTGGCTGTCGAGGTTGAGGCGTGCAACGATCGACATTGGCACCGGTACGTTGTTCTGGGTCACCTTGCCGGTGGACATGAGATAGGGCAACGGGGTGAGGATATGCGCACCGTCGATGCCGTTGGCGGCACCGCCGAGCACGAGATTGTCGCGCGTCGCGCCCCAGGATGCCTGTTTGAGCACTTCCACATCCGGCAGACCATGCTTGGCAAACAGGCCTTTTTCCTGCGCAATGATCAGCGGCGCGGCGTCGGTAAGCGCGATGTAGCCGATCTTGAGGCCGCTGACTTCCGGACCTGCCGAGGCGGCGAAGGCGCCGGACGGAAATGCGGCACGCACAGCACTTGCCAGAGCAACGGCAGAACTGATCTTCAGGATCTGCCGGCGGTTGATGTTCATTCCTGTAGTCTTCGTCATAGCGTTGTGCCCCTCTGGTGTGACGGAGATCCGGAAACAGAAAAACGCCGCGTGCTCGTCTGCCGGGTCCGGGCGATAAGCGCCGGACGGCAAGGGAGCATGCGACGTCGGTGTCGGATGGGTATTTGCGCCTGATCGGGCGCTCATCTGTCCTGCGATCGCCATTGACCGCGGACAGTTAGATACAAGCAAACATCGTGCCAGATCGAAATAAGGCCATCAACGGGAACGATTAGATTGCATTTTCGGGCAATTGCCGAACGCGTAGCCGATTGCAGGGCAAGCGGCGCTGCACGTTATGAAGCCTGACTTTCGATGCAGATGCCTCAGCTTTGCGCACCGCGTGCGATTACGCTTCGGTCACGTCGTCGCCTGATGACGTCGAGCGAACCGCAAAACGCTCCGCATAGGCCTGCACATCACGAGGGTCGAAAATCTCCCCGTCCATGAAGCCCTCATATCCCGATGCACTTCGTTCGCCCGGCTCATCCGGGGTGGCCGCGTTTGCGCCCAGCGCCATCTCGTAGAGGTCGGGCCGGAAGGCGCTCGTGACCCGTGCCATGCCTTCTTCGCTGAAATCAGTCTGCCCCCAGCGTATCATCTGACTATAGATCCACCTTGCCTGATCCGGCCGCGGATAGTTTGCCGCCTTGCCATGGTAGAGAAAATAGCCTGGAACGACTCGCATCGTGCCCTGCGCATCCAGATTGAACTCTCCGTTCAAGACGCTTCGAATAATGCTCGTTGGCGCAGCGATATAATCAGGAGAGCTGAGGATCTCTGCGAGTTCGTTGTGATTCTGGGCGTCGTCGCACCACCGCGCCGCCCTGTCGAACGCGACGATGAGGCGCGACACCGTATCGGCATTGGTCTCAGCCCAGTCCGGCCGCATGCCCAGCACTTTCTCCGGCGCCAGAGGCCATATGTCCTGCTTGGCCGCGACGATCCTGCCAGTCCCGCGTTCAGAGGCGATCATATTCCAGGGCGCACCGACGCAAAATCCATCGATCGCGCCTGCCGAAAGCGCATCGGATGTCAGCGGCGGCGGCACCACGACCAGCTTGACGTCGCGGTCCGGATTGATGCCGCCAGCTGCCAGCCAGTAGCGGAACTCGTAATTGTGCGAGGAAAACGGATAGGTCATGCCAAGCGTCGGCATGGCTTCGCCGCGGGCGCGCATGTCGGCGAGTAGAGCCGCGAGAGCCTTCGCATTGCCAAGCGCGCCCGCATCATCGGCAAGCCCCGTCAACGACTTCATCCGCTCGAAGATCCGCGCCGACAGCGTGATGGCATTGCCGCCGCGGCCAAGCGAAAAGGGTGTGATCGTCGGCGAAGGATTGGATCCCAGCCCCAGCATGGAGGCAACCGGCATCGGCGACAGCATATGGGCAATGTCGAACTGACGAAACGCCAGCCGGTCCCGCACATTGGCCCAGGTGACATCCCGTACCAGTTCGAGACGCAGTCCCTCCCTTTCCGCAAAGCCGAGCTCGGCTGCAACGATCAGGATCGCGGCATCCATCAAAGGGATGTATCCCGCGCGCAGAACCCTCTGCTCCTTGCCGCGGACACGTGACGGCGCTTTGACGGCGCTGTCGCCAGATTGCGTGGAAACACGATCACTCACCAGCATTCTCCGATCGATGCCGCGCTCAAAGCAGCATTCCTGCAGCCGTGACGACGCTTTGCGCGATGTCTGCCAGCTTCTTCTTCTCGTTCATCGCCGTCTGGCGTAGCAGCGCGTATGCCTGTTCTTCGCTCATCCCCCGCATCCTCATCAAAATGCCCTTGGCCCGCTCGATGACCTTGCGCTCCTCAAGCGCACTGCGTGCCTCGGCGAGTTCGCGCTGCAGCCGGCTGAAGGCATTGAAGCGGCTCACCGCCATATCGAGGATCGGCTTGATCCTCTCCTTCTTCAGCCCGTCGACCACATAGGCGGAAACCCCGGCATCAACAGCAGCCTCGATCGCCGCTGTATCGGATCTGTCCACGAACATGGCGATCGGTCGCGAAATCATGCGGGTGAGCTGGAACATGTGCTCCATCATGTCACGATTTGGATTTTCGATATCAATGATGATGACATCCGGATCCATCGTCTCGATCAGCCGCGCCACGCCCTGCATTTCGTGGATGACCCTGACATTCAGGTGACCTGCCTCGTTCAAACCCTCTTCAATGATCGAACCCCGGATGGCGTTCTCGTCGATGACCAGGATCGTCAGGTCGGTGGTGATTTTTGATCTGCTCATGCCGGGGCAACAGAGCAATGGCATGCGAGATGCAAGCGACCCACGCTTGACGCAGCCCCCCGACCCCGGAGCAAAGACGCACTCCTGTTGCTTACGACGGTCAGGGTATGCCTTACTTCGAGATCGCGTGCGGCAATGACCCGCAATACAAGTGCTTTGATCCTATCATGGCGCGAAAATGCGCTGATCGCTCTCATTCCGATGCAGCTCAGCGCAATCACGGTGCATTGGATGGGCGCGTAAACTGCCAATGACGTCTCCCGGCTCACTATCTCCCGGTCACACGCAATTCTTAGGCCATGTGTCTAGTTGGAGTGATGGGAAAGAGAACTAGCTGGGCAAAACCGTGGCTGGCCTAGGAAACGTCGCAATTCCCTCTCGCAGGCGAACGCTGGTGGCAGCAATGCCACCAGCACAAATCAAAGTGCAGCACTCGGAGGAATCGGACCAACGAGGTCGCTAGTAGTTCTTCTTACCCTCTAGGTTTGCAAAGATTCTATGGTGTAAGACGGGTTGTGTGGCGCTTCTAGGTAAGTATTCGCACCCGGCGTGCCAGCCTGAAAACGAGTTCGCGACAAATCAGCAACTAGCTGATCGATACACGGTGTTCGAGCGACTTACCCGGTATCGCCGCCAGCAGAAGCTGCGTGTAGGAATTCTGCGGATTGCCAAGCAACTCTCGGGTCGGTCGCATTTCCACGATCTCTCCGCGCTGCATGACTGCAATGCGGTCACAGACCTGGGCTGCAACATGCAGGTCGTGGGTGATGAACAACATCGCCAGATCTAGCTTTCCCTTCAGTTCCTCGAGAAGCTCCAGGACCTGTTTCTGGATCGTGACATCCAGCGCCGAGACGGATTCGTCGGCGATCAGCACGTCTGGCTTTAGGGCAAGCGCTCTTGCCAACCCGATACGCTGCCGCTGGCCGCCTGAAAATTCGTGCGGAAGGCGATCGATAGCACGGGCATCGAGCCCAACGAGTTTCAGGAGATCAACTGCCTGCTGCAGAGCTTCGCCTTTCGGCACGCCATGGGCAATCGGACCGTCAGCGATGCTGAGGCCCACCTTGCGACGCGGATTGAGCGAGGCAAAGGGATCCTGGAACACCATCTGGATGCGTTTGCGCGCATGGCGCAGGCCACGTGCCGGAAGCGCACCGAAATCGTCACCTCCCAGCATGATCTTGCCACTGTCCGGTTCGACAAGTCTTGTGACGAGCCTCGCCACCGTCGATTTTCCCGAACCGGATTCACCGATGATGCCAAGTGTCTCGCCGCGCCGGATCTCGAAGCTGACATCTTTCACCGCGTGCACAATGCGCTTCGGTTTGAACAGGCTGCCGCCTGTCACGTAGGTCTTGCGCAGGTTGGCAACCGAGATCGCGATGGTCTTGTCATCCACCTCGGCACGAACCGGCGGAACGCCGTTCGGAACGGCCGCAAGAAGGGCTTTCGTGTATTCGTGGGTTGGTCGGCGCAGCACGTCTTCTGCTGTGCCCTGCTCTACGACGATGCCCTTTTGGAGAACTAGCACTTCGTCTGCAATATCGGCCACGACCCCGAAATCGTGGGTGATGAAGATCACCGACATTCCGCGCCGTTGCTGGATGTCTCGGATCAGCTGGAGAATTTGCGCCTGCGTGGTGACGTCGAGAGCGGTCGTCGGCTCGTCCGCGATCAACACGACAGGCTCGAGCGCCAGGGCCATGGCGATCATCGCACGCTGACGCTGACCGCCGGAAAGCTGGTGCGGAAAGCTCTGGATGATACGCTCGGGATCAGGCAGGCCGACTTCTGTCGCGAGTTTTACCGCCTGCGCACGGCGCTCCTCGGGTGTCAGCAGCCCATGGGCCTCGAACACTTCTGCGATTTGGTCGACGATCCGCATCGACGGATTGAGCGCCGTCATCGGTTCCTGGAAGATCATTCCGATCTGGCTGCCGCGCAGGGCACGCAGGCTCTCTTTGTCGACCTTCAGAAGATCGCGGCCACCGAACAGGATCTCTCCGCCGGCAACGCGGATTGCTTTGGGCAAAAGGCCCATCACGGTCTGGGCACAAAGCGATTTCCCCGAGCCGGATTCCCCGACAATGCAGAGAATTTTCCGTTCATCGAGATGGAAGGTCAGATCGTCGAGCGCATATTCGCGATCTCCGCCTTCCGGAAGCGCGAGCCGGAGATTTTTGACCGTCAGGATTGGAGATGACATGCTGATTACCTCAATAGCCGAGTGCCATGCCGTCCTTGCGGTGGTCGGATGCCCCCAGAAGAACGCCGCGCTTGTAGTCGATCATGATTGCCTGGCACCCTCCGATGGGTTCGTCCGCCCATTCGGTCACGTGACCACGCCGTTCTAGATCCGCTTTCACGTCCGGCGAAATCGTCGGCTCGAGGCTCAGCTTGCCGTTGTGACAAAAGCTTCGCGGCTGATCGCTCGCCTGCTGCGGATCGAGATCGCGGTCGAGGATCTGGCTGAGAAGGTGGGCGTGTCCCGTCGCCTGATACTGGCCGCCCATCACCCCGAAGGCCATGCGGGTGCGTCCGTTTTCGGCAAGTTGCGCCGGAATGATCGTATGGAAGGGTAGCTTGCCGGGGCCGATCGCGTTCGGGTGGCCTTGCCTGACGACGAAGCCGGCGCCGCGGTTCTGCAAAAGTACACCTGATTTCGGTGCATAGATGCCGCTGCCGAAGGCGAAGAACACCGAGTTGATCAGCGACATGGCATTGCCGTCGCAATCGACCACGGAGACGTAGACGGTGTCCTTGTGCTCGGGACCGTCCCATATGCCGGGTGCTGTGGCCTGTTCCAGGCTGATCTTCGCTCGCATCGCCTCGATCGATCGTTCGGATAGAAGTGCCGCGATATCGAAAGTGATATGCTGCGGATCGGCGATCAGCGCGTCGCGCCTCGCATAGGCAGCTTTGGTGGCTTCCGCGAGAAGATGAATGCGGTCCGCTTCCGAGAGGGTGGGATCGCGAAGATCGAAGCCGCCGAGAATGCGGGCGATCAGAAGCGCTGCCAGCCCCTGGCCATTCGGCGGGCATTCGAGAAGATCCATGCCCCGATAAGAAGCGCTGATCGGAGCAGTCTCGAAAGCACGGTAGGTTGAAAAGTCGCCCTCCTCGTGCAGTCCGCCGAGCGACTTCAGCAGCGTGGTGATCTCTTCGGCGACCGACCCGGCATAGAAAGCGTCGCGACCTTCACTGGCAATGCGACGCAATGTGGCCGCAAGCGCCAGGTTGGTCATCCGCTCGCCGGTCTTTGGTGCTCGACCACCCGGGAGGAAATAGGCGGCGGCATCCGGATATTTCTGCACCCGGTTGGCGTAGCGTACCCAGTCGAGTTCGACGCGCGGCGTGATGCAATAGCCTTTTTCTGCAGCCTCAATAGCCGGGGCGAGCACCCTGCCCATGTCCCGCCCGCCATAGGTCGCAACGAGATGGCACCAGGCATCAACGGCGCCCGGCACGGTCACCGCGTGGGGGCTGTCATCGGCAATGCTCGTGATGCCTTTTTCGAAAAAGTAATCGAGTGTGGCTGCCATCGGCGCACGACCTGAGCCGTTGAGCGCAATCGGCTTGCCACCAGCCGGTGTATAGAGCGCGAAGCAATCGCCACCAATCCCCGTCATATGGGGGTCGATCACCGATTGTAGGGCGATAGCGGCCACCGCCGCATCGACGGCATTGCCGCCGGCGCGCAGAATGTCCACCGCAGCAAGGGTTGCCTGCGGATGCGAGGTTGCCGCCATACCGCGATCGGAAATTGCCACCGACCGGCCCGGCCTAAAGAAATCACGTTGCTGCATGGACATTCCCCGTCATCTTCAATTGCTCGATGTCCAGCTGGGCGGCGGCTGCTTCGTCGCAGAATACAGTGACTGCAGCATGCCGTTGCAGGGACGAAGCCGGACAATCGAGGCTGACCTGGCCCTGCAGCGCTGCCGCCAGGGCTTCGGCTTTCGCCGCCCCCGTCGCAAGCAGCACGATCTCACGTGCCTCGAGAATGGTGCCGATGCCCATCGTCAGCGCGGTTTCCGGCGGATCTTCGCCGTCTGGAAAATCCGGACGGTTGGCATCGATGGTCGATTGCGCAAGCCGAACCCTTCGCGACCGGCTGTCATGTGCCGAGCCCGGCTCGTTGAAACCGATATGACCGTTGCGGCCGATGCCGAGCAACTGCAAGTCGATCCCGCCATTGTCTGAGATCATCTGTTCATAGGCCTTCGCGGCCGCGTCGAGATCAGTGGCGGTGCCATCGGGAATGTGCGTTCGGGTCACGTCGACATCGACATGATCGAAGAACAGCTCGCGCATGTAATAGGCAAAGCTCGCAGAATGATCCCGGCCAAGACCGGTATATTCGTCGAGATTGAAGCAGCGCGTCTCGCGCCATGAAACCGTCTCGGTTTGACCGATCAACGTCTTGTACACCGTTCGTGGCGTTGAACCCGTCGCAAGCCCAAGCGTCAGGGCAGGCATCGCAGCAATCCGCTCCAGTATCAGAGAAGCCACAGCCTCGGACGCAAGCTCGGGGGTCTGATAGATCCGGATTGTGGGGCGGTGAAGGTCCCGTGGCATCGAGTTCATAAAGCACCTTCCAGGGACTTCGGAGTAACCGGCTCGACCCCGCGCAGAGGGAGGCCGAACAGAGCTTGGTAAAACCCCTCCTGCGCAATTGCGACGGCGCCAAGAATGCCAGCCCGGTTTCCGAGCGAGCTGATGACGCAGGCGGGCGGCACGGGCATGCAGCGCGTGAGATGGTACGCCACCCGATCGATCAATTCCGCACGGGAGCCAACGCTGCCTCCAAAAATCACCCGCTGCGGATCCAGCACGGCGGCAATCGCCGCAATGGCAACGGCAACGGTGCGGCCCACTTCGTCTATGACTGTCTGGGAAGCGCCGTCTTGTCGCGAAAAGATTTCGCGAACCGTCAAACCTTCGACGCCACTGTTTCCGGCATACCGCGACCGGATCGCGGCGCTGCCGACAGATGTTTCAAGCACGCCGGAACCGAACGCAGAGGAATTGAAGGGGTCGCCGCCGATCGGCAGGGTCGAGATCTCGCCAGCTGCGCCACGGGCACCACGAATGAGCCGCTTCTCGCTGATGATACCCATCCCGATCCCGGTTCCGAGCGCCACGAAGACGAAATTATCGATATCCTGCCCTTCGCCGAGGACCTGCTCGCCCTTGGCCGCGACATTGACATCGTTTTCGAGAACCATCGGAAAGCCGAGGCGCCCGGTCAGCGCCGCCTCGAAATCGAAATCGGTCATGCCGGCGATATTCGGCATCATGGTGATACGACGGGTCTTTGGGTCCACCGCACCAGGAATGCCGACCGCGCCCATCCGCACGAGCTGCGGCTCGATCCCGATCTTGGCCGTCATAGTGTCCAGCAGCACTGCCAGCTGTTCGACGAGATGCATTCCGCCACGGGTGTCTGTCGCCTCCAGGATTTCTTCCACGACTTTACCGGAAAGGTCCGCAATCGACGCATGGACCTTGGTCCCGCCGATGTCGACGCCGAAGAGGAAAGCCTTGCCGGGATCGAGCTCGTAGTTGACTGCGCTGCGCCCGACGCCACCTTGTGTGCGTCCCGTCTCACGAACCCAACCGTCGACCTCGAGATCGCGCACGATCTCCGACATCGCCTGCTTCGACAGTCCGGTGACGCGGGCAAGCTCGGCGCGTGAAATCGGTGAACTATCTATGATCGTACGGAGCACGGTACGCGAGGTGATTTGTCGCGTGAGGGGCGCCAATCCAGAAATATCGGTCATGATCTCATTCAATTCGTCATCTTTGCGGACTAAGTTAGCTGGCGGGATATGTCTGTCAATCGAAATAAGGCTAAAATCGTTTGAAATCCATGTGTTCGGTGAAGAAGGGAAATTATTTAGTCATCCTGCTTTACAATATGGATGTTCCTGTGCATCACTGATCGACGTACAAAAACTGGGCAAAAAGCGCTCTTCTGCGCGGGTTTGAGGAAAAATAATGGGAACGAGCATCAAACTGGCGATGATGGCGACTGCGATCGCGATGACATTCACGACCGCGCAGGCGGCGACTTTACGCGTCGGCATGCAGGACGATCCGGATGCGCTGGATCCCGCGACCTCCGGCACCTACGCCGGCCGTATCGTATTTTCGGCAATGTGCGACAAGCTCGTCGATATCGACGCCAAGCTTGAGATCGTACCGCAGCTGGCAACCGCCTGGGTCTGGAACGCTGAGGGTACGGAGATAACTTTTACCCTTCGTGACGGTGTCAAATTCCAGGACGGGACACCCTTCGACGCAGCCGCGGTGAAGTTCAATATCGAACGCATGAAGTCCCTGAAGGATTCCAAGCGCAAGGGTGAGCTCTCGCCCGTCGAAACCGTCACCGTTATTGATGCGACCCATGTTTCATTCAAGCTGAAATCGGCCTTCGCCCCGCTTCTCGCCGTCCTGTCCGACCGCGCGGGCATGATGGTGTCTCCGGCGGCTGCCGCGGAAGGCAAGGAATTTTCCGCCAACCCGGTTTGCGCGGGCCCCTTCAAGTTCAAGGAGCGCCGCGCGCGCGACGTGATCTCACTCGAAAAATTCGACGGCTACTGGAATGCCGCGGCGATCGGTTACGATGACGTCCAGTACCTCTATATTCCGGATTCGACCGTGCGCCTTTCGCGGCTACAGGCCGGTGATCTCGAAATCGCCGAGCGCATCGCGCCGACCGACCTCGGCGCCGTCCGCGGGAACAAGGCGCTGGCGCTCCACACGTCGCCCGGCCTTGCCGTCTCACATCTGATGATCAATGTCGGCAACGGCGAAAAGGGCGGCGCGCTCGGCAAGGAGCCACGGCTTCGCCAGGCACTCGAGCTCTCGATCGACCGCAACGTCATCAACAAGGTTGCCTTCGCCGGCGAGTTTTCTGCCGACAATCAGATGATCCCGCCATCCAGCATTTTCTATGACAAGGCGCATCCGGCTCCCGCCCGCGACATCGACAAGGCCAAGGCTCTCATTGAAGAAGTCGGCGGCGACGCACCCGTCGTCGAGATCACCTACGAAAACTCGCTCGCCGATGGTCGCGTTGCTCAGATCATCCAGTCAATGGCGGGCGAAGCTGGCTTCCAGATCGAACTGGTTCCGCTCGAAACGGCATCCGCCGTCGAACGCTACCTCGCTGGTAACTTTCAGGCCTATATCGGCAACTGGAGCGGCCGCGCCGATCCGGACCCGACACTGATCTCCTTCTTCGGCAAGGAAGGCAGCCAGAACGTCAACAAGTATAGCAACCCGGAAATGGATAAGGCCCTCGGAGAGGCGCGCGCGACGTCTGACGTCGAAAAACGTAAGGCTCTCTACGGGACGGCGACCGGCATCTACCTCGCCGACCTGCCGACGATTCCGCTTTACCACCCGAACTGGTTCTATGCGGCACGCACCGATGTCAGCGGCATCACGGTTTATCCAGACGGCCTCCTGCGTCTGACCGACGTAAAGCCTGCGAAGTAAGCCCAAGCCCGTCAGGGCATTGTGTAAATCATCCCGCCAGCCGGACCGTGGTGCTGGCGGGACCACACGAGAAAGCTCATGCTCTCCTACGTCCTGCGTCGCCTGGCAATCGCCATACCCACACTTCTGCTCGTCTCGATCCTGGTCTTCAGCCTGCTGAAGTTCCTTCCCGGTGATCCGGCGATCGCGCTGGCCGGTGAGGAACGCGATCCTGCCGTCATCGAGTATCTGCGGCAAAAGTACAGCCTCGATCAGCCGCTATACGTCCAATACGGCAAGTGGCTCGCCGGGATCGTCCAAGGCGATTTCGGCCTATCGATCCGTACTCGGCTTCCGATCGGCGAGATGATTGCGCAGAAGCTGCCAGTCACGATCCAGCTGTCGGTCATGGCAATGATCCTTGCGACGCTTATCGGCATTCCGGCCGGTATCATCGCAGCGCTGAAGCGCGGAACGGCGGCGGATTACGGCGTCAGCATCATCGGCCTTGCCGGGCTTTCCGTGCCAAGCTTCTGGCTCGGCATCATGCTAATCCTGCTTTTTGCCGTCACGCTCGGATGGTTTCCCTCTGGCGGCTACGTCGCCTTCTTCGATAGTCCTCTCGACAATCTGCGCCACACGCTTCTTCCCAGCCTAGTGCTCGGAACTGCTGCTGCGGCCATTGTCATGCGCCATACGAGAAGCGCAATGCTGCAGGTGCTCAAGCAGGACTACGTCCGCACCGCCCGCGCAAAGGGCTTGAAGGAGCGCATCGTCGTCGTGCGGCACGTCCTGCGCAACAGCCTTGTCCCCGTCGTCACGATGAGCACGCTGCACTTGGGCGAACTCCTGTCGGGTGCCGTATTGACCGAACAGGTGTTCGGGATACCGGGCTTTGGCAAGATGATCGTCGATGGTGTTTTCAGCCGCGATTACGCCGTGGTCCAGGCTGTGGTTCTCTGCTCGGCAGCACTCTTCCTGCTGATGAACCTTCTCGCCGATATTGCCTATGTCATTCTAAGCCCGAGGTTGCGCGGATGAACACGTTGAACGCCACGCTTCAGTTACCGAGCACGTCAGGTGCAAGAAAGTCGGTGCTTTCACGGTGCCTGCGCCAGCCCGGCGTGATGATCGGAGGAACGATCATCCTGTTCTTCGTGCTGGTCGCGATTGCAGCGCCTCTGATCGCGCCCTACCAGCCCAATGCGTCCGACTGGATGGCAATCCGGCAGGGGTCGACAGTTGCTCACTGGTTCGGCACGGACGACCTTGGCCGCGATATCCTGACGCGTATCATCTATGGCACGCGGGCTTCACTGCTTGTCGGCGTTGTGTCCGTCGCCATCGCCATCGCCATCGGCGTCCCGCTCGGCATGATCGCCGGCTATTTCGGCGGCCTCGTCGACATGGTGATTTCGCGCATTACGGACGCGCTTCTCGCATGCCCCTTTCTGGTGCTGGCGATCGCGTTTGCCGCCTTTCTCGGTGCAAGCCTTGAAAACGCGATGATCGCGATCGGGATATCGGCCATGCCGATTTTTGTGCGCCTGACGCGCGGGCAGGTCATGACGGTCAAGGCCGAAGACTATGTCGACGCCGCCCGCCTGCTGGGAGTGCCGCATAGGAAGATCATGCTGACCTACATCCTGCCGAACGCTATGGCACCGATCATCGTCCAAGCGACGATTACCATGGCAACTGCGGTTCTTGCCGAAGCCAGCCTCGCCTTTCTTGGCCTCGGCCAACGTCCACCGTCTCCATCATGGGGAACCATGCTCGATGTCGCCCGGCAGTTCCTGACGGAGTCACCCTGGATGGCTATCTGGCCGGGTGTCGCGATCATCCTGCTCGTCATGGGCTTCAATCTGTTGGGAGACGGACTGAACGACGCGCTGGATCCGCGACGCGACGACTGATTTGTCACCGAAGGTGCAAAAGCGATTGAAGCAATCAGTGGCGGCGATCGGGTAGAAATCCGATTCACTCGAGGTGGGCCTTTTGTAGGTGGACTGGCGAGCAGCCGCTACGGAGCCTGTTCATCGAGGTTGCCGAGGCATTTACAGAGGTGGCTCGGGAAATCTGCACAGCGGGGATAAGTGGAATTTCTGCCTGACTTCGGCTTAGATGCCAGGAACAGGAGATACCATGACGAGACGACCGCGCCGGAACCATAGCCCGGCTTTCAAGGCAAAAGGGCGCTCGCCGCCATTCGAGGCGAGCAGACGCTGGTGGAACTGTCCCAGCAGTTCGACGTGCACGCCAACCAGATCAAGCAGTGGAAAGACCAGCTCCTTGAGGGAGCGACAGGCGTTTTCGGCGATGAAGCGAAGGCGGAACCGGCGGGTCCAACCGTCGATGTCAAAACGCTGCACGCCAAGATCGGGGAGCTGACGCTGGAGAATGATTTTTTAGCCGGAGCGCTCGGCAAGGCGGGATTGCTGAGCGGAAAGAAATGATCGACCGCGAGCATAAGCTATCCGTCGTGCGCCAGGCGAAGCTTCTCGGCTTCAGCCGTGGCAGCGTCTATTATTCGCCGCGTCCGGTGTCTGACGGCGATCTGGCTCTGATGCGCCGGATCGACGAGTTGCATCTCGACTACCCATTTGCCGGAAGTCGGATGTTGCAAGGGCTCTTGAGGGGAGAAGGGCTGGAGACTGGGCGGCTGCACGTCGCCACGCTGATGAAGAAGATGGGCATCGAGGCGATCTACCGTCGCCCGAACACTTCGAAACCGGCTCCCGGTCACAAAATCTATCCGTATCTCCTCCGCAAGCTGGCGGTCACCCGCCCCAACCAGGTCTGGGCGATGGACCTGACCTACATCCCCATGGCGCGGGGCTTCGTCTATCTTTGCGCGGTCGTCGACTGGTTCAGTCGGAGGGTTTTGTCGTGGCGGCTGTCGATCACGATGGAAGCAGCCTTCTGTATCGAAGCGGTCGAGGAAGCGCTTGCCCGCTACGGAAAGCCGGACATCTTCAACACCGATCAGGGCTCGCAGTTTACCTCCGTCGACTTCACGGCGGTGCTGAAAAAGGCTGAGATTGCCATCTCGATGGATGGCAAGGGTGCGTGGCGGGACAACGTCTTCGTCGAGCGGCTCTGGCGTTCGATCAAATACGAGGAAGTCTACCTCCACGCCTATAAAACAGTGTCCGAGGCCCGCGCTGGCATCCGCCGCTATCTGACCTTTTACAATAGCCGACGCCCACATTCATCCCTTGACCGGAGGACGCCGGATCAGGCCTACTTCAACGCGCTGGCACCAATGATGGTGGCGGCATAATCGAGGTGGAAATCCACTTAGCGAAACGCCCGAAACTGTTCAGACAAACCGAGCCAGCTCTACTCGGCAGTCTTTTCCGGGTTATGTCGGCTGTGACTGGGCGCGAAGACGTCACGACCTGATCGGGCCACTGTTGCGCCAGGGGTCAATACGACCCGCAAAGCAAGAGGATCAAAGGCATTAGGATCATCTCTTCGGCAGCCGTGATGGTGCCAAGACACTTCGCCTCCATCTTTCGTCACCGAAAATAGCTCAGAATGTCCTAAGTTTGCTCCACCATAGCCAGACGCGGCTTGTACGGCAGCCTTCGAAGCATCTGCAGGCGGGCAGGATTCTATAACTTTGGATGTGGTGGCTTTAGCTTAGAGCGGCGGCAGCGTTCAGAACAGTACTTCACATCGCTCCAGTTCTTGGCCCACTTCAGCCTCCATGCAAAGGGTTTGCCGCATGTCGCACACGTTTTTATCGGCAGATCCGCTTTCTTGACCATTCTCGCCATATGGATCCTCTCCTAGACAATGTGTTCACGAAAATGCGAGCGTACCAATCGCCGCTCAGTTACCGAAGTGGCAATTCCACGAGCCCTACCCTATCTGGGGGTAGCAATCAGCGATTGGAAGCATCCGACTTCCAACTCTTTTCATGTCCGCTTGAGCTATTTCCGCTCACTTTATGTTCCGCCTGTCCTATGACAGGCCAGTTTGCCATGTTTGAGACAGTGAATGATCAACCGATCGACTTTTGATTTTCTAGAGGAAGCCTCCAGTAATCACGGCGCCGAGTGGCTTGACGACAACCGAGCTGAACTTGATTGCGCGCGCCGCGACTTAATCGAATTCACCCTAGCGTTGGCTAATAGCACAGGGTCGATCGACAAGCGCGTAGATGAGGCCAACCGAGATCCCCGCAAATGTTTGAGTGCCGCGTCTATCTCGAAAGGCACCTGCTGCATCACGTTGCGAGTTTCGCCTTCGAAGAACGCAGCCGCGACATATTACATGCAAATCTCTCCGCACAGCTCATACAGCGGAGGCGGAGCGCTGCTACCCCCGCCACGGCTTGCCCGCATTTTGCGGCAAACAATCGCAAGCCACACCGGCAAATGGAGAGGGATCGTCGAGGGTCCATTATTTCGGACATATTTCCCAAATGGTCTGACGGGCGGTCATGATTTGAGCGCCAGCGGGTACGTCAGAAATCACGACGCGCTCGACTTTTTCAATCTCAAAAACTTCGGAGCCTGTCGCAACGTTTCTGACGAGATGCTCGTGTCCTCCAATCTCGTCGAGGAAATAGTAAAATCATTCGCCGCTGCCCGCGCCCTGGTCGATTACATCAATCGGGCAACGACTAAGCTCCCGTAGTCCCGATAACCGGACGGCTCTTGCGCGCACACTTACTGACCCGAAGCTTATCGAGACGAAAAAGTAGGCTCGCGACTATCAGCACGGTCGGGATGTGCTTGATCGGTTTCCTGTCATTGAGATTGTTTAGGACGCTAAAAAGGTGGCTGCAGACGTCTCGGCATTAGAGATTTTGCTTGCGAGCACTTATACGGTATGGACCGGCTCTCTCCCCCATTACGACAGATTTCCAGGAAAGGGTGATCTCTCTTCGCACAATCAAGGCATCAACCGCTTCATGGACGGCCGGCATGTAGTCACGCCACTCAAGCGGGGCATTGTGATCATTTGCAAGGCTACGCGCAACTTCGCTCGGGCACGTCGTCCCATCAGGTCGACTGGCGACAAAACTCAAAATGGTCGATTCCGCATTCGCGCTCATGGCTCGTCCCCATTTAATTGAACTGTCTCGCGGGTCATTTGACAGTTACATTGTCTCAGCAAAGCATCAGGCAAGACCATCTCTGCGGAATACACCTCACAGCGGTGGTGGTGGACTGGACGGCTCCGTGTTGAGCTGGGGAGAGATCGACCTCCTTAAGGCAAAGCGATACGAAAACCTCTCACCCCCCTATGGCGACCTTCAGCGCTCCCCTTCAGTCCGATTAACCCGCAGCGGCTTGACAGTGTCTCTGCGGGTTAGTCCGATCAGATAAGACGTAAAGGGTCGGCAGGGTTAGCGCCCTGTCGGCCGCTCCAAAAAACTCCGCCTCACCGCACAAACCGCTCTGAGACCGCCAACATGGTGACGGCTTGACCGGCTCGGGCGAGGAGCTCGTCGAAGGCGGCCCGATCGGTGTCCACGCCGTCCTGGAACGCCGTCAGGGTGGGCCACCACAACTGGCGGGCGCCCAGGAACGGTGCGCCGTCGCCGTGCACCTCGGCGCTCGGCCGGTTCACCGCGTGACGCAGCGCGCCGATCCGCAGGCCGAGCTCGGCGTCATCAGCACCCGCCCAGCCGGGATTGCCATCGAGGTGCACGAACTGCAGGAGATGGATGCTGGTCGGCCGCTCCAGCACGTCCCATTGTCGATCAACGTCGGATACGGCACCCATTGGAGGCCGCGAGACGATTACATCCTCCTCGGTGATGAAGAAGATGACATTCGGCAGGTCTTGGAACAACGGCTCGTCGGGGCGGATGTTGTCGACGAACAAGGGCTCGTCGACCAGTGCGGCGGCGTCTTTCGGGGAGTCGAACGACGGCATGGCAACGCCGTCGTACTTGTCCTGACCCGGGCCGAGGCGGTCGGTGTCGAACTGGTGCCCTTGGACGTAGGTGAGCATGCCCGGGATCTGGCGTCCCATGGTGCTGTGCGGGTGACGCCAATGGTCGTGGAAGCGCTGGCGGTCGATATCGGGGCGGCGGGGGAGGAGGGCGAAGAATCGGATCACGGAAGGTTCTGACTGTGTTGTGTCGATTGACTTGGTTAAATTGTTTAGCTGGCTGACTTTTCCCGGCTGCGGATGATCTTGCTGTTTGGGATTGACCGAACGCCCTGACTTGATCGGCCCGTCACGTTACTTCACCGACGTTAGACGAAGCAGATCGGTCGAGCAGGCCGACGACGCCTGCCGCCCGCAGCCGGTAGTACGCGGGATGCGCCGGGCCGCGAATCCGGTGGGGGCGAAGCTGTGAATTATCAGCGGCATGACGATCCAGTTCGCTAGCTTCATCGAGCCGACGCGGATGGATCGGAACAGACCGTCGGTTGAAGTCATAGGGAGCCTCCCTCCTTGATTTGCGAGATAGGTATACTTCTGCTACTAAGTTGCAAGAACGCACTTACAGTCGCCTAGGTATCACCAAGGAAACCCCATGCCCGTCTGCCAGCACTTTGATGAGAACTGTCCCAGCCGCTCGCTGTTCGACAATATCGCCGACAAGTGGTCGATGATGGTGCTCAGCGTGCTGGACGCGGGACCTATGCGCTTCAATGGCATCAAGCGGCACCTGGGGGGCGTGACGCAGAAGGCACTGACACAATGCTTGCGGCGGCTGGAACGCAACGGCCTCATTTCCCGCCGGGTCATAGAGACCTCGCCAATTGGGGTTGAATACACCATCTCGCCGCTTGGCTGTTCGCTACTCGGCCCTTTTCAGGCACTCCATGCCTGGACCATGGCGCATCTGGATGCGGTGGAGCGGGCGCGCCAAGCGTTCGACGGCCGCGACGCCGCGTAACCGGATGCGCCGCCGATTTGACCTCAACAGCGACGTCGCGGCCTCCAAGGATTGCTGGACTTTGCTGGTCGGAGGCGAACAGGAATTGGGCTGGTCATAGGAGACAGCTTTTAAGGTTTGTCGAGCGTGACTTGCTCAAGAATACCTTTGACTTAGTTGGTGTTAGAAGTCCGCAACAACCTGAGAATTGCGCCAGCAGCGGACATGGCCTAGCGCTCGGTGCGACCGCTCATGATACCGTTCTCTTTCTCCAGTTCCAAATGCATTATATATGTGCCGCGAAAAACCACTGGCTATTTTAGGCCATAGAGTACAAGTCAGCCGAGCACCGCGTTCTGGTTGATCAGCGTCTCCCGAAGCAACCGCCTTATGCGATCAGGCAAGCTGGCTCGGCGTTTCCAAACGCTACAGGCATGCATTGGCAGGAGCGCTCCATTGCGAAACGCAATTACGATTATTGGCCCTGGTCTCGGTGGCCTGACGCTTGCCCGTACTCCATCTCCACGGCACCCCCGCCACCATCTATGAAGCAGTGCTATCCGCGATAACAAGAGGACAAGGCGGGCTGCTCGATATCCATGAGCATAACGGCCAGATCGCTCTGAAAGCTGCGGAGCTCTGTGACACCTTCATTGATCTTGTCCCGCCTGGTGAAGATGCAAAACGCGTGGTCGACAAGGAAGGTCGTATTCTGTTCGACAGTCCCGGCAACCCTATCGGCAATCGCCCGGAAATTGACCGGAAAGACCTGAGAGCCCTGCTTATTGGCTCGATTCCTCCAAAGGCGATAGGGTGGTGTCACAAAGTCACGTCAATATCCTCACGCCTTTCGCGGGCGAAGGCGCAAACCTTGCCATGTAAGATCGTGCAGAGCTTGCAAAAACTATCGTCTCCACATCCGGCGGTGTGGAAACACAACTTCCAGCGTATGAGAACGACCTCCCACCAAGGATTAGTGAATCTGCCGATCAGTCCGCGCGAAACTTGAGACTGTTTTTTGTGGATGACGCATCCTCATAGCGTTGTCGCCTTATTCAGCAGACATAACCGGAAATAATACGCAGTCGTCCACTTCGCGGAGGTGAGCGTTCAATCCGTCCTGGCGCGACGAAACCCGACGTCTAAATTTGTGACGACTTGCTTGCTTGGCGCCAACAGAGGTCATTGCAAGACGGTCAACGACGATTACCCGTCTTGTCATAGCGTAGCGTGGCTGCCTCGACCTTCTCGCCGTTAGCCGCTGCCCACGCGCACAATGCCTCAAACGGCTGCCGCAGAGAATGGCCCAGTGGAGTGATCGCATATTCGACGCCAATCGGCTGCGTCGCGAGTACGGTTCTCGTCACAAGGCCGTTCCGCTCAAGCCTCTTCAATGCGTCGGCCAGAGCCTTATGAGTGATACCGTCGAGACGCCGCTTGATTTCGTTGAAACGCGCGGGTCGTGGACAGATGACTGTCAGTATCAGGATTGTCCACTTGTCAGCGATCTTATCGAGCACCGGGCGAACCAGGGGCATGTCGCAAAGCGCGCGATGAGAGAGGGCTTCCAAGTCGGTATACTCGTCCATATCTAGGCTATTCCAGGTGCGTAATTGATATCAGATATCCATCGTATTTCATTCCCAGACTACTCAGTGAAAGGGATTTTCGATGGATCGCATGAGTAACAAGGTTGTATTGGTCGTTGGCGGCGCGAAAGGTATTGGCCTCGCGATTGCCGAGCGGCTGTCTGCAGAAGGCGCAAATGTCTTCGTCACCAGCCGTCGAGGTGAAGAGGCCGACAAGGCGGCCGAAGGCATCGGCCATGGCGCGGTCGGCATTACCGCCGACGCAAGCTCGCCGGAAGACATGGTCGCCGTTGTCGAACAAGTGCGCAAAGCATACGGTCGTATCGACGCGCTTGTTTTGAATGCAGGTATTTCCGAACCTTCGCAGATCACCGAGATTACACCGGAGCACTTCGACCGCCATTTCGACGTCAACGTTCGCGGAATGGTATTCGGCCTCCAGGCAGCTCTTCCAGCAATGCCAGAAGGCAGCGCGGTTGTCCTCGTCGGGTCCATTGCCGGGAACGCGGGTTACGCGGCTTACGGAAGCTACTGCGCAACCAAAGCGGCCGTTCGATCCTACGCCAGAACCTGGACGGCAGAACTTGCACCCAGGGGCATTCGGGTCAACGTCGTTGCACCCGGCCCAACAGATACGGATATGATGGCTGCAGTCGGCGAAGACACGCGCGCAGCAATTGTTGCGCCAATCCCGATGGGACGAATGGCGCGGCCTTCAGAAGTGGCTGCGGCAGCCTTGTTCTTGTTGAGCGATGACGCGAGCTACATCGCCGGTGCTGAACTATGCGTCGACGGCGGCTTGCGGCAGGTCTAAGAAGCCGCTGAAACGATGTACCCGTCCCAAATTGGTCGGGTACATCCTTGGTCCCTGCTGGGCTTTGGCGTCTTCCGTCGAATCCGGCATCGCGACGTATTCGTCGAGCACACCCGGACAGAAGCCACACAAGGTCTGATAGGCAGGCGTGTGGGCAGTACCGGTGCGCAGGCCGTCGATCAAGTCCGGTGTTTCCGCCGAGATGACGTTGGATCCCAATTCAAACCGTGCAGCACCCTCTTCGAGACCGACGACTTCTTCGGCAGGGTCCGAGCACGGCGTGAATCGGAGATTGTGAGGCGTCCGCGTCCTGTCTCGACAACCATCCTGTAACGGTAATCAGTGCGACTGCGTTCCCGTTTATCAAGACCACTTCGGACCAGGTCTCGGCACCTCAACGTCGTTCAGTTTCAAGTGCCTGCCGATTGCGTCTATTTCCCGGCGTTTCATGGTCACATCTCCACTCGTTCCGGAATGCGATCCCGAGAGTGTATCGGCCGCTTCACCCGTCTGTCGCGGCATTCCGAGCAATCGCCGTCAGGCTGACAGAGCACGAAGGGCTCGTGGTTCTTCTCAGCCTTAGTATGGCTCTCCTGGCGCTCACCGTCGAAGGAGCGCTCGAACCGCGCCGGGTTTGCCGGAGGCTCCAACTTCAGAGAAAGTGGAGCCATCATGACCAAGACAAAGAACGAGTTTTCACCTGAAGTCCGTGCGGTTGCCATCCGTATGGTGCTGGACCGCCAGCCGAGCATTCATCACGCTGAGCTGCCGTTTTATCTATAGCGGCCAAGATCGGCTGCTCGCCAGCCACGCTGCACGAGTGGGCGGGCGAGCCGACGGCGAATGCTCGCTTTGTCCTCGATGCATTCAAGCGGGCTCTTCGAGCTCGGCATGCCGCTCATGGAGGCGGCCTCGTGCATCACTCGGACAGGGGCGTTAAATACACCATGCAGTTGGCAGAAGCTGGCATCAAGCTTTCTATCGAAAGCGTCGACGACAGTTACGACAACGCCCTCACCGAAACGATCAACGGTCTCTACAAGCCGAGGTCATCCATCGGGGCGGGCCTTGGGGGAACTTCGAAGCGGTCGAATTCGTGATCAGTTGGAAAACACGGTTTCAGGCGGCTACACCGTTCAATCTTGCAGCTTGGATCAGAACCGCTTGTATCGTTGATGGCCTGCTGTCTCCGTCGGTCAAGCATCTGCGATCTGCAACCGAAGTGTTGCAAGCGCTCGTTCGGCCTCAACGATATCCTTCAGTAGAAGCCTCTTGTGACGGTGGTCGAGACCGCCGCCTGCCAACACAGCGTCCACAAGCTCAAGGATATCGGCCGCCTCGACCACGACCTTTGTCGCTCCCCTTTGTACCGCTTCGTTGGCAAGGCGATGGTCGACCGGGGGCATTATACGCTCCGCTGCCACAAAGACGCTTCCGTCCAGAAGATAAGACGCCAGTCTCGGGTCCGGTAACACTCTGATCAGAGCCTGGATCTCGTCGGCGGAAAAAGGGCTGCGAGCAATCAGTCGCGAGTGAAGCGAGGCGTAGCTCATCCCCAAGGCGGCCGCCGCTTCCTCAACCGACATCTGCTTCTCCACCACGAGAAGCGTGTAGACGATGTGGGCAAAGTCTTCGCCGCGGTTCATGAGGTCCCTCCTGAGTTTTGGATCGTCACACAGAGACCCTGATGCTGCAAGGCCGTCAAAACGGCGCCCGCGTTTTGATCGCCGGAGCCGGTTTGAGATTCTATCTGCGGCAAGGCTGGCGTGACCCCGTCGGCTGGGATGGTCCTGTGAAGTACCGTGCCGATCACATCATCATGGAATGACAATGCTTTTCTGGATCATCATGTCCGTCACAGTCTTTGTGACAACCGTAGCGGCCATTGTCCTCGGCATATCACTTGCCGAAACAGGAAGACTTCACTTCGGTGCCTCCGTAGTTCTCTGGGCCGTCATCGGAGTTTTCATCCCCATGTGGCTGATCATCCGTCACGGACGAAAATGACGTCATGGCACCACCGGTCGCTCTTCTCCACCAGTCAATCAACCAGGGGCGGGAGCAATGCTCTTGGCGTCGAGAGTGATCACCGCTGCAACGGTAAACGCCGTGATGGTGGCAAACAGGAATGCGCCGACGAAAATAGCGATCGCTTTTAGCGCGCTGACGCCGAGGTCGTGCCTGAACCAGCGGACCTGCGCCTGCGCGTACCAGATGGTGGCAACCGCAACTGCGACGCCGCCGGCGAGATTTCCCTGCTCCTGAGGCATGCTGAAAAAATCGAAGCCCAGCACGAGAAGGAAGGCAAAGGGTGCCGCGACATAGCACTGGCTGAAGAAGGGCGGGCGGAGCGAATTGCGGGTGATCCTGACCCTCTTCGATCGTAGCAGAGTCACCGCCATGCAGAGCGGAAAGATGCCAAAGATCACTCCCCTTGCGATCAGAAGATTGGAGCCCGAGCCGAGCTCGCGGGCAGCTTCCGTCGGATCGTAGACCGATGGCAGTGCTCCAGACAGCGCCTGTGAAAGAAGCAGCGTAATGAGCAGGAACAGGGGCGGACTAAGCGTGTCCTGATACTGTTCTTCCGGCTCGTCGGCGAGTTCGATGTCTGCGTAGCGCATCATGCTGAGTGGCCTGACGACGGCACGCCACATTGTGACGGGATAAAAGACCAGCCACGACACGAGCTCGTAGAGGAGCTCTTCGAGCGACTTCAGCAGTTTCATGAAGTCCACGTGCCAGTCCTTCCCGTTGATGCTTGCGTGTGGTTGCACCCTCTTACCAGTGTCGGCACCAGACGTCACTGTGCTGTGCCCTGTCTTTGCGCGCGGGCAGTGCAGCTGCCACGGTGAAGGATTTGGCCGAACAGGCTTCCCATGCCATTTCAGCTAATGTAGGTTTTTGAGATAGACACCGGGAGGTCGTCGCATGAACCCGAGCAACTTCGTCAAGGTGCCAAGCCGTGCAAGAGACTTTGCTCGTAGATCGAACGGGAGGAGCCAGTCGATGAAGATGATGAAAAGCCTGATATTCGGGGTCGCCATGATGGCAGCCGTGCCCTCCGTCGCCGACGAGATGCGGCGCGAGACGGTTCGTTTTGCTACGGGATCCTCGAGCTCAACCATCAAATCGTCGGTCAAAGGCTACCAGACGGTTCAGTACGCGCTGTCGGTTACGGCCGGCCAGAAGATGAGCGTCCAGCTCGATTCCCGCAATACAAGCCTCTACTTCAATGTGACCGCTCCGGGCGCCGATGCGGCTCTCTACAACAGTTCGATCGATGGAAACGGCACCAGCATCACGATCCCGTCCAGCGGCAAGTACCTCATCGACGTCTATCTGATGCGCAATGCCGCAAGGCGCAATGAGACCGCGAGTTACGATCTCACGCTCTACGTCGAGTAGTCATCCGAACCGCGTGCGACACGGTCGTCCGGAAATGTCGAGGTTCGAAGGGTGATTTCAACCGATCGCGATTTCCCGTTCTACAACGGCAAGCCCGTCGAAATTGATGGACCGGGCTGGCTCCTTGTCATTGTATCGTTGGCGAGCGCTCTGCTTGTGCTCACCCTCGTTCCCCTTCGCACCTTCCCCTACAATCTCATTCCGGCGCTGCTGTTCGTCGCAGTCCCCGTGTTGGCGCTTCGCAAGGTAGCCGGGCCACACTGGAACTGCCTGTTCCGTCCTGTCGGATTTCGATCCGTGGGGCTGATGGTGCTGTTCGGGGTTGCTACGCTGGTGGGATCCATGGCGATGGGCTTGGTCCTGCAACAGTTTTTCGAACTTTACTCCAATCCCGTCGCGGATGCGATCGCCGCGATGTCGGCAACCCAGGTGAGCGCCACGCTTCTCGTGACCGGCATCCAGTTGGTAGGGGAAGAGCTTTTCGGAATACTGCCTTTCCTCGCTGTATTGTGGCTGTGCGTGCAGCGTTTGCACCTGTCACGAAGGTTGGGGATCGTTATCGCCGTTGTCATTTCGTCTCTGCTCTTCGGCGCGGCGCATCTGCCGACCTATGACTGGCACTTTGCACAGTCTCTCATCGGCATCGGTTTTGCCCGCCTGATACTCACGCTCGCCTATATCGTCACGAGAAATCTCTGGGTCTCCGCGGGCGCCCATATCATCAACGACTGGACTGGATTTGTCTTCGTTTTGGAGTTCGGCCATGTGCCCATCAATGCAGTGGAGTGAACCCCGAAGGCCGGTCGCCATCGAAAAATCCAACTCATGGCCTTCGCGCCGCAACGTTCGAACGAAAGGACTTAGAATGCGTCTCGTAGCGAAATCTCTCATGGGAATGATCCTGCTGTCGGCCCTCCCCGCGTCTGCAAACGACGTTCATCAGACAAAGTGCAAGGGCAGCAGCGGAGCATGCATCCAGGAGGCCCAGCGCGTCTGCGGTGGCGAATACCACGTTCTCTTCAGTGAGAGCCACGCAGGAGGGCTCCTCGGCGACAGCGTTCCAGGACCGGTGACCTGGTACTCCATGAGCTACGAATGTCCGAACTCCCGTGGAGACAAGCCGGACTTCCCGTTCCGCGGCAACGCGTATTCACCGCCGCCGCAACGCGATATCGAAACGAAGTCGCGGCAGAGGGTCTCCATCGGAAGCATGGGTAAATTCTGCCAGGGAGAGGCATCAGCCACGTTCGGTCGGAGGCCTCAGGAAATCCTTACTCTCCCGGTGGAGCGCACGGGGGGCGGGTTCACTGTCTACGGCCAGTTCCCACCCGAGGGATCGCGGGTCACCACGTTCGAGTGCCGCTTCGATTCGTCCGGTGCATTCAGACGCGTTGTTCGCGATTAACGGTGTGAAGCTGCATTTAACGAACCCATTTTAATTGCGCGCTCGACTTGACTGATCGCCTGAGCTCGCAACTAAGAAACTAAAGTTTTGAGCGGGTGACCTGAGACCCCAAACTTCCGCCAGATTTTGGTAGAGTCCGTCACAACGAGGAGACGGACGAATGAAGCGTTCACGGTTCACGGAAGAACAGATCATCGGGATATTGAAGGAGCAGGAGGCGGGTGCGAAGACAGTTGACGTCTGCCGCAAGCACGGCATCTCGGACGCAACCTTCTACAAATACAAGGCGAAGTATGGCGGCATGGACGTGTCCGATGCCCGCAAGCTGAAGGCGCTCGAGGACGAGAACGCCAAGCTGAAGAAGCTCTTGGCCGAGGCCATGCTGGACAATGCGATCCTGAAGGATGTCGCGTCAAAAAAATGGTGACGCCCGATGTGAAGCGGGATGTGGTGGCTCATGTCTGTGCGCAGCATGGGGTGAGCCAGCGTCGGGCGTGCGAGGTTCTGTCGTTAGATCGGTCGAGCATGCGATACCGCAGCGTGCGGCCTGACGATGCGACTATTCGGGAGGCAATGACGAAAGTGGCGTCGGAGCGCCGACGCTTCGGTTATCGCCGCATCCACGTGATGCTCGACCGTCAGGGGATCGTCATGAACCTGAAGAAGCTTCGACGTCTCTATCGGGAGGAGAAGCTGACGGTGCGCAAGCGCGGCGGCCGAAAGCGGGCCTTGGGGACAAGACGCCCCCTGGCTCTGCCGTCACGCCCCAACGAGCGCTGGAGTTTGGACTTCATCAGCGATGCCTTCACCGACGGTCGCCGCTTCCGGGTGCTGGCGGTTGTCGACGACTTCACCCGCGAATGCCTGTGCCTGGTCGCCGACACATCTCTGTCGGGCGCTCGGCTTGCCCGCGAGTTGGACACCCTTATCGTCAGACGGGGAAGCCGAAGACGATTGTCTCGGACAACGGCACGGAGATGACCAGCATGGCCATCCTCAAATGGTGCCAGGAGACAAAGGTCGAATGGCACTACATCGCCCCCGGCAAGCCGATGCAAAACGGCTTCGTCGAAAGCTTCAACGGCAGCTTCCGTGACGAGTGCCTCAACGAGACCCTGTTCTCGTCACTCACCCAGGCCCGCGCCGCCATCACCGCATGGAAGGAGGATTACAACAGGAACAGACCCCACTCGTCGCTGGGCAACATCACACCCAGAGAGTTCGCAATGAAAATGGCTATGGAAAAACAGGCAGCATGAGGCCAAATTGAAAACCCAAGACTCTCTCGAAAACTGGAGGGGAGTTGGGTCTCAGGTCAAGTGCAAAACCGATCGGATACTGCGTCACCCGTCTTTGGCAGACCCGTATCGGTCGTTAGTGCGCTTCGGTTAGGCCACAAACGCAAAACACCCGCAGCTTATGGCTACGGGTGTTTTTCGATAATGATGATTTGGTTGCGGGGGCCTGATGGCACCGAGGCTTGTAATTTCGGCCGCCGTGATGGTTTGGACCAATGATCCGGTAAGGCTCTGACGACTTCACCGTCAAGGCGCGCGGTACCCGAGCGCCATCGTCGTTTCCCTCATCACCAGATGGGTCTGCAGCACGTAGCGCGCATCACGTATCCCGTTGGACTGGAGCATTTCGATGAGCAGCGACACAGCGACCCGGCCGGCCTCGACCGAGCGGTTCGAGACCGAGGTGAGCGCCGGATAGGTCACCGCACCCAGGACGTCGTCACAGCCAATCAGGCTGAAATCTCTCGGAACGGAGACCTTCTTTTCGGCAAGCCCAGCCAGCACGCCTTGCGCCGTGAGATCATCGAAGGCAACAGCTGCTGTGGCGCCTGTTGCAAGGATGGCGCTCACGGCATTGCGGCCGGAGGTGTAGCTTGCAAGCACGGCCGGCACCGTCTCGATGTCCACCTTGAGTCCGGACGCCGCACTGCGGATTGCGGTCCGGCGTTGCTTGTTTGACCATGAATTTGCTGGGCCACTCACATAGACGATCTTGCGGTGACCAAGCTCGGCCAGATGTTCGACGGCCTGCCGCACACCCGAGCTGCTGTCGATCAGCACGCGCGGGATTCCGTCCACATCGCGGTTGATCAGAACCAGTGGCAGTTGCGAAGCATGGGCCCGGATGCGCTCATCGGAAAGACGCGATGAGACCAGCACGATGCCCTCGACCTGGCCGGCAAAACGCCCCACCAGCTTGTCCTCCTGCTTCGGATTCTCCTCCGTATTACCGAGAAAGATGCAGAAGTCCGAACGGTCGGCCTCCAGCTGGCCGGCCTGGATCAGCGGCGGAAAGAATGGGTTGGCGATGTCGGGAACGATCAGACCGATATTGCCGTGCCGGCCGGTGCTGAGTGCACGCGCCGTGTGGTTCGGCACATAGCCCAGTGTCTCGGCGACCTTCATAATCCGGTCAACGGTTTCAGGCGACAGCATGTCGGGCCTGGTGAAAGCGCGCGAGACGCTGGAACGCGCCACTCCGGCTGCATCCGCAACCTGGCTGATGGTGACGCCCTTCGCCCGCTTGATCATGGTCTCTGGATACTTTCCGCTCTTGAAGCCGATTACCACGAAGTTCGCGGCCTCATCAATCGACGAGCCGGACACTGCCAGTCATCCACTTGACATGCAACCGGTTGCATGAAAGTCTTCGATAAACAAGAACAGGGGAACGGCAAGGATGCGGCCGAGCGAATAGCGCCGCACGGCCAGTTCCGTATGGGCAGAACCTGCCGTGGAATGGAGACCGCATGAGCCTTACCACCCCGCTTCGTCCTTTGCCGAAAACGCGGCGAACCTTCGACCAGCTGGCGGTCGAAAGCTTTGCAACGCGGGCGCAGATGGGCGCGGCCGCAGCGGCTGATATTGCGGCAGCCCTTGCAGAGCGCCTCGCATCGCAGCCGACAGTCCGCATGGTCTTTGCGGCAGCCCCCAGCCAAGGCGACATGCTGGCGGCTCTTGCCACTGTTCCCGGACTTGACTGGAATCGGGTGACGGCCTTCCATATGGACGAATATATCGGCCTCGATCCGGCCTCACCGGCGCGGTTCGCCAACTGGCTCGATGCGCACGTCTTCAACCGGCTGCCCTTTGCCGCCGTCCACCGCATTACGCCGGAACCGAATGCGGAAGCGGAAGTCGCCCGTTACGCTACGCTGATGAACGAGGCACCGATCGACATCGTCTGCCTCGGCATCGGCGTCAACGGCCATATTGCCTTCAACGATCCGCCGGTCGCCGATTTCGAAGATCCGCTCGACGTCAAAGTTGTCGTACTGGATGATATCTGCCGCCAGCAGCAGGTGGATGACGACTGTTTCCCGGATTTCGCATCGGTCCCGCATCAGGCCGTGACGCTGACCGTGCCGCGCCTGCTGCGCGCCGAACGTCTGTTTTGCGTCGTGCCCGGCTCGATCAAGCGCGAAGCGGTGGCAAAGACGCTTTATGGTCCGATCGCCACGGAATGCCCGGCCAGCATCCTGCGCAACCACCCGGCCTGCACGCTTTATATCGACAAGGACTCCGACCCCGATGCCTGATCGCCCGGCCACTGACATGACGACAATCGACGCAGATGTGCTTTGTGAAGGCTATCTCGCATCCACCCACGCCCTTATGCGCAAGGTCATGGACGAGGAAAAAGTGCCACTGGACGAGGCTGCGTCTAAGCTCGCCGATCAGATTGCCGCCGACCGGCTGATCCATATCTACGGGCCGGGCGGTCATTCCAATCTCGCTGCACAGGAAGTCTTTTTCCGCGCTGGCGGGCTGATGCATGTCAGCGCCATTCTCGACGAGGGCACGCTGCTCTCGAATGGCGCCCTGCGCTCCATGGCGATCGAACGCACGCCGGGTTACGGCAAGGTGGTGATCGCCAACCAGCGCCTCAGAGATACAGACCTACTGATCCTCGTGAATGCCTATGGCATCAATGCTGCGTTGATTGATGCGGCACTCGAAGCCAGGAAGCGTGGCGCCTTCCTGATTGGCATAAGTTCACGGCAGCATGCGGCCGATACATCGCCGGGCCATCCGGCACGCCATCCAACGAAACAGAACCTGCACGACGTTGTCGACATTGCCATCGATTGCAAGGTTCCGATCGGCGATGCCGTCGTCTCAGTGCCAGGAATGGGAGAAAACATCGCTGCGATCTCGACCTTCGCCAACGCCTTCACGCTCAACTGCCTCGTCATCCGCACCGTCGCGAAACTTGTCCAACGGGGCATTGAACCGCCCGTCTGGCGCAGCGGCAACGCGCCTGGTGGCGACGAGGCGAACGGCCGTTTCATCGACAACTTTCAAGGACGGGTGAAGGCACTCTGATGGCGATCGTCGACGGTATCGATCCCCGCACCGGCAAGGGCATCTTGGTCGAGATCGCCGATGGGACGATTTCCGCCATACGCCCGGCGGAAAAGACCGCCACCGCTTACCTGTCCGCAGGCCTTGTCGATCTGCAGGTCAACGGTTTCCATGGTCTCGATCTCAATGCCGGCGCGGTCACTTCGAGCCTCCTGCTGTCGCTCTGCAAGGAACTGCTAAGCGTCGGCGTGACCACCTGGTTGCCCACTTTAATCACCGCCTCCGAAGCATCCATCACCCAGGCACTGGAAGCGATAGCGGCAAGCCGCGCCGGCCATCAGCTGATCGCGGATATGGTTCCTGGCGTGCATGTCGAAGGCCCGTCGATTTCCGACAGGGACGGTCCGCGCGGCGCCCATCCGCTGGCACATGTCCGGCCACCATCGATCGCAGAATTCGACCGCTGGCAGAGGGTATCAGGCGGCCTTGTGTCGATGGTCACGCTGGCACCCGAGCACGACGGCACCCTGGACTACATCCGGGCCTTGACCGCACGCGGCGTGATCGTCGCTCTTGGCCACACTGCGGCGACCCCCGAGCAGATTCACGCGGCTGCTGAGGCGGGCGCCACACTCTCAACTCATCTCGGCAACGGAGCTGCCGCAACCCTGCCACGTCACCCGAATTTTATCTGGGCGCAGCTTGCCGACGACAGGCTCACGGCAAGCTTTATCGCCGACGGCTGGCATCTGCCGGCCGATACATTTAAAGCGATGCTGCGCGCCAAGGGAATGGATCGGGCAATCCTCGTTTCCGACATGGTGGCACTCGCCGGCATGCCGCCCGGACTTTACCGGCAGCCGGTTGGTGGTGATGTCGAGGTCTCGCCGGAAGGCCGTATCGGCGTTGCCGGGACGCCCTATCTTGCCGGCGCAAGCCTGCCGCTGTCCGCGAATGTGGCCATGGCTGCCGAAATGGCCGGTATTCCGCTTGCCGATGCACTTCTGCTTGCAACGGCAAACCCCGGCCGTCTCGTCAGGGGGCGTGGTCGCCTGGAAGTCGGAGCGCGTGCCGATCTCATCCGTTTCGGATGGCCCCAAGGCAATCGCAACATCAATGTGCGCGAGACATGGGTGCATGGCGAAAAGGTCTTCGGCAGATGATAGAAGCCGGGGCGGCCATCATCGATATCACGCCGACATGCGGGCTTCCGATGTCCGGCTTTGCCGCCCGCAACCAGCCGGCCGAAGGCGCCCATGACGCATTGACGGCACGCGCCGTGGTAATCGGCGATACGGCAGTCGTGGTAGCGGATGTCATCGGCATCGACGCGGCGATAAGCGCACGGATCCGCGAACGTTGCGTGCTGGAGTGCGACAACATCGTCGTTGCTGCGCTCCACACGCATGGCGGTCCAGCTTCCATGACCGGCAGCCTGGGTGTTGCCACCGATACCGCCTATCTCGAGCGTCTCGAAGATGCATGCATCGCCGCCATCGACGCGGCTGCGGCAGCGCGACGACCGGCGACCATCACCTTTGGGCTGGGTAACGACCCGGGGATTGCTCGCAACAGGCGCCGTCCGGGCGGACCCGTGGACGCGTCCCTGACCCTCCTTCGCATTTGCGGCACCGACGGCGCCATGATCGCCCTGGTGACGGCCTATGCATGTCATCCGGTAGTGCTGGGCGCTGATAACCGTCTCTGGACCGCCGATTATCCGCATTTCGTCCGGCAGGCGTTGGAGGAGACGCATCCCGGCGCGGTGGCGCTGTTCATGACAGGCTGTGCAGGTGACGCCAATACCGGTCATTCCGCACATGCCTCGATCACGCTCTCGGCCAATCCCGAGCGCAGCTACGCAACGGCGGAACGGATCGGACTCAAGATCGCGGAGGCGGCGCTGTCTGCCCCGCAGACCCCGATGTCGCCACACGCCGTTGCACGCAACGACCATGTGGTGCTTGAGTTTCAGCGCCGGGAGACCGAAGCACCCGACGTGCTCGAGACAAGCTGGCGGCAAGAGGCGGTCACCGCAGACCCGGCGCGCAAAAGCCTGCTCGGCTCCTGGGCCGCCTGGGCACGAAGCGTCGCGCCGACTGTGCCCTCTCCGCTTTCCGCGCGGGTCACGGTGCTGGACTGGGGCGGACTGCTACTAGTTGCACTGCCCGGGGAAATCTTCGCCGAAACCGCGCTGTCGATCCGCACCGCAATCGGACCCGGCAAACCCGCCTTTGTCATAGGTTTTGCCGATGACAATCCGGGCTATATCCCGCCGGCTGGCGAGTTCGAATTCGGCGGCTACGAGGTGGATGAAGCACACCGGTATTACGGATTGCCGATGACCTTCGCGCCGGGATCGGCCGAAGCACTTGCCGCATGCGCAATCTCGCTCTCGCCTGGACGCTGAAGAGATCGATGCCGAGGTGAAGCCTAGTATTGGCTATCTGATGCTTGACACGCAACCGGTTGCATGACAGCTTTTTGGCAATAACATAAGGGAACTGGGAAATGAAAAACGCATATAGCAAGCTCAAGATTTCCACCCGCGCGCTCGCCATGAGCACGGCTCTCGCCGTAACATTTCTGTCCGGCATCACGGTCGCCTCTGCCGAGACCCTTACAGTCTGGAGCGGCTACCCCGAGATGGCGCCGTTTTACCAGCATGTCGCGGATGGCATGAAAGCCGCCCACCCCGACCTTGAGGTCAAGGTCGAGGCAATCGCGCTGCGTGAACATGAAAAACGCGTCGCGCTCGGCCTGACCGGCGGCGGCCAGGACGGCGTAACCGTCATCGAGCTTTCCGGATCGACTGCGACCCGCTACCTCGAAAACGATCTCCTGCCCGAAGCTCCGTCCGACATATCGACCTTCGTCAAGGATCCGAAGAACTTCGGCACGTTCTTTTCCGACATCGCAAGCAGCAACGGCAAGGTTTATGGCGTGCCTCTGTTCCGCGGCCAGGGTTCGCTTTTCTACAACACCGACATGTTCAAGGCTGCCGGCCTCACCACGCCGCCCAAGACCATGGAAGAATTCACAGAATACGCCAAGAAGCTGACCCAGCGGGATGCCTCCGGCAAGGCGACAGTGTCGGGCTGGAGCCTGCGCCTTTCGGGCGGTGGGCAGGGTATCGCGGAAAAGTTCTGGACCAACCTGCATCAGTTCGGCGGCGCGATCCTGGTGCCGGCCGGCGAGGGCAAATGGAAGACCGACTTCGCCAACGAGGCCGGCCGAAAGGCGCTGAAGCAGTATCTCGATCTCGTCTTTACGCAGAAGTCCGTAACGCCGGAAATGCCAGCCGATGCCGACGCCTTCGAGCGCGGCCAGACTGCCATGTTCATCCGCGAATCCTGGGTGATCGGCGACATCGCCAAGAAGGCTCCTGGCCTCAAATATGCAACAGCACCGCTACCGACAGGCTCGATCGCGTTGCCGACAAACCTCTATGTCGCCGGTGAAGACGGCAAGGTCGGCTGGGAATTCGCCAAGGCCGCCAACTCGCCAGAAAACCTCGTCTGGCTGCTGCAGAATGTCGGCTGGCTGCCGAACCGGGCTGGCATCGACTACACATCGGTGACAGCGAAACAGCCGGCCTTCACGGCTTTCGTCGATTATCCGACGAGCTACAAGTTCTTCACCCTGCCGTCGATCGGTCCGATCGAGGAAGTTCTCACCCGCGTCGCGGCCCAGCTTGTCGTCGCATTCGCCGACGCGTCCATGGCCACTGATGACGCCAAGATCGATGCCTTCCTGAAGAAAACCAGCGACGAGGTGAACACCATCCTCGATCGCGAGGGACTGCTGACAAAATAGCGCGGTCGCGTCTGAGGCTCGCCTGATCGCCTGTGATCGGCCGAACCATTATGAAAATCAAAGTCCGGCCTCCAGAGCGGCCGGACTCGCCCCGCTCCGAACTCATACGATCTACGGGCCGAACGCATGCTGAAGCGCAAGAGATTCTTCTTTGCGATCCTCGCGATCCTACCGACACTGGCGATCTTCGCCTATGTGCGGCTTTATCCGATCGCGGACACTTTGAGGCTGAGCCTCTTCCAGTGGAACATCCTTTCAAAGAACAAGCCCTTCATCGGACTCGCGAATTTCCGCGAACTGATGGGCGACCACCTGTTTCTCGACGCGCTCGTCAACACCACGATCATCGCTTTCGGCGTGCTGGTCCTGACGATTCCCATGGCGATGATTATCGCAGCAATGCTCTTTCACCGGACGCGTTCGAGAATGGCGGGTTTCTACGAGACCGCAGTTTTCATCCCGCATGTCGTTTCGCTCGTGCCGGCGGCGATGGCCTGGAAATGGATATTCGACGCCCGGCTCGGGCCACTGAACGCGCTCCTCGATTTCATCGGTATTCCGATGCAGAACTGGCTTTTCGATCCGGTGCTGTCGGTCATCTGCATCATCGTCCTGTGCTCCTGGCAGGCGCTCGGTTATGCCGTGCTGATCTATCTCGTCGGCTTCAAGAACCTGCCGGTTTCGCTGTATGAGGCGGCCAAGCTCGACGGTGCCTCCGGTCCGCAGAGTTTCTGGCACCTCTCGATCCCGATGCTGAAGCCGATCACACTCTACGTCTCGGTCGTTACGCTCGTCTCCGGCTTCAATGTCTACGCGCAGGCTTTCGTGCTGGCGTCGGATGCGCAGGGCGCGCCGGGCCGGCAGGTCCGCGTGCTCGTCCTCGACATGCTGGAAAACAGTTTTCGCAATTACCGCGTCGGGTATGCCGCGTCGGAGGCAGTCGTACTTCTGGTCATCGTGCTGGGACTGACGCTGATCCAGTTTTCCATGCTGCGGGAAAGGGGCAAGTCATGACCTTCCAGACCATGCGCCACACCGAGCAGACTGCTGAGGAACTGGCCGAAGGCGGACGCCTGCGCCGAAAAAAGAAGCTGACCAATCTGGCGATCGACATCTTTCTCCTGAGCGTTTCGGTTCTGATGCTGCTGCCGCTCGTCTTTCTTGTCGCGAACGCCTTCAAGACGCCGGCAGAAATGCTCGCTTGGCCACCAACCATTGTTCCGGGCGACCCGACGCTCGACAACTTCAAGGCGGTTCTTTCGGAAACGCCACTGCTTCGCTGGATCGGCAACAGCATCGCATTCGCGGTCATGTCGACCATCGCCATCGTCGCCACGTCAGCGATTGCCGGTTACGTTTTCGGGAAATTCCGCTTCGCCACGATGAACGTGCTCTTTGCATTGTTTCTCGCGACGGCGATCGTGCCGTTCGAAGTCTACATGATCCCGCTCTATTTCCAGGCCAAAAGCCTCGGCATCCTGAATTCTGTCTGGGGTCTCCTGCTCGGTTATCTGGTGATGAGCTTCGGCATCTTCCTGATCCGGCAGAACGTCATTCATTCCATTCCCGATGAGTTGCTGGAAGCCGCACGCATTGACGGCGCCGGAGAGTTCTGGATCTTCTTTCGCATCGTTCTGCCGCTCCTGCGCGGCGCTCTCGGAGCGCTTGCGGTGCTCGCGTTCTTCCAGGCATGGACCGCCTTCGCGTGGCCGATGATCGTCACCACAACCCGATCAAGCTATACGATCGAGGTCGGGCTGGCCCTGTTCCAGACCGGCTTCACCGTCGATCTTGGCCGGCTGAGCGCTGCGTCCGCGACCGTCCTCATTCCGTCGATCCTGCTGTTCGTCATCCTGCGCCGCAATTTCGTGCAGGGCGTCGCCAGCACCGGTCTGAAGGAATGACGGGGATGGAGTTTTTCGAAGAGGCCCGCAGGACCTATGCCGCAGCCAACGCCGGCACGCTCTACTGGATGCTACAACGACCGGCGCTTGGCAACGGTTTCCTGAATACCAAGCAGAACAGCCTGACATTGCAGGACTACGGTTTGGACGATGGCGCTCGAGGGCCGGCTTACACCTATGGCTGGATCCAGGGACGCGGTCTCGAAGCCCTCGTCACTCACGCAGATTTCTTCACTCGGGAACTGCCGCCTCTAGCCGGGAAACTCGATACTGCCGGCCGACATCTCTATGAGGCGATTGCCAGCATGCATAAGCAGAGCGGTCATGCCTATTTCTGCTACGACCAGAGTATGAATGCGGTCTATGCCGATGCATCCGGCGTAGTTCACGCCCAGGAAAAACCTGAGCTGATATACTCCTATTCGGATGCCTTCGTTGCCAAGGGCCTGGTGGCAGCCGCAAGCCGCTACGCCCTGCCTGATCTGGGCGATCACCTTGCCTATTTCGATCGGGTCGTTGCCTCCATCGAGGCCCAGCACTTCCAGATCGACGAGCGCCGGCCGCTCTCCACTGACAGCATCGCCAACCAGCCGGACGATTTTGGTCCGCGCATGATCCTGCTGGGCGCCGCCGGCATGCTGAAGCGCCTCGGCCACGCTGCGCATCTTGGCTATGCAGACCGCTTTATCGCCCACATCCTCGACCAGCACTTTAACGCCCAATCCGGACTGCTGCGCAATGTGCCGGGCGGAGATGCGTGCAATCCCGGTCACGGTATCGAGTTCGTCGGCTTCGCCATGGACCATCTCGGCGATGACGCCGATCCGGGATTGGTCGCCAGTCTCGAACGTATTCTCCTGTCGTCCTTCGAGAAGGGTTTCGTCGGACCGGGCATTGCACTCACCGTATCCGTTGAGACCGGCGAGCCGCAGAGCTCCTATTGTCCCTGGTGGTCGCTGCCGGAGGCGATCCGATCCGCTGCACTTGTCCACCGACGCACAGGCAGCGCCCAGAGCCTGGCCCTCTGGAAGACTGCGCACGCGGCTTTCTTCAGGCATTACTGGCGTGGCACGCCGCCAATCGCCTACCAGACGATGACCATGGACGGCCCGGTGGATTTCGTGCCCGCCACACCGGATCTCGATCCGGCCTACCACACCGGACTGAGCCTGCTCGCAGCCATTCGCGTTGCTGACCAGTTCACGCCCGCTACACTCGTATAGTCAGGATAGATCATGGCTTCCGTTGAAATCCAAAACGTCCGCAAGGCCTATGGAGATTTCGAAATCATCAAGGGCGTCTCGGTGGAAGTGCCGGACGGCGCCTTCGTCGTGTTGGTCGGTCCCTCAGGATGCGGCAAGTCCACGCTGTTGCGGATGATCGCCGGCCTCGAGGAGATCACCAGCGGCACGATGCGCATCGATGGCCAAATCATCAACGATGTCGAGCCCAAGAGCCGTGACATCGCCATGGTCTTCCAGAATTATGCCCTTTACCCGCACATGACGATTGCAGAGAACATGGGTTTCTCGCTCCGGCTCGCCAAGAAATCCAAGGATGAGATTGCCCAGCGGGTCGTGGATGCAGCGCGCATTCTCGGACTTTCCGACTATCTCGAACGCTATCCGAAACAGCTGTCGGGCGGCCAACGCCAGCGCGTCGCCATGGGCCGCGCCATCGTGCGCGATCCAAAGGTCTTCCTGTTCGACGAACCGCTTTCCAACCTTGATGCCAAGCTGCGCGTGCAGATGCGCGCCGAATTGAAGGACATCCACGCCCGGCTGAAAACCACGACGGTCTACGTCACCCACGACCAGATCGAGGCAATGACGATGGCCGATCGGATCGTTGTGATGAAGGACGGCCTGGTCGAACAGGTCGGCGCCCCGCTCGATCTCTACGACAGGCCGGCCAACATGTTTGTCGCGAGCTTCATCGGCTCGCCCTCTATGAATTTTCTGAACGTGCGCGTTGGCGACGACCGCCGCTGTGTAGTCACCGAGCACGGCATCCAACTGCCACTGGCAGCCGAGGTGACGGCCTCACCCGAGACGGTGGTGACTTACGGGATCCGGCCCGAGCATCTGTTCGTCACGGCGGCAGACGACGGCATTCCGATGACCGTGACCAATGTCGAACCAACCGGAGCCGAGACCTTCGTTCAGGGGACGGTCGACGGACAGAAGATATCGGCCCAGCTGCGCGAGCGTGTCATCATCAAGGTCGGCGACGTGCTTCATCTCAGCTTCAACCCGAGCAATGGCCACCTCTTTGATACCGATACCGGTATTCGCATCGGCTGAGCACCGATGATTGGGACAGAAGTGGCTACAAATGAAGCCGGACGATCGTCGCAGCACATCTTTCATCAATCCACGCATACGGGGTTGAGCATACCCTGATGATACTCGCCAAGGGCACAGCGAAATGAAACAGACATGGCGTTGGTTCGGGCCGGACGATACAGTGACGCTCCCCCACGTACGACAGGCAGGCGCGAGCGGCGTCGTGACGGCGCTGCATCATCTGAACGACGGCCGAGCGTGGCCCGAGGATGAGATCCTCAAGCGCAAGGCGATGATCGAGGATGCCGGCCTGACATGGTCCGTGGTCGAAAGCATAATCGTGCACGAGGACGTCAAGACACGGACGGGGCGCTACCGCGACCTCATCGAAAACTACAAGACGTCGATCCGCGCCGTCGGCAAGGCCGGCCTCGGCACCGTCTGCTACAATTTCATAGCAATCACGGACTGGACACGCACCGATCTCGACTACCGGATGCCGCATGGCGGTACAGCCCTGCGCTTCGACATCGTCGAATTCTGCGCCTACGACGTCTTCATCCTGAAGCGGCCAGGCGCCGAGACCGACCATCCGGCCGACCGCATCGCCAAAGCCGGCGCGCGGCTTGCTGCCATGAGCAAGAGCGATCTCGCAAGGCTGGAGCGCAACCTGATCGAATGGGTGCCGGCTCGCGAATTCGTCTACGACCGCCAGAGCCTCAACCGCATGCTGGATGTCTATGGCGAGCTTTCGACCGAGGGATTTCGTGCCAATCTTGTCGAGTTTTTGGCGGAGATCGTTCCGGTCGCCGAAGAGGCCGGCGTGAAGATGGCAATCCATCCAGATGACCCGCCCTTCCCTCTTTTCGGCCTGCCGCGCGTGGTCTGCAAGGCCTCGGATGTGCGAGCCCTCCTTCGAGCCGTGCCCTCGCCGTCCAACGGGATCACGCTCTGCACCGGATCCTACGGCGCCAATCCGGAAAACGACCTGGTATCGATGGCGCGGGAATTCGCGGCAGACATCCATTTCGCGCATCTGCGCAACGTCACGAAGCAAGGCGACGGATCCTTCCACGAGACCGAGCACCTGGAAGGTGATACTGACATGATCCGCGTGGTCGACGCGCTGATGGCAGAAGAGCGCCGCCGCCTTGCTGAGGGTCGACAGGATCACGAGATCCCGATGAGGCCGGACCACGGACACGCGATCGTCGACGACGTTGGCAAGAGCGTGAACCCTGGCTACTCCTGCATCGGCCGGTTGAAGGGTCTCGCCGAACTGCGCGGCGTGATGCGCACCATCGACGCACTCGGGGGCCTATCATGAAGAAACCGGGCGTCGCGATCATCGGTCTTGGCATGGCGGCGGGACACCACGCCCGCAGCCTGATCGACCTTGCCGATCAGGTCGACATGATCGCCGCCTACAGTCCGACGGAGGCGCGCCGCCTTGCCTTTGCCGCGCAGTACGGCTTGCCGGTGACCGATACAGTTTCCGATATCTATCATGACGAGCGGGTCAACGCGGTGCTGATCCTGACGCCACCGAATACCCATCTCGAACTGGTCGAACAAGCGGCAAAGGCCGGCAAGCACATCCTTCTCGAAAAACCGCTCGATGTCTCGTTGGAGCGTGCCCGAGCGATCGTTTCGGTTGCCCGCGACGCCGGCGTCCTGCTGTCCGTCGTTCTGCAGAACCGGTTCCGATCATCGTTTAGGACGGCGCAGGACCTTCTGCGGTCAGGCCAGCTGGGAACGATCCTTGAAGCGACAGCGAGCGTCCGCAACTGGCGGCCGCAGAGCTATTACGACGAGCCAGGTCGCGGCACGCTTGCGCGCGACGGTGGCGGTGTTCTGTTGACCCAGGCGATCCACACGATCGATCTGTTGCTGGCCCTCGCTGGCAAGCCCTTGGACGTCACCGCTTCCGTCCGGACCTCCCCAATCCACCGGATGGAAAAGGAAGACCTGGTGAATGCGACGTTTCATTTCGAAAATGGCGCCATGGGGACGCTGAACGCGACGACCTGCGCTTATCCCGGCTACCCCGACCGCATCGAGCTGATCTGCACGAATGGGACGGCGATCCTCACCGGAGACAGTCTCGACGCCACGCTGCAGGGCGGCCGTAGGATCACGGCCGGTCAAAACCTCGCGTCGGGAAGCGGAAGCGACCCGATGGCATTCGGCCATGAGTTGCATCGCCTGCTTATCGAAGAATTCGTGAAGGCGATCACCTCGGGGCTGCCCATCACCGTAGATGGAGAGGACGCCCTACGTGCTCAAGCCTTTATCAGTAGCATCATCGATGCCGGAAGGCGGCAACCCGAGACATAGATCCAGGCTATCGATGCACGCTTCTCCCCGCCTGTTCGCAAGAACGCGAAAAGCCCCGTACGGCGCGTTTTGCGTCCGCCCTAGTTCGATCACGGCCGCCGAAGCAATTCGTCGAGACGAAGTCGAGGCGGCGCGTGTCGGTCGTCTGAGGAAGTTCTGCCAGGAAGACGCAATTTCAATCGAAAAAGCCCTGATCCTCCGCCGAAAGATACGCTTTGGCACGCTCTTCGATGAAGGTGACGCCCATGCCGGGCCGGTCGGGCACCTCGACCATTCCGTCGATCACGATCGGCGTCGGCAGGCCTTGGACGATGTCGGACCACCAGGCGGGATCGGCCGTCGTATACTCGAAGGCGATGAAATTGGCGGGCAGCGTCGCCGAAACCTGGATCAGTGCGGCAAGGCCCAGAAGCCCGTTTGCCGTGCCATGCGGCGCCATCATGATGCCGTGCAGATCCGCATATTCGGCAATCCATTTTAGTTCGGCGATGCCGCCCACATCGGCGGGATCGGGACCGACCACATGCACCGCATGGCTCTCGATCAGCTCCTTGAAATTCTGGCGCAGGTAGATCTGCTCGCCCGTATGGATCGGCGTGGTGGAGCCGCGGGTGAGCTCCCTGTAGACACCGGCGTTGACCCAGGGCGTGTAGTCGCCGGAAAGCAGGTCCTCCAGCCAGAGCAGGTTGAAGGGTTCGAGCATGCGACACAGCCGGATCGCATCCGGCAGCATCCATCCCGGCCCGCAATCCAGCGCAAGGCCGACCTTGTCACCGGCAACCTCCTTCATCGCCGCCACGCAATCTACGAAATGCCGCAGGCCCTTTTCGGTGATCGGCCCGCGGTCCAGCGCTCCATGGAACGGGCTCGCACTCGGCTCCCCGTAATAGAAATCCGGCACCTCCCGCTTCATCGCGGAATGAAAGCCGATCGGCTGCTTGATGATGGTAAAGCCCTCAGACAGCGCCATCATCTTGGCAATGTCGTCCGCATAGTCCTGCGGCTCATGGCCGGTGAAGGGAAACCGCATCGAGCCGTTGTAGACGCGCACGCGGTCACGCACCTTGCCCCCCAGCAGCCGATGCACGGGCACACCCGCCGCCTTGCCGGCCAGATCCCAGAGCGCCATCTCGATGACGCTGACGGCACTCCCCCAGGGCTTGAAGCCGCCGCGCTGGCGGATCTTCAGCATGACACGCTCCACAAGCGTCGGATCTTCGCCGATCAGCGCATCGCGGAAGGCAAGGATATGCGGCTTCAGATAGGGTTTCCAGGTTTCCGCCTGGGAAAAGCCGGAAATCCCCTCGTCGGATAGAATCTGCACGACCGGGCTCTTGCCGATCACGGCGCATCTGACGTCAACGATCTTCATGGCTGTTCCTCAGCGGCTGGGTCAAACAGGAATGGCGGCACTGATGGCCTTGGCGGTCGCGAGCGCCGCAAGTCGGATCTCCTCCATCCGGCCGGGAGCCGTACCGGCGAGAAAAGGCACGCTCAGCGCTGCGATCATCTTGCCCGTCTGGGTGAAGATGGGCGTGGCATAGGCTTGGATGCTGGGCGCGTTCTCGCCCTTGTCCTGCGCCCAGCCGAGGCGGCGGATGCGGGCAAGCTCGCTGCGCAGCCGCTTCGGGTCGGTCAGGGTCTTCGGGGTGAAACCCTTCAACGGGCGCGACATCTGGTAGGCCAGATCCTCTTCCGAAAGATGGGCGAGCAGCAGCTTGCTGGCCGCCCCCGCATGGATCGGCATTCTCTGGCCGGGCGCCACCGTCAGCGCATATTCGCGTCGGCCCTGTGCCGTCGCCAGCACCAGCACGCCGTCCTGGTCGAGAATGCTGAGCTTCACGCCCTCGCCCAGATCCCCCGCAAGCTTGTCGAGGAACGGCTGGCTGATCGCCGCCAGATCGTAGTCCGTCGCGCGCACGCCCACATGGGCCGCCAGCGCAAGCAGCCTGCGGCCGAGGTGATAGGCACCGTTCTCGTCGCGGTAGACGACCTGATGCTGCTGGAGCGAGTTGACGATGCGGTAGATCGTGGTGCGGGGAAGCTTGAGCGCGCTTGTCAGATCGCTGATCGTCAGCCCTTTGTCCGTCTTCTCGATCTCCCCGAGCACGTCCATCAGGCGGTCGATCACGGGAATGGTATGCTTGCTCACGCCTTCGTCAACGATTTCGCTCATCCGCAACCTTCCTGTTGACAATCCCTGCTCCGGTATTAGCATACATATCTGAACTGTCAAAGTTCATATCTGAATAATTCATGGAGGGAATTGTTTGGATATCGCCCGGAGGAGCATTCGTGACCTTTGTCTGCGCCCAGCTGCCGGCCCATCCGGCAGCTGCGCGCGCGGCGCCCAACCATGCCTCCCGATCTGTCTGGCACACCGATAGGAGTTCTAAAATGCTGACCGTTTCCTCGATCGCCCATGTCGCCATCCGCGTCAAAGACATCGACCGCACGCTTGCCTTCTACATCGACAAGCTCGGCTTCAGCGAGTTGATGCGGCTCGACCGCGATGGACGGCTCTGGCTCGTCTATCTGCGCATCACCGATGATCAATACCTGGAGATATTCCCCGAGGCAGAGGGCGAGAACGTTCCGGGTCCGGAAGCGCTGGGCTACAACCACATGTGCCTCGCAGTGCCGGATATCGAGCAGACGGTACGCGAGCTGGAGTCGGCGGGCATCGCTCTGATCCGGCCAAAGATCAAGGCCCTGGACGGCAACTGGCAGACCTGGATCGCCGATCCGGACGGCCACCGCATCGAACTCATGCAGATGGCGCCGGACGGCATGCAGGCCCAGGCGATTGCACGCCGGAACGGACACTGATCATGGCGCGGATCACCTATCTGACGACCATCGACTTCGGGCCGGGCGAACTCCAGCAATTGCAAAACGCGATTGCCGAGCTGAAGCTTGCCCGACCGCTGCTGATCTCCGACCGGGGGCTTGCCGCCTCGGGCCTGGCGGAACGGGTCCGCGCGATGCTTCCGGAAGGGACTGCGATCTATCTGGACACACCATCCAATCCGACCGAGCAGGCGGTGCAGGATGCCCTTGCCCTTTACCGGACGCATGACTGCGACGGCATCGTTGCGCTGGGCGGCGGCTCGCCGATCGATCTCGCCAAGGGCGTGGCGTTGCTGGCCACCCATGATGGCCCGCTGGAAACCTATGCCGCGATCTATGGCGGCGTCGACCGCATCACCGCTGCCGTTGCACCGGTCATTGCCATTCCCACCACGGCCGGCACCGGGGCAGAGGTCGGCCGCGCCTCCCTGCTGACGCTTCAGGATGGCCGCAAGCTGGGCTTCATTAGCCCCCACCTCATCCCGCGGCGCGCCATTTGCGATCCGCTTCTGACGCTCGGACTGCCCCCAGGGCTTACTGCCGCAACCGGGCTCGACGGCCTGTCCCACTGCATCGAAACCCTTCTTTCGCCCCGCTTCAACCCGCCCGCCGAAGCGATTGCGCTCGACGGTGCCGGTCGCATCTGGCGCAACCTGCCCAGAAGCTTCGACACGCCCGGTGATATCGAGGCGCGAACCGAAGTCATGATGGGCGCGCTGCAGGGCGGCCTCGCCTTCCAGAAGGGATTGGGCGCTGTGCATTCGCTCAGCCATGCGCTGGGTGGCCTGAAAGAGCCGCGCCTGCACCACGGAACGCTGAACGCCATCCTGATGCCGATCGTGCTGCGGTTCAACGCGCCGGCCTCGGTCGACAAATTTGCGCGGCTGCGCGCAGCCATGGGACTTGCGCCGGACGCCGATATTTCAGGAGAGCTGGACCAGTTGAACCGCCGGCTCGGCATTCCAACCGGCCTCGCAGCCCTTGGCGTCACCCCCGACTGCTCCGATTACGTGATCGAGCGGACGCTCGCCGACCACAGCCACGCCACCAATCCTGTTCCCCCGTCCGGGCAGGAGTATCGCACGATGCTCCAGGAAGCCCTGGCCTGAAGGAAAGACTGTACATGAAAATCACGGCCCTCAAGACCTTCGTCGCCAATGTCCAGCGCACCAACTTCGTCTTCGTGAAGCTTTATACGGATGACGGAATTGACGGGGTCGGCGAAGCGACGCTGGAATGGAAGACCAAGACCATCGTTGCGGCGCTGGAGGAGCTCGAGCGCGTCCTCATCGGTCGAGATCCCTTCGCAGTCGATGCAATCGTCGAACAGCTGCACCGGGACAGCTACTGGCGCACCGGCGCGGTCTTTCGCACGGCCCTGGGCGGCATCGAAGCTGCCCTGCTCGACATCAAGGGCAAGGCGCTTGGCGTGCCGGTCTATGAGCTGCTCGGCGGCAAGTTCCGCGACCGCGTGGAATGCTACGCCAATCACTGGTTCTTCGGCGCAACCACGCCCGAACAATATGCATCCCAGGCGAAGGCGGCAGTCGCCATGGGCTACCGGGCGCTGAAATGGGACCCCTTCGACACCGCGGATCTGGAGATGGATCGCCGGCAGCGGCGCCAGACCATCGAGATTGTCGAAGCCGTCCGCGATACCGTGGGTCCCGATATCAACCTCATGCTTGACGTGCACGGCAGGCTGAACGTGCCGACTGCGATTGCCATGTGCCGGGCGCTGGCGCCCTACGACCTGACATGGATCGAGGAGCCGACACCGCCCGAAAGCATCGACGCGCTGGTTGAAGTCCGGGCGGCAAGCCCCGTGCCGATCGCGGCCGGCGAGCGCTGGTACGAGCCGGGCAAATTTCTCGAGGCCCTCTCCAAGAAGGCGGTCGATGTGCTGCAGCCGGACGTCTCCCACGCCGGCGGCCTGTCGGAAACCAAGCGGATCGCTCACCTCGCGCACATGCACCTCATCCCGGTCGCACCCCACAATCCCGTCGGCCCGGTGATGAACGCGATGACGCTGCATGCGGCGGTCGCCATGCCGAATTTCTCGGTCTTCGAGACCGTCTCGATCGACGTTCCCTGGCGCCGGGAGCTGGTGCGGGAAACCCTGCAGTTCGAAAACGGCGCAATCCTGGCGCCGACGGCACCGGGTCTTGGGGTGGAGCTAAACGAGGAAGCCTGCGCCCGCTTCCCCTATGAAGCGACCAATGTACCGCTCTTCGATGGATCGATGAATACCAGCGGCGTTGCGACCGGCAAGCAGACGCTCTCGGGCGACCGCAATGACGCCGGTCCCGGCCAAGACCGTTGACAGATGCCGGCCCAGGCAACATAGTTACATGTAGAACAGGTAGTATTCATATTTGAACTACCTTTCTGCGGCGAACGGAGGATTGCTGCGTGAGGATTGGACTTTCCCTTTACGGCCCGCTGCTGAGCGAGGCAGGCGCACGCTTCGCCAGCCAGCTGGGCGTCGAGGACGTTGTCGTTCACCTGACCGACTACACGCGCAATGCAGATGGTTCGGCCTACGCAGCCGGAGGTGTCGGCCCGATCAACGGAGAGTGCATCGACGCGCCGCTCTGGAGCTTCGAGCGCATGGCATCCCTCATTGAGATGTTCGGGCGCCTCGGCTTGCGGATTGCAGCGCTGGAAAACATCTCGCCCAATTTCTGGTCAGACATCCTGCTCGACGGTCCGAAAAAGCATGCGCAGATGCGCGATCTGCAGCAGATGGTGCGCGATATGGGGCGCGCCGGCATCCCTGTGCTCGGCTATAACTTCTCGATCGCCGGCGTCTGGGGATGGCAGCGCAAGCCGATCGCCCGCGGCGGCGCTGTGACAGCGGTCTTCGCCATGGACGAGATCGAGGCGCAGACCCCGGTGCCCGACGGCATGGTCGGGAACATGCGCTATCGTCCCGCGGTGAAGAGCGCCCAGCCGGAAACGGTTGATGACGCCACCTTGTGGTCGCGGCTCGAATGGTTCCTGCAGGAATTGGTGCCTGTGGCCGAGGAAGCCGGCGTTCGGCTGGCAGCGCATCCGGACGACCCGCCGGTCGAGCGGCTGCGGGGGACGGCGCGCCTTGTCAACGAACACACGAAATACGACCGGCTGCTCTCGATCGTCGACAGCCCTTCCAATGCGCTCGAGTTTTGCATCGGCTCGCTGGCGGAAATGCCCGATGGCGACATCTACGAGACGACCCGTCGCTTCGCCCGAGCCAAGGCCATTGCCTATGTGCATTTCCGCAACGTCCGCGGAACGGTGCCGAACTACGTCGAAACCTTCGTGGATGATGGCGACGTGGACATGGGCAAGATCCTGCGCATCCTGAAGGAGGAGGGTTACGACGGCGTTCTGGTGCCGGACCATGTTCCGGAGCTTGATTGCGCTGAACCCTGGCACGCCGGCCATGCCTATACGGTTGGCTACATGAAAGGCCTCCTTGCGCAGGAGAGCCGCGCCAAGGCGCAGGCCCCGCTTCATCAAGACGTCGAGGCACGAGCATCAAAGGTGTCCGCACGATAGATCGGAACTGGCCGCAAGGTCTGGGAAATGCAGCAAGAACTCTGGGAGGAGATCATGAAAACGATGACGATTAAATTGGCAATGGCCGCGACGGCATCCTTTCTCGCCATGTCGGCAAGCGCATGGGCGGGCCAGGTAGTCTGGTGGACGCCGAATTTCAACGAGGCCCGGGCCCGCCAGCTGGTGGAGACATTCCAGGCGGCCAATCCGGGTGTGACGGTCAAGCTGGAGACGACCACGACGGACGGCCTTCCCCAGCGCATCCTGACGGCGCTCCAGTCAGGCGCCGCTCCCGACGTGATCGACGTGCAGCACGCCTGGGTGAACGGATACGCCCAGAACAAGCTGGTCGTTCCGCTCGACGAGGCAGTGACGCAACGCGAGGACTACATCCCCGCCGCTCTCCAGTACAACACCTGGAACGGCAAGCTCTGGGGTGCGCCCTACCGGATCGAGACCCACGCGATCATCATCAACCGGGGAGACTTCAAGGCGGTCGGGCTTGACCCGGACAAGCCCCCGCAGACCTGGGAAGCCTTTGCTGACGCGGCCAAGAAGCTGACCGTCAACGGCAAGTCCGGTTTCGCCATCACCGGCGGCGGCGAAGTGGGCAACACCATCTTCCGCTCGCTCCCCTTCATGTGGATGCTGGGCGGCGGGATCATCTCCGACGACGGCAAGAAGGTTCTGGTGGACAGCCCGGAATCGGAGAAGGCCGTCAGCTTCTATACGGACTTCTTCAAGAACCACCTTTCGCCGTCCTCGACGCTCGAAAATGACGGCACTGCGAACCGCCGTCTCTTCATCGCTGAGAAGGTCTCGATGTACCAGTCGGGCCAGTTCGACATCCAGTCGATCCGCAAGGAAAACCCGAAGATCGACATCGGCGTCATTCCCGTTCCGCATCCGGAAGGGGCAAAGACAGCCGTGATCCTGGGTGGCTGGAGCCTGGTGGTTCCGAGCTCCGCCAAGAACCCGGACGAAGCGAAGAAGCTCGTTGCCTTTCTGTCCAAGTCGGAAAACCAGGCAATTCTGACCGATACCTTCCCGGCGCGGATCTCGGCCATGAACGCCGAGCGGTTCAACGATCCGATCCTCAAGGTCTTCAAGGACATGCTCCCCTTTGGGCGGCCGGTACCGGCCCATCCGAACTGGGTGCAGATCTCCCAGGCCTATTTCGACGGCATTCAGCGCATCCTGCTCGGCGACGAGAGCGTGAAGGATGCCATGGATGGCGCCGCCTCTGAAATCGAAGGGCTCCTCTAAAGCCTGCACGGCCGGAGGGTGGCTTTCTGCTGCCCTCCGATCACTGGTGATGGAGGATGATACCGATGCAAAAACAATCGACAGGCTACCTCTTCATTCTGCCGGCACTGATGGTGCTCGGCATGCTGATTGCCTACCCGGTGGCCTATACCGGACTTCTCAGCGTCACGGACAATGCCGGCAACTTCGTCGGCCTGGAAAATTTCCGCCGCGTCCTTGCTGCCCGCGCCACGCCCATTGCCTTCTGGAACACGCTCTGGTGGGTGCTCGGCTCAATCATCTTCCAGGTCCTGTTCGGCGTCATGGCGGCAATCCTGCTGAACCAGAATTTCCGTGGGCGGGCGATCGTCCGCTCGGTGACGCTGGTGCCCTGGGTGGTGCCCGGCATCGTGGCGGCCACCACCTGGGCCTGGATGCTGCACACCGAATTCGGCATCATCAACTACATGCTGACGGCGCCCGGGCTGATCGACAAGCCGATCGGCTGGCTGACCAACGGCAACACGGTCATGCCCGTGATGATCGCCATCAACATCTGGAAGATGTTCCCCTTCGTGGCCATCATGGTGCTGGCCGGCCTGCAGTCCATTCCCAACGACCTCTATGAGGCCGCCCGGATCGACGGTGCCAGCTTCTGGGAAGAGGTCTGGTACGTCATGCTGCCGCAGGTCCGCTCCGTGATCGTCGCCATCACCCTGCTTCTGGTCATCTGGGCGCTGAACCATATCACCATCATCTACGCCATCACCCGCGGCGGCCCCGCCAACAAGACGCTGATCACGCCGATCCAGATCTTCCGCACCGCCTTCGACGGCATGCAGTTCGGCCAGGCAGTCGCCCTTTCGGTGATGTTCTTCGGCGTCGCGATCGTGATCGTCTTTATCTACATCCGAACCCTGGCCTCCAACCCGGAGGAAGCGCGATGAGCGGCAAGACCTCTAAATTGACCCGCCCTGGCCTGCCCGGATGGCTGATCCTCGTCGGCTCCGTGCTTCTGGTGCTGGTGTGCCTCTTTCCCTTCTGGTGGATGGTCGTCTCGTCGGTCAAGACACTGCGCGAGCTCTATACCGTGCCGCCGATCTGGTGGCCCGACACCCCGACCTTCCAGAACTACAGCAACGTGCTGTTCCAATCGAACATCCCGCGTTACTTCCTCAACAGCGTCATCGTATCGGCGGGCTCGACCGGTCTTGCGCTGATCCTGGCGATCTTTGCCTCCTACGGCTTTGCCCGCTTCAAGTTCAAGGGCAAGCCGCTCCTGCAGTCGCTGGTGCTCGTGGCCCAGCTCCTGCCTACCGCGGCCATCATCGTTCCGCTGTTCATCACGCTGCGCTTTCTAGGCCTAGTCAACACCTACTGGGGCCTGATCCTCGTCTACATGATCATCACCCTGCCGCTCTCGGTCTGGATGCTGACGAGCTATTTCAAGAACATTCCCGTCGAGCTGGAAGAGGCGGCGATCATCGATGGCGCGAGCCGCCTCGAATGCCTCTTCCGCATCACCCTCCCGCTGTCGCTGCCGGGCATCGCTTCGGTGATGGTCTATGCCTTCGTGACCACCTGGAACGAGTTCATCTTCGCACTCTGCTTCGCGACCGACTCCTCGGTGAAGACGCTGCCCATCGGCCTTGCGGAATTCTCGACGGAATTCAACACCGATTGGGGCGCCGTCATGGCGGCATCCGTCGTCATGACGCTCCCGATCGCCATCCTGTTCCTATCCATGCAGCGCCTGTTCGTTGGCGGCCTCACGGCCGGCGCGACCAAGGGCTGAGACTGAAAGGAAGTCTATGACCTACCAGTCCCCCATCCCCCAACTCGGCCTTGGGACCTTCGGGCGCACCGGCGAGGAAGGCATCGAGGCCATTCTGGCCGCCCTCGAAATTGGTTACCGCCACATCGACACCGCCCAGAGCTACGGCACGGAAGCCAATGTGGGAGAGGCCGTCGGCCGCTCCGGCCTGCCCCGCGCCGACCTGTTCATCACCACCAAGGTGGCCGATACAAATCTCGCGCGACAGGATTTTGCGGCAAGCGTGGAAGAAAGCCTGGAGACGCTGGGCCTCGACCAGGTGGACCTCCTGCTCATCCACTGGCCGTCGCAGGACGACCTCGTGCCCTTCGAAGACTACATGCAGGAACTCGTCAAAGCCCAACAGCGCGGCCTGACACGGCTGATCGGCGTGTCGAACTTTCCGATCGCCCTGCTCGAAAAGGCCATGGCGCTCCTTGGACCCGATGCGCTCGTGACCAACCAGGTCGAGATCCATCCCTACCACCAGTCGCCGCGGCTGGTCGCCTATTGCCGCAGCAAGGGGTTGAGCCTCACCGCCTACCAGCCGCTCTACAAGGGTGCCGTCAACGACGACGCGCTGCTGCAGGAGATCGCCGCGGCCCATGGCGTCACGGCATCAGCCATTGCGCTCGCCTTCCTTATGGCCGAGGGCCATGCCGTCATCCCGGCTTCCGGAAGCAGGCAGAACCTCGAGCGCAACTTCGCGGCCCTTAAGGTTCAGCTGTCGGACGCAGACATCCAGCGCATCGGCGCGCTTGACCGCGGCGCGCGCCACATCAACCCCGCCAAATCTCCCCGTTGGGACGATTGAACCGCTTCAGCGACAGGAGACACTCTTGGCCCCGCTCACAATCAACGACGTTCGCAAGTCCTACGGCGCACTGGAAGTCCTGCACGGCGTCAACATCGATATCACCGACGGTGAATTCGTGGTGCTGGTCGGCCCCTCCGGCTGCGGAAAATCCACGCTCCTGCGCATGCTGGCAGGGCTGGAAGACATCTCCGCCGGAGAGGTTTCGATTGGCGGACGCGTCGTCAACGCGCTTCAGCCCAAGGAACGGGACATCGCCATGGTGTTCCAAAGCTATGCTCTCTATCCCCACATGACCGTCGAGCAGAACATGGGCTTCTCGCTCAAGCTCGCCCGGGCCCCGAAGCAGGACGTGCGCGATCGGGTCCTCGATGTGGCAAAGACCCTCAACCTCGAGGATTACCTGCAGCGCTATCCCCGCCAGCTTTCCGGCGGCCAGCGCCAGCGCGTTGCCATGGGCCGCGCCATGGTGCGCAACCCCGAAGTCTTCCTGTTCGACGAGCCGCTGTCCAATCTGGACGCAAAGCTTCGCGTCAAGATGCGCTCCGAGATCAAGCAGAACCACCATCGTCTCAAGACCACCACCGTCTACGTGACCCATGACCAGGTCGAGGCCATGACCATGGCCGACAAGATCGTCGTGATGAACGCCGGCCGATTGGAACAGGTGGGGTCGCCGCTCGAACTCTACGACCGCCCTGCAAACATCTTCGTCGCCGGCTTCATCGGCTCGCCCGCCATGAACCTCATCGCAGGCAGGATTGTCGACGGTCACTTCCTCGGCGCCGATGGAACCCGCATGACGGTGCCTGCATCGGCAGCCCGCCTCGAGGGCCAGGAAGTCAAGCTCGGCATCCGGCCAGAACATCTGGTCATCGATCCGCAGGGACATCCCGCCGAAATCCTGACCGTCGAGCCGACGGGAGCGGAAACACTCGTTCTCATGCAGCTTGCCGGGCACGAGGTCGTCGGCGTCTTTCGCGAACGCATCATGCTTGCGCCGGGCAAGACCCTGGCGCTCTCGCTGATGCCCGATCACATTCACCTCTTCGATACGCAAACGGGCCTGCGCATCCCCCTGTCTCCGGAGGCCTGAACATGGCGATCTATCCGGATCTGCAGGGCAAGACGGTTTTGGTGACGGGCGGGGCAAGCGGCATCGGCGCTGCCCTCGTGCGGGCCTTTGCCGAACAGGGATCCCGCGTCGGCTTTCTCGATCGCGACGTGGAAGCCGGCGAGGCGCTGATGCAGGCGCTCACCGCAGAGGGGCGCCACGTGCTCTTCGTGCCCGTCGATCTGCGCCACATCGAGGCCCTGCGGGCGGGCGTCGAGAAGGTGCGGGAAACCTTCGGCGGGATCACCGTTCTCGTCAACAATGCCGCCCATGACGAGCGCCATGCCGCCGAGGACGTGACGGAGGAATATTTCGACGAGCGCATGGACACCAAATTCAAGCATCAGTTTTTCGCCTCGCAGGCGGTGTTTTCCGACATGAAGTCAGGCGGTGGCTCGATCATCTGCATGAGCTCCATCACCTGGATGGCAGGTTTCGGCGGCATGCCGCTCTACACGGCCGCCAAATCCGCGGTGATCGGTCTTGTCCGCTCCCTGGCGCGTGACTTCGGACCCTTCGATATTCGCGTCAATGCCATCACGCCCGGATGGATCATGACCAAGCGCCAGCTGGAACTCTGGCTGACACCGGAGGCCGATGCGATGCGGGCCGAGCGGCAGGCGCTCAAGCGCCGGCTGCAGCCGGAGGATGTCGCCAAGCTGGCGCTCTCCCTCGCATCCGACGATGCAAGCGGCATCACCAGTCAGAACTACGTCGTCGACGGCGGATGGGTCTGACCCACCCGCCGACCTGCCCATTCTCCACATCGAGGTTAAGTGCAATGCAGTCCCCTTCAGACATCAAAGACATCACCCGCCCGCCCCGCGCGCTTTGCGATGCGCTCGCCAGGATCGGCACCGCCACCGCAAGCAGTGAGCTCAGCCTCATGGGCATCCGTGACCCGCAGATCCGCGGCCCGCAGCCGCTAAATCATGGACGATCGGTGGCTGGGCCGGCTGTGACGCTGCAGTGCATGCCGAAGCGCGAAGACCTCTACGGCGCCAACGAGTACGACAACCCGGAAGTCCAGCTGCATCGGCATGTCCTTTACCCCGCCCAGGCGGGCGATATGGTCGTCGTTGACGCACGGGGCGACATGGCAAGCGGCATCTTCGGGGAAATGATGCTGACCTTCCTCGCCGGTCGTGGCGGCGCCGGCATCGTGGTGGATGGCTGCATCCGCGATTCCGCCAAGGCGAAGGAACTCGATCTCGGCATCTGGGTGCGCGGCGTCACGCCCAATTACCACGCCCAGACAAACCTGATCCCGTTTGCCGTCAACGTACCGGTCGCCTGCGGCGGTGTTCTGGTCATGCCAGGCGACATCATTGTCGCCGACGACGACGGTGTCATCGTAGTGCCCGTGGCGCTGGCCCCCGAGGTCATCGAGCGTTCCAGCGAACACGCCGAATGGGAAGAATTTGCTCGTATACGGCTGTCAGAGGGTGGCGACCTGCGCAAATATTATCCGCTCACGGAGGGCGTCCGGGACGAGTACCTCGCCTGGCGGGACGCACAGGCATCCCGTCTCTGATCCCTGCCGTTTCCAATCGCCGGGAGGACAGTCACGCCCCTCCCGGCCCATTGAAGGAAGACCCATGCCAGCACCGCAAACTGTCGAAGGCCTCATGGCCGAAGAAAGCGATCTTGCGCTTGCGAGGTTTGACTACGGGACGGCCTGGGAACTGGGGAGCGAAATGCGCGGCATCGCGGCCGAGGCAAACCTCCCGGTCGCGATCGAGATCACCCATCAGGGCGCCGTGGTGTTTTCCACGCTCCTGCCGGGAGCCACGCCCGACAACATTGCCTGGGCCCGGCGCAAACGCTTGGTGGTGGAGCATTTCCAGCACAGCTCCCTCTATATGCGGTTGCTCTGTGAGAAGAACGGCGTCGACTTCCACAGCCGGTACCGCCTGGCGCAGGCGGACTATGCCGCGAGCGGCGGCGGCGTCCCCATCATGGTGAGCGGCGTCGGCCTCGTCGGCGTCGTAGCGGTCAGTGGCCTACCTGATATAGAGGATCACGCACTGGTCACGTCAGTACTAAGACAGCTCTTCAAAAGCCGTGGCAGTCACGAGTCGCGAGAATAGTCAGGACGCGCGCATCGGGTCGCCGATGAGCGGGCAGTTGCAGCGACGGATCCGCATTGAAAATTCCGGCTTTGAAGAGGTGGCTCGGGAAATCTGCACAGCGGGGATAAGTGGAATTTCTGCCTGACTTCGGCTTAGATGCCAGGAACAGGAGATACCATGACGAGACGACCGCGCCGGAACCATAGCCCGGCTTTCAAGGCAAAAGTGGCGCTCGCCGCCATTCGAGGCGAGCAGACGCTGGTGGAACTGTCCCAGCAGTTCGACGTGCACGCCAACCAGATCAAGCAGTGGAAAGACCAGCTCCTTGAGGGAGCGACAGGCGTTTTCGGCGATGAAGCGAAGGCGGAACCGGCGGGTCCAACCGTCGATGTCAAAACGCTGCACGCCAAGATCGGGGAGCTGACGCTGGAGAATGATTTTTTAGCCGGAGCGCTCGGCAAGGCGGGATTGCTGAGCGGAAAGAAATGATCGACCGCGAGCATAAGCTATCCGTCGTGCGCCAGGCGAAGCTTCTCGGCTTCAGCCGTGGCAGCGTCTATTATTCGCCGCGTCCGGTGTCTGACGGCGATCTGGCTCTGATGCGCCGGATCGACGAGTTGCATCTCGACTACCCATTTGCCGGAAGTCGGATGTTGCAAGGGCTCTTGAGGGGAGAAGGGCTGGAGACTGGGCGGCTGCACGTCGCCACGCTGATGAAGAAGATGGGCATCGAGGCGATCTACCGTCGCCCGAACACTTCGAAACCGGCTCCCGGTCACAAAATCTATCCGTATCTCCTCCGCAAGCTGGCGGTCACCCGCCCCAACCAGGTCTGGGCGATGGACCTGACCTACATCCCCATGGCGCGGGGCTTCGTCTATCTTTGCGCGGTCGTCGACTGGTTCAGTCGGAGGGTTTTGTCGTGGCGGCTGTCGATCACGATGGAAGCAGCCTTCTGTATCGAAGCGGTCGAGGAAGCGCTTGCCCGCTACGGAAAGCCGGACATCTTCAACACCGATCAGGGCTCGCAGTTTACCTCCGTCGACTTCACGGCGGTGCTGAAAAAGGCTGAGATTGCCATCTCGATGGATGGCAAGGGTGCGTGGCGGGACAACGTCTTCGTCGAGCGGCTCTGGCGTTCGATCAAATACGAGGAAGTCTACCTCCACGCCTATAAAACAGTGTCCGAGGCCCGCGCTGGCATCCGCCGCTATCTGACCTTTTACAATAGCCGACGCCCACATTCATCCCTTGACCGGAGGACGCCGGATCAGGCCTACTTCAACGCGCTGGCACCAATGATGGTGGCGGCATAATCGAGGCGGAAATCCACTTAGCGAAACGCCCGAAACTGTTCAGACAAACCGAGCCAGCTCTTTGACGACCAGCTTGAGGAGTTGAAGACCATGCGTGAGAAACTTGCTTTAGAGCGTGCTTAACGGATGTGGTCGCTGGGGTTTTTGGGAGCAGATCGCTATGCTTAGGGCGTAGGTCAATCCAGACACGGTCGGTCGCCATCCGCAAGACTCCTTCCCCCTCGCCCTTTCCTTCTCCATCGCGTTCTCTGATGCGCACGACAAAAAGCCCCGCTGATGATGACCGAGCGGGGCTTTGATTTGGGTGATTTTAGGTGTTGTTTGGTTGCGGGGGCAGGATTTGAACCTGCGGCCTTCAGGTTATGAGCCTGACGAGCTACCGGGCTGCTCCACCCCGCGCCAAGCGAATTTGGCTTTGCCAAATTTCGCGTCTGCGTAAACCACGTTGCGGTTTACGTGTAGTTCCGGAGCAAATCCGAAGGATTTGTCTCCTGTGAGGGACGCACCGGCTACAGACCGAACGTCCCATTATTTCGTTAAACCCCAGCAACGACAAAAGGCCGCTTTGGGAGCGGCCCTTGGTTTGGCCAGGGGCCGGTTTGTTATGTGTGAGAAGATTGTTTGGTCCATCCTTATGGATGGCATTGCCTTTAATAGACCTGGCAGCGACCTACTCTCCCGCGTCTTAAGACGGAGTACCATTGGCGCAGGGGTGTTTCACGGCCGTGTTCGGAAAGGGAACGGGTGCAGCCACCCCGCAATGACCACCAGGTCGATTAAGGGCAATGTATGCGTTGCAATGGGCGACCATTGCAACACTATGTCGAGAAGCTGGCGGGGGCGAACCCCCTTTTGTCTTAGTTGAACACGTCTTTGTTTGCCGGCTGGTTTGTCGGAGCGTAGCTCCGCAAGGCCAGAGGCCGTCGCCGAACGTCCGGCGGCCCGTCCGGAGCGTTGTTCACGCGTCAGGACAAAACAGATGTCATCATCAAGGTGCGCAGCACCTTGATGAGCATAGTCAATGAGAACGATGAAGCCAATCGGGCTATTAGTAAGGCTAAGCTTCATGCATTACTGCACGTCCACACGCCTCCTATCAACGTGGTCGTCTTCCACGGCCCTGATAGGGAATACTCGTTTTCAGGTGGGTTTCCCGCTTAGATGCCTTCAGCGGTTATCCCTTCCATATATAGCTACCCTGCTATGCCGTTGGCACGACAACAGGTCCACCAGAGATATGTCCATCCCGGTCCTCTCGTACTAGGGACAGATCCTGTCAATATTCCTACACCCACGGCAGATAGGGACCGAACTGTCTCACGACGTTCTGAACCCAGCTCACGTACCGCTTTAATTGGCGAACAGCCAAACCCTTGGGACCTGCTCCAGCCCCAGGATGCGATGAGCCGACATCGAGGTGCCAAACAACCCCGTCGATATGGACTCTTGGGGGTCATCAGCCTGTTATCCCCGGCGTACCTTTTATCCGTTGAGCGATGGCCCTTCCACGCGGGACCACCGGATCACTATGACCGACTTTCGTCTCTGCTCGACTTGTCAGTCTCGCAGTCAGGCGGGCTTATGCCATTGCACTCGACGACCGATTTCCGACCGGTCTGAGCCCACCATCGCGCGCCTCCGTTACTCTTTCGGAGGCGACCGCCCCAGTCAAACTACCCACCATACACTGTCCCGGATCCGGATAACGGACCGCGGTTAGACATCCATGACGATAAGGGTGGTATTTCAAGGATGGCTCCACGAGAACTGGCGTCCCCGCTTCAAAGCCTACCACCTATCCTACACATGCCGACACGAATGCCAGTGTAAAGCTATAGTAAAGGTGCACGGGGTCTTTCCGTCTAACCGCAGGAACCCCGCATCTTCACGGGGAATTCAATTTCACTGAGTCTATGTTGGAGACAGCGGGGAAGTCGTTACGCCATTCGTGCAGGTCGGAACTTACCCGACAAGGAATTTCGCTACCTTAGGACCGTTATAGTTACGGCCGCCGTTTACTGGGGCTTCAGTTCAAAGCTTGCACCTCTCCCTTTAACCTTCCAGCACCGGGCAGGCGTCAGGCCCTATACGTCGTCTTTCGAC
>NZ_CP191440.1:637500-1376148 GCF_050500145.1 Neorhizobium sp. IRS_2294
AGGCTGGACGGCAGGGTCGGGAACATCAGGATAAAGCCGTCGGCTGCCCGGGTCTCGAACCATTCCTCCATGAAGTCGGCAATCTGGGTGGGCGTCCCGGTGATACCATTGCCGGTGTGCTTTTCCGCATAGTGACGGATCAGCTCGCCGACCGTCCGGCCGCTTTTGACGAAATCCACAAGCTCGTCGAACAGCGCGCGCGAGCCGCGTGGCGTCTCGGGCAGACGGTCCATGGGGAACGGCTGGTCGAGAGGAACACCTGCGAGATCCGCCTCAAGAAATTCCGACAGCATCAGCCGACCGACATCGGGATGGAGCTTGTCGATCATGAAATCGACCTTGGCCTGTGCCTCGGCTTCGGTCTCGCCGACATTGATGACAATGCCCGGCATGATCTTGAGATCATCGGGATCACGACCGTAGGCGGGCATGCGATCCTTGACGTTCTTATAGAAGGCCCGGTTGCGATCGATGTTGGAGGCGAGACTGAAGACGATCTCCGAGGTGCGCGCGGCAAGATCCATGCCGGGCTCCGACCCGCCGGCCTGAGCAATCACCGGGCGGCCCTGGGGCGAACGTGCGATGTTGAGGGGACCCCGGACCTGGAAATGCTTGCCCACATGGTTGAGCGTATGCAGCTTGTCTTTGTCGTAATAGATCCCGGTCTCTCGATCCAGCTTGAGCGCGTCCGCCTCGAAACTGTCCCACAGACCGAAAACGACATCGACGAATTCCGCACCCCGCTCGTAGCGCAGGGCGTGGGGATCGAGTCCGTCGCGGTTGAAGTTATAGCCCGTCTCGTTGTGATCTGATGTCACGACATTCCAGCAGGCGCGGCCGCCGCTCAAATGATCGATCGAGGCAAAGATGCGCGCGACGTTGTAGGGTTCGTAATAACTGGTCGAAACGGTCGCGACCAGGCCGAGCTTTTCGGTGGAAACCGCGAGTGCTGACAGGAGCGACAGCGGCTCGAAACGGTTCATCTTGGTCGGCTGTCGTGCCAGCGCTGCCGGATCGCCGACAGCGGCCGCGGGAGAATCCGCCATGAACATGAAATCGAACTTGGCCGCTTCGGACAGTTTCGCAACGTTGAGGAGATGGGCGAAGTCATTGGCGCCGGTCACATCGCTATCAGGATGCAGCCATGAAGCGGGATGAAAGCCGAAGGTATAGACGAATGTGCCAAGCTTGAGTTTGTCGCGACGCGCCATGCTGTTATTTCGAACTCCCGATTGATGCCGATCGGTGCGCGGTATCGATCCGCTCTGCGCACACTTGCCCGAAGCTTAGCAGCAGCCTCCCGGTCGGCAAGAACCGACCGGTTGTTTTCGCGCAAATACCGCACGCAATCTGAGGGCAAGGGGATCAGCCCGCTCGATATCCCGGCCGACAACGGTAAAACATCGGCAAGGGTCCTGCCCGTCAGGACGGTGCGAAGGGTTGAACCGCCTGACCGCCGAACAATGTTTCCCGTGGGATTTGGAAGATGAAATACGGATTGAGGAGCGGCAGCATCGTTGCCTGTTCCAGCCGTTGCAAATGATCATCACTCAGTGTGATCCCGAGCGACGCGACGTTCTCCGTGAGTTGGGCGACACGGCTCGCACCGATCAGAACCGAGGACACGCCGGGTCGGTTGACAACCCAGGCAAGCGCAACTTCCGCCGGGGAACGGCCGATCTCGTCTGCGACCGTCTTCACCACATCGACCACGTCGAAGTTGCGCTCGGTGAACAGCATGCCCCCAAACGGATTGTCCCCGTTCAACCGGCCGTCGCTGTCTCCCTCGCTCGTCGGTGCACCGCTATCGGGCATCGCTGTGGCGCGCCCCGCATCGGCAATCTTGTCGCGACCATACTTGCCGGACAGCAAGCCGGCAGCGAGAGGGCTCCATGGAACGAGCCCCAAGCCGAACTCGGCACCTGCCGGGATAACATCGAGCTCGACGCCTCTGTCGATGAGCGAATAACTGTACTGCAGGCCGATCGGCTTCGGAAGGCCGTGCGCTTCCGCAAGTGTTGCAATCTTGGCGACATACCATGCCGGCGTGTTGGAAAAGCCGTAATGCAGGATCTTTCCGGCGTGCACCGCGTCCGCCAGGGTCTGCAGCACCTCCTCGGCGGGCGTCGTACGATCCCAGACATGGATCCAGTACATGTCGATATAATCGGTTTTCATCCGCCGCAGCGAACCCTCCATCCCGAGCCGGATGTTTTTCGCGCCATTTCCACCCCAGAGCGGCGTCCCCCGCGCGCGGGAAAAACCGGATTTGGTGGCAACCACCAGACGATCCCGGTTGGCCTTTTCCCTCATAAACGTGCCGAGCATGGTTTCGCTTTCGCCGCCCGAATAGATGTCGGCGGTATCGACGAAGTTGCCGCCGGCGTCGGTATAGGTATCGAACAAAGCACGCGACGTCTTTTCACCGGCGCCCCACCGACCGGCGCCGAAGGTCATGGTGCCGAGCGCGAGCGGGCTGACGATCAGTCCGGATTTGCCGAGTGTGCGGTAATGCGTGAGATCCATGCGTCTTCTCCATGCTGGTGATGACGAAGAACCTAGCAACACCTGCTCCTGCCGATTAGAGGTTGCGTGCGGCATGAACTTGTGAGCAGCATGCAGCAATGGAGCGCAACCACCTCAATGATCTCGTGGCGTTCGCGACGGTCGCACGAGAGTGCAGCTTTACCCGTGCGGCCGCGATCCTCGCCATGTCGCCATCGGCACTCAGCCATGCGATGCGCGGGCTGGAAGAGAGGCTGGGCGTTCGGCTTCTGGCGCGCACGACACGCAGCGTGTCTCCGACGGACGCGGGCGAGCGGCTGCTTCGATCACTGAACCCGGCGCTGGCGGAGATAGAAGACGGCCTGCAGGCAATGGCTGAATGGCGCGACAACCCGTCTGGCACAGTGCGGATCACCACCTTTGCCTATGCGGCCAGGATCGTTCTCCTCCCGAAACTGCCGGGATTCCTGCTTGCAAACCCGGATGTGCGCGTGGAGGTCAACATCGATGATGGCTTGACCGACATCGTCGCGGCTGGTTTCGATGCGGGCATCCGGCTGGGAGAAACGGTCGACAAGGACATGATCGCAGTCAAGATCGGCCCGGACCTGAGGACGGTGGTCGTCGGCACGCCCTCCTATTTCGAGAGATACCCGCCTCCCCTGACACCCTATGATCTCGACCGTCATGCCTGCATCGGTTATCGGCTGAAGACATCGGGCGGACTTCTTCCCTGGGAATTCCAGAGGGGTGACAAGGAAATCAAGATCCGCACCCGCGGGCCTCTGGTCGCCAACGACGGCGATCTTCCGGCTGCAGCCGTACGAGCGGGCGCCGGACTTGGTTACATCATGGAGCATGACGTGGCGGAGGATATCGCGTCGGGCAAGCTCATCCAGGTCCTCGCCGAGTGGTGCCCAAGATTCCCAGGTTTTCATCTTTATCACCCGAGCCGGCGACAATCCCCGCCGGCGTTGCGGGCGCTGATCGCTGCCTTGAAAACCAGTTGAGCAATGCCTCCGCAATTTGCTACTGGCGCGGTCAGCAACGTGTTTTTGTGCGTACGCTTGATGACATCTCCTTTCGATCTATCTGGACCTCATGAAAATTGTCGAAAAAAGAAGCGACCGGATGAAGTTCAGGGACTGCGTGCGGTTGCTCGAGCGCCCTACGGGTCGGAACGCCATCGCCATGCAGGCAGCATTTGCGGTCGTCGATCTGGCGATCTTGGCATTCTTCCTGCTCGGCCCGTATCTTCGATCCAGCCCGTCCTATCTGATCGTCGATTACATCATCGCAGCCTGGATCGGCTTGGAGCTCATGGTCCGCGCCGTCGCAGCGCCGTCACTGCGACATTGGCTCGCAAGGCCGTTGACGTGGATCGATCTCGTCCTCCTGGTGACGCTGCTTTTCCCCGACGCGCTGTTCAACTTTGCTTTTCTTCGCGTCATGCGGCTCTGGGCCATCGGACAAAGCCCGTTGCTGAAGGAGGTTCTGCGGCGTGCGGGCTGCGTGTCCTATCTGGACGTCGTGCGCGCCGTGCTGAACTTCCTGGTGTTCCTGTTTCTGATGACCGGGTTCGTTTACACCACGTTCTTCTACAATCGTGACGGAAGCGAAGGTTTCATCGACGCGCTCTACTTCACGGTGGCAACGGTCACCACAACCGGTTTCGGAGATATCACGCTTCCGGGAACGGTCGGCAAGCTGACATCCGTCTTCACCATGATCATCGGCATCTCGCTGTTTGTCCGGCTGGCGCAGGCGATCGTCCGGCCGCACAAGGTCACGTTTCCCTGCCCGCGCTGCGCTCTGCAACGCCATGACGCAGACGCGGTGCATTGCAAGGCCTGTGGAGAGGTGTTGAACATTCCGGATGAGGGCAGTTGAACGAATGACCGGCGACGCCTCCAACCGCCGTCGACCCTGAGGGGCAGGCGTAGCACCCAACAGTCCACGTCCCGCCCTCCTCCTCCGTTACATAACCTTCTCAAAACTGTCGCAACACCGTCATGTCGCGGCTGCATAGCCCCTTCGAAAAGGAGCTCAGAATGCAGCCTCAATCGCTTGACATTGCCGGCATAGGGAAAGGCTTCGGGGCCGACGACGTCCTGAAGGGCATCGACCTATCCATCCGTCCTGGCGAGTTTCTATCGCTCGTGGGCATGTCCGGCTGCGGCAAGTCCACGTTGCTCCGGATCATCGCAGGGCTTGAGACGGCAGACCGCGGAACGGTGTCGATCGGGAGCCGCGATGTCACCGATGTGGATCCGTCCGACCGCAATCTGGCGATGGTCTTTCAGTCCTACGCGCTCTATCCTCACATGACAGTGCGCGACAATATTGCGACGCCGCTACGCATGCGCCGCCTTTCGGTCTGGTCGAGGTTGCCGCTGATCGGGCGCATGATCGCGAATGCCGAAATGCTCCGCGAGATCGATGCTTCGGTAAAGGAAGCAGCCGACGTGCTGCAGATCGGCCATCTGCTCGATCGAAGGCCGGCACAGCTTTCCGGCGGCCAGCGCCAGCGCGTGGCGCTTGCCCGCGCCCTGGTCCGTTCGCCTTCCGCCTTCCTGATGGATGAGCCGCTGTCCAATCTAGACGCGAAACTGCGCGCACATATGCGTGGCGAACTGACCAACCTGCACAGCCGCCTTGGCGCCACCTTCATCTATGTCACCCATGACCAGATCGAAGCGATGACCATGTCGGACCGCATTGCCCTGATGTCGGAAGGCCGCATCGAGCAGCTCGGCACACCGGACGAACTTTACCGGCGCCCTTCGACCCTGACGGTGGCACGTTTCATCGGAACGCCATCGATCAACCTCCTGCCCGTCGAATTGGACGCATCGGGAGAGATCGTTCTGTTCGGACAAAAGCTCGGTATCACCGCGCGCAACGCATGGCCGGGACCTGCGACACTCGGCATCCGCGCCGAAGACGTTTTTCCCGCAGCTGATGGCATCGAGGCAAGCCTCGTGCGGACTGAAACGCAGGGCGCAGACCGTTTCGTCACCTTCAATCTCACCTGCGATCCTTCCATTTCCATCGTCATGCGGCAGCGGGTCGGTGACGATCTTGGCGCGGATGCGGATGGCAATGTTCGGCTGGCGTTTTCAAAGGAAGGCGTCCATCTTTTCGGGTCCGACGAGAAGCGCCGCGAGATCACCGTTCACGAACAGGTGCCGGCGTGAGTATGGCGGCTTCAACGGTAGAGGCGATTTCAGAGGCCCGACCACGCAAATCCTCGACTGCACGCCGCATGGCGCGCCGGGGGCTTTTCTTCGTGGCTCCGGCAGTGCTGCTGATGCTCGCCATCTACATCATTCCGATGGTTGTTCTCGCCGTCTTCTCGGTCACGGACTATCAGCTCGGCGCCATGTCCACCAGCTTCGTTGGCCTCGACAACTTTCGCAAGGCGTTCAGCGATCCGGTATTCTTGCGGGCATTGTGGAACACGGTGCTTTACGCGGTCATCGTCATTCCGGCGGGTGTCATCCTGGCGCTCGGGGTGGCACTTCTCGTCTATAACCGCAAGCGCAGCCGCGGCTTCTGGGAGATCGCCTATTTCCTGCCGGTGACGGCGACGCTCGTTGCGATGGCAACCGTGTTCCAGTTCCTGCTGCACCCCTCGCTCGGCCCGGTCAATGCCGCGATCAAGTGGTTCGGCTTCGAGCCGGTCGGCTTTCTGTCCAACCCGTCGCTGCTGATCCCGACCATGGCGATCATTGGCATCTGGCAGGTGCTGGGCTTCAACATGGTGCTCTTCCTGGCCGGTCTGACCGCGATCCCGAAGGATCTGCACGAAGCTGTCCGGCTCGACGGCGCGAAGAACCCGATCGACCGCTTCCTGACGGTCACATTGCCGATGCTCGGACCGACGATGATGTTCGTCATCGTCACCACGTCGATATCCGCATTCAAGGTTTTCGAAACCGTCGCGGTTCTGACCAAGGGTCGCTCGGGCTCGGAAGTGCTTCTGTTCGCGCTCTACCTTGAAGGCTTCGAATATTCCAACACCGGCTATGCGGCCGCCCTCACCCTGATTTTCCTTGCCATCGTCCTGGTGCTCTCGATCGGCCAGACGGTGCATATGGACCGGAAGGTACATTACTGATGGCCGCGCTCCGCAGATATTTGCCGCATGTCGTTCTGGCCGCCGGGGCCTTCGTGATGCTGCTGCCGTTCTACTGGATGTTTCTGACCTCCATCCGTTCGCCCGCCGAGATCTTCAGCGTCTCGCTCTGGCCGATCCCGGAGAAATTTGCAGCCCTCGACAACTATTCGCGGGCCGCCAGTCAGGTTCCGATGCTCCGCTTCATGATGAACGGCGTGATCGTCTGCTTCGGCATCCTGTTCGTGCAGGTGCTAACAGCGGTTCCCGCTGCCTACGCGCTCGCGAAACTCCGCTTTCCCGGACGCAAACTGCTGCTGACGCTCGTCATTGCCGCACTGACCGTGCCGATTCAGGCGCTCGCCCTGCCCCTCTTCGTGGGGCTCGCGAAAGCGCAGCTGCTCAACACCTATTTCGCGATGATGATGCCGTTTCTTCTTTCGGTCTTTGCGATCTTCCTCTTCAACCAGTCGTTCCGCAGCTATCCCGACGAGATCATCGAAGCTGCGCGCATGGACGGATTTTCGGAACTCGAGATCTGCTTCCGGCTGGTGCTGCGCGGCTCTCTGCCTTCGCTTGCGGCCTTCTCGGTGTTCTCGCTGGTCGCCCACTGGAACGACCTCTACTGGCCGATGATCGTTGTCACCGACACCAATCTGGCGCCGCCGCCGCTCGGCATGCTGTTTTTCGCGGACGTGGAATCAGGCGCGAACTACGGCGCGCTGATGGCGGGTGCGACGATTATCACGGCTCCGATGGTTGTCTGCTTCCTTCTTGCCAGAAAACATTTCATCGCCGGCATCACCATGACCGGCGTGAAGTAACTGCTCTCCTCCTCCCTCCCCCAACCGAACTCTTCGGAGACCAAAATGCATATCACCAGACGGACCGCGCTTGGCGGACTGGCTCTCGGCCTCGCGCTGACAGGTTTTTCCACGCAAGCATCTGCAGCGGATGTCACTTTGAACGTGCTCTACAACCTGCCGGGCTTCACGAAATTCCATCAGCCGCTGGCCGATGAGTTCATGAAGAACAATCCAGACGTCAAGATCAACTTCCTGGCGCCAGCGCCCGGCTATAACGATGGCCAGCAGCAGGTTCTGCGCGCAGCCGTCACCGGCAACCTGCCGGACGTCTATTTCTCCGGCTATAATCTGACGGCAGAACTGGTCCACACACTCGCACCGCGCAAGCAGATCACCGATCTCGCGCCGTTCATCGAAAAGGAGGGCGGCCAGGCCTTCCTCGACAAGAACTATTCGCCGAAGATGTCAGCGCTCGGCATGGTCGACGGCAAGCAGTACGGCCTGCCCGTCAACGCCTCTTCGCCGATCATCTATGTCAACGCCGAACTGGTGCGCAAAGCCGGCGGCGACCCGGACAACATGCCGAAGACATTCGACGGCCTGATCCAGCTTGCGAACAAGATCCATGCGCAGGACGCCAAGGTGTCCGGCATGGGCTACGATATCAACCTGTGGCCGGATGACTGGTTGTGGCAGGCGCTCATCACCAATCAGGGCGGCAAACTGGTCGACGAGACCACCAAGACCGTCGGCTTCGACAACGAGATCGGCCTCGACGCTCTAAAGCTCGCCCGACGCTTCGTGACCGAAGGCGGCCAGAACCTGCTTGACTGGGACCAGTCGCGTCAGCAGTTCGGCGCTGGCCTGACCGGCTTCATCTTCTCGACGCCTGCCCATGTGCAGACGATCGAAGCCTTGGTCGGTGACCGCTTCAAGCTGGTGACCTCGACCTTCCCGCTGGATAACCCTGAAAAGGGCGGCGTGCCGACCGGCGGAAACTCGGCCGTGATGCTGACCCAGGACAAGGTAAAGCAGGACGCAGCCTGGAAGTATATGAAGTGGGTGACAGGCCCGGAAGCGCAGAACGTCATCGTTCGCATCACCGGTTACCTGCCGACCAACAAGCTCGCCACCGGTCCGGAATTCCTGGCGCCCTACTATGCCGAGCATCCGAACGTCAAAACCGCTTCGCTCCAGGCTGAGCGCTCGCTGCCATGGGCCGGTTATCCGGGTGGTGATTCCGTACGCATCTGGCGCACCCAGCGCGACATCATCGGCACCGTCATGCGCGGCGAAGTCACGCCCGAGGCCGGTCTGAAGCAGATCGTCGAGCAGACCAACGCGTTGATGAAGTAATCACTAACCAATGCCTACGGCCGCGGGGAGCCTCTCCGCGGCCAACTCATTTCTTTAAGAGACCGACGATGAAAATTCTGCAGATCACCGATACGCACCTGATGCTGTCAGGCCAGTCCGTGAACGGTGTCGACCCGGAGAAACAGCTGCGCGCTGCCGTGGCTGATATTCTCGAGAAGCATGCCGATGCGGACCTGTTGGTGATGACCGGCGACCTTTGCAATCACGGTGATCCCGAAGCCTATGACATCCTCAAGGATATTCTGGCGCCCGTCCCGTTCGAGGTGCGCCTGATGCTCGGCAATCATGACGACCGGCCGAATTTTAGGGCGGCCTTCCCTGCCCATCCCCTCGATGCAAACGGATATGTCCAGTCCTTCCTCGATACGGAGTTCGGAAGGCTTGTCTTTCTCGACAGCCATGAGGCGGGTGTCATCGGCGGTATCTTTGGCGAAGACCGGATGGCGTTTCTGGACGAGGCGCTTGAAGGTGCCGGCCAGCACCCGGTGACAGTCTTTATCCATCACCCGCCGATCGACTGCGGCATTGCCCATTTCGATCACATCGGCATGCATGACGACGGGCGGATCATGCGCCGGCTTGCCGGCCACGAAGCGGGCATCCGTCATATCCTGTTCGGCCATATCCATGTGCCAATGTCGGGAACGAGCGCCGAAGGCATCGCCTACAGCTCCGGTCAGGCCTGCGCACATCGGTTCGTCACCGACCTTGCCAATCCGAAGCCGTTCTGGACGGGAGGCAATCCCTGCTACCGGATCATCAACCTCGATGGACATGGCCTGCGCGCCTATGCCGTCGAAGTGGGCGAGACGGTCACCGGACAGGCGCCGATCTGCGAAGGACCATGATTTCAGGCGGTCGAGGCGAAGTCGTGCGCCTCGACCAAAGCCTGCGTCTCGCAGAGCCTGAAAGCAGGCGATGAGCCTTTTCCACCACAGACATCGGCCGTCAATCAGACCGCAACCGAAATACCCCCGGCGAGGCTCTTTTATCGGCCTTGGATGAACTTGACGTCTATCAGGTTTTCGCGGATGGAGGTCGTCCACATGCGCGGATGAGGACGACGCGCTCTACGGGAGGAAAACACGTGTTTCATGCGTTGAACAGACGGACGTTCGCTGGCGCCTTTGCGGCTGCCACCCTTGCAGCAACCTGGGCCACGGGGGCCTTCGCACAGGCAACTGAGGTCAAGATCGCCTACGCGCTGGCGCGCGATTCCCATTACGGTGCCGCCGCCGATGGCTGGGACAAATACGTTACCGAAACCAGCCAGGGCAAATTCAAGTTCACGCATTTCCCGTCCTCCGCACAAGGTGGCGAGCGCGAAGTCATCGAAGGCCTGCAGCTTGGAACCGGCGTCCAGGCCGTTGTGGTTTCCTCCGGCGCTCTCTCCAACTTCGTGCCCGAGATCGGCGTCACCGATATCCCGTTCCTGTTCCGCGACCTGACGCATGCGCGCGCCGTGCTGGACGGACCGATCGGTGAAGGCATCCTCGAAAAATTCCGCGACCGAGAGTTGATCGCCCTTGCATGGGGCGAGCAGGGCTTTCGTCACATCACCAACAACCGCCAGCCGATCGAAAAGCCGGAGGATCTGGCCGGCCTGAAGATCCGCACCATGGAAAATCCGGTCCATATCGCGGCCTTCAAGACGGCTGGTGCCGCACCGACGCCAATGTCCTGGCCGGAAGTCATTCCAGCCCTGCAGCAGGGCGCGATCGACGGACAGGAAAACCCGCTTTCGGTCATCGTCTCCGCCAAGCTCTGGGAAGTTCAGAAGTATCTGACGGTGTCCGGACACGTCTATTCGCCGGCAATGCTGATCGTGGCGCCATCGTTCTGGGAAAGCCTTTCCGAGGACGAACAGAAGATCTTTGCCGACGGTGCGCTGAAGGGCAAGGAAGCCATGCGCGCCTTTGTCGACGCCTCCGAAAAGAACGGCGTGGAAAAGGCGAAGGCTTCAGGCATGCAGGTCAACGTGCTCAGTGACGAGCAGAAGGCCGCGTTCCAGAAGTCGATCCAGTCCGCCTATGACGGTTACTACAAGACCTATACCAAGGAACTTGTCGACCAGATCATCGCCACGAAATAAGCGCGTCAACACTTCGACGGGCGCCCTCTTCAGGTGGACGCCCGTCAGCGGATCGATCCGAGGGGCGGCGCTTCGAGCGCCGGGGGTGCAATGCAGAAATTCGAACGTATTTTCGTCGATCTCAATCGCTGGCTGCTGATCGCTATACTGTCTGCGATGGCGATCCTGGTGTTTCTCAACGTCTGCCTTCGGTTTCTCACCAATCAGTCGATCACCTGGTCGGACGAAGTTGCCCGCCACCTGATGATCTGGCTGACATTCATCGGAGCCGGCATTACGCTCAGGCACGGTTCGTTGACGGCGATCGACAACGTCCAGATCGCGGTCGGAGATCGCAAAGCCCGCATCCTTCGCATCATCTCGGCGATCATCATGTTCGCGTTCTTCGCGGTGATGATCTGGGCCGGCAAAACCTACGTTGGCCGCACGATGCTGCAGACGACGCCGTCCACGCAGATCCCCTTCGGCTATATCTATCTCGCGATCCCGATCGGCTTCACCCTTTTGACCATCCATCTTCTCCTGGTTCTGCGCACCTACGTCATCGGCGGCATGAGCGCGCTGCAGGGCGAAGACGACCTCCCGCCGGTTGCTGCCTGACCATGATGATTTCCATTCTCTTCGGCTCGTTCTTCATCCTGATGGCCGTCGGCGTTCCAATCGCCTTCACGCTGGCGATCTCGACCTGGCTCGCCGTCATCCTGGGAAGCCGCTATCCGCAGATCGTCGTGATCAAGGAAATGTTCTCCGGCGTCGACAGCTTTCCGCTGCTCGCCGTCCCGTTCTTTATCCTGGCGGCTGAACTGATGACGGGCGGCGCACTGACCCATCACCTTCTGCGCCTTGCAGCGCAATTCGTCGGCCGCGCTCGCGGCGGGCTTGGCTATGCCAGCATCATCTCAACGACACTGTTTGCCGGCATTTCCGGCTCGGCACTCGCGGCAGCGGCCGGACCGGGCGCGATGACAATCCGGATGATGGAGAAAAGCGGTTACGAGAAGCGCTATGCGTCAGCGCTGGCTGCAGCCGTGGCAATCGTCGATCCGATCATCCCGCCGTCGATCACCATGATCATCTATGCCTTGCAGGACAATCGCGTCTCCGTGGGAGCGCTCTTCGTCGCAGGTGTGATTCCGGGTCTCCTGATCTCCGCCGCGATGTGCGCGGTCAATTTCTACATTTCCCGCAAGCGCAACTACCGCTCAATGGATCTGCGGCCGACGCTGGCCGAGATGGTGAGGACGACCGTTTACGCGTTGCCGGCAGTTGCCCTGATCGTCATCGTCGTCGGTGGCATCCGCGCCGGGTACTTCACCCCGACCGAGGCATCCGTCATCGCGGTATTCTACTCGCTGTTCTGCGGCATGTTCATCTACCGCTCCCTGCACATGCGGGATCTGCCTGATATCATCTTCCGCTCGGCGATGATCACCGTCGGCATTCTGCTCATCCTCGCTGCCGCACGCGCCTTTGCCTGGGTGCTGATCATTGAAGGCGTGCCGCAATATATGGCGGACCTGATCATATCGTGGAACCTCAGCCCGATCATGTTCCTTCTCGCCGTCAACGTCCTTTTGCTGCTGTTCGGCACATTCATGGATCCCCTTCCCGGCGTCATGATCCTGGTGCCGATCCTGGCGCCGATCGCCTTCAGCCTGGGGATCGATCCGATCCACTTTGCGATGATCGTTATTCTCAACCTGACGATCGGGCTGATTACTCCGCCAGTCGGCCAGCTTCTCTATGTCGTTTCGGCCGCGGTCAGGATCAGGGTCAGCGAGATCTCGAGGGAGATGACACCGTTCCTCGTCGCCTACGTCGTGATCCTGCTGGTGATCACCTTCATTCCGGCGCTGTCGACCTGGCTGCCGCGTCTCACCGGATTTTGATCCGGTACTCCCAAGATAGCCGCGGCGACACTCGGTAACGAACGCCGGATATCGCCGCCAAAAGCACAGTTGTTTTCCGAAAAACACGGATAAATGTGGAACGCAGGTTCGCCGCTTGCCGAGATCGCAGCTTGCCGCCATATAGACGCCTATGACAGTCGATTCGAAGATATTTGTGGGCCTGAAGTCCATCCGCAAAAAGCCTGCGCCGCAGAGCGACACATCCGGGCCGAGATGCCAGTGGGATGGCTGCGAGAAGAAGGGTTCTCACCGCGCGCCGGTCGGCCAGGGCGGCGAAGGCCTGTATCTTCTATTCTGTCTCGAGCACATCAAGGACTACAACAAGGGCTACAACTTTTCTCCGGCCCAGTCGGATCCTGTGGTCGCCCGCTACCAGAAGGAAGCGGTCGCTGGCCAGCGCTCGACATTGGGCACCGGCGTCAAGCAGCCGACCGAGATCCCGATGCCGCTGACGACCCGCTCCGGGTCGGCAAAGGCGCTCAACGCGCGAAAGAGCGCGGAGCAGCGCAAGGCGCAAAAGGCGGAACAGCAGGCAAGAAAGCTCAAGGTTCTCGAAGCAAAGGCGTTCGAGACACTCGGACTTCCGCAAGACGCAACGCCCGCGCAGATCAGGCTCCGCTACAAGGAGCGCCTCAAGATGCACCATCCCGATGCAAACCAGGGCAGCCGAACATCGGAAGACGAGCTTCGCGCATCGATCGAGGCGCACAAGATCCTCAAGCTGAACGGCTTCTGCTGAGACTTCGTGCATCGCTATAGTTGCGGGTCTTACAGTTAAGACTCGGACGCGTCCGAATGGCGGCAGGTTGTGCGATAGCTTTGTTCTATTGCGTAACCGTTCTGCACTATTGACCAAAAATCATGAGATGAGACACTTTCCTGCATCGTGAAGCTGGGTTCGCCCACCTTGCACGTGTTTTGACCCCGTTGGCTGTCGTGGAGGGCGGCTTGCGGGATCAGCGGGGAGGCCGCTCATATGAACATGCATATTTCCGCCGGTGAGTTCACCGCGCGGTCGCTGAGCATTATCGCAAGCCTGAAGCATCTCGAAGGGCCGATGCTGCCCATCCTGCATGCCATTCAGGCGGAGTTCGGTTACGTGCCGGATGAGGTCAAGCAGGTGATCGCGACCGAACTCAACCTGTCTCGCGCCGAGGTGCACGGCGTCGTCACCTTCTATCACGAATTCCGCGATCATCCGGCGGGCCGTCATGTGCTGAAGCTCTGTCGGGCCGAGGCCTGCCAGTCGATGGGCGGCGACCATATCGCGGATCGCGCCCGGCAGGTTCTCGGGATCGACTTTCACCAGACGACGCTCGATGGCGCGGTGACGCTGGAGCCGGTCTACTGCCTCGGTCTCTGCGCCTGCGCACCGGCCGCAATGATGGACGGCGAACTCTATGGTCGGGTCGACGAGCAGTGTCTCGGCGACATGGTACGGGAGGCAAGGCGATGACGGTTACGATCTTCGTTCCGCGCGATGCCGCAGCTCTGGCGCTTGGCGCAGACAGGGTGGCAAAGGCCATCGCGCAGGAAATCGACAGCCGCGGGCTGGATGCAAGACTGGTGCGCAACGGCTCGCGCGGCATGGTCTGGCTGGAGCCGCTGGTCGAGGTCGAGACGGACAGAGGGCGCGTTGCCTACGGTCCGGTCAAGACCGGCGACGTGGCGGGTCTGTTCGATGCCGGGTTGATGGATGGCGGAGGCCACGACCTCTGTCTCGGGCTGACGGAGGAAATTCCTTTCCTTCGTCAGCAGACCCGGCTGACCTTTGCCCGCTGCGGCATCACCGATCCCCTGTCGCTCGAGGATTACCAGCGGCACAACGGACTTGTGGGTCTTCGGAACGCCATCGCGATGTCGCAGGCGGAGATCGTCGCAAAGGTTACCGACAGCGGTCTTCGCGGCCGCGGCGGTGCCGGTTTTCCGACCGGCATCAAGTGGAAGACGGTCATGGACGGGCCGGGCGACCAGAAATTTATCGTCTGCAATGCCGACGAGGGCGACAGCGGCACGTTTGCCGACCGGATGATCATGGAGGGCGATCCCTTCGTACTGATCGAGGGCATGGCGATCGCAGGCATCGCAACGGGTGCCGCGAAGGGTTACGTCTATACCCGCTCGGAATATCCGCACGCCATTGCCACGATGACCGAGGCCGTCGAGCTCGCCCGCGCGGCCGGCATCCTCGGGCCTTCGGTGATGGGCTCGGTCTATGCCTTCGACATCGAGATCCGCTCCGGTGCCGGCGCCTACGTCTGCGGCGAGGAGACGTCGCTCTTGAACTCGCTGGAAGGCAAGCGCGGTACCGTGCGCGCAAAACCGCCGCTACCGGCTTTGCAGGGATTTCTCGGCCGGCCGACGGTGGTCAACAACGTCATCTCTCTCGCCTCTGTGCCTGTGATCATGGAGCGGGGCGCCGAATTCTACCGGGATTTCGGCATGGGCCGCTCGCGCGGCACGATCCCGATCCAGATCGCCGGCAACGTCAAGCATGGCGGCCTGTTCGAGACGGCTTTCGGGCTGACGCTCGGCCAGATCATCGATGATATCGGTGGCGGCACGGCAACCGGGCGGCCGGTCAAGGCGGTGCAGGTGGGCGGTCCACTCGGCGCCTACTTCCCTAGGCAACTGTTCGATACGCCCTTCGACTACGAGGCATTTGCCGAAAGAGGCGGGCTGATCGGCCATGCCGGCATCTCGGTGTTCGATGACAGCGCCGATATGCTGAAACAGGCTCGCTTCGCGATGGAATTCTGCGCCATCGAAAGCTGCGGCAAGTGCACCCCCTGCCGGATCGGCTCCACCCGCGGCGTCGAAACCGTCGACAAGATACGGGCCGGCATCGAGCCTGACAAGAACAAGGTGCTGCTGGAGGATCTCTGCAACACGATGAAGTTCGGCTCGCTCTGCGCGCTCGGCGGCTTCACGCCCTATCCTGTGATGAGCGCGATGAACCATTTTCCGGAGGATTTTGCGCCGGCACCGATGGTGGAGGCGGCGGAATGATGAGGAGTGCTCTGCGTAGCAGACGAAAAGCCAACGATTTGGCTTTTCGAATTACGAATGCCCGCAGCTATAGCGAAGGGCGGGCAACAAGACCCCTCCCGCTCGCTTTGCTCGCCGCCCTCCCCACAGGTGGGAGGGCTCAACCTGCCGCGCGGCTTGCTTCCCTATTGGGTGAAGTCGGCGCGGCATCTATTCGCCCCCCTTGTGGGGGAGATGGCCGGCAGGCCAGAGGGGGACTTTCTCCCCGCCGCCCAGTCCGCACCCCCATGTTCAAACAGGAGACGCATCATGTCCCTCGTTCATGAAATCGACTACGGCACACCCGTTTCTAAATCCACCGATACGGTGACGCTCACCATCGACGGGCGCCAGATCACCGTTCCCGCCGGCACCTCGATCATGCGCGCCTCGATGGAGGCCGGCATCCAGGTGCCCAAGCTCTGCGCCACCGACATGGTGGATGCCTTCGGGTCCTGCCGGCTCTGTCTGATCGAGGTCGAGGGCCGCAACGGCACGCCGGCCTCCTGCACCACGCCGGTTGCGCCCGGGATCGTCGTCCACACGCAGACGGAGCGGCTGAAACAGATCCGCAAGGGTGTGATGGAGCTCTATATCTCCGACCACCCGCTCGATTGCCTCACCTGCGCCGCCAATGGCGACTGCGAGCTGCAGGACATGGCGGGTGCCGTCGGCCTTCGCGACGTTCGCTATGGCTACGAGGGCGACAACCATGTGAGGGCCCGGACCGACGGCGCCATCAATGCCAAGTGGATGCCGAAGGACGAGTCGAACCCTTACTTCACCTATGACCCTTCCAAATGCATCGTCTGTTCGCGCTGCGTCCGCGCCTGCGAGGAAGTGCAGGGCACGTTCGCGCTGACAATCGAAGGCCGCGGTTTCGAAAGCCGCGTCTCTCCCGGCGCGCACGAACATTTTCTCGAGTCCGAATGCGTTTCCTGCGGTGCCTGCGTGCAGGCATGCCCGACCGCGACACTGACCGAGAAGTCGGTGATCGTAATCGGCCAGCCAGAGCATTCGACGGTGACGACCTGCGCCTATTGCGGCGTCGGCTGTTCGTTCAAGGCTGAAATGCGCGGCGAAGAACTGGTGCGGATGGTACCGTGGAAGGACGGCCAGGCCAATCGCGGCCATTCCTGCGTCAAGGGACGGTTTGCCTATGGCTATGCGAGCCACAAGGACCGCATCCTCAATCCGATGATCCGCGAGAAGATTTCCGATCCGTGGCGGGAAGTCAGCTGGGAAGAAGCGTTCAGCCATGTCGCCTCCGAGTTCCGGCGCATCCAGTATCAGTATGGCCGCGAGTCGATCGGCGGCATCACCTCGTCGCGCTGCACCAACGAAGAGACATTCCTCGTCCAGAAGCTGATCCGGGCCGGTTTCGGCAACAACAATGTCGATACCTGTGCCCGCGTCTGCCATTCGCCGACTGGTTACGGGCTCGGCCAGGCTTTCGGCACCTCGGCCGGAACGCAGAATTTCGACAGCGTCGAGCACACCGACGTGGTCGTGATCATCGGCGCCAACCCGACCGACGGGCATCCGGTGTTCGGGTCGCGGCTGAAGAAGCGGTTGCGGCAGGGTGCGAAACTCATCGTCATCGATCCGCGCCGCACCGATATCGTCCGCTCGCCCCATGTCGAGGCAGCGTTTCACCTCCCCTTAAAGCCAGGCACCAATGTGGCTGTCCTGACCGCGCTGGCGCATGTCATCGTCACCGAGGGACTGTTTGCCGAAGCCTTCATCCGCGAGCGCTGCGACTGGTCGGAATTCGAGGATTGGGCGGCGTTTGTTTCGGAAGACGCGCATAGCCCGGAAGCGACGGAGGCCTATACCGGCGTTCCCGCCGATCTGCTGCGTGGTGCCGCACGGCTGTTTGCGACCGGGGGCAATGGCTCGATCTATTACGGTCTCGGCGTCACCGAGCACAGCCAGGGCTCGACGACGGTGATGGCGATCGCCAACCTCGCCATGGTCACCGGCAATCTCGGTCGGCCCGGCGTCGGCGTCAATCCGCTGCGGGGCCAGAACAATGTCCAGGGCGCCTGCGACATGGGCTCCTTCCCGCACGAACTGCCGGGCTATCGCCACATCTCCGACGATGCCACCCGCGAGACGTTCGAAAAGCTGTGGGGCGTAACGCTCAACAACGAGCCGGGCCTGCGCATTCCCAACATGCTGGATGCGGCGGTCGAAGGCACGTTCAGGGGCATCTACATCCAGGGCGAGGATATCCTGCAGTCCGACCCGGATACCAAGCATGTGTCCGCCGGTCTCGAAGCGATGGAATGCGTCGTCGTGCACGACCTGTTCCTCAACGAAACCGCCAATTTCGCGCATGTTTTCCTCCCCGGCTCGACCTTCCTCGAAAAGGACGGCACGTTCACCAATGCGGAGCGGCGCATCAACCGGGTTCGCAAGGTGATGAGCCCGAAGAACGGCTTGGCCGACTGGGAAGTGACGCAGAAACTGGCGCAGGCCATGGGACTGCCGTGGAACTACACCCATCCGTCGCAGGTGATGGACGAGATCGCCGCAACGACCCCAAGCTTTGCCAAGGTGTCCTACGACTATCTGGAAGAGATGGGCTCGGTGCAGTGGCCCTGCAACGAAGCGCATCCGCTCGGTTCGCCGATCATGCATGTCGACGGCTTCGTGCGCGGCAAGGGCAAGTTCATTCGCACCGAATATGTCGCGACCGACGAACGCACCGGGCCGCGGTTCCCGCTTCTGCTCACCACCGGCCGTATCCTGTCGCAGTATAATGTCGGCGCGCAGACGCGACGGACGGAAAACGTCGTCTGGCATGCGGAGGACCGTCTCGAGATCCACCCGCACGATGCCGAGCAGCGCGGGATCAAGGACGGCGACTGGATCAAGCTTGCCAGCCGAGCCGGCGATACGACGCTGCGGACTCTGATCACCGACCGCGTGGCGCCGGGTGTCGTCTACACCACGTTCCACCATCCCGATACGCAGGCGAACGTGATCACGACCGACTATTCCGACTGGGCCACCAACTGCCCGGAATACAAGGTCACGGCGGTGCAGGTTTCGCCGTCGAATGGCCCGACGGAGTGGCAGCAGGACTACGGCGACCTGTCGCGCAGATCGCGACGCATCGCAGGTCGAATGGAGGCTGCGGAGTAATCGGAATTATCAATTGCAAATAGGCAATCGGTGAGGCCGTAGGGCTCTTGCAAACAGGTCAAGAACCAGATTAAGGGGGAGTGCCAATTTGTCGCAGAGTCCTATGACGCCATTGTTCGTCGCAAGTGCAGTTCTTGAAACTAGCCGTCGTAACGGAAACAGTGCAACTCGCTCAATCTCGGTACAGGCCAATCGTACGATAGGTTTCAGCTATCACGGCAGCCGCGCTTCAACTGCGCGGATCTCCGGACCGTATCCGGCTGCTGCAACGAAGGGTCGTCTGATCGCCATCGGAGCTTTTTGCGATGGTGCATGATCAGTTGGACGACACAGTGCCACATGAAACCCACGGCCACGAAAAGCTGGTCCGGATGGCAAACCAGATCGCCACGTTTTTCTTATCCCAGCCGGAGAGCGTGCGAACCAATGGTGTTGCGACACATATCAACAAATTCTGGGAGCCGCGCATGCGCCGGCACCTTTTCGAGCATCTCGATGCCGGCGGCGCAGGACTTCTGCCGCTTGTCATCGAGGCTTCGACACTGATCCGCCGACCGAAAGAAACGGACGGTATGGGTACGGGAACCAAAGAGGGAACGGCCGGGGGTACTTTCGGACGTTAGGGAACGGGGCCAGACGAAACCGCTTCCGGCAGATCACACCGGAAAGCATCACGTGCGCTCGCCTTCAGCTGGAGGGCAGTGGTGAGTTCACGTTGAAAGCCATTACTCAGAGAGGGATTTTCTTTTATGGCAGTTGCAGGAACAGCAGGAGGCGGCGTCGTTGACGCGGGCCTCCTGGATAAGGAACGTATTATCGCAAAACCGGGCTTCAACCGTTGGCTTGTGCCGCCGGCAGCCCTCGCTATTCACCTTTGCATCGGCATGGCCTACGGCTTCAGCGTATTCTGGCTGCCGCTTTCGCGCGCCATTCCAGGTGCGGCCGACCCGTCATGCACAGGCATGGGCCTGCTGACGGCACTGTTTACGACGAGCTGCAACTGGCGCGTTGCCGATCTTGGCTGGATCTACACGCTGTTCTTCGTGTTGCTCGGCTGCTCCGCCGCCATTTGGGGCGGCTGGCTTGAAAAGGTCGGTCCACGCAAGGCTGGTTTCGTCTCCGCCTGCTGCTGGTGCGGTGGCATTCTCGTCGCAGCCATGGGCGTCATGACCCATCAGCTGTGGATGATGTGGGTCGGCGCCGGCGTTATCGGCGGCATCGGTCTCGGTCTCGGCTATATCTCGCCGGTGTCAACGCTGATCAAGTGGTTCCCGGACCGTCGCGGCATGGCGACAGGCATGGCGATCATGGGCTTCGGCGGCGGCGCAATGATTGGCGCTCCGCTCGCAAACCTTCTGATGAACTTCTTCAAGACCGACGTGTCTGTCGGTGTGTGGCAGACTTTCATCGCCATGGCTGCGATCTATTTCTGCTTCATGATGGGCGGCGCCTTCGGCTACCGCATCCCGCCGGCAGGATGGCGTCCTGAAGGCTGGACACCGCCCGCTTCCAAGTCGACGATGATCACCACGAAACACGTTCACCTGCGTGACGCCCACAAGACAAAGCAGTTCTGGCTGATCTGGGCCGTGCTTTGCCTCAACGTCTCCGCCGGTATCGGCGTTATCGGCATGGCATCGCCGATGCTGCAGGAAATCTTCGCCGGTTCGCTGATCGGTCTGCCGGACGTCGCGTTCGCGCAGCTCGACGCTGGACAGAAGGCACAGATCGCAGCAATCGCTGCAGGCTTCACCGGCCTTCTGTCGCTCTTCAATATTGGCGGACGCTTTGTCTGGGCCTCGCTCTCCGACAAGCTCGGCCGCAAGAACACCTACTATACGTTCTTCATCCTCGGCATCATCCTCTATGCAACCGCACCGACACTTGCCAATCTCGGCAACAAGGGTCTGTTCGTTCTGGCATTCGGCATCATCCTGTCCATGTATGGCGGCGGCTTCGCAACCATCCCGGCCTATCTTGCCGATATCTTCGGAACCCAGTTCGTCGGCGCGATCCACGGTCGTCTTCTGACCGCCTGGGCGACTGCCGGCATCGTCGGTCCGGTCGTGGTGAACTACATTCGTGAAGCGCAGATTGCTGCCGGCGTTGCGCCGGGACCGGCTCTCTACACCGGCACAATGTATATACTTGCGGGCATGCTCGTGCTTGGCCTCATTGCCAACTCACTGGTGCGGCCGCTTGCCGACAAATGGTTTATGTCCGACGCAGAGGTTGCCTCGCTGCAGGCAAAGACTGCAGCTGCAAATGCCGGTCCAACCGGTTCATTCGGCATCGGCAAGGGCGGCTTCTCCGCTCAGGCCGCTCTCGCCTGGGCAGTCGTCGGCATCCCCATGATCTGGGGCATCTGGGTCACGCTGAAAAGCAGCCTCGTCCTGTTCGGCTAACACAAATAGCAAACGGGGCCGGCCTACCCGGCCGGCCCCTAATCACCAAAGGCTCCCGCGACGCCTAAAGCCGTGGCACACCTTCCGGCCTGATCTGCTTCTTCAGGGCCGCAATGCGGAAGATCGCGTTTGCTGCGCCATAACCGCGATAATCGCGCCGCTGGACGATCTCGAAGAAGAACCCCTCCCCGAACGTGCCGCTATAGAGCTGGAAGTATTCGCCGTTCTCGTCGCGGTCGTAGAGAATGTTCTCCGCCTTCAGCCTCTCCGTCAGGTCCGGATCGAGACCGAAGCGGGTTTCCACGTCGCCATAATAGTTCGGCGAGATCGGCAAGGGACGGAAGCCGTTCGCCTTCAGGGCTGCGGCCGTCGCAAAGATATCCGCAGTTTCGAATGCCAGATGCTGGATGCCGGACCCGAATGTCTCCGCAATGAAATGTCCAGCAAGCGTTCGCCGGTTTTCCGCACCATTGAGCGTAATGCGAAGCGAGCCTTGCGGCGCTTCGAAAACCTGGCTGCGCACCACGCCGGATGGGTCGATGATGTCGACCATCGGCGTCTTCTGCATCTCGAAGATCGAGGTGTAGAAAAGCACCCAGGTGAGCATCTCCTCATACGCTACCGTCTGGGCGATATGATCGACGCTCAGGAGGTGGGCATCCTGCTTCTTATGCTCATCATCGACTGGGGCGAAATCGATATCCCAGATGCGGGAAAGATCCGTCTTGTCATCGAGCAGGTAGATCAGACCTCCGCCGACACCGCGGATAGAGGGGATCGTCACCTCGCCCGTCTCGACGGGTTGATTGAACACTTCGGCGCCCAATGCCACCGCACGATCCATCGCATCGCGCGCGTCGTCCACCTTCAAAGCCATTGCATAGGCCGAGGTGCCGTGCACGGCGTAGGATGCACTCGCAAAGCCCATCTCGTCCGTATTCAGAAGCAGTTTGATATTGCCCTGCGAAAACACGCTGACTTTCTTGCTGCGGTGTTGTGCGGTCTTGGAAAAACCGAGCGTGCGCAAGATGCCGGCCAGTTCTCCGGCGTCGGCCTCGCTTGCCGAAAATTCGACGAAGCCGACCCCTTGCACGGCGCTGCGGTCCGGCATGACCGGGAGCGTCAGGCCCGACGCATTCGGATTGCGACGCACCCGATCTCCAAGCGTGATCAGTGATCGGTGACCATCTGCCGCGATAGCCTTTGCCGAGCCGCCGCGGAACTGGTCATTGAATATCTCCAGCGAGAAATAGCCATCATAGCCGGTTTCGGCGACGGCGCTGGTAAATGCTTCGACCGGCAGATCTCCCTCGCCCGGCATGTTGCGGAAGTGTCGGCTCCAGTAAAGCAGATCCATGTCGATCAATGGCGCATCGGCCAGCTGGACGATGAAGATCTTCTCCTTCGGGATCGAGCGGATCGAATTGATGTCGATCTGCCGCGACAGCGTGTGGAAGCTGTCGAGGATGATGCCGATACTCGGATGGTTGGTGCGACGGACAACCTCCCAGGCATCGCGATGATCGGAAATGTGTTTGCCCCAGGCGAGCGCCTCGTAACCGACTTTCAGGCCACGCTTGGCAGCGCGTTCCCCGAGTTCGTGAAAATCCGCCACCGCCCGGTCGATACCGCCGAGCGCGAGCGGCGAGACGTTCGAGCACACGAGGACCAGATCGGTGCCCAGCTCCTGCATGATATCGAACTTGCGCTCCGCCCGGTCGAACAGGCGCGAGCGGTGCGGTTCAGGCATGCCCTCGAAATCGCGGAACGGCTGGAAGAGCGTGATTTCCAGGCCATGATCGCGCACCATGCGCCCGACATCGGCCGGCGTGCCGTCGAAGGCGAGGAAGTCGTTCTCGAAGATCTCGACACCGCTGAACCCCGCCTGCGCGATCGCTGCAAGTTTTTCCGGAAGTTCGCCGCTGATCGATACGGTCGCTATGGACGTCTTCATGACTTGCCCTCGTTTGCTCTAGCCTCGTTTGCGATATGCCTCAGTAGCCAACGCATGCAGGTGCCCACTTGGCTCCACCCCATCAATGATGCGACAGGATCTCGCCCAGGAATGCCCGGGTCCGGGGATGGGCCGGCGCGCTGAAGAAACTTTCGGGATCGTTTTCCTCAACGATCTCGCCATCGGCCATGAAGATGACGCGGTCGGCGACCTGGCGAGCGAAACCCATTTCATGCGTCACGCAGATCATCGTCATACCATCGCGGGCGAGCGACACCATCGTATCGAGCACTTCCTTGACCATTTCAGGGTCGAGCGCCGAGGTTGGTTCGTCAAACAGCATCGCCTTGGGTTCCATGCAGAGCGCGCGGGCAATCGCGACGCGCTGCTGCTGGCCGCCGGAAAGCTGGGCCGGGTATTTGTCCGCCTGATCGCCGATGCGGACCCGCTCCAGATATTTGCGGGCCGTCTTTTCCGCCTCGGAGCGCGACAGTTTTCGCACGCGCATGGGCGCGAGAATGCAGTTTTCGAGCACCGTCTTGTGCGGAAACAGGTTGAACTGCTGAAAAACCATCCCAACCTCGCGGCGCACCGCATCGATCGCCTTCTGGTCATCCTTCACGGTATGGCCCGATACGACGATCTTGCCACCCTGGCTTGCTTCGAGCCGGTTGATACAGCGGATCAGCGTCGACTTGCCCGATCCCGACGGACCGCAGAGAACAATCTTCTCACCCTTCGCCACTGTCAGGTTGACTTTCTTGAGGGCGTAGAATGCGCCGTACCACTTCTCCACGTCGCGCATCATGATCATCGGCTCTTTGCCGGTCGGCTGGGCGTTGGTGTTGGTCACAATTGCCATGGTCATTTTCCCTATTCTATCTTGCCAAACCGGCGGACATACGCCGCTCGATGCGTCGTCCCCACAGGGACAGCGGCCAACACATTGCGAAATACATGGCGCCGACGACGCCGAACACGAGAAGCGGCTGGTAGATCTGGTTGGAGACGATCGAACCGGCACGCGTCAGCTCGATGAAGCCGACGATGGCAGCAAGCGACGTGCCTTTCAGAAGCTGGACCAGGAAGCCGACGGTTGCCGGCAGCGACAGCTTGAACGCCTGCGGCATGATGACGTCGAACATCAGGCTGCGGGTGTGGAGGCCGAGCGCATCGGCAGCTTCGGTCTGGCCCTTCGGCACGGCCTCGATCGCGCCGCGCCAGATTTCGCCGAGAAATGCCGAAGCATGCGCGGTCAACGCGATGCCGACGGCGGCCCAACCGGGCAGATCGAAGCCCAGAAGCGGCAGGCCGAAATAGGCGACGAAGAGCTGCATCAGAAGCGGCGTGCCCTGGAAGAGCCCGATCCAGCCGATCGCGATATAACGGACCAAGGCGATCCTCGACACCCGCATCAGCGCCACGATGACGCCCGAGATGATGCCGCCAACAAAGGCCATCGCGGTCAGGACAAGGGTCCAGCCGAGGCCTTGCAGCAGGTAGGTCAGTTCTTGGTATCCCATATCCTGGTCCTCCTCAGCGCTGCGGATAGTTGAAGGCACGCCGGCCGATGGCGGCAAGCGTCCACATGGTCACCATCGAAATCACGAGATAGATGCCGGTCAGGGTGAAATAGGTCTCGAAACTGCGGAAGGTTTCAGCCTCGATACGCTGGCCGACCGAGGTCAGTTCGTAGGCCGAAATCGAGGTGCAGATCGCCGTCGTCAGCGTCAGCAGGATGAACTGGCTCGACAGCGAGGGATAGATGGCCCGCAGCGCCGGCTTCAGCACGATCATCCGGAAGACTTCGTGATTGTGGAGACCCAGCGCCAGCCCGGCTTCGGTCTGTCCCTTGGGAATGCTTTCTACACCACCGCGAATAATCTCGATCGCATAGGCGCCACCGTTCAACCCCAGTGCCAGAACCGCGGTCATGGTCGGATTAAGCCGGACGCCGGCGAGTGGCAGCGCGAAGAAGATGAAGTAGATCTGCACAAGGAAAGGCGTGTTGCGGATCACCTCGACGAAAGCCGTGACGAGAAAGGACGGGATGACCATGTTCGTTCTGAGGATCGCCACGCCCAGCACGCCGATAACAGTCGCAATCATCATGCCGGCCACGGCCAGGAACAGGGTTCCCAACGTACCATAGACCAGCGATTGCCAAGCATCGGTGACGACGCTGAAATCAAGTGTCATGTTCTACCTCCCTCATTGCCTTCACCATCGCCGCGTCTCAGTCCCAAGCGGGTTCCCACTCGAAACGGGAATAGCGCTCGCCACGCGCCAGCGCATGAATGGCAGCCATGTCTTCCGACGACAGTTCAAAATCGAAAATGTCCATGTTGGACCTGATGTTTTCGGCCTTCGCGGAGCGCGGAATGGCACCGACATGGTCTTGCTGGATATGCCAGCGCAACGTGATCTGACCCGCCGATTTGCCGTACTTCGCTCCGAGCTCGGTCAGCAGCTTGGAGCTGAACACCTTGCCGCGCGCAATCGGCTGATAGGCATTGAGCAGCATGTCGGCCCGGCGCATGCGCTCGAGCAGTTTTTCCTGCGACAGGAAGGGATGGTATTCGACCTGATTGCAGAACAGCTCGGCCTTGTGAACGTCGAGCGCCTCGTCGAGCAGTGCCACGGTGAAATTGCTGACACCGATCAGCCTTGTCTTGCCCTTGGATTTGGCTTGAGCGAATGCGTCAAGCGTTTCGCCAAGGGGCACGTCCTTGGTTGGCCAGTGAACGAGGAGCAGATCGACATAGTCGAAACCCAGCCGCTCCAGGCTCTCATCAACGCGGGCCGCGACCGTTTCCGGATCGAGATCGTTGAACCAGATCTTGGTGGTGACGAAGAGCTCTCCCCGTGCCACGCCGCTTTGGCGAATAGCGTTGCCGACCTCGACTTCGTTTCCGTACCGTATCGCGGTATCGATCTGGCGGTAACCGAGTTCGATGGCGGTACGGATCGCCGCCTCGCCTTCCGGTCCCTTCAGTTCGAATGTACCGAAGCCGAGGCTCGGGATATCCACGCCCTGGATGGTCTTTATTTGCAAGCCGGTCATTGGGCCTCTTCGGATTCGGGTTCGAGAATTCTGCGCGACGCGATCAGCGTTCGCTTCGCCCATTCGGCGGCGGACAGGCCCGCCGATTGCTCGTCGTTGGGAATTTCCACGGCGACAGGCAGATCCGCCGGCATGGCGGCAAACATGCAGGCAAGGTCGAGCTCCCCCTCGCCCGGCAGAAGCCGAGCATGGCGGGCCGTGTAGTTCAGTTCTTCCCGCGTCTCCGGGATCTTGGCCGGAGCGTCGCAGATCTGCACGTAGTTCAGCCACTTGCGCGGCACAGCAGTGATCTCTTCGATGGTCGTGCGAGCCCGCGAGACATGCAGCGTATCGATGATGACGCCCTGGTTCGGTTGGTCTGCCGCAGTCAGGACGCGGGTGGCGGCTGCGAGATCCCGCAGCTCCGATTGCGGCATGAATTCGAGATCCATCGAGAGGCCGAACGGACGTGCCGCCTCGCAGAGTTTGACAAAGGAGGCTGTCAGACGACCCTCGTCCGCATCGTCACCGGCAACAAGAATGGCGCGGGCGCCGAGCTGGCCGGCACATTCGAGAAACGGCAGCAGCGGTTCCGGATCGAAATCCGGCGAAATCCGGATCATCTCGATATCGAACACTGCGACGCCGCTGTCGGCCATCAAGCTTATCAGGGATTTCACGCGCGCCGGGTCATCCATCAGCGGATAAGCAAGGCCGCCGGGAAATGCCGGCATCAGGCGCAGGCCGAGATAGTCGTATCCGGCCTCAGCTGCCGCACGCACGGCCTCTTCCGGCGCGACGCCGAGCCCGGTCAGGAAGGAAAGGGACCACTTACGTTTCATGCCGCCACCTTTGCCGGTGCTAGCATTTCAGCGAGCGTCACCGTGCGATCCTCGCGGCCGGCGAGATCGACCGCAAGCGTCGCGGCAAGCGTCGACATGCCATCGCGCGCGCTGATCAGCGGCTGCGCATCGCCACGGATCACATCGACGAAGTGGTCAAGCTGGTTGACATAGGTCAGCGAGCCATCGCCGGGGCGGTATTCGCGAACCAGCGGATGCTGCCAGTGATCGTTTTCCTCCGCGTGCCGCCACAGGTACATGTCGGAGACAGACAGTGCTGCCTTTCGTCCGGCGAGGAAAAGGCAGGGACCGGGCTGTGCCGGATGATAAAGCGCCTGCCCGGACGTATATTCCCAGGCCCAGGGGCTGACGGCTGCGTCCGAAATCAGAAACGTGCCGAGCACGCCGTTGACGAAGCGGATCGAAATGCTTGCCGTGTCTTCCACTTCAAAGCCGCGGCGGGCCGAGGATGTGAAAGCGCGGATGCTTTCGATCTCGCCGACCAGATAGCGCAGGACGTCGATATCGTGGATGAGGTTGATCAACAACACGCCGCCGCCAAGCTTGCGGCGCCATTCTGTGTTGAAATAGTCGTCCGGCTTGTCGAACAGGGTCATGCCGCTGACGGCGACCAACGGTCCGAGCTCTCCAGCGTCGATGGCGCGTTTGGCGGAACGGATGTCGGGGCTGTGGCGGCGCTGATGACCGACAAGGACGGCCACGCCGCTTCGTTCCGAAGCCTCGACGATGCGGGCAGCCGAGGCGATGCTTTCGGCGATCGGCTTCTCGATCATGCAGGGCACGCCGCGCTCGATGCAGGCGAGAGCGGCCGGTGTATGAAGATTGTTCGGCAGCGCGATGATGGCGCCGTCGGGCTTTGCCTCGTCGAGCATGGTGTCGTAGTCGGCAAAGTACGGGACGGAGAGGCGCGCGGCGAGTTCGGCTGCAGCGGACGACGGATCGCAGATCGCGGCAATTTCGGCGCGGCGGTTGGACACCAGGAGGTCGGCATGTTCGCGGCCGATCAGACCTGCACCCATCAGACCGACGCGGGTCATTGCGTCATCTCCGCCATGGCCCGCAGAGCGAGGCGATAGCCGTAGGCACCGAAGCCCGCCATGACTGCCGTCGCGGTCTTGGAGACGAGCGACTTGTGATAGATTTCCTCGCGCTGGTGCACGTTGGAAATGTGCAGCTCGATCTTCGGCTTGTCGAAGGTCTTCAGCGCATCCAGAATTGCGATCGACGTGAACGTGTAGGCAGCAGGATTGATGATGATGCCGGCGGCATCATGGCGCGCCGCATGAATGGATTCGATGATCTCGCCTTCGAAATTCGACTGGCGGAAATCGATCGCGACGCCGAGTTCGGCAGCATCCGCTTCCAACCAGGCACGGATTTCGTCGAGCGTCGTGCGGCCGTAGATATCCGGCTCGCGCTGACCGAGAAGATTGAGATTGGGTCCGTTCAGAATAAAGATCGTGCGCATGTCCATGCCTTTTGCTGCAGATCGAGGCGCGCTTTTCCAATCGCGGCTGCGCGCCCCGTTTCGTCATGCGGTCGTGGAATTGACGCTAACTTTTACTGTACTGTGAAGGGGATGCCCTCGAGCTTTTCCGGGAAATTAGGAAGCGCGTCTGCTGCCAGCCACTTCTTGTTGATCGCTTCGAGACGGCCATCGGCCTTGATCTTGTCGATGAACTTGTTCAGCCAGTCGTTGATTTCCTTGTCGCCGAGCTTGGTGGTAACGCCCATCCACTGTTCGTTGAAGACCAGCTTCTGTTCGTAGTCGTTGCCTGGCGATGCGCGGTCGAGGTTGATCTTGTAGGTCGTGTTGCCACCGATCGCATCGACCTGACCGGAGACGAGAGCCTGGATGTTGGAGCTGTCGTCGTCGAAGCGGCGGATGTTGGGAACGTCACCCAGAAGGGTGGTGATCGCCTTGTCCTGTGCTGCGCCGCGCGGCACGCCGATGCGCAGGCTCTTTGCGTCCTCGATCGCGGTGATCTTGTTCTTGGCGCTCGACAGAAGAATGATCTTCAGGCCTGCATAAGGCTTGCTGAACTGCACGGCCTTGGCGCGATCCGGATACATGCCCATGACGGCCATCTGCAGATCGACCTTGCCGGTCAGAAGGTTCGGGATGCGGGCCGAGACGGCGTTCGGTACGAACTCGACCTTGACGCCCATTTCCTCGCCGATCAGTTTGGCCACATCGACGTCATAGCCGATGTTCTGACCGCTGGCGTCGATCGAGCCCCATGGTGCCTGTTCGCCCATGACGCCGACCCGGATGACGCCGGCGCTCTTGATCTTCTCAAGAGCCTGCGCATGGGCGGCTGACGCGCCGAGCGCGATGCTGACGCCTGCAACGAGCGTCAATGCGAGTGTGCGGAATGAAAATTTGCCTGGCATGAAATGTCCTCCTCAGGGTTGATGCCTTTTGATGTTTGGGCGGCGACTCCTCTTCGCAACCCAAATGGAAATACCCGTATTTCAATTAACCAACCAGTTGGTTGATGTCAATCGACGTGCTATTCCTGCTCGCGGATTGATTGCTTACACTTAAGCCGCTGCTCCCTGTTGCCTGCTGTGGTAACGGGGCCGCGAGGCCGAGGAATTGAGATGACGACCACCGAAAAGATGTCCGCTGATACGAGTCTTGACCCGGGCCAAAGGTCGCCGGAAAGGCGCAGACGCTTTTTGCTGGAATCGGCAATCACGGAATTTTCGACCTACGGAATCGGTGGCGCACGGGTCGATCGCATCGCTCAGCGCGCGAATTCCAACAAGGCGATGGTCTACCACTACTTCGGCAGCAAGGAGGATCTCTACCTTGCCGCGATGGAGCATCTTTACACCGGCATCCGCAGTGCCGAAGACGCCCTCGTGCTCGATCCGGAAGATCCCGTCGGTGCGATGAAGGCGCTGATCGCCTTTACCTTCCGGTATTATATCGACAACCCCGCCTTCGTGCGAATGATCAACACAGAAAACCTGCACGGCGCAGCGCATCTGCAGTCGGCCGGCGACATGAAGGGGCTTAACAGCTCGGTCGTGACGAAGGTCTCGACGATCCTCGATATCGGTGCCGCAAAGGGCCTTTTCCGACGCGTGGACCCTCTCGATCTCTACATCTCGATTTCCGCCCTCGGCTTTACCTATGTTTCCAATCGCCACACGCTGAAGGTCCTGTTCGGACGCGACCTCATGGCTGCAGACGCGGTCGAGGCACGCCTGGAAACCATGACCGACATGATCCTGCGATATGTCGCTGCGGACGGTCATCAGCCCCTCCCCGCGATCGATCGGTAATGGGCGACAGTCTGTGATATTCCCTGCCGGAGGGGAGTAACCGGGATCGGGCCCAGCAGAGCCTGATTGTCGGTAGCTTTGATATCCGGCGCCATCGGCACAGCTGGGCCGCCAAAATCAATGTTTGCGCCGGGGATCTCGGCTCTGATCGCTGCGATCACGTCCGGGACGTCCTCGCAGGCACCGCCGACCGAAAACGCATGCGCGCCCTCGAACGGTCTTGTTGCCGCCGCCGCGAAGGCCGCTGCAACATCGGCGACGAAAACGAGATCCTGCGGACCGGAATATCCGATCGTGTAGGCATTGCCGAGAACCGCTTCGCGGCATGCAAGCGTTGGCCCCGCAGTCAGTCCACTTTCGCGCCCAGGCCCGTAGACAACCGTCGGGCGAAGGCCAATGCTTGAGATACCAGCATCCGCCCAATACGCGCGGGCGCTTCCTTCGCAGGCAAGCTTGAAGGCGCCGTAATGCGTGACCGGATGCGGCGTCGTGCCGTCATCGGGGCCAAAGACGGCAGCGCTGCTGGCATAGGCAATCCGCGCAATGCCGTTAGCCTTGGCCGCTTCGAACGCATTCAGCGTGCCGATCAGGTTCACCGTCGCGCCGAGCACCGGGTCGTTCTTGCAGGCTGGCGTCAGCAGAGCGGCGAGATGAATAATGGATGCGCAATCTTTGGCGGCCGATTTGACCGCGGCGCCATCGGTAATATCGCCCTCAAACCACTCGACGTGATCCGCTTCGTCGCCAGCGATGTCCCGCAATATGCGGCGGTCGGGCGAGCGATCGAAAATCCGCACGTCATGGCCTTCGGCTTTCAACGCCTTGAGGATCCAGCCGTCCAGAAAGCCGGCGCCGCCGGTCATCAGAATCCGGGTCATGGCGCGCCCCGCATATCTTCCGAGGTAATCGAGAAGGCGGTCTCATAGATATCAGTGACCGGCGCTTGAAGGATGCCGCTTTCAACTGCCAGCCGCTCCACCTCGGGCAAGGCCGCCCGCAGTCCTGCGCTCGACGACCCCTCGACCAGAACGACGACGTCGAAGACAGTCTCGTTCATTACAGCCCGCAGCTCGGTTTCCTTGGTGCGGACGCTCGAAACCTCGTTGCGGGAAACACCGACGTGGACGCAGGAGACACCACGCACCGCGAGCATCGTGTCCGCGAGTGCCTGAGCATTTGCCCGCAGCCGGGTCTCGCCATCGTCGCCCGAAAGATCGAAGCGGATCGTCGCCATGCTGCCACCGTCACCATGGCCTGCCTCAGCAATGCGTTCGCAGGCGACGCGCAGAAAATTACGGAAACTCGGCGCAACAGCCGTCGTCCAGGGTGTCGGGTTGTTCAAACGTTCGAGGTAGTCGGGAGAACGGAAGGTCTCCAGGGTCTCGCCGGAATAGACGGTGCCGAAAACATAGCGGGAGGCAGAAGGAGCATGCAGCCGCTTGCCGGTTCTGAAGCCCGGGATCGAAAGGCGCTCGGGCATATGCTCGCGGGTATGCCATTCGATATATTCGGCATGCCCGCCCTCTTCGATGTCGTGCCAGATCGCCAGAAAGGCGTTGCCATTCATTCCCATCGTCTTCTCCTCCCATTCACTCGCCCTGCATCCTCAGCGCTTGACAAGCCGGTCATTTGCGACCCATGTAGGCCACTAGAATGTTAGTATGCTACAAATGTCAAGCGCAAGGTTTCAACCATACGAACGCGTGAAGACGACAAACGAAAAGAAAGCGGCTCTTGGGAAACGGGTCGTAATGCCAGGGAGGAGATACACATGGCGAACCAGGAAACACCTCGCGTTGCGATCGTCACAGGGGGGGCCGGCGGGCTCGGATTTCCGATCGCAGCAAGACTTGCGGCCAAGGGCCACAAGGTCGCGCTATGGGACATCAACAAGGAACGGGTCGAAGAGGCTGCTGCCAAGCTTCCGGGCGCCAAGGGTTATGTGGTCAACGTCATGGACCCCGCCGCGGTCGAGGCAGCCACGGAGCAAGCGGTCGCGGATCTCGGGCCGCTCGGCATTCTCGTGACCTGCGCCGGTCACAATGGCCCGCTCGAAAAATTCGTTGATTACCCGCATGACGGCTGGCGCTTCGTCATGTCGCTCAATCTCGATGCAGTATTCTACTGCTGCCAATCGGCGGTTCGGCAAATGCTGAAGACCGGCTATGGCCGCATCGTCAATATCGCCTCGATCGCCGGCAAGGAAGGCAATCCCAACGCGGTCGCCTACTCCGCTTCGAAGGCGGGCGTTATCGGCCTGACGAAATCGATCGGCAAGGAACTGGCAACGACGCAGATCCGCGTCAACTGCGTGACGCCGGCTGCGATCGAAACGGAAATGATGAACCAGCTGACACCGGAATTCAAAGCCTATGTAACAGCGAAGATCCCTGTCGGTCGCCTCGGCGAAGCGGAGGAAGTCGCATCGCTCGTCAACTGGCTGGCGTCTGAGGAATGCTCGTTCTCGACCGGCGCCGTGTTCGACGTCTCCGGCGGCCGCGCGACGTATTGAGGTCGCACAATGTATAAGCAACATACCCTTTCGCTCGCCTATCTGACCGTGTTCGGTTGTCCTCCGGTCGAGAACGTCAGGATCGCAGCCGCCTGCGGTTACGATCTCGTCAGCCTGCGGCTGATTGCTCCACACGGGCTGGAGCTTGCCCATCCAATCGTTGGGAACCAGAAGCTGATCCGCGAAATCAACGCCGCGGCGTCGGACACGGGCATGTCGTTCTACGACGGCGAGGTGTTCACCCTCCTGCCGGAGACGGACATCAAAACCTGGCTTCCGGTGATCGAGACTGCCGGTGAATTCGCAATGCCGATCATGCAGATCACCTGCGAGGACCCGGATCTTTCCCGAGCAGCAGACAATCTCGGCCGCATTGCCGACGCGGCGGCGCAATACGGCATCAAAATGTCGATCGAGTTCATGCGTTGGCGTTCCACTGCCAACATCCATGATGCAAGCCGCCTGGCGAGTGCGACGGGGCGGAACAATGTCGGCCTTCTGATAGACGCGCTACACCTGTCACGCTCCGGCGGCAGCCCCGCCGATGTCGCAAGCCTGCCGAAGAGCCAGGCGCTGTATCTCCAGCTTTGCGACGCGCCGGCCGAGCAACCGGCAGACAACGCCGGTTGCATTGCCGAGGCACGCACTGCCCGGATGTTTCCAGGCGACGGCGGCCTGTGGTTGAAGGATCTGATGGCCGCCCTGCCCGCAGATGTCGTGATCAGCGTCGAAACCCCGCATAAAGGAGACGCGGCGCTCAGCTTCATGCAGCGCGCCGAAATGGGAATGGCTGCCACGCGGCGCTTCCTGGACGAGATCGCCACCTGACAAGCGCCCTCAGGGAATGTTGCCTCACTCCCTGAGGGCGCGTACAGAATTCGGTTATGCCGCGTCGGAGCGTATGATCCGCTCCGGGAAGGAAGGGACCGTAGGAATGGATGCAAAACCACGATCCTCGCTGGGCGCAAGGGTGACCGAGAGGCTGAGACGAGCCATCATCGATGGCGAGCTCGAGTTGGGTGACGCACTTTCGGAAGACAAGCTGGCGACCACGCTTGGCGTCAGTCGGAGCCCGGTGAAAGAAGCCTTTGCAACGCTCGAACAGCAGGGCCTCATCGATGTGCGTCCGCAAAGGGGAAGCTTCGTCTTTCTGCCGACTCGCGAAGACACGGAAAACCTGTGCGAATTCCGCAAGACGATCGAGATCGAGGCAGTTCGCCTCGCCATGTCGCGTCGTCGCGATGAAACGTTAAAGGCGATGCGGGCAGCTGCCGAAGACATGATGGCGGCGTGCGAGGCGGGCGACAACCATCGATCCGCCCGCGCTGATGATCATTTCCACGATGCATCGCTGGAGAATTGCGGCAACCCGTATCTGTTCAACGCCTACCAGCTCGTGTCGAGCAAGGTCGCAGCACTTCGATCGCACCGTTCCACGCTGCCCACGCGCAAAAACGCGAGTGCTGAACATATCGCCATCGTCGAGCTTCTGGAAAGCAATCGGATCACCGAAGGACTGGACATGCTTGGGACCCATGTCCTGATGATGGCGGTTCGGTACGGTATTGAGGAAGAGCCGCTACGACTTCCCGGTGGACGAGCCGCACGCAGCGCGAAACTCGACCATATCGGCCTTCTGCCGGACTAGTCCCGCAACCGGACCGGACCGCAGGACAGATCCGTCTCAATCGTTGTTTACGATATCGGCGCGATGTTTCTCCGGCACGCCTTTCGTCTTCTCAACTCTGTCTCGATGCAGCGCGGCGCGTGCGAGGAGAAGGAAGGTGGCCGGCGTCGTAACCGTGACGAAGATCCCGATGAGGATCTCGTGCATCATTGGTCGACCTGATGTCACGGAGAAAAAGATCATCGACGCGACCATGACGCCGCCCACACCCCAGCTGGTGCCGAGGGTTGGCGCATGGATGCGCTCGTAAAACGTCGGCAGCCGGAGAAAGCCGATCGCGCCGATCAGCGCCAGCGACGCACCGACAAGCAGGAAGACCGCGACCGCGATGGCGGCCCAGAGCGGCAGATCAGTGGCTTCACTCATTCGATCACCTCACCCCGCATCAGAAATTTGGCGAGCGCAACGGTTGCCACGAAACCCAGCATGCCGATCACCAGCGCCGCTTCGAAATAGATGACCCGACCCGTGCCGATCCCGAACGTGACGAGCATCAGCATCGCGTTGATGTAGAGCGTGTCCAAGGCAATGATCCTGTCCTGCGCCCTCGGGCCGCCGAACATGCGCACAGAGGCGATAGCCATGGCCGCAGCCAGCATCAATTGTGCGACAGCCACAGCTGTGAAGACGATGATGGCACTCATACGAAGATCTCCATCAAAAGCTTTTCATAGCGGTTCTTGACCATATCGCGCCACTTCGCCTCGTCGTCGAGATCGAGGACATGCAACAGCACGGTATTGTCGTTGGAATCGTATTCCAGCCAGGCTGAGCCGGGCGTGCTCGTCAGAACGATCGCGAGCACCGCCAGCGAGAAATGGTTGTGCGTCTGCAGCTGGATCGTCAGGAAGGCCGGATTATGCCGCCGCGAACCGCTCCTCAGGATGACTGCGGCAACCTGCGCGTTCGACTTTGCAACGTCGTAGAGCACCATCCCCAATAGCTTCGGGAGAAGGTACCATTTGCCGAGTCTCGGCTTTTCCGGTCTCAGGGAAGCCATAGCCCAGCAGGCGAAGACTGCGACCATTGTGCCGATAATCAGGTGGCCGAGCGTGAACCCGTTCAGCAGCAGCCACATGAGGACCAGGAAGACGGCAAGGATCGGGAAGGGAAACATCAATCGCCTCCCTGTCCGTTGCTGTCGGCGACGCCCTTCAGGACTGTCGCGTTTCTGACGGCGTTGATGTAATTTTCCGGGCTGGCGAGGGTCCGTATCGTCGTGTCCATGTACTGCATCGCGGGTCCAGCCTGAACCGTCAGCACAAGGGTAAGGCTCAGAAGGAACATGACTGGTACGATCTCGATGACCAGCACCCGCGGCACGGTGCCCTCGATCGAGCTCCAGAACGTCCTGATGCCAACACGCGTCATCGCGATAAGCGCTGCGACGCCTGACAGGATGACGAGAACGATGAGCGTCCAGACCGCAGCAGTCGGCGGCACGCCAATGGCGCCGGTGCCCATCATCGCGGACAACATCGCGAATTTGGCGATAAAGCCAGACAGTGGCGGCAGACCGGACAGAAGGATCGCACAGGCTGCAAAGCATATGCCGAGGATCGCCATCGTCCCGGGCATCGTGACCCCGTCGCCCTCTTGCGGCTCATCGTCGTCGGCGTCGCCGTAAGCTTCCATCGTCACGGTGAGGACGCTAGCGCCCGCATCCTGACCACGCTCGACAAGTTCGATCAGCATGAAGAAGGCGCTGATCGTCAGGGTCGAGCTCACGAGATAGAGGAGTGCGCCGGACGAGACCGCACCATCGTTGATGCCGAGCACCATCAGAAGCGTGCCGGACGACACCAGAACCGAATATCCGGCCAACCGGCCCAAGGCCTGCGACGCGAGCACGCCGATCGTTCCAAACACCACTGTCGCGATACCGCCGATGAGCAGGAATGTCGATCCGAACCCGGCCGATGGCCCGGTTTCAAACAGCAGCATGATCAGCCGCAAGATGACATAGATGCCGAGCTTGCTGAGGATCGCGAAAACGCCCGCGACGGGTGCCGAAGCGGCGCTATAGGCGGTCGGAAGCCAGAAGCAGAGCGGCCACATGCCGGCCTTGATGAGAAATGCGATCCCGAGCACGCCGGCGCCGGCTTCCATCAGCATGCGTCGGTCCGGCTCGATCTGCGGAATGCGCGCGGCAAGGTCGGCCATGTTCAGCGTACCGGCCGTGCCGTAAATCAGGCTGACGCCGATCAGGAAGAGAAGTGCTGCGGCAAGGTTGACGGCAATGTAATGGAGGCCGGCCTTTACCCGCAGCGGACCAGAGCCGTGCAGAAGCAGACCGTAGGATGCAGCAAGCATCACTTCGAAGAAAACAAAGAGGTTAAAAAGATCGCCGGTGAGGAATGCGCCGTCCACCCCCATCAGCAGCAGCTGGAACATGGTGTGGAAATGGGCGCCGACCGTATGCCAGCGGGCCATCGAATAGACGAGCGACGCAAGCGCCACCAGCGCCGTCAGAAGCAGCATCATCGCCGACAGCCCGTCGAGCACCAGCACGATCCCGAACGGGGCTGCCCAGTTGCCGAGCAGGTAGACGCCTTCGAAATCGCTCGGACCGCTCTCGATACGAAACAGCACGAACGAAACGCAGACGAGGATCACCACCGACGTCAGGCTGACCATCGCCTTGGCAACGCGCTGTCGTTCGTCGATGAACAACAGCACTGCCGCCGCAAGCAGCGGGACCAGGATCGGTGCTATGATGAGGTGATGCGCCCAGCCGTTCATGACGGGTCGCTCCTGCCGTCAACATGGTCGGAGCCGGTCAGGCCGCGGGAGGCGAGCAGCACGACCAGAAACAGTGCCGTCGTGGCAAAACCGATGACGATTGCCGTCAGCACGAGTGCCTGGGGCACGGGATCCGCGAGGCTTGCGGTGGCCGTGCCGTCCACGAGAACCGGCGGCACATTCGTCTTCACCCCGCCGACGCTGAAGATGAACAGGTTGACGGCATAGGCCAAGAGGGAAAGCCCGACGATGACCTGATAGGTCCGTGGGCGCAGGATGAGCCACACGCCGCAAAAGGTCATGACGCCGATGGCGATGGAGAGAATGATTTCCATCAGGTTTCCTTCGTCTTTGCTGCATCGATTGCCCGCAGGCGATTGATGCGGATCGACTGGTGCGCCAACGCCACCATGATCAGAACCGTCGAGCCAACGACGAGCGAGAAGACGCCGAGATCAAACAGCAATGCCGTTGCCGCCGGCATTTTTCCGACAAGCGGGAGCTCGATATACTGGAAGTGCGAGGTGAGGAATGGGTAGCCGAAAGCCCAGGCTCCAATACCCGTTAAGGCGGCAGTCAGAAGACCAGCACCCATCCAGCGCAGCGGCAGAATTCGGATCCGATCTTCTGCCCAGCGTGTTCCGCCGGCCAGATACTGCAGCAGGAAGGCGAGCGACAGCGTCAGGCCTGCCGAGAACCCGCCGCCCGGCATGTCGTGACCACGCAGGAACAGATAGACAGCGAACATGATGATGACAGGGAAGAGCCACTGCATGATGACCGACGGGATCAGCATGTAGTCCCGAGCCGTATCGCCCGCAGACCGATCCGGCCGCTCTTCGTCGAAGCGGTTCTGTGCCCGCTGCTGTTCGGGCATCGCCATCGTATCGTCGGCCGGCCGGAAACGGCGAAGCAGCGCATAGACGGTGAGCGCGACCACGCCGAGAACTGCGATTTCGCCAAACGTATCGAAGCCGCGGAAGTCCACGAGGATCACGTTGACGACGTTGCGGCCTCCGCCCTGCGAATAGGCGTTTTCCAGGAAATAAGTAGCGATAGCGTCCGGCACCGGCATCGTCATCACCGCATAGGATATGAAGGTCATGCCGACACCGCAGAAAACGGCGAGCGCAAGATCCCGGAAGCGTCTCAGCCGGGCGCGGACGGTAATCGGTGCATCATTGATTTCGTTACGCTTCGGCAACCAGCGCAAACCGAGAAGGATAAGCACGGTCGTGATGATCTCTACCAGAAGCTGCGTGATGGCGAGATCGGGCGCCGACAGCCAAACGAACGTGACGCAGACGATCAGCCCGACGCCGCCAAGCATGACGAGCGCCGCGAGACGATGATATTTCGCGAGGAACGCGGTGCCGAGCGCCAGACAAATCCCGATCAGCCAAATGGCCGCGAAGGCCTTGTCGACCCCGGAGAAGAGGAAGGGCCGCGGCTCGAACCCGGAGAGCCAGAGCGGCAGGAGACCTGCGACAAAGCCGGTGAACACGACCCAGCGCAACTGCGGCTGCAGCTTGCGGGTACCGATCCGCCGCTCCGCGAGCCTTGCCCAGCGCCATGAGACTTCGACGAGGATACGCTCAAAGATGCGCTGTCCGCGGAAGCGTCTGAACACGGGCGCACCGTCTTTGCACTGCGCAAGATAATTTCGAAGGAGGATGTAGATCAGCGCGCCGGCGACAAGAGCAACGATGCTCATGACGAGCGGAAGGTTGAAGCCGTGCCAGATCGAAAGGCTGTATTCAGGCGTGTCCGGCCCGAGCACGCCCATCGCGGCCGCCTGCAGGATCGGTCCAACGGCGATCGCCGGAATGATGCCGACGACCAGGCACGCGACGACCAGAAGTTCGATCGGGAACAGCATCCAGTGCGGCGGCTCGTGCGGTTTTTCCTTCGGAAGGCCAACCGGCTTAGGCCCGAAAAAGACCGTGTGGATGAACCGAAGCGAATAGGCGACGCTGAACGCACCGGCGAGAGTGGCGACGTAAGGAAGAATGCGGTCCAGGAACGAGTCCGCGTGGGTCTCGACCGCTTCTGCGAAGAACATCTCCTTCGACAGGAAGCCGTTCAGCAGCGGGACCCCAGCCATCGCAGCACTGGCTACCATCGCAAGTGTCCCGGTAATCGGCATAAACCGGAACAGCCCGCTCAATTTTCGCATATCGCGCGTACCGGTCTCGTGGTCGATGATACCGGCTGCCATGAACAGCGACGCCTTGAAGGTCGCGTGGTTCAGCATGTGAAAGATCGCAGCGACCGTTGCCAGCGGGCTCCCGAGGCTGAGCAGCGTGGTGATCAGGCCGAGATGGCTGATCGTGGAATAGGCGAGCAGACCCTTCAGATCCTGCTGGAACATCGCGAAGTATGCGCCCAGCAGAAGCGTGATCATGCCGGCTGCACCGACGAGAATGAACCATTCGTAACTGCCGGACAGCGCCGGAGACATGCGCGCCAGGAGAAAGACCCCGGCCTTTACCATGGTCGCAGAATGGAGATAGGCCGATACCGGCGTCGGCGCCGCCATCGCGTTCGGCAGCCAGAAATGGAACGGAAACTGCGCGCTCTTTGTCAGAGCGCCGAGCAGGACGAAGACGAGTGCCGGGACATAGAGGGAATGCGCACGAATGACGTCGCCTGCCTCCAGGATCTTGTCGAGGTCGTAGCTTCCGACGATATTGCCGAGAAGCAGGAGGCCGACGAGAAGGCAGAACCCACCGATGCCGGTCACCGTCAGGGCCATACGCGCACCATCGCGGGCAGCGGAACTGTTGTGCCAGTAACTGATCAACAGGAACGAGAAGATGCTCGTCAGTTCCCAGAAGACCGAGAGGAGGATGACGTTGCCGGAAAGCACGATCCCCATCATGGCCCCCATGAAGGCCAGAAGGAACGAGAAAAAGCGCGGAACCGAGTCCTCTTCGGACATGTAGTATCGCGCATAGATGACGACCAGCAGTCCGATGCCGGCGATCAGAAGCGCGAACATCCACGCAAAGCCATCAAGCCGTAACTTGAACTCAAGCCCAAGCTGGGGGATCCACTCGAACGTCAAGCGGACAACCTGGCCCTCGGTGATCGAAGGGTAAGAGGCGATGACGATCAGAAGGCACGCAAGCGAAACCCCACCGGCGGTCCAGGATGGCAGCACACGCGACGATGTCTTCAGAAAAAATGCCGAAGCAAGGCTGCCGACAAACGGCAGAACCAGAAGAACAAGCAGGAAATATGGGCCCAGCGTTATCCCAATGTGTCTGTTCCTCGTGCGTTTCGATGGCCTGAGAGCGCACAATACGCGCCACTAGCAATCTATCGAAAATTGACCTATATGATTTGTATTGACCAATATGGGCAGAATAGAGCAATGGGTCAAGCCGCGCAAACTTGTATATTGTCTCCAGCGCTTTGCCGGGCGGCCCGAGGGTTCCTCGACTGGACCCAGTCGGACCTTGCCGATCGCTCAGGCGTGTCGCGCAGCACCGTACGCGACTACGAGGGCCAGCGACACGATATTCACAGATCAACCGAGGCTCAGCTGCGCCAGGCGTTCGAAGGCGCGGGCCTTGCATTCGTCGTGACCGAGAATGGAATTGGGATCTGTCCCGGCGAGCAGAAGCAAGAATGCTGAGGCTGCCGATCGGCACCGCAAACCATTTCTGACCCCGGGAACCAAATTCGCGCCAAGAGCTTTCTCCCTACATGTGAGGGAGGGATTATCACATGAAAATTGCTCTGCTTTCCGCATCGTTCGCAGTCGTGAGCCTAGCCGTCGCGGCTTCCTACGTCCTGCCGTCGGGCAGCACCCTGGAACGCGGCCAACCCTACAAATACGCGATGGCACGCTAATGCATCTCTCAGGCGTTTGAGAAACTCGCGCTGGCGTCTGACGCCGGGTCAGGTCGCTTTCAACGTTTCGCACATTTGCCGGCGGCTGCTTTGTGCCGCTCACGCAGCCCAGCTTCGGTCCAGCACGTCGATCCAGTTTTCGAATGAGATCTTCGCGATATCCTCGTCCGAGAAGCCCTGGTTACGCAGGGCTTCGATCAGGCGCGGAAGGCCGCTTGCATCTTTTAAGTCCGAAGGCACGGTCGTACCGTCGAAATCCGAGCCTAGCGCGACGTGATTGATTCCGATCCGCTCGGCGATATAGTCAATGTGCCGCACAAGCACATCGAGGCTCGTGCTTTCGTCTCTGCGCCCGTCGTCGCGCAAGAACAGGACACCGAAATTGATGCCGACGAGCCCGCCTGTATCACGGATCGCGTCGAGCTGGCGGTCCGTGAGGTTTCGGCTGTGCGCAGAGAGCGCGTGCGCATTGGAATGGGATGCGACAAGCGGCGCCTTCGAGATTTTTGCGACGTCCCAGAAACCGGCATCGTTCAAATGCGACAGATCGACCATAATCCTGAGGTCGTTGCACGCACGAATCAGGTCTCGTCCGGCGTCACTCAGGCCCGGGCCGATATCCGGCGTTGACGGGAACTTGAACGGAACGCCATAGGCAAAGATGTTCGGACGGCTCCAGACGGGACCAAGAGTTCGCAAGCCCGCTTGGTGAAGCACGTAAAGCGCATCGAGATCCCCGGCAATTGCTTCGGCGCCCTCGATATGCATCACAGCGGCAAAGCTGCCCGTTGCAATCGAGCGGCGGAGATCGTCCGCAGTCCGACAGACCTTGACCCCGCCGTTGGAACGGCGCTCGATATCCAACAGGATCCGAGCCATGGCGATGGTCTGGTTCAGCGCCTCGGGTTGAGCCGGGGTCGGAAAATCGCCGTTCTGGTCCTTTGCCATGGACGGCGACGGCACATAGATGGCGCAGAGACCCCCGGCCAATCCACCCTCGCGGGCTCGCGGCAGATCGATATGACCATCCTTCCGCCCGTCCAGAAAGTCACCGACAGGATCCTTCGCGTCGCTGAGGCGCAGACGCAAGAGCACGTCGTTATGGCCGTCGAAAACCGGAACGGGAGAGTTCGTCATCTGTGGAAAAGTCCTGGGGAATCATGATGCGGAAGACTTCTAGATAGGATCTCCGGCTCCGAAATACACCCGCGAGACACAGCGGAAAGAATTCGTTGCAGCCCTTTTATCATGCCCGCCTCAAGAGAAGCCGGAACATCGACGAGTCGAACCCGGTCAGGGCTTTGTCCGCAATGCGCAAGACGATCGACTGAAGTGCGAAAGCGGCAGCGGTCGTCGCAACGGCGCCCATCACCCCGAAATGCGGGACGAACAGGAAGAAGCCGGCAATCCGCACCACGACGCACACGGCCATGATCTGTAGATAGCGGCCTTCGTGGCCTGCCAGAAGCAGCATGATCACAGAGGGCCTCGTCGTTCCGAGCGCCGCAGTGCCCAGGCAGAGGACCAGCAGTTCCGGGAAATACGCAGCATAGGGCTCGTTTATCAGCAGAAGGGCGAAATAGCCGCCTACCAGAATGCCGATCAGGCCGATCGCGCTGAAGGCAAGGGTTATCCAGGCAAGGCTATCGAGCATCTTGTTGAGGGCCCGCTGTTCGCCGCGATAGTAGAGCCCCGGGAGATGGCGCGTTCCGAAAAGATTGACGGAATCTGCGGCAGCCGCAAACAGATTGGCGAGGCGAACGGTCACGAAATAGGCCCCTGCGATTACCGGGTCCATCAGATAGCCGATGATGATTACATCGATATACTGATTGGTTGCCTCGAGGGATGTCGCAAGCCAGAAGCGGACCGATCGCGGAAGCCATAGCCGGTAGTCCGCAACCGCACGGATACGGTTAAAGTCCGGAAAACGATGCAGGATTCGTCCGCGGATGAGATAGAGCTGCAGAAGAAGAGCAAGACCTGCTCCAACTGCCAAGGCCAGGAAAAGATGGGCCGTATCCGGTCGTGTCCCGCTGAAGAAACAGGCGAGCAGATAGAGGACGGGCACGCTCCCGACAATGGCGTTGCCCGCGCCGTCTCCCGAGGCAACGCCGATCTCGGTTCGCACGAGATGCATGCAGATCTGCAGCACGGAGACGATCATCATATAGATGACGGAGGTTATCGCTGTCTGGCCATCGACCAACGCGGAAGCCCAGAAATACAGACCGATCGCGACGATAACGGTGCCGCTGAGCGACAGAAGCAGCGTGAAGTAGAGCGCGCCTTTCAGCTTGGCGGCATTGCCCGCCGCCGTCATCTCGTTCCACATCCGCAGCACGAACGGCTCCTGTCCGGCGGCTGCCACGATGCAAAGCAGCCCCGCTGCGGAGTAGAGGATCGAGTAATGTCCGAACGCTTCGGGATCGAGAAGCCGAGCAGCAAGCGTGATCAGCGTGAAGTTGAGCAACACCATGCCGATCTTGACGCCGACGACGACAGCCATCCCGCCGATATCCGGCCGGCGGATAAGCTCGCCGATCCGAACGGCAAAGGTGCGGTGGGCAGCGGGCGCCACGTGGTCGGATGCATCACCGGACATTGGCGACCCCTTTTCTCAGGAAGTTCTTGAGCGGTTTCGCATGGTGATAAATGGCAGCGACCGCAGCTCCCTTGAGAGACAGGGCTACGGTGATATTGCGCATCGTCGTTTCCGTCGGGCGAAAATGCGTTTTGTACCCGGGATCGCCGAGGCAGAGATCCATTACTCTGTGGCCGTCCTGGTGGCGCAGCTGTGCGACGCGGTAAAGGATCTGCATTCCCGCCGAGATTTTCTGATGCTTCTTGATGTCGGATGCAAGCAGCGTTGCGTGAAACTCGCCGTCGCCTGCCAGCCCGAACAGGGCAGCGACAGGTTCTCCAGCGAGATAGCTGACGTAGAGCACAGCTTCTCCTGAAGCCGCCGCTGCGACGGCATAATCACGATAGAGATCGAAATATTCATGTCGATCCAGCAGGTTCTCCGCATACCGGTCCTGTCGCGCCTCACGAAGAAATTCGAAGACGGCGCGGATTTCCTGCTCGTCCGTGATAGCCCTGTGCTCGTAGGGACCGTAGGCTGTCTCCGTCTGTCGCTGCAGCCTGCCGAGGTTCTTGGTAAAACTTCGGCTCATGACCTTCAGCCGCCAGTAATCGAAATCCTCCCCGATGTCGAAAGCGTGGGCCGAGTTCTCGCCCCTGCTTTCGCGAGCCCCCTTGAACAGACGCTGGATGTCGAAGCCATCGGCACGAACCTTGCGGAACATCAGCAGGTCGGCACCGCGAAGCGTTTCGCGCAACGCCTTTAGAACGGCCGGTGATGCGGCGATCTGCTCGAAACGCTCCGCGTCGCAGACGATCGTGTTGTAGTCGCTGATACCGAAATCCGCAGGCTGGATTATCATCACCCCAGATGAGCGCTGCATCACGAGGGGAAGCACGGCAAGGAGACTGTCGTCGGCTTCGTTGCGGAACGTCACCGTCCGCTGCTTCGCGCCCAGGGAAGGACCGAGGCGCCGGTGCAGCATGTCGAGCCACATCGGTGCCTGAAAGGCAGTGCCCTTCCCTTCCGAATAGAGGCGGCGATATTCCGGCCCTGAAAAATCGAACGTCTCTTCTACGGTGACTTTCATGGCTTCAGGACTTTTCTCGATCGTACTCTGGCGGGGAATTGTCTTCAGCAGTTTGTCCTGTTCTCAGCTCAGTGCGACCCGACCGCCTTCGGCCGATGCATCAAGCTTGAAATCGCGCTTGATGACGACATCACCCTTTTTCTGCTTCCCAGCCTTCTTCCAGGCAAAGGCCGCCGCCGCCTTCGGATAGACATGCAGGCCCGAATTTTCGGTCGACAGGCCCTTCACGCCGAGCGTGCGGCGAAACACGCCGTTGCCATAATGGACCGCGTAGGAATTCCAGATCTGCTTCGTCCAATGCTCCATCGTCACGGAGATGTTCATGCAATCATGGTTCTGTACGCGATGCGGTGCATAAAGCGGCCATGTCACCATTTCTCCCGGATGCAGATCGACAGCCGTTGCGTATTCGTCGAACCACGTCTCGTAGGGCATTTTTTCATCGGTCTCGCGCAGCAGGATCTTCTCCACCTGCATCGGGCGCAGAAACACTTCCGAGCGCGGGTAAAGATAGACGCGCTTGCTGCCCTCGATCTGCCAAAGCGACTGGCCCTGGATATCGGCGTGGTAGAAGACGTTAGCGTTGGGAGACGAGACGAGGACACCGAGGTTGCGCTTGAATGTCTCGAATCCCGGCATGCGGCCTGCGAATTCGGAAAAGATCGTGTCGAGCAAACGGCCATATTCCGGCGCCCAGTCCATCACGCGGCGAATGTTCATCCACATGCGGCCCTTTTCGACTGCAGCGAGTGCCTCAGCGCCCGAAATGCCGTTGCGGACGCCATAAAGTCGCGATGGGTTGGTGATGTCGTCGGACATGGATTCCAGCCCGAACTCGCTATCCGGGCAGCGTTCGATCAACTTGCCGACAGCCTCCCTCGAGAACAGACCGGTTTCAAGGAGGCGATGATTGAGCTTGACGATCTCATTGCCGAACAAACGCGCGTGGCGGTCTTCCCAGTTGGCAATGATGTCCTTGTTCATGAGCATAGAATTCATTGAAATCCACTCCCTAACATCCGTTCGTCACCAAGGGTCGACAATCGGTCTTGATACTTTCAGGATATCTTCGCTGGAACAGATAAAGCGAAGGGCTGACCTTGCTCTCAGATACAGCACTCCGGCCAGCGATGAGTAAACGCGGGCTTTGTTCTTTCCAACTCGGTTAACATGGAGTGAGGCCGACCATTAAAATCCGCCCTATTCTCTCGGGCAGAACTGCGCCCCATCAGGCGTCCGGGTTCCACCGATACGAGCGCGGCGCAGGCGATGGCTCGTCCGGGAGCATCGACAACAACGAACCGGTGCGCGGTGCAGGCTTGCGCTCGATCTCTTTCCGATAGTCTTCGTCCAGCGTCTCGGTGCGGGCGTGTTCCGGCCCCCGTTGCGGATGGTTGATATCCATCGCGATCCCGAAAGCGAGCACGCCGAGTGCACCCAGGGTCAGTCCGACTGCGGCGCCGAAAACGGCCGCCTGCGCGATGCTCGGCGGCCAGCTCCGCTCTCTTGGAGCGATGGGAGCAGAGATTACACGGAGATTGGTCGTATCGAGCTGTTGCCGTTCGGCTGCCATTCGCGCCCGTCCGAGAAAGGCTTCGTAGACTGCGGCTCTCGCAGATGCCTCTCTCGACAATTCCCTCAGACGCACCTGCGCATCGTTATCCGAGAACACACTGGTAGAAACGGTCTTCGATTCACCTTCGAGCTTTTCGACAACGGCCTTTGCCTGATCGTATTCGTTGCGGGCAGCAAGCGTCAGCCGGGACATTTCCCGGGCGATTTCCTGGTCGAGCGACTGCAGCCGCGACTGAACCGCGGCCCTTCTCGGATGCCTTGTACCGAACGTCAGCAACTGCTCGTCGGCTTCCTGCTTGAGGGTCGAATACTGGGCCCGCAGCGCGGCAAGCGTTGCGGACTGCATCGCCAAGGAATCGTTGCCACCGGCAAGCATCTGCTTGTAGCGCGAGTCAGCGGCGATCAGACGTTCGCGAGCCTCGCGCAACTGGGTGTCGACCTGGACCATGGAACGGCTGCTGGAAAGCTCGCCTTGCGAAGAGCGAAGGCCGCTTTCGCGCCGAAATGTTTCGACGGCCTCTTCGGCCTCGATGACACCCTTCTTCAGCTCGGTGAGCCGTGCAAGAAGCGAGTCTGTCGTTCTCTTCGCGCCGTCGACATCGCCGGCATTGAGTTCGGCCTTGAACTCCTCGATCAGCGCTTGCGAGATCCGAATGGATTTTTCGGCATCCCATGTCCAGACCGACATGAACAGCACGAAGGATTTCTCATCCCGCTGGGCTGCAAGTCTCTTGTTGAGAGATTCCAGCGCGATGATTCTCGGATCGACCGGCGTCGCGGGTCCACCGAAGCTGAACAGACTAAAACCGCCAGCTGGAACGAATTCGATGTCGTTGGTAAGATCGAGCTTTTCGATCACCCGGAGAAGCACGTTGCGCGACAGCAGGGTTTGAAGCTTGCTGTCGGCGTTGAGGAGCAGCGTTTCGCGCATGTCGTTGCGCGAACCCGTCTCTTCGCCCACGATCTGCAGACCGGCGGGATCGATGACGAGTTCGCTCGTCACCGTATAACGCGGCTTGGAAATGACCGTGTAGGAAACTGCAAGTACCAATCCGATGAGGGCAGCTGCGACGATCCAGCGGAATTTTTGGCGCAGCCAATAGGCCAGCCGCCCCAGATCGATCTGAAGGTAGTTTGTCAGCCCTTCAGGTGCGGAGCTGTTCGACCGAGCTGGATATGGAGGCTGCATTCGGTTCACGTCTCACGGCTAATGGCAGAGCACCGGCTCTCTCATTCCACCGCATTTATCACAGCCTGTGCTTAAGATTGTTTTAAGCCAAGCCTGACCGATCGAACGGATAACCTTGCCGACGACCCGCCGCTTAATGCCGGTTTAAGGGTTTCAGGAGTAGGGACTTTGAGGCATTTGGATTAACGGATACGAGGCGGATTTTGAAATGGCGCATCGCTATATCGCACCGGCCATGTTCCTGCTTCTGCTTCTTTCCATGTGGGTGCCGGCCGAAGAGCTGAAGCTGCCCTCCTGGACGGAGCAGGCCCGTTATCTCGTCTTCCTGATGCTCTCCGGCTGGATCGTCGTGGTGGCGTTTATCAAGGTGGGGCTCAGGATCCCCTCCGGCATAGAATGCACCCTGCTTGCAGCGTTCCTGCTCTATGTCAGTTTTTCCGCGGTGTGGGGCGTGCAAAGTGCCGACAGCTACATCAAGGCAATCCTGATCTTCAACGCGCTGGTGACGTCGCTTGCGATCGCCAACACGCTGACGCTCGAACAGTCGCTGCGGGTCATGTTCGCGGCCCTCTCCACCTTCGTTGTCGTCTGCGTTCTGGTCGCGCTGCTGGTCCCTTCGATCGGTGTCGACAGCAGCTGGGAGCATGCGGGAAAGTGGCGCGGCATTGCCGGGCAAAAGAACGGGCTCGCAGCATATGCGGCCTACGCGCTGATCGCGGGCGTTGGTCTTCCCCTGCGCCAACGCGTCACGCCGCTCGCGCAATGGGGCGCGCTTGTCGGTCGTATCGCAATGGTCGGGATCGCCTTGCTCGCGGTCTATATGGCAGGATCGCGCGGCGGCCAGCTTATATCAGTTCTGGGCGTCGCATCGATTGTGATTTCCAGACTGCCAAAGCTCCTCCAAAGACTAGCACTGCTCACCGGTCTCCTGTTCGCGATACCGATCATCAATCTCGTCTCGACGACGTTCGTGGTCGATGCCGACAAGATCGGCGTTGCAGGCATCACTGTCGATACCAACAGCCGCATGAAGATCTGGAGCTACGGCTTTCGTGAATTGCAGGGACGCGAGATCTTCGGCTTCGGCCTTGACAGCTTCTGGACTCCGGAACGCCTGACGAGCTTCAAAAGCGTCTATGGCTGGGTGCTCGACAACTTCCACAACGGCTATATCACGCTCATCATCGAAGGCGGCATCGCCGGCTTCCTGCTGTTTCTCGCAGCACTGTCAGCGACCTATCTTCTGCTCGTCGTATCGGTCGGAAATGTCAGAGACAAGTTCATCGGCCTGTCGTTTGCCTACGTCAACATGTACACCGTCAACAACCTCGTCGAGAACGAAATCGGTCGGTCGACGTCTCTCCTGATCTTCATCTTTCTCATCCTTGTCTTCTCGATCAGGCGACAAGTGTACCAGCACTATCCAGGACTTCAAAAAGCAGACGCAGCTTATCTGCATGGCGGCGTCCGAGTTCATCGCGGTCGTTTGCCGGCATCAACGTGAGAAGTGAAATAGTACGTTTACGATACCCACACAAATCATCGTTACTGTTGGAAACGATGCTGTTAGCCTATTGTTTAGACGAACAATCTACTATTGCCCCACCAATTAGGAGTTGAAATTGTCCAACCGAGCCAGGCAGCCGAGGCGTGTGCTTTTTCTGCAAACTCAGGCGGAATTGGCGGGCGCGCAGGAGATCTCGCGGCTTCTCGGCCAGGAGCTTTCGTGTGGGCAACTGACGGGTGTGCCGGAATACGAAACGCACCATCTTTTCCTGTACCGGAAGACCGATGGCTGCGATCACTTCCCCAATGTCCATTTTGCAGCACCCCGCAGGCCTCAAAGCCTCGGCGAATGTCTCACCTTCGCGCGGAATTTTTTCTCCATCGTGCGCAAGATCAAGCCGGATACGATGTTGACCTTTCAGCACTACGGCAATGTGCTCGGTGCACTTGTCGGGCGGGTAATGGGCATTCCCTATATCGTCGCAAATCAGGTGTCCTCGCCCGCAACCGTGAACCGCTTTGTTGGCCTGGCCGATCGCATCCTCGGCACACTTGGTTTCTATGACGTGATAACCGTCAACTCCCATGCGACCTGGAATTACTTCCAGTCCTATGCACGAAGCTACCGCAAACGGCTGGTCCATATTCCGCATGGCTTTGCGCAGAAAACCACGTCGTTATCGAAAGAGAAGGCAAGGGACTGTTTCGATCTGCCCAAGGATGTGACGATCATGGGAACGGTCGCCCGGTTGCATCCTCTGAAGCGCATTGATCTGGCAATCTCAACGCTGCCGCATTTGCCAAATCTGCACCTGGCCATTGCCGGCCAAGGCCCACATAGAGAATGCCTCGAGGCTCTCGCCCATACGCTTAGCGTTGCAGACCGTGTCCATTTCGCAGGAGAGGTCAACCCGGAGCAGATCGGGACTTTCCTTGCGTGTCTCGACGTCTTCGCGTTTCCGACGGCCGCAGAGACATTCGGGCTTGCAGCCGTTGAGGCCGCGCAGGCAGGCGTGCCTGTCATCGCGAACGATCTGCCGGTGCTGCGCGAAGTCCTGCAGGTGGAGCGATCCGCCTGTGCCCTCTTCGTCGATGCCGAAAACACTGATAAATTCGTCAGCTGCATCGAGTTGCTGCTTGCAGACAAGGCGCTGTATGACCGGCTCTCTGCATCGGGACGCGAACTCGCCGAACGTTACTCTCTCAATCTGATGGTCAGCGAGTACACGAAGATCATCATCAAGAGCAACGCTGAAAAAGGGGCTCCCAGCCGCTCTTCTGCGTTCAAGACGAAGAGTTGAGGTCATGCGCCGCGCAAAACGTCCGCACCGAACGACTTCCAAGAAAATCCCAGTAATACGCAGTATCGTTCGAAAGCTAAGTATCGTGTTTAGCCTCTCTTGAGCTTTCCCTGTCTTTATCGTCACTATACGAGTGAACCGGAAAACCTATGGCCGAGAGCGCGCAGCGACGTCCGACACGTCTTCTCTTTATCCAGACGCAAGCTGAAGCAGCGGGCGCTCAGGAGATCACGCGCCTTCTCGCCGAACAGCTGTCGAAACCAGCGATTTCCGGACAGCCCGAATTCGAGGCGCATCACCTGTTCCTCTATCGCAAGACCAGCGGCTGCGACCACTTCGAAAATGCGCATTTTGCGGCCGATCCGAGACCGCAGGGGATTTCGCAGAACCTTGCCATGCTTCGTCGTCTGTCGCAGCTCGTGCGCACGATAAAGCCCGACGTGATGCTGACCTTTCAGCATTTCGGCAATGTTGTCGCAGCTCCGGTCGGTCGCTTGCTCGGCGTACCCCTGATCATTGCCAACCACGTCTCACCGCAGGCGACGATTTCCCGGCCGGTCGCCCTTGTCGATAAGGTGCTTGGCATTGCCGGCTGCTACGACGAAATCACTGTAAATTCGAAGGCCACCTGGCGGGACTACCAAGGACACCCGGCATCCTACAAGCGTCGACTGACCTATGTTCCGCACGGCTTTGCCGACAGAACCGTTTCGATGACGCGGCAGGAAGCGCGGGCAAAATTCGGCCTTCCAGCCGACGTCCCGATCATCGGAAGCGTCGCCCGTCTCAACGCCATCAAACGAATTGATCTCGCCATCAGATTGTTGCCGGTCATGCCAGATGTCCATCTGGCACTGGCAGGTCAGGGACCGGAAGCGCCACGACTGCGAGCTCTCGGCGCAGAACTCGGCGTTTCGGATCGGCTTCATTTCGCAGGCGAGATGCCGTCCAGCGAAATCGGCGCCTTCCTGAAAAGCCTCGACGTCTTCGTTTTCCCGACGTCTGGAGAGACGTTCGGCCTCGCGCCGGTGGAAGCCGCTCAGGCCGGCATTCCGGTTGTGAGTTCCGACCTGTCCGTCATGCGAGAAGTCTTGCAGGTCAGGGGAGAGCCCTGTGCCCTTTTCGTCGATACGACCGATACGGCGTCATTTGCAAAAGCAGTTCGCGCTGTACTTTCCGATCCCCTTCTGCGGCAAAGGCTATCGGAGTGCGGGCAGCGGCTGCGCGAACAACACTCGCTCGATGCAATGGTCGACGGCTACCGTCGCCTGATCCGGCGACAGCCGAAAACATCGGAAGACAGGTTGCAGGCGTCCGGACAGCTTCAGAAATAAATGACGATGGACAGCGTTTCAAACTCCGTCGCTCCGATGAACATCAAGATTGTGGCGGAGCGCTCCTCCACATCGGCGTGGATACAGTGGCTCTGCCGTCGGCTTGAGCAGCGCGCCGCCGGTACCACGGTGCGCCTTCAATTGGTCCAGGGGGCTGATCAGGCAGCGCAGCCTGCCCTCGAAAGCCTTTTGCAGCTTGAGAAGATGGTGCTTCGACGCCACCAGCCGTGCCTCTGCGACCGTATTGAGCCGGATGCGTTGGCGGACTGGCGAACCCGGTCGGACAACGCAGCTCCGGATATTGTCATCGACCTCACATCGAACCGGAGCGCATCCCCCCGATCGACACGGATCTATCGGCCGTTGTTCAACGGCCACGCCGGTGAATTCAGTCTCGCTTCGGCGCTGTTTTTCGAGGGAACACCGCATATCGAGATTGAGTGCACCCTGCCTTCCGGCGAGCGCTGGATTGTTGCCGATGGCTTTGCGTCCCTCGAAGCTGCGGCTGGTATCGGTGGCGCGATGGAAGCCGTTTGGTCACGGACAGCCATCCTTCTCATCAAGGCTTTGCCGGAAGAACCGCGCGCGCCGCGTATTGCAGACAACACGGCCCAGCCACACGCACGCGCTATCACCCGCAAAGCGGTGACTGTTCGTAGCGCCAAGATGCTGGCATCTGCCGCGGCCCGCGCTGCCTATCGGCTATGCTGCCACGCTCCCCACTGGCGGATCGGCTGGCGTCGGGTCGCCTCTGACAATGACGTTTGGCAACGACGCGACCTCGGCGGGACACCCTGGGAGGTTCTCGCGGACCCAATCGACCATTTTTACGCAGACCCGTTTCCGTTTCGTTGGCAGGGCAAGGACTATCTCTTCTTCGAGGATCTTGATCAGAAGACCCAGAAGGGCATCATCAGCGTCGTCGAGTTTGACGAACAAGGACGGCCGGGCCCAGCCATCCCTGTTCTGGAAGAGTCCTGGCATCTGTCTTATCCGTTCCTCATCGAAGCGGATGGTGAGATCTGGATGGTTCCGGAGGCGTCTCTCAGCGGCGAGATTTCCATCTACAGGGCAACGCGCTTTCCGTTCGGCTGGGAAAAACACGCGACACTTGTTTCCGGCATCGAGGCCGCCGATGCGACGATCATCCAGCACGCGGGAAAGTTCTGGATGTTCGCTGTGACAAGGGATGGTATCGGCGGCTATTCCGATACGCTCTGCTTATGGTCGGCGGAAACGCTTCTCGGCCCCTGGCGACCGCACGCCGCGAACCCGCTTGTCATCAACGACCGATCCGCGAGACCCGCGGGCAACATGATATGGCGCGACGGCAAACTGCTGCGTCCCGTGCAGGATTGCCGCAACGGCTATGGGGCAGCTTTGAGCCTTGCCAAAGTGACGCGCCTGGATGACGAACGGTTCGATCAGGTGATCGTAAAGCACTTGAGCCCCGGCGAGCACTGGCCCGGCCGAAAGCTGCATACGCTGAATGGCAATGGTTACATGGAAGCGATCGACGGAAGTATTATCCGGCCGAAATGGTCCTTCGCGGCCGGCATCGTCGACAGCTTCTACAAACCTGGCGCGTGACGCGCGGCTCGTAACGAGCGCATCAACGACCTGCCTTTATCGGAAGGCAGCACCCGATCAATTCGAGTGGGTGAACAGCGCGCGAATGGCAGCCGGGTTTGACAGCAGATACCGCATCGTCAGCCGGCGCGGCTCATTATACATCCGGTAGGCCCACTCCAACCCGTACCGCTGCATCCACAACGGCGCGCGGGCGTTTTTCCCCGAGACGAAGTCGAACAGACCGCCTGAGGTCTTGATCACACCGACAGATCGCAACCGGTCGATGTTCCGGCTGACAAAGGCCTGCTCAAGTGGAAAGCCCAACCCGATCCATAGAATATCGGGCTTGCTTGCCTGGATGTCGGCGATCACCGCATCCTCTTCGCCACGCTTGAAGTAGCCGTTTCTGCGCCCAGCGAAGGTTAGGTTTGGATACCTGGTCCGCATTGCGGCGACTGCCTTGGCGTTGACCTCTTCGGTTCCGCCGAGAAAATAGAAACTGACACCTGCCCGCTCTGCCTTGAGTGCCACTGACTGCACGAGATCGGTCGTCGCGATCCGTTCGGATACAGGATGCGACGAAAACATTCTGGAATACATGATCATGGGCATGCCATCGGCGTGGATCTGGTCGGCTTCCAGCATCAAATCCTGAAAGTCGGCCTTCTTCGCGCACATCGCGATCACCTGTCCGTTTGCCGAGGTGGAATAGAACGGCTTGGCACTGCTGCCCCGGTGAAGGAGCGCTTCATCGATGAAACCCTGCGCCGCCTCATCCATGCTGCAGCGGACAACGGGAAGACCGCCAAGCAGCGTCGTGGGCCAGTGGCCCATCGTGCTTTCCTGTGCGTAAACGTCGCCAGGATGTAGTGATGGCTTACCCATATCTGCCTCGTTTGAAGGTCAGACCACGGCTTGCGGGGACCTTTCTCCGATGAGATATAGCCCTCGCCGTCCATCACTCAATTGATATGTAGTGCGATAGTTAATTCTGAAACAATGTCAGAACTCGTTGAAAAACAACGCGAATGAGGTGGTTGATATTCACTCAGATGCTTACCAAAAAGGACCATGCGCGAGAGTGTGCGTTCCAATTCGGGACAACCTCGCCGTTCACCTGCAAAGCGTCGATCCATGAGAATCAGCGTGCTTGAACGCTGACCGTACCGGACCCCGAGACATATTCGCGCGGCATTCTCGGTAACCCGGTCGGTCGCAGAAGATCTTGATGACGGGATCGGTTCACAATCTGCCGGTGAACATCGGTTTTCTACCGCAGAAGAAACGTCTTAACGATTGCCGTTTCTGTACGCGTTTCGGCGGCTTTTCCGCTGCTGCTTCCGGCGGTCGCGCGCCGTATAGATGACCGCCGCGACGACAATCGCGATTTCCGCGACAGCTGCCAGGCACCACATTGTGCTTCCCATGAACTCCTGCCCTTACGTTCAGACCATGCGCTTTGACCTTGGGCGATCATCCGAGCATTGCTCGTCTGAATAAACCCCAATGTCACTCCCCACTAAAGCGCGTGATACTTTCGATCGAGATAGATAAGCGACTGACCAGCCTTTGGCTGCACCGTGGTGAGCACTTCGCAGATCAGGATGTCATGCGTGTGACCGTCGGCAACGGACACAACGCGGCAATCGAAACAGACGAGAGCGTCGTCGAGTGCCGGGCTGCCCGTTGTTAGCGGCGCCCACGTTGCTCCGGCAAACCGTTCATCGACGGGCGTCTTGCCCCCGAAAAGCTGGCTGAGGTCTGCATGGTCGGCCGAGAGGACGTTGACGCAGAGGACGCCGTTTTCCTTAAGCGGCAAATAGGCGCTCGAGGTTCGGTTGAGGCAAACGAGAAGCGTCGGGGGACTGTCGGAAACGCTGCAAACAGCGGTTGCGGCAAATCCGGCACGGCCACCCGGTCCATCCGTGGTGACGATATGAACGGCGGCGCCGAGGCGCGACATCGCGTTTCGGAAGTTCATCCGTGCGTCAACGACTTCTGGATTAACGTCGAGCGCAGGGGCAGATGCATTCACGGACATGGCTATCTCAAAACTTTCAGCTCGAGCGTACAGATGAAATCAAACCCGGCTTAGAAAATCTACCACGAGTTTGTTGAATTTCGGTGCATCAACGATATTCACCGCATGTGCGCCGAAATCCAGCAAAGCGAGTTCGGCATTGGGCATCATGTTCGAAAGCCGTACCGAGCGGGTGTAGGGCACAAGGAGATCATCCTTCGTGGCGACCAGCAAGGTCTGATGGGTGATTTCGGCAAGCCGGTCGCCGATGTCGAAGCTTCTCAGAGCTGCAATGCGCCTCATGATGTTCTGCTCGCCCTGAAAATGGGCCGCTGCATGCGCCTCCTCGGCATTCATGCGTTCGGCGTTTTCAGACATCCAGACGGCCGGATAGAGAAACAGCGGTTGCGCCTTCACGAAGGCCGGGACGCCGGAGTTTTTGAGAAGCGCAATCCGCACGTCGAAACAGCGGCCGGAATGCGGATCGGCCTTGTCCCATGCATTGATCAGCACAAGCCTGTCAATCATCTCCGGCTGTCGTGCGGCGATTTCGAGCCCGATTAGACCACCAAGCGCATGGCCCATGAAGCTGAATGTCTTGAGGCCGAGCTCTTCCGCTAGTTCCAGGACGTCATCCGCCATGGCCGCGATGCCGCCTTGCTCCGGAACCTCGCCGGGTGAACGGCCGGTCCCGAAGTGATCGTAGGTGATCACCCGGAAATGCTCCGAAAGCGCTTCGATCTGCGGCGTCCAGTAGGTGCCGCTGCCACCGAGTCCGGAGGACAGGATGATGGTCGGCGCGTCCTCGCCCGACGCGCCGAAAATATCGTAGTGAACCATGCCGTTACTTGCCGATATGGGCGACTGTGGCGATCTCAACGAGAGCGTCCGGCTTCACCAGGCCGCACTGAACGCAATACCTGGCCGGCTTGTCGCCCGGGAAATACTCCGCGTAGACCTTGTTCACGGCCTGATAATTCGCCCAGTCGGTGATGAAGATATGGTTCATCGTGACGTCCTCCATCGTGCCGCCGGCGGTCTCGATGACGGATTTGATGACCTCCAGGACGTGACGGGTCTGTGCTCCGGCATCACCCACATGGACGACGTCGTTGTTCTTGTCGAAGGGCAAGGTCCCCGAGACGTAGACAATGCCGTCTGCCAGCGTTCCCGGCGAATAGGGCGCGATCGGCTTCTGGGTTCCTTCCGGCACGATGATCGACTTTGGCATTCCGTTCTCCTCTTTGTTTTTCAAGTTCACTTATCGGTGGGAGCGGCCTGACTGATGGCGCCGCAGAAATCATTGACGGTCGCGACCCAGCCGAAGAAGTTCTCGACATTGTAGACGGTCGCCTGCTGGATGAAGTCCGGCCCCAGGTGATGGGTCGCATCTTCAAGCATCACACCGAAATATTCGAGGTGGAACGCGTCCCTCAGCGAGCTTTCGACGCAGACATTGGTGGCAATGCCGACGAAGACGAGATTGCGGATGCCGCGTGCGCGCAGCACGCTGTCCATGTTGGTGTTGAAGAAGCCCGAGTAGCGGGTCTTCGGCACAAGGATGTCGCCCGGCTTCGGCTGCAGCTCGTCTACGATCGCGTAATCCCAGGTGCCCTTGGCAAGAAGCTGGCCCTGCAGTTCCGGCCGCGCCCGCATAGTCTTCAGTGCATTCGACTTGTGCCAGTTGGGAGAACCGGGGCCGCCGGCTTCCACATAGTCCTTGTCCCAGCCGTTCTGGAAATAGATGACCTGCACGCCGTTCTCGCGCGCTGCATCCAGCGTCTTCTTGATATTCGCGATCGTGCCCTTGGCGCCGGCGATGTCGAAGCCGGCGAGATCGACATAGCCGCCTTCTGTCGAATAAGCGTTCTGCATGTCGACGACGACGACAGCGGTTTCCGATGGCTTCATCGAGATCGGTTCCGGTCGTGCGGGAAGCGTCACGCTTTCCAGACGGCTTGCCGGTGCCTGATATCCTGCGACAACAGTCATTCCGCAGCCTCCAGTTCCATCTTGATGTGCTGGCGGCTCTTCATCAGCGGCTGCACGAACTGTCCGAATTTTTCGATGCCTTCGAGAAAATCGTCGAAGGTCAGCATGACACCACCGGTGCCCGGCACTTCCGCCATTTCGTCCAGCATCGCCGCGACTTCGGCGTAGGAGCCGATGATCGTTCCCATGTTGATGTTGACCGCCGAAACCGGGTTTGCCATGTGGCGGACATTGGTATCGGAGCCGGACTTGGTATCAACAGCGCTCTGGAGGCCGAGCCACTTGATCGCGTCCTGATCGGCACCGGCCTTGTAGTGCTCCCACTTGGCCCAAGCGTCTTCGGATTTCTCCTCGGCAAGAACCATGGTCAGCACGAACGAGCGCACGTCGCGGCCGGTCTTTTCGGTGGCTGCCAGCAGCCGTTCGTTGGTCGGCGCAAAGGCCTTCGGTGTGTTGACGCCGACGCCGAAGCAAAAGCTGTAATCGGCATATTCCGCCGAGAATGCCATGCCGGCATTGGATGAGCCCGCGCAGATCACCTTCACATCCCCTTCCGGGATCGGCTTCATGCGGCAGTCGTCCATCTGGAAATACTTGCCCTTGAGATCCGACTGACCGGTGGTCAGGAGTTCCTTCAGAACGGTCGTGTATTCGCCGAGATAGGCATAGCGATCGGCGAAATAGTCGTCGCCGGGCCAGAGCCCCATCTGGCTGTATTCGGGGCGCTGCCAGCCGGTGATCAGATTGATGCCGAAGCGTCCGCCGGAAATGCTGTCGATCGTCGTTGCCATGCGCGCAACGATTGCCGGTGGCATGATCAGAGTTGCGGCGGTGCCGAACAGCTTGATCTTGGAAGTGACGGCGGCAAGGCCTGCCATCAGCGTGAAGGATTCCAGGTTGTAGTCCCAGAATTCCGTCTTGCCGCCGAATCCGCGCAGCTTGATCATCGACAGCGCGAAATCAAACCCGTATTTTTCGGCCTTGAGCGTGATTTCCTTGTTCAGCTCGAACGACGGTTTGTACTGCGGTGCGTTTTCCGAAAGCAGCCAACCGTTGTTGCCGATTGGGATGAAGACTCCGACTTCCATATTCCGATCCTTCCATGCTGGATTTCCAGACAATGCGATAAACAGAACGGACGCAAGCTACGTGCCAGTTGTAGCCTCTCATAAGTTTCAATGACTTGCCAGACGGAGCCTCAAAGATATTTTATCGGCTGATAAATTTTTGACCATTTGATAAATTTTTCGGTGGGAGATCTGCCGAAGCCGTGTGCAGCAACGGCTTCGGCAGTTCCCGTTACAGTGCGGGATGCCGGTTGACGTCCTTGTAGAGCAGGTAGCGGAAGCGACCGGGGCCACCGGCATAGCAGGCCTGCGGGCAGTAGGAGCGCAGCCACATATAGTCGCCGGCTTCCACTTCGACCCAGTCCTGGTTCAGGCGGTAGACGGCCTTGCCTTCCAGCACATATAGCCCGTGTTCCATGATATGCGTTTCCATGAACGGGATCACCGCGCCCGGCTCGAAGGTGACGATGTTGAGGTGCATGTCATAGCGGATGTCGGAGGGATCGATGAAGCGGGTCGTCGCCCATTTGCCGTCCGTATCGGGCATGGGGTCGAGCACGCAGTCGTCCTCATGGGTAAAGATTGCCGGCGGCATGTCCAGACCATCGACCACCTGGAACGCCTTGCGAACCCAGTGGAACCGCACCGGAGCGCCACTACGGTTCCAGATCTGCCATTTCGAGCCTGCCGGCAGGTAGGCAAACGACCCGGTCCGCAATTGGTTTTGCTGCCCATCCATCTCGATCGTCGTCTCGCCATCCACGACGAAGATGGCGGCCGAGGCGCGCGGGTCGGGCTCGGGACGAGCGCTGCCGCCCTGCGGAGAGACCTCCATAATGTATTGCGCAAAGGTTTCTGCGAAACCGGAGAGCGGCCGGGAAATGATCCAGGCGCGCGCATTCTCCCAATGCGGCAGCATGCTGGTGACGATGTCGCTCATGACAGTACGCGGAATGACCGCATAGGCGGTTGTGAACACCGCCTTGCTGCTGAGAAGGTTCGTCTGTGGCGGCAGGCCACCCATATTCGAGTAGTAACGGCTCGTCGTCATGCGCTGCGATTCCCCATGCTTGGCTTATGGCTCAGGTGTAAGCACGGTTTTCACGACGGGCAATATCCGTTTTCCGTCAGGTGACGGCACCGACCTGCCATGGCACGAATTCGTTGTCGCCATAGTCGTAGATCTCGCTCACGGTCTTTTCGCCTGACGCGACAGCGATCACATGCTCGAAAATACGCTCGCCGGACTGCTCGATCGTCTCGTCGCCGGTGACGATACCTCCGCAGTTGATGTCCATGTCTTCCTTCATGTGCTCGTACATTTCGGAATTCGTGGCGATCTTCACGCATGGGGCCGGCTTGAAGCCGGAAACCGAGCCGCGTCCTGTCGTGAAGCAGATGACGTTGCAGCCGCCTGCGACCTGGCCGGTCACGGCGACCGGATCATAGCCGGGCGTATCCATGAAGACGAAGCCCTGCTCTGTCACCGTCTCGGCAAACTCGTAGACCGCCTTCAGCGGCATGGAGCCCCCCTTGGCGACGGCACCGAGCGACTTTTCCAGGATAGTCGTAAGACCGCCGAGCTTGTTGCCGTAGGATGGGTTATTGTTCAGCTCGTCGCCGTTGCGCGCCGTATAGTCGCGCCACCAGTCGATGCGGGACAGAAGCTTCTGCGCGACCTCAGGTGTCGACGCGCGACGCGTCAGGAGATGTTCGGCACCGTAGATCTCAGGCGTTTCGGCAAGAACGGTCGTGCCGCCATTGCGGACGATCAGATCCGAGGCATGGCCGAGTGCAGGGTTTGCAGAGATACCCGAATAGCCATCAGAGCCGCCGCATTCGAGAGCAAGCTTCAGTTTCGACAGGGGCTGCTGCGTGCGCACCGCGGAATTCACCATGGGCAGCATTTCCTTGATGATGGCGATCGCGGCGTCGATCGTCTTCTTGGTACCGCCATGCTGCTGGATCGTCATCGTCCGCAGCCGCTCGCCCTCCTCCATACGGTAATGTTCGAGGATCGGTGCGATCTGGTTGGTCTCGCAGCCGAGGCCGATCATCAGGATCCCACCGAAATTGGGATGCCGGGCGTAGCCCTGGATGGTGCGGATCAGCAGGCGGTAGCCTTCCGACTTGTTGTTGATCGCGCAGCCGCTGCTATGCGTCAGCGCCACGACGCCATCGATATTGCCAAACCCGTCCAGCCCGCCCATGCGGTTGAAATAATCGGCAATGTAGCGGGAGACGGTGGCGGAACAGTTCACCGAGGAGATGATGCCGATGTAGTTGCGCGTACCGGCGCCGCCGAGGCCGCGATCGAAACCCATGAATGTCCGGCGCTGATCGAGCGGCAAAAGGGCACGCTCGCCGCCATCGACGCAGAACTGGTGCTCGTGGGTGGAGGGAAGCATCGCCAGATTGTGCAGGTGCACGTGATTGCCGGGCGCGATGTCCTGCGTCGCAAGACCGATCACCTGACCGTATTTCTTGACCTCCTGGCCGGCAGCAATCGCCCTCAGCGCAACCTTGTGGCCACGTCCGATCAGATCGCGCGCCATCAATGCCTCGATGCCAACAGGCGAACCCTGCTGGATCGACCGGCGGGCAACGGCAACGTCATCGGCGGTATTGAGCACGATGACCGGGGATGTCATGTCATTCATAATGGACCTCCTCCCTGGAGGTATCAAAATCGGGGTTGGATTTGGTTTTCCGCTGCTAGTGGTCAAGCCAGCGGCGTTTCGATTCCTCCAGATGCATGCGCATCATTGCTTGGGCTAGCAGCCCGTCACGCGCCTCCAGCGCGGTCAGGATTTCCTCATGCTCCGCGAGGGCGCAACTCCATGTTTCCGGTGTTTCGAAATGCTCCCGAAGCTGGGCGGAAAGAGGGCTGTGCCGATCGTCGAACAGATCGCCGATGATGCGGCCAATGACACTGTTTCCCGACTGGGTGGCGATCGTCAGGTGGAACTGGCGATCCTGGTCGACCGGTTTGCGGCCTTCCTCTATCTCGATCGCCATCGCGTCGAGCGTTTGACGAAGCGTAGCAAGCGCCTCCGGCGTGATGCGCGCGCAGGCAAGAACGATGGCGGCACCCTCGATTGTCGCACGCGCCTGCATCAGCTCGGCCGGGCTCTCTCCCATGGACCCCGACCATGCAGCGCGCCGCTCGGCGGCCGGAACGACATAGACGCCAGACCCCATGCGGATCTCGACAGTGCCGTCCAGTTCAAGCGCGATCAACGCCTCGCGTAGCGACGGGCGCGACACACCAAGCTGCTGCGCAAGCTCGCGTTCCGCCGGCAGGCGCTGGCCGAAACGAAACTGCCCATTCTGCACCAAGCCGCGGATCTGGTCTGCGATCTGTTGATAAAGCCGGCGTTCCGGGATCCGAATTCCGTTCATAAGCGCTCCAAAACTGGCCTTACCATATTGCCTGACCGCTGAACTGGCAAGGCCAATGACAACAGCTATATGTCCCGTAACGCTGAGAAAACACAAATTTCGTCCTTCGCCACGAAACTGGCTTGACCATTTTGGTAAGGCCGCCTAGCAATATTGGCCAGACCGGATGGGTGGAGCTGACCGGCAGTCGCAAGCTTGCGACAAGAGGAGGATGTGGAGGATGCAGACCGATCATTCGGTACTCGAGGCGCGTTTGCGCCCGGCCGTTGGCGTGCCAGCAGCTGACGCACTTCTGCGGCTCGACAACATCTCAAAGGAATTTCCGGGCGTCAAAGCTCTGGCCGACGTCAGCTTCGACCTTCGTCGCGGCGAAGTGCATGCCGTGTGCGGCGAAAACGGCGCGGGCAAATCAACGCTGATGAAGATCATCAGCGGCGTTTATCAGCCCACATCCGGCACCATCACCTACAAGGGCGAAGAGCGGAATTTCTCGTCGACACGGCAGTCCGAGTCGGCCGGCATCGCCATCATCCACCAGGAACTCAATCTCGTTCCGCATCTGACCGTCGCCGAAAACATCTATCTGGCCCGCGAGCCCCGCCGCGGCTTTCTGGTCGATCGCAAGAAACTCCGGGCAGATGCCAAACGCTGCCTCGACCGGCTCGGCGTCGATATCAGCCCTGATGTCTCCGTCCGTGGGCTTTCCGTGGCGCAGTGCCAGATGGTGGAAATCGCCAAGGCATTGTCGCTGGATGCGGAAGTGCTGATCATGGACGAGCCGACCTCGTCTCTGACCGAACAGGAAACACGGCTTCTGTTCAAGGTCATCCGCGATCTCAAGGCATCGGGCGTCGGGGTCGTCTATATTTCCCACCGGCTCGACGAAATGGCTGAGATCGTTGATCGCGTCACGGTGCTGCGTGACGGTCGTTACATCGCCACAGACGATTTTGCCGCGACGACGGTCGATGACATCGTCGCCAAAATGGTCGGCCGCTCGCTGGAAGAAAAGTTTCCCGACAGAACCTCGACACCCAGTGACGACGTCATTCTCGGCGTGCAAGGTCTCAATCGCACCGGCGTCTTCAGAGACATCTCGTTTACGCTTCGTCGCGGCGAAATTCTGGGCTTTGCAGGCCTGATGGGTGCCGGGCGCACGGAAGTGGCCCGCGCAATCTTCGGCGCCGATGCGATCGATGCCGGGACGATCACCCTGCATGGGCAGACACTTTCGATTTCCTCTCCGCGGGACGCGATCGATGCGGGCATCGCCTACCTCTCGGAAGACCGCAAGGCGCAGGGACTGGCGATCAAGATGCCTGTTGATGCGAACATGACGCTTGCCAACATGGAAGCGCTGTCGGATCGCTTCGGACTGATCGATTTCAAGGCGCAAGACAAGGTCGCCAACGAGTATGTCGACCTCCTCAACATCCGCACGCCGTCGATCCGGCAGCAGGTGCGGCTTCTTTCGGGCGGCAACCAGCAGAAGATCATCATCGGCAAATGGCTTTTCCGCAAGTCGAAGGTCCTGTTCTTCGACGAGCCGACCCGCGGCATCGACGTGGGCGCCAAGCTCGCGATCTACAAGATCATGGACGAACTGGCCGCAAACGGCATCGGCGTGGTGCTGATCAGTTCGGAACTGCCCGAAATCATGGGCATGACGGACCGGGTTGCGGTCTTTCATCATGGCCGGATCACCGGCGTGCTGGAAACGGCAAAGACCAACCAGGAAGAAATTATGCGCTACGCCTCCGGATACAGCCGGACATCAGGTGCGGACGCTGGCGCAAGGAGCAAGCATGGCTGATATTACCGAACCCTCGAAGTCGCGCAGTGTTTCGCTGAGCGACCGGCAAAAGGACATCATCCAGAAGTTTGCAGCGCTCGGCAGCCTGTTCGTTCTGGTGCTGGTGTTCTCCTTCAGCAGCAACGCCTTCTTCACCGTCAACAATGCGATGACAATCGCCTTGCAGGTCACCTCAATTGCTCTTCTCGGTATCGGCGCCACCTGCGTCATCATTACCGGCGGCATCGATTTGTCCGTCGGCTCGGTGCTTGCGCTCGCGGGCGTCGTCGCGGCTCTCTGCGTGAAAGAGCTCGGCCTGCCGGTTCCGCTCGGCATGTTCGTCGGCATTCTGGTCGGCAGCCTTTGTGGCCTGATTAACGGCATTCTGGTGACCCAGATGAAACTGCCGCCCTTTATCGCGACGCTCGGCATGATGCTGATCGCCCGCGGCGTGGCGCTTCAGATTACCGGTGCCCGCGCCGTTTCCGGCCTCGGCGAATCCTTCGGCGTGCTTGGCAACGGCTCGTTGTTTCGCGTCGTCACCATCGGCGACGACGGCTTCCCGACCGTGGTCTTCCCGGGCATTCCCTATCCGGTCATCCTGATGATCGTGATCGCGATCGCCGTGTCCTTCATGCTGAACCGCTCCGTGCTCGGCCGCCATATCTATGCGGTCGGTTCGAATGCAGATGCTGCAAGGCTTTCCGGCGTCAATGTCGCCCGCGTCACCAATTTCACCTACATATTGTCAGGCACGCTCGCTGGTTTGACCGGTTGCGTGCTGATGTCCCGCCTCGTGACGGCGCAGCCGAACGAAGGCGTGATGTACGAACTCGATGCCATCGCCAGCGCCGTTATCGGCGGCACCTCGCTGATCGGCGGTGTCGGCACGATTTCCGGAACGGCGATCGGCGCCTTCGTCATCGGCATCCTGCGCAACGGGCTTAACATGAACGGCGTCTCCGCCTTCACACAACAGATCATCATCGGCCTCGTCATCCTGATCACCGTCTGGATCGATCAATTGCGCAACCGCCGGTGAAGAAGGGTGCGGACCCTTTTCCGCGACAATGGGGGTGGGAGTTCCCCGGGGCGGCGAAAACGCCGTCCGTTTGAGGAGGATTGAACATGAAGAAACTAGCAACCGCGTTGCTTGCCTCGGCGATGATCTTGGGTGCGGCCTCTGCACAGGCAGCCGAGATCGCCGTCATCGTCAAGACCGTCAACTCGACCTTCTGGCAGAACGTCCAGAAGGGCGCAGATGCCGCCATGAAGGAAGTCGGCGCCGGCAACACGATGACCTTCCAGGGTCCGGCATCGGAATCGGCCATTGCCGACCAGGTCAACATGGTCGAAAACGCCGTCAACCGCGGCGTCGCCGGCATCGTACTTGCGCCGTCCGATCCTGACGCACTGATCCCCGCCGTCAAGAAGGCCTGGGAAGCCCGTATCCCGGTCGTGATCGTTGACTCGATGCTCAGCAAGGGATCGGAACAGTACTACCAGTCGTTCCTTGCGACCGATAACAAGACCGCCGGCGAACTGGCTGCCAAGGCGTTGATCGAGAAGGTCGGCAAGGAAGGCAAGATCGCCGTCATGTCCTATGTGGCAGGCGCCGGTTCCGAAATCGGCCGCGTCGGTGGCTTCACCGATTATATCAAGGCAAACTCGAAGCTCCAGATCGTCGGCCCGTTCTATTCGCAGTCGCAGATGGCGACGGCGCTGAACCAGACCACGGACGTTCTGGCCGCCAATTCCGACCTCAAGGCCATCTTCGGCGCCAATGAGCCGACGGCGATCGGCATGGGCCGCGCCATCAAGCAGTCCGGCAAATCGGGCAAGCTTGTCGCGATCGGCTTCGACGGCAACCAGGACCTGCAGGAATTCGTCAAGGACGGCACGCTTCAAGCGATTGCAGTCCAGGGCTCGTTCCAGATGGGCGATCTCGGCGTCAAGACGATCTCCAAGCTCCTGAAAAAGGAAAAGGTCGAGAAGTTTGTCGATACGGGTGTCGTCGTCGTCACCAAGGACAATATCGACAAGCCGGAAGCCAAGAACGTTCTCTATTAAGCCTCCCCGCCTCGATACGCGTCGCGAATGGCGCGTATCGTCTTTCTCTGCAGTGATAAAATGAAGGTTGCCCGATGAACGCCAGTGATACCCGCAAATTCCCGCGTGTCGATTTGGATGTGACGCTGATCGGCCTCGGCTGCGCCCAGATGGGCAACCTTTATCGCATCACGCCCTATGCGGAATCCGCCGGCGCTTTCAGTGCCGCGTGGGATGCCGGTATCCGCTATTTTGATACCGCACCCTTCTACGGCTTCACCCGCTCCGAACGCCGCCTTGGCACGATGCTGACCGATCTTCCCCGCGAAGACTATGTTCTGAGCACCAAGGTCGGGCGCGTCATGACGCCGGATGAGACGGTTGGTCCGGAAGAAGACGGCTACGCCGAACCCCTGCCCTTCCGTCCCGTCTACGACTACAGCTATGACGGCATTCTGCGGTCCTTCGAGGCAAGCCAGCAGCGCCTTGGGATCCTGAAGCCGGACATCCTCTATATTCACGATATTGGTCGCATGACGCATGGCGACCGCCACGATCACTACTGGCAGCAACTGACCGATGGCGGCGGTTTCAAGGCGCTGGGCAAATTGCGGGATGAAGGGTCGACCAAGGCTGTCGGCCTCGGCGTCAACGAATGGGAAGTCGTCGCCGACGCGATGAAGGTTTTCGACATCGACTGCACGATGCTGGCCGGTCGCTACACGCTGCTCGAACAGGACAGCCTCGGCTTCATGGATGAATGCGCGAAGCAAGGCGTCGCGATCGTTGCCGCGGGACCGTTCAATTCCGGGCTGCTCGCCGGCAACAAGAAGTTCAACTATACCGAAGCCCCGGCTGAGATCCTTGCGCGCGTCGAACAGTTGCGTGCCGTCTGCGAGGAAGAAGGCGTGACGCTTCAGGCGGCCGCACTTCAGTTCCCGCTGGCGCATCCGGCTGTCGCGACGATCGTCTCCGGCGCCCGCAATGCCGAACAGATCACCTCGAATGTGGACTGGTTTGCCGAGGAAATCCCTGCATCCTTCTGGTCGCGCCTGAGCGAAAGCGGGCTTCTGGCCGAAGGCACCCCTCTACCCGGCATCGGAGCCTGATCGATGCGGATCGATGCCCACCAGCATTTCTGGCGGATCGCCGACCGGACCGGCCAATGGCCAGGGCCGGAGCTTGAGGCCATTCACCGGGATTTCCTGCCGGACGACCTGCGGCCGTTGTTGGACGAAGCCGGCGTCGATGGCACCGTGCTGGTGCAGACGATGGAGACGCAAGCCGATACGCAGTTCGTGCTGGATCTAGCCGACAACCACCCTTTCATCCTGGGCGTGGTCGGCTGGACGGATTTGAAAGCATCGGATGTGCAGGAGAATATTGGACAGCTGGCAAGCCACAGTAAGCTGAAGGGTTTCCGCCCGATGCTGCAGGACTTGGCCGACGACCGGTGGATCGATGATCCCGCGCTGGACGCCGGTATCGCGACGATGATCGAACACGACCTCGTCTTCGATGCGCTTGTGCTTCCAAGGCATCTGGCACCGCTTTGCAACTTTTCTCGGCGCCATCAGGAACTTCAGATCGTCATCGATCACGGCGCCAAGCCGCCGATCGCCGAGGGACGGTTTATCGACTGGTACGCCCGCATGAAGGCGCTGGCCGCCCTGCCGAACGTGCATTGCAAGCTATCGGGCCTTCTGACCGAAGCGGGAGACCAGAAGCCGCAATCCGTGCGCCCCTATGCGGAAACGATCTTCGACCTGTTCGGGCCTGATCGCGTCATCTGGGGCAGCGATTGGCCTGTCCTGAGACTTGCCGGGGAATACGGCGCCTGGCTCAAACAGTGCCTGGACATCGTCCCGGAAGAGAACCATGCGGCCGTCTTCGGCGGCAATGCCAAACGCTTCTATCGACTGAAAGAGATCTAGGATGCTGACTATCATATGCGATGAACCGGGCAAACTTTCGGCGATCGAGCGGGACAAGCCCGTACGCGGCGAAGGCGAGGTGCTTCTGAAGGTCCGCCGTATCGGCGTCTGCGGCACCGACCTGCATATCTTCACCGGCAACCAGCCCTATCTTTCCTATCCGCGCGTCATGGGCCACGAACTGGCGGCAACCGTCGAGGAAGCGCCCGAGGGAAGCTCGCTTCAGGTGGGCGATATCGTCTCGATCATCCCCTACATTTCCTGTGGCCACTGCAATGCCTGCCTGAAGGGCAAGACCAACTGCTGCCGCAATATCGGTGTGCTCGGCGTCCATCGCGATGGCGGCATGACAGAATATCTGAGCATTCCCGAGCAGTTCGCTGTGAAGGCAAACGGACTGACGCTTGATCAAGCTGCTATGGTCGAGTTTCTGGCGATCGGCGCACATGCGGTCGCCCGCGCACGGGTCGAAAATGGTCAGAAGGTTCTGGTCGTCGGCGCGGGCCCGATCGGCCTATCGGTCGCAATTTTTGCGCAGCTCGAAGGTGCCGAGGTTACGGTCATCGACGGTCGTGCAGACAGGCTTGAGTTCGCCAAGAGCCAGTTGGGCATTACTTCTACGGTCGCGCTTTCCGATGACGACGCCGACCAGCTTTCCGCCATCACCAACGGCGGTTTCTTCGACGCGGTGTTCGACGCGACCGGCAACCCGAAGGCCATGGAACGCGGCTTCTCCTTTGTCGGACACGGCGGCACCTATGTCCTGGTGTCGATCGTCTCCAGCACGATCGGCTTTTCGGATCCGGAGTTTCACAAGCGCGAAACCACGCTTCTCGGCAGCCGTAATGCGACGATCACGGACTTCGAACACGTGATGGACGCAATGCGCGCCGGTGAAGTGCCGGACGCCTTGATTACGCACCGCATGCACCTTTCGGACGTGCCGGACCGGTTTTCCAAACTGACAGATCCCGCGCAAGCGGTGGTCAAGGCGCTCATCGAAGTCGCCTGAGGAGTAAAGTCATGCAACGCATGGGAATGATGATCGGCGTGCAGCCGGAGATGCTTGCCAAGTATCGGGAACTGCATGCGGCGGTATGGCCGGAAATCCTCGACTTGATTTCCCGCTGCAACATCAGGAACTATACGATCTTCCTGCGCGAACCGGAAAACCTCCTGTTCGGCACATGGGAATATCACGGCACCGATTTCGCAGCCGACATGGCGCGGATGGCGGCCAATGAGAAGAACCAGGAATGGTGGGCCTTTACCATTCCCTGCCAGAAGCCCCTGGAAACGCGGGCTGAAGGTGAATGGTGGGCGATGATGGAAGAAGTTTTCCATCATGACTGACATGCAGAGAGGAGAGTTGAAGTCGATGGCAAATCTGAATGGCAAGACAGTTCTGATCACCGCGGCGGGTCAGGGGATCGGCCGCGCCAGTGCGCTTGCCTTCATCGCGGCAGGCGCCAAGGTTCATGCCACCGATATCAACGAGACGGCTCTTTCCGAGTTGCCGAAGCTCGACAACCTGACAACGGCAAAGCTCGACGTCCTGAACGAGGACGCGGTCAAGGCCTGCGTCTCTGATATCGGTCAGGTCGATGTGCTCTTCAACTGCGCCGGCGTCGTGCACGCCGGTTCGGTGCTGGAGATGCCGGATAGCGATCTCGATTTTGCCTTCGATCTCAACGTGCGGGCCATGATCCGCACGATCCGTGCCGTGCTGCCGGGCATGCTGGAGCGCAGGGATGGCGCGATCATCAACATGGCCTCCGTGGCTTCCAGCGTGAAGGGCGTGCCGAACCGTTTCGCCTATGGTGTGACCAAGGCAGCTGTGATCGGACTCACCAAATCAGTCGCGGCCGACTACGTGACGCAAGGGATCCGCTGCAATGCAATCTGCCCGGGCACGGTGGAAAGCCCGTCGCTGCAGGACCGCATGCGCGCCCAGGGCGATTATGATGCCGCCCGCGCCGCCTTCATCGCCCGCCAGCCCATGGGCCGCCTTGGTTCGCCGGAAGAGATCGCCGATCTCGCCGTCTATCTTGCCACGGCCACCTATACGAGCGGACAGGCCTTCGCCATCGACGGCGGCTGGACCATCTGAGCCTTAATCCTCTGCCGTCCTAGACGGCGCACCACCCGATCATCTTGAACCGCCGACCAGCGGAAGGAATAGCCATGGCCAAAATTATCGATATGCGGGTTGTCGACCTGCGCTTTCCGACCTCGCAGAGCCTCGACGGTTCCGATGCCATGAACCCGGATCCGGATTATTCAGCCGCCTACGTGATCCTCGAAACCGACAATCCGGCGCTCAAAGGACACGGCCTCACCTTCACGATCGGCCGCGGCAACGACATCTGCTGCATGGCGATCGAGGCGATGCGCCACCTCGTGGTCGGTGCCGATACGCAGGTGATGAAGGCCAATCCGGGGAAATTCTGGCGGCACCTGACCGGCGACAGCCAGTTGCGATGGATCGGCCCCGACAAGGGCGCCATGCATCTTGCGACCGGCGCTGTCGTCAACGCCTTCTGGGACCTGCTCGCCAAGGAAGAAGGCAAGCCGGTCTGGCGGCTGGTGGCGGACATGTCGCCGGAAGAGATCGCCGATATCGTCGACTATCGCTATCTGACCGACGTTCTCACACGCGACGAGGCTCTCGCCATTCTCAGAAAAGCCGAGGCCGGGAAGCCGGAGCGGATCGCAATTCTGGAAAGCAGGGGTTATCCCTGCTACACGACCTCCGCCGGCTGGCTCGGCTACGATGACGAGAAGCTGCGCAGACTTTGCCAGGAAGCGATCGATGCCGGTTTCGATCATATCAAGATGAAGGTCGGCCGCGATCTGGAAGACGACATCCGCCGCCTGACCATCGCGCGCGAGGTGATCGGCCCCGACCGTTACCTGATGATCGATGCCAACCAGGTCTGGGAGGTCGACCAGGCGATCGACTGGGTCAACAAGCTCGCGTTCTCCAAGCCCTTCTTCATCGAGGAGCCGACCAGCCCGGACGATATTGCCGGTCACCGCAAGATCCGCCAGGCGATCGGGTTGGTGAAGGTTGCCACTGGCGAGATGTGCCAGAACCGTATCATGTTCAAGCAGTTCATAGCAGAAGGTGCGATCGATATCGTGCAGATCGACAGCTGCCGCATGGGCGGGCTGAACGAGGTGCTTTCCGTCCTATTGATTGCCGCCAAATATGGCCTTCCGGTCTGGCCGCATGCCGGCGGCGTCGGCCTTTGCGAATATGTCCAGCATCTCTCGATGATCGACTACGTTGCGGTGTCCGGCACGATGGACGGCCGCGTCATCGAATATGTCGATCACCTGCACGAACATTTCCTCGAACCCTGCGTCATCGAAAACGCCGCCTATATGCCGCCAAAAATGCCGGGCTTCTCGATCGAGATGAAGGCCGGGACGCTGGAGGAATTCCGCTTCGGACGTTGAGGGCGCCGGCGGTCTCTGTTACTCCCGGGTGATTGCATCGCTTGAACTTGAGGGGATCTCCAATGGAGCCAATCTGGGCCGTCGGCCTGATGACCGGGACCGTCCTCGACGGCAATATCGACGTCGCGCTCTTGAAGACCGACGGAGAAACGGTGGAGACAGCAGGCGCCTATACGTTGGCGCCCTATCCGCCCGAGATCCGGTTTCTTCTCGAGGAATCGCTCGCCCAAGCGCGCGTCTGGGAATTCGAAGGACCGGAGCCCGCAATCTTCGCCGTGGCCGAGGAGGCATTGACGCGGGCGCAATCACGCGCAGTGCAGGATCTTGTTGAGAGCGCCGGCCTGACGATGGCCGAGATCGGCATTGTCGGCTTCCATGGCCAGACCGTGCTCCACCGTGCACCGAACCGGGAACGTCTCGGCGACACGCGGCAGCTTGGCGATGGCGAGTTGATGGCGTCGATCCTGGGCTGCAAGGTCGCCTATGATTTCAGAACTGCGGATGTTCGCGCCGGCGGCCAGGGCGCACCGCTAGCCGCCGTCTATCACGCGGCCCTGCTGCGCGGCGTCGATCGATCGGGCGATAGCGCCGTGCTCAACCTCGGTGGTGTCGGCAATGTTAGCTGGTGGGATGGCGAGGACCTGGTGATCGCCTTTGATACCGGCCCGGCCAACGCCCCGCTCAACGATTTCATCAAATCGCTCGGGCTTGGCGAGATGGACAGGGACGGCGCGCTTGGTGCTTCGGGCAAGGTCGATGAGGAGCGTCTGGCACGTCTGCTTGAGCATCCGTACATGACCGCGCCCTACCCGAAATCGCTCGACCGCTATTCGTTTACCGCTGCTATGGCCGACGGGCTTTCGCCGGAAGACGGCGCGGCCACACTTTCAGCCTTTACCGCGTCAGCGGTCGGCAAGGCGCTCGATCTATTGCCGAGACGTCCGAAACGGCTGATCGTGGCCGGAGGCGGGCGTCGCAACCCGACGATCATGGCGATGCTCGAACAGCGCGCCGGCGTCGAGGCCGTGTCCGCCGACGAGTTCGGCTGGCGGGGCGATGCGGTGGAGGCGGAACTGTTCGCGTTCCTCGCCGTGCGCGTGCTGCGCGGTCTGCCGATCAGCTTTCCGACGACGACAGGTGCGCCAAGGCCTCTGCAGGGCGGACGATTGGCGGGCTGACTTGAGGCTCAAGCGGAATTGAGTTTCCCGGATGGGTCTTGCTGCCCTACATGACTGACATAGCCGTCACGGAGGAAACAGCTTTGCGTCTTTACCGGATCCTTGCATCCATCCTGGTGCTTCTTGCGCTTTGCGCCCCAGCCGTGGCGCAACAGCCCCCCGGCATATTCGGGCTTATCCCCGATGACAGCACGACCGAGCACGTTCTCAAAACCGAGGGCAGCGCCGATCTGCCCTATACAGCGACCGCCGGGACGCTTGACCTGTTCGGCCAGGACGGCAATCGAACGGCCAAGATCTTCTACACGGCCTATATCGCCAAGGATCGCACGCCGGGTCGTCCGCTCACATTCGCCTTCAACGGCGGCCCGGGTGCCGCATCGGCCTATCTGCATCTCGGGCTGCTGGGCCCGCGGATCATCGAATTCGGCAAGAACGGCAACGACGGCACTACGCCGCAGATCAGGGACAATCCGCAAAGCTGGCTGGCATTTACCGATCTTGTCATGATCGATCCGGTTGGCACCGGGTGGAGCCGCGCCGCCAGCGACGACATTGCCAAGAATTTCTACGGCGTAAGTCAGGATGCCGACAGCCTTGCCAAGGTGATCTCGCTCTACGTCCAGAAGAACGACCGGCTGAATGCACCAAAATATCTGGTCGGCGAAAGCTATGGCGGGTTCCGCGCGGCGAAAGTCGCGATCGCGATGAAGAATAGCCAGGGCATCATCCCCTCCGGCATCATCATGCTCTCGCCGTTTATCGAAGGCCGGTTCCTCGCAAATTCCGACGATCCGCTGAGCGCCGCACTGCAACTGCCCTCGCTTGCGGCAGCCGAGATGGAGCGGACCAAAAGCTTCACGCCTGAAAAGCTCGCCGAAGCCGAACGCTTTGCGTTGCGCGACTATCTTCCGACCGTGGCGGGCGCTGCGCCGACGGGAGAAGAGGCTGACGCATTCTATGGAAAGCTTGCTGGTCTCACGGGTATCCCGAAAGATGTTGTTTCCAGAACGCGAGGCCTCGTCGGCGATGTCTACGGGAAGCAGATGGGCGGACCGGGTCGGGTCGTCAGCCCCTATGATGCATCCTACGCCGTGCCGGACGCCTATCCCGAGGACGCGTATGGGCGCAATGACGATCCCATTCTGGAAGGATACACCCGCGCCTACAGTGCAGCCTTTGCCTCCTATGCGAAAGGCGAGCTGAAGTTTTCGAGCGACATGACCTACTCGCTTTTGAACGAGGATGTGAACCGCCGGTGGGAATGGAATGGCAGCCGGGGCGGCGATGCTCGCGCGCTCGCCAGCGCGTCGACGGATATCCGCGACCTGCTGTCGGTAATCCCATCCTTCCGCCTGCTGGTCGCGCATGGTCACAGCGATGCGCTGACACCCTATGGTGTGAGCCGCTACGTGATCGATCATCTGCCGACACAGTTGGCAGCCGGCCGGGCAGAACTGAAGACCTATAGCGGCGGCCACATGTTCTATACCAACCCGTCGTCGAGGGCGGCATTCCTGAGCGATGCGAAAGCGTACTACGAGACAAAGACGGTAGAATAGGAATAAGCCCGGTCTATCGAGCTTTTCAAAAGAGTCCGGCACCCCAGGGGTGCCGGATTTCGTATGGGATATAACCTAGCCTATTTCTTTTCAGAGTGGCCGCCGAAGGCTGCCCGAAGCGCCGACAGAACCTGGTTCGAATACTGCTCGTGACCCTGCGACGAAAAGCGCTGGAAGAGAGCGGACGACAGGACCGGAAGCGGCACGCCGGTATCGATACCGGCCTTCATCATCCACCGTCCCTCGCCGGAATCCGAAACTCGACCACTGAAGGCGTCAAGCGTCGGATCGTTGTGCAGAGAGCCGGCGAGAAGATCGAGCAGCCACGACGAAACGACGCTGCCGTGACGCCAGACTTCGGTGATTTCGGCCACGTCCAGATCGTAGTGATAGTAGTGCGGATTGGCGAGCGGGCTGGTTTCCGCATCGGCGCTACGTGCCACCTTGCCGATATTGGCAGACTTCATCAGGTTGAGGCCTTCGGCATAGGCCGCCATCATGCCGTATTCGATGCCGTTGTGGACCATCTTCACGAAGTGACCTGATCCTGCTGGGCCGCAATGGATGTAGCCAAGTTCCGAGGTCCGCTGTGCTTCCTTGCCGGCTCCCGGGGAGAGCGACAGGAAGATCGGATCGAGGCGCTTCACCGCTTCATCCGGTCCGCCGATCATCAGGCAATAGCCGCGTTCCAGACCCCAGACGCCACCGCTCGTGCCGACATCGATATAGTCGAGGCCGATGCCCGAAAGACGCCCTGCGCGATCGATATCGTCCTGGTAGTTGGAGTTTCCGCCGTCGATCAGCACGTCGCCCGCCGACATGACACCCGAGAGCTTCTCGATCGTCTGGTCGGTGATCGCTGCCGGCAGCATCAGCCAAACGGTGGCCGGCTTTGCAAGCTTGCCGACCAGATCTTCGAGCGAGGTAGCACCGATCGCGCCTTCCTGCTCGAGAGCCTCGACATTGGCCTGGCTGACATCGAATACCACACATTCATGTCCATCACGCAGGAGCCGTCGCACCATATTGGCGCCCATACGGCCGAGGCCTATCATTCCGATCTGCATTCCGTTTCCCTTCCGAAAAACCATGTTGTGGGTCCGAACCATCAGGCCCGACTGAGATGAGGCATATCAGTTCGTTCAGAAATTGACACCTGCAGACATGCACGGCAGATGCGCCGAAACCGCCAGCCTAGGCACGGGAAGAAAATACTGTTGACAACCTTCAGCGAAAATGAGAACAAAGGAAGAACATTGAGGAGAACGCCATGCAGAGAACTGAAGAGGTCGTCGCCCGTGCTCTTGCCCTCGTGGCCCAGTCGAAGGCGCTCAGGGAACGTCACGACAAGGAACGCAAGGAGATCTATGGACGGATCGAAATTGCCAATCTTCGCAAGCCGCATGTTCCCAAGGGGATTCAACTGCCTCTCAACCTGCAGTGAATTGACTTTATCGTTGGAGGACGTGGTCCGCGTATACGTCTGATTCAGTCTGTTGCAAGGCTGCACTCGACTCGCTTCTGAAGAGGTGGTTCATTCCCTTCAACGGCGTAGGGGTGCTTAATGCTTCACGAATACAACGAGATCTTTATGCAGCAGCGGTATTTCATAAAGATACTGATGGCCTGGATTGGGGCAATTGCCTTGGGCTGTGTCCCCGTTTTGATGATCGTCAACGCGGTCACCATTTGAGAAGACGCTTCGGCGGTCTCGCGCATTCCATAACTGTTTCACGAAGACGTGCAGTTGACCTTCGTTTGGTCGATGTCAGAAGAGCATCGACATTTAACGGAGCTTCCCAATGGTCAACAAAATCCAGGCTTACCAGCCTGTTCTTCTCAGCATCCTGCGTATTGCCGTCGGCCTCGTCATCTTCTCCTTCGGCATGGCGAAAATCTTTCATTTCCACGCCGGTACCTTCATGCCGCCCACGGGCTCGTTGCCCTGGATCGCGGGTCTCTTTGAGCTTGTCTTCGGCTTCCTCTTCCTGGTCGGTTTCCAGACACGGATAGCGGCATTCCTCCTGTCCGGACTGATGGCCGCGGCTTACTTCATCAGCCACTTTCCCAAAAGCATTTTCCCGCCCGAAAACGGCGGAATGGCTGCTGCCGTGCTCTGGTTCGTGTTCCTGTATTTCGTCACGTCCGGAGCCGGACCGCTCAGTGTCGATGCCAAGCTGAAAAAGGCATAGGACCGGATCAAGGCAGGTTGGGAGGCTCTGCCGTGTGTCCGCAGCAGTGACGAACGCGAAACGACCGCGCCGATGATGTTCGGCGCGGTCGTCTCTTGCCGCCGCTTCCCCTTCGGGAGCCTTGATCGGTCAGATCACTTCTTTGCGTCAGCCCAGCTCTTCACCAGGTCGTCGTAGTTGACGGTGATCGGCTTTTCCTTTTCGTTCTCGATCTTCAGCTGCGGAGCCAGATTGCCCTTGGCCACCGCATCCTTGTTCCAGTAGGCCAGGTCATGCTCTTCTGCGAGCTTGGGACCCATGTCCTTCTGGACGCCAGCGCGTTCCAGACGCTGGAGCACCTTTTCCTGCTCGGCGCAAAGCGAGTCCATTGCCAACTGTGGCGTCTTGGCACCCGATGCAGCATCCCCGATCGCCTGCCACCAAAGCTGTGCGAGCTTCGGATAATCAGGAACGTTGGTGCCGGTCGGCGACCACTGAACACGCGCCGGCGAGCGGTAGAACTCGATCAGGCCGCCGAGTTTCGGTGCGCGATCGGTAAAGCTCTGATGCCGGATCGAGCTTTCGCGGATCAGCGTCAGGCCCACATGGCTCTTCTTCAGGTCGACGGTCTTGGACGTGACGAACTGGGCGTAGAGCCAGGCCGCCTTTGCGCGATCGTCAGGCGTGGACTTCATCAGCGTCCAGGAACCGACGTCCTGATAGCCAAGCTTCATGCCGTCTTTCCAGTAGACGCCGTGCGGGCTTGGCGCGAAACGCCATTTCGGCGTGCCGTCCTCGTTCATGACAGGCAGGCCTGGCTTCACCATATCGGCGGTGAAGGCAGTGTACATGAACATCTGCTGAGCGATTTCGCCGCCGGCAGGGACCGGGCCGGATTCCGAGAAGTTCATGCCCTGGGCAGCCGGCGGTGCATAGGCCTTCATCCAGTCGAGATACTTCTGGATCGAATAGACCGAGGCAGGGCCATTGGTGTCACCGCCGCGCGCCACGCAGGAGCCGACCGGCTGTGACTTTTCGTTGACCTTGATACCCCATTCATCGACCGGCAGACCGTTCGGTAGACCCTTGTCGCCGTTGCCAGCCATCGAAAGCCAGGCGTCGGTGAAGCGCCAGCCGAGCGACGGGTCCTTCTTGCCGTAGTCCATGTGGCCGAAGACCTTCTTGCCGCCGATATCACGGCCGGTGAAGAATTCCGCGATGTCTTCGTAAGCGGACCAGTTGACGGGAACACCGAGGTCGTAGCCGTATTTGGCCTTGAAATCAGCCTTGTTCTTGGCGTCGTTGAACCAGTCGTACCTGAACCAGTAAAGGTTGGCGAACTGCTGGTCCGGAAGCTGGTAGAGCTTCTTGTCGGGCGCGGTGGTGAACTTCAGGCCGATGAAGTCGTCGAGATCGAGGCCGGGATTGGTAACGTCCTTACCTTCCTTCGCCATGAAGTCCGTCAGGGAACGGGCCTGCTGGTAACGCCAATGCGTGCCGATCAGGTCGCTATCGTTGACATAGGCGTCATAGATGTTCTCGCCCGACTGCATCTGCGTCTGCAGCTTCTCGACGACATCGCCTTCGCCGATCAGGTCGTGGGTGATCTTGATGCCGGTGATCGCCGTGAAGGCTGGCGCCAGCACTTTCGACTCGTATTCATGCGTGGTCAGCGTTTCCGAGACGACCTTGATGTCGAGACCGGAGAAGGGCTTCGCCGCATCGATGAACCATTGCAGCTCCTTTTCCTGCTCGGCACGCGATAGCGATGATAGGTCCTTGATTTCCTTGTCAAGGAACTGCTTCGCCTCGTTCATGCCGGCGTGAGCCGTGCCTGCCAGTGCCAGCAATATGCCTGCTGTCGTTGTCAAAAGATGCCGTCGCATAATGTCCTCCCAGAGTTGCGATTGCGATTTCGTTTCGGCGCCAGTCCTCCCGCGCGCCGTATCAAACTTGCCTTCAGACGAAGCGGAAAACGCCGACGGCGTAGACCACAGCGAGGGCAAGAGCCCACCACAGATTGGGGCCGATCAGCCCCAACCATGCGAGATTGATGAATGCTGCACCAAGCAGCGAAATGAAGAGCCGGTCCCCCCGCGTTGTCTCGAAGCGCAGGATCCCAACCCGTGGCGCTCCCCCCGGAGAAAAATACTCCCAGATGCCCATCGCTGCAATCAAGGCGAAGATGGTCACAAAGAAAAGCGTCGTCGGCAGCGTCCAGGCCATCCATGAAAAACTCATGTGCGTTCTCCCTCTAGACCCGACCCAGGGCAAAGCCCTTGGCGATGTAGTTGCGGACAAAGTAGATCACGAGCGCGCCCGGCACGATCGTCAGCACGCCGGCGGCTGCCAGAACGCCCCAGTCCATGCCGGACGCCGAAACGGTGCGGGTCATGATGGCCGAAATCGGCTTGGCGGCAGTCGTCGTCAGCGTGCGGGCAAGCAGCAGTTCGACCCACGAGAACATGAAGCAGAAGAAGGCCGCGACGCCGATGCCGGACGCGATCAACGGCATGAAGATCTTCACGAAGAAGCGCGGGAAGGAATAGCCGTCGATATAAGCGGTTTCGTCGATTTCCTTTGGCACGCCGGACATGAAGCCTTCGAGAATCCAGACGGCCAGCGGGACGTTGAACAGGCAGTGGGCGAGTGCCACGGCGATATGCGTGTCGATCAGTCCGAAGGCGGAATAGAGCTGGAAGAATGGCAGCGCAAAGACCGCCGGTGGCGCCATCCGGTTGGTCAGCAGCCAGAAGAACAGGTGCTTGTCGCCGAGAAACCGGTAGCGGGAGAAGGCGTAGGCCGCAGGAAGTGCCGCCGCCACCGAGATCAGCGTGTTCAGACCCACATAGATAATCGAGTTGATATAGCCGTTGTACCAGGATGGATCGGTGAAGATCACCGTGTAATTCCGAAGCGTCGGGTTATGCGGGAAGAGGGAGAAGGTACCGGTGATCTCGGCATTCTCCTTGAAGCTCATATTGACCAGCCAGTAGATCGGCAGCAGCAGGAAGATGATGTAGATTGTCGAGACGAGCCAGGAGTAGCTGCGCGCCGGCTTGAATGTGTTGACTTGAGCCATCGTAACGGTCCTCCTCACGCGTCTTTGTCGCTGCTGGTCATGACCGTGTAGAAGATCCACGACATCAGCAGGATGATGAGGAAGTAGATGATCGACATCGCCGCGGCCGGCCCGAGGTCGAACTGCCCGACCGCCATCTTGACGAGATCGATCGACAGGAAGGTTGTCGAGTTGCCGGGCCCGCCGCCGGTGACGACGAAGGGTTCGGTATAAATCATGAAACTATCCATGAAGCGCAGGAGCACGGCGATCAGCAGCACCCGCTTCATCTTCGGAAGCTGGATAAACCGGAACACCGACCAGCGCGACGCGCCATCGATTTTCGCAGCCTGATAGTAGGCATCCGGGATCGACACGAGACCGGCATAGCAGAGGAGCACGACAAGGCTCGTCCAGTGCCAGACATCCATCACGATGACGGTGACCCAGGCATCGATCGGATCCCGGACATAGTTGTAGTCGATGCCGAGGATTGCCAGCGTCCGGCCGAGAAGGCCGATATCGACGCGACCAAACACCTGCCAGATGGTGCCGACCACGTTCCACGGGATCAGCAGCGGAAGCGCCATCAGAACGAGGCAGACCGGAACGCCGAGCCCCTTTTTCGGCATGTTCAGCGCGATGAAGATGCCAAGCGGAATTTCCAATGCTAGAATGATGACCGAGAAGAGCAGGTTGCGCTGCAACGCCGCCCAGAACCGATCGGAATTCAGGATTTCGGTAAACCAGCCGGTGCCCGCCCAGAAGAATTCGTTGTTGCCGAACGTGTCCTGCACCGAGTAGTTCACAACGGTCATCAACGGTATAGCCGCTGAAAACAGGACCAGCAGCAGCACCGGAAGAACGAAGAACCAGGCCTTGTTGTTGTAGGTCTTTTCCATATCGTTCACGCCTCCCCGCCGACGCGCCAGGAATTGGCGTAGATATTGATACCTGCAGGATCAAAGCTCACGCGGGCTTCCGCCGGAATTTCCGTATTCTCGTCGGCGACGATCGCAAGCGGCTTTCCCTCGAATTCGGCGCGGACGATGCGCCGTCGGCCGATATCCTCGATCCGGCTGATCTTCACCGGCATGCCTTCTCGACCGAGATGGATGAACTCCGGACGGATGCCGAGTTCGATCCGGTCGCCCAGCCTCGTCTTCGGCGGCACATTGAGGTCCATCCGCTGACTGCCGACCACGACGGACCGCTCATTCAGCTGCGCCGGCAGGACGTTCATGCCGGGCGAACCGATGAAATAGCCGACGAATGTATGGCTGGGCTTCTCGAACAATTCCGCAGGGGTGCCGATCTGCACGATCTCGCCCTCGTACATCACGACGACCTTGTCTGCGAAGGTCAGGGCTTCGGTCTGGTCGTGGGTGACATAGACCATGGTAAAGCCGAACTGCTTGTGGATCCGCTTCAACTGCGAGCGCAGCACCCATTTCATATGGGGATCGATCACGGTCAGCGGTTCATCGAACAGGATGGCGTTGACGTCGTTGCGCACGAGGCCGCGGCCGAGTGATATCTTCTGCTTCTGGTCAGCGGTCAGGCCCCGCGCCTTGCGGTCGGCCCAATCGGCAAGATCGATGATCCCCAGCATGTCGCGAACGCGCTTGTCGACCTCGGCCTCTGGTACTTTGCGGTTGCGCAGCGGGAAGGCCAGATTGTCGTAGACCGTCATCGTGTCGTAGATAACCGGGAACTGGAACACCTGCGCGATGTTGCGACCCTGTGTCGAGACTTCCGTCACGTCGTTTCCATCAAACAGGATGCGTCCGTGTGACGGCTGCAGCAGACCGGAGATGATGTTGAGCAACGTGGTCTTGCCGCAGCCGGAGGGGCCAAGCAGCGCGTAGGCGCCACCGTCGTTCCATTCGTGATGAACTTCGCGAAGCGCATAGTCGCTGTCGGCGACAGGGTTGGCGCCGTAGGCGTGGCGGATATGGTCGAGGGTGATGCGTGCCATGATGTTTCCCCCTAAGCCGCAGCCGCAGCGATTGCCCGACCATCGCTGCCGAACGCCATCAGATGTCGGGTATCGAGAAAGACTTCGATGCCGGTATCTGGATCAATGTTGTGAATGCCGGGTGCCAGCATCACCCATTTCGCATCCTCATACTCAAGGTGCACGAAGCTTTCCGAACCAGTGATTTCCGAGATCTGGGTGCGGGCTGCGAGCCGCGCCGAATTCTCGGTCTGCTGCGTGAAGCCCAGATGATGTGGATGAAACGCAACCGTCAGGGGACCATCCGGTATGGTTCCGAGATGCGCAGGCAAGGGAAGAACGTCGCCTTCGCGGTGGCGGAGCCCGCCACCCGACTTAACCACCTCGATGAAATTCAGCGGCGGATCGGCAAAGGTCTTCGCGGTCGTCAGATCCGCCGGCCTTCTATAGATGTCGATCGTCGGCCCGAACTGGGTGATGCTGCCCTCGGAAAGGGTTGCCGTATTGCCGCCCAGCATCAGCGCTTCCGAAGGTTCGGTCGTGGCATAGACAAAGATTGCGCCGGACTGGGCAAAGATCTTGGGAAGCTCTTCGCGCAGTTCTTCACGCAGCTTGTAATCGAGGTTGGCGAGTGGCTCGTCCATCAGCACGAGGCTCGCGTTCTTGACCAACGCGCGGGCAAGAGCGGTGCGCTGCTGCTGGCCGCCGGAGAGATGCAGAGGCGTGCGATCGAGATAGGGAGTCAACCGCAAGAGTTCTGCGGCCTTGCGCACCTCGCGGTCGACGGTCGCCTTGTCCTTGCCGGAAATGCGCATCGGCGAGGCAATGTTTTCATAGACGGTCAGGAGCGGATAGTTGATGAACTGCTGGTACACCATCGCGATATTGCGTTTTTGCACCGGCATGCCGGTCACGTCTATTCCATCGAAATAGACAGCACCCTCCGTCGGCCGGTCCAAACCAGCCATCAGCCGCATCAGCGACGTCTTGCCCGAAAGCGTCGGACCGAGCAGCACATTCAGGCTGCCACGCTCGAGCGTAAGGTCGCTCGGGTGAATATGATATTCGCCCGCCACCATTTTCGCAGCTTTTCGCAATTCCAACATGCTTGTTCCCCTGCCTCCTCACAGCGGGAACACATGCCGCTTATCCGGCGATCCTTTCCGGTATTGCGGCCATGTACTCCTCCAAAACCCTCTTCTCGTCAGCGTCGAGCCGTAGCCCGTCCTTTGTTCTCCTCCAAAGGACGTCCTCGGCGCTTAACGCCCATTCCTGATCGGCAAGATAGCGAACCTCCACCTCATAGAGTTCGCCGCCGAAATTATGCCCAAGATCCTCTGCTCGAGCAGCGTTGCCGAGCAAAGTCGCGGCCCTCGTACCGTAACGCCGGACCAGCCTACGCGCATGGCGATCGGTCAGGAAGGGATATCGCGCCTTCAGCCCAGCGACTTCGCTTTCGTAGCCGCGGGCAGGGAAATCGCCACCCGGGAGGTGGCTGTCAGCGGTCCAGGGCTTGCCTTTGACGCCGATGGCTTCGCCGATCTTTTCGACCGCATGTTCCGAAAGCCGTCGATAAGTGGTGAGCTTGCCACCGAACACATTGAGAAGCGGCGCTCCGCCCTCCCCGAGGCCGACCGTATCCAGCTTCAGTACATAGTCGCGGGTTGCCTCCTGCGCTTTCGAGGCGCCGTCGTCGAACAGCGGCCGCACGGCCGAATAGGTCCAGACGATATCTTCCTTGCGCACCGGCTCCTTGAAATACTCGCTCGCCGCCTTGCAGAGATAGTTGGTTTCCTCTTCGGAGATCCGAACGTCCTTCGGATCCTCCTTGAAGTCGCGATCGGTCGTGCCGATCAGCGTGAAATCCTCTTCGTAGGGGATAGCAAAAATGATCCGGTTATCCGGGTTCTGGAAGAAATAGGCGCGCGGGTCGTCGAACTTCTTCTTGACGACGATATGGCTGCCCTGAACCAGCCGGACATGGTGCGCTTCGTTTTCGCCGAAGGCGGAGCGGATCACCTGGTCCACCCACGGGCCGGCGGCATTGACCAGCATACGAGACTTGTGGGTCTGACTGGAGCCGGTGACTGTGCTTCGGGTAACAATCGTCCAAATGCCCTCTTCGCGCCGCGCCGAAACGACTTTCGTGCGCGGAAGGATCAGGGCCCCCTTGTCGGCAGCGTCACGGGCGTTCAGCACCACCATCCGCGCGTCGTCCACCCAGCCATCCGAGTATTCGAACGCCTTCGTAAACAGCGATTTCAAAGGTTTGCCGGCCGGATCCTTGCGCATATCAAGCGTTGCCGTCGGCGGCAGGAGCTTGCGGCCACCCAGGTGATCATAGAGAAACAACCCCAGCCGGATCAGCCAGGCGGGTCGGACGCCACCCTTGTGATAGGGGAGAACGAAGCGCATCGGCCAGATGATATGCGGTGCCATTGCCCAGAGCACTTCGCGCTCCATGAGAGACTCGCGCACCAGCCGAAATTCATAATGTTCGAGATAGCGCAGGCCGCCATGGATAAGCTTGGTGGCTCCTGACGACGTGCCTGAGGCAAAATCGTTCATTTCTGCCAAGGCGACCGAATAGCCGCGACCCACAGCATCGCGCGCGATACCGCAACCGTTGATCCCTCCACCGATCACAAAGACGTCGTGAATTACCTGACTCATTATCCCCTCGCTAAGCCCTGTCCCCTCACAGAGCCCGGCTCGACATGCCGGCAGCGGCAAATCGAAAGCTAACCCCATTAGAGTGAAAATATCTCGAATGTCAAACGAAAGAAGACGCGTGCGTTGCAGCATCCGCGGTGGCTGTTTCGATCAGCGCAACATTCGTCTGATGGCAAAGATCACGGATCAGTTCGGACTGGCAGGCGTCGGTGATGAAGGTATGAACCTGGGAGATCTGGGCGATACGAACCGGCGCCGTTCGTTCGAATTTTGTCGAGTCGGCCACGAGGATCACATGCCGGGCGTTGGCAATGATCGCCTGCGCCACTTTCACTTCGCGAAAATCGTAGTCGAGCAGAGCGCCGTCGTGGTCGATGGCCGACGCACCGATGACCGCATAGTCAACCTTGAACTGCCGGATAAAGTCGACGGCCGCCTCGCCGACGATGCCGCCATCAGACTGGCGAACGACACCCCCGGCAATGACGACCTCGATATCGTCGACTACTCTCAACCTGTTGGCAACGTTGATATTATTTGTAATGACCATAAGGTCCTTGTGGGCGGCCAGCGCTTCACCGACGGCCTCCGTCGTGGTCCCGATGTTGATGAACAGGGACGCTCCGTCAGGAATGAGGGCTGCCGCAGCCTCGCCGATCGCCTGCTTCTCGACGGCAGCGATCTGGCGGCGCGCTTCATAGCGCATGTTCTCGATGCTGCGCGGAAACGTGGCTCCACCATGGATGCGGTTGAGGACGTCCGCCTCACAGAGATCATTCAAGTCCTTGCGGATCGTCTGCGGCGTGACGGAGAACTGAGTGGCCAGATCCTCGACCAGGACCCGCCCGGTCATCCTCGCCACCTCGACGATCCTTGCCTGCCTGTCCGTCAGATGCATCTCGTCCCCGTACTTTCGTTTTCTTTCACTTTGAGACAAAAGCCGCGCGCAGGCAACAGCCTTTACGAAGGAGGTCGCCTGAGGACGTTGCCATAGGGTGAAAACGAAAAGAGCCCGCCGCGGGAGGAGGTGCGGCAGGCTCTTCAAAAGACGAGAGCAACGGCTGGGAGGAGGAGTGCCGGTGCTCTGCTGCAGAAACCTCTGGGAGGAGGAGGGAGGGTTCTGCGTGTCTGACGATTTGGGAGGAGGTAAATCGTTTCGACAAGATGGAAGATACGCTAAACCCGCTCATTTTCTAGGCAGGAATTGTCAGGGCAGACATGCACCGGACGCATACCTACCTTGGCCGTCGAAACGAGGGTTTGCCCTGCGTCTTTGAAGGGCAAAAAATCACGAAAATAATTTCTGACTAATGGAATAAAATCCGGCCGGCGTTCGTATAAGCAGGTATGGACCCGAACAAACGCTCATTCGACGTGATCGCACAGCTTGCCGCGTTGAGACGCTACGCACGCTCGCTTGCGCGCAACTCTGTCGACGCCGAAGACCTGGTGCATGACGCGTTGGTCAAGGCGTATGAGAAGCGTTCAACCTTCCACTCGGGTGGAAATCTGCGGAACTGGCTGCTCTCGATCGTCCACAACACGCATCTGGACGGTCGCCGCAGCGCCCTTGCCCGTCGTCGCCGCGACGACCTGTTTGCCGATGATGGCTCGACCGCAACCGAGCCGTCCTATCCGGCAGCGCAGGAACATTCGGTTCGCCTGCAGCAGGTTCGCGAGGCTTTCATGACCTTGCCGGAGGATCAGCGCGAAGCGTTGCACCTCGTTGCGGTGGAAGACCTGTCCTATCAGGAAGCCGCCGACACGTTGGGTATTCCAGTCGGCACGCTGATGTCGCGGATATCGAGGGCGCGGGCTCGGCTGCGCAGCATGGAAGATGACAAAGGGCGTGGCGGCCACCTGAAAATCGTAGGAGGCAAAGATGAATGAGACCGGAACGGTCGTCCTGAATGACCTCGACGCCTACGTGGACAACCAGCTCGACGCGGCGGGACGCCTGCGTGTCGAGAACTACCTGTCCAGCCACCCGGAAGACGCCGCACGCGTCATGGCCGATCTCGGAATGCGGACGACGCTGAAGCTCGCTCTCACCGATGACGCCGTGCATGGCAGGACGGAGACCCGCGAGGCGGCGAGACGACTTTCCGCGAGTCTTGAAAGCCGGCGCACCTTCACCGCTCTCAGGCGCGTCGCGGCGATTGCCATGCTTGTTTCGGCAGGATGGTTTGCCAATTCCTCGATCGGTCCGTTCGGTCCGAGCGAAGTCAATGCTTCGGTCCAGCCGCCGGCACTGATCGAAAACGCGGTGCGGGCGCACGAGACGTCACTCGTTCGCGAAAAAATGCCATCCCAGCCGGAAGCAAGGACCTACGACCGGGAGGACATCCGCGCCGCAACGGCAATCGTCATGCCAGAACTGCCCAAGGGCTGGCAGGTAACCGATGTGCAGATCTTCCCTTCTGACTACGGCCCAAGCGTCGAGGCAAGTATGCGCACGGCCGATGGCGTCAGAGTATCGCTCTATGCGGTGCGACCTGGCCATTTCGCGGTCGAGCCGATCAAGGACATGAATATGCCGAAGGCCGAAGCGGCCTGGTGGCAGATCGGCGACGTGGCTTACGCCGTGGTGTCGAGCACAACCGATATCGGCCTCGCAGACGAGGCCGAGCTTCTCAAGAATTCCCTTTACTGATCAACAGGAGATTCCGAATGTATGAAAACGACCGGCGCTGGGGCGCCACGACAGCACAATCCGGCGCAGTCTTCGATGAAGGCCTTCGCCAGCACATGCTGCGCATCTACAATTACATGGGGCTTGGCCTCGTCATCACCGGTATCGTCGCCTTCATCGTCGGCACCACGCCGGCGCTTTACGTGCCGATCTTCTCCAGCTCGCTGAAGTGGGTGGTGATGCTGGCGCCGCTCGCCTTCGTGTTCTTCTTCTCGTTCAAGATTCAGTCCATGTCGGCCGCCTCTGCGCAGATGACCTTCTGGGCGTTCTGCGCCGTCATGGGTCTGTCCCTTGCTTCGGTATTCCTTGTATTTACCGGCGCAAGCATCGCCCGCACCTTCTTTATCGCCGCCACCATGTTCGGCGCGACCAGCCTTTACGGCTACGTCACCAAGCGTGACCTCGCCAAGTTCGGCTCGTTCATGATCATGGGTCTGATCGGTGTGATGATCGCTTCGATCGTCAACATCTTCCTCGGCTCCAGCGCCCTGCAGTTTGCCGTATCGGTGATCGGTATCGTCGTATTCGTCGGCCTGACCGCTTGGGATACCCAGAACATCAAGCAGCAGTATGCAGAAAACTACGATCAGGAAAGCCAGCAGAAAATGGCCGTGATGGGCGCGCTGTCGCTCTACCTGAACTTCGTCAACATCTTCCAGCTGCTGCTCAATTTCACCGGCCAGCGCGAAGAATAGACGACAAGAACAACCGGTTCCGAGACACCTTTCGGACCTCTACCAGCAGGGCGGATCACTCCGCCCTGCTTTTCTGTGACCACGCGAATGACGGCCTGCTGAAGGATATCGACCTGCGACTTCAGATGAAATAGGAATGCGTGGATCGAATTCGTTCAACACGTGTTTACGCGTCTATTCCGGCAGTAAACCGTTCAAGCTTGTTCGGTTGGAAAACCCTCAGACTGGAGTCCGCATGACATCCTCGACCGCCGGTTCGGCCGACAAAGCCGCAGGCCACCGGAAATTTCTTGTCCTGCTCTTGGGCTCGATCGGCGTCGTCTACGGTGATATTGGCACCAGTCCGCTCTACGCGTTCCGGGAGGCTCTGCAACCATTTTCAGAGAATGGCGTCCAGCCCGAACATGTCATCGGACTGATCTCTCTGATGGTTTGGACACTGACGATCATCGTCACGTTCAAATACGTCCTGTTCCTGCTTCGCGCCGATAATGACGGCGAAGGCGGCACGCTGTCGCTGCTTGCCCTGTTGATGAAGAAGACAGGCGGCTACATGCCTGTCCTGTTCTTTGCAGGCCTGATCGGTTCGGCGTTGTTCATCGGCGATGCGATGATCACACCCGCACTGTCGGTCATGTCGGCGCTTGAAGGTATGAAGCTTGTGACGCCCGCCTTTTCCGACTATGTTTTGCCGCTCTCAGCCGCAATCATGGTCGGCCTGTTTGCAATCCAGTCCAAGGGGACGGAGGCAGTTGCCAAATTCTTCGGCCCGATCACGGTCGTCTGGTTTCTGGCGATGGCATGGGGTGGCATGATCCATATCGGCGACGATTGGACCATCCTCGAGGCCCTCAACCCCATCAATGCGCTCTGGTTTATCACCCACGCCGGCTGGGCGGGTCTCATCGTGCTCGGCGCGGTATTTCTGACCGTGACGGGCGCGGAAGCGCTTTACGCCGATCTCGGCCATTTCGGTCGCAAGCCAATCAGTGTCGCCTGGTTCATCCTCGTATTTCCCGCGCTGGCATTGAATTACCTTGGGCAGGGCGCGTTGGTCCTGAGCAACCCGGCCGCCATCGAGAACCCGTTCTATCTCCTTTATCCGGACTGGGCGTTGCTGCCGATGGTCATTCTGGCGACGATGGCAACCGTCATCGCCAGCCAGGCTGTCATTACGGGCGCGTTTTCGCTTGCCCGGCAGGCCGTGCATCTCGGCTTCCTGCCGCGGCTGATGATCAAGTTCACCTCGGAAACCAATACCGGCCAGATCTATGTTCCGGCCGTGAACATGATTCTGTTCATCGGCGTCCTGGTGCTGATCTTCTCATTCGGCGATTCGGAATCGCTGGCAACCGCCTACGGTATCTCGGTCACGGGCGCGATGGTCGTGACAACGCTGATGTCGTTCCAGTTCTTGCGGGCGGTGCGCGGATACTCGGCCCTCATCGCCGGCGCACTTCTGCTGCCGCTGCTCTTGATCGAAGCGGTCTTCCTTGCCGCAAACCTTCTCAAAATCCACGACGGTGGCTGGGTGCCCGTGGCGCTTGCCTTCTTCATCATGATCCTGATGTGGACGTGGACGAAGGGTTCGAAATACATCAAGGACAAGACCGCCAGGAACGACATCCCGCTGGAAGTCTTCATTCCGATGATCGAAAAGGAATCCGATCATTCGCCGGTCGTGGTTCCCGGCACTGCGATCTTCCTCACCAGCGTTCCCAACCGGACGCCGGCAGTCCTGCTGCACAACATCAAGCACAATCATGTCCTGCACGAGCAAAACGTCATCCTGACAATCTGGACGCAGGACAAACCCTACGTTCCCGATCGCGAACGGGTGGAAATGAAACGCATCTCCAAGCGTTTTATCCGCCTCGACATCACCTTCGGCTACATGGACGAGCCAAATGTCACCAGAGCACTGACGCTCTGTCGGAAGGCGGGCTTCAAGTTCGAGATCATGCAGACCTCGTTCTATCTGGGACGGCGCAACCTGGTCAGCACACCCAATACCGGGTTGCCGGCCTGGCAGGAGCAGATCTACATGGCGCTGGCCGATTTCGCGATCGACCCATCCGCCTATTTCAAGCTACCACCCAACCGTGTCGTCGAGCTGGGAGAGCAGGTAGCGATCTGACCTGATACCGTTCGCCATCACGCGTACAGTATGCCGCATTGTACTAGCGCCGGGGTGTGCTATCGAAAGATCGAACCCCGTGCACGAGGACGCGATGGGAAGGCTGGTCGGTAAATCGGAACAATGGGCGGTGCGCATTCTATGCGCCATCGCGCTTGTTGTTCTCGGCCTCTCGCATCAGCCGCCTGCCCTTGCAGCCACCGGTTTCGATCCGGCTGACTATGCCGAGTATGTGCTGCCGGACGGCACGCTGCCGACGCTCTGCGTCACGTCAAACAGCGATCGGCCTGACCGGGACGGACAACACCACCATAGCCAAGGCGCCAAGACCGACTGCGAAGCCTGCCGCATCAGCGCCGCGGCCATGGTGCCACCCGCGCCGATCCACGCAGAACGGGTATTCCTCGCCCCAGAACTGGCCAAGTATCCGTTCCCGGTGGGCGAGATCACCCGCCAGTTATATCCGCCGAATACCGGTCCCCGAGCACCACCCTTCGCCTGATGATCATTTGAGCCTTCGCTGCGGCTTTTGCCCGCGGCTTGTTCAATGTTGCAGATCGGCACAGCCCCGCCTGCTATCAGGATAAAACCGAATGACCATGACAACTTCCGCCTCACCCGCGGAAAGCGACGCCTCGGGCGTTTCGCTTTACCGCGCCCTATGGCGCTGGCACTTCTTTGCGGGTCTTCTCGCCATTCCCTTCATGCTCAACTTCGCCATGACAGGTGGGCTCTACCTGTTCAAGGACGAAATCAACGATACATTTTTTGCATATCGCTACCAGGTGGAAGCAGCCGGGTCGCCTCTTTCGCCGGACCGAATCGTCGAAGTTGCCGCATCCGCCGTGCCGGGTTCGGTGGCGCGCTCTTACAAGGACCCTGCTTCGGCAACACGGAGCGCCATAGTCACGGTGTCGTCCAAAGCCGGCTCCACGCTCGTCTTCGTCAATCCCTACGATGGCGACGTGCTGGATACGGTCGCGTCCGCCGAAGAGTTCAATCAGGTGGTCAGAAGCATCCACAGCCTCGCCTATTTCGGTACATTTCCCAACATCCTGACAGAGATCGCCGGCGGCTTTGCCATGGTTCTGGTCGCGACCGGGATCTATCTCTGGTGGCCGCGGCGGCAGACCGGCGGTGTGGTGACGGTGCGCGGAAATCCTTCGCGGCGGGTGTTCTGGCGCGACATGCACGCGGTCACCGGCGCTTTCGCAGGGTTGCTGATCTTCTTTCTCGCCGCCACCGGCATGTTCTGGTCGAACACCTGGGGCAGCAATGTCCAGGCCTGGCTCACCGACAAGGGCCTCGGCTATCCGGCCGAGCTTTGGGACAACGTGCCGGTGTCGAAGAAGGTGACGGGCGATGTCGCGCCCAATAGCGGCTGGAGCGTCGAAAAGGCGCCGCTGCCGATGTCGGGTACGATGACCGGCGAAACGATCGGGCTCGAAAAGGCAATCGCGATTGCGAAGGGTCTCGGCATAGCCCCGGGTTTCGATACGGCGATCCCCCGCACGGAAACGGGCGTCTATACCGCCTCCATCTTTCCTGACGACCTTTCGAAGGAAAGGACAATCCATATTGATCAGTATTCCGGAACACCGCTGGTCGACATGGGTTATCCGCTCTATCCGGCGCCTGGAAAGGCCGTCGCGTGGGGTGTCAATGTTCATATGGGCCAGGAATGGGGTCGGTTTAACCAGATGCTGATGCTCGCCACCTGCCTTGCAATCGTCTTTACCTGCGTCACCGCTGTCGTCATGTGGTGGAAACGCCGTCCATCCGGCCGCCTTGGCGTCCCGCCGATGCCGCCGAGCCGTTCCGTCTATTTCGGTCTGTGGCTGATCACGCTGGTTTTTGCCATCGCGTTTCCGATGAGCGGGATTGCGATCGTCGCGATGATCGCCTTCGACCAGATCGTCGTCCGCTTCGTTCCGCCGCTCAAACGCGCCTTCGCTTAAAGGAAAACACATGCGTAACACACTCATCGCTTCGCTTGCACTCGCGGCTTTTGTTGCCGCCGCTGGCCAGGCTGCTGCCCATGCCAGCGTCAAATCGACGACCCCAACCGACAAGGCATCCGTTGCATCGCCGGAAGAACTGGACCTGACATTTTCCGAAGCCCTGAACCTGCCGTTCAGCAAGCTTCACCTTCTCGGCCCCGACGGCAAGGAGATCGAGATCGGCAAAAGCGCGCTGAAAGACGCTGACAAGACGCTGACTGCGCCGGTCACCGGGCCGCTCAAGCCCGGCACATATACGGTCAGATGGAATGTGCTTTCGGTCGATGGCCACAAGACCAACGGCACTTACACGTTCACCGTGAAGCCGTGACAACGGCTGAGACCCTCATTGTAGTCTGCCGTTTCGGCTTCTACGCAGGCGCCCTGTTCCTCTGGGGCGCCGCAACCTATATCGCCGGTTTTGTGCCGGACGGTCTACGGCAATCGGTGTGGGCGAAGCTCACACCGATCCGCTGCCTGTCGGTGCTTGTGATAGCGGGTGCGACGGTTGCATCTCTGCCGCTCAACGCCGCCCTTCTCGGCGACGGCTGGCAGGATGCGGCGGATCTCGGCATGCTGTGGACGGTCATAACCCAGACCAGTATCGGCACCGTCTGGATAGTGCAGGCGATTGCTGCAGGCCTGTTGTTTGCGGCCCTTACGCCCTCCTCGCGCTCGAAAATCCTGCCGACGGCGCTGGCGGCTTTGGTCGCTCTCGCCAGCCTTCCGATCTCCGGACACGCAGCCATCCACGATGGATCACTGCGCCTGCTGCACCGGGCAAACGATCTGCTGCACCTTCTCTCGGGCGGGTTCTGGTTCGGGGCGCTGTTACCGGTCGCTCTGCTTCTCCCCGCGCTCAGGGACCAGTCGACGCGACACGATGCCACGACCGCTTTGATCGGCTTTTCCCGGGCAGGTCATGTTGCCGTGGCGCTTGTGATCGTGACAGGGCTGTTCAGCACCTGGCTCATCGTCGGCGGCCTGCCGCTTGACTGGTCCTTGCCCTATCAGCTGCTGCTTTCGGCCAAGATCCTGATCGTTGCAACCATGGTCGCGCTGGCGATCGTCAACCGTTACGTCTTCGTACGGCTGCTCGACCGCAGCCCGCTGATGTATCGAAGCCTCGTCTGCGCGACGGTCACGGAAATCGGGCTTAGCCTCGGAGTGCTCGCCCTCGTCGCCTATTTCGGTCGTTTGCAGCCGGTCTAGACGTCAGGCGAACAGGACGCAGACGGGACTGCCGATCTCGAACGGCTCGCCGATGGTCGTCAGCGTTCCGTGTTCCCCATTGATCTCAAAGAACACCAGCGAGTGGCTGTCCTGGTTGGCGACGATGAGATAGCGACCGGTGGGATCGATGGCGAAATCCCGCGGGGTTCTGCCCATGGTGGGATACCAGCCGAGGGTTCTCAACCCGCCATCGGCCAAAATTTCACAGGCGACGATCGTGTCGTGGCCGCGGTTGGAGACATAAAGAAACCTGCCATTCGGATGAATTTTGATCGCCGCGCAGGACGACGTGCCGGCAAAATCGGCCGGCACTGTGCTGGTTTCTGACAGGAGCGTGAAATTGTCTCCCTCGATGGCATAGGAGCCGACGGTGCAGGCGGCCTCATGCGCGACGTAGAGCCGGCGGCCATCCTGCGAGCAGACGATATGGCGTGGAAGCGAACCGCCGGACACGTGCAGCACGACATCCGGCTCTGAGCCTATTCCCTGATCGCCGAATGCATATCTGGCGATCTCGTCGGTCCCGAGATCGCAAACGAGAACATGCCGATCGCCAGGCATGACCAAAACCTGGTGCACATGCGGGCCTTCCTGCCTGTCGGTGACGGGGCCGGATCCTGTCCGCTGGATCACCATGACCTCGTCGTCATTAGGAAGACCCTGATGATCAAGACCGTAAGCGACCGCACTTCCGCTGCCGTAATTGGCAACGAACAGCCGCTCCCCTGACCTGTCGAGCGTGACATGACAGGGCGCAGAACCTCTTGCCGAAACTCGCTTCGCCAATTTTAGACCGCCGTCCCCGTCGATCTGCAGCACAACCACGCCCGCCTGCGCCTCGTCGTCGACTTCCTCGACGGCGTAGAGGACGCGTCCATCCTGCCCTTGCGCCAGATAGGTGGGGTTGCGAATCGCTTCAAACGCCGCGACCTCTTCGAATCGCGCTGTTTTTAGATCGAGGGAAAGCAGGCTGACGCCTTTTCCCTTTCCCTCCACATGCGGCATCGATTCCGTGTAGCTGCCTATGATGACGCGCGCCGTCTGAAGATCGTCCATGCTGTCCTCACCCTATCGCCATCAGGCTCGCATTGCCGCCAGCGGCCGCCGTATTCACGGAGACCGACATTTCTTCAAGCAGCCAGTTCAGGCAATAGGGATCATCCATGCCGGCGATGTCAGCTGAGGAAGCCGCCTGCGTCAGCACCAGCGGACCGGGAAGGCTGGCAATACGACGCGAGACGGAGATCAGGCTATTGCCGTCGCCTTCCAGCAAGGCACCGGCATAGGGTCCGTGGTTTGCCCAATCGGAAGACCAGATGATCCGGGCAGCGATTTCGGCCGGTAGATCGGAGAACTTACCCTGAAGGCCGGAGTCCGTGTCGATGGTGACGCTGTTGCCTGTTGCGAGCGCGGCACCCAGCTGGGAAACGAGACCCGCCTCTGTCTGCGGCACGAGCAGGATGCGCCCGCGCGGATGCAGACTATAGGTGTTGCGCTCGCCGACGGGGCCGGGAAGTTCCTGCGACATGCCGAGAGCGGATTCGCCACCCAGTTCGCGGATCGCTTCGGCGTCCTCGGTTTTGCCCTTGGCGCGCAGCCATTCGGCCAGCAACGAGATCGCCGGATCGACATGAACGGAACTGTGGCGCGGCGGAACCGGCGGCTGCTGCAGGAGGCGACCGAGATAGAGCGGACCGCCGGCCTTAGGCCCCGTGCCTGAGAGACCTCGCCCGCCGAACGGCTGCACGCCGACGACGGCACCGATGACGTTGCGGTTGACGTATATATTGCCGGCCCGGACACGGCTCGTCACATGCGCAATCGTTTCGTCGAGACGCGTGTGGAGGCCGAATGTGAGACCGTAGCCGGTGGCGTTGATATCGTCGATCAGCCTGTCGAGATCCTCACGACGATAGCGGATGACGTGAAGGACAGGTCCGAACACTTCCCTCTCGAGGTCCGAGAGGCTGTTCAGTTCGATGATCGTCGGCGCGACGAAGGTTCCGGCGGCCGTTGCAGCGGGGATAGCGACCTGCTCAATGCGCCGGCCCTTGGCGCGCATCGCATCGATGTGGCTGTCGATAAGACCCTTCGCTTCGGCTGTGATGACCGGCCCGATATCGATCTTCAGCTGGTCGGTGCGCCCGACCGTGAGTTCGGCAAGGGCGCGGCGGAGCATGGTCAGCACGCGGTCCGCTACGTCTTTCTGCAGGCACAGGACACGCAGGGCCGAGCAACGCTGACCAGCGCTGTCGAAGGCGGACGCGATGACATCGCCGACCACCTGTTCGGCCAGAGCCGAGGAATCGACGATCATTGCGTTCTGGCCGCCCGTTTCGGCAATCAGCGGGATCGGCTTTCCGGCGTTCGACAGCCGGCCGGCAAGCTCGGCCTGGATCAGGCGAGCGACGTCGGTTGAACCGGTAAACATCACTCCTTGTGTTTCGGGGGCGGCCACGAGTGCTGCGCCGATCTTTCCATCACCCGGCAAAAGCTGAAGCGCGCCGCGTGGTACGCCGGCCTGATAGAGAAGTTTGACGCCTGCCGCTGCGATCAACGGCGTTTCCTCAGCGGGCTTTGCCAGCACGCTATTGCCGGCAACGAGAGCGGCCGCGATCTGTCCGGTAAAGATTGCCAGCGGGAAGTTCCACGGGCTGATGCAGACCACCGGCCCGAGCGCCTTGTGCCCCGGCCCCAGCGTGCGCTTGGCCTGTTCCGCATAATAGCGCAGGAAATCGATCGCCTCGCGCACTTCGGCAATCGCGTTCGGCAGGGATTTCCCGGCCTCGCGCATGATCAGGCCAAGAAGGGACGGCATGCTTTCCTGCATGGCATCGGCAGCCCTTTCGAGGCAGGCAGCCCGTTCCTGCGGCGCAACGGACTGCCACTCGGCAAAGGCTTCCTGTGCGAGAGACGCTGCCTTTTGCGCATCCTCCACGCTTGCTTCGGTGACTGAGCCGACCACATCCGAATGGTCAGCCGGATTGAGCACCGGCCGCGTTTCACCTGATGAAGTTCCATCGCCAAGTTCTGGAGCGGCTGTGAAGGGAGCCCGGGCGCCTTCCTGAAACACGGACGCGAGGGAGGCAAGCGTCGTTTCGTTGGCGAGATCGAACCCCAGGGAGTTCTGTCGGTCCTTGCCGAACAGGTCGGCAGGCAGAGCGATCTGATCGTGTTTTCCGCCGGAAACGGACATGCCGCGAACAACGGCGGTCGGATCGGCAATCAGCTCGTCGACGGACACCTGGTCATCGCCGATCCGGTTCACGAAGGATGAATTCGCGCCGTTTTCCAGGAGACGGCGGACGAGATAGGCGAGAAGCGTTTCGTGCGTCCCGACCGGGGCATAGATGCGGGCTGGCCGGTCGAGCTTTGACTGACCGACGACCTCTTCATAGAGCGGCTCGCCCATGCCGTGCAGGCACTGGAACTCGTAATCGCCAACCTTGAATTCGGGTCCGGCCAGCTGATAGATCGTGGCAAGCGTCTGAGCGTTGTGCGAGGCAAATTGCGGAAAGACGGCGTCGCGCGCGTCGAGCAGTTTCCGGGCGCAGGCGATGTAGGAGACATCCGTGTGCACCTTGCGGGTAAAGACCGGGAAGTCTTCGAGGCCTTCGATCTGCGCCTTCTTGATTTCCGCATCCCAATAGGCGCCCTTGACCAGACGCAGCATGATGCGGCGGTTGGAACGGCGTGCGAGGTCGATGATGAAATCGAGCACGAACGGGCATCGCTTGCCATAGGCCTGCACCACGAAGCCGATGCCGTCCCAGCCGGAAAGAGCAGGGTCGAAGCAGAGGTCCTCCAGAAGATCGAGCGACAGTTCGAGGCGATCAGCCTCCTCCGCATCGATGTTCAGACCAATATTGTAGGACTTGGCGATGGCGGCCAGCGCCTTCACGCGCGGCAGAAGTTCTTCCATGACGCGGCCGGCCTGGGCGCGGGTATAGCGCGGATGAAGTGCCGAGAGCTTGATGGAAATGCCAGGGCCGTTGTAGATCCCGCGTCCGGCAGAGGCCTTGCCGATCGCATGGATCGCCTTCTCGTAATCCTTGTAATAGCGCTCCGCGTCTTCTCCTGTCGTCGCTGCCTCGCCAAGCATGTCGTAGGAATAGCGAAAGCCCTTCTGCTCCATGGTCCGCGAGCGGCGCAGCGCTTCCTCGATCGTCTCACCAGTGACGAACTGCTCGCCCATCATCCGCATCGCCATATCGACGCCGCGGCGGATGACCGGTTCGCCACAGCGGGCGATCAGGCGCGTCAGTGCCGCCGAAAGGCTGCGGTCGCTGACGGTCGACGTCAGCTTGCCGGTCACGACAAGGCCCCAGGTTGCAGCGTTGACGAACAGCGAACGGCCCTCGCCCACATGCGACTTCCAATTTCCGCCGGAAATCTTGTCGCGGATCAGCGCATCGCGCGTCGCCATATCCGGAATGCGCAGCAGCGCCTCAGCCAGGCACATCAGGGCGATGCCTTCCTGGCTGGAAAGCGAGTATTCCTGCACAAGCGCTTCGACGCCCGACCCCTTGGCCTTGCGGCGCAGCGCGACAATCAGAGCGCGCGCTGTCGAACGGACTTTGTCAGCGAGGTCGGCGGGCAGTGTTGCCTGCTCGAGAAGCGGCAGCACACTGTCGATTTCAGGTCTGCGATAGGCGGCGGTGATGGCCTTGCGCAAATCCGACTGCGGCCGGATCGGCGGGGCGAAATCTTCGAAGGGCATGGTCTCCAAAGAGCCAGGCGAGAATGTGTTGTGTTCCATCGCAGATGCCATTGTTCCGCCTCCCGAATATCAAGCCAATCTAGCGGATCAGCGACGATCCCGCGATGCGAGAAAAATAATCGAATCTGCACTTTATAGCTTCTCTGAAAATGCGTAGAATTTGGAGAAATTCACCACGTTGCGGGAGGAAGACAGAGAAAATGGAGAGGAAGAGCGATACGCCTGGGGATATAGACCACTTCGACCGGAAGATCATGGATGTCCTTGTCGGCGATGGCCGGGTCTCGGTGACGGATCTTGCCGACAAAGTCGGCTTGTCCAAGACCCCGGTGAATGCGCGCCTGAAAAGGCTGATGCAGGATGGCTTCATTCTCGGCTTCCGCGCCGTTCTCAACCCGAAGAAACTCGGCCTCGACCATGTGGCTTTCGCAGAGGTGAAACTGTCCGATACGCGCGAAACGGCACTCAACGCCTTTAACGCAGCAGTGTGGCGAATTCCCGAGGTCGAGGAGTGCCACATGATCGCAGGCCGCTTTGATTATCTTCTGAAGATCCGCACACCCAACATCCGCCGCTATCGCGAAGTGCTGGGCGAGAAAATCTCCAGTCTGCCATTTGTGGCAAGCACCTCAACCTCGGTTGCCATGGAGGCGGTGAAGGAACGATAGGTCCAAGACCACTGGTCAGAGTTGCGGCGGCAGCTTTCCGTTCAACATGTCGAGCAGCCTGACCCAATTGGCACGATGCCGGTTACCGGGACCATCCTGCGCCCAACCCAAGACCCTCTTGACGCCCCCGTTGTCCTGGTAGCTGAAGGCCCGGCTGCTGTGCAGAGACAGCACGAGTTTTTCGACGTCCTCGGCATGGAGCGTAACCTGTTCGCCCGAATGGTTGGGATCGCGAAACGTCATCGAGCCCGGCAGCAGCCAGTGCGTTCCGATGCCGCCATTGCTCGAAAAAACGGGCGGTATCACGATGTCATGAAAGTAGATCTTGCTGCAGTGGGTCGTTTCGTAGAGCGTTTTGAGGTCGGCGCGCAGCTCCGCTTCCATGCCGAGCCCGAGCTGTCCACCGGCTCCAAGGACAGAGTCGAAACCGAAACTTTCGCTATAGGGCCCCGCGAGAGCGGAAACATCCGCGACGATGACGTGGAGCGGGGCGAACCTTGGCGAATTGCCGCCTCCACAAGATTTGGGTTCTCGTCTCGCCGCATCGCGCAAGGCACGATACATGGTCACGGTACCGCGATTCTCGACCGTCCCGCCGTCCGTCACCCAATAACGTTTGGCAGTGCCGCTGCTCGGCATGATATCCACGGCGGCATCCGGAAACACAGGGGGGAAATTGGCGCTCAATGCTGCGGCCCGTGACACGGAGACGTCAGGTTCGTCGATGGTGACGATTTCCATCCCGGGCGACGTGTTTGCCTGCATCGTCTGTGTCGATCCGATGTTGGTCAGCACAAGCCGCCCGCCCGCGCCCGCGCCATCCAGCAACCCCTGGCACCGGCTGGCCTGTTCCGGCAGCGAATACCCGTCGCCTCGGCGGCACGGATTTCCAGGATCGGGATAGGATCCGACGATCGACGAATTCAGCATCAATCCAAACGAGACGTCGCCCATCTTTCCCGCCCCCATTCGGCAGACGAAGGATTCCGCCAGGATATGGCCGAGTTTAGAGCGGGCTGGTGCAAGGCCGCTCACAGAACCATCGGGCACCGCCGGCTCGCCGCATGTAAAACGTCTCCACTGAAAGCGACCGAATGTGATCCGCAGGTCGCTGGCGCGATTGATGACATCTTCAATATAAGGATGCGCCATTTCCCGCGAATAGCGCTCCCAAGCCATGAAGCCGACGCCACCGCGGGAGCGCAGTTCCGCCTCGTGTAAGCCAAAATACGCAAGCGCAGCGCTCCCGCCGGAAACGCCGCTCGCCATCACCACGTCGCAGACATGTCCCGCCTCCGCCAAGCCCCTCAGCAACGAGGCGGTATAGATCGCAGCGCGTGTACCACCTCCGGAAGCCGCGATGGCGATGCGAGGCATGCCCGCTTTCAGAGGTGAGCAGTCGCCATTTTCATAATCCTGGTTCTTCATGAACGCGAGAGCATCGCGACCGCCCCCACCCTCGGCATGGACTGTGAGCTCCGGCGGTTGCACCGCGTAATAGAACGTCAGGACAATCGGCCCGACAATCAGGCCAAAGGCCAACGTTCCGACGATGACCGGATAGATCACCGCCGCCCGCTCGAAATTGCGCAGGCTCGCCAGCAGATCGTCTGCCTTTATTATGTCGCGGGAGCGAAGCTCGATCTGGCGCCGGAACTGACCGATCAGCTCCGCGGGCGTCATGAACTGGAGCGCCGTGCCGCCGCCGGCATACCCGTCTTCGTAGTGACCCCGCAGCTTCAAGCGGCCGGCGCCATGCAGGCTGATCGTGCGACCTTCGCTTTCGACGCGGCTGAGTGTCGGATCACCGTGGTAGGGATAGGCGACCGATATGGCGGTGCGCCAGTCGGGCTTGAGTGTGAGCATGCGCATGAGCCTGCGGGCCACAAACTGGTCGGTCCAGAAACCGTAATACCAAGCGCACGCATAAGAAAGCAGGATGTAAAGCATCAGGACCGGGTTGCCATAACCCGTGCTGCCGCCATTGAAGAGGTACGTGATGAAATGTATTTCCGCGAGCCGTGCCCCGGCGACGGCAATGACGAGAATGGAAATCACGCGCTGCGGACCGATGAAAAACATCCGGCCCAGCGTCTTCAGGATTTCCATCAGCCGCTCGAAGAGAATGCCGAGGAAAAGCAAGATCCACATGATCCCGCCGACGAAAAGGAAAGTTGGGGCAAGAAGATGGTCGGGTACGAACAGGGTCAGCAGCGACCCGGGCAGAAGGAGTTCTACCGGATAGCGAACCGGAGCGATTGCCAAGGCGGAAAAGAAGGCAGCTTTCGCCCCGCCCCCCACGAAACTGTAGCGATCCTTGGGAAGAAACAGCTCCACCTCTGGCAGGGCATCGGCCAATCCTCCATCGGCTGTCGACCTGAATAGCGCTGCGGCAAAACCGAATGCAGCAGCAAGCGCGACGGTCATCGCAAGAACGACGGCCACGCCCACGTGCAGTCGGGGTGCGGCGACCATCTCCCCGTAGACCTCGGGCAGAGAACTCCACAACAGCAATGCCAGCATCGCAACCAGACATGTCAGTTGCCCGGTCAGCAGATAGTTGTTGGCGACTTGGCGACGCTCGGCAAGAGCGTTGAGACCCAGAAAAAGCACAAGTCCGATCACCAGCAGAATGAGGTTCGGCCAATCGGTTTCCATGGTGGGGCCAAGTGCCAGCATGACGGTCAGCACCAGAAACAGCGCCGGCGCGTACCAGGGATAACGGTCCGGGGCGAGCAGTTTCCAGTAGGCGCGTCGCCTTGTCGGAAGCGGCCGGTTGGCCCACGCATCCAGACGTCGCCAGCCGCGAACGAAATCCGCAACCCTGTCGTTCAGCCAGGGATAGGCTTGCCGAACGAGAGACCGGCCGCGTGGTTGAACCTGCGTCATCACGCCATCTCCCCCTGTGGTGGCGAAAGCAAAACGTCGGCCGCCTTCTCGGCGATCATGTAGACCGCGCAGGCGAGGAAATAGCCGGGAATGCGGGGAAAGACCGACGCATCCACGATCCGCAACCCATCGACGCCATGCACCTTGAACCGGCTGTCCGTCACGCCGCCGCTGTCCCGCGGCCCGATGGCGCAGGTCCCGCAGGCGTGGTGACCCCATGCGTTTTCGGCCACGTAGTTGCGCAGTGCTTCGTCGCTGTCGCGCCAGCGGCCGGGCTCTTCCTCTTCGGCAACGAGGTCGTCCATCCCTTCGGCCACTTTGCGCACGAAACGGACGCCCTTTACCATCGCATCGAGATCGCGACGGTAATCACCGCTGCCTTCGGCAAACGAATGGAACTGAATGTCCGGGTCTGTCCGCCAGTCCGAAGATCGCAGCCTCACCGTACCGGCTCGGTTTTCCGTATAGGCCTTCAGCACGACCCAGCTCAGATAGTCTTTCTTTCTGATCCGCTGCGAATAGCCTTTGTAGTAGCCGCGGAAATCACCCAGCAGCGAAAAGCAGTGGAGATCAGGCTCGTTCAGGCTGTCGCGCGATTTGAGCGCCATGGAAAACAACAGGCCGTTGCTTGTGTAGTTGCCAAGACGAAAGCGCCGCCACTTGCGGTATTCTGCGTCACGGATCGAATAGGCTGCGTTTTTAAGCGTCGCCCAGGGCTTGTTCATGCGGCTGACGACGCCGATCTCATATCGGTCCTGCAGATTGCGGCCAACGCCCGGCAGATCTTCGACGACGGCGATCTCGTGTCGAGCGAGATGAGCGGCATCGCCAATTCCCGACAGCATCAGGATCTTTGGCGATGCGAAAGCGCCGGCTGCGAGGATGACCTCTCGCCGCGCCTCAACGAAGAGTTCGTTGCCATTCGCATCGATCGCGTGGACGCCCACGGCGCGCCTATCCTCAATCGCAATGCGCGCCACCGCTGTTCTCAGCCGGATATCGAGCCTGTCGGGATACCTTGCCTTGACGTCGAGCAACCGTTCGCGCGGCCCATGCCGCACATGCCTGCGGGTGGAAAGGGGCGCGATGCGGATGCCGCTTGCGAAGGGGTTCCAGACCCGGTGCGCATTCGGATCGGTTTCCGCCGTCTCCCATTGCGTCCCGGAATGACCGAAGGCATCAGCTGCCGCGCGCACACAGTGCAGAAGCGAGCTCAACAGCAGGCGGTCGCGGATTGGTCTCAGCGGAAAAACGAGTTCCGTTTGCATCCAGCCCCACCAGCCGTGTCCGGTCGGATTGAGACCAGTGAGGAAGGAAAGCCAGCGCCAGAAAAAGATGCGGTAGCGGCAGCGTTCGATCCGTTCGAAATAGGTCTGCATATGCGCAGCCCGCCAGCTCTCGTCGCCTGTGAGGTCGCGGATATGGTTCCAGTCGCAGGCATTCGGTTTGACGATGATCATCGCATGATGGGCACTGCAGCCACCCAGCCCCTGTGCACGGGGATAGAGAATTCCGCCATTTTCATCGCAGTACCGCCAGTCGCGTTTCTGCACGGCCGTATCCTCATAATGCCTGACATAGTAATCACGCGCCAAACCCTCGTGTTCGGACGCGAAAGCATGGAACGCCGGCACTTTATAAGCATCGGCCAGAGGCATATCGGGGTCGTCATCTGCAACCGCATCGCTGTAAGGCCGTTCGGCGAGCGGATCACCACCAGCTTCGATCACCAGAACGGTGCACCCCGCCTCCACAAGCCGCGCAGCCACGACCGCCCCACCCGCACCGGCGCCAATCACGATGTAGTCGTGGGTCGCTTCGCTCCCTGCCATGTCACAGCTGCTTCAGGAATGAAATCAATGCGTCCTTGTCCGCCTGCGACAGATCCGAGCCGAAGGCATGTCCCGCATTGACGACGTAATCGGGGCACTTGCTGAGGGTCACGAGCCGATCGATCAGGCCGGTCTCGCGGACGACCGTCTCGGAATGGCTCCGCACCGCCGGGTCGGCCAGTTCCTGCGCGGAGCATTGCCCGCCCAGCTCTGCGAAGGCCGAAACCAGGCCGGGACCATTGGTGATCAGCCGCTTGTAAACGGGCCAGGCGTCTTCGTCATGATCCGGCAAAAGCTTGGTATTGACCAGCGCATTGACCGGAAATCCCGACGGGAAGGGCCCGAGTGCAATCGATCCGTCATCCTTGAACGCCCAGGGCGCAATGCGGCTGAGCAAGCCGCTAAAGGGGCGGATCTGATCCGGCACGAAGCCTTTTGGGATGATCAGGCAGGAAGGGGCGCTGGTACGATAGATATAGCCTGGCACGGCCTCTTCGGTCGCTTTGTCCATCCGCCGCGTTTCCGGTGAAAGCATCTGCCGGATCGACGTGTCGAAGGCCGAAAGCCGGTTTTCGATACAGGGCATGTAGGGGTCTTTGGGATCCGCAGCAGGGCAGGCGCTGGGAGATCGTGGGTAGTTTCCGTTGCCGGAGTTTGCCTGCGTACCAGACGTCCCAACAGGCCCGCTTTCCGTATCCTTGCCATAACGCGGATAGGAATAGGGGATCTCGTGCCCGACGGAATTGTTGAGGAGATAGGGCGCCGTCGACCAGAGGCTGATCAGCGAAGGCGGTCGCAAATAGCCGCGTCCGTTACCAGGTGATTGCATCGGCGTTGCTGCACCCGAAACCGGATGGTGCACCGTCACTTCCTTCGGTGCAGGCAGGGTTTTGTACGTCGACGAGGTGAAGTTATCCCAGATATCGCCGGCCAGGCCATTGGTGGCGATGGCACTGCACGCATTGGTGCGCACCAGATCGATCGGCACCCTTCGTTCATTTGACAGATAGTTGTCGACGAGAAAGTCCGGTTTCTCGGCCTGCGCACGCATCAATTGTTTGAACTGCGCCGATTGTGCCCATGCCCAGTAGCGGTCCCAGCATTCACGGTACTGCGGCCCCGCGCCGCCGCCCTCGCAGATCCCCTCGCCAACGCCGAATTCGGCCGGAGCCTTGGGTTGTTTGCTCGAATGGCACGCCGCGCAGTTTTCAGCGAAGACAGCACGACCACGGGCTACCTGCTGCTGATCCAGCGCGGCCAGCAGCTCCTTTCCGCCCGGCGCGTCCTTGAGGAGATCGGAGCGACCGGTGACGAGAAAAAAGATCGCCATGTCGGCCGTCATCGTCTCGGTCGCCTGCCAATAGACGGAGTTCTTCTGCGCATCCGGAACGCGGATTGGCGATATCTTCTGGCCACCCAGGAAGGGGCGGAAGTGCAGAAGCCACTCTTCGCTGAACAGCCCGATGTTCAAGTAAACACGGTTGAGCGCCCCAAGCGTGCCGACGGAGTCAGACCCATCCTTCAGCACCCGCATCGAAGCAGACTTGCCGTCCCGCTTGTTGAAGAAGGCATGCAGTGCCGCGGTCTGCGAGTAATCCTGAAACTGCTTGTTCGCCAGCTCGTCGCCGGTCAAATTTTCCCAGCCCGTACCGGATGCAACTCCAAGGCGCGCTACTGTCTCATAGACCGCATTCATCGTGCGAGGGTTGTTGATGTAATCGCTCGAAACGAGCGAGGTATCCAGCGACCCCGGCGGATTGGTGTGGAACAGCTGGAAAAGGAAATTGCCTTCGTTGGAGGTCGGCTTATCGTCCTCGCCGCGCGGTTGCGTGTTCCAGAAGAAGATCCGGTCCACCCAGAAGTACTGCGCTCCCGGGTTCGAGGTGATCTGCGAAAACTGCGGCCTTTCCACATCCGCCGGCGGCGTGATCGGGTTCGGTCCGACATGGCAGAACGCGCAGGACATGCCGACGCGGTACGGACGCACCAGATCCTTGTCGTTGTAGTAGGAAGGGTCGTTATAGTAGCGGTCGGGGTCCCACTTTTTCGAGGCCTTCAAGTCGAAATCCGGGTTGGGAAACAGGCGCAGCCCCATGACGCCGGTCGGTTCCCCGTAATAGGAGCCGACCGGCAGGGTCACCTCCCGGGCTTCAAACTCAACCGGTTTACCCCGCGCACCCACTTCCACGCCTGGGTATCGCCTGTCCGCGTCCGGATTGCCGCCGAACGGATCGGGAGGCGTGTCAGTCCGGCGCTGGTCGAGCCACAATCCGAAGTGTTTCGGGTCCGGTCCCGTCGCCTCATCGAAGCCCGGCTCATTGACGAGCCCGAGATACCGAAAGCGATTGTCGCGGCCATAGGCCTGGCTCGGATGCGAGGAAACCGTCTTCAGAAGATCAAATGCTCCGATCGTGTTGCGCGCGGCAAAATCCCAGAAGCGATCATTGCCGCCGGTCCAGACAATCCAGGCATTCTGACCGCGGATTGCCGCCTGTCGGATCGCCTCGGGGTCAAGCCCCGTCGCGCCTGCAATCTGGCGGATTTCCTGCGGGTACTCCCCTCCCTCAATCCCCTTGAGGAGACCCTTGTCCATCTCGGCGAAATAGGGCTCGGTTGCGGCTGGCAGACTGGAAACGTCGCGCCGCGCAAACTTGGCCTCGTCCTCGACCTTGCCGAACTGATCGGATGGCGGCTGGATGAGCGACCAGACGACGAAGCCGGCCACGAACAGAACGATCACCACCAAAGCGGCAGCGGTCGTGACCAGCCAGAAGAGGAAACGCTTCGCTTTCTTGGTCCAACCGTGCATGCGTCCCCCTCCCCGGTTTCAAAGTGTCTTCAGATAGGCGAGCAAATTGTCCTTTTCGGCCTGCGGCAGGTCCGTGCCCCAGAGATGGCCGCCATTGCCGTTGCCCGGCAGGCTCGTGTCATAGAGAAACCCGCCCGTTTCCGGTTGCTCGGCGCTGACGAAACCCCCGTTCACCGTGTCCACGAGATCGGAGCCGCGATAAAACTGCTTCGGCCTCTGTTCCGGAGATTTGAGGAGATCGGCAAGCGTCGGAACGCTGCCATTGTGGAGATATGGCCCGCGCAACCACAGGCCCGCCATATCGACGGCCACGTAGCCTTCCGCCTTCTGAAAATGCGTGAACCCCCACCGGTAGCCAGTCTCGTAATCGGCATATCGGGACTTCGCCGCGGGGCTCCACATGTCGATGCGATGCCGATCCGTTCCGAGTTCGACAATCGGGATCGGAGATCGGTAGCGCGCACCGTTCGTGTCATGGCAAACGGCACACTGCGCCTGGTAGATCCCCTGCCCCGCATCGACGGCGGAGGCGTCAACCCGAAGGGGATCGTTTGTCTCACGACTACTCTTGAACGGCGAAGGCGGCGGCCGCTGCACCGAGGTGAAGGCGATCATCCGGTCGAGGTTTTCCTGGGTCCGCAGAAAGGTTTTGGAACTCATGCCATCGCCGATGGCGCCCGATACCGCGGTTTCGCGCACATCCGTCTGCAACCCGTCCCAATGGAGCGAGAAGTTGCGAATGTTCGTCGGGGCAAGCTCGTCCAGGTTCCACAGCGGCATCATGTCGGAATTGCCGATCGTGCCGTCGTCCGGGAGCTCGAGGTTCTGGAATTTGACGGGGTTGAAAGGATCGATGCGGCCCGGGCCCCAGTCGGGTCGAGTGTCCTGCCAAGCGAACCGCCGCGCCTGATCCTGAAATGCCTTGCGCGTTGCCGGGATCAGAACGAAACGGTAGAGCAACCTCTCATAAAGCGGCATGTCGTAGATCGTGGTGATTTCCCGCATCACCCGGTCCGCGGTGAAGCGGGCATCGGCACCGACCTTGATCAGGAAGCGGATATAGGCCTGCGGGTCCACGCGCGTTCCGGCACCGGCAGAGACCAGCACGCGAGGCTCATCGGGTTTCAGCCGGTAGCTGCCCTGATGGCAGAAGGCACAGTTGGGCGAGACGCGATCGATGACACCCAGTGTCGTCACCGAAAAGCCGATCGGCACCTTGTCTCCGGCACGCCAGTACATGCCGAAGGCACCGTAGCCATCCTTGCCGTTCGGCACATGCTCCGGAAAGATCTGCGGCAGCACGCGCCAGATCCAGTAGGGCAGGCCCTGAACCTCTTCATTGCCGATCGAGCCGTGATTGAAAAGCCGGGCGAGATCCTCCGTACGAGGGGCGGCAACCGGGCGGAAAAGAAGAAGATAAACGGAAAGCGCACCCGCCACGACGACGACCAGCAGCGCCAGAAGCCCTTTCCAGAACAGCCGGGTTTTGCGCACACTCATGAGCGGCCCCCGTCGGCGAGTTCCTGTTCAAGGCGGCTGATGTTGAGGAGGCAGATCAGCGTCGGGATCGCCACCGAACCATCGAGAAGGACACCGGTGATATAGCCGATAGGCTGGTCGAACACCGTCACGGCAAGCAGGAAGAACACGACGCCGGCTGTGCGCGATGGAAAGACCTGCAGCCAGGCAAAGATCCGGTAGCGGTCGATATCGATCGACGCGGGAATATAGAAGATGGAGAGAATACCAAGCAGGAGGCCCGCGAACTGCGCCCAGATCACCTGGTTGACGACGATGCCGAACAGGGAAAGCAGCCATTCCGGGCAGAAGATCAGAGGCAGCACGAAACATAGGTTCAGGATCACGCCGATCCATACGACGATAGCGTGACGGGCCTTCCAGGTGCTGAGCGAGCGGGTCCTGATCATAGCGTCTTCATGTATTCGACGAGGGCATCCTTATCGGCTCCGGAAAGCTCCGTGCCATAAGCTTTGCCCTCGTGTCCGCGGTTGGAATTGCCGGTTTTTGAGGTGTCATAGAGAAACAGCTGATCTCCCGGTGCCGCATCGTCGGATCGATATCCGACCCGTGCCAGGTCGAGCACCTCGCTGCCGCGATACCACCGGGCCGGCCGCTGCGACGAGGGTTCGAGCAGATCCCGCAGCGTCGGTACGGACCCATTGTGCAGATAGGGCGAGCGGGCCCAGATCCCGTCGAGGGGATGGTTCGCATAGCCGTTGGTCTTGTGGAACCGCTTGAAACGCCACGGATAGCCCGCATAGAGCTGGTTCTGTGCGGCCGCAAAATCCGGTGTGTAGGAGGCCCAGCGGCCGCGATCCGTCGCGATATCGGCCAGTGCGACCGTCTGGCCGAGCCGCTTGAAATGATCGGTATTGTAGGAATAGGTTCCGCCTGTCTTCATGCCATGGCAACCGGCGCAGGTATCCGAGAACACCTCCCTGCCGCGCTCGGCAGCGTCGACATCTACCTTTGCCGGAAACTGTGGCGCGGGAAGATCCCACATCCATAGTTCGATGCGGCGGATCGACGATCGATCCACCGTTACCGGTGTCACACCTGCGCCGAGTGCTGCGCTCAGGTTGCGCTCGGCAACCGAATTGTTATTGCCGTCCCAGTGAAGGTTCATTCCCTCCCGCGGCCGTTGCTGCCAGATCGACGGATAATCGGAGCTTCCGTTCAGCGCTGCATCACTGATCGATGCAGCGTCCATCGGAAAGTTGAACTGCAGGCTTTTGTAGGGGTTGAATGTATCGACCCGCCCGGGCCCCCATTTCTCCTGCCGCGCAACAAATGTCAGCCGTTTGCCGAGATCTGCGAATGCCGCCTGGAGGCGCGGAAAGATGACATAGCGATACACCACCCGCTCGAACGCATTGAGATGACCGCCGACTTCTGGACTGTTGATCGCGGCGATCAGCCGGTCGGCGGTAAACCCGGGATCCGACCCGAGGTCGATGAAGAAGAGAATGAATTCCTGAAGCCGCAAATTGTTTGAAGGTGCACCGTAGACCAGATGCCGCTCCGTCTGGTTCGGAAGCGTGTAGGTTCCGACATGACAAACCGAGCAGTTCAGCCAGACGCGATCGACTCCGGACACGATACGCCTGGAGACGCCGATCGGCAGGTCGTCGCCCGGCTCCTCGTAAAGCATGCCGAAATGACCCCATCCGGCCGGGCCAAGCTTGTCAGCATACATCACCGGCAGCGCCTTGAAGACCCAATAGGGTGGCCCGGTCGATGCCTCGCTGCCAATCGAGCCGTAGAGGAAATGATCTTCCTGGTTTCGGAACGCGACGACATACTGGTTGACGAAAACGAGCCAGTAGACGATCGCTGCGAGCACAAGCACTGCGATCACCACGACGATTTTCCGCTTGCGCCCGAGGACGATCTCGACCGGGGTCAGCGGATCGTTGAGATCACTCATGGCTCCGCCTCCACCGCCTGAGGTGGTGTCGCCACAACGCTTCCCGGAAAGGCCGGCGGCGTAAACACCGACATGACCTCGTCGATCATGTGCTGATGCCGGGCCTCAAACGTTGCCCCAGGATACCGTTTTACCTCGTAGCAGCCGAGAGGGTTCTCGAGATCATTGAGAAGACACTTGTTGCAATAGGTGCACTCGCGGCCTTTTCCGGGCCATTCTGAGTCTTGAGGATCTTCGGCAAATCATTGTTGGCAATCAACGGTCTTGCCATGCTGACGGCATCGCAGGCGCCGCTGCGGATCGCCTCGCCGATCACATCGGCATGCTGAAAACCGCCCGTACAGAGAACCTTGACGCTGGGATCGATGCCCCGGACCGCTTCCGTGACAGCGCGGGCATAATCGAGGTTGATGCCTTCGATGACTTTCCCCCGCCGGAAACGCCACCAGGCGACAAATGCAGGTCCCAGGACCGGATTCGAAAAGATCGAATAGTTGAAACGCGCCCTTGTGCCTTGCGAAAGCATGCCGTCATACCAGCGTCGCAGGTCGTTCAGGGGCAGATCACCCGGCGGGTTGCGGGGGTGCGGAAAGGTCGACCCGCTGGAAATATGGAAGGCATCGACACCCTTGCCGCCATCCAGCAGGAGGGTACAGATCTTGACCGTCTCGTCGAGCGTATTGCCCTTCTTGATCCAGGGATAGAGCCAGTCGTTGTGATCGACCCCGTTGATCTTCATCTGCAGGTGAAAGTCCTGACCGACCTCGCGGCGAATGGCGCGAACGATCTCCAGCACGAACCGCGCCCGCCCTTCCCAGTCGCCGCCATATTCGTCGATGCGGTCATTGATGCCGCTGCTGAGAAACTGCGTGATGAGATAGCCGTTGGCGCCATGCAGCTCGACACCGTCGAGACCGGCCTCTTTGGCCCGGCGCGCGCCCTGGGCAAACTGCTCGACGACAGTGCGAATATCCTCCCTGCTCATCGCTTCGGCGAGCAGGCCGTGAAAGTAATCGCTTTTGTTCGTTGAGCTCAGTCCCCTTTTGTAGAGGTTTTCAGCACCGCCCATGTCCTGCTGGCGGCCCGAATGACTGAGCTGCATCAAGAACCGACAGTTGTGAGCGTGCACCCGGTCGCCGACCGCCCTCCAGAACGGAATTTTGTCGTCATTGTCGATCATCGCGTAGCGCACGAGGATTCGCCCACGCACGGAAACCGGCGTGAAAGACGAGATGATACAGCCGACCCCGCCGCGGGCGAATTTCTCCTCCCAATTCAGACGCGCAGAGCCGCCGTGACCGTTGTAATCGTCGAACTGCCCCGAGACATTCGATCGGAAAAGGCGGTTTTTTACCGTCAAAGAGCGGAATTTCAGCTCCTGGAAGATCTGTCTGGAATTGTCTTCGTGAGTGTACTGCTGATCGTCATGCATCATCGTTCGCCCGCTGAGTTAAGAGGACGCCAAATTCAAAGGTCAGAATTTTTGGATGCTATGCGTAAAATTCTTGTGACTGATGATCACGTTATTGCAATTTTATCGAGCTTGCAACGGGAATATGCAACCTCGAAACCGGCATTAATTCGCGAAGGTGAACTGTCGGGAGTGATCTTCTAACGACGGTTTTTCGAACGTGAGGCAAGCACGTTTCGGATGGAAAAGCTGGAATGGATCCGCAAAACCCCGGGAAGCGCCGACAGGATTTCCTTGTGGATGCGCTCGAACGCGCCGGCGTTTGCAACTTCCACCCGCAGGATATAATCCGAGCCGCCGGTCATCAGGAAGCATTCCTGAATTTCCGGATGTTTCCTCACAGCAGCTTCGAACCGGTTGAGATAATCCTCGGTCTGCCGCTCCAGCGTGATGTTGATGATCACGGCGATGGCGCTCTCGATCTGGCCATTGTCGATCAGCGCCGTATACCCGCGGATGACGCCGGCTTCTTCCAGGAGCTTGACGCGCCTGAGACACGCGGAGGCAGACAACCCGACTTCCGCGGCCAGTGCCGCATTGCTGATCCGCCCGTTCAGACGAAGGAGCCGGAGAAGGTTGCGGTCGATCGCATCTATCGCTTCCATGCATATTCTTTCAAAACACGACAGGATTCACCAAAATACTGATATTCGTTGCACATCCTGTCATCAAATAGCACCAAACTCACCGAATATTCAAATAATCTGCTCTCACAGGGAGGGCAGCAGCATGGATATTTCGTCCTCGTTTGGTGACGCCGAAGTACAGTTCGTTGCCGAGGGTGCATCGGGATACCTGACAATCGATCTGGGTGCCCTCCGGCGCAACTACGAGACGCTCGCCGACATGCTTCGACCGGCACACTGCGCAGCGGTCGTGAAGGCTGATGCCTATGGACTTGGTGCAACGGTCGTATCGAGAACGCTCGGCGATGCCGGATGCCGGGACTTTTTCGTGGCCCAGTTCGTCGAGGCCATCCGGCTCAAGGATACTCTCCCTGCCGATGCACGTCTCTATGTCTTGAACGGGTTGCAGCCGGGCAATGAGGAGCGTTGTGCGGCTGATGGCATCATCCCGGTCCTGAACTCTTTGCCTCAGTTGCGCCGCTGGTCTGAGCTCGCGCGGCAGTCTGGCCGGTCGCTGCCCGCAGCTCTGCAGGTCGACAGCGGCATGTCCCGTCTCGGTTTGTCGCCGGAAGAATGCAGCATCCTGTCCCGGGAAATGGACGAGCATGCCGGCTTGGAATTCCAGTTCGTCATGAGCCATCTCGCATGCGCCGACGAAGGCGCAAACCTTATGAACGGCGAGCAGCTGGCGGAATTTGAAAGACTTTCTCGTCTGTTTCCGGGAATTCGGATTTGCCTCGCCAATTCCGGCGGCATCTTTCTGGGTGGCGATTTCCACCACACGCTGGCGCGGCCCGGCATTGCGCTTTACGGCGGCAACCCGACCCCCGGCTCTCCAAACCCGATGGAGCCGGTCGTCAGACTCGATGTCGCCGTGGTTCAGACACGTACCGTGCCGACCGGAACCCGGATCGGCTATGGCGGATCGCATATTGCTGACCGAGAGATGCATCTGGCAACGATCGCAGCCGGATATGCGGACGGCCTGCCCCGTGCCCTCAGCGGCACGGGTGCGGTGTATCACGCTGGCGTACGACTGCCGATCGTCGGGCGGGTTTCCATGGACAGCATCATCATCGATGTCAGCGCGCTGCCAAAGGATACTTTGACACTCGGCAGTCTCGTCGAGGTGGTCGGGGAACACCAGACGCTGGAAGAGATTGCCGAGGCCGCCGGAACGATATCCTATGAGATACTCACGGGCCTAGGGCACCGTTACCAAAGACTATACCGCCAAGTTCAGCTGCAAGACGTCTAGGGGAATGCCATGAAAGTCATCGTACTCGGCGCCGGCGTCATCGGCACGACCACCGCCTATCAACTGGCCAAGGCCGGCCACGAGGTTGTCGTTGTTGATCGCCAGACAGGCCCTGCGCTCGAAACAAGTTTCGCCAATGCCGGCGAAGTCTCGTTCGGTTACTGCTCTCCATGGGCAGCGCCGGGCATACCCCGGAAGGCGCTCAAATGGATCTTCATGGAGCACGCGCCGCTGATCCTGCGCCCGAAGCTTGATCGCGCCATGCTGTCGTGGATGTTTAAGATGCTGTCGAACTGCACCTCGGAGCGCTACGCGATCAACAAAAGCCGGATGCTGCGACTTTCCGATTACAGCCGGATCTGCCTTGCAGATATCCGGGATGAAACCGGGATCGATTACGACGCGCGCATGCAGGGAACGCTGCAGCTGTTTCGCACGCAGCAGCAGCTCGACGCCTCTGCAAAGGACGTCAAGGCGCTCGCGGCCGATGGCATTCCCTACGAAGTGCTCGATCCCGAAGGCTGTATCCGCGTAGAACCGGCGCTCGCCCATGTGCGCGAAAAGATCGTCGGCGGACTTCTGACACCCAAGGACGAGACCGGCGACTGCTTCAAGTTCACTAATCTTCTCGCCGCCAAGGCCGAAGCGCTCGGCGTCCGGTTTGCCTATGGTACGACCATCAAACGGCTCGATGTCGAAGGCGGCAAGGTGAGGGGTGTCGTGACGGACCGCGAAACGCTACGTGGTGATGCGGTCGTGGTTGCTCTCGGCAGCTACTCGCCACTGGTCGTGAAAGACCACGGCATCGATCTGCCGGTCTATCCGGTCAAGGGATATTCGCTGACCATCCCGATCAAGGATGCCAGCCGCGCGCCGGAATCAACGATCATGGACGAGACCTACAAGATCGCCATCACGCGGCTGGGCGACCGCATCCGGGTGGGCGGCATGGCCGAAATTTCCGGCTATACGAACGATCTCGGTGCGCCGCGCAGGCGCACGCTCGAACATTCCGTGACCGACCTTTTCCCCGGCGGCGATATCACCAAGGCGTCGTTCTGGTCGGGCCTTCGTCCGATGACACCCGATGGAACGCCGGTGATCGGAGGAACCAAGATCAGTGGTCTCTACCTCAATACCGGGCACGGAACGCTGGGCTGGACGATGAGCTGCGGCTCGGCGCGGGTGATCAGCGATCTCGTCAGCGGCAAAACGCCCGACATCGATGCAACCGACCTTGCCTATGCGCGATACGCGCGTCGCTGATCGGCGTCGCCCGCAAACGCAGAGCCGCGAGCAAGTTCAGGAAAGGCGCTTGTCCGCGAATTCGCTTCTGACGATGCCGTGCCGCTGCAGCTTGTCGTAGAAGGTCTTGCGGGGAATGCCGAGCGCTGCAATCGTCTGCTGCACATCGCCATCACACGCCGTCAGCGTTTCACGAATGATCTCGGCTTCGTATCGCTCCAGCCGCTGGGGCAGCGAACCCGTTTCCGGATCGGCTGATTGCCGAGCGGGAGAGCTTGTCGGATCAAGCCCCAGAACCACACGCTCGGCAAAATGGGACAACTCGCGGACGTTGCCGGGCCAGTGATGGTCGCGCAGGTATTGGCCGATTGTTGGCGTGATCGAGGGCGCTTCCCGATTGAAGCGGGTTGCGGCACGGTCCGCGAAATAGCTGAATAACAGGGGAATATCGTCCCGCCGCTCCCGCAGGGGCGGAATGGCGATCGTGACGACGTTCAACCGGAAATAGAGGTCCTCCCGAAACGTCTCGCGCTGAGCCTGATCGCCCAGATCCACCTTGGACGCGGCGATGATCCGCAGATCCACGGGACGCACTTCGTTTGTCCCGAGCGGCATCACCTCGCGCATCTCCAGCACGCGCAGCATCTGCACCTGAGCAGACATAGGCATGCTTTCGATCTCATCGAGAAAAAGCGTGCCGCCGCTCGAGTGCTCGATGCGTCCGATGCGCTTTTTCTGCGCGCCGGTGAAGGCGCCCGGTTCGTGACCGAACAGCTCGCTTTCGATCACCTGCTGCGGCAAGGCGCCGCAATTGAGCGCCACGAAGTTCCCGGCGGCACGGCGGCTCCATCCATGCAGAAGACCGGCAACGATTTCCTTGCCGCTTCCGGTCTCGCCGGTGACAAGGACATCGATATCGGTATCGGCGATCTGGCGAAGCATGTTGCGTAGCCGCTGCATGACCGGTGTCTGGCCGATCAACGGGGATTCCTGGCTGGAACTCTGAGCTGCTGCGCGCAGCCGGCGGTTTTCCAGTGTCAGATGTCGCTTTTCAGCAGCGCGCCGGACGCATTGCACAAGCCTGTCCGTCGCAAACGGCTTGGCAAGGAAGTCGTAGACGCCGCTTTGGATGGCCTTCACAGCCATTGGAATATCGCCGTGACCGGTCATCAGAATGACCGGCAGCTCTTCGTCCAGACTGCGGAGGCGGTCGTAAAGTTCGAGACCATCGAGCCCCGGCATTCGAATGTCGGAGACGACGATGCCCGGGAAGTCCGCGGAAATTTTAGACAGGGCGTCCGTGGCCGAGGTGAACGCGATCGGCTCGAAACCGGCAAGCTCCAGCGTCTGGCCTGTGGCGCGCAGGAGATCGGCGTCGTCGTCTATCAGAATGACCGGCACCGCGCCCATGTCAGGCTCTGTCATGATCGTTTTCCTCATCAGCTCTCACGAGCGATATTGCAAAGCAGGTCCGACCATCGCGGCTCTCGACCTCGATGCGCCCGCCGTAATCGGTGACGATGTCTTTGGAGATGACGAGGCCGAGCCCCAGCCCTTTTTCCTTCGACGAGTTGAAGGGCTCGAACAGGGCCTCGAGAATCTGCGGCGCGATGCCGGGACCGTTGTCGCAGACATGCACCAGCACCCGATCGGAAGACACATCCGTCGTCACCTGGATCAGCGCATCCGGTCGGCCCTCAACAGCCTCCAGCGCATTCTGGAACAGATTGATAAACGCCTGTTCCAGCCGCAACCGGCTCCCCATCACGACCAGCCCTCTTGGCGGCGGCGTGATCTTCAGCGTATCCATTCGTCCGGTGAAGCGGCTGCGAACCAGCATGGTCGCACCGTCGAAGACTTCCTGCAGCAGGATCGGTTCCGGAGCCGGTCGACCTTTGCGCGCAAGTGCCTTCAGATCATCCGTAATCGCACCGATCCGTTCCGTGAGAGACGCGATGTGATCCAGATTTTCGACCGCAGTCTCGGCCCTGCCCCGTTCGAGCAGTACCTTGGAATTGTCCGCATAGGCGCGGATCGTCGCGACAGGCTGGTTGATCTCGTGGGCGACACCGGCTGCAACCTGGCCGAGGATGGCAAGCCTGTTGGCATGTACCAGATCCTGCTGGACGGACTGCAGCCGGCTTTCGGTCTGCTTGTGATCCATGATCTCCGCCTCCAGCCTGTCACGCGCCAGACTGAGGTCGATCGTGCGCGCCGCAACCCGATTTTCGAGATCTTCCCGCGCAAGCCTCTGCTGGGCAATCGCCATTTCGGTCACCTGCCGACGTCGCAGCAGGAACGCTGCCAGCGCCAATAGTGTCGTTACGACCAGGATCGCCATCAGCCGTGTTTCGCGAAGCGCATCCGACATCGCCTTGGAAATTGGCAGAAGATATTCGAAGCGCCAGGGGGTCGACGGGATCGGGGTCGTGATCTCCAGGAAGTCTTCTGCTCCCGCGCCTCCCGGAAGAATAGCCTGCAGCGTCCGCGCGTTGTCTCCGACCGGCTGCTGACGGATGAATGGCAGGGGAAGAAGCGGCGCATCGCCGAATTGCAGACTTTGGCGAATGGCGCCGAGATCGTCCGGATCCAGCGGCTGGGTCGTCATGAACCGCCAGGATGGGAGGCTGGTGATCAGTACGACGTTGCTGGAATCAACAACAAACGAAGGGCGCTGCGAGTTGCGCCAGTCCGCTTCCAGCTGATCGAACTCCATCTTTGCAACGACCACGCCGAGCGGCGCTTCGGCCGGACCGACGCGTTGCGAGATGTAGAGACCGGGCCGTTTGCTGACGCTGCCCAGTGCGAAATGTTCAGCCGCCCCCTCCTGCATCGCCCGCGTGAAATAGGCACGGAACGTATAGTCGTTGCCGACGAAGCTTGTTGGCTCCCGCCAATTGCTCGACGAGATCGCAATCCCGTCCGGGCCAACGACATAGATCACGCTGGCATTGGTCTTAACGACCAGGTCTTCGAGTTTGGCATCCAGTGCCTCTCTCTTCGCAATAGCCGCATCGGCGCTCAAGTTGACCAAAGCGTCGCGGACCTCGCGGTCACCGGCCAGAAGCAACGGTAGCGCCCGCGGTCGCTCGAGCACGGCCTGCAGAAGAGCAACCTTCAGGTCCGCATCCGTTCGAGCCTGCGCTTCCAGTCGCGTTAACGCTGATGCACGGCCGTAGCGCTCGACCGCAAACCCTGCGGCGACCACGATGCTGATCGCAGCGACGCCAAACACGATCCAGGCCAGCCGAAATTTCCGAACCAGGTGCTCAGCAGGCTGAGGATCGTTTGTGTAGGACATCGCCCCTATGAGCATAATTTCGCACAAACATCAAGGACGAGTGCGGTACTCCGCACAAATCGTTTTGCGTGACACCGGGTTAAGATAGCGCCGTCAAGTTAATTCAATAACTTAGTCGATAGGTGCGGATCTGGCACGTCCCTTGCTCGCCTCAAGTTCGATTCTAAGAACATGCCCCGGGTGGGAACCTTGAGCGGGGCGACTGGAGGACTTTATGGATATCTCGACACCCGCAGCCGGCAAGCCGGCGGCACTGCCATTCTATCGCCACCTGTATTTCCAGGTTATCGTCGCGATCATCGCGGGCATGCTGATCGGCCACTTCTGGCCTGAATTCGGCGCCAGCCTGAAGCCGCTTGGCGACGCCTTCATCCGGCTGGTCAAGATGATCATCGCTCCCGTGATCTTCCTCACTGTGGCAACCGGCATCGCCGGCATGTCGGACCTGAAGAAGGTTGGCCGGGTCGCCGGCAAGGCGATGCTCTACTTCCTGACCTTCTCGACGCTCGCACTGATCGTCGGCCTGATTGTCGGCAACCTGCTGCACCCAGGTGCCGGAATGAACATCGATCCGTCCACGCTGGACGGCAAGGCCGTGGCGACCTACGCAACCAAGGCGCATGAGACGACGATCACCGGCTTCCTGATGAACATCATCCCGGAAACCATCGTTGGCGCGTTTGCCCAGGGTGACATTCTTCAGGTCCTGTTCTTCTCGGTCCTGTTCGGTATCTCGCTCGGCATGGTCGGCGAAAAGGGCAAGCCGGTCACCGACTTCCTGATCTCGCTCACCGCTCCGATCTTCCGCCTTGTTGCGATCCTGATGAAGGCCGCTCCGATCGGCGCCTTCGGCGCGATGGCATTTACCATCGGCAAATACGGCATCGGCTCGGTCGCCAACCTCGCCTACCTGATCCTGACATTTTACATCACCGCACTTCTGTTCGTGATCGTGGTGCTGGGCGCCGTGGCGAAGTATAACGGCTTCTCGATCTTCTCGCTGATCCGCTACATCAAAGAGGAACTGCTGCTCGTTCTCGGCACCTCGTCGTCGGAAGCAGCCCTTCCCGGCCTGATGCAGAAGATGGAGCGTGCGGGCTGCAAGCGCTCGGTTGTCGGCCTGGTCATCCCGACCGGTTATTCGTTCAACCTCGACGGCACCAACATTTACATGACGCTGGCAGCACTCTTCATCGCCCAGGCGACGGGAATCGACCTGTCGCTCGGTGATCAGATCCTGCTTTTGCTTGTGGCCATGCTGAGTTCCAAGGGTGCCGCCGGCATCACCGGTGCAGGCTTCATCACGCTGGCTGCAACGCTATCGGTTGTTCCCTCTGTCCCGGTCGCCGGCATGGCGCTCATCCTCGGCATCGACCGCTTTATGTCGGAGTGCCGCGCCCTGACCAACCTCGTCGGCAACGCGGTTGCGACCATTGTCGTCGCACGCTGGGAAAACGAGCTGGACAAGGACATGCTGGACAAGGCGATGGCCGGTGAGCTGACCGGCGATCCGGTAGCCCCGGTCCTGCAGCCGGCGGAATAAGATACGCTCCCAAGCGTCAAAAGGGCGGTACCTTTCTAAGGTGCCGCCCTTTTGATATGTGGCCTAACCCAGGAGCGCTGCTGCCTCCCGTAGAGCCACGCCGCTGATACCGGTCTGCAGCATCGCCTTGACCAGAGCCGTGATCGCATCGGCCGCGCTGGCAATCGACATCCCGCCGTCGCGGATGTTCGATATGCAGTTGCGTCGGGAATCGGGCGTGCCTGACCTCGGTTCGTAGGTGACATAGGCGCCGAGACTGTCGGCTGCCGAAAGCCCCGGTCGCTCTCCGATGAGAATGATCGACAGCTTGGCCCCCAGCGCCTCGCCGACCGCGTCGGCCAGCGCAACCCGCGCATTTTCAGCCAGAACGATCGGCGCCAGGGAAAGATTCAATTCCTTCAAGCGTGTTTGAAGCGCTTCGATCAGCGGCGTTGCGTTGATTTCCACCGCATTGGACGACAATCCATCGGCGACAACGATGACCACATCGAAAATGTCGCCGCTTTCGGGTCTCACCGAACGAAGCAAATCGACAGACGGTCCGGAAAGTTGCCGGCCAAGATCCGGGCGACGGACGTATGTTCCGCGATCTTCCGCAAGGCTTGCGACCTCGATTGCGCCAAGGCCCATCGACTTCAGACGCTGCGAAAGGCCATGGCGATCCATCCCGCTCCACACCGCCTCGCGAGCCCGTGCGTGATCCATCAGGAACGCGAGTTGCACCTTTGTCGGCTGACCGGCGCCGAAGCGTCCGAGCGATACCCGGGCCGCGGTCATCGACCTGAGATCGAGGCTGCGCTTTTCGGTGTCTTCCACCGGGACAGGCTGATCGCGATCCGTCATGCCGAGGCTCCAAGAAGAGCAAGCTCGGACAGGTGCCGGGTCAGCCGCACCGGATCGTCCTTCAAATAGCCTGCCGGATCGGTGAGCCCCATCTCGTTCAACCATGCTTCGAATTCCGGTGCAGGCGGGCGTTTTAAGGTCTCGCGGCAGTAAACGGCGTCGTGGTGCGACAGAGACTGGTAATTGAGCATGATATCGTCAGCGCCTGGCACGGTGATGACGAAGTTGACGTTGGCGGCACAGAGAAGCGTCAGGAGCGTATCCATGTCCTCCTGATCGGCATCCGCATGGTTTGTGTAGCAGACGTCAACCCCCATCGGCAGACCCATGAGCTTGCCGCAGAAGTGGTCCTCCAACCCGGCGCGGATGATCTGCTTGCCGTTGAAGAGATATTCGGGGCCGATAAAGCCGACGACCGTGTTGACAAGAAGCGGATCGAACGCCCGAGCAACCGCATAGGCGCGCACTTCCATCGTCTGCTGATCCACACCGAAATGCGCATCGGCGGAAAGCGCCGCACCCTGTCCGGTTTCGAAATACATCAGGTTCGCATCGACAGGGCCGCGTTTGAGAGCCCGCGCCGCGTCATGGGCTTCCTTTAGGATCGCCAGATTGACACCGAAACCTTCGTTTGCCTTTTGCGAGCCGGCGATCGACTGGAATACCAGATCGACAGGAGCCTGTTGCTCGATTGCCCGGATGGCCGTCGTGACATGGCCGAGGCAGCAGGTCTGGGTAGGGATCGACAGACGGGAGCGCAACTCATCCAGCAGGGAGACGATCCGGACGTAATCCTCGATGCTATCGGTTGCGGGATTGACGCCGATCACCGCATCGCCCGACCCCATCAGTAAACCGTCGACGGCGGACGCTGCGATGCCGCGCGAGTCATCCGTTGGATGATTGGGCTGGTTGCGGGTCGAAAGCCGGCCCGAAAGACCGATCGTCGAGCGAAAGCGTGTCACGACCTCGCGTTTGGCCGCAACCGAGATCAGGTCCTGAACACGCATGATCTTGGAGACCGCTGCCACCATTTCAGGCGTCAGACCGAAAGTGATTGCCTCCAGCTGACGCTGCCCCGTCTCGGGCTTCAACAGCCATTCGCGGAACTCGCCGACCGTCAGCGACGAGATCGGTGCGAAGGCCGAAAGGTCGTGCTGGTCGGCGATCAGTTGCGAGACCTCGTCGGTTTCGGACGCGATCAGCTCCTCCGCGAGGAATGCCTTAAGTGGCAGGTCTGCGAGTGTTATCTGCGCCGCAAGCCGCTCCACCGGACCCTCTGCCGCCACCCCCGCAAGCTGGTCACCAGACCGCTCGGGCGTCGCCTTGGCCAAGAGATCCTTTAGATCTTGGAAACGAAAGACCGTCTGCTCGATCGTGGTCTGGTAGGGCATCAGGCGATTTACCGGCTCAGAGGAACATCACGTCCATCATCACGCCAGGCTCCGACCGATGCAAGCGGCAAGCGTCATGAAATGAGATCAGCGAGCGCTTTGTGGCCGGCAAGCGCTGTTTCCAGTTCCGGAATCGTGTGATTGCCTTCCCGGAACAGGTTGATCATGACCGCAGCCGCGATACTGACGTCCGGATCGCTCCTCTCGAGATGATACTTCGCTCGCCAATTCTCGAGTACGATATCGAGGACTTCAAGTTCCGTGGGGCCGAAGGTCTTTTCCATAAATGCGGGCATGACAAACTCAAACTTCTCAGTGACGGCCATCATTTGGTCGATGCGATGCAAGCTTCAAGAGGCGGGTCATCACTTTCTTACAAATGAGATAAGTTCCAGGCCCGTGCGGAAAAACCTCTGCAACCGCAAGAAGTTAGTTGCAACGCACAATCCTCGCGGTCACGAGCAAAGCACCATCGACAGCGCCGACAGCCCTTTCACTCGTTGCTGCAATGCACAGATCTGACTGTCACGACTTTCAGGGACACAACCTCAGTCAAGATCGCAACTGAAACGAAGCAAGACGCAGAAAGTGCCATTGCGGCGACAACAAGCGTCGCAAGGTTGAGACAACTCGCCAGCTAGCACAGCACTTAGGGAAAGCATCATTAACGAGGTTGGCGAACGTCGGCGGATACAAGACGAACGAACCCACGCGCACGGCAGGAATGTCCCGCCATTGAGCGATGCGAGAGATGGAGGCGACGGACTTTGCCGTGTGGATACCAGTCACCGACGCACAGAAGCCCGGGCTCGATCACCCGGACTTCGATTGCAGCACCTTATAGGCAATGGGACCATGGTGAGACATGACGTCCTCATGCCCGCACCGAAGGTCAGCGTGGGAAGGAGGTTGCAACCGCCTCCACCAAAGCTTTTTATTCGACGGGAACAGCCGCCCCGTCGTCAGGCCTGCGGTAAAATGTCCTGAGCGTGCGTTCATCCTTGCTGGTGACCTGAAGCCAGGCACCCGGAATCTCCGTCAGTTCACGCAGAACGATCGAATGCTCGATGCCGAACAGCCGCGAAAAGCTGCGGCTGTCCTTGGCAACATCGAGATCGAGGGCAATGATCATCCCCGCCTGAATGCCGCTGAGGCGGGGATCCTGCTGTTGCAGCCTGGCAGTGAGCGCCATAAACCGGTCTGGATCCGGCGGGTTTCCCGTCACGCCGCCTCGCGACGGCGAACGGAGACCATCACCGATTTGGATGTGGGCGTATCGCTCTCTTCGCCCGCGCTTCCGATCGGTACGAGAACATTCAGTTCGGGATAATAGCCGGCGATGCTGCCCCGCGGAATGTCGTAGGGAACAAGGCGGAAATCAGATGCAACGCGGGCGATGCCATCAGTGTACTCGCAGACGACGTCGACGCGTTCCCCAGCCTTTGCGGACAGCGCCTTCACGTCCTCGGGGTGCATGAAGATGACCTGTCTTTCGCCGTAAACGCCACGATAGCGATCGTCGAGACCGTAGACCGTCGTGTTGTACTGGTCATGCGAGCGGAACGTCTGCAGCGCAAAGTGATCGTGCCGCTTGAGGGCGGCCTGATTGACGGTCTCGGACGGCAGGGCGATGTCGGAGAAGGATGCCTTGCCCGTCGGCGTGACCCACTCACGATGGGCAGCCGTGTTGCGCAGGTGGAAGCCTCGCGGCTTGCGCAGACGCGCGTTGAAATCCTCAAAGCCCGGAATGGTCGCCTCGATATGCTTGCGGATCAGGTCGTAATCGTCGGCCAGAGCCGCCCAGTTGATCATGTCCGAGCCGACGGTGGACGCGGCCATGCCGGCAACGATCGCGACTTCTGAGAGAAGATGCGGCGAGGCAGGCCTGTTGATGCCGGCCGAGCCATGCACCATGCTCATCGAATCCTCGACGCTGACGAGCTGCGAATTGCCGGCAGAGTTAAGATCGATCTCGGTGCGGCCAAGGCAGGGCAGGATGAACGAGACATCGCCCGGCATCAGATGCGAATGGTTGGGCTTGGTTGCGACATGCACGGTGAGTTTGAGCTTGCGAAGCGCCTGCTCGACCAATGCGCTATCGGGCGTGGCGCGGGCAAAATTGCCGCCGAGCCCAATGAACGCCTGCGCGGAACCATCCAGCATCGCGCCGATTGCGGCGATCACGTTATGACCGTTGGCGCGCGGCACCGCGAACCCGAATTCTTTCTCGAGCGCGTCGAGGAAGGCAGCCGGAGGCTTTTCGTTGATACCGACCGTCCGATCGCCCTGAACATTGGAATGACCGCGCACAGGGCACAGTCCGGCTCCCGGCTTGCCGACATTGCCGCGCAGGAACATGAAGTTCGAGATTTCGCGAATGGTCGCGACCGAGTGCAGATGCTGGGTGATACCCATGGCCCAGGTGCAGATAACGCGCTCTGCCTGCATGTAGACGTCTGCAGCGCGTTCGATCGCTTCGCGGGTCAGGCCAGACTGCGAGATGATCTCATCCCAGCTGGTTGCCTCGACCGCGGCCAGATAGGCGTCGAAGCCTTCGCAGTGTTCGGCGATAAACGCGTGATCGAGCACGGACGGACGGCCGGCTGCAACAGCTGCTGCTTCCGCGGCCAGAACCGCTTTCGACATCCCACGCACGGCGGCCATGTCGCCGCCCAGTTGCGGCTGAAGATAGTCGCTGGCGATATCGGTCGCGCCGCCACGCAGCATCTGCAGCTTGTCCTGCGGGTCCGAGAACCGCTCCAGACCGCGCTCCTTGACCGGGTTGAAGACGACGATCTGGGCACCGCGGACCGCGGCGCGCCGCAGGTCGCCCAGCATGCGCGGATGGTTGGTACCCGGGTTCTGGCCAATCACGAAGATCGCGTCGGCCTTCTCGAAATCCTCGAGCAGAACCGTTCCCTTGCCGACGCCGATCGACTGGCGAAGAGCCACGCCGCTCGCCTCATGGCACATGTTGGAACAGTCGGGGAAATTGTTGGTGCCGTAGGCGCGCACGAACAGCTGGTAGAGAAATGCCGCTTCGTTGCTGGCGCGGCCGGACGTGTAGAATTCAGCGCGGTCTGGGCTGTCGAATCCCTTGAGGATGTCGCCGATCTCGGCGAACGCGTCCTGCCATGTGACGGGGAGATAGCGATCGCTTGCCGCGTCGTAACGCATCGGATGGGTGAGACGACCGTTGAGCTCAAGCTCATAGTCGGACTGACGGCGCAGCTCGGAAACGGTGTGTGCCGCGAAAAATGCCGGTGTGGCGCGCTTTTCGGTCGCCTCCCACGAGACGGCCTTCACGCCGTTCTCGCAAAATTCGAACGAGGAGCCATGCTCCGGATCGCCCCAGGCGCAGCCGGGACAGTCGAAACCGTCAGGCTGATTGGCCTTCAGCATTGCCCTTGCACCGGACAGCGGCGAGCCGCTGTTCAGCAGCTGCTTGCCGCAGCTTTTCAATGCGCCCCAGCCGCCTGCGGCCGACGATTTTTTACCGATAAATCCTGTATCCATGCTGCATCTATTTGTCGCGGGGACGATTTGATCAAGCGGCAGAACAGCATGGCTTGATAGGAAATATCTATCGTCCTTCTAAGGGGCTCCGATTTATGGTGGTCCGTCGCGGAACTTCTCATCACCGGGATTGAAAGCGCGGCGTCTGCGGCTATTCTCGCGCCGAACTGAAGCGACATCTAGATACCGAGCGGAACGGCTACGCAGGAGAGAACATGACAGAAAGTGCTGCCATCCATATCGGCTTTGACGATCTGGTCGCTTTGCTGAAGACGATTTTCGTTCGCAACGGCGTATCTGAGCCAAATGCCCAGATCCTTGCCGAAAACTGTGCCGGCTGTGAGCGCGATGGCTCTTTGAGCCACGGGATTTTCCGCATGCCGGGATATGTATCCTCTCTGAAGAGCGGCTGGGTCGATGGCAAAGCCGTGCCGGAGGTGGAGGACGTCGCCCCGGCCTTTCTCCGCGTCGATGCCAACGGCGGATTTACCCAGCCGGCGTTCTTCGCCGCGCGGTCCCACCTGATCGAAAAAGTCAAAGCCAACGGCGTTGCGGTCCTTGCTATCCGTCGCTCGCATCACTTCAGCGCGCTTTGGCCGGATGTCGAACCGTTTGCGGATGAGGGGCTTGTCGCCCTGAGCGTCGTCAACAGCATGGCGTGTGTGGTACCGCACGGTGGCCACAAGGCGGTGTTTGGCACCAACCCGATTGCCTTCGCCTCGCCGCGCGCGGGCTCTGCTCCATTCGTCTTCGATCAGGCATCTTCAGCGATCGCTCACGGCGACGTGCAGATCGCGGCACGCGCCGGGCATGACCTGAAGCCCGGCATGGGTGTCGACCGCAACGGAGAACCGACAACCGACCCGAAGGCAATTCTTGACGGCGGTGCGCTGCTGCCATTCGGCGGGCATAAAGGCAATTCGATCGCATTGATGATCGAAATCCTCAGTGCGGCCCTGACCGGCGGCTATTTTTCAGGTGAGTTCGACTGGAGTGGCCACAAGGGTGCGCAGACGCCATTCACGGGCCAGTTTTTTGTGGTTATCGATCCCGAGCGGGGCGGCAATCACGCCTTTGCCGACCGTGTTGCGCAGATCTGCGACCTTGTCCTCGATGCCGGTCAAGATCGTCTTCCTGGGGAGCGGAGACATAACACTCGAAAGGCTGCCCTCGCAAATGGCATACCGCTCTCGCCCCAAAACCATGACATGCTGATGGCTCTCGCTACACCCTGATGTCTCGTATTTGCAAATGCAATTTCGCGAATATGAACTTCACCGTGCGGAAGAGAAAAAACTTGTCATCGGGGGTAACTATAACGCAGCAAACCCTTTGCCTTTTGCTTGCAAGAAAACATAAGGAGGCATGTAAGGAATGCTTGGAATCAATTTACATCGACAATCTTTAGCCTGACCTACTACATTCTAACTTGCGCAAATATAAGCGACCCAATTCTCAGGAGATTTCATGCGTATCGTAATGGTTGGATCGGGCTATGTCGGGCTTGTGTCCGGAGCGTGTTTTGCAGATTTCGGCCATGACGTGATCTGCGTCGACAAGGCCGCGGAAAAGATCGATGCCCTGAAGAATGGCGTCATCCCGATCTTCGAGCCCGGCCTTGATGCCTTGGTCGAAAGCAACGCCAGGTCAGGCCGTCTTTCCTTCACGACCGAGCTTGCGCCGGCCGTCAGCGAAGCCGACGTCATCTTCATCGCCGTCGGCACCCCCTCGCGTCGTGGCGATGGTCATGCCGACCTCGGTTACGTTTATGCTGCCGCAAAAGAGATCGCAGCTTCGATCAAGGGCTTTACCGTCGTCGTGACGAAGTCCACCGTGCCTGTCGGCACCGGCGACGAAGTCGAGCGGATCATCCGGGAAGCCAATCCGGATGCGGATGTCGCCGTTGTCTCCAACCCGGAATTCCTGCGCGAAGGGGCAGCGATCGATGACTTCAAACGTCCGGACCGCATCGTTGTCGGCCTCTCGGATGACCGTGCCAAGGCTGTGATGACCGAGGTCTACCGGCCGCTGTTCATCAACCAGTCGCCGCTGCTGTTTACATCACGCCGCACATCCGAACTGATCAAATATGCCGCCAATGGTTTTCTCGCCATGAAGATTACCTTCATCAACGAGATGGCGGACCTTTGCGAGAAGGTCGGAGCCGACGTTCAGGACGTCTCGCGCGGGATCGGCCTCGACGGTCGCATCGGATCGAAATTCCTGCACGCAGGTCCGGGCTATGGCGGATCCTGCTTTCCAAAGGACACGCTGGCGCTGGCAAAGACCGCACAGGACTTTGACGCACCCGTGCGTCTGATCGAGACCACGATTGCTGTCAACGACAGCCGCAAGCGTGCCATGGGCCGCAAGGTGATCGCCGCTGCCGGTGGCGATGTGCGCGGCAAGAAAGTCGCTCTGTTCGGCCTTACCTTCAAACCGAATACCGACGACATGCGCGACAGCCCGGCAATCGCCGTCGTTCAGGCTTTGCAGGATGCCGGCGCGATCGTGTCCGGCTATGACCCCGAAGGCATGGCAAATGCCAAGCAGATGATGGACATCGAGTTCGCAGCGGGACCCTATGAAGCAGCTGAAGGTGCCGATGTCGCCGTGCTCGTGACCGAGTGGAATGCGTTCCGAGCCCTCGACCTCGACCGCCTGAAGTCCATCATGAAAACGCCGGTTCTCGTCGACTTGCGCAATGTCTATCGCGCTCAGGAAGTTGAAGCACACGGCTTTGCCTATACGGGTGTGGGCAAGAGCATCTGAACCCGGGATCCGGCACATGGCGGTGTTGCCTTGAGCGGGACAAGCAAGAACCTTCAAAGCGACCGTAATCCCTGGCGGATTTCGAACGGGGATTACGGCGCATGCGAAAGATGATCCGCTGGTTGACCTTGCGCGCCTCACCGCAACTTGGCGAGCAGCGCAGGCGAAGGCTCGACCTTGGAAGCGAACCGTTACCCTACCCGCTTTACGCGATCGGCGATGTTCACGGCTGTCTTGACCTGCTGAAAAGGGCTGAAGCCGTCATCGCGGATGACATGAGGCGATTGGGACGCCCCGGGCTCGTTGTTCTCCTCGGCGATTACGTCGATCGGGGACCCGCATCGGCGCAGGTGCTCGAACATCTCTCGAGCCCCAGCGCTCTCGGTTTGAAACGCGTGACGCTTTGCGGCAACCACGACGATCTGTTCCTGCGCTTTCTGGAGCGTCCCGAAGCGTATATGCACTGGCTGGAAATGGGCGGCGACAAGACGCTCGCATCCTACGGCGTGGATCTGCAGCATCTGAGCCTCCGCCGCAAAGGTAGCGGCGCGTCTCTCATGCACGTCTTGCAGGAGGCGGTACCTGAAACGCACCGATCATTTCTTATGGATCTGCCTGTCAGCCTCAAGGCCGGCCAAGTCCTGTTCGTTCATGCGGGCGTGGCACCGGCCATACCGATCGAAGAGCAGCGCGATGAGGATATGATGTGGATCCGCGGGGCGTTCCTCAAGCAAGGGCCTGAACTTCCACATCTCATCGTCGTCCACGGGCATACGCCGCAGGAAGATCCTGATTATGGGATCGGTCGCATCGGGATCGATACCGGAGCAGTCTATTCCGGAAAACTGACAGTTCTGCGTATCGATGGTGAGGAGATCTCGATTCTGCAGTGAGGACCAAGCCTTCTGCACTCGTTACCAGCGGATGCGCTGGCGAGGACGATCTGCGCCACGACTTCGAGCAGACATTGTTCGCATGAAAAAACCCGCGCCATCGGCATCTACCGTTGGCGCGGGCTCGTTGTTTTGCTTGTCAGATCAGACCGTGCGGCGACCGACAGTCTCCGTTACGACCACGTTCTTCTTCGTACCGAAGCTGCCACCGACCCAGCCGGCGATTGCACCGAGTGCCAGGGCGATGAAGCCAAGGATTGCACCAGCAGATACGGCAGTTGCCGTGGCTTCTGCGGCTTCAAGTGCCTGCTGCTTTGCAGCTTCGACGTTCTCGCGGTACGTTGCCTCATACTGCTGAACCTGCTGGCGTGCCTGTTCGACAGGAATGTTCTGCGAGCGGGCAATCGCTTCAGCGGCACGGTTGCGGGCATCTTCTGCCTTTGCCTGGTCGCCGGTTACGGCTGCCTGAACAGCGGCAACTGCAGCGTTCTGGAGAGCCTGCGGATCGTTACCGGTTGTGCTGCGGATCTGCTGCTCGATACCGGCCATCGGGTTGGCGGAATTGGCAATTGCAGGCGCTGCGGTCGACGCAGCCGTTGCTGCCGTCTGGCCAACGCCACCGATGACGCTCGACAGGCCGCTGAATGCGCCGCCGACGAGTGCGCCGATCGAGGTTGTCAGCATGTAGAGGACCACGAGCGTTGTAACAGCCCAGGTCGTCAGACCATGGTAACCGCCCGTCGAGTTGCTCGGGCGGCCGGACAGGCGGCTCGAGACGTAGCCGCCGACGAAGGCCGCAATGATCCCGGCGATGACAAACCAGATGCCGCCGGCGATAGAGAAGGTGCTGGCAGTCGGGTTGTCGGACGTGACCGGATCAAGCACCGCGGCACCAAGACCGACGCCGAGAAGATTGAGTAGGAACTGCACTGCAAGCGCGATGACGACGCCTGCAAAGATTGCTCCCCAGGATACTTTGTTCAGTGCCGACGTCGCATTGACTGAGACGCCATGAGTGGTTTCGTGCGGTAGATGGGTTGTGACTGGTGTTACCATGATGGTGATCCTTAAAGCGCCTCACAGACGCGTGAGTGCGCCGTTAACAGTTTCGCCTCATTCAAGTTCCGTCAAAATCGTCAGAGAACACGAAATATTGGAACAAAAGCAACATAATCACCTCCGACGGTTAATTCTGAGCATGAGTAATATTTCCGGGGAACAAGCATCTTGCCCGGTGGTTGGGACGAGACCTACAACCAAAGGAATACCTCAATGTTCATGCGAGTTGATCAGCTGCAGGCAAATCTGCCAGCACCGAAACGTGCTGACCCCAATGCTGCCGCAGCACTCCAGGAATTGCTTGGCGGGAAATATGGAGAAATGTCGACGCTTGGAAACTACATGTTTCAGAGCTTCAACTTTCGGTCCAAGGAAAAACTGAAGCCGTTCTACAGCCTTGTTGCCAGTATCACTGCAGAAGAACTTGGCCATGTCGAGCTTGTCAGCAATGGCGTTGGAATGCTCAACAACGGCCCGGACATTCCAGGGGGCGACGAAGGCGACGGCGGCGATATTTCGGGCGCACCCTTCGAGGATATGAAGGATATGCGGTTGGCCGCGGCTTTCCTGTCCGGTGGCGGTGGAGCGGCTCCGATCAACAGCAACGGCGTATCGTGGAATAACGATTTCATCACCAGCACGGGCAATGTCGTCGTCGATCTCTTGCACAATTTCCATCTGGAATGCGGTGCCCGACTGCACAAGCTGCGCGTCTACGAAACGCTGACGGACCCGACGGGTCGCGAAGTCTGCGGCTATCTTCTCGTGCGCGGTTCGGTTCACGCCCATGCCTACGCATTGGCGCTGAAGAAAATCACCGGCGTTGAAATCGAAAAGTTCCTGCCGACGCCGAACATTCCGCTTTCCAAGATCCCGGAATGCCAGAAATACCTGGATGAGGGTTCGCATCGCCGGCTCTACACGTTCAGCCCGAACGACTACAAGGAAATGGCGGGCATCTGGGGCAATGGCGAAGTCGCTCTTCCGAACGATCCTCCGGGCGAACTCGAAGTGATCGATGGCATGCCCGACGGTGGCAAGATCCATCAGTTGACCGGCGTTCCCTCGGCATTCACGCCGGATTACGCGCCGGAAGAAATGTTCGAGATCGCAGAAAAGCTTTACAAGAAGTCGCGTTAATTCAGTCGGCGGCGGGGACTTTGGTCCCCGCCGTTTTTCATTGGACGTGTCACCCGTCCAGGGTCTGCAGCAGCTCCGAAATCCTGATCGTCGAGAAGTTGGAAACCGTATCGCAGACTGCGTATGGCAATATGATCAGGTCGCCGTGCCGCATTCCACCGCATGTGTAGACGACGTTCGGGACGTACCCCTCACGTTCCGACTTTTCCGGACGAACGAGCGGATCGCGTGACCTCGCGAGAACCTTCGAGGGATCCTTCTTGTCGAGAAGTGCGGCCCCGATCGCATACCGACGGACCGGGCCCACACCGTGTGTGAGAAGCAACCATCCTTCGTCGAGCTCGATTGGGGATCCGCAATTTCCCATCTGTACGAACTCCCAGGGAAATTTCGGACGCAGGATCGCTTGGCCGCCGTTCCATTCGTGCAGGTCGTCGGAGTAGATCAGGTAGAGATTTTCGTTGTCCTGCCGACCGATCATCGCGTAGCGACCATCAATCTTCCGCGGAAACAGCGCCATCCCTTTGTTCATCGCCGCGGTGCCGGTCAACGGCGTCATCTTGAACGAGATGAAGTCGCTGGTCTGGAGCAATTCCGACCGGATGGCCTTGCCGCTGTAAGCGGTATAGGTCGCATAGAACGTCTTTTCCTCATTCTCCTCCGTCTCGAATTCGACGAAGCGTGCATCTTCTATGCCGTTCGACTGAGCTGGTGTCACCGGAAAAATGACGCGTTCGCTGATATGCTGGTCGGCGCTGAAACTGAGTTCGACGCTCTCATCCGGTGAGCCTGACAGTGGCGTTTGGATCGTTGGGGTGGATGCAAGCCGTGCAGTCGGTTCTATCTCCACGCCGCCATCGGGCGCGATCAGTCCCGTGCGGAACGTCAACGAGGAGACATGCCCCTCGCCGACGGCGCGCAGGCTCAAGACAAACCGGCGGCTACCCTCCGGCACGCCCGATTGGTCCGGGTGAGCGACGATACTGGGGTTGAACAGTGCCGAGGCTTCAAACGAATATTCGTTGAGGAAGTAGGCCCCGATCAGCTGTCGCTGCGTCGGGCTGAAAACCGTGTGCGGCGCAAAGGCTTCTTCCATATCCTTCGCGCGTGCTTCGAACGTCGCCAGGAGGTTACGGTGGCGGCCCTCAAAATTCTCGAGCACGTCCGCAAGAAGAAGATCGGCGGCCTGCGGTTCCAGCGCCAGCACCCGATCGACAATAAGGTTCGCCCGGGTTTTATCCGTCGGGTTCAGATCCCGGGGTTCGGTGGCGGGCTTGAACGGACGCACGACCACGCGCGAGGAATCGGGTCGCAGGAAGAGCGATTGGCGGTTGACAACAACGGCTTTTGACAAAGCGATCTCATTTCATTTGAACGGAATTCGGGTTCAGGCACTCAGAGCGTGCAATTGGGAGGAGATTGCCGATTGACTGCCGCTCCGCACGATCCTGCGGTATTCGACGAGGCCTAAGAGGTAAGCGAGCACGGACTCGGCCCCCCTGTTCTCGTTGGGGCGTGCGCGATGCAGCCCATCGCGACAACTTCCGGTGTCAATGTCCACGAGCGGGAGGGAAAGGTCATTGGCACCCGTAAACCAGTCCAACGCCATCCGTGCACTGCTTTGCCATTCGGGGCGTTTCTCGGCATGCCAGGCCGTCAGGCAGGCAGAGATGGTTGCGGCCGCCTCGACCGGCTGCTGGTCGAAATGCTGCGGCGGCAAGCCGACATCACCGAAACCATCCGAACCGACCGGGCGGAAATGCCCTGTCCGTGCAGTCTGCATCGTCATCAGCCAGCGCAGGCTCTGCAGGCCAGCGGAGATATGGGTTGGCTTCTCAGCGGCCAGACCCGCAAGGATCAGAGCTTGCGGAAGACGGGCGTTGTCATAGGACAACCCCTCTTCAAACCACGGCCGATCCGGTGTGGCCACATGCGAAAAAAGCGCCATCAGCCGATCTGCGAGAGTGGACCGAATCCGTCGGGCATTGATGTCGTGGCGCCGGGCCGCGCAATATCCGTCCAATCCCAGCAACGTGAATGCCCAGGCGCGAGGTGAGGTGAAATCAACTGCTGTCGGAAGGGCTTCGGCAAACAGATCGGCAGCCCAGTTGCGTCTCGCCGAACTGGTGTCGTTGAGCGCGCACTGTCCAAGCGCCCACAGCGTGCGGCCATGGCTGTCTTCCGAGCCCTTGTCTTCCAGCCATCGCCGGTCAAAACCCATGAAATTGCGAAAGTGCTTTTGATCCGGGTTCCACGCATGCTGGACAAAGGACGCAAACCGCGTGGTCAGGATATCGGGCAACTGGGTTTCGCCGGAGGCCATGAGAGTGACTGAAAGCAGCAGCGCCCTGGCATTGTCGTCGACGCAGTAACCATGCGACCGGTCCGGGACAGAATGGACGGCATGCTGGAATAGTCCGGTGTCGTCACACATCGACAAGAGGTATGCGAACTGGAGCTCGGGCACACCGGGCGAGCCGAGGGCCGACGGCTTGCGGCCAACTGGCGGGACAGCACCGGGCCGGATTTTTGGCTGGATGACCGCCTCAAACAGCGAGAGGTATCGCTGGCCCGTGCGCTGCCAGGTCATAGAGCGACTGGCGGCATAGGCCCGACGGCGTATTGCGTTGCGACTGTCATCGTCGGTCAGCAATGCTGCAATTTCCCGACCAATCGCCTCGGAATCGCCGAACGGTACGAGTACGCCGGAGCCGTCCGCAAGGAGCTCGCTCGCGTGCCAGTACGGGGTCGATACAACGGCTTTGCCGAGCCCGAAACTGTAAGCAAGCGTACCTGAGGTCATCTGGGCTTCGTTGAGATAAGGCGTCGCGTAGACGTCGCACATCGAAATGAAGTCGAGAAGGGTCGGCAGGTCGACGAAACGGTCGAGGAAGACCACATGGTCTTCGATGCCGAGATCCTCCGCACGCGCTACGAGCGACTGTCGATACGTCTCGCCCTCGGTCCGCACAAGATTCGGGTGGGTCGCGCCAAGCACGACGTAGACTGCGTCCGGCCTGCTCTGCAGGATCACCGGCATCGCGTCGATCATGACCTCGATGCCCTTGTTGGGTGACAACAGGCCGAACGTCAGGATAACGGATCGCCCCTCAAAACCGAGTTTGGTCTTCGCCTCGTCCGGCTCGCTGAAGGCGATTTCCGGGATTCCGTGCGGGACGAACTCGATTTTCTCCGCCGGCACATCATAGACTTCCTGCAGCAGCTCGCGCCCCCGCGCGGCCATCACCACCACCTTCGACGAGATATCGACGATATTGTTGAAGACCCGGCGCTGAGATGGTGTCGGTTCGGCAAGGACCGTATGCAACGTCGTTACGACAGGCATCGTCAGCCGTGACAACAGCGCCAGGATATGACTTCCGTCATTGCCTCCGAAGATGCCGAACTCGTGCTGGAGGCAGACGATATCGAATTTCTCAGCGTTCAGGTATTTCGCGGCTGCGACATATTCCGCAAGGTCGTCGTCCGCGATCTGCAGATGGACGCTGTGCGGATAGTCATACACCTGGCCATGATCCGTCATGGCGACAATCGCCGTTTCGACGTTTGCCGAGGTTTTCGATACCGCTTGCTCAAGATCCGTCGTGAAGGTCGCGATGCCGCAGCGGCGCGGCAGTGAGTTGCCGACGAAAGCGATTTTCCTGGTCTGGGTCATGACAGCGTCTCCGTTGAAGGGAACGCTGGAACGTCCGCTAAGGGTTGAACAATGGTCGTCTTCTTGGGATCCGGCATGTCCCGGAGCGGACCGACGTCCCGCAGCAGGTTTTCCCGGGCGTCTTTGCCGGCATAGGCGAGCAAAGCTGTGATCGGAGCAGCACCGGCTTGTATAGATGCGTCTTCCGCTTCCAGGAAAACGGCATCACCAAGCTTCAGCTGCATCGATCCTATCGACGCTTCGCCCGCAAGGAGAAGCAACCAGCATTCGCTTTCGGCCTTGAGTTGCCACAGCGTGTTTGCAGCAAGTGTCACCCGCTCGAGCACGAAGAAGTCGCAGGAGACGAGTAGCGTTCTCTCTTTCGTCAGATGACGCATCGGTTCCTGGCGCGGTGCCGGTCCCAGCTGCGCCACTGAAACTGCCTGTTCGATATGGAGTTCACGCGCGCTTCCATAGTCGAAAAGACGGTATGTCGTGTCACTCGCCTGCTGGATTTCGGCAATGACGAGCCCCGCACCGATCGCGTGGATGGTTCCGGCAGGGACGAAGAACGCATCGCCCGCATAGGCTTTTTGCCAGTTGAGCAGGCTACCGATCGAACCGTCGGAAATGGCGTCGCGCAACTCCTCCGTGGACACGGGCGTTTTCAACCCGATCCCCACTTCGGCGCCGTCGTCAGCAGAAAGGACGTACCAGGCTTCCGTCTTGCCGTTCCTCATGCCGACTCCCTGCGCGGCCGCGTCATCCGGATGAACCTGGATCGACAGCGCCTGAGACGTGAACAGCAACTTGAGCAGCAGTGCAGAAGCGTCACGGTCTGGACCGTTGCGCGCGTAGCGCAGCTCGCCAATGACAGTCGTGCCGTCCGACTGGCTCCACGGCTTCAGTTCACGACGGCCCCACGGCTTTGCTGCGGGCTGCACGCCTAGATGTTCTACCGTCATGATACCTCGTGGGTATGCCGCTAAGATCAGTTCGATCTGAGGTCGGTAGCTGCGCCAGCAAATCAGGTGGAACGGTCGCTATCGCAACGATGTCAGGTTTTCAAACGCGCCCTGGGATATCGGAACCCGCCGGGCCATTCGCGCCGGCAGCCTGTCAGGCTTTGCGCAGGCATACCTGATATAGGGTTATGTCCTACGGATTTCAATTTTTAAATAAAATCAGCCACCAACCGCAACAAAATCAAATTCTTCACGCATCAGAGATTTTGTAAATTATAAGTATATTGGTAATTTACTTAGCTGGTACTGATGAGATACGCTTTAAAAGCGCAAAAAATGCAAAAGTGTACTATCGACACGCATTTCTACGACTTAGGAATACGCTGCAACATCTAGCCAGCATCGCCCCAATGACCGGAGAGCTGTTCGGCGCTCCTTCACACCACGTCTTCGCTCAGGACTACCTCGGCATCGTCGCGATGCATCTCGAAAACCTGCCTCCCGATTTCCGAGCTGAAGCCTGCGCGTGCAAACGATGCGAGCTCCTTGGCCTTGCGTTTCTGATCGAGCTCCACTCTCCTGAACGGGCCAAATGCCCGCTTTCGCGCGAGCACGACCGCGGCACGCAGATCGTTCACGTCAGCGACTGCCTCGGAGGCGGTTTCCCGGTCTATTCCCTTGATCACGAGCCGCTGCGAAATCGCGCGTTTCGACCGGCCGCTTCGTTGCGCAGAACGGGTCGCGACTTCTGCGTAAGCCTGATCATCGAGAGCGCTGTTGTCATATCCGAACTTCACGGCAAACGCCGCAAGCGCCTCGACTTGCCGATCGCCGATGTCTTCGAACTTTTCCCGCGCCTTGCGCGTGATCGCTTGCCGGAGCTGCTTTTCCGTGTGCATCCTTTTGGACAGACGATAGATAGCGGAGTTCCGCGCCCATGACAGCATACGCGTCGTCGGGATATCCGATACGGGTTTTTCAGCAAGCTCGTTGCTGCTATCGTCTGGTAAAGGCTCCAAAATCAAGTCCTTGTTCCAGTTGTATCACGCGATAACTGACAATCAGAGAACCTTGTTGTATCAACCGCGGTCAGGTTTTTTCGAACTGGATCCTGGACAAGGGCATCGCAGTTGTCACGACGACACCATCCGGCTCGTAATCGGTCGTGGCGGTTCCGTAAGAGTTCAGACTGGACGCGATGAGCCGAGAGCCAAATCCCTTTCTGGTCGGGATAGCGACGGGTGGCCCGCCGACTTCCCGCCAAGACGAGATTAGAAAATCCTCTCCCTCCCGGGCTTCGATTCTCCATGCAATATCGATGTGACCATTGCTCTCGGAGAGTGCGCCGTACTTGGAGGCATTCGTGAAAAGCTCGTGCAGCACCAGCGAGAACGACAGGGCGGCCTGGGGATCAAGCTCGATCTCCGGTCCCTCGATCCGGACGCGGTCGGAGCCCTCAAGACCGATGTTGATCGTTGCGGCGTTCACGATCTGGCCAAGCGTCGCGCTCACCCAGTTCTTCTGGAGCAAAATATCGTGTGCCGAGGCATAGGCCGACATGCGCGACTGGAGCTTCTCGCCGGCATCTTCGAGCGAGGCCGCATTGCGGATCGACTGCGTTGCAATCGACTGCACCACCGAGATGGTGTTTTTCATCCGGTGACCGAGCTCGAGCATGAGCAGGCGTTGCTGGTCGGCCTGTTCTCTTTCCTGCGTTCTGTCGCGAAGGATTTTGATGAAGCCTATGACGGTATCGTCATCGGATCGCAACGCCATCATCTCGCCGGACGCCCAGAAGGTTGAACCGTCCTCGCGCAGATGCCATCGCTCGTCGCTACCACGCCCCTGGCTCAGGGCGGCAGTCATCTCCCGTTGCGGAATGCCCTGCTCGCGATCCTCGAGCGTGAAAAAAGCTGTGGCCGGCCTGCCCACCATCTCGTCTGCATCCCAGCCGAGAACACGCCGAGCACCCTCGTTCCAACTGGTCACGAGACCATCGAGATCCATCGAAATGATCGCGTAATCGATCGCGCTCTGGACGATGGCTTCGAGATACCGCTCTCTTGAGGAAATCTTGTCTGTGGGTATCTCGATCTTCATCAACTGGTCTTTCGCCATATCGGTCCCAACGTGGTGGCACGAACCAGCTCAACTGGGGAATTTTAGCACTATCTGCAATCCCTATTCAAAGAGGATCGTGGAAATCGTGTGGCACAAGATCGGCCTCCCGTCGAGCCGCCATAGGCGACCCGATCTCGAAGCTGGCGGCGAGACGACGGTTCACATCGTCGGCGTCTCCCGCCCGAGCCATACAGCGGAGGAAAGCACCGACAGCCAGTCTTACAATTCGCCCTTATGAAGAAGGGTGCGAACATCGTCGGAGACCTGGTTGGCGGCTCCCAGCGTCTCGATCAGCTGCGCCTGTCGGCTTCCTCTCAATCCCGCGGTCGTCAGCAGCTTGTCGCGGACATAGGTATAGATGCCGCTCACTGCGAAGGCAGTCGCATGGCTGATCTGCGCTTTCTGGTCGGAGAGCGTGCTCTGGAACAGATCGCCGCCGTAGAACTGCCGACGAGCAAGCGGGCTGGCGAATGCGAGCTCCAACACCGCAATGTGCCGGCGCTCGTCTGGAACCGTATGATCGACGCCGGGAGCAGGCGGTGCGGGTTTTGCGTTGTCGTAGACATCGGGCAGGTGCAGACGCACTTTCATAGCGGCAGGGTCTGAGGAAATCTTCTCGGCAAGGTTCGTCATGAACGTTGCAAAGGCAAACGCATCGCCTGTCCTGGAGCCGAGATGGACGTGGATGCGATCAAGTCCGTCGTCTCCGTTGGGAACCGGGTCGGCGCTGCGATCGATGAGTGTGGTTGAGCCCTTGGGAAGGGCATAGGCAACGGTTGCTGCAAACATGTTCTGCTCGTCCGCAAACAGGATCGAGCAGGCGTCATTGAATTCCTCCTGGTCGGCCGCCGTCTCGAAGCCGATCTCGACGCCGCCGTCCAGGACATAGTTTTCAAATGGCGAAACCCCGTCGATTTCAGGCCAGAGATGCGCGTCCTGTTCGCGGTTGAAGTGGTTTTGTACATACCATCCAAGCCCGTGGATCCGGGAACAGAGCGGGCCATGCACATCGCGCCAATAATTGGCGAACGTTTCGTGCGGCACTTTTGGACGACGAAGGACGGTCGTGTAGGTGTTGATCGCTACGGCGGCATCGCGCGCCGCAAAATTCGTGTCGTTCGATGAAATGGACAAATGAAACTCCGATTCGTTGCACGGGGAGAACATGCAGCGGTTTCGGTTGTTCCTTTTGCCCCAACATTAGAGCCGGCAGACGAGCGGACGCAGGATCATCGCATCGGAAGCGCACCGGTCACCGAGTGACGGCGCGCCTCTATTGCTCCCAAGACCTAGCTTTTATTTTCGCCGCGCGGCCGCGACCTCACCCAAGATGTCATGCAGTTCCGGAAGTGCGTCGAGCTCTTCCAGCATGACGGACAGTTTCGGTTTCCAGTTCGGATAACTGTCGCTCGTGCCAGGGACGTTGGTTGGCTGCTTTTCGTCCGTGAGATCGGCGAGCCGTACAGCCATCAGGAGGGATGGGGTTCTGGCAACGAAGGCATGGGCAGTCGCCGCCAGATTTCTACGACTGGAGTGATCGACCGCCTCCGAACCCATAAGATCGGCCGCCCGAAATGCGGAAAGCACGTCGCGCCTTTCGCTCTTTCTCTCGCTCTTCTGCTGACGGGCAGCGTCTTCGGGCACGAGATCGTTCTTTTCCCGCATCATGACGTCAGCTGCACGCCACCAGCCGGAAAACGTCTGGTGGTCATGGGTTGATACACATGCCAAGGCCAGCGCCGGATACTGGTCGGGCGGATGGAAGCCCTGCTTTCCCTGCTCGTAGGAGAGAATTCTGTAGGAGAGAATGTTGGCAGCCTCCAATTCTCCCTGCAGCCCTTGCGGCAGATTGCCGAGATCTTCTCCGATGACGAGGCAGCCATATGTGTTGGAGAGGTCCGCAAGCGTCTTGATCAACGCTTGTTGGGGGTAGCCGACATAGGCACCCTCTTCGGGGCTTTCTCCCGATGGCACAAGGAAAAGGCGCCGCAGAGCTGCTGCATGGTCGATGCGAACCGCGCCCGCGTAGCGCATGACACCTTCCATCGTGGTCTCAAATGGGGACGGATTTCCCGAAGCGATCGCCGAAGGGTGAAACGCTGCAAGCTGCCAGTCCTGACCATAAACCGCCATGGGATCTGGCGGACTGCCGATGCTGGCACCTTCGACATAGGCATGACGGCTGCTCCAGGTGGCCGATCCGTCCAGTGCCTCGCCGACGGCGACGTCGAGATAGAGGCCGACGCGCATGCCTGCAGCCTTTGCACGAGCTGAAGCCTCGGTGAGCTGCCCATGTGCCAGATACTGGAGCCACAGGTGGAAATCGACGCGATCGCCGTGCGTTTCCGCAAACAGCTTTACCGTCTCCGACTGCGGATCCTGATATTCTTGCGGCCACGCCTTCCAACCGACGCTGCCCCCAGATGCGACAAGGGTCTCCGAGATCGCCTCGAACAGGGCGTGCAGCCTCAGTTCAGCGTCGCCTTCCCTGCAGAAATCCTGAAACGCGGGGTCCTCTCGGCGTTTTTCTGTCGTCCAGATTCTGTAGAGCACCTCGCGCTTGGTCCGCGCGACATTCCCGTAGTCGACCAGTTCCGTTCGTTGCAACCGGGCAATATCTTCCTCCAGCTCAGGCGAGCTTGCGAAGCCGTCGATCCGATCGACAGCAATGTAGAGGGGATTGAGAAAACGCCGGTTGGAGGGTTCGTAAGGACTGCACCGTTCGGCAGCGGCCATGAACGGCGCATGGAGCGGATTGAGACCGACGAAGTCGGCACCCCAGCCTGCGGCGAGATCAATGAAAGTGGACAGGTCGTCAAAATCGCCGATCCCCCAGTTTCGGCGCGATCTCAGTTCGTAAAGCTGCAGCGCCACGCCCCAGACCCGCTCGCCTTGGAGATCAGGAAGAAAGCACTGGGGTTGACCGGAGGCTTCGACCGAGGCGGTCTGGGCCTGGTCGTTGTTTTGCGGGTACCGCTCCAGCGACGCGAAGATTTTCGCCCGGCCGGCTGTCGAAACGGGCACGTCATTGCCCTGGGGTGAGGGTCTTTTGTTTTCGATATCGTAGGCCTCGGAGCTCTGGCCCCGATCGAGCATGGCGTCGTCAATATTCTGCTTCATTAGCCCACCTCGTCAATATTATACGGTCGGCAGGCAAAGCATGCAGCTTTCCTCCAACGTCGATTTCTGAGCCCAAACCGTCTGCGGGTTGAGGAAGTTCCCCGGCGCAATGCCCGGACTAGGAAAGAGTTTCTGCTCTGCGAGGTACATCACGCTGCAGCGGACGAAATTGCGCTACGAGTCCTGCAGCATTTGCAGGATGACAGAGCGGTACTCCGGCATGGCCAGTTCCATTGCCTCGAGGTCTTCCCGGCCAAACCAGCCCAATTCGGAATGCTCGGTGCCGAGCAGGGAAGCCTGTCCACCTTTCCAGAGCGGTACCGCATAGGTGTGGAAGGGCGATTTCTGCCTTTCGTCACGGCTCTCGTACAATGTAGCGACCTTGTTGAAGGCAAGTGGCGTGAGCCCCACCTCTTCCTCGCATTCCCGCACCAGAGCCTCGTCCAGGCCCTCGCCTTTTTCGACATGACCGCCGACCAGATCCCACAAATTTGCCGACCACTTTCGGTGCGATGCGCGCCGGACAAGCAGGATCTTTCCATTTTCGACAAAACCTGCGCATACGATCTTCGCCATTGTTTCTCCTCTGTCCTGTCGAAGCGTTCGCAGGCATTGAGGGAACCACCTGTGGCAAATTCAGTTCCCTGCCCTTGAGACGCATTGACGAGGGAATGAATGGCACCGCCGCAATTTGGAACTATCGAAGAGATCTGGCGCTACCCGGTAAGCTCGCTTGGCGGCGAGCGTTTGACCTCCGTCGAGCTGGGAACGGACGGAATCGAGGGCGATCGTTCATGGTGCGTTGCTGATGCGCAGTCCGGCCATCCGGCGGCGCCCGAGAAAGAATCTCGCTGGAAACCGGCACTTTTCCTCCACTCGAGGTCAGGTCGAGACCGGCCTGAAATCGGATTTCCGGATGGGGAGTGGCTGCGTGTCGGAGAGGGAGATACCGATGCGAAGCTGACCCTCTATTTCGGCTTCGAGGTCGCAACGCGTCCCTATGTCGCGACCGGCGATGCACAGACGGCCGTCAACCGTTATGAAGTGAGCCCGGTCCATCTCGTGACGACCAACTCCCTTCGACACTTGTCCACGATCGTCGGAACCGACGATATCGACAGCCGCCGGTTTCGCCCCAACGTCGTGCTGCGAACGCCTGCGGCCGAGGGCTTTGAGGAGAAGTCATGGCTTGGAAGCCGGATGCAGATGGGAGAAGCGACCATCCACATCTGCGAAGAAGCCAAGCGGTGCGGAATGACGCTGATCGCGCAACCCGGGCTTCCCGAAAACCCCGACGTGCTTCGCTCGCTGTTGCGACAAAACAAGCGAAACTTCGGCATCTACGGCGATGTCGAGATACCCGGGAAGCTGACATTGGGTGACCCGGTCAAGATCGTGACGGGCTGACGCCTTAAGCTTGCGCGATGATCAGGGGCGGCTCGTTCGATTTCAGGATCGCTTTCGAAATCACCTCGCCGATATCGCGTGCGCTGGTGATTCCCTGCACGAACGGAAGCTTGTGCAGCAGAAAAGCGATCGAACCGCAGTAGAGGTTGTTCGAGAGATTGTCTTCGAACACCAGCCGGAAATCGTCGTCGAGATCGATCCCTCCTGTCCGGACGATCTCCTGCTCGGCGCCATCAAGAGAAAACGCAGCCTTTGTTGCCGCTTTTCGAACGACACCCTGGCCAACGAGCGTCGGGAACGGAATGTCGCGGGCCGACAGCTCGTGCTGTCCTGTGGCGTCGATGAAAGCCTCAAACCGAAGCTCCCGTCCTTCCGTGCGAACTACAGCGCCCCGCTCCACGCTCTTGTTGTCGATCTCGCTGTTATTTCCGAGTGCCACGATCTCAAGCTTGCCGGTGCGATGGAGAGCGAGCAATCGGCGGATCGATTCATGCGGAACCGTCGCGTAGTCATCGATGAAGACGGTCTTGAAGTGCTTGTGGAACCGCTTGAGGTCATCAGCGTCTAGATGCGGTATCGCCTTCGCAATCACCTCATGCATCCGCAGGATGGCATAGCGCCATTCCACCGTCTGCTTCAGCTTCTTGTTCAGGTCGGCTTCGGCGAGGTTGCGAGCAGCCCAGGCAAACGGGTCGTTGGTTTCCCGAGCGCGGAAATAGGCAGGCGCGATCGTCTCAACGGTCAGAAGCGACAGGCCGATGCTTGCTGCATAATCCGGATCGCAGGCCACCAGCTCCTGCTTGAACAGGTCGAAGATCGCATCCAGAAGATCGAGCTTCCGCGTGGCGATCGCGTTTTCGATCGCCGGTTCGGTACAGATTGTCAGCGGGCGGTACGGGATCTCGCAGTAGAAGTCGGCTTCTGGCAGCACCCCTTTGCGCGACATCATCGTTGCGCGGAAGGCTTCGGTTCCCGGCAGGGGCTCGTATTGAAGATCACCCTGCCCATCGAGCATGAAGGCACCATGCGCAGTCGAGACGGTGATCAGCGCATCGATGCCGCTCAGCGACGTGCCCAGAATGCCGAGATTGCATGGAGGTATGGTTTTGAGAAGCGGTGCCGGCCAGGGCGAGATGAAGTATCCGGGCCGCACCTCGGTGGTCTCCGGCCAGTCGTGGCCCGTTGCCATCACCACGTGATCGAAACCGAATTCCGCCGGTTCGTCGTCCAAGGCTTTTACGCTCAACCGGATATCGTCTGCGCGCAGCTCGATATCGACGACACGATGCCGCGCCTTGAGGTGGATGGCGTGGCCGTTGGCGGTGGCGGCATTCAGAAGCTGCTGGAACTGCGCGTGCAGGAACTCTCCTAGAACCACGCGCGGATAAAATTCCCGCTCGCTGATGGCATCGCGTTCGACGCCGAGATGCTGCAACTCCATATCCGTCTGACGGCGAAGCCACTCGGTCAACGTTTCGCAGATTGGCGGCAGCTCGATGCTGGCAATGTTGGAGAGCATCGCCGCATCGTTGAGATCGGGGCGATAGGGGGTTCCCTTGCCGGGTTCCGCGTCGCTTTCGAAGATGGTGATCTCAAGCGGTTCAGACTTCCCGATGAGGCCCTTCAGCGTGTAGATGCCGGTCGGACCGGATCCGATGATTGCAACTCTCAATGACATATGCCCGATCTATCCTTGCAGGAACCAGAAAGTCTGGAGACTGCGCCAACAAGGCTGATGCCTCGAGGTTCCGTCACGACGCAATGATCGCCGCTCCACGTCAGGATAAGGTCCGGCTGTATGTCTGCCTGACAGTGGAACCGTTCCCATTTCCGGAAGTTGGTGACGTCGAACATCGCCATCCCGTTCTTCAGTGTCAAAGATTAGAGACGTGCATGAGACCACGGCGTATTGTCGTCATCAGTGATTTTCAGGATGGAAGCTGGAGCGGCGAAGACCTCCCGTCCCCTCGAAGCTTTGAAACGCTATGGTCATCAGGTTCACGCGGATCTCCTCCCCTGTCCATTCCGGATACGAACGACGTGGTTGTCGACGGCGGCTATATCGAGCGGCTTCCACTCGCAGCCCTCAAGGACGGGCTGGTCGATTGCGCGGAAATCTGGACGCATTGGCGCGGCGGTGATCCTCCGCCAGAGTGGCGTTCCGGCAATCCGTCGCTGGTGCGCCGTTCATTCCGGATGAACGGTCCGGAGGCTCCCTTTGCCTCGAACGATATGCTCGGGCATATCGAGGCGTTCGGCGCTCCTGACATACTGTGTGTCTGGGGACTTGGGGTGAGCGAGGAGATCATGCTTGCCTGCCGCGACAGCTTTAAGATCTACAACTCCATCGACGCTCCGGCACTTCGCGTGCCGTTCGAGGTCAGCCGTCATTTCGATCTCGTGATCACGGGAGCGGAGTGGCAGTCGGAGGTTGTTCGCGCCCGGCATCCTGACATGCGCACAGTCGTGATGCCGATCGGACCCGAATTCGCATCCGAGATGACATTCCGGCCGCTGAACCTTCCGAAGATCTATCACGTGATCTATGTGGCGGCCGCCCAGCCCTACAAGCGCCACGACATGCTCTTCGAAGCGCTGGGTAAGCTACCGCGGTCGCTCCGGACCCTTTGCGTCTTTGGTTACGGAGAACTCGTACCGGAGTTGAGGCGCCATGCGGACGCGCTGGGCATCAATGTCGATTTCATTGAGCCGCCGGGAATACCCTTCGACGACGTCAACCGGTTGATGAACCAGTCACGGATCGGCGTCGTCTGCGGCGTCGACGACGGAGCACCTGCCATTCTCACCGAATATATGCTGGCCGGCATTCCCGTCCTCGCCAACAGCGCGCTTCGGTGCGGATTACAATACATCATGCCGGAGACGGGCCGAATGGCTTCGGAGCAGGACTTTCACGACGGTATCCGGGATCTGCTCCGGCTCGCCAACGGGATGAAACCACGCGAGACAGTGCTGGAAAACTGGACGTGGCAGCATAGCATCAGCCGCCTGCGAGATTTGATGAACGACAGGTAACAGAATTATGATGAGCGTCCGGAACTTTGCTGTCCAGGCTTTGTTTGGCGGCATCTGTTTCGAGGTGCTTGATGAACGTTCTGAATTCCTTCCCGCAAACGCCTGATGCCTCCCTGCCTATCGATACGCCGCTCATCTGCTTCTCGCATCTGCGCTGGGACTTTGTCCTGCAGCGTCCGCAGCACCTGATGCAGCGCTTCTCTCAGGATCGTCAGGTCTTTTTTTTCGAGGAATTCATTCCAACCGATCATCATCTTGCCTACCTGGAAATTCACCCATTCGCCGATACGTCCGTCAAGGCGATCCGGCCAAGAGTTCCGCATTGGTGGAGCGAAGCCGAGCGGGATCGGGCGCTTAGCCGACTGCTCGACGATCTCATCCTGCTTCACGGTGGGCGGCGGCCCATACTCTGGTTCTACACGCCGATGATGTATTCTTTCGCGCAGCATGTGGACGCGGCGGCGGTTGTCTACGACTGCATGGACGAGCTGGCCAACTTCAAGTTTGCGCCGCCTCAGCTGAAGGATATGGAAAACGCGCTGATGGCGCGCGCGGACGCGGTCTTTACCGGCGGGGTGAGCCTGTACGAGGCAAAGCGCGATCTGCATGACAACATCCATGCCTTCCCATCCAGTGTCGATTCGCACCATTTCCGGGCAGCGCGAAACTCGGTTGCCGATCCAAGCGATCAGGCAGAGATCCCTCACCCACGGTTAGGCTTCTACGGCGTCATCGACGAACGCCTCGATCTCGACCTGATCCGCGCAGCGGCTGCAGCGCGACCGGACTACTCCTTCGTTTTTCTCGGTCCGATCGCCAAGATATCGCCGTCCGATCTGCCTCGCGCGGCCAATATTCACTACCTCGGGCACAAGTCCTATGCCGACCTGCCATCCTATCTGGCGGGTTGGGATGCGGCGCTCATGCCGTTTGCGCTCAACGAGGCAACCCGTTTCATCAGCCCCACCAAGACGCCTGAATATCTGGCGGCAGGGCGACCGGTCGTCAGCACAAAGATTGCAGACGTCGTTCGTACCTACGGTGATACGCCGGGCGTGTTTTTTGCCGACGATGCCGACAGCTTTGTCAGCGGATGCGATGTCGCGCTTGCCACTGCCCGCGCCGATACGTCCTGGCTCGAAGCGGTTGACAAGATGCTCGCGCGCTCGTCCTGGGATGCCACGTTCAAGAGCATGGCGATGATTGTCGACCAGACGGCTGTAGATCCTCCATTGGCACCTGCGCTGCTCGGCAAAAACGACATTCTGGTGCATTCCGAGCGTGACTAGGATGCCGCGGATAGTCCTTGCGACGGATAGCCTGGACCCATCGGGCATGGGCGAGCACATGCTTGCCTTGGCGCGCGGGCTGTGCGGGCAGGCTGATGTGTTCATTGCGCTATTGTCGGAAGACCGGGCAGGATTGCTCCCGCGCGCTGCCCGTCTCGGCCTCGGCATCAAACTTGCGGATGACGTCGATGACTTTGCCCACTGGCTGTCCGGCAGCAATGTCGACCTCCTGCATGTCCATGCGGGGATCGGATGGGAGGGGCACGCGCTGGTCAAGGCCGCGAACCGAGCCGGTATCCCGGTCATTCGCACGGAGCATCTTCCTTATCTCCTCACCGACCGCGACCAGCAGGACGAGTATCAGCGACGCACGCGGGATGTCGCCCATCACGTCGTGGTTTCGGAAGCCTCCCGGGACAGTTTTCGCGGGCACATTGCGCCCGACCGACTGACAGTTATCCGCAACGGTATCTTCGTGCCGCAGCAGACGGCAACAGGCGACGCACTTCGTCGGGACCTCGATGTGCGTGACGAGATCGTGCTCGTGACCATTGCCCGGTTGACCGCGCAGAAGGATCACAAGACCCTCCTCGAGGCCATGCCGCAGATTCTGGAGGCGCACCCCTCCTTGTGCCTTCTTCTGGTCGGATCCGGCGAGGAACGCGTGAGGCTCGGGGCTTTGGCGGATGAGCTCGGCATCTCCGACCGCATTCGATTTACCGGACATCGCCCGGATGTCGCCAACATCATCGCTCTTGGCGACCTCTTCGTTCTGCCATCGCTGTTCGAAGGCCTGCCGCTTGCGGTGCTCGAGGCGATGTCGCTCGGCTGCCCGGTCGTTGCCACCCGGATCGGCGGCACCGTCGAGGCGCTCGGGGAGGATCATCCGCTTTTCGCCACACCCGGCAGTTCCGCTTCAATGGCCTCTGTCGTCATCGCGGCGCTTTCGGATCGGCAGAGACTTGCGCATGTCGCCGAGGCTGCGCGCGTCCGCTTCGACAATCACTTTTCCGCACATCGCATGGCGAGGGAAACAAGAGCGGTCTACGACCGGTTCATTTCCCAGCCTGCCAATCTCATGCAAAAGGACCTATCCATGCAGAAGACACGCCTCGCCTTTATCGGCGTTGGAGGTATCGCGCACCGCCATCTCGATGTCATCTCCGGCTTCGACGATGTGGAACTCGTCGGGTTCGCGGATCCGGATATCGGCCGCGCCGATCAGGCCGCAGCGCGCTTCGGAGCGAAATCCTTCGCCCACCACCGCGACATGCTGGACGCCGTCCGCCCCGATGCCGTCTATGTCTGCGTGCCGCCGTTTGCACACGGGGAACCGGAGCGAGATTTGATCGAGCGCGGCATTCCTTTCTTCGTCGAAAAGCCGGTTTCGCTTGACATCGAGACGGCCGAAGAGATCTCGGCTGCCGTGACGGCGAAGGGTCTCGTGACCGGCGTCGGCTACCACTGGCGCTACCTCGACATCGTCGATGAGGCCCGCAATCTCCTCAAGGACAATCCCGCCCAGCTTCTGTCCGGCTACTGGCTGGATAGCACGCCTCCGCCGCAGTGGTGGTGGAAGCAGGACAAGTCCGGCGGACAGATGGTGGAGCAGGCGACCCATCTTCTCGACCTTGCGCGTTTTCTTGTTGGTGAGGTGACCGAGGTTTACGGACGTGCCGGTCACACGGACAGGCCCGAATTTCCCGGCCTCGACGTGCCCACCGTGACGACGGCCACTCTGACATTCGAAACCGGCGTCGTCGCAAACGTTGCCTCCACCTGCCTTCTCGGCTGGAGCCATCGCGTCGGGCTTCACATCTTCGCAGACCGTCTCGCAATCGAGCTTACCGACCGCGACATCATGGTGGATGTCGGCCGAGGCCGGCCGGTCCGTGGCGCAGACGGCGACCCCGTGTGGCGCGAAGACCGCGACTTCATCGATGCCGTTCGCGGCGGGGAAAACCGGATCCGCTGCCCCTATTCCGAAGCCCTTGCAACGCACCGGCTGGCGCTGGCTGTCGTTGCCTCTGTGCAGGAAGGCAAGCCGGTTTCGATCGCGCCGCCAGAGATGCGCCAGCCCGAGCCTTTGCCCCTGCAATTCCAGCCTCGGCCGGAAGCTCCTCAGCCGGGATTGGCACCGGGGCACCGGATCATCCGCTCACTTGGCGTCGAGGCCCCCGGGCGGTCCTATTTCTTCGAATACGAGGAAGGCCCTCCCGGCGATGGCCAGGTTCGGCTCGACACGCTCTACACCGGTCTTTCCGCGGGGACCGAACTGACGTTCCTCAAAAACACCAATCCCTATTTCCGCTCGCGCTTTGACGGCGAGCGCGGGGTGTTTATCGAGAACGAACCGGACCTGCACTATCCGGTCCCGTTCCTCGGCTACATGGAAGTTGCCAGGGTCTCAGAGTCGCGCACAGGCGGTTTTGCGCAAGGCGAGGTGGTCGCATCCGCCTACGGCCATAAATCGGGCCACACGGCCAACCCGTTCCACGATCTTCTGGTGCCGCTACCAGCCGACATCGATCCCGTGCTCGGCGTCCTCGTCGCCCAGATGGGACCGATCGCCGCAAACGGCATTCTGCACGCCGATGCCGAAGCCTATGGAGCTCACGTTCCTTTCCTCGGTGCAGGCGTGAAGGATCGCCCGGTTATTGTGATCGGCGCCGGAACAGTGGGGCTGATGACTGCCCTGTTTGCGAAATCCCTGGGTGCGTCCGAAGTTATCGTGACCGACCCATCGGAGTTCCGCCGTCAAAAAGCGGAAGCGATGGGCCTTCAGGCCATGACCGAGGAGCATGCGTGGCAGCATGCCAAGGCCCGCTGGCATGATGGCGCGATGGGACGCGGTGCAGATCTGGTGTTCCAGACACGTGCGTATTCAGGCAGCCTCAACACGGCGCTGAAAGCCCTGCGACCTCAGGGCACGGTGATCGACCTTGCCTTCTACCAGGGCGGCGCTGATCAACTGCGGCTGGGTGAAGAGTTCCACCATAACGGCCTCAACATCCGTTGCGCGCAGATCAACCGCGTTCCGCGTGGTCTTGGTGCGCTCTGGAACCGCGGCCGGCTCGCCCGCGCAACGGTCGATCTTCTCCGGACGCATGGCGACATCATCCGCGAGCAGATGATCACCCACGTCATTCCGATGGACGACGCGCCGGCCTTCCTGACGGATCTAATCGAAAACCGTCCGGAATTCCTGCAGGTTGTGTTCAAGGTGGGCGAATGACACCTGAACCTCAGCCTGTACGGATTCTGTTCGTCTTCGCGTGGTTGGTGGTCGGCGGCGAGGAGACCGAAGTGCGGCTCCTCGCGGGAAACCTCGATCCTGATCTCTACCGGATCGACGTCGTTGCCTGCTTCCGCAAGCCCGGAATGCCGGAGCAGACCCACGAGCAGCTGCGGGCGCTCGGGGTCGATGTCGATACGACGCCTTACGATCTGTCCTTCGAGGACACGGTTGGCTATCTGGCCGGCAAGGTTCCTGGATACGACATCGTCGTTTCCAGCCAGAACGTTGCGGACATCTATCCGGCACTCGAACGGCTTCATCTCCGCCCCCCGCTGATCGAGCATGGCGGTCTTGTTTCGGAGGCGGAAGCTGGCCCGAAACACCTCACGAGCCGGTATGTCGGCGTCTGCCGCTCCATCCGCGACGCGGCTGCGTCAAAAATGCCCGGCCGCGAGCAGCACGCGCTCGAGATACCCTCAATGGTCGATCTCTCCGAGTTCAATTCGGCGAACCGCTCGGTCATGCGGTCAAAGCTAGGGTTCCGGGACGAGCAGGTCGTCATCGGTTGGGTCGGTCGGCTGGATCCGAAGAAGAATGTCGAAGACTTCATTCATGCCGCCGCACTGGTCGTCAGAGACAATGCGCATGCGCAGTTCGTCATTGTCGGCGGCCCCGATGCTTTCATGCCGGACTATGCCGATCACTTGAAGGATCTCACCCGCCGGCTGGGCTTGGCGGACAGGGTCAGGTTTTTAGGCGATCGCAAGGATGTGGCCGAGCTTCTGTCGGCGTTCGATATATTTGTCTGGCTGTCGCGTGGCGAAGGCATGCCGCATGTCATTGCCGAGGCAGGTGCCGCCGCCCTGCCCGTCATCGCAACACCTGACAACGGCGCCCAGCAGCAGATCGACGACCAGGTCTCCGGCCTCTTCGTGCCCTATAACGATCCGGCCGCCGTCGCTGACAAGATCCGCTTACTTGCGGGCGACGAAGGTTTCCGCCGTTCTCTCGGACAAGCGTTGCGGCGCAAGGTCGAGGCGAGCTACTCGATCGAGGCCGTGTTGCCGCAGTGGACACAGCTTTTCAGCGACGTCCTTGCGGAGAAATCGCCGCAGGGGCCGACCGGCATCTTCAAATCGTTTCTGATGGGCGGTTTCGAATGCTCGACGCATCGGCTACGTCCCGCTGACGGCGAAACAACCGGTCGACGCCTGGATATGATTGCGGCAATCGAGCACGATCGCTTTGCGGAGCAGGATTATCGTCAGCTTGCAGGACTTGGAATCCGTACGGTCCGCGATGGTTTTCGCTGGCATCTGATCGAAAAGTCCAGGACCTATGACTGGTCGAGCGTATTGCCGATGATCGAAGCCGCGCAGAAAACCGGCACGCAGGTCATCTGGGACCTCTTACACTACGGATGGCCTGACGATCTCGATATCTGGTCGCCACAATTCGTCGATCGGTTTGCAGCCTTCGCCGGCGCCTGCGCACGGTTGGTTCGCGACAACACAAGCGAAGTGCCGTTCTACTGCCCCGTCAACGAAATCTCATTCTTCTCGTGGGGCGGCGGAGATGCCGCCTATCTCAACCCGTTCGCGCGTGGTCGAGGATTCGAGCTCAAGGTTCAGCTTGCCCGGGCCGCAATCGCTGCCATGGAGGAAATCCTGTTGGTCGACCCCCGCGCGCGCTTCGTTCACTGCGATCCGGTTATCAATGTCGTGGCGGACCAATCGAGACCTTTCGAGTCAGGCGTTGCTGAAGGTCACAGGCAGTCGCAGTTCCAGGGATGGGACCTCATCGCCGGCCGCATGTGGCCGCAGATCGGCGGTCAGGAGCGGTTTCTCGATATCATTGGCGTCAACTACTATTTCAACAACCAATGGATCCATGGCGGGCCGCCGATCGACATCGGTCATCCCAGCTACAAGCCGCTGAGCAGGATCCTTGCCGAAACCTACGCGCGTTATGGCAAGCCGATTTTGATTGCAGAAACCGGCATCGAGGATGAGCGGCGTGGGCCTTGGTACCGTTATGTCTCGGATCAGGCAAAACGTGCCATGCAGTCCGGTGTCCCGTTCGAGGGGATTTGCCTTTACCCGATCGCCAATCATCCGGGATGGGACGACGGACGGGCTTGTCAGAACGGATTGCTAGCAAGCAGCGTGTCTCTCGGTGGGCGAGCGGTAGATCCCGGACTGTCGTCGGCTATCCAAGGCAGCGTTGGTTGAGACCCAACCGCCGAAATATCAAACAAGCGACGGCGGCACCAGTGTGCCGCCGTTTGCTATTGGATCGGTTCGAAGAACGGTTGGCTTAGAAGCCCTTGCCATTCGTCAGTTCCATCCTGATGGTCTGGAGGATGATGTAGACGTCAAGCCAGATCGAGAAATTGGCAACATAATAGAGATCGCAGGCGATGCGAGCCCGGGCTTTCGAAGCACGATCCGTTGGCCCTCGCAGGCCGCGCATTTGCGCCAGCCCGGTAAGACCAGGCCGCATGCTGTGTCGCTGGTGATAATCCGGAACGAGTTCCTCATAGGTAACGCCGGCCGCAAGCATGCCGACGGCGTGGCATCTCGGACCGACAAGAGACATGTCCCCTTTGAGCACGTTGATGAGTTGCGGCAGTTCGTCGATATTGGATTTGCGAATGAATTGGCCGACCCGTGTAATTCGGGGATCGTTCCGAGTTGTCTGTGCGACGCCAGACACATCTCCCCGATCGGTAAACATCGATCTGAACTTATAGATTTTAATCTTGCGACCATCCTTCCCCCATCGAATCTGGGAAAACAGCGGTGACCCTCTGCTCTCCGCACGGATGATCGCGCATATCAGGACGAACAGGGGAAGAAGCGTAACCAGGGCAATCAGGGATATCAGCACGTCGACTGCGCGCTTGGCCGCAAATTCCCAAGCCGCAGGCTGATCACTATATGTAAGCTTATAATTATCATTCGCCGAACTACCGGCGAGGTACTCACTAGCATCCAGTTGTACCACCAGCTCCACAGCACTCAAGGGAACCATCCAATATACGAGAGTTAATATATGATCGCCTTATCAATACTCTATATCTCGATTCTAAACACGAGTCAGCCCGGAACTTAATAAATGGTTAAATATAAAACAAGCAATATTGCTTTATTATTACATATGAAATTATATTTGATACGTGGATTCGCAGCAACGTGCGGCGAAACCCTCCGGTTCGTTCGAGAGAACCGTGATATTTTGCGGTCGACGACTTGAGAGATCGATCAAATTATGCGCTGCACAGTTTTGCTATCATTGCCGCAATAATTTCGTCGCTTCCCGCACAGTACGCACATACCGAGATGTGCGTTGCTTCCAAACAGAAATCCCCAGGCGCATGAACGAAGGTTCGGGGAACGCTGCAAAAAAAGGGAACGGGTATACTTACCAAACGGGTAAGACGATCGGGTACAAGATCGACAACGGCAAGATCTGCCTGCAATTTCCGAACGGACAGAAAGATTGCGTAAGCGCCGAAACTGACGGCAAGCGCTCTGAAATGATCATTAGAAAAGGTGATCGCTCCGACCTACAATCAGGCTCTTGCCGCAGCCCTCCTGGACTAGGGTCACATCACTCGCCAACAGCTACGATCCATTCGGCGTGATGTTATTTGCGTCTTGCGTTTTAATCTGAAAAATATACTAGATATAGACGCAAAGCACGGGTGATTAGAGAGGTTGAGATGGCCGCTTTACACGTAATTTCGAAGTTAACTATTGCGACATTACTCCTCGCAGCTTCGCTCGGGGCGTCGGCATACGCGGCGGACATCATTCAGCGGTCGAGGTATAACGAGACGCAACCGAACACACATCTTGTCCGCTCGAGCTACGTCACAGAGGAATGCGAACTGCTTGAGATCACCTACCAAGAACCGCGCCAGATCGAAATCGTCAGGGTCTGTTACCCGCCGATTTTCTGAGCGCGAAGTTTCTCGGCGAGCGTTTTCATGGTCGATTGGCGGGCGCTACAGTTCGCTTCAATTTGACCGATCACACTAACTGTATTCGAACTATTGTGCGGTACATATTCCTCATCTTGTGAGGGAAAAATGTCGCGTCGTTTCAGAAATCTGTCATTTGCTTTCGGTGTCTCCATTGCTCTCTGGGCTGTCATCATCCAGGGCATCAGCCAGATTGCCGAGCACATCGGCACGCCTTACGACACGACTGTCACGGCAAGTATCAAGTAGATCCGAAACGCAACTCAGTTTGTGACTTGCTGAGCAGCGGCTTTCGGAAGCGGATACGTTCCAACGAGATTGTATCGACTTTCATCCAGCATTTCCCGCTTATATGAAATGGTTGCCGCCGCAATCTCTCTGCGAAAATCCTGCCCGCGCGCCAAGGCGTCTCCGAGCGAAATGGACAGATACGCATCGAGATCGAGCAAGCGTGCAGCAATTGCGGACGCCTGATAGGCGAGCGCTTCCCGTTCGGACAAAGTTCCGAAACTTATTTTCAGCCGGAATGTCGCGTTCCCTGCAGCCTCCCTACCCCGGATCTGGACGAATATCGATGACTGACGTCCCAAATCCGCTCCCGTCACGAGATAGCTGCATTCCCATTTGGCGCCACCGTCTTCGCGGGTAAACACAGGCTCTACCTTGGCAAGGGCTGCAAGAGTAGCGCACTGCTCGTCAGCACGTATCGGGGCGCGGCCCTTCAAGAGGCGGGCTTTCTTTGCAAAGACCACCGACACCCCCATGCTTGCCTGTGCGGCGGACTGTGCATTGACAAAGGGCACGCTCAGGTTCGCAACGCTGCTTTGCTGGAAACCCAGCCGCAGCAACAAAAGCTTGAGACGCATGTGATCATTGGACAGGAGAAGGCTTGCGCCGATTGCGCTTGAGAAGGCGGCGAACAGGAGCGTGAACACGACGAGACCTCCCGGCCCCCGATGCCTTGCCCCTTCCGCAAACCGCCTATCGTTGTAATATCTGCTCAAGCCAAGAAAACCTCGTGAGCACTGCGAAAAACAGGAAAGGTACTTAGGAAATAAAAACTGAGAACAATCTGGCGTGCATTAGAATTGCGCGAACCCGACTTTCTTATTTACAGAAATGGCAATATCGATCGTTTTATTATTCTAATATTACGTTGGCACTGACCCGAGCGCATGCGCTAACGGAAAGCATAATATCTCGCTACCGCAGCGCACGCTAGAGGAGTTTTATTATTCAGCTGCTACTAAACGAAGAATGATTCGAGCCTAGACGTGGGCCATCACAGCCTCCGGCCAAAATTCGTTGGCAAGGGCTTTGATACGGTTCGAAGGCTCCAGATGTTCAGACGCCTAGTCCGCCTTATCGTCTGAACTCACCGGCTTGCTGGTTGGCGGCGAAACTCCTCCGCCGTGATCGGCCGACCACGTCTGCGGCGAGCTGTTATGAGGCTTTGAATCGCCCGCAGTTTGCTCCCGCTCCTGGCTATGCTCACCCTGCGTGCTCTCTTCCGCCTGTGGCTCCTCATTGCCGGTTTCGTCGCGTTTTTCGTCGGTCATGATGTTGCTCCTGTTCGGCGAAACAACAGCTAGAGAACGCAAGGGTTCCGCCCGGGTCTTCCGGGACAACAGATTGCGGCACGATGGCGTCTTGCCGGAGATCCTGCGCAAAGGCTGTGTCATGGTTGCGTCGGGTCATGCGCGAACAAAAATGAGCAAAATAATCTCGTTTGCCTGTTTTATTTGCTCGATCCTCTCCTCCAACAGCACAGGTTTTCCTAGATAACACCGCATCGAAAGGCCATCAGGCCTGATGCCCGAAAGGAATGACCATGAACTGGCTGAAATCCATCGCTGCTGCCGCCATGCTGCAGGCCGTTGCCATCACCCCATCTGTCGCTGGCGAAAACCTCGACCAGATCAAGGCCGCCGGCGTGATCAAGATCGGGACGGAAGGCACCTATGCGCCCTTCACTTTCCACGACAGCGCCAACAAGCTGACCGGCTTCGACGTCGAGATCGGTGAGGCTGTCGCTAACAAGCTTGGCGTGAAGGCAGAATTCATCGAAGGCAAGTGGGATGGCCTCATCGCTGGCATCGATGCCAAACGCTATGATGCCGTCATCAATCAGGTCGGCATCACCGAAGCCCGCAAGCAGAAATATGCCTTCTCCGACCCCTATATCGCGTCCAAGGCCGTGCTGATCGTTCGCAGCAATGATGAGGAGATCAAAGGGTTCGAGAGCCTCAAGGGCAAGAAGTCGGCACAGTCGCTGACCAGTAACTTCGGCAAGCTGGCCGAGGCGTCTGGAGCAGAGCTCGTCGGCACCGACGGCTTTGACCAGTCGATCCAGCTGGTTCTGACCCGCCGCGCCGATGCCACGATCAACGACAGTCTCTCCTTCCTCGATTTCAAGAAGAAGCAGCCTCAGGCTCCCGTGAAGATCGTTGCCGAAAAGGCGGATGCCGATTTCTCCGGCATCATCGTTCGCAAGGGCGACGACGAGCTGGTTTCAGCCATCAACAAGGCGCTCGCCGACATCAAGGCGGACGGAACCTACAAGACGATTTCTGACAAGTATTTCGGTCAGGACGTCTCGAAGTAAGAACGGACTGTTCCGTTCTTGAAACTGCGCCATATGTATCGAGATCAGAGCGCTCGGCGACCATCGCCGGGCGTCATATGTTTTGAGGTTCGCCGTGCCGCACTGGCTTCAATTGATGATCGATTCGTTGCCGACACTTCTGTGGGCCGGCGTGAAATTTACGATCCCGCTGACACTCCTTTCCTTTGTGCTGGGCCTATCGCTGGGGCTTGTCACCGCGGTCGCACGGTTGTTCGGGCCGTGGCCGGTTTCAGCAATCGCTCGCTTCTATGTATGGATCATTCGCGGTACACCACTCCTTGTGCAGCTCTTCGTGATCTTCTACGGCCTGCCGAGTGTGGGAATTCTGCTTGATGCCTTTACGGCGGCCCTGATCGGCTTCACGCTCAATGTCGGTGCCTACACGTCGGAGATCATCCGTGCAGCCATCTCCTCCGTCCCCAAGGGTCAGTGGGAAGCCGCCTATTCCACCGGCATGAACTGGCGCCAGGCGATGCGGCGCACGATCCTGCCGCAGGCAAGCCGGGTATCCGTGCCGCCTCTGTCAAACACGTTCATATCGCTGGTCAAGGATACCTCGCTTGCCGCGGCAATTACCGTGCCCGAACTTTTCCAGTCCGCGCAGCGTATCGTTGCCACGACGTATGAGCCGCTCATTCTCTATATCGAGGCCGCCATCATCTATCTCGCTCTGAGCTCCATCCTGTCTCACCTGCAGTCCCGACTCGAATTTCGCTTTGCCCGATACGGCGGCATGCTGGAGGCCAACCGATGATCGAACTGTCGCATATCGAAAAGCGTTTCGGCGACGCCGTCATTCTGAAGGATATCTCTCTCAGCTTTCCGGAGGGCAGCGTTTCGGCTCTGGTCGGACCGTCGGGCGGCGGCAAGAGTACCTTGCTCCGCTGCATCAACCTCCTAGAGCAACCGACTGCCGGAAGCGTGCGCATAGGCGCTGAGAGCGTCGACTTTGCACCCGGCCGCAAGGCGCCGTGGCAATCCATTCAGAAAGTGCGCAGCCAGACGGGAATGGTGTTTCAGAACTTCCAGCTTTTCCCACATCGCACGGCCATCGAAAACGTCATGGAAGGGCTGCTTGTCGTCCAGAAATGGTCCCGCGAAAAAGCCAGGGCGCGCGCCATGGAATTGCTGACGAAAGTCGGCATGGAACACAAGGCCGATGCCTGGCCCGCCAATCTCTCAGGCGGCCAGCAGCAGCGTGTGGCAATTGCACGGGCGCTCGCGCCCTCGCCGAAAGTTCTTTTGTGCGACGAACCGACTTCGGCGCTTGACCCGGAGCTTTCCGCCGAGGTCGTCGACGTGCTCGGCACACTTGCCAAAGAGGGCACGACCATGGTGATGGCGACGCACGATCTGCGACTTGCCTCGCAGGTTGCCAATCTCGTTGTCTTTCTCGAGGCGGGGCAGGTCGTCGAGATCGGCACCGCCGAACAGGTCTTTCGCAACCCTGTCCACGAACGCACACGTCAGTTCGTGTCGTCGATCAACGCCGCGCAGACCTTCTCGGCGTAGCCATTCCGGTGCTGCACGCCACTGCTGAAACCGCGTGCGGCCGTTGTTTGCATATTCAAAGACTGGGGTTGCCGAGCGATGACACAGACACGACCGCCACTCGATCCCCTCACCCAGGCGACGGTCACGATCGCCTGGGTGATCGTATTCAACAAGCCATTCTATCCCGTCTATGTCTGGTATCTCGTCGGCAACGGCGTGGCTGCGTCATGCGCTACCTTGCTTGCTGCCCCCCTGTTTCTCGCGATCCCTTTCATTGCTCGCCAATCACCTTTGATGGCGAGGTTGGCGTTGCCAATCGTCGGCACGCTCGACACGTTGTTCGAGACAAAACTGTTCGGCCATGGTTCGGGGACGGCGCTTTTCTTTGGTGCCTGCTTCATGCTTTCCGCACTGTCCTTTTTTGCCCAGGAGAAGTGGTGGCAGCGCAGCATGGCGGCCTTTGTCTTCGCTGTGTTTCTATTCTCGCAGTATCTTCTCGGTCCACCATTGCGGGTCTGGAGCGATCCTGACCTTGCCATCCTGCTCAGGCTCAACATGTTCTCGGTCGCATGCCTGATGGCCTTTATTGCCATACGTTATGCCGGTCTTGAGACCAGACGTGAGCGCCACTAACCATTTGTGATCCCGCGACTGCACAGTGCCTAATCTCCGCAACATCTGGAAACACGGAATTTTCAGGTTTTCCCTAGAGAATGGAGCGGATTGCTGACGACCGTCAATTTTAACAGGATGTCGGAACCTGTCCGCGGTTAAAGCATTATTTTTCGCAACGCTTATGAGGGGCGACGGACTTTATGGCTGTGGAAAAAGATGTTCGCGGCGCAAGAGACGCAGGCGACCGGCTAATCGCCGCCCACGCATCGGGAGATCCGTTCGCAGCAGCTTTCAAAGCAACACGCATGCCGATGATCATCACCGATCCACGCCAGGTCGATAACCCGATCATCTTTTCAAATCGGGCGTTCTCGAAGTTAACCGGGTACTCGGCGCAGGAACTTGTCGGGCGCAACTGCCGCCTCTTACAGGGTCCGCAAACTGACCCTGCGGCTGTTGCCAAAATTCGGGAAGCGGTGTCGCAAGAGCGGGATCTTGCGATCGACATTCTCAACTACCGGCGCGACGGCACGACCTTCTGGAATGCTCTCTTCGTCAGCCCGGTTCGGAACGAAGATGGGCAAGTCATCTACTTCTTCGCGTCTCAGTTGGACTTTACCAACATCAAAAGCAAAGAGGCAGAGCTAGCGGCGGCTCGGCATATCGCGGAAGAGGAAGTCGCAAGGCGCACAGCGGACCTGACGGACGCGCTGACAACGAAGACCGCGCTCGTTCACGAAGTCGACCACCGCGTCAAAAACAATCTTCTGACCATCGCCTCGATCGTCAAGCTCCAGGCGCGGATGGCGGAGGACGAGGTGGCAAAGCGGACCCTGTTTTCCGTCCTCAGCCGCGTCGAAGCGCTGAGCACTGTTCACCGTAAGCTTCTGAATGACGATGATGTCGGCCATTTCGATGTTGCAGAGTTCGCAGGCGACCTGATCGTCGATGTGGTCGGTGCGCTTAGGCGATCTGACATTGTGATGACAACCGACCTGCACGAAGTCATCGTCCCGGCTGACAAGGCATCACCTCTCGCTCTTATCTTGAACGAGCTGATCGGTGATGTCGTTCGACGCGGCTTGAGCGATGGCGGCGGCGAAATTCACCTGGAAGTGAGACGCCTGAACGGACACTTCTTGGTAAGGGTCGTCGACACGGTCACCCCCGTTGTCTTTGACCAGCGCGAACACGACTTCGGCAGACTGATGCTGGAGACCTGTGCCAGGCAGCTGGGCGCTGAAATCGAACGGAAAACGGATGGCAAGCGCACAGAAGTGAGCGTTACCCTGATGGTCAATGAGTAAGGAACAGAATTTTGCGCGTGATGATCGTGGAAGACGAGGCGCTGCTGGCGCTCGAACTTGAAACTGAGGTCGAGGCTGCGGGTCACGATGTTGTCGGCCAGGCGGCTTCAAGCTCGACCGCATACGAACTTGCTGAAAAGACTGCGCCTGACTTCGCTTTCGTCGACATCCAACTTCTTGATGGCCCGACAGGAATAGACGTCGGAAAATTCCTTGCTTTAAAAAATGTCCCTTACATATTTGTTTCAGGAAATTTGAAGCGGATCCCGGATGATTTTGCAGGCGCGCTCGGCGCAATCGAGAAGCCGTACACGATGAACGGACTGCAGAACGCCTTGGATTATCTGGCGCTACGGGTCGAAGGTGGGGAAGTACCGAGCCCCCCTCCTGGCCTAATCCTGGCCTCCGAGGTCGCCTGACTGTCTAGAAGCATGGGCGCCGCCCTGTCTAGCAGTGTCCATCAATCCGCAGAGATCGGATACTGATGGCCTTCACTTCTCGAAAGTAGGGCCCCGCTGCTGCAGGGCCTCCACTTCTGGTGCTGGTCTAGCGATCAGGCTGCAGCCAGCGCCTTTTCGATATCCTGGATCGAATGGCCCGTAAGGTCCTTGTCGAGTTCGCCAATCAGAACGTCAGACAGCGACTTGTGGTAGCTCTTGCGCATTTCGCCGAGTGTGCGGGGAGCCGCCACGACAACAAGATTTTTGATCTTTCCATCCAGCACATGCTTGTTCAACATGTCGGCAATGCCGTTGCTGAAACCGTCTTCGTCCTGCTGGCTGTCATCCGGGTTTGCGGAGCTGCTGGAATGGCGCGCACCGGAAGCGATTTTCGAGCTGTCGATGTCCGTGGCCGGCATCGCTCTCAGCTTGACGTTTGCTGCGTCACCTTCATTCTTGAAAAGGCTGAGCTTTTCGCCATCGGCAACGGCAACGATCGTGTTCTGTGGTAGCTGCATAAGGGTCTCCATAGTCAGCACCGCCTGCTTCCTTCAGGGAACCAGACAGTGCATGTTTCGAGGCCTACAGTAATCCCGCAGCGGCGGATCGGTTCCGAGCAAATGACGTGGATAGCGCTGAGTTGTCTGATCCTTGACACCCGCCGTACCTGGCCGAACTGTCGCAAATCCGGCACCGGCTGCGACACGGCTCCGTCGGCTACTGCGCGGTAAAAAACGTCAGAAGCACTTTTCCTTTTTCGCCCAGAAGACAGACGAAACGATCAGGCTTACCGGTTTCGCCGCCGCGTGCGATATAGGCATCGCCCATGACGACGGTCTTCACCGCGACATTCTCGACTTTGGTATCCGCGGAGCTCACGGCCAGGGTTTCCATGTCGAGCACCAGATCGGTGATGGCGGACGATTTTTCCTGCAGCGCCAGCAAGCCGGTCGATTGGCATGCCTGGGCTGCCTCATCGTTGTTCGTCTGCGCGTAGGTTGCTCCGGCGGTGAGGCAAAGAGCGGCAAAGGCGGTCACGGAAAGTCGTTTCATAAGGGCCCCCAAGAGAAGTCGGCATTGACTGCGACCTCGAATGCATTTGACCTCGATTTGTTCCCTTCGATCCTGAGGCTAAGCCGCGCCGATTGTGGCACGGCAGGATACGCATGGCGTGGTGGCCTTATCGATTTCCTGCGCCGATCAAGCACTCGGCTGCCGCTCGGTCATGATTAGGCGTTTGAGCGTGTACCTGTTAGACCTTTGCCAACGGATCGACCGTCATGACATCGCGCTGACCGTCGTGTCAGCTTTCAAGAAAGAGAGATCGATATGGGTTGGAAAACGCCAAAGGTCGAATACGTGAACGGTTACAAGATCGTCGAGGTCGATGGGCCATCCTTCAAGGTGTACGAAGGCGATCGCCAGCTGGGCGATGACTTCCCTTATTCCGGCGAGGCTGCGGCTCTCGCGAATTCTTTGCCGAAGCTGGATATGCCGAAACCTAGTCATGGGTTGCCCTCGTTCCGCTGACGGCGGGCCATCGCCTTTTCAAGTGATGCATCGCAAGGGATTGGCGATGGATATTTCGGTTCGGCTCACGACTTACCCTGGCCTCGATGATCGGATTGTCATCGTGAGGGCTGGCGACGAGGTCGATGCCGTCTTCGTGCGGACTGATCGGTTCAATGTCCTCGTCGATACGCTTGGCACCCCATCCCTGTTTCGGGAGGCGCTAGCACTGCTCGACGACCAGATGGGCGATCGGCCTCTGCTGGTTATCAACTCCCATATGGACTGGGACCACTTTTGGGGCAATTCCGGGCTTGGCGATCGCATACCGATCATCGCGCACGCCAAGGCGCTGGAGCGGCTAAACGATCCCGCTGCACGAGATAAGCTGGTCGAAAAACAGCGCGACGCACGATTTCGGGATGTCGAGATTGTTGCCCCCAATCTATGCTTCGCTGGCGAGAGCATGATCCTGGATGGCGGCGATCTGGTCCTCGAATTGCTTCACACGCCCGGACATACGCCCGATCATGTCGCGGTCTGGATCCCTTCCATCCAAACCTGTCTTGCGGTCGATGCCGTCGAGTGGCCGATCCCCGAGGTCTGGAGCAAGGATCCTCACGATCTCAAGGCGCTTTGCTGCTCGTTGAAAACAATCCGTGATCTTGATGCCCGCCACGTCGTTCTAGCTCACGGCCAGACCTCCGCACCGTCGATCGTCGAAGCGAACCTTGCTTACTTTTCACGACTACACGACCGCGTCGCCGCTCTTGACGGCTCCGCGTTGGCCAACGCTGATCTCGACCAGAAAGACGGCTTGCGCCTGCGGGACTTCCTGAGCTTGCCAGAGGATATGCCGGGCGAAACGGCAGCATTTTATGAACGCTGCCATCGGTCCAACCTTTATGCGGCAGCGGAAGCCTGGAAGGCCGGTGTCGCTTATATCTGAACCGTCCATCCTCCGGCGCGCGTGTTTGCTCGAACCGGACGGAGCGAGAGCACAATCTTCGTTCCCCTTTTGCGAGTATCAGGCTGATCGTCACGGAACTCCTGCTCTTGCTACCTGTTGGATAGGACAGAAAAGGAGCACTGCAATGAGTAAACCGGAAGACGATGCAAAGGGTCAGTACGCCCCGTCCCAGGCCGATCGCAAGGCGACAGGGGTTCACAGCGCAAAGCCGACAGTCGTAACGGGCTCTGAAGACGCGACCGTTCACCGCGATGCGCCGGGAAAGAAATCCGAAAAGGATTTTGATCTCAACTATGATTCCAAGGACATGAACGAAGGCAGTTTCCGCGGCTGAAGCACAGCACGCGGTCACCTACCCCAGCAGGATCAGCCGTGGCGCTCCATAAGATCGTCACGCTGCTCCTGCGTCAGTGGCCTGATTTTCTCGCCACGCAGCATCAGGAACAGTTTCGCCGTTTCTTCGAGCTCCTCGGTCGCGTATTGCGCCTCGCGCAGCGATTTCCCGGCAACGACCGGCCCGTGATTGGCGAGCAGGACGGCGTGACTGTCGCGAGCACGCTCCCGCACCGCCTCCGCCAAAGCGGCATCGCCTGGCGGGAAATACGGAGCCATCGGCAGTTTTCCCACCCGCATGACGTAATAAGCCGTCAGTGGCGGAAGAAGATCCTCCGGGTTCAGTCCTTCGATGAGGCTGATCGCGACGGCATTCGTCGAGTGAAGGTGAACGACCGCTGAAGCCGTGCTGCGTTCGCAATACATGCACTGGTGCAGAAACGCTTCCTTGGTCGGTTTGTCGCCGGAGACATGCACGCCCTCAGCCGAGAATTTCGAAAGGCGCGCCGGATCGAGCGCGCCAAGCGATGCGTTTGTCGGCGTCATCAGCATATCGCCATTCGATAGCCGCGCACTGATGTTGCCGGTCGATCCGAACGTGAAGCACCGGTCGAAAAGCGACTTGCCAACCGTGACGATCTCGTCGCGAAGCTTTGTTTCCTCGGAAAGAACTGCCGTCATTTCAAAAGCTCCCACGCCTTGAGGAAGAAGTCGGCGGTGCCGAAATTGCCGGATTTGAGTGCAAGCGCCATAGGTTTTCCATCACCCATCGTCAGTGTCCAGGGCACACCCGGGTCGATCTCGCGGCCGATAAACAAGGCGGACGGCGCCAGTGCTCCAACGACGGCGCCTGACGTTTCTCCGCCGGCAACGATCAGCCTCCGGACCCCGTTTTCGCGCAGTCCGATGGCGGTTTTTGCGAGGAACTGCTCGACGATCTCGCCAGCCTTTTCCTGTCCAAGGCTGTCTTGGGCTGCCAGAACATCCTTGGGATCGGCGCTCGAGTAGATCAGTGGAACGCCTTCCTGCGCCAGAGCCCATCTGATCGCTTCGTCAACGTCCATACGCCCTTGTGCGATATCGACCGGATCGAGCTTGAGCGTTGACATGCCGGCCTCGATAGCGGCCTTGATCTGGCCCCGTGTCGCCTCTGAACAGGAACCGGCAAGAATGGCGGCTCTCCCGTCCGGCGGTTCAAACTGTCCTGCCGTGATGTCTCGTCGCAAAAGCCCCGCGCGCCGAAAGTTCTCGGGCAGACCGATTGCGATGCCGGAACCGCCGGTGATCAGCGGGAACTTTGCGACTGCCTCACCGATCACGCGCAGATCCTGGTCGGTAATCGCGTCGACGACCACGACGCCGTCACCACGCCGACGCGCCTCTTCGAAGGCCGCACGAACGCTCTCGGCACCCTTTGCGACGTTCTCGTGTGAGACAAGGCCGACCTGAAGTTTGGATTGTGCCGCCATCAGACGCACCAGCGACGAATCCGTCATCGGCGTCAGGGGGTGATGGCGCATGGGACTATCCGACAGCAGTTGATCTGCCACGAAGAGATGACCCTTGTAGATCGTCCGGCGGTTGGCAGGGAAAGCAGGGCAGACGATCGTCAGATCCGTCCCAAGCTCGCGTGCGAGCGCATCGGTAACCGGCCCGATATTGCCCTTCGGCGTCGAATCGAAGGTTGAGCAGTATTTGAAGATGATCTGGCGGGCACCGGCCGTCTTCAGCCAACGCAGTGCCTCGAGCGACATCGCGACCGCCACGTCAGCGGGATTGGTACGGGATTTCAGGGCGACGACGACCGCGTCGACATCGCTCAGATCGAAATCGGCGGGCGGAACGCCCACCGTCTGGATCGTGCGCATGCCCTCCCTCGACAGCATCAGGGCAAGGTCCGTTGCGCCGGTCAGATCATCGGCGATTGCGCCAAGCAGCATATCATTCTCCCGTCTTGAGGATGGGCTCCGCCTTCAGGCGGTTGCCCCCTCTATAATTGAAAATCCCGTGTCGATGATCCTTGCCTCCTGCGGACGCTGAGGCGTCTCCAGCAAGGCTTCGATTGCCGTCTTGCCGATGGCAAAGCGATTGGAAAGCACCGTCGTCAGCGGCTTTGGCAGAACCTGTCCGATCTCGAGCCCGTTGAAGCCCATCAGCGCGAGACCGTCCGGCACCGGCATTCCGGCCGCCATGCAGTGCATGAAACCGCCCACCGCCATGTCGTCGTTGGAAAACGCCGCCGCATCGATGGCGGAACCGTCGGCAAGAAGACTCGCCAGAGCTCGACGTCCTTCGAGCGTCGAACTTGGCGCCTCTGTCCGATACTCCGAGACCAGTGACAAGTCCGTCTCAGACAAACCTTCGCAAAGCCCCTCATACCGCAAACGCGCGCGCCGATCCGCAGCCCAGTCATGGCCGACATAGCCGATCCTCGAATAGCCGCGCTGAACGAGATGGCGTGCCATCGCGCGGCCGGCGTCGCGATGCGACAGGCCGACCGCAAGGTCGATGGGCCGGTCATCGATATCCATCAGTTCGGCGATCCGCACCCGGCTGCCTTCAAGCATGCGTCTTGCGGCCGTGGTATGCTCGAAACCTGTGGTGATGATCGCCGCCGGATGCCAGGCCAGAAGCGACGAAATAATATCCTGCTCGGTCTCGAGACTGTAATCGGTCACACCGATCATCGGGCGATAGGACGTGCCGATCAGCCCGGCATTGATACCCCTGAGCACTTCGGGAAAAACGATGTTCGACAACGACGGCAAGATGACGCCGATGATCGGCGAAGACGAGGACGCAAGCGAACCGGCAGCCCTGTTAGGGACATAGCCGAGTGCGTCGATTGCCGCATTGACGCGGAGTCTTGTCTCCGGTGCGATCGGCCCCTTGTTGCGGATCACGCGCGAGACGGTGTTCTCGCTAACTTTTGCCAGCCGAGCGACATGCGCAAGCGTCGGCGTCTCAGCGGCCGAGGTCACGCTATCGTCTTCAATCGACCTCCCCTCCCCGTCCAAGTCGTTCTCTCCTCAATTTATCTCAGCGCTAACATATGTCGCTTGAACAGGGCAAGAGGATGTGGTTGAAAACATGTTAGCGCTGAGATTCTAACTACACAGCGCTTCATGGAGGTGCCGCTCATGTCCAGCCCAACCACTATCGCCATCATTGGCCTCGGCTCAATAGGACTAGGCATGGCACGCTCTGTGCTGAGCGCCGGTCACAAGGTTCGCGGCTTCGACGTCAACCGGGACGCGCTTTCGACCCTCGAAAATGAGGGTGGCGTTGCTGCCTCCTCGCCGGGCGATGCTGTTGAAGGCGCTGACATCGCGGTCGTCGTGGTCGTCAATGCGGCACAGACGGAAACAGTCCTTTTCGGCAAGGCCGGGATCGTCAGCGCGATGCATTCCGGCGGCGTCATCGTCTGCTGCGCCACCGTCTCGCCCAGCGATGCGAAATCCTTCGCCGCACGGACCGAGGCAGCCGGGCTGCTTTATCTCGACGGCCCGATCAGCGGGGGCTCGAAAAAGGCGCATTCGGGAGAACTGACCTTCATGGCATCGGGCTCGCCTGAAGCATTCAAGGCGGCGCGGCCGGCGCTCGATGCGATGGCGGCCACCGTCTACGAGCTTGGCGACCAGCCGGGTGTCGGCTCCTCCTTCAAGATCGTCAATCAGTTGCTGGCAGGTGTCCATATAGCGGCCGCCTGCGAAGCGATCGCATTCGCGAAAAGCCTCGATCTCGACATTGCCAGGGTCTTTGACGTCATCACCAAATCGGCTGGCAATAGCTGGATGTTCGAAAACCGCATACCGCATGTGCTCGATGGCGATTACAGCCCTCACAGTGCGGTCTCGATCTTCACCAAGGATCTCGGCATTGTCTCCGACATAGGCCGCCAGCAGAAGTTTCCGCTTCCGATCACCGCGGCCGCATTGCAACTCTTCATCATGACCGAGGCCGCCGGGATGGGTCGCGATGACGACAGTTCGGTTGCGCGGCTGCTCGCCCAGATCAGCGGGCTTCACCTGCCCGGCATGCCAGAGAAAGAATAGGCTCATGCCGAAGTTTGCCGCAAACCTGTCGATGATGTTCAACGAGCGACCGTTCCTGGAGCGGTTCGCGGCTGCGGCCACGGCTGGCTTTAGCGCCGTCGAGTATCTCTTCCCTTACGACTATCCAGCCGAGGTCGTCGCCGAGAAGCTTCGTGATGCCGGGCTAAACCAGGCCCTGTTCAACATGCCACCCGGGAATTGGACAGGCGGCGATCGGGGTCTTGCGAGCCTTTCCGACCGGCGCGAGGAGTTCGAGTCGTCGCTGGTCAAGGCAATTGCCTATGGCAAGGCGCTCGGAACGCCGCTTCTTCACATGATGGCCGGGATCGCGCCAGCGGATGATCCCACCGCTGCATCCTGCTATGTGGACAATCTGAAAAAGGCGGCCGATGCAACGGCCGAAGCCGGTATCGGTCTCGTCATCGAGCCTATCAACAAACGCGATATGCCGGGATATTTTCTCAACGACTTCAATCGCGCATTCGATCTCGTCGCCGATCTCGATCGCCCCAATGTCAGTCTGCAGTTCGACATCTATCACCGCCAGATCATGCATGGAGATGTCATCACAGCCTTGAGGCAGATGGCGCCGCGCATCGGGCATATCCAGATTGCGGCGGTTCCTACCCGGCATGAACCCATGACAGGCGAACTCAACGACCGCATGATCTTCGAAGAGATCGACGCCCTCGGCTATCAGGGTTATGTCGGCTGCGAATACCGGCCTGCGGGAGTAACCGAGGACGGACTGGGCTGGATGAGTTCGATCTGAACCCGGCTCACCCCTTTACCGAAGTATGCATCCGGCTTGCATCATCCGTCGCTCGTCAGTTCCGCCCTGATCCGTCGCTGTTCTTGCAGCGCCGTCTGGAGTTGCGTCAAGAACGCCTCGACGCCGGGCGTCATCGGGCGATCTCGACGCGTGACGATCCCGTATGATCCCATCACCGCAGGCAGCGTGACCGGGATCTCGACCAGCAGGTTATGGCGGATGTAGAAGTCCGATACGTCGCCGGGCATCACGGCCAGCATGTCGCTCTCGTGCATCAGCGCCACCATCGTCATCATTGACGAAGTTTCGACGATGTTTTGGGGACCGGACAGTCGCATTTCGGCAAAGACGGGCGCCAGAACCTTTCGCATCGGGCTTCCGGCCGGCAGAAGCGTCCAGGGCCATTCGCCGAGCTCGCGCACCGTGACGGACGACCTGCTCGCGAGCGGATGGTCCCGCCGGCCGACGACTTTCAGCGGTTCGTCGATGAGATCGACGTAATCGAAGTCGTTGCGATCGCCGAGCACGATCGGTCGTGCCAGCAGCACATCGAGGTGACCGTTCAACAGGGAGCCAACGAGCGCATCGCTTGTCCCAGCATCGATCGAGACCTGCAGGCCGGGATGCTCGCGCTTGAGCGCAGCGACAGCCTTTGCCAGCAGAAACGGAACGGCGCTGATGACAGCCCCGATCCGCAACGTGCCGGATGCGCCCGACGACAGCGAATCGAGATCCTCCCTCGTCCGGACGATTTCCATCTGCATGAGCCGCGCATGTCTGATCATCACCTCGCCATAGGGCGTTGCGCGCATGCCCCTGGAACTGCGCTCGAACAGCGGATGGCCGACGGCCGCTTCCAGATCCTGAATCAGTTTCGTCGCCGTCGGCTGCGTCATGTTGAGAGCCGACGCGGCTTTTCGCAGGCTCGCGACCTTTCCAAGCTCGACGAGAAGCAGGAGTTGCGTGCTTTTCAGATGGCGCAGGAGCGACAGCCCGCGGTCGAAACGCTCTGATGTCATTGGCGCAATCCATTTCAGCCGGCGGATGCCGTGATCGGAAAAGCCGATCACATGATCTGTATATTTCATTATTTCGGCATAGCCAGTCAACTATATTCCCGGGATGCACGGTGGAGAGGAACGCCGATCAAGTAGGTCGGTGACAACCGGGTGGATGCAAGCCTGATGAGGCCTGCGCCGACAAGTCAGGGAGGATTTGTATCTATGTCCGAAATTGAACAGCAACCCGTTGCCGCTGGCCGCGTGGAGCTAAAGGGTAAAGCGGCAACGAATGTACGATGGTACATCTTCGTCGTCGTTTTCCTGCTCGTTGTCATCAACATGGTCGACCGTACGGCTCTGTCGATCGCCATGCCCAGCATTGCCGCCGAATTCTCGCTCGGCCCCGCCATGCAGGGTCTTATCCTGAGCTCCTTCTTCTGGAGCTATGCATTGATGCAGATCCCCGGAGGCATGCTGATCGACCGCTTTGGCGCACGCTCGGTCATCACGGTGTCCACACTCGGTTGGGGTATCTTCCAGACCATTGCGGGCTTCACGACCGGCGGCATCTCGCTTCTGTTGACGCGCATCGGTCTCGGCGCAGCGGAAGCGCCTCTCTTCCCGGCCGGAGCAAAACTCAATTCGATCTGGCTTTCGAAACGGGAACGGGCACGCGGTGCCGTTTTCATGGATAGCGGTGCCCCGCTCGGGGCTGCCATCGGCGGCGTCCTGATCAGCTGGCTCATCCTTACGCTCGGAAGCTGGCGGCTTGCCTTCATCGTCGCCGGGCTCGTGACCATTCTTTTGGGCTGGCTCGCATGGCGTTACCTCCGTGACAATCCGTCCACGCATCCGGGCATCAACGCTGCGGAAATGGATATCATCAACGAAGTGGGGCAACCGAAGTCCGAGGCTACGGAAAGCGAACCGACCGAAATCCTTCGCCGGTCGATCGTCAGCCTCGTGGCAGGTCGCGCAGGATGGGCGATGATCAATTTCGGTTTGCTGACCTGGGGCCCGAGCTATCTTGCGCAGGCGCGCAACTTCAACCTCAAGGAAATGGGCGGAGCGACTTTCGTCATCTTCCTCGCCGGCATGCTGGGTTCGCTCGCGAGCGGCTTTGTCGCCGACAAGATGGTGGCCGCAGGGTTTAAACGATCCGTCGTCTACAAGCTTCTTCTGGGCATCACTGGCCTCGGCGTCGCCGCGACATTCATTGCTCTGCCGCATGTGAGCAGCCCGGTTGCCGCGGTCGCGCTTCTCTCCGCCACACTATTCCTGCTCTACTTCGGAAGCCTTTACTGGAGCCTCCCCTCCATCCTCGCGCCGAAGAGCCGGGTCGGCGTCATCGGCGGCACAATGAACTTTGCTGGCAGTGTCAGCGGCATCATCGTCCCGATCCTGACAGGCTTCATCCTTCAATGGACCGGTGGCTCCTATGGCACCGTGCTCGGCTTCTTTGCGGGCTGCGCCGTCGTCTATGTCATCGCCACTCTCACCATCGACTTCAACGAAGGTACTCGTGAACGGAAGGGCAGCTAATTGGACGACTTTCCTCTTTGGGACGGCCCTATCGTCGATGCGCATCAGCATTTCTGGGACCCCGTAGCCAACGACCATCCCTGGCTAAAGCCGGAGGCAAAAATCCCCTTTCGGTATGGCGACTACAGCTCGATCAAGCGGCGCTATCTTCCGCCCGACTACCTGAAGGACGCGGAAGGTCACAACGTCGTGCAGACGGTCTATGTCGAGACCGAGTGGGATCCGGCCGATCCCATTGGGGAAAGCCGATACGCAACCAAGGTCGCGGATGAATTCGGGCTTCCCAATGCCATCGTCGCCCAGGCATGGCTCGATAGGCCCGATGTGGCTGATGTCCTTGCCGATCAGGCAGCGTTCGAGCTGGTGCGCAGCGTGCGTCACAAGCCGGGCGGCGCCGAAAGCGCCGCTGTTGCTGCCGATCACCGAACTCTCATGACCGACGAGACCTGGCGCAAAGGCTACGCCCTTCTCGAGACGCATGGACTGAGCTTCGATCTCCAGACGAACTGGTGGCATCTCGACGAGGCCATGCTGCTGGCACGGGATTTTCCTTCCACGACCATCATCCTCAACCACACGGGTCTGCCATCGGATCGATCCAGCGAAGGGATGAAGGGATGGCACGCGGCGATGGGCAAGTTTGCGGATATGCCCAATGTCTGCGTCAAGATTTCTGGGATCGGCCAGAAAGGGCGGCCTTGGTCAATCGAGGACAACAGCGCCATCATTACCGAAACCATTGCTATGTTCTCAGCCGAGCGGACGATGTTTGCCAGCAATTTCCCGGTCGATAGTCTATGCGGTTCATTTGACACGATCTATTCGGGCTTCAAGGACGTGGCGGCACGCTATTCCCTGAGAGATCAGGCAAAACTCTTTGCGGGGACTGCACGCAAATACTACCGGCTGCCGATGGCGAACGAAGCCGGCATGACCGGCACCGCGCCTGAGGTCGCCCGGACGGCTCTCTTTGGGTAGCACGCAGTCGAAGGCTGAATAGACCTGGCTGCGATCGCGAATCGCCGATCGGGACCTGAATCTAAGGTTGCTGTTGTGCTATCCGCATGACGGTTCCCGGTGCCGATCAGCCTAAGTTCTCTAAAAAAAATCTCGCGATCCGTTCAAACTCGCGTTCGCAAACGCGAGTTTGAACAGTCGGGCTATCGCGTAAAGCAAGAGCAAATCGATTAGATCGCGCTGATCGATCGTATCGCCGCCTGCGCTCCCCTGTCCGCAAAATTTTGTATACAAAATTCTGAAGACTTGATGTGTGCTAATAGATGGCCTATGATTTTTCTCGGATGGAGGAGATTATGGCGTCAGGACGAAGCCCAAAATCAGTCGGACTTGCGCCCGCAACAGGCGTCTCGGCGAGGCCCAACCGCCACGATCAGAGTGGCTTCAGCGCGCTCGCTTCTTTCTCATTCGAATTCAAAGAACTGCCCGACATCACGAGATCGCAGCCGGCGTCTGCCTGGCCGCTCATTGCCGGGTCGATCTCACGAGGTGCGCCGAGGACGCAGTTCGCTGCCGCTTCGTGAACACGAGGACCGATCGGCTGTAGGCAAACCTGCAGCCATTTCATCTAAAGGAGGAATAAGATGAAGAAGCTATCCGTAGGACTGACATTTGCGGCCGCGGTCGTGCTGGCGGGACAGGCGCTTGCCTTCGAACCGACACGCCCCGTCGAGTTCGTCGTCGCATCCGGCCCGGGCGGCGGCACCGACAACTTTGCCCGCACCATCCAGTCGATCATCGCCAAGCACAAGCTGATGGAAAAATCGATGGTGGTCCTCAACAAGGGCGGCGGCAGCGGTGCGGAAGCGTTCCTCTACGCCCGCAAGAATGAAGGCGATCCGAACAAGCTCTACTTCGGAACCAACAACGCTTATCTCCTGCCGCATGTCGCAAAGCTTGCCTATTCGATGGAGGACCTGCGTCCCGTCGCAGCGCTCGCATTCGACGAATTTTTGATCTGGGTGAAGGGCGATTCCGAATACGCGACGCCGACGGATCTCATCGAAGCCGCGAAAGCTGCGCCGAACAAGCTTTCCTTCGCCGGCAGCCAGTCGAAGGACACGGATGAAACCCTGGTCGCTCTGATCGAGCAGACGACGGGCACCAATTTCAAGTATCTGCCCTTTAATGGCGGTGGCGAAGTCGGCGTTCAGCTGGCCGGCGGCCATGTCGCTGCCAACGTCAACAATCCGAACGAGAATGTCGGTCAGTGGCAGGCGGGTGCGATCAAGCCGCTTTGCGTCTTCTCCGACAAGCCGATGGCCAAGAGCGACCCGGTCCATGACGGCAAGGGCTGGGGCGACATCCCGACCTGCGCCTCGAGCGGCGTCAACATTCCGTCCTACAAGATGCCCCGCACGGTCTGGACCGCGGCAGGAACGCCTGATGATGCGGTCGCCTACTACAGCGACGTTCTGAAAAAGGTCAGCGAGACCCCGGAATGGGCCGACTATATCCGCAAGACCTCGCAGACCGGCGATTTCATGTCTGGCCAGAAGCTGCAGGACTTCATTGTTACCAGCGAGAAGAACGCCGTCGGCGTCTTCGAAGCCGAAGGTTGGCTGGTTAAGTAAAATCCTGACGCCAATACGATTTTAGGTCCGGCATGTTCGTGCCGGATCTTTCGATCGAGGGAAATCAATCATGCGTATCAAGCGACTCCATGTCGAGATCGTCACCGCCATCACGCTTGCCGCCGTCGGCGCGCTGGGTGCAACAGGTGCCCTGGAACTCGGCGTCAGCTGGAGTGAATCCGGCCCCATGCCGGGCTACTTTCCGTTTTACGTCGGCATCATCCTGATCGTTGCGGCTTTTGCCAGCGCGGCCCAGGCCATTTTCAGGTTGAAAATGGGCAGCGAGGAGATGCGCGAGACGTTCCTTGAGCCGGAACAGACGCGAAGGGTTCTTTCCTTCCTTCTGCCGATGATCGTCTTCGTCATCGTGACGGTCTTTCTCGGCACCTATATCGGGACGGCGCTGTATCTCTTCTACGTTGCCTGGCGCAACGGCGGCTACAAGCCGTGGATCGCGATCCTGATCGGTGTTGTCTTCTCCATCGCGCTTTATTTCGTCTTCGAAAAAGCGTTCCAGGTGCCGCTGCATAAGGGCCCGATCGAAGAAATGCTCGGCATTTACTAAGCACCCGGAGCTTGATCATGGAAAATTTTGAACTGCTTATGGGTGGCTTTGCGACGGCACTTACGCCGATGCACATCACCCTGATGATCGTCGGCGTCCTTCTCGGGCTGATCGTCGGCGTCCTCCCCGGCCTCGGGGCTCCGAACGGCGTATCGCTGCTCATTCCGCTGACCTTCACAATGGACCCGGTCTCGGCGATCATCCTTCTGGCGTCGATGTATTGGGGCGCGCTGTTCGGCGGCTCGACGACCTCAATCCTCTTCAACATTCCCGGCGAGCCGAGTTCGGTGGCGACCACTTTCGATGGTTATCCGATGGCGCGATCCGGGCAATCGACCCGCGCTCTCACGCTTGCCTTCATGTCGGCCGGCATCGGCGCCTTCGTAGGTATCGTCGTCATCACGCTTCTGTCCACCTGGGCGGCCCGCTTCGCGCTTCGTTTCGGCGCGGCTGAATATTTTGCCGTCTATTTCCTCGCTTTCTGCGCCTTTGTGGGGATGGGCAGCGCTTCGCCGATCAAGACGGCCGTCTCGCTCAGCCTCGGCCTTCTTCTATCCACTGTCGGCATGGATACCGTCACCGGATCGCTTCGCCTGACATTCGGCATCGAAGCTCTCCTCAGCGGCGTCAGCTTCCTGGTGGTCGTCATCGGTCTGTTCGGGATCGGCGAACTTCTGGCAACCGTCCAGGACGGGCTGAAATTCCGCGGAGTCGCGTCCCGTATCGATCCGCGCGACGTCTTCAAGACCCTGCTGGAGCTGCCGAAATACTTCACCACGATCGTGCGTTCGTCTGCCGTCGGGATCTGGATGGGCATCACGCCCGGCGGCCCGACCGCAGCATCGTTCATGAGCTATGGTCTCGCACGCCAGTGGTCGAAGCCGGGCGAAAAGTTTGGCACCGGCCGTCCGGAAGGTATCGTTGCACCGGAAACCGCCGACCATTCGGCTGGCACCTGCGCCATGCTGCCGATGCTTGCCCTTGGCGTTCCAAGCTCTGCAACCGCAGCCGTGATGATGGGCGGCCTGATGATCTGGGGCCTGACGCCGGGACCGATGCTTTTCACCACGCAGCCAGACTTCGTCTGGGGCCTGATCGCCAGCATGTATATCTCCAACTTCGTCGGTGTCATTCTGGTCCTGTTGACCGTTCCGTTCTTTGCAGCGCTGCTTCGCATCCCGTTTGCAATCATTGGTCCGATGATCGTGGCGATCTGCTTCGTTGGCGCCTATACGGTGGCGAATTCGACCTCCGACCTCTGGCTCGTACTGATCTTCGGCGTCGTCGGTTTCGTCTTTAACAAGCTGGAATTTCCGCTGGCACCATTGGTTCTCGCCATGGTTCTCGGCAGCAAGGCGGAAAGCTCGTTCCACCAGTCGATGATCGCCTCCGACGGATCGCTCGGGATCTTCTTCTCGAACTATCTGGTCGGCTCGATCATGACAGTGGCACTCGCGCTTCTCATCATTCCGCAGAGCCTGAAGTTCATCAAGTACCTCAGAAGCCACAAGAACGTGGACGCGGCGGCATAAGCCGCGCCCACGCCTTTTTCGTTTCGGTTTAGGAGGGGAACACCATGAACTATCACACCTATTTCGGCACAGAGTCCGTGCCGGTGGAATGCTGCATCGTCGGCACCGGCGGCTTCGGCCGCAGCTTCATCGCGCAGAGTTTGAAGACGCCACTGATCAGCACCCGCGTTGCCGTCGATCTGAAGGCGCAAACCGCGACAGACGTTCTGCGGGGTCTTGGGATCGATCCTTCCAGGATTGCCCAATGCGCAACCGCGAGCGAGGCGAAGACGGCCTGGGAGAACGGCCATTATATTGCGGCGGGTGACCTTTCCGTCGTCCTCGACCTTCCGATCTCCGTGGTTGTCGAAGCCACCGGTCATCCGGAAGCCGGCGCGAAGCATTGCCGGCTTGCGATCGATGCCGGCAAGCATGTCGCGCTCGTCTCCAAGGAAGTCGATAGTGTCGTCGGTCCCGGCCTTGCTCTCCGCGCCCGCAACAACAATGTGATCGTCACCCCCGTCGATGGCGATCAGCCGAGCCTGTTGATGGGTCTGGTCACCTGGGCAGAAGTGCTCGGATTGGATATCATCGCCGCCGGCAAGGCCAGCGAATACGATTTCGTCTACGACCCAAAACAGAAGACATTGAGCTCCAACGGCAAGACTGCGTCTGCACCTGATTTTGGCGACTGGATCGAACCGGCAACACTGGACCTGTCGACCATCGCAGCAAGACGATCGGAAATCGCAGCGGAGTTTCCGCAGCGGGCAGTTCCGGACTTGTGTGAAATGACGCTGGTTGCCAATGCCACGGGCTTCGTGGTCGACCGGGCCGACCTGCATGTTCCGATCGCGCGGATCACCGAAGTTGCCGATTTCTTTTCCGAGCGTTCGAGCGGCGGATTGCTCGGCACGCCGAAGGTGCTCGACGTCTTCCACTGCCTACGGCTTCCCGGCGAACTGAGCTTTGCCGGCGGCGTCTTCGTGACGGTGCGTTGCGACGACGCGGAGACCTGGCAGATGCTGGCGGAAAAAGGCCATGTCGTGAGCCGCAAGGCCGATGTCGCCATGCTCTACATTCCACGCCATCTTCTGGGCGTCGAGGCTGCAACGAGCATTCTGGAAGTCGGCCTGCGCGGCGTCTCCAGTGGTGCTGCCGAGCCGCGGCCGGTGATCGACCTCGTCGCGCATGCGGATGCAGATATCGAAGCCGGAACAATTCTGACGGCAAGCGGCCACCATCACTCGATCGTCAACGTTTCTGCGCGGATGATCCCGGCCGGCCCGCTCTCGGATGACAGGGCCGTTCCCTTCTACCTGGCAGCCAATCGCACCCTAAAGAGAGCGGTCAGGGCGGGCCAGCCGATCCTTTGCGGCGATGTCGAACTCGATGAGACCTCGGCATTGCTCGAACTGCGGCGCGAGCAGGACAAGGCATTCTTCTAAGCCTCCCAAGGCAATGCGCGGCCGGCGCGAACGCTGGCCGCGCGCTCTCAAAGGCCCTGTGGCCGAACTTGCGTCGAGGATAAGCCTTGCTCTCCTATATCCTCGTCTGCGCCATAGGTTTCGTCGCCGGTTGCCTGAGCGGGGTGATCGGCACCGGCGCCAGCCTCATTCTCCTGCCCGTTCTTGTTCCGATGTTTGATCCCGCTTGCGCCATTCCCGTCATGGCGATCGCCGGGCTGATGGCGAATGCCGCGCGTGTGATGGCTTGGCACAGGCATGTCAATTGGCGGGCCGTTCTCGCTTATGCGCTCCCCGGCATGCCGTCAGCGTCCTTGGGCGCTGTCAGCCTGGTCCATCTGCCGGCAGCCGTCAGCGGCACTTTGCTCGGCCTCTTCATCATGCTACTTGTCCCGTTCCGGCGATACATTCGCCACCGCAACATGACCATCGGGCTGAGTGGAATGGCAATCGCCGGTGCCGTTATCGGGTTTCTGACCGGGATGTTCCTATCCACCGGCCCACTCAGCATTCCAGCCTTTATGGCCTTCGGGCTGACCAAGGGCGCCTTCCTGTCGACGGAAGCGGCGGCCTCGATTTTCGTGCAGGCCGCAAAGGTTTTCACGTTCTATCAGGCAGGTGCGCTGAACCATGATCTCGTGACCAGCGGTCTCGTGATTGGTTCGTCACTGATGGCCGGAACGTTCTTTGCCAAACGGTATGTCCTCAGCATGTCGGAGCGCACGTTCGGTCTGGTGATGGATGGCATTACCCTGGCATCCGGCCTGTGGCTCGCCTGTGTCGGTCTGTTCGGCTGAAACCGAACAGACCTTTTCAGGGTTAGCCGCGGTCGGCGATAAAACCGGCAGCAAGCTGCGCCACCATCGCCAGCGATACAGCGCCGGCATCCGGATGGCCAATGCTCTTTTCCGCAAGCGGACGCGCACGCCCGAGCCGCGGCGTGAGTGCGGCTGTTGCTTCGGCGGCCGCGCTCGAAGCGTCAGCCGCAGCCTTGAAGGCTTCCGGCAGTGACTTGCCGGCCGCGGTCTTCTCCGTCAGCGTCTCGACGAACGGAATAAGCGAGTCCACGAGCGTCTTGTCGCCGATCCGGGCGCGGCCGAGACTGGTGACGGCATCGAGCGCCCTGCGCGCGCCTTCGGCAATCGCTGCTTCATCAGGCACGTCGTTGTCGCTCAGCGCGCTGCTCCACGACCGCAGCAACAATCCCCAGATCGCGCCGGATGTGCCGCCGGCCCGGTCAGCCCAGGCATCGCCGCCCAACGCAAGCGTCGTCTGGGCGCCGGCGCCAGCCGATACGGCAGCGGCCATCGCCTTGGCCGCGGCATCGGAACCGCGCTGCATCCCCTGCCCATGGTCGCCGTCGCCGGCGATCGCATCGATGCGGCCAAGCTCGGATTCCTTGTCCGTGAGCATGGCGGCAATCCTGGCAAACAGATCCGAGATGCAGGCGGCCGACTTTCGCGACGCTTCGGATGCCGCCGGGATGACCGGAGCAGCTTCCTCATCGGTGATGACATCGGTGCGCAATTCAGCGACTTCAGGCCGTCCGCGACGAAATGCCGGCGCATCGCAGGGTGCCGCCCAATAGCGCTCAAGCTCTTCATCGAGCCAAGTCAGCGTCAGCGAGCAACCCTGCATGTCGAGGCTGGTGACGAACTCACCGGCTTCCGGCAGGACGATCTGAAGATCGGACCCGGTAAGTTTCTTCTGGACGGCGGTCCACAGCACGAAGAGTTCTTCGTATTTTGTCGAACCGAGACCGTTGAGAATGGCCGCGACGCGCGTGCAGCCCTGCGGCCTTTCGGCCAGCAGTTTGTCCGTGAGCACATCTGCAAGATCCGTCGCGCTCGCGATATCCTGCTCGCTAATGCCAGGTTCGCCGTGAATGCCGAGGCCGAGAGCCATCCGGCCTTTCGGGACCGTGAACAACGGCTGCTTTGCACCTGGAAGGGTGCAGCCTGCAAAGGCGACGCCGAACGAAACCGTGCGTTCATTGGCATGCCGGGCGATACGCTCCACCTCGTCAAGCGAAAGCCCCGCTTCCGCCGCCGCTCCCGCTATCTTGAAGACCATGAAGTCGCCGGCGATGCCGCGGCGCTTGGCGTGTTCGTCAGCCGACGCACTCGCAACGTCATCGGTCACGGCAATGATGCGCACATCGATGCCTTCGGCACGAAGACGCTCTGCAGCGACCCCGAAATTCAGCACGTCGCCTGCATAATTGCCGAAGCCGAGAATGATGCCGCCGCCATTGTCGGCATGGCGGCAGACACGTGCAACCGCTGCCGTCGATGGAGACGCAAACACGTCACCTGCAACCGCTGCATCGGCCATACCCTGGCCGACATAGCCCGCGAAAGCCGGATAATGACCCGAGCCGCCGCCGACAACCACCGACACCTTGCCATCAGGCACTTTGGTGGCTCGCACGACACCGTTGGTGATGAGGCGTACGTGGTTGGGATAGATCTGACAAAAGCCGGCAAGCGCAGTCGAGGCGAATTCGTCTGGGGCATCAAAGATCGTCGTCATTTAAGCGGTCCTCAATTACGCGGCAGAATGCGCCGGAGATAGTCGCGGTTGGTCGCGCTGACGGAAAGGCCGTCGCCACCATAATGCTCGCACAGGAACGGGCTGTTGAAGCCGTGTTCCAGCGCAAGCTTGATTGCTGTGCGATAGTTGATCAAGCCGGATTCGAGCGGAACCGGGTGGCTGGCGATCAGGCCCGCATGCTCGTCCTCGATCCGCATGTAGTTCTTGACGTGCCAGTATTTGGCGAAAGGCGCGACTTTCGTCATCATCTGTAGCCAGTGCTCGACCGGCCGATGGAGACGGATGAGATTGCCGAGATCGGCGTTGATGCCGACATTGGCCAGATCGACTTCCTCGACGAAGCGGACAGAACTGTCCGCCGTTCCGAGATACGTGTCCTCGTACATTTCGAGGGAAACCTCGATCCCGACTTCTGCGGCGTGCCTGCCGAGTTCGGCAACGCGGGCCACCGCCTTGTTCCACGTCGCGGGATCATCGGGGTTTTTGGCACCCTGTTCGGTCCAGAACCACAACGCGCTTTTCTGCTTGTCCGTCAGCGGTTCGAAAAAGCCGAAGGAAACGCTCTGCGCGCCGATCTCGGCGGCAGTCTCGATGACGCGGTGGCTGTAGGCGAGGTAATCGTCGCCGTGTTTCTCGTCGATGACGCTGCGCCGCGATGTCGATATCGCCGGGATGGTCATGCCTGCATCTTTCACGACCTCGCAGAACGCACGACGGCGATCAGCCGAAAGATCGGCGACACGGAGCCAGCTGTCCGTGGGATCGAGTTCGGTAAAGCCTGCATCTGCGACTTCGCCGACAGTCTTGGCCCATTCCTCGACGGTCTGATCCTGAACCGAACGACCGTCCGGCAACATATTGGGGTATTGAATCATTGCGGCCGCGATCGGCCAGGTCTCACGCGTCCACTTGGGAGCTGAACTTGTCATTGTCGTCCTCCAACCGCGACGCCACCGCGCTCTTGATGGCGCAGGGAAGCCGCACACTCTGACAGTTGGCAGCCGGCGTTCAAGCCGACCGACATGCGCCAAGCCCGCGTCCTCTCGGGCTGAGATGACCGGCCATTCACGGCCGGTCATTTATGATCAAGTGATCAGGCGGCCTGGGCTGCCTGGCGCTGGCGCTTTGCCATACGGGTCGCAAGCAGGATCGCTTCACGGGTCGCGCCGATATCGGCTATTCCCTTGCCTGCGATGTCATAGGCCGTGCCATGAGCCGGCGTGCAAAGCGGGAATGGCAGGCCACCCATCATCGTCACGCCCTTGTCGAAGCCAATCAGCTTCATGGCGATCTGACCTTGGTCATGATACATGGTGAGGACGGCGTGGTAGCCTTCCTTCATGGCGCGAAGAAACACGGTATCGGCCGGGAACGGACCCTCGACGCCGTAACCGCGCGCCTTTGCTTCGGCAACGGCGGGTTCAATAATCTCGATTTCTTCCATTCCGAAGCTGCCGCCATCGCCCGCATGCGGGTTGAGACCGGCGACCGCGACGCGCGGCTCATCGATACCGGCGGCCTTCAGGCAAGAAACAGTCAGTTCGAGTTCCGACAGAAGCCGGTCCACGGACAGGTTGGCAGCCACTTCCTTGAGCGGGATGTGCGAGCTGACACGTGCGTTCCAGATCTTTTCGAGAACGTTGAACTCGCGGATCTTGCCGGTGAACGACAGAACGTCCGAGACGAAACGGATTTCGTCATCGTAGCCCGGATAGGCAAAGCGCATCGCCTTCTTGTTGAACGGCGTGAAGCAAACCGCATCGGCCTTTCCGGCATGGGCGAGCTCAAGAGCGGTGCGGAAGTTGCGCGTGGCGAACGTGCCGCCAGCCAGCGTCGCTTCGCCGCGCTCTACCTCTTCCGGAGCCAGATGGCCCAGATCGACGAATGCGTGCTTCGAGCGATCGAGACCCGACAGACCATCGAGCGAAGCCGAGATCAGATCTGGCTGAACGCCTGCTTCCTGCGCGCCCTTGTCGAGAATGCGGCGGTCGCCGATCACAACGATATAGGCCTGCTCTCTGATGTCATCCAAAGCCAGAAGCTGTGCGGTCAGTTCGGGGCTGATACCGGCCGGGTCTCCCATCGCAAGCGCAATGGTGGGACGGCTATCGTGATGCTGGGTGATATCCATGGGTCAATTCTCCTACCTCGGTGAGGACGTTTCTAAGCCATCCGGAATCGCAGGACAAGTCTTTTGCATTTTGTATGCAGCATTTTTACGTTTGGTGCCGTTCGGGTTCTGGTATAATCCTGGCGAGACGCTTTGATCATCACGGCGGTCCAGAAATCGAGCTTTCAAAATGAGTGATACACTGCCCGAATCGCCTGTCTCGCCATCCGGCCCCATCCGGCGGACGGCCTTGCACGACACGCTCGTCACTCGGTTGCGCGACATGATCATCGAGGGAGAGCTTGCCCCCGGTTCGCGGATGCACGAAAGCCAGCTCGGCGAACAGCTGGGCGTTTCGCGCACGCCGCTGCGGGAAGCGATCAAGTACCTTGCCAGCGAAGGGCTCGTCGAACTCATTCCAAGCCGCGGCGCGATCGTCAAAAGGTTCAGCGGCAAGGATGTGCACGACATGCTCATCGTTCTGAAGAACCTGGAGGAGCTTGCCGGAAGCCTTGCCTGCGAGACCGCGACGGATGACGATATCGCCCGGGTCAGGCAACTGCATGACGAGATGCGGGCCTGCTACGACGTGAAGGATCGCCTGCGCTACTACAAGCTCAACCAGGCCATCCATACCGAAATCTGTTGGATCGCGGACAACCAGGCACTTAGCAGCGTTCAAGCGCAACTGCAGTCGCGCTTGAAGAGAATCCGGTTCATCGGCCACGAGGGTCCGGACAAGTGGTCGGCGGCCATGGCCGAGCATGAGGAGATGATCGTCGCGCTCGAAGCGCGGGACGGAGAAACCTTGTCCAAGGTATTGGGGCTTCATTTGCTCAATGCGTGGCAGCGCGTCAAAGACGCGATATAGCGCAAGTCGAAATCTCCAGAGCCAACATGGCTGCCACAAAATCACATCCATAATGTTGATTATAACAATATAGGTGTTATATCCGTTTCATCCCCCGCGGACGGTCTCGGATGAAGCGCGAAGAACGACACCAACGGATCATCAATCTGCTGATCGAAAAGCGAACCGTCGATCTCGACGATCTGGCGGAGCTTTTTGCCATCTCCAAGATGACCGTTCACCGTGATCTGGACGAGCTTGAGCAGGCAGGGGTGCTTCGCAAAGTGCGCGGCGGCGCAACGATCGACGCAGGTACCCAGTTCGAGAGCGATTTTCGGATCCGCGAACGTCAGGATCATGCCGCCAAGCACGCCATCAGCAAGGCAGCTGTCGATCTGGTCGAACCCGGCATGACCGTCATGGTCAATGACGGATCGATGGCGGCCGTGCTCGGCGAGGCACTGGCCGACAAACGTCCGCTGACGGTTATCACCAACAACGCGGCCGTCATGGAGCGGCTGAAAACCGAGACCGGCATCACGCTGATCGCCCTCGGCGGCGTCTATTCGCCCAAGTTCAACGCATTCTTCGGCGTGGTCACGGAAGAGGCTTTATCGCGGCTGCGAGCCGACGTTGCGTTCATCTCAACCCCGGCCGTCGCATCGGGGCAGGCCTATCACATGGACGACGCCGTGATCCGGGTTAAACGGGCGATGATGGCATCGTCGGCGCGCGCTTACCTGCTCGTCAACCACGAGCGGATTGGCCACACGGCGCTGCATGTCCTCGCCAGTCTCGATCAATTCGCCGCCGTCATCACCAACAATCAGCCTGAGGCCCAACTGCTTCGAGACATCGAAGACACGGGCGTCACACTGACCATCGCATCGTCGGGAGGATCACATCGATGACCACATCGCCAAGCTTCTGGATCGGCACCAGCTGGAAGATGAACAAGACGCTTGCCGAAGCTCTGGAGTTCGCGGCCGCCGTGAAGGCAGCCGATGAAGACAGGGATTCACGCATCCAGCGCTTCGTCATTCCGCCATTTACCGCCACGCGCGAGGTCAAGGCTGCCCTTGCCGGAACCTCCGTCAAAGTCGGCGCGCAGAACATGCACTGGGCCGATCAGGGTGCCTGGACCGGCGAAATCTCGCCGCTGATGCTGAAGGACTGCAATCTCGACCTCGTCGAGCTCGGCCATTCCGAGCGGCGCGAGCATTTCGGCGAGACGAATGAAAACGTCGGGCTAAAAACCGAAGCAGCGGTTCGCCACGGGCTCATCCCGCTGATCTGCATCGGAGAGACGCTCGCCGATCGCGACAGCGGCAACGCACAGCAGGTCCTTGCGGATGAGGTTCGCGGTGCCCTTTCCAAACTGTCGGGCGACCAGAAGAATGCCGAGATCCTGCTCGCCTACGAACCGGTCTGGGCGATCGGCGAGAATGGCATTCCCGCCACCGCAGATTACGCATCCGCCCGCCATGCCGAGATCATCGATGTGGCGCAGTCCATCCTTGGACGCCGCATCCCCTGCCTCTATGGCGGGTCGGTCAATCCCGGCAATTGCGAAGAACTGATTTCGAGCCCTCATATCGACGGGCTCTTCATTGGCCGTTCCGCCTGGAATGCCGAGGGCTATCTCGACATCCTGGCAAAATGTGCCGCCAAACTCTGAGGAGACATGACCATGAAGCTTGCAATTGCAGGAGACAGCGCCGGCGAAGGCCTGGCAAAGGTTCTCGCTGATCATCTGAAGGACCGTTTCGACGTGCACGAAGTATCGCGTACCGATGCCGGTCCCGATGCGTTCTACGCGACGCTTTCCGACCGGGTCGCCTCCGGTGTCATCGACGGCACCTATGACAAGGCCATCCTGGTTTGCGGAACCGGCATCGGTGTCTGCATCTCGGCCAACAAGGTCCCCGGCATCCGCGCCGCACTGACACACGATACCTATTCGGCTGAACGCGCCGCCCTCTCCAACAACGCCCAGATCATTACCATGGGTGCCCGCGTGATCGGCACCGAACTGGCCAAGGCGATTGCGGACGCCTTTCTGGCGCAGACTTTTGACGAGAACGGTCGCTCGGCCGGAAATGTCCAGGCGATCAACGAGGTAGACGGGAAGTACAACGCCCGCTGAACCTTTTCCGTGACCGGATAATGTCCGGTCACGCCCTCCTCCCCGACTGACAGATGTTGACACAAGATTCACGTGTCCTTTTCCGTGGCCATACCCCGTCGACGCTCGCTCAACGGGCAGGCCTACGGGCGACTGGAAACCTAGTCCCCACACCTCTCAAAAATCCTAGTGTCTATCGTCTTTCCGGCGGCAGGAACCTTAATGTTCCAAACTACGTTTCTGCGCCACCTGCGGGTATCAGGGGAGGAGAAACGATGATTGAACATAGCGTTTTCGTACAACGCCACTTTGGCACTCCAGCAAAGCAAATCATGTTTGAAACGAGAGCGATGGCCGCAGCGCAGCTTGTCGCTTTAGCAGCGCCATTCGATCCGCAGGCATAGGCCACACCTACCCCACCTGCTTTCCGTTTCCGTCAATCTTTCTACAGTTTCTAAGTGCGCTGCCCAGCGGACGATCTCGACCGGAGTGTCAATGTCAGAAACCACCTCGACCAAGCCAGGCGCAACAGCCGCCACCCTTACCCCGGAACAGGCAGAACAGGCACGGCGCGCCTATCTTCTCAAACGTTTCTGGGTCAGCGCTCGCGGCTACTGGGGTCGCGATGGCGACAAGATCGCCTGGGTATGCTCGATAACGCTTCTCGCGCTCATCGGTGTCAACGTGGCTTTCCAGTATGGTATCAACGTCTGGAACCGCGGACTGTTCGATGCGATCGAGCAGCGGAATGCCGATCAGGTCTATTCTCTAGGCCTTCTGTTTCCGCCGCTCGTGCTTGGAAGCGTCGCGCTCGTCAGTTCGCAGGTCTATCTGCGCATGCTGATGCAGCGCCGCTGGCGCTCGTGGCTCACGAAATCATTGATCTCTCGGTGGCTTACGAATGGACGCTACTACCAGCTGAACCTGATCGGCGGCGATCACCAGAACCCGGAAGCCCGCATTTCCGAGGATATGCGGATCGCGACGGAATCGCCCGTGGATTTCACGTCAGGGGTGATTTCGGCTTTCGTGTCGGCGTCGACCTTCATCGTCGTCCTGTGGACGATCGGTGGCGCGCTGACGATTCCGATCGCCGGAAATTACGTCACCATACCCGGCTTCCTCGTGATTGCGGCGGTCGTCTATGCCATCATCACATCGAGTTCGATCGCGGTCATCGGCCGGAACTTTGTGAAAGTGTCCGAGAATAAGAACCAGGTCGAAGCGGAGTTCCGCTACACGCTGACGCGCGTGCGCGAAAACGGCGAGAGCATTGCGCTGCTGGGCGGCGAAGAGGAAGAGCGCAACGATCTCGATCGGACCTTCGCAAATGTCCGTCAGCAGTGGCGGCTGCTTGCGTGGCAATATATGCGCACGTCCTTGGTCTCACACGGATCGATGCTCATTGCACCGGTCGTTCCGGTCTTGCTCTGTGCGCCAAAGTTCCTCGATGGCAGCATGTCACTGGGTCAGGTCATGCAGGCGGCGTCGGCATTCACAATCGTTCAAGGTGCGTTTGGATGGCTGGTCGACAACTATCCCCGTCTCGCCGACTGGAATGCCTGCGCCCGTCGCGTAGCCTCGCTGATGGTTTCGCTTGATGGTTTGGAACAGGCCGAACAGAACGAAACTGTCGGACGGATCAAGCATGGCGAAACTGAGGGTGACACCATGCTCAGCCTGAACGAGGTCTCCGTCTCGCTTGGCGACGGCACTGCCGTTGTCAAGGAAACGCAGGTGGAGATCGGGCCCGGCGAACGCGTCCTCGTGGCGGGTGAATCCGGATCCGGCAAGAGTACGCTGGTGCGAGCCATTGCGGGGCTGTGGCCATGGGGAGAAGGAAGTGTCAACTTCCGCAAGGGCCAGGAACTGTTCATGCTGCCCCAGAAACCATATATCCCCTCGGGCACTCTGCGTCGCGCCGTCGCCTACCCGAAACCGGCAGACACGTGGTCGGCAGAAGAAATTCATGTTGCCCTCGACAAAGTCGGGCTCGGGCACCTGCGCGACAGGATCGAGGACGAAGCGCCATGGGACCACACGCTGTCAGGAGGAGAGAAGCAGAGGTTGGCGTTTGCCCGGCTTCTCCTCAACGACCCTGACATCATTGTCCTTGATGAAGCGACCTCCGCTCTCGACGAAAAGACGCAGGACAAAATCATGGAGATGATGATCGACGAGCTGCCCAACGCCACAATCCTGAGCGTGGCACACCGCGTAGAGCTTGAACAGTTTCACAGCCGGAAGATCACGCTCGAGCGCCGGGAAGGCGGGGCAAGGCTGGTTAGCGACGTCGATCTCGCGCCTTATACACGCGGCCGAAACGTCTTGTCGCGACTTCTCGTCCGCCCGATCATCAAGCCGTAGAGGATGTGAATGAGAGTTCGGCTCAGATTCAGACAACGCCCTGTGTAAAAGTCGGAACTGATGCCTCGCCAAAATGTTCAATTGTACGGTAACGTACAGAGAATGTGATGCCGAGGTCCGAAATGAGCCAAGCCGGAGTTATTCTCGTCGTTGAAGATGAGCCCGTCCTCCGATTTATATTGGTGGAGGAGTTGCAGGATGCCGGGTACGAGGTTTTTGCCGCGGTCGATGCAGCCCAAGCCATAGACATCCTGGAGAGCAACTTCGATATCCAACTTCTCCTGACGGATATCGACCTGTTTGCCGAGGGTGAAGGCGTGGAACTCGCTCGGATGGTGCGCGATAGATGGCCCCCGATCCGGATCATCCTCACGTCGGGAAACTGGACGCTTCAACAATCCGAGCTTACGTTTGCAGAACGCTTTATCCCCAAACCCCATGGGCCGGGCGTACTTCTCCAGACCATCAGAGAGTGTATGCTTTGACATGCTCTTATGGAACCATTTTGCGCAAACGGCGTTATGCAGAGAGACCAAGGGATGACTCCGCGTTTACCGTTACGACGCGAGGGATTGCTTGAGGCGACGAATTCGACTGAGACCTTTGCATAAATGACAATGACCGGGGCCCCGTCCGACGCACGGGATGGAGATACGAAACCCATGCACCGCAAATTGCTTGAATCGTTTTACGGCTACGGTGCCGCAACAACAGTCGTCGCTGTTGGTCTTTTGGCGGTGTGGTTAATTCGGTGACCTCTTGCGCCGTACCGAGGGCTCGCTGACTCATACCGGTCCGCCAAGACGCCGCCTCTGGTTTTGCCGGAGACAGCAGTTGCGCGAGAAGACCGGCTTCTCGGGAATATTCTGCGGAAACAACGCTTCGCCTTAGAGGTTGAACACAGACTGTGGCCACTATCCTCCACGCGTCAAACACCGTCTCCCCACCCCTCCCGTTTTCTGTTAGACCCGATCTCCAGACTGAAGCCATTAAACTGAAATGAGCGTAGCCTTCATGTGCCGAACAGCCAGTGAGCCTCTGACGTGATGCAGATCCTTTCAGAGATAGAAGGCGAAATGGCTTCGCGGATTCGCGCGGTCGATTGGGGCACAACCAGCTTAGGACCTATCGAGGACTGGCCGATAGAGCTGCAGACCACGCTGGCCTTGTGCCTCCATACCGATCTGCCAACTGCCATCTACTGGGGAGACGAAATGCGTCTCCTTTATAACGATGCGTGGTCGCCGATCGCTGGAGAAAAACACCCGTGGGCATTGGGTCGCCCCGCGTCGACCGTCTGGGCGGACATCTGGGATATCATAAAACCGCAACTCATGGCCGTCGTCGAGACGGGCAAGGGTTTTCGTGTGGCCGATCAAATGCTGCCGATGCTTCGCGGCGGACGCGTTCAGCATACGCATTGGGACTACAGCTTCGCACCGATCTTTTCGGCGGAAGGTCGTGTCGTCGGGGTTTTCAACCAAGGTACCGAGACGACCGCCCGCCTCTCTGCGCAACGGGCGTTGCGGGCGAGCGAAGAGCGACTGGAATACGCACTCGGCGCCTCAGAAACTGTCGGGACGTGGGACTGGGACATCCCGAACGACAGCGTGGTGGCCGACGCGCGATTTGCCAAGATCTACGGCGTTGAGCGGAGCGTTGCCGCCAGCGGCGCTCCGATCGGTGCTTTTTTCCGTCTGGTTCATCCCGATGATCTGCCGGCCCTTCAATCCGCGATCGACGAAGCGCTGAAGACGGGCACTATATTTTCGCAGGAATACCGGCTCGTCGACGCGGATGGTTCCGTCCGGTGGGTGACTGCCCAAGGCCGCGTCACGCTTGCGCCGGACGGTACACCATTGCGGTTTCCGGGTGTGTCATTTGACATCACCGATCGCCGCGTTGTCGAAATCGCGCTGCGGGAGAGCGAGGAACGCTTCCGTGCGATCACCAATTCGATCGACCAGATGATCTGGGCCACGCAACCCGACGGCCACCACGATTATTACAACCAGCGTTGGTACGACTTCACGGGCGTCCCGCAAGGCTCGACAGACGGCGAGGAATGGAACGGCGTTTTCCACCCTGACGATCAGGATCGCGCCTGGTCCACCTGGCGTCGCAGCCTCGTCACAGGAGAGCCCTACCACATCGAGTACCGCCTCCGACATCGTAGCGGTAACTATCGATGGGTTCTCGGCCGCGCGCAGCCTGTGCGGAAGGAGGATGGCGAAATCAGCCGCTGGTTCGGGACATGCACCGATATCCAGGACATCGTTGATGCACGCGATATTCTGTCGAAGTCCCGCGAGGAACTGGCGCGTGAAGTGGAAGAAAGAACCGCGAAGCTGGTCGACGCGCAGGACCAGTTGCGCCAGGCGCAGAAAATGGAAGCCGTTGGCCAGCTCACGGGCGGCATCGCGCATGACTTCAACAATATGCTTGCCGTCATACTGGGTTCGATCAGCCTGCTCGAAAAGCGGTTGGCGCGAGGTGAGGTCGATGTCGGCCGCTACATCGAGGCCGCAAAGGATGGCGCAACGAGAGCTGCGTCACTGACGCACCGCCTGCTCGCTTTCTCGCGACGGCAACCGCTTCAGCCGGAGGTGATCGACCCCAATCGCATGATTGCCGGAATGTCGGAATTGCTGACCCGCACGCTCGGGGAGCATGTTTCCGTGGAAACCGTCTTGGCGGCCGGACTGTGGAAAGTCTATGCCGACAGCAGTCAGCTGGAAAACGCCATTCTCAACCTCGCCGTGAATGGCCGCGATGCCATGCCCCGCGGCGGCAACCTGACGGTCGAAACCGCAAACTCGTATCTTTCCGACGAATACGCGCAGGACAATGCAGTGGCAGCCGGGCAATATGTCATGATTGCCGTATCGGATACCGGAACGGGGATGACGCCCGAGGTTATGGCGAAGGCTTTCGATCCGTTTTTCACCACCAAGGAGGTCGGCAAGGGATCGGGTCTGGGACTAAGCCAGATCTTCGGCTTCGTCAGGCAGTCGAGCGGGCACGTCAAAATTTATTCGGAAGAGGGCGTCGGGTCATCTATCAAGATCTACCTGCCGCGGCATCACGGTGAGGTTGAAGCCCCCGTAAACATCCAGGGCGTCGTCAAGCAGCCGGGCCGGGGCAGCGTTTCCGAGACGATCCTTGTCGTAGAGGACGACCAGCGCGTGCGCGTTTTCTCCACCGAGGCGCTTCGGGAACTGGGATATACCGTCGTCGAAGCCGCATCGGGCGAGCAGGCGCTCACCTTGATCAGGGCAGGTCTCAAGCCGACCTTGTTGTTTACAGATGTCGTGATGCCGGGGATGACAGGCCGAGAATTGGCCGACGCCGCCAAGGTTCTGATGCCGGAATTGAATATTCTCTATACGACTGGCTACACCCGCAACGCCGTTGTCCATAACGGCGTGCTGGAGGGGGGAACGCACCTCTTGCAAAAACCCTTCAGCCTCGATCAGCTTGCCGATAAAATACGGAAGGTGCTGGACCAGTAGCCTTCGCGAATAAAGCGGGGCGGCGTGAGGAGCGTTCGAACTCGGGGCTGGACCGACGGGCAAGCCTGTCTGCGCACAGCTCGCGGTCCGATCAGAGAATGGACAATCGACGAGCGAAATGGGAGGCGGCGGCGCGTACACTCGCGCCGTCATCATTGGCCTGTGATTTTCGCGTATAGCAATGCAACGCTTCGACCCCGTCGGCATTCACCGGATAGACAAGATCGACATGCTCCCTCTTCGATCCCGACCTCTGCTCTTGCAGGGGTTTGGCGGAAAGGCACGGTATCCGTCACCATAGGAGAGGATCAAAGGAGCCGTGAATCCAACCCGCAACCTCATTTTCATTCTTGGCGATCAGCTATCCTTGTCGGTATCGAGCCTTGAGGGTGCCGATCCCACGCAGGATATGGTCCTGATGTGCGAGGTGGTGGAGGAGGCGACCTATGTCGAGCATCACAAACTGAAACTCGCCTTCATCTTTTCCGCAATGCGCCATTTTGCCGATGAGCTGCGTGCGAAAGGCTTCTGCGTCCGGTACGTGCGGCTTGATGACCGCGACAATTCAGGCTCCTTCACGACCGAGCTTTTGCGCGCGATTGCAGAGACGTCACCCCGATCGATCATCGTCACCGAAGCTGCCGAGTGGCGCGTTCTTTCCGCCATGGAAGACTGGCAAGATCTGGTAAATCTGCCGGTAGAGGTGCGGCAGGACACGCGGTTTATCTGTTCGACGACGGAGTTCAAAGCCTGGGCCAAGGACCGCAAGGCTCTGACGATGGAGTATTTCTATCGGGACATGCGGCGCAAGACCGGCCTCTTGATGAACGGTGACCATCCCGAAGGCGGCCGGTGGAATTTCGACAGTGAAAATCGCAAACCTGCCAAAGCCGACCTGTTTCGCCCGAAGCATCATGTCTTTCCGCCCGACGCAGCAACGCAGGAGGTTCTTGCGCTCGTCGAGCGCACGTTCCCGAACAATATGGGTTCGACGGAGAATTTCTCGTTTGCAGTGACCCGCACCGATGCGGAGAAGGCAGCCGATGGATTCATCCGCGATTTCCTACCGAATTTCGGCGAAACGCAGGACGCGATGCTGGCCGAAGAGCCGTTCCTGAACCACGCGCTTCTCTCCTTCTACATCAATGTTGGACTGCTCGATCCGCTCGCACTATGCCGGGCTGCGGAGCGCGCGTATTTCGAAGGACACGCGCCGCTGAATGCGGTTGAGGCTTTCATCCGCCAAATCATCGGCTGGCGCGAATATATCCGCGGCATCTATTGGCTGAAAATGCCGGGATACGAGACAAGCAATTTCTTCGCCGCATCCCGTCCCCTGCCGGACTTTTTCTGGAGCGGTGAAACGGACATGGCCTGCATGTCCACAGTGATCAAACACACGATTACCCATGCCTACGCGCATCATATCCAGCGTCTGATGGTGGTCGGAAATTTCTCGATGCTGGCAGGTCTTGATCCCTACGCGGTCCATCGCTGGTATCTGGAAGTCTATGCCGACGCCTACGAATGGGTTGAACTGCCCAATGTGATCGGAATGAGTCAATTCGCCGACGGTGGGTTTATGGCCTCCAAGCCATACGCCGCAGGCGGCGCGTATATTTCTCGTATGTCCAATTACTGCGAAAGCTGCCGGTATGACGTGTCGCGGAAAACTGGCGAGAAAGCCTGTCCCTTCAATGCCTTGTACTGGGATTTCCTCGCCCGTAATGCCGAGTCACTGTCGGGCAACCACCGTTTGGCGCAGATGTATGCGTCATGGCGACGGATGTCGGCAGGAACGCAGCAGGCCTATCGCAACAGCGCTTCTGCATTTCTCGGGAAACTGGATGACGGAAGCCGTGTTTGACCGTGTGGCAATAGGCCGGCGACGGAGCATCTGAGGAGCGCCCTCGCAGAATGAATGGATCCGATCGCCGACGGGTTCCGTGTCTCTACCCGCAAGAGTGAGCCGGGATCATGCGGAATGGTCCTCCGCTCTCGGAAGGAAAAACAGGGCAGAGGCGAACCGGGTTCACTTGTTCCTTCGAGAACTGGTCGCGACCGACCGTCCTCGAACGATCTGCCGCCCGGTCCGGATGGACGAACCTATCTCCCCGTTTTGTCGCTCGACGATCGACCGAGATGACAATCTTGCGCGTAAGATAGGACCTCATGGGCAAGGACTGGGTTCGCCAAAGGCAAACGCCGCCGCAGGGCAGCGCCTTTCAAGGAGCATACCACCGCAAGATCCGCTTTCAGCGGTGCTGCCGCGAGGGTAAGGCTCGGCTGCGTCAGGCGATTGTACAAGCGGAACCGCGCCGCAATCGTGTTTTCTTCTGCGGGGGCGTAAAGCTGCGACAGCGTGACGAGCTTTGCGATTTCCTCTGGCTGTTCCCCGACCGCTTGCCTGACCATCGCATACCGGACCCAGAAGTTTCCATCACTCGGGAGGCAGTGAACCGCAAAGCGCACCACGTTCTCTGCCTCCCCAAGCGCGCTCGACCAGTTGTCGTAATCGACATCCGGGCTTTGCGTATCCAGCCGGACGAGCGCAACCGTTACAGCTGCTTTGACGAACTCGCTTTGGCAAACATCGTCTCTGAGAAGCAGTCTCATCTGCGGTAGAGTTCCTTCGAGCAACTCCCGCGAGACCGGTCTGTCGCGTTCAATCTGGGCCGCGATGTGTCGCATGGTCCCGAACCGGGCGTAACGTGAGATCTGTGTTACCGAGATCGCCAGGCTTCCCATGCAGAGCAGGACGACCGCTCCGATGAGAAGCGGTCTGCGACCACGCCGCGTCATTCTCAGCCTTCCTGGTAGTACTGGGAGTATCGCGAGTAATAATATTCGCTGGAGCCATAGGCTCGGTAGAGCTTCATCCGTTCCTGGTCGACCTTGTTGAGCACGACACCAAGACACTTGTCGCGGACATAGGGATCGGAAGCGAGAACCTGACGAACGACCCGGCGTGCTGTCTTGCCCCATTCGGTGACGAAGATGAACCCGTCAATTCGGCCTGCAATGGCGCGGGCATCGACGACCGGGCCGAGAGGCGGCAGATCGATGATGATATAGTCTGCGGTATTGCTGATGTCTGCGAGCACCTGGCGCATGCGCGCGGACGATAGTAGTTCGGACGAATGCGGAATGCGGTGACGGACAACTGCAGGCAAAAACGCAAGTTTAGTCCGATCGTTTCGGAGGAAAAGCGACTGCGGATCCCTGTTGTCGATGAGCACTTCAAGAAGGCCGGATTCCGCATGTCTCCCGATCGCCCGCGTCGCGCCCGGGTTGCGCAAATCGCCGTCGATCAGGACGGTTCTGTTTCCTTGCCCCGCCAGCAACTCGGCAAAATTCACCGCAATCGTTGACTTGCCTTCTCCAGGCAATGACGAAACGACGCCGATGATCTTGCAACTCTTGCCGGTAAGCGCGAGGTCTGCAGCAATCTTGGCGCTTCGAAGCGTTTCCGCGAAGGCGGAGAGTGGGTGATCGATGACGTAATTCGAAACGGCATGGGTCTTTCGAACCTGGCCGATGCCACGACCGTCAGAGCTATCCGGAGCATCGACGGCCTTTGCCGGAGCCACTATTGGCGCAATGCCCAGAAATTCCAGATTGAGAACGTCGCGAACCTGTTCGCCGGTTCTGAAGAAACGGTCCCGGAACTCGCGAAACGCGCCAAGGCCACTCCCGACCGCGGCACCGATAATCACGAACAGTGCCAGCACCAATGGCTTGCGGGGATGGCTCGGACTGTCGGGTGCAGCTGCTCGCGTGATGATACGTGCTTCTGTGACCGGGAAGGACTGTTGCTGTATGGCCTCCTGATACCGCTGCAGGAAGGTCTGGTACATGTTCTTGTAGGTGTCAGCTTCCCGCTCGAGTTCTCTCAGCTGTACCTGGGTCTCGCTCGCGGTGGCGCTGATGCCTGTGGCCTGCGCGACCGAATCCGTCAGGCTCTTTTCCCGGGCCTTGGCAACGTTGAGATCGCTCTTGTAGCTTTCGGCGATACGATTGACCTCTTCGAACATCAGACGGTTGTATTCCGTCATTTCGCTGCGCAGCCTGATCGCTTGAATATGATTGACTCCGAGACGATCGGATATCTGCGCTTCCCGCTTGGAGGCATCAAGATATTTCTGGCGCAGTTCGTTGGAAATGGAACTGTCGAGAACATCCGTAACGATCGCGTCTCCTTGGCCCGAAGCGATGATCTGCGCGATCCGCTGCAGGCGCGCCTCAGCTTTTGCGGTATCGGACTGCGCGACGATCAATGCGCTGTTGAGTTCGGACAACTGCTGGTCAGCAACCAGAACCGAGCCGGCAGCAACGAGGCCGTTGGAACTGCGGAACTTCTGGACGGCAAGATCCGAGTCCAAAGCCTTCTGGCGCAGTTCGGCTATGCGATCCTGCAGCCAGCCGCTTGCGCGCCTGGTTGCCTCATATTTCGAATTAAGCTTGTCAACCAGATAGGCCTCTCCGATCGCGTTGGCGATCTTCGCAGCGAGAGAAGACGATGGAGAGGTGTAGCTGATGCTCAAAACATAAGTGCGACCAACGCGGCTGATCTCCATGTTCCAAAGGAGCGTGTTCGCAGCGGCGCGGCGTTTCGCCTCCACCTGATCGCTGGTTTCGGGTTCAACAACGAACCAAGAAGAGACATTTGCCAGCGACCGGAGCGTTCCGACCATCGTTCCAATGACAGACCCTCCGGCACTCGCAAACGCCGCATCATTCGTAAGGTCGAGCTTATCCACGACGGACATTGCAATCGTGTCCGATTTCAGGAGTTCAACTTGACTGAGAACGGAACCCTCGTCGTCGACCACGCCACCAATTGTCGAAAGCTGCTGAACGACTTCTCTATTGCCTTGGTCGATCAAGACGCTGACGTTGGACGTATAAAGAGGAACTGCCGTGAATATATACGCCAATCCTAGGACAATAGCGGCCGCCACTGCGGCCGCTACGATCATCCATTGTCGTCTGGCGATCGCTAAAACAGCGTCGAAATCAATTCCTTGAACGGAGCGCTCTAAATCGACATCGTCGCCTTGCAGGCCACCAGAGAAACTCTTGTTATGAATCTGCAAGAAAAACCTCGCTCAATGAAATGCCAGACAGTAGCCGCCTCAGAACGACGCCGTGGTCGAACTGCCTTCGACGATCGTCGTCGAGCCGCCGTCTTCGCTCGCGTAATATCCGCTACCGCCGCCGGAAGAGAAGCTGGACGAGCCCGAGCCGGTCGACGCAGTCGTTCCCGCGCCACCATTGCTGCCGCCACCCGGCGTGCCGCCGCCGCCAATCGCGCCAGCGCCACCGGTTGCCGAGCCGCCACCGCTGAGGCCGCCGCCAAGAGACGCAGTCTGCGTTTCGCTGTTGGCCGCGAGAAACGCTGTCTCGAGGGCGCGATTGCCGCTGTCCGCGATAGCGTCCTGGATACGGGAGGCATATTCGGGATTGACGGTAGCGCAGGCCCTTGCGGCACGAGCAAGCCCCGCGCCGATCGCGGCAGCCTGACCGGCATTAGCCTTTGCAGCGATGGCAATCAGCGGGGACAGTGCGTCGGCGCTGGATCCGGCGAGCGAACGAGCCTGATTGGACAGTGGAAGTCCGCCAGACGAGAACTGCGACAACAGACTTTCTGGAGCTGCGAGAAACGCGCTGATCTCGGCATCAGACATCCGGGCCGGCGCGACGAAGCATCCCGCCGTTGGCAAAGCCGACTGTGCATGAGCCGAAGAAAGGTCAGCAATACCTGAAACTAGAGCAGTTACAAGCGCGATACCTGCAATATTACTTATAAAAACCTTATGCATGACTGTCTCCCGAAGATTACTAAACTAATCAATCCATCGCACAGAAGTAAAAAATCATCAATAGAGAGATTAAATTACTGTTAACTTGTGAATTTGAGGCCAAAACTCACGGGGCGAGTTCTCGAACAGCATCGCGGGTGGCGATGGCATCCGACGGAACACCAGCGACAGTCGACGTCACAGAATTCAGGATGTTGAGGAACTTCAGCGTTTCGACGGAGTCGGAGTTGGACACATAGATCGTGTCCTTATCCTGCATCGGGAACTTCTGGACAGCGAAGAGAGCCGAAGGATCTCTCATATTGGCTCTGAAGATGACGGGAACCATTTCGCCGCTGAACCGACTGGTATCTACGCCCAGCTTAGCCAGGAAGTCTTTCTTGACTGTGCGGTAGAGCATTACCTGCGCCGGATTTGCACGCGAGTCCAGCAATCCGCCCGCCTTCCCCAGTGCTTCACCAAGGGTCAGCTTCGATTCCTCGAAGTCAAACCTGCCATTGAGACCCGAGGCGCCAAATGCAAGGTAGGTTCGACGTTCACGATCGACCAGAATGGTGTCGCCAGGTGCGACATAGATGTTTTCAGACGGCGTGGCGACCAGATAATCGTAAAGGACAGTCGCCGATTTTCCGCGTCTTTGCAGCGTAATATAGGTTTCGATGCCGGGCGAGCTCAGGCCGCCGGCTTCTGAAACGACGTCAAGCACGCGCTCACCAGCTTCCGTCAACTCTATCTTCGCAGGCGAGCGTACGTCGCCCAGAACCGCGACCTGAGCAGATCGGCTGCTGACCTTCGTGATCAACACCTGCGGCTCAATCGCGCGGTTGGCGAGTGCATCCTCAACTTGTCGCTGGACGTCCTCCACCGGACGCCCGGCGGCCGGGATACGACCGGCGTAAGGGACGCTGATCGTACCCTCCCGATCGATTGTCTGGTTCGGTAGCGACACGTAGTTACCAGGACGACTCCCGGCGTCGTTGGGAATAAACAGGCCGCCGGACTGGGATTCAAAGACGGAGACCTGAACGACGTCACCAACGCCGAGCGGCAAGCTCGGGGCTCCGCCACGACCGCCGCCGAACCCCCCTTTAAGGGATGTCGCCTTGGTATCCTCTACATAAGCAAGCACAGATTTACTAATGTCGACCAGAGCATAGTCGATCCCGACGGCCTGTGCCTTTTTGGCTGATGTAACCTTTGCAGTTGCCTGCGCCTCCACCTGCCGAGAATCTGGTCCAGAGTTTGGCAGCGCCGTGCATCCCGACAGGAATGACGTCGCCACAAGAACAAAAGTCGATGCGGTTTTGATTTTCACGTGTGTCCCCTTAGAAGCCCGAAGCGAAACTTGCACACGAGATTATTTATTTCTAGTTTAGATTGGAAAGTAACAAATGACTCCAGAACGAAACGAAGCTTTGTTGCTGATAAATCACAGATTTAATTTATAATCATATATATTATTTGTGCCTAAGCTATAAAATAGTACAATAGAATCTATCTTACTAATGTAGATGCTTTGGATAAACTGCATATCTCAAGCAGCAGGCAACTGTTTATCTCGCAGGCTGGCCGCCGACGGCAATTGCCCCGCCACACTTGTTTGGATCGTTCGATTTCGCCTGTTTTTCGACCCACCTTTTAGATCGGCAACGCAGACAACGACGATCGGCGCCAAGGTCGCAGCCACGAAAATGGCGAGGCCGGAGATCTGGATTGAGAAGTCGAAGGCGGAGTGAACGAGAAGCAGCAACACCACCGCGAAGCCGGATTCCGGGACATAACGAAGGCGACGCCTCGCTGCCATTCCTCTGACGAGGCACGATAAGACAAAGGCCAGTCCAAACGCGATGATGAATATGCCGGCGACGCCCAACGCGAAGACTGCTTCGAGATAGACATCGTGGGCACGATTCCAAACCGTATAGACGCCGCAGTCCGGATCGCGATACGCTGTAAAAGCGGTTTCGAAACTTGCCAGTCCGGTCCCGAACGGAAAATGATCGGATACCCCCGAGCCCAATCCCGGCATGATGCAAAAGCGGCCGTCGCTTGCGCCCTGCACTTCTGCTCGGAGCAAAGCTCTGCCAGAAAACGACAGGAAGCCTGCTGCGAATAGGCCGGTTAAAGCAATCGCTATCAGAAATGCGCCAACGCGAATGGATCTAAGGCCGGTACTCCGAAGCGCAGGGACAGGATGCTTGTTCTGCGAAGATCTGAACACGAACAACAGGGTCATCAACAGAAGCGCGGCAAAACTTGCCGCAACCCCGGCCCGGGACTTCGTCAGCACAAGAGCCGTGACCGATACCATAAACAGTATCGCAAAGCTTAGTACTCCTCGAACTGCCTTTCGTTGATCGAATGGAAGACCCCTGCCTTGATCCAGCGACGTGAGAATTCGCCGGACCCCAACACACCGCAGGTGAGACGAAAGGATTCCATAGTTCAGGATGGCGACAATCCCGAAATAGGTTGCGGCGGTGTTCCGATTGACAAAGAAGCCGGTTAGGCTGTCGAGGTAAGCCGTCTTTGCGATGAAGAGGAGTGTATTGGGCGCGATCAGGAATTGGGCGATGGAGAGAAGAGCGACAACGGCTCCTGCTATCGCCAGGCCTTTGAGGGTGGCGATAGCTCGTTCGTCGCTGTCGCACAAAATAATCCCGAGCAGAAAGACCTCAACCGGCACGAGGAAACGAAGCAAAGATGCCCAGTCATCCGCAGGCGTCAAGGATATCACCGGGGAAGCATCGAGCTGAAACTTGGCCAGGTCTCTCCACGACGGTTGACTAAAGATTGCTTCAGGCAGCGGAGTAGTCTGGAACATTACCCATGCGAAGGCGACCAGAGCCAATACGATAGCCGCTTTCACTGCCGGCTCCCCTGCCTTGGGGATCCCTCGGACGAAGACGGCGATACAAAGCAGGAGAGCACTTGCTAATCCGTAGATCGCGAGAGTGGAAATTTGCACGGCGCCAAAATTCAAAAGCACCAACGCGAATGCTGACCAGTGCAAAACTAGAATGGATCGACAGCTTAAATCTTTTTGGAGCAAATTTTCTTGACGATCTTGCACGATCTCTCCTAATCCTAGATTTTCGATATTGGTTAGCGCTCGAAAACATACGGCACACGAGATAGACTATACTTTAGAAATTGATCAGTATTGAATGAACCACGGGATTTCGCACTCCATCAGCGTTAACTATATTTAATTATATACTCTCGCTTTTAACAAGCGGGCATCTATAGCTACCTCCCATATTTTTATGGTATTGGCTCCCGCAACCATTGATCCATCCAATCGAAACAGACGCATCATGAAATTTGGAACAAGCGGCCTTCGCGGTCTTGTCGTTGACCTCGAGGGGAGAGCCTCGGCGCTCTATGCGACGGCGTTTGCGCGCCATCTTCTTGAGGCCGGGCTTGCGAAACCGGGTGATCCGGTCTTGGTTGGTCGTGACTTTCGCGCTTCGAGCCCCGGTATATCGGCAACATGTATCGGCGCCCTGCAGCGAGCAGGACTCTGCGCGATCGACTGCGGTGCCGTTCCCACACCCGCGCTTGCACTATACGGTATGAAGCTCTCGGCTGCCTGCCTGATGATCACAGGATCGCATATCCCGGATGATCGCAACGGCATCAAATTCTACCGTGCCGATGGTGAGATCGACAAACACGACGAGATCCGGATCACGGCGATCGCCGGCGCCATGGCAGATGAAGAGATCGACGCCACTCCGGGCGAAGCTTCGGATCAGCACGTGGAGGCCGAAGCACTTTTCGTCGAACGGAACGTCATGCTGCTTGCTCCGGATGCATTGGCCGGATTGCGTGTCGGCGTCTATCAGCATTCCACAGTCGCGCGCGATCTCTTCGTTCAGGTTCTTGAAAAGCTGGGGGCGCAGGTCGTGCCGCTCGGACGCTCTGAGCGTTTCATTCCCGTCGATACGGAAGCCGTCTCTGCCGAGACGATTGCGCTGCTGCAGGGTTGGGCCCCACAATATCATCTCGACGCGATCGTGTCCGCGGATGGTGACGGCGACCGCCCGCTCGTCGCAGACGAAAAGGGGCAGCCGCTCAGAGGCGATCTGCTGGGCCTCATCACGGCAAACTTCCTTCATGCCAAGGTGGTCGCCACGCCGGTCACGTCCAATTCACGGATAGAATCTGCCGGCGATTACAGGGTTGTCAGGACGAAGGTCGGCTCTCCCTTCGTGATTGCGGCCATGCAATCCGCTGCCGACGCCGGTGAAACGGCGATCGTTGGCTTTGAGGCAAATGGCGGCACGTTGACCGGCTCCGATTTCACAGTAGCCGGAGGCACATTGAAGGCGCTGCCGACTCGCGACAGTTTCCTTCCCGCGCTCGCGACGCTTTCGCTTGTGGCGAAAGCCAAGCAGCCGCTGTCGCGTGTTGTTGCCGATCATCCGCTTGCTTTTGCAGCGGCGGACCGGTTGGAAAACTTCCCCGTTGAAACGAGTGCGGCACTGATGGCGCATCTGCGCGCAGCCGACGACAACCTTGCTGCTTTCCTCGCACCGATCGGCTCGGTCGCTGTGAAAAGCGACATCGACGGGCTTCGCGCGACACTCGAAGACGGGCGGATCATTCATCTTCGTCCTTCTGGCAATGCTCCGGAAATGCGCTGCTACGTCGAAGCGCCGGATGAACGGGCCGCCTCGGAATTGTTGGATCAAGGGCTTGATCTCATTCGGCATTGGGCGGCAGAACGTAACCGATGACAAATCTCAAAAGCAAAAGCGTCAGTGGAGACTGAGACTATGGTTGGCAAGATCATTCCCGTAATCATGGCAGGCGGCAAGGGCACGCGGCTGTGGCCGTTGTCACGGTCTTCTGCACCAAAGCAGTTTATACAGTTCGTCGGCGACCAGACGCTGTTTCAGTCCACGCTTGCGCGTGTTGCGGACGAGACGCTCTATGAGCCTGCAATCGTCATCACCAACGAAGATTTCCGCTTCCTTGCCGCCGAACAGGCACGTGAGCTTGGCCTGCCACTCACGGCGATCATGCTGGAGCCTTCCGCACGCAACACGGCACCGGCCGTTGCCGCAGCCGCTGCCTTCGTCGCCGAGAAGTTCGGCGATGATGCGATTTTGCAGGTGCTGGCCTCCGACCACGAAATCGAAGCGGGCAAGGCCTATTTCGATGCCATTCAGACCGCACGCAAGACGGCAGCAAGCGGCAAGCTTGTCACCTTCGGCATTACACCGACCGAGCCTTCGACCGGCTATGGCTATATCGAGATCGGTGACCAGCTCTCAAGCGGTGCGAACACAGTAAAGCGCTTCGTCGAAAAGCCTGCCCTGCCGGACGCTGAAAAGATGCTGGCGAGCGGTGGTTTTGTCTGGAACTCCGGCATCTTCATGTTCCAGGCCGGCGTGGTTCTCAGCGAGTTCGCCCGCTTTGCGCCCGCTGTTGCTGAAGCTGCAAGCGCTGCCGTTGCAAAGGCATCCGGTGACCTCGATTTCTTGCGCCTCGACGAGGCATCGTTTTCGGCCAGCCCGAACATCTCGGTCGACTATGCGATCATGGAAAAGACAGCAAACGCTGCTGTCGTGCCGGCGTCCTTCACTTGGTCAGACATGGGCAGCTGGGATGCGGTCTGGAAGCTGGGCGAGCAGGATGCCGATGGCAATGTCGCGCTCGGCAACGCGACGCTGATCAACACGAAGAACTCGCTCGTCCTGTCGCGCCACGGTCATATGGCCGTGCAGGGTCTGGATGGCATTGCCGTCATCGCCAGCGAGGACGCTGTCTATGTCGGCCGCCTCAACGACAGTCAGAACGTCGGCAACATCGTCAAGCAACTCGCCGCCGCCAAGGCGACTTCGGCTCTCACCGAAACACATCCAACCTCCTACCGCCCCTGGGGTGGCTATACCTCGATCCTCAACGGCGATCGGTTCCAGGTGAAACGGCTGTTTGTGACGCCAGGCAAGAAGCTCTCTCTCCAAAAGCATCACCACCGCTCGGAGCACTGGATCTGCGTCAAGGGCACGGCCGAGGTGACGATCGGTGACACCGTGCAGACGGTTCGCGAGAACGAGAGCGTCTACATTCCACAAGGTGAAGTCCATCGCCTGGCCAACCCCGGCAAGATTATGCTTGAAATGATCGAAATTCAGACGGGATCTTATCTCGGCGAAGACGACATCATCCGTATCGTCGACGAGTTCGGGCGCGGCTGACCTGGGTATTGTCAGCGACAACGGTAGAGTCACGAGCAACGCGATCCTACAATGGGTCGGACCGGGTCAAAATTGGATTGCGCTATATCGCGCCGGGTAAGCCTATACAGAACGCCTTCATTTCAGCTCCAGTAGCCACTGACCTGCCATTTCGAGTTTTCTCCAGCATTCATTGAAGTCGGCCTTTCAAAGGACGGACAAATGAAGATGCAGAGATTACGCAAGAGCAGATAACGGGGTGCTGGGTGTGCTGAGGGCTAGCGCAAAGGCCGCCGACATGGACCGCAAGAGCGGTAGCGGAGCGACGTTTTACAACTGGAAGGACAAATACGGCAGCATGGACCGATTGAGGGCAAGGCAGCTTAACACGCTTGGAGAGATAAGAATTTGAAGCTGAAGAAATTGGTAGCAGAGAATTAGTTGGACGTTGCTGCTCCTCGCGAGCTTCCCGCAAAAAGGTAGGGCATGCCGCAAAGCCTGATGCCATCAAGCATCTAAAGGCCCTGAGGGTTGTTTCGGAACGGCGGGCCTTCTAAATCATCTCAGTAGATTCGCGAGATGGTCCGCTCCGATCTTGCCGACCTTGCGACTACGAGCTGCAATTGGGGTTATGCGATCTGGCCAATGAGCGCCGTAGGCTACAGTATAGCAATCCAATAAACGGGAAAACGCTCCGTCTTGAAGCCGAAGCCGCAGACGAAGAGGTTTAGGACAAAAACTGCGATGGCGAAACCGAGATGCTGAAAACTCGCTATTAGCCGCGCATCCTGCGGCATCAGGCCAAGCGGAAAGATGAGCAGCAGCATTTGTAATGCTCGCTCGGTGGCTACCGTTCTCCTAACTCTCCGACCATGCATTGTCCTCGTCCCTTGAGAAGCATTGTTGCCATTTGACTATGGAGCAAATTGAAAAACAACCTGTCAGCAGTTGAAGATTCCTCGTCATGATCGCCTGTGACAAAATTCGCCATGGCACATTTATCAGGAACAGACCGGTCGCAAATGCTGCTTCCGCCTGAAGTGATGGACGATTACGTTGGCCCGGACAACCCGGTTCGGTTCATCGATGGTTTTATCGATGGACTGGATTTGCAGTCGTCCGGTTTCATACGTGTCGAGCCCAATCTGACAGGTCGTCCCGGTTATGACCCGGCCGATCTTCTGAAGCTCTACCTATATGGATATTTGAAACGGGTGAGGTCGAGCCGTCGGCTGGAAGCCGAGACGCACCGCAATATCGAAGTGACCTAGCTGCTGCGGCACTTTACGCTAGATCACAAGACGATCGCCAACTCTCGCCGGGTGAACCATGCCGCCTTTCGGCAGGTATTCCGGGAATTCGTCATTCTGTGCCGTCAACTTGACCTGTTCGGAGGCGAACTGCGGGCGGTCGATGGCACGCGCATCAAAGCTGTCAACAATAAGGACCGCAACTTCACGCGGGCGGCGCTGACAAAGTTCATCCGCGAGGCGGCGAACGGCTGACCGAGTACACGAAGCGGCTCGATGACGGCGATGCACAGGAAGAGAATACCACCGGCGGCGTGCCACGAGCCGAAAACCTCGCCGAGAAGATCGCCCGCGATCAAGGGAAAGAGCGACTGCCATAAGGCGCTGCTCGATGAGTTGGATAGCACAGGCGAAGACCAGATATCGCTTACTGATCCGATAGCCGGGCCATGGCGCGCACGACCAAGGTTGGAGTCGGTTACAACATCCAGCTTGCCGTCGACGTGAAGCACAAGCTGATCGCCGAACAGGAGGTCAGCAGCCAGGTGGTTGACATGTGCTTGCTGACACAGACGACGGAGGCGGCGATGGACAATCTCGGCGTCGAGCAGATCGAGGTGGTCGCCGATCGCGTCTACTTAAAGGTCGAGGACATTGAGGCCTGCAAGAAGGCGGGCATCACCACCTATGTCACAAAGCCCCTCCGTGGCGCCGCGGTTCGCGAAGGTTTCTTTCCGAAGGACAAGTTCCGCTATGATGCCGAGCATGATGTCTACGTCTGCCCGGCCGGACAACACCTCTCGTCACGATATGAGAAGAAAACGCGCGATTTGAAGCTTGTCGAATACTGCAACCGGGAAGCCTGCCGGTCCCGCGCTCTGAAGGCGCATTTCACCCACGGGTATCGACGGGTCGGCCGTGTCGAGAACGAGGCGGTTCTGGATCGGATGGCAGCGCGCCTCGCCGCCAGACCCGGAGTGCTGGACCTGCGTCGAGAAAGTGTCGAGCATCCGTTCGGTACGATCAAACAGTGGATGTACATGGGAGCTTTCCTGATGCGCAGGTTGGAAAACGTCCGCGGCGAGTTGAGACTGACGGCACTCGCGTACAACATTCGCAGGGCCATCACCCTCGTCGGCGTTCCCGGCCTGATCGCAGCTGTCAGGATGTGAGATGACCTTCGCCAAGCCGAAATCGTCGCTACCGATGCATTCCGCTTGATATAATGAGATATCCGCAGACTTCTGACACGGTCTGCCTGATTTTCGCGACAGCGGTCAACGTCGCAGCCACATGTCGCCGTAGTGGATCTCAATCCGCCTCGACCCTGCTCTCTGGGTGGGACTTGGCCTGGTTAGTGAGAACGCCGAAAGCGATTCCGGCCAACGTACCGGAAGCAATGCAATTACGAGCTGCACAACCCGAAGAGACAGGCGATCGCTCCATTCGGGCTACATAGCCGAGAAGTTGGTTGGATATCCGACGCTCTCTCGGGAGACCAGATCAACCGTTAGTGCAAGCAATCTGTCATCGAGTTGGCCGAACTGGTTAGTAGGACGCCCTTGGAGCTGCCCGGCGTCCAGCAGGGCACATAGCCGCTTCATCAATTGATTTGTGCGCGGGCGAAATGCTTTCGGACGTCGCTCTTTGTTGCGGGAAGATCTCTATGCCGAATCGGCTACGTCGAGATGATCGCCGGCGCGGCAGGGGATGATCCGGTCGTGAAGGGCGTAGCCGAAGCGGAGGTCTCATCCGCCGCGAGTGACCTGACTCTACTCCGGCGGTGACAGATCCGTCCATGTCCGCTTGAAGATGAAGTCGCCGAGATGTCGGATTTTTTCGCGCCATGCGTCCAGGCCCTGGCGTTCTTCGAAGCGTTTCACCGTATCAATTCGCAGAAGGTAGGACAGCATTCTGGGTAGGAAAATGCGGCGCATGCCCGGGACCGGGTCCTCGTTGCAAACGGCGCTGGCGTGCAGGCAGTAGGATCTCAGAAACGCCGATGCCTCCCGTCTGAACACCGGGATGTCATAAGCCCGCATCATCACCATCATGAAGCAGCCGGCATCAAAGCCGGGGCGGCCGATGTAACCTTCGCCCCAGTCGATTAGATACAGTTTTTCGTCGATGTAGATGAAGTTTTGCAGCAGATGGTCGAGATGGCAGACGATCTGGCCGGCTTCCGCCAATTCCTGGTCCTCGACATCGAGCGTGACGGCACAATGTTCCATCAGCGCGTCGAAACCGGCGAAAGGTTCGGTGTGATTCTTTCTATAGCTGGAGGCTATCGCCCTAATATTGTAACGCCGACCGACGCATGCTCCGGACTTGTAGAAATCCAGCTCGCCGTCGATGACGCCACCGTTGGAAAACAGATGACGCCTCGTCTGGGCTTCGACACCTGCAATGAAGGCACCGATGTCACCGAGGTCTCGCAACCGTCGCGCCGGGCGTCCGTTCAGGAATTCGATATCGAGAATGGTCCTCAGCGGGCCGGTTCGGTGGCGCAGCAGACGTGCGGTAAACGGGCTGGACACCGACTGGGACGCCTCGGCCAGCCGGTGAATTCTGACTTCCCTCGGGGTTGCGAACAGCCGCGTATTGCGAATTTTCTTTTCGAATATGCTCTGCCTGCTCATGTCGGTTCCGTCGTTCCTGTGCTTAGCCGGCGAAACTACCATTTATTACATTTTTGTGAAGGTAGAACTCTGCCAGTGGCGAGCGACATAGGGGTGAAGGGATGAACCTGTCCTTCACTGAGTGGAGCCATCCCGACGTTGCTATTTTGCGTACTTCCTATTCCGCCCCTCCCCTATTTGGTAGCGGCACGCGCTTGAAAAGGTCTGACTCTGCTCACTCAGCGAGCCGATGGCAATCGAGCTTGCAAAATCTGCCGGCATGGCCACTAAATCAGCCCCGCCTCCCCCCATCAGGGCTGTCATGTTGATTTTTGCGAGATCGTAAGCCATTGAAATCACCGTAAAGAAATTCTTAGAGGAACGCTGTATCAATGTTGTTGTTCTTCACATGGTACGACCGAATATTGATGCGCTAACCACCGATAAGCACCTCTTATCGTGGGTTAGCCATCCGCGGGAAATTTCTTGCCATCTCGCATGCAATCTCTATATTGAAGCCACGAATTCACGAGGCACACCATGTCCGAACCGCAGCTCTCCATTCGCAGCAGCAAGGCCCGAGATCTGGCCCATGCCCTCTCCCGCCGCACGGGCCAGCCGATCAACCGGCTCGTCGAACTGGCACTCGAGCGTTACGACCAGGAGCTGCGCGCTGACAACATCCGCTATCCCATGGACGCCGTATGGGATCTGGCAGCCGAGGATCTTCGCAATATCGCACCCGGCACGACGTCCAATCACGATGACTTCTACGATGAGAACGGTCTGCCGATATGATTGCCGTCGATACGTCTGTTATTATCGCGATATCGATGAAAGAGCCGGAAGCAGATGTGTTCAGACCACTGATGGGACGTGAGCCGGTCACCATCGGTTGGCCGACCTTGCTTGAGGCACGGATGGTCCTGTCGGGTAAAGGATTCGTCAGTGCCGCCAAAATGATCGGGCGACTTGCCGAAACTGCGAATGTCACGACTGTCGCTTTCGATGAGAAACACTACCGGGCAGCAGAAGAGGCTTTCGAGCGTTTTGGCCGGGGTCGTCATCCAGCTGCGCTCAATATGGGCGACTGTTTCTCGTACGCTGTTGCCGCTGTTGCCAAGGCGCCGCTCCTGTTCAAGGGGCATGACTTCGGCCACACTGATCTCAAACTGCATCCCGCGTCGTCGATGGCATGACAAACACTGGCTCAGACCCGGTCGATCGCCGCGCCCAAGAGTTGGACACGATTGCAGCAGTGCTGCCTCTGGAGCGGCGCGATGAACTTGCAGAGTTGCTCACCGATCAGGATGTCGCAACGCTGCGCCATCTGGTCAACGAGGGAATGGGCGAAAATACCCTTCGAGCCCTCACGTCTGATCTTGCCTATCTGCAGGCCTGGTCGCTGGCGGCGATTGGCAAATCTCTGCCCTGGCCGGCGCCCGAAGCCCTGCTCCTAAAATTCGTCGCACATCATCTGTGGGACCCGCAGAAGCGCGAAACCGATCCGGATCACGGGATGCCGGCAGAGGTGGAGCAGAACCTCCGAAGCCAAGGTTTTCTAAAGTCGGCAGGCCCGCATGCACCCGATACCGTGCGCCGGCGCCTCGCCACGTGGTCGACGCTCACGAAGTGGCGCGGACTAACCGGCGTTTTCGCCTCCCCTGCCCTAAAGTCCGCGATACGGCTCGCTGTGCGGGCGACTCCGCGACAACGTCGTCGAAAGAGCAACAAGGCTGTTACCGGCGATGTCCTTGGCAAGATGCTGGCAACCTGCAACACCGAGAGCTTGCGCGACATCCGTGATCGAGCAATCCTGATGGTCGCTTTCGCCTCGGGCGGTCGGCGCCGCAGCGAGATTGCCGCTATGCGCGTCGAACAGTTGACCGTCGAGCCATCGATCGATCTTACCGATGGCTCTCCCCTCCCCTCGCTTTCGATCCATCTTGGCCGCACGAAGACATCTGGCGCCGATCATGATGAGGTCGTTTATCTCACCGGCCGACCCGTCAATGCGCTGAATGCCTGGCTTGCGGCAGCCAGGATCGACAAGGGTAGCATATTCCGAAAAGTCGATCGCTGGGGCAATCTCTCCAAGCGGCCGCTCGAGCCCAGCGCGGTCAATGCGATCGTCAAGCAGCGGGCTGAAATGGCCGGGCTCGATCCTGGGGAGTTTTCCGCACATGGGCTGCGATCAGGATATCTGACGGAAGCCGCCAATCGCGGCATTCCGCTGCCCGAAGCGATGGAGCAGTCGCGGCATCGATCCGTCCAGCAGGCGTCTAGCTACTACAACAACGCTACGCGGCGTAGCGGGCGTGCAGCCCGCATGCTGTGAGCGGCTAACGCGCAAGCGCGCCGGTCGCCGCTACTGCCCGGAGTAAGGCCGTACTATCCGTTGCTAAATACGGAAGCTGCTGAGTTTAGTTGCGACTATCGATTACTTCCCGGCTCCGAGTTAATTTGCTTACTCCCCCGGTCTTCGATAATCTTGTACCGATAATCGGCACTTGAAATTCCCTCGAGACGTTTATCGGTATTCATTTGACAATCGATATTAATCCCGCTTTTCTGCAAGCAGGAACGATTTCGAGAGGGATTGAGCTGATGTCTGAAGTCGTAAGGGTTAAGAGCGGCAGCAAGTTTGAAGAGCTCTTCTGCTTCTCCCGTCTGGTCAAAGTCGATCGATGGATCTACTCGTCGAATACCGCGGGCCGCAATTATCAAACCCGCGAAATGTCCCCTGATACCGCAGAGCAGGCTAACCAGGCGCTGGACAATCTTGCCGGTGCGCTTGCGGGTGTTGACGCCAGCCTCAATGACACAGTCCGCTTCGATATCAGCGTCGCCTCGCCGGAAGACCTTGAAATCGTGCTTGGTGTAATCGCAGACCGCATCCGCGGGAGCGATCCGGCACATACGATTCATATCGGCGCCATGCCGCATCCGGAAATGAAGGTCGAACTGGCCCTTGTTGCGTTCATCCGCGACCAGGCAACGCCCGACATCGTGAAGTCAGTGACCGTCTGATTTTGTCGCAACCCTTATAGTCAAGGATTTTTTTCAATGGCTGATGTGGTCGTTATCGGTGCAGGAATCAGTGGATCTGCGAGCGCCTATGAGATGGCGAAGGAAGGGCTTGACGTTGTCCTGATTGATCGTTTCGGTCCCGCTTCCATGGCATCCGGCTGGACTCTTGCCGGCGTGCGTCAGTCCGGGCGTCATCCCGCGGAACTGCCGCTTGCCAAATCTGCGGTCGCGACCTGGGCAACGCTCGCTGAGGAACTGGACGGAGATACCCACTATCGTCGTGGGGGTAATCTTCGTCTCGCACGTACACCTGAAGAAGCAAAGATCATCGAAGATCTTGTGCGTGAGCAGAGTGCTGAAGGGCTGGAACTGCATTTCCTATCCTCTACTAAAGATGTGCGCGAGGTCGCACCCGCCGTTTCAGAGAGAGTTCTGGTTGCGTCTCACTGCCCAACCGATGGAAGTGCCGATCCTTCCTCGACCGTTCTGTCTTTCGTGCGCGCCGCTGAACGGCTTGGCGTAAAAACTCGCTTTGGGGAGCGAGTCCTTAAGATTGAAATAGAAAATGGCGCAGTATCGGCGGTCGTCACCGATCAGGGCCGAATCGCGACGTCCAAGGTCGTGGTAGCGGCCGGGATTTTCGGCAACGAGGTGTTGAAGCCGTTGGGCTACGAAGTACCGCTGCAGATACCCATGGTTACCGTGCTGCGTTCTTCGCCGGTCGATTCCGTGCTGCAGCAGGTGATCGGTGTTGCCAATGCCGATTGTGCCGGGCGGCAGGAATATAATGGTCGCTTCAGGGTCACCAGTGGTCTGCAGGACTGGCATGGTGGATTGATCGAACAACGGCTTCAGGACGGCGGCGTCAGACCCCGCGTCCTGCCGACGGGTCGCAGCATGGCCGAGGTCGTCGAACTCTTCGGTGACGTCGTTCCAGCCTTTGCAGAAGCGCAGGTGGAAGACTATTGGGCTGGCCTCATCGACATGACACCCGATGCGCTTCCGGTCATCGACAACACGCTGGATGTTGAGGGACTAGTAGTCGCCATGGGCTTTTCAGGGCACGGCTTCTGCCTCGGTCCTGTGACAGGCAAGATCATCTGCGACCTCGTACAAGGCAGGCCTTCGCGTCTGCCGATCGAACCGTTCCACATCCGGCGTTTCGATACGCTGCGCAATGCGCAGGAGCCTGCAACACTACACGGATAGCGGCCGAAGAGCCGCCGACTGCCTTTAATTCCATCGAAGCAAAACAATGGGGAATGGCATGACGATGACAAGGGGAACTACAAGAACCAAAGTTCTAGCATCCGTGTTTGCTTTCGGGGCTATTGCCCTTGGCTCGCAAACGGCAGCAGCGCAGACGTTGCGTGTCGCAGTGCCTGGCAGCGACATGGCGAGCCTTGATCCATACCGCGCAACCGCAACGCTTGACGTTAACGTCACCAATTGGCTGTTCAACGGCCTCGTACGCATCAAGCCAGGCCAATATAACCTCGGCATGATCGAGCCTGATCTGGCAGAAAGCTGGACCTCTTCCGACGACAAGAAAGAGTGGACCTTCAAGTTGCGACAGGGCGTTTCCTGTCAGGGTGACTATGGCCAGCTGACCGCCGATGACGTCGTTTTTTCGCTGAAGCGAGCATCCACAAAGGACACGTCCAGCTTCTTTGGCGACTATGCTGCCTTCGAGACGATCGAGGCTGTCGATCCCCAAACCGTTCGCATCAAGCTTAAGACGACAGTCCCCAGCCTCCTGGGCCTCCTCGTGCCTTATCACGGTGGAAACATCGTTTGCAAAAAGGCGGTCGAGGCGCTGGGCGCCGAATTTGCAAGGACACCTGTCGGCACTGGTCCGTTTCAGGTTGTCGAATATCAGCCGCAGCAGTTTGTCCGCCTTCAGGCCAACGAGAAATATTTTCGCGGCGCACCGAAGATAAAGGAAATTGTATTCAGGTACATGGCATCCGACGCCAGTCGCGATCTGGCCTTCCAGTCCGGCGAAATCGATCTGGTCAACGGCAAGTTCGAAGACAGCTGGCTGAAACGCGTCGCCACACTGCCTGACACAACGGTTGATGTTCTCGGCGTGCCAGAGCTCCATGCGGTCCACCTGAACATGTCTAGCAAGCCGCTGGACGATATCCGCGTCCGTCAGGCGATTGCGCATGCGATCGACCGAGATGCCATTGTCGGCTTCCGCGGCGCTTCCCTCACCAAGGCCGCAAGCTCCGTCGTTCCTTCTGGATATCTAGGCTACAAGAGCATCGAGCTTGCAAAATATGATCCGGTGCTTGCCAAGAAGCTTTTGACGGAAGCGGGCTATCCCAACGGGATTACCATCAAGTCCGTGCAGACGACCCTGCCTGCCATGCTGACGACGATGGAAGTGATTCAGGCTCAGCTGAAAAAATCCGGTATTAACCTCGAGTTTCAGCTGGTCGATCACCCGACCTTCCACGCACAGATCCGGCAGGATGTGTCTCAGGTCGTCTATTACGGTGCAGCGCGCCTGCCGATCGCCGACAGCTTTCTGACCCAGTTCTACGAATCCAAGGCAATTGTCGGAACACCTGGTGCGATCGTCAACTTCTCACACTGCAGCGCTGCCGACCAGGAAATTGCCGCTGCTCGCAGCGAACCGGATGCCGAAAAGCAAAAAGCTCTGTGGGAAAGTGCACAGCAAAAAATCGTTGAGGCCGTGTGCTCGGTACCGCTCTATGAGATGGGTCAGCCGTGGGCATGGACCAACAAGCTGAAGTTCGCCTATCCTGTCGAGGGGTCCCTAAGCTTATCTCCACCTATCGACGAAACAACCGTTCTGGAACAGTAAGCCCTTGACCGGTTTCGTTCTCAGACGCCTCGGCTTTGCCATCGTAACTCTCGTTTGCGTGCTCACCTTGGTCTTTTTTGTGATCAGGGTGCTGCCCGGAGACCCGGCGCAAGTGATGCTGGGCGACCAGGCGAGTGCCGCGAGCATTGCGACCCTCCGTCAGAAGCTCGGCCTCGATCAGCCAATTACCACGCAGTATCTCACCTTCATGAGTGGAGCGCTGCGGGGCGATCTCGGCAACTCGATGATGACTGGCCGCCCGGTCCTGCAGGAAGTGTTACGCGTCCTGCCATATACGATCGAGCTGACAGTTGCAGCCCTGGTACTCGGTGTTGCTCTAGGGCTGCCGGCGGGCATATTGGCCGCCGTCAACCGCAATCGCATTCCCGACTATCTTACCCGCATGGTTTCCTTGCTTGGGCTTTCCGCGCCGGCGTTCGTCTCCGGCATTCTGTTGCTGATCGTTTTTGCCATCATCCTGAGATGGTTTCCGGTGATCAGCGGCGGTCGCGCCACGACCTTCGTTGGACGCATGCAGGAGCTGGCGCTACCGGCAATCAACCTTGCGCTCATCATGGCTGCCTACGTCACGCGCGTCACCCGCTCGGCGATGCTCGAAGTCTTGAGCCAGGACTACGTCCGCACTGCCCAGGCCAAGGGCGTTCCCGACTATATTGTCGTCTGGCGGCATGCGCTTAGAAACTGCCTGATCCCGGTCGTCACCGTTGTCGGGCTGTATCTCGGTATTCTGATCGGAAACTCAGTTCTGACTGAGATCGTCTTCAACCGACCAGGTCTGGGAAAGCTGATCGTCGGCGCCTTGTCGCAACGTGACTATGCGATGCTCCAGGGAATGATGGTCGTTTACACTTTGATCGTCGTGCTCGTGAACCTTGCAACCGACCTCGTCTATGGTCTTATCGATCCGAGGGTGCAATATCGATGAATACGACACCACCATCTGCACTTCCGCCATCATCGCGGACGAAGCCCGTATCCGAGTTCGCAGCCTTGGCAGGTTTGACTGGACGAACGCTCAAGCGGGCTTTTTCATCGAACGTGACAACCTGGGTCGGCACGCTTCTATTTCTAGCCATCGTCCTACTGGCACTCCTGGCGCCCTGGATTGCAACCCATGACCCTCTCGAGCAGGACATCATAGCCAGGCTGCAACCCCCTTCATGGGAACACTGGCTCGGAACCGACAATTACGGCCGCGATACTTTCTCGCGGCTGCTGGTCGGAGCGCAGTATTCACTCGTGATCGGCTTTTTCTCAATTGTGCTTGCCGTCATCGTCGGCACACTGATCGGTCTTATTGCAGGGTATGTCGGCGGCAGAACCGATATAATCGTAATGCAGGCAATGGACGTCGTCCTGGCTTTCCCTGCCCTTATCCTCGGTCTCATTTTGGTCGCCATGCTGGGAGCAACTGTCACCAACATTATCATCGCCATCGCGTTTACTGCTGTGCCGCAGTTTGCGCGCATCGCCCGGGCGCCGGTGATTGCGATGCGCGAACGAGAATTTGTTCAGGCGGGCAAGGCACTCGGCTTTTCAAATCTGCGCATCATGTTTCGCCATATCCTTCCGAATATCCTTTCCGACATTCTTGTCATGGCATCACTTTGGATGGCGACGGCAGTTCGGACAGAGGCCTCGCTCGCTTTCATCGGTCTGGGCATCGCGCCGCCAACCCCGACCTGGGGCGGCATGGTTCGCGAAGGGTTCGAGACCATGCTCGACAGCTATTCGCTGGCGATTATTCCGAGCCTTGCTGTGCTTGTCCTCGTCCTTGCACTCAACCTAATTGGTGACGGCCTCCGCGACGCGATCGATCCAAAACTGGGGTCAGAGACATGAGTGAGATCACGCCTCTGGTTCTTGATATCAACAATCTGGTCGTTCGCTTCGGTAAGAACGACGTGGTCAAAGGCCTGTCGCTTCACGCAAAAGCCGGAGAAACGGTGGCTCTGGTCGGCGAATCTGGTTCCGGAAAGAGCGTAACTGCCCTTTCGATCATGCAACTTTTGCCCCAGAATGCTGTGATAGGCTCCGGCAGCCTTCATCTCGACGGTATCGACATGCTGTCGCTCTCCAAGACGGATCTGCGCAAAGCGCGTGGGCGGCTGGCCGGCATGATCTTCCAGGAGCCGATGACCAGTCTCAACCCGGTGCTGAAGACAGGCTTTCAGGTGGCCGAGGCTTTACGCTATCACAAGGGCATGAGCCGCAGCGAGGCCGAGGCCGAGGCGCTGAGACTGTTCGACCGGGTCCGCATCCCTGATGCCAGACGCCGTTTCCAGGAGTTTCCCCACACGTTCAGCGGTGGCATGCGCCAGCGCATCATGATTGCCATGGCCCTCGCCTGTCGCCCCAAACTGCTGATCGCCGATGAACCGACCACTGCACTGGACGTGACGATCCAGGCGCAGATCCTTGACCTCCTTCGCGACCTGCAACAGGAGACTGGCACAGCTATCCTGTTCATTACCCACGACATGGGTGTGGTGGCCGAGATCGCTAACCGCGTGGCGGTCATGCGCCATGGCGATCTGCTTGAAAGCGGACCAGTCGAAGAGATCTTCAATCGCCCTTCGCATGACTATACCCGAACCTTGATCGCTGCAGTGCCACGGCTGGGCGATATGCGCGGCAGCAGTACACCTCGTCGTTTCGCCGAAATCCTGAAGCCCGACAATCGAAAACCCGCGCCTGCTTCGATTGAAGTGGAAGGCGATAACGACGGCGGACCGCTTCTGACCGTAGAAAATCTGGTGACGCGATTTGCGGTGCGCGGCGGTACACTAGGTCGCGTATCGGGCGCAGTTCATGCCGTAGACGATGTCAGTTTTGCCATTTCGAAAGGCGAAACGCTTGCACTTGTCGGTGAGTCCGGATGTGGGAAATCCACGACCGGCAAAAGCATTCTCCGGTTGGTCGAGCCAAGCGCAGGAAAAGTCATATTTGAAGGCGAGAACGTGCTGGCGACGCAAGGACCAGCGCTCCAGAAGCTGCGACAACGCATCCAGATGATCTTCCAGGATCCATTCGGATCTCTCGATCCACGGCAGACGGTTCGCTCCGCCATCGCCGAGCCGATCGCAGTGCACGGGCTGGCATCCGGTAGCGAAGTCAATGATCGGGTTGCCGACCTAATGCACCGAGTCGGATTGGACCCGAACCGCGGAAGCCGCTTCCCTCACGAATTTTCCGGCGGGCAGCGACAGCGCATTTGTATCGCTCGGGCCTTGGCTTTGTCCCCACGCATGATTATTGCCGACGAAGCGGTGTCGGCCCTTGATGTCTCGATAAAGGCGCAAGTGACTGATCTCATGATCGATCTGCAGGAGAGCCTTGGCCTTTCCTACCTGTTTATCAGCCACGATATGGCCGTTGTCGAACGTATCAGCCACCGAGTTGCGGTCATGTACCTTGGCCGTATAGTTGAGATCGGGCCGCGCGCGTCAGTCATCGAGAACCCGCAGCACCCTTACACGCAGCGCCTTCTGTCAGCAGTACCGGTCGCGGATCCTTCAAAGGAACGCCGGTTGAAGAGAAAGGCGCAGGTCACCGAACTGCGCAGCCCGATCCGATCACTCGGTTACGAGCCGAAATCGCAGGCCTTCCGCGAGGTTGGCCGGGACCATTTCGTGGCGGAGCTCAATGAGGACTTCACCTGAGCGAAACGGTGCCGCATGTCTATCTTACGGCGCAACGAAGTCATCCGTGCAATTCCACAGCACCCGCCTTCGCACCTTCGGGGAAACGGTCGATCCGAAATGGCTCGATCGGATATGGCGAAGTGTTGCCGACCGCAAGCGCGCTGAGGATCTTGCCGGTGACGGGACCAAGGCAAAAACCGTGACCTGAAAAGCCCATTGCAATAACAAGCCCCGCAGGCTCTTCTAGTTGTTGAATGACGGGGATGGCGTCTACCGACTGGTCGATAAGCCCACACCACATCCGGTCAATCTTAAGTTCGGCGGAAAACGGCACGAGCGCTGTGAACCGCTGCAGGATCTCCTGAACGCTCTGCAGCGTTGGGCTGACCGAAGGCAGAGGGTTGTGGTCCATCTCGCCGTCCCAGACCTCGTGACCACCTCCCAGCCGGATATGCCCTCCGACCTCCTGACGTCCGGTGGTGTCGCCATTGGCGACGCCGATTACCTGCGCGAATTTCGGTTCAACCGGAGAGGTCCGTATCATTGTCGCGCTCATCGTCTGAAATGGTACGTGATGACCAAGCGGCTCCAACAGTTCGTTGCCGTATACACCGCCAGCCAGAACAACCCTGGATGCAGGGATAGTGCCCTTGTCTGTGACGACCCCACGCACATGGCCGCGCGATACCGCAATCTCGAGCACGCGTTCCCCGAACCTTAGCTTGGCCCCTGCCCGTTCGGCTGCGTTTACGAATGCATTGACGGTGGCGACTGCATCCGCCTGCCCGTCCGTCGCGCAGAAGGAAGCCGCAAGTATCTCTTTGGATAGATAGGGTGCGAAGCTGCGCACTTCTTCTCTGTCGAGAAACCGGATATCCAAGCCAGCCGAAGATTGCGAAGCAACGATCGTGTGGATCGCCTCAACCTCTTTCGGCGTGCGGGCGCAGCGAAGGTTGCCGCCGCGCCGATAATGAGTTTCGCCGTCCAAACGCTCATGAAGGCTGGCCCACATATCCACCGCTGCTCGAGCGAGTGGCAACTCCGCCGGATGACGACCTGACTGCCGGACACCCGCCATGGTCCAGCCCGACGCCATCGCAGCCGGGCCATAGCGGTCGACTAGAACCACGTCGTGGCCTTGTACTGCTAGTTCGTAAGCAGTGCTTGCACCGCTGATGCCTGCTCCTATGACAACCACGTCCGCCATTGCGTTTCCCTTCTTGCAATTGCCTGCAGGAAGCTTATTCGAGACAGAGATCACGTCAATTAGAAAGCCAATAATTGGTATTGCAATATTTATCTGTTCCGAATATCGGAATATTCTTGTCGGTGGGACGCCTTTGAGAAGCGGCCTACCTTGGTATCAGTAATTGCGCGAATATAGCCGGCATTGAGTGCGGACACAGGAGATAGACATGGCGAGCGAAGGTTCCAGTAATGTCGAGCGGGCTGGCGAGATACTCGTACATCTCGGCAATGCCGGCACGGAAGGATTGGCCCTTCAAACGATCGCCGCTCAACTGGGTGACGCCAAGTCGGCAACCCGTCGGGCACTCGTCGCCCTCTCAATCCGCGGCTTTGTAGAGACGACTGCGAAACGCGGGCATTATCGCTTGGGACCGGCAATATACGGGCTGGCAAACAAACCAAGCACAGTAAACGATCTGGTCGCGCGCTTTCGTCCCGTCGTTATGGCTGTCGCCGCCCGCACAGGTCATTCTACTTACCTTATGACCCGCGCGGGTTTCGAAGCTTTATGCATCGACATGCATGAGGGCAATGCCATCATTCGTACTCTTTCAGGAGGCGTTGGAGGTCGTATCCCGCTCGGTGTAGGACCTGGTAGTCTCTGCATTTTGTCCGCACTTGATGAGGCAACTCGCAATACGGTGATTGAACACAATGCCGGCCGATATGTGGAGCGGGGGACGGATTCACAGAGTGTCACTGCCATGGTAGAAAACGTCCAACGGCAGGGCTTTAGCTACGACATAAGTCTTACCTATCCAGAAGCGGCTGGCGTTGCTTGTCTGATCGAAAGGCCTGACTTGGGAGCAATTGCTGCGATCTCGATTGCGATGCCGTCGGCGCAGATGAAGGATGAGACGGCCAGCGATATCGCCAAAATTATGCGCGAGGAAGTCAACCGTAGCTGAACCTATGTTCGAGGCTACCACCTGAGTATCTAACATCCCTAAGGAGGAATTTCGTCTTCAAGCCTTTCGGTGGACGCGTACACTCTCGAAGGTGCTCGTGTACAAGCATCCATGACTCAAACTAACGTGCGGTACAATTGGAAGCGATGCCTCCGCTCACGGCTGGCGCCTAACGTAGCTTGTATGCTCTTTACAGAATGTAGAGGTACCGCAGCGGGTGCTTTATGGGCGTTGTTATTGCGCATCTCACGCTTGAATTCATTGACTACTGTTGTAGCACAATAAGAGGTGGCTCGGGAAATCTGCACAGCGGGGATAAGTGGAATTTCTGCCTGACTTCGGCTTAGATGCCAGGAACAGGAGATACCATGACGAGACGACCGCGCCGGAACCATAGCCCGGCTTTCAAGGCAAAAGTGGCGCTCGCCGCCATTCGAGGCGAGCAGACGCTGGTGGAACTGTCCCAGCAGTTCGACGTGCACGCCAACCAGATCAAGCAGTGGAAAGACCAGCTCCTTGAGGGAGCGACAGGCGTTTTCGGCGATGAAGCGAAGGCGGAACCGGCGGGTCCAACCGTCGATGTCAAAACGCTGCACGCCAAGATCGGGGAGCTGACGCTGGAGAATGATTTTTTAGCCGGAGCGCTCGGCAAGGCGGGATTGCTGAGCGGAAAGAAATGATCGACCGCGAGCATAAGCTATCCGTCGTGCGCCAGGCGAAGCTTCTCGGCTTCAGCCGTGGCAGCGTCTATTATTCGCCGCGTCCGGTGTCTGACGGCGATCTGGCTCTGATGCGCCGGATCGACGAGTTGCATCTCGACTACCCATTTGCCGGAAGTCGGATGTTGCAAGGGCTCTTGAGGGGAGAAGGGCTGGAGACTGGGCGGCTGCACGTCGCCACGCTGATGAAGAAGATGGGCATCGAGGCGATCTACCGTCGCCCGAACACTTCGAAACCGGCTCCCGGTCACAAAATCTATCCGTATCTCCTCCGCAAGCTGGCGGTCACCCGCCCCAACCAGGTCTGGGCGATGGACCTGACCTACATCCCCATGGCGCGGGGCTTCGTCTATCTTTGCGCGGTCGTCGACTGGTTCAGTCGGAGGGTTTTGTCGTGGCGGCTGTCGATCACGATGGAAGCAGCCTTCTGTATCGAAGCGGTCGAGGAAGCGCTTGCCCGCTACGGAAAGCCGGACATCTTCAACACCGATCAGGGCTCGCAGTTTACCTCCGTCGACTTCACGGCGGTGCTGAAAAAGGCTGAGATTGCCATCTCGATGGATGGCAAGGGTGCGTGGCGGGACAACGTCTTCGTCGAGCGGCTCTGGCGTTCGATCAAATACGAGGAAGTCTACCTCCACGCCTATAAAACAGTGTCCGAGGCCCGCGCTGGCATCCGCCGCTATCTGACCTTTTACAATAGCCGACGCCCACATTCATCCCTTGACCGGAGGACGCCGGATCAGGCCTACTTCAACGCGCTGGCACCAATGATGGTGGCGGCATAATCGAGGTGGAAATCCACTTAGCGAAACGCCCGAAACTGTTCAGACAAACCGAGCCAGCTCTGACGTAGCTGTAGTGCCGTGCTGATAAACGATGGCCTCACCGCCGTCAGTGGGATGGGCAACCGAGATTACGACAACCGAAACTGTTGAATTGACTCAACCAAATTGCGATGTTGTGTCGACCTCCGATTGGCATGCAATGTTCTGGGATGGATGACGTTAATGAGTTTGCACCAGGCTGCACTTACGGAAATGACTGCTCGTGCCGATCGTTTGCGTGACAATAGACAATGGCTGGCTGCGGCCACGCTCTATGGCGAAGCACTCGAACACGGCACACCATCGGCGGAAGGCTGGGTCCAGTACGCGCACATGCTAAAGGAGGCAGAGCTGTTCGAGGCGGCGATCCGAGCCTACGAGTTCGCCATCCACTGCGACGGAACTTACCCCGATGCCCGCCTCCACCTTGCTCATCTTTTCAAGCGCCTAGGTCAGTTGGCCAACGCACTTGCTACCTTTGAAGCCCTAAGCGCCCTGCCGCTGTCACCACCTGTCGAGCAGGAGATCGCTGGCCTGCGCGTTTCTCTAATGCAGGCAGGACCGAATGCGCCGACTAACCTCGGTACACGGAATGAGGGCATGGAGACCGCTACGTGCCTTGCTGGTTTTTCCAGGCTGCAAGGCCGTGAGGAGATCCGGATTGCGGAGATCAATGAGCGCAACGGCCAACGGGATGGCGAAGCCACGCCGTTCGGTTTGTCCATGGTTGAGATACTGAGGCTCGCGAAGGAACGGTCCTTGCAGGCTCGCCTCAATCCGAAGGCTCACCTCGTCATCCGCGAAAACAAGTTCGTCGCGACAACGAAAGAACCGCAGTTTTCGGTCATCGTGGAAGGTGAGCAACTTCGTCCCGGCTGGTTTTCGATCGAGCTTGAGGTGTCGGGAACGGCGATGGTTTTTACCCCGGTTCTGTACGTCGAACATCGTGCGGAATGGTCGAGATTTTCTACATTCAACCTGCGACCCCAGGGCAATGGAAAGTTTCGTGCAGTCGGCTTGCTTGAAGACGCGGTGTTACGCCTTCGTCTCGATCCAGCGAGCACCGAAGGAAGCTTTGTTGTCAACGCATTCTCGCTTCGACAGATTGGTATGGCAAGCAGCTTTAGGCATGCTCGCAGGATAGACCGTGATGCGGCGCGCGCTGCTTTGACGGACCTCAGGACACACCGCTCCTCAAACCGGTTCGCCCACGATCTGGCAAAAATACTGTCTTATCCCGGACGCGACGCCTACGAAACCTGGATCGCCAAGCACGATACCGTAAGCGATGAGGACCTCGCGCGGTTCAGGCGGGCGGTCGATCGCTGGCGAACACGCCCGATGATCTCGGCCGTCGTTTCAATCAGTTCAGAGACGGCCGAGCGCGGAGAAGAGACACTCAGATCGCTGAAGCGCCAGATCTACGAGAACTGGCAACTGCATGTCGTTTTGGCTCGAGATGTTCCGCAAAATAGAAAGGATGCGATCACGAGCCTTCAAGAGAACGACACAAGGTTTATCACTACCTTTGCCGAAGAGGATAAGACCGCGCAGTCCCTACTCAATGCTTGCGACGGGCGCTTTGTAATTTTCCTGTCGGCAGGAGACATACTGGCCCCAAGCGCGCTCTATAAGCTTGTCGAGCACCATATCGCCAAGCCCATGTCGAAGCTAATCTACAGCGATGAAGACGCAATCGAGAACCAGCGTCGGCATTCTCCGCTTTTCAAGCCGGACTGGGATCCGGATTATTTCTACGCAACGAACTACGTGGGACGAGCGGTTGCGTTCGAGACCGGTCTTGCACAAAGTTGCTGCCCTTCTTTCGGCAACCTCGCGAACCTCGATACGCAAGAGCTCGTGCTGCGAGCGGCCGAAGTGCTGTCCCCGGACGAGATCACGCATATTCCGCGTGTGCTCTACCACCGAGGAAGTCCAGCAAAGACGAGTGGCAGTCCCTTGCTGCCCTATCCAATGACGGAGGCCCGGCGTCAGGCGGTTGAGGACAGTCTCCGTAGGCAGGGCCGACGAGCAAACACTTCAACCCTGCCTGGAAACCTTTGCCGGGTCATCTGGCCAGTTCCCGATCCTGCGCCGCTGGTGACGTTGATTATTCCCACGCGCGACTACGCCGATTTGCTGCGAGCCTGCATCGACTCCATTTTGGACCACACCGACTATCCCGCTTTCGAGATCGTCATCGTGGACAATGGCAGTGTGGAACAAGAGACCCTTGCTTACTTTGATACTCTGCGCAGCAGACACAACATTCGCATCCTAGCGGCGCCGGGGCCATTCAATTTCTCCAGACTCAACAACAGCGCCGTCGAAAACGCACAGGGCAGCATGCTCGCCCTGATCAATAACGATATCATTGTGACTGATGGCGGCTGGCTTCGAGAAATGGTTTCTCAAGCCAGCCGTCCTGAAATCGGCGCTGTCGGAGCCAAGCTTCTCTACGACACTGGACACATCCAGCATGCGGGCATCATCTGTGGTATCGGTCTGGTGGCCGCGCATCCCCACAAGTTTCGCGGTGGCGATGATCCAGGCTACATGGGACGGATTGCGGCGACCCAATCGCTGTCCGCCGTCACCGCGGCCTGCTTGATGGTCGAAAAAGCGAAGTATTGCCAGGTAGGCGGCATGGATGAGAACAACTTGAAAGTGGCTTTCAACGACGTCGACCTGTGCCTTAAACTCGACGCGGCTGGCTACCGCAATCTCTACACTCCTCACGCTACGCTCATTCATCTTGAAAGCATCAGCCGTGGCCTCGATACATCATCAGAAAAGGCAGAGCGCTATCGCGCCGAAGCGGCTTTCATGCTGGCAAAGTGGGGCGATAAGGTCAGACGCGATCGGTTCTACAACGTGAACCTCACCGCGGAACGAGAGGATTTTTCATATAGAGACTGACCCTGCTGGCGATTTACAAACTCGAACGCCTCGGCACTAGTTATTTCTACCCGCTGGTTGTCATCTCCAGAGCCCCATTTGGCTAGACAGCGGGGCGTCAATGCAACTCCAGGCGTCTTCGCCTCCCCTGCCCTAAAGTCCGCGATACGGCTCGCTGTGCGGGCGACTCCGCGACAACGTCGTCGAAAGAGCAACAAGGCTGTCACCGGCGATATTCTTGGCAAGATGCTGGCAACCTGTAGCACCGAGAGCTTGCGAGACATCCGTGATCGGGCAATCCTGATGGTCGCTTTCGCCTCGGGCGGTCGGCGCCGCAGCGAGATTGCCGCCATGCGCGTCGAACAGTTGACGGTCGAGCCATTGATCGACGTTCCAGAAGGCTCTCCCCTCCCCTCGCTTTCGATCCATCTCGGCCGCACGAAGACATCTGGCGCCGAGCATGACGAGGTCGTTTATCTCACCGGCCGACCCGTCAATGCCCTGAATGCCTGGCTTGCGGCAGCCAGGATCGACAAGGGTAGCATATTCCGAAAAGTCGATCGCTGGGGCAATCTCTCCAAGCGGCCGCTCGAGCCCAGCGCGGTCAATGCGATCGTCAAGCAGCGGGCTGAAATGGCCGGGCTCGAGCCTGGGGAGTTTTCGGCACACGGGCTGCGATCAGGATATCTGACGGAAGCCGCCAATCGCGGCATTCCGCTGCCTGAAGCTATGGAGCAGTCGCGGCATCGATCTGTCCAGCAGGCATCCAGCTATTACAACAGCGCGACCAGACGAACGGGACGAGCTGCGCGTCTGATTAGCTAGACCGGTCCACCCGCGCTCGGTGTATGTTCGATCGCCTCATGACTTTATGCAGCGTTCGCCCCTGCCCTGGCGAAAATCGCTGCCTCGACGACAGCGAGCAGCCCTGGAAACCGTTCGTCGAGCTCACGTCGCCGAAGCGCATTCATATGCGACACCCCTTCATTGCGCGTCCAGACAAGGCCTGCTTCCCGTAACACCCGAAAGTGGTGAGATACGCTCGACTTGGGTCTGCCGCCATCGAGCGCACTGCAGCTGGCTTCTTCCGTGCGGCAAAGTTTCTGCACGATCTCAAGACGCACCGGATCACTCAGCGCGTAGAACACTTGTTCGATGCTGATCTCATGCATGGCCGGATGTTTCATGACTCTCATAGGACGTCCTCTAGCATCAAACCAACCATATTGCTATTGTTCTATTGTATTCGAACTAACGAAGCGATAGACCAGCCCGAAATTCCACTGGAGAACATCAATGCCAAAGCTTTTTGATCCTTTCAGCCTTAAGGGCATCACTCTGCGCAATCGCATCGCGGCCTCGCCCATGTGTCAATATATGGCGACGGATGGCGTGGTTTCCGATTGGCACCTTCCTCACTATGCCGGCCTGGCGCGCGGTGGCGCAGGACTGGTTGTCCTCGAGGCGACCGCTGTTTCGAAAGAAGGACGCATCACCCCTGGCGACCTTGGAATCTGGAACGACGCGCAGGCAGATGCACTTCGCCCGATAGTTCAGGCCATCAAAGCTGCCGGGGCTACGCCGGGTATCCAGATTGCCCATGCGGGCCGTAAGGCCAGTGCAAATCGTCCTTGGGAAGGTGATGACCATATTGTCGATGGAGACGCACGTGGTTGGGAGACGATAGCGCCGTCGGCAATCGCCTTTGGTGGGGACCTCGGTAAGGTTCCGACCGAGATGACGAAGGCAGACATACTGCGCGTACAGCAGGATTTTGTTGACGCCGCCGAACGCGCACGCGACGCTGGATTTGAATGGCTGATGCTTCACTTTGCGCACGGCTATCTCGCGCAGAGCTTCTTCTCCATCCATTCCAACCAGAGAGAAGACGAATATGGCGGAAGCGCAGAAAACCGCGGCCGCTTCCTACTGGAGACACTCGCAGCGGTCCGAAAAGTCTGGCCCGAGGACCGACCGCTGACAGCCCGTTTCGGCGTCATCGAGTTTGACGGACGCGACGAAGAAACGCTCAAGGAATCGATTGCTCTGGTCAGCCGCTTCAAGGATGCGGGTCTCGATGCCATCGATGTCAGCGTCGGGTTCTCCACACCGACGGCGCAGATCCCATGGGGTCCAAATTTCCTGGCCGAGACAGCCGCGCGCGTCCATAGCGAAACCGGTCTTCCGACGGCGACGAGTTGGTTCATCAGCGATCCCGAGCAGGCCGATGCACTCGTCCAGAGCGGCAAGACGGATCTCGTGATGCTTGCCCGGCCGCTGCTTGCCAATCCGCATTGGCCTTATGCCGCAGCAAAAACGCTCGGCGTGGAAGATCCTGCTTGGGCAACTCTGCCGGCACCCTACGCCCACTGGTTAGCACGCTACCGCACGAGCTGATCACCAAGGCGATAAACGCATGCCCCGTATCAATGAAGTCGCGGAGCATGCGGCACAAACATCGTCCGTTGCTACTATCCATTCGTATAGCACATTCGAATGAATAGCCCCGAGTTTCGTAGACACCCTCCGGTTACGTTTTCTGCTGCTTTTCGAACTCGACGGGCGACAGCATCCCGTTTCTGACATGTTTGCGCTTCGGGTTGTAGAACATCTCGATATAGTCGAACACGTCCTGCTTGGCTTCGTCTCTTGAGCGATAGACCTTTCGGCGTATCCGCTCCCGCTTCAACAGATTGAAGAAGCTCTCAGCGACGGCATTGTCATGGCAGTTGCCCCGTCGGCTCATCGAATGAACCAGATTGTGGTGCTTCAGGAACGCTGCCCAGTCCATACTGGTGAATTGTGATCCCTGATCCGAATGCACCAGAACCTTTTCCTTTGGCTTTCGCCTCCAGACAGCCATCAGCAACGCCTGCAGCACGACATCCGTTGTCTGACGGCTCTGCATCGACCAGCCGATAACAGGGCGGGAATAGAGATCGATCACCACCGCGAGATAGGTGAAGCCTTCGTTGGTCCGGATGTAGGTGATGTCCGTGACCCACGCCTTGTCCGGACCAGCAACGTCGAATTGACGGTCCAGAGTGTTGTCGATGACAATGGAAGGCCTGCCGCCATAAACTCCGGGACGGCGCTTGTAGCCGATCTGAGCCTTTATCCCGGCAATCCGCGTCAGACGCGCAACCCGGTTGGGGCAGCATGTCTCGCCGTGATCGAGCAGGTCGTCATGAAGCTTGCGATACCCGTAGACCTTGCCGCTCTCTTCCCAAGCCGTCTGGAGCAGATTGATCTGCCGCTTGTCCTCAGCTCAAGGGAACCCGAAGCCAGGCATAAAACCCGCTGGGATGGATGCGGAACAGGCGACACATCATTCGCACCCAGAACCGCTGTTGATGCTGGGCAACGAACGCGTACTTCACTCATTGCCCGGCAGACGATGTTTACATCGTCGAGAGGGGTACATCCCTGGCGAAATACGCGGTCACTTTTTTTAATATGTCGCGCTCTTCCGTGACCCGCGCCAGTTCTTTTTTAAGCTGCCTGATCTCTTCGGACTGGTCGTTACCCTGGTTGGCACACACTAAGGAGAACTTCTTCTTCCACTCATAAAGCGAGTGCGGGCTCACACCCTGCCGCTGCGAAACCTCCGCAACCGGATAGACCCGTTCCGTGATCTGACACACTGCGTCGCGCTTAAACTCTTCACTGAAATTCGATTTGCTCATGGTGATCTTCATGCCTCAAAATTAGGAAAGAAGGCGTCTACAAATCTCGGGGCTATTCACTGAATAGTCAAATCTGCAGACTCGACTGTCCCCGGCGACGCCAGGTAACATCCGCTTTGACGCCTGATCCTTAACCAGAAATGATCTCGCATCTTTTGTCGACCCGGCAGTAGGCTTCACCGACGATGGGTTCTGCCGCCCAATCCAGCATGATAGCGGCTTGGATACGCCGCTCATCGGATGGAGCGATTTGAGCGGAAGACTCTAGTCGTCGACTGGGCGACGCACGCCATTACCGAAAAAGCGATAATCTACGCCTTTCAGTATGTCGTCATCGCCCCGGCTCCGCCCGCTGTCATCGCACCATAGGAGCCGCACATTGTGACCCAACGCCGGCTAAGTGCCGACTGAAGTCTTCGAAGCGCATGACTGATCCCTCTAGCCTCATGGCAGCAACTTATCAATACGGCTCTGCTTGTGGCCGTTGACGATGGCAGTGAGCGTGGCGGTCAGATAAGCCAGCGGATCGACGGCATTGGGCTCGCAGGTCTCGATGAGCGAGGCGATGGTCGCCCAGTTCTCCGCCCCGGCATCATGTCCGGCAAAAAGCGCATTCTTTCTATTGAGAGCAATCGGCCGGATGGTTCGTTCGACGCTATTGTTGTAGATCTCGATGCCGCCGTTCGTCAGGGCTAGCTTCAGTCAATCCCAGTATTTGGCGATGTGGGCCATAGCCTCGCCGAGGGGGCTTGGTTGATACCCGTGCGCGGTGCTTCACAAGCCAGGTATGCATGTCGGCGACCAGGAGCGCTGATCGCTCCTGCAGTCCATCAAGACGAGCCTGCGGATGAAGGGCGCGCAGTTCGGCCTCGATGCGACACAGTCTCTGATCTGTTCGACGCCGTCCTCGGCCATCGGTGCTGAACCGTTGTGGGTGATATCCACCAGCTTGCGCCGAGTATGCCCAACGATGCTCCCAAGCCGCGACAACAGATTCTCTAAGGACGCTCGGCGCCTGTAGACCAGAGGTGACTACAGGCTTTCCTGCGACACAGCGCGTCTCAGTTCCATATTTTCCGAGACGTCACTTGCTTGGTTTGAGATCCCTCACTCCTTTGATTCAAGTATGCTTTTAAGTTTGGGTCATTTTGCAGTGACTTTTGGGACAAAAAGGTATGATTTCCTATCGCTGAAACTCCTTAGAGACATAGGTATCGGAAAAGAGTTAGGACATTTTGGTTGCATTCCTACAGCTCCACAGCAATCGGCCCCCAAGCACCAGCATTGAGCGCAGCACCGATGGTCTCTATCACCGGTACTGCTTTGAGGGTTCAAACAACGCGACCGAGCCGGTGGTACAGGTTCGAGTATTTTACCGCCTCCGGCTGCTCCTTGATTTCCTGCAAATAGTGACTGATCGCGACCCGGATGAGTTCGAAGTCCTGGTTTGAGAAGACGGCTCTCGATCGTTCGGGTTGTGACGTCTTGGTCTCAGTATTTGTCGACATTTCAGCTCCTCCGTTGAAGGTGTACCTCGAGGGAGCATCGCTCCTTCGAGGCGTATGATCCTGCAGCTCAAGCTGCAAACTGGTTCATCGTATTGTGCTCTCCAGCCGCCTTCAGCGCCGCATCGCCACCAAAATATTCCTTGTGATCGTCGCCCAGATCCGAACCGGCCATATTCTGGTGCTTCACCGCTGCGATCCCCTGGCGAATTTCCTGCCGCTGAACGCCGGCGACGTAGCCAAGCATTCCCTGATCGCCGAAGTAATCCTTCGCAAGATTGTCGGTCGAAAGCGCCGCAGTGTGGTAGGTCGGCAGCGTGATCAGATGATGGAAGATGCCTGCTCGCTTTGCCGCGTCACGCTGAAATGTCCGGATGCGCTCATCAGCTTCTTTGCCGAGTTCCGTACCGTCGTAGTCGACGCTCATGAGCTTCGCACGGTCATACTCCGAAACGTCCCTACCCTGCTCGACCCACGCGTCAAAGACCTGCTGCCGAAAGTTCAGCGTCCAGTTGAAGGAAGGCGAGTTGTTATAGACGAGCTTCGCGTTCGGAACGACATCGCGGATGCGGTCGACCATCCCGGCGATCTGCTCGATGTGCGGTTTCTCGGTCTCGATCCAGAGAAGGTCCGCGCCGTTCTGAAGCGCATTGATGCAATCGAGCACGCAACGATCGGCACCCGTGCCGGGTCGGAACTGGTAGAGGTTCGAGCGGAGGCGCTTCGGACGAAGAACCTTGTCGCCACGGGTCAGCAGGACGTCACCGTTCGATCGCTGGCCCGCGCCGACCTCTTCGCAATCCAGAAACGAATTGTACTGGTCGCCGATATCGCCTTCGGAGACCGAAAAGGCGATCTGTTTGGTCAACCCCGCACCCAGTGAATCCGTGCGAGCCACGATGACGCCGTCGTCCACTCCCATCTCGAGAAAGGCGTAGCGCAACGCACGGATCTTCGCGACAAAGTCTTCATGAGGGACGGTAACTTTACCATCCTGATGGCCACACTGCTTCTCGTCGGAGACCTGGTTTTCGATCTGAAGAGCGCAGGCCCCTGCCTCGATCATTTTCTTGGCGAGCAGGTAGGTCGCTTCGGCATTGCCGAACCCGGCATCAATATCGGCTATGACCGGGACGACGTGCGTTTGGAAATCATCGATCGCGGAGGTAAGCTGCCGTTCCTTGACAGCATCGCCTGCCTCCCGGGCTTTGTCGATTTGCCGGAATAGGTCACCAAGTTCACGAGCATCGGCTTGCCGCAGGAACGTGTAAAGCTCGTTGATCAATGCCGGTACGGTCGTCTTCTCGTGCATCGACTGGTCTGGCAGAGGCCCGAATTCCGAGCGCAATGCGGCGACCATCCAGCCGGAGAGGTAAAGGTAGCGCCGCTCCGTGCTTTTAAAATGCTTTTTGATCGATATGATCTTCTGCTGACCGATGAACCCATGCCAGCACCCGAGCGACTGCGTGTACTTGGACGGGTCGTTATCATACGCGTCCATGTCTCGCCGCATGACCTTGGCGGTGTATTTGGCGATGTCGAGGCCGGTCTTGAACCGGTTCTGAAGCCTCATCCTCGCAACGGCCTCGGGTGTCATTCCAGTCCAGCATTCATTCCCACCTATCAGGTGCTCGGCTTCTTCGAGTAGTTTTTGATACGACATGAGACCCTCCAATGTTTCTGTCCATGGGACGATAACAGTCGGTAAGGCCATGGCGAGCCACACTGAAGTCAAGCTGTCAAACTTTACAGAAGTTCTTCGTAATGCTGTAATGCTTGTATGGATAATCGTGTTTACCTTGGGCCGCGCTTGCGAAGACTTCGCCGGGACTTGGGCCTGAAGCAGGTAGAGATGGCGAGCGACCTCGACATCTCGCCATCCTATGTCGCGCTGATGGAACGCAATCAGCGCCCGGTGACAGCTGAAATACTGCTGCGCCTCGCCAAGGCGTATAAGATCGATTTTAGCGAATTTACCGCTGACTCAGGCCAGGATCTTGTCGCGCAGTTACGGCTTGCAGCACGAGACGCGATCTTCACTGACATCGATTTGAATGCGGTCGATATCGCGGATATCGCACACAGCTTTCCCGGGTTTGCTGAAGCGCTGCTGCGACTTTACACGGCATACAAAGAGGAGCAGTTCGCTTTAGCCGACCGGCGCCAACACACGACAAACGACGGACGCCCGTTTGAAGGGGATTCCATCGCCGCCGTCAGAAGCTTTCTAGCCGCCCGAAAGAACTTCTTCCCGATTTTGGACACGCTGTCGGAAAAGCTGGCGGGCCGGGTAAGCCAAGGCGGCGGTTTGCCAGCCTTCCTCCAGAACGAGCACGGGTTTAAAGTCCGAAGGCTTCCCACAGAGGTGATGTCAGGATCCCTCCGGCGACTTGACTGGCATCGCAAAGAACTGCTGCTCAACGAAGCTCTGGATCATTCAAGCCAGAATTTCCAGATGGCGCAGCAGCTCGCCTACCTTGAGTTTGAGAACGAGATTGCAAGCACCGTTGCCGAAGGGAATTTCGAATCGCAGAATTCGGAGCGGCTTGCTCATCGAGCCATCGCTGCCTATTGCGCGGGGGCAATCCTCATGCCGTATGCTGCCTTTGCCAAAGCTGTGGAGGCTCGCCGATACGATATAGACTCATTAGCCCGTTTCTTCGGGACGAGCTTCGAGCAGACTGCGCACCGGCTCACGACGCTCCAGAAGCCCGGACACGAGAGAGTTCCCTTCTTCTTCATTAAGGTCGACGTTGCCGGAAACGTCTCCAAGAGACTGAACAGCGGCGCCTTTCCCTTTGCACGACACGGCGGCGGCTGTCCGTTGTGGACGGTCCATCAGGTATTTACCTCTCCAAGGCGGGTCGTGACACAATGGATGGAGCTGCCTGATGGCCAAAGGTTCTTCTCGATAGCTCGAACCGTGCACTCGGGCGGTGGCAGCCACGGCTTTCCGAGCGTCGACCGAGCGATCGCGATCGTCTGTGAGGCTCGATATGCAGACCGGCTTGTCTACGCGTCCGAGCATCCTCAGACACATAAGCCGACGCCTATCGGCATTGCGTGCCAGCTCTGTCAGCGCACAGAATGCACTTCGCGTGCCGAACCGCCGATTGGACGGCAGGTACTTCCGGACAACTATCGGAGGACGGAGGCTCCGTTTGGGTTCTCCGACGCGTAGCCCGACTGAGGACGCCTACGATCCGCTCGACATGAGTAAGAAGGGTAATGGCGCTTTGCAAACTAACGGATGCTGTGAACGTGTCGGCGAGCCGGGCATCCTAACTCGAAGGCTTTCCAACCCTGCTGAACACGGGCTCAGCAGGGCCTTTTTGACAATTGGGTTGGTCCTACAAACCCATTGACAGGCCGGAGCAGCTCTCAGCCGGAACGCCTACTTCTTGGCGAAGGCCAGACCCGGATCGCCCTGTTTCTCGAAGGTCTGAATTTCCTTGTTGAAGTATTTGCCGTCTGCGCCTTTCTCAACGCTGCGCAGATAGATGTTCTGGGTGATGTGCCGGCTGGCCGGATCGATCGTGACGGGTCCACGCGGACTGGTCCATGACAGGCCTTTGACGGCCTCGACGGCCTTGGCCGCATCCTGCTTGCCGCCGGTTGCCTCGATCATTTTTGCGATGACATGCATGCCATCGAATGCGCCGACGGCCGGGAAGGAAAGTTCGGCGGGGTTGCCTATCGCCTTCTGCGCTGCTTCGACAAAAGCCTTGTTTTCGGCCGAGTCATGCGACACCGCGTAGTGAAAACTGGTGGTGAGGCCAAGGCCGGCTTCGCCCAGAGCCGGCAGATCGGATTCCTGCGTCAGATCGCCCGTCGCAAAGAACTTGATCCCCGCGGCCTTGAGGCCGGTGTCGTTATACGCTTTGACAAAGGCAAGCGTCGGCGGGCCCGATGGCAGGAAGGTGAACAGTCCCTGTGCGCCGGAATCCTTGATCCGCTGCATCAGGGGTGCGAAATCCGTTGTCGAAAGCGGCATCCGGATGGATTCGACAACCTGCCCGCCCTCTTTCTCGAACGCTGTTTTGAAAGCCGTCTCGGCATCGGCGCCTGGGCCGTAATCGCTGACCAGCGTGATCGTCTTGGTAACGCCGCCGTCCTTGGCGACCTTGGCGAGCGGCGTGGCAGTTTGCCAGGTGGTAAACGAGGTGCGCACCACATAAGGGCTCGCGTTCACGATTGCGGACGTGGCGGCGTTCATGACAACCATCGGCACATTGCCCTGCTGCAGCATGGGGGCCGCCGCCATCGCGTCTGGCGTGAAATAATATCCGGCGAGATACTGGACCTTCTCGCGAACGATCAGCTCCTGCGACATCGCTTTGGACTTGGCGGGATCGGCGGTCGGCACGTCGCGATAGACCACCTCGATCTCGTTATCGCCAACCTTCTTGCCGTTCAGGGCAAAGAAGGCATCGATACCGGCTTTGAAGTTTTTTCCCTGCAGCGCGAATGGGCCCGAGAAGGGACCGACGACGCCGACCTTGATGGTCTCGGCATAGCTGGCTCCCGACATCAGCGTCAGTGCGAAAACAGTTGAAATCAGCGTCTTCATTAGGCTCTCCCGTGCCATGTGTCGCATCGCCTCCCGATGTAACGTTGCGAGAAGATTGCATGCGGTGCTGCAATGTAAAACCGAAATCGGCGTGTCAGCCGATTGCTATTCGTCAAATATCGCGCGGGGCATCGCGGCCGAGCGCGGTGATGTTGAAAGCGAGCTCGCCGGCCAGCCGCAGGCCCGCACCCGCCGCCATTACGATATGCGGCAGGACCAGCCATTCCAGCGTCCAGGCAGCGCCCGAGCGTTCCTGCTCGTGGACCATGGCGAGTTGCATGCCGGAAAGCTGGACCGCAGTGTAGCGCGAAAGAGCGACAAGCGCTTCGGCCGCCACCGGGTTCTGCTTGTGCGCCATGGCCGATGAGGCACCACCGCCAGACAGTGTTATCTCGCCCCCCATTTGCTCGAGAAGAGCGATATCCTGTCCGAATTTGCCGAGGCTTCCAGAAATTGTCGCAAGGATGCCGGCGAACTCGGCAAGCCTTCCTCTCTGGCTCTGCCATTGCGGCGCATCGGCAAGGCCGAGCTCGGCGGCCATCATGGCGCGCACTTGAGCCGCGTGATCACCCAGTTTTTCCAGCGTGCCGACGGCACCGCCAAACTGCAGCGCAAAGCCATCCTCGGCAAAGGCGGCAAGTAGATGTTTCTGGCGGATAAGCGGATGGCGCCAGGCATCCACGCGGTCCGATACCTTGATCGGCAAAGCCGCCTGCATGCGCGTATGCCCCATCATCGCGCGGGAACCGTGCGCCCGGTCAACTTCACCGAACCGCTCGGCCAAATCCTGCAGTCGCCCCGACAGAAGGGTGGCGACCGATTTCAGGCGCAGCATCAGGGCGGTGTCGATCACGTCCTGGCTTGTCGCGCCGAAATGAACATGCGGGGCCGCCTCCCCACCGATCGCGCTGCGCAGCTGTCGGACCAACTCCGGCACGACGACACCGTCGCGGCCTGTCGCCTGCTTCAACTTGGCCATATCGGGCGAAAACGACGCGCATGCCGCAGCGATCGCCTTCGCGGATGCATCCGGTATCAGACCGCTTTTTGCCTGCGCGGTGGCGAGAGCCGCTTCGAACGCCAGCATCGCCGTGATCTCGGCCTCTGGAGACAGAAGCCTTGAGACCTCCTCATCGCCGAGCAGACCGGACAGGAAGGGATGTTCGAATGCGGAAACGGTCATGCCAGAATTGTCACCTTGCTGGTCTTTCTCGAAAGTAGCCGTCAGATATCGAAGAATATCGTTTCCTTGTCACCCTGGAGATGGATGTCGAAGCGAACCGTATCACCGTCCCGCTGCCCGATCAGGGTCGGCACCCGCACGCGATGCTCGATGCGGGCAAGGACCGGATCCTCCGTATTGGCGGTTTCCTCGTCGGAGAAATACATCCGCGTCTGCAGGCCAAGATTGATGCCACGCGCCACGATCCAGAACGTGACATGAGGCGCCATCAGCCGGCCGTCCCGGAACGGCACCCGCCCGGGCTTGATCGTTTCGAACGCGAACTCGCCGGTTGCCATATCGCCGGGACAACGGCCCCACCCCGGGAAATTGGGATCGGCTGCACCGCGCGTTTCCGACGGGCTGTTGTAGATCCCGTCCGCGTCGGCCTGCCAGATCTCGATCAGCGCATCCTTCAGCGGTGCGCCGGCACCGTCATAGACAAAACCCCTGATGGTGATCCGTTCGCCCTTGGTCTTGTCGCTGGCCATCGGCCCGGACCCAAGATCTTGGTCGTAGATGCCTTCAAGGCCTGCGAAATTCGGCGTGCAACCGATATGCACGTAAGGCCCGGCGGTCTGTGATGGCGTTTCCTTGAGGTAGTTCAGCGGCTGCGCCATGATCAATTGCCTTCCAGACGATTTTCGAAAAGGGTCGAGCGGCGCCCGCGCAGGATGATATCAAACTTGTAGGCCCGCAGATCGTGCGGGATCGAGGCATTCATGTCGAGCGGTGCGATCAGGCTTTCGATCGCGTGCCGGTCCGGGATCGTCTTGACGATCGGGCAGAGCCAGATCATCGGATCGCCCTCGAAATACATCTGGGTGATCAGGCGCTGGGCAAAACCGTGCCCGAATACCGAGAAATGGATATGCGCCGGACGCCAGTCGTTGACGCCGTTCGGCCAGGGATAGGGACCGGGCTTTATCGTCCGGAAACAGTAATAGCCCTCTGCATCCGCGATCGCCCGGCCGAAACCGCCGAAATTGGGATCGAGCGGTGCAAGATAGCTTTCCTTCTTGTGGCGATAGCGTCCGCCGGCATTGGCCTGCCAGAATTCGACAAGAGCCCCCGCAACGCCCCTGCCCCGTTCATCGAGCACACGGCCATAGACCATGATGCGCTCGCCGATCGCGGATTCACCGGGCTTGGCGTAGTTGACGATCAGGTCGTTATCGAATTCGCCGAGAATGTTGTGACCGAACACCGGCCCGGTGATTTCGCTGCGCGTGCCTTCGAGCGAGATCAGCGCCCGCTGCGGCGAGCGCAAGACCGAGGTCTTGTAGCCGGGCGTGTATGCCGGAGGGTGCCTCTCCCGGTCTCGGGCAAAGAAGGGTGTCGTTTCTGGTGGTGCGTTGCTCATTTCTGCTCCTCCGCAGCAGGCTTAGCCGCATCGATTTCGGCATAGGTGGCCTTGGCGATCTTGAAAGCGTGGTTGGCGGCGGGCACGCCGGCGTAGATCGCCACATGCATCAGCGCCTCGCAGATATCGTCGCGCGTCGCTCCCGTATTGGCCGTGGCGCGGATATGCATCGCCAACTCTTCATCATGGCCGAGTGCGGCCAGAAGCGCGATCGTCACCATCGACCGTTCCCGCTTCGACCATTGGTCCCGCGACCAGACCGAGCCCCAGGCGCCTTCGGTGATCAACTGCTGGAACGGCTGGTCGAACGGCGTCTCGTTGGCAAGAGCACGGTCCACATGCGCCTCGCCGAGAACCGAGCGGCGCGTCGCCAGTCCCTGCTTGTAGCGTTCCGACGGGATGGAAGCTTCTGCCATGTCGTTCAGGACTCCAGTTCTTCGAGAAAGCCGCGGACCAATGCCGCGTAGGCGCCAGGCGCTTCGATGCAGGGTATATGCGCCGTGCCTTCGATGACTTCATAGCGTGCACCGGGAATGAGATCCGCAAGCGACCGCACCAGTTCGGGCGGGGTCGATCCATCTTGATCGCCTGCGATGCAAAGCGTCGGCACCGCGATCCGGGCTGCCTGCTCCGTGTAATCCGCCTTGCTGATCGCAGCACATGTGCCGCTGTAGCCGAGGGCGGGTTGGCGCACCAGCATGTTGCAATAGGCCTTGTAGGCGGCATTTCCGGGCTCGCGGAATGCTGCGGTGAACCATCGCTGCATGACAGGTTCGAGAATGCTGCCGATCCCGTTTTGCTCGACGGCGCCGATACGGTCAGCCCACATCTGCGGTGTCCCGATCTTGTGCGCCGTGTTGGAAAGGATCAGCGCGCGAACGAGATCCGGCCGCGACACGTAGAGGCTCTGGGCAATCAATCCACCCACGGAAAGGCCGCAGACGATGACATCGGACAGGCCGAGATGATCGAGCAGGGCTGCAAGTTCGCCGGAGAGATCCTCTATGGAATAAGGGGGATTTCCGAGATCCGACAATCCGTGACCACGCTTGTCATAGGTGAGAACCGTATAGTCACCCGCCAGCTTAGGGATGACGTGATGCCAGATGCGGCTATCCGTGCCGAGCGAGTTGACGAGCACCACGACCGGCCGGCCATCTCCCGCCCAGTCGATGTCATAGTGAACTGTGACGCCGCCAAGATCGACAAACTGCATGAACCAAATCCTCCCGGGCATAGTGTTCGCACTGGCATGCGGTTAAGTAAAATGATAATTTCTGCCGATTGCTTAACCCATGGGTTATGAATTTGGACAATCTCAAGATCAAGTTCCGCCACCTGCAGACCTTTGTCGAGGTCGCCCGGCAGAAGAGTGTCGTGCAGGCCTCCAAGGTGCTGAATGTCAGCCAGCCGGCGGTGACGAAGACCATTCGCGAGATGGAGGAGGCGCTTGGCGTGACGGTGTTCGAGCGCGAAGGCCGCGGTCTGCGCTTGACGCGATCAGGGGAAGTGTTTCTGCGCCACGCCGGAACCACGCTCGCCTCCTTGAAGAGGGGCATGGATGCCGTCTCCACCACCCGCTTTGGTGACACAATGCCGCTGCGGATCGGCGCGCTCCCGACGGTCGCCAGCAACATCATGCCGCTGGCAATGACGCTTTTCCTTGCCGAGAATGCAGGCGGCCAGGTCAAGATCGTGACGGGCGAGAATGCCGTCCTGATGGAACAGCTACGCCTCGGCGATCTCGATCTGGTGGTGGGACGGCTTGCGGCGCCCGAGAAAATGGCGGGGCTGAGCTTCGAGCATCTCTATTCGGAACAGGTCGTGTTTGCGGTCCGCACCGGGCATCGACTGTTCGAGGCGAAACAGTCGCTCTTTGAGACGCTCGGTCATTTCCCGATCCTGATGCCGACGCGCGGATCGATCATTCGGCCCGTCGTCGAGCAGTTTCTGATCACCCACGGCATTACCGATCTCCCGGTCCAGATCGAGACGGTTTCCGATACGTTCGGTCGCGCCTTCGTCCAGACCAGCGACGCTATCTGGATCATCTCCCACGGCGTTGTCGCGGCCGATATCGCCCACGGCCTGCTGGCAACGCTGCCCATCGACACGGCGGAGACGAAGGGTCCGGTGGGGCTGACCCTCAAGGCCGAGGCCGGCGTCCCTGCGCCGCTCGATATTCTGATGCAGACGATCCGCCAGGCGGCGCGCGACATTGCAGGGGCGGCGGGCAAACGCGATTGACGACCGCAGATCACCGTGATCGAACGGACGAATAAAGGCATGAGGGAGCGTGGAATGCAGGATCGGGAATTGTTGGAGGCGATGTTCCGCGCAGCGGTAAAGGCAGCCGATCCTCTAACCGGCATCAGCCGGCACCTGCCTGAGCCGCCACAGAACGGCCGTACCGTCGTCGTTGGCGCCGGCAAGGGTGCAGCCCAGATGGCAGCAGCGCTGGAAACGATATGGCTCGGCGAGCTCTCAGGCGTCGTCGTCACCCGTTACGGCTACGGGTGCGAAACACGGTTGATCGAGGTTCTGGAGGCGTCTCACCCTGTGCCCGATGCGGCCGGTCTCGCCGCTGCGGTGAAGATCATGGAAACGGTCTCTAATCTGACGGAACGGGATCTGTTGATTGCACTGGTCTGCGGCGGCGGGTCTGCCCTTCTGCCGGCGCCACCGGAGGGACTGACGCTCGATGACGAGATCGCGCTCAACGAGACCCTGCTGGCATCGGGCGCGCCGATTTCAGCGATGAACGTTGTCCGCAAGCATCTGTCGACGATCAAGGGTGGCCGTCTTGCGGCAGCAACCCAGGCCAGGGTCGTCAGCCTGATCGTCTCCGACATCCCCGGCGACAATCCGGCCTTTGTCGCGTCCGGCCCGACAATCCCCGATGAAAGCACGCGGCACGATGCCTTGGCCATCGTCGAAAACTACGGACTCAATCTCACGCGGGCCATGATGGCGCATCTGACGTCGCCCGCGGCCGATGCTCCGGATCCTTCAGACCCGGTTTTCGCCCGGAACGAGCATCACGTCATCGCCTCGGCCGGCGTTTCGCTGCAGGCCGCCGCCGAGATAGCGCTGGCACACGGCCTGACGCCGCATATCCTGTCGGATTCCATCGAAGGTGAAGCGCGCGATGTGGCGCTCGTTCATGCAGCGATTGCGCGGGAAATTGCAAAGCACGACCGGCCGTTCGCCAAGCCTGCCGTGCTTCTCTCAGGTGGCGAGACGACTGTGACGCTGCGCTCCGACGGCGGACGTGGCGGACGCAACGGCGAATTCGCACTGGCCCTTGCGCTCGCGATCGACGGCCTCGAGATCACTGCGCTCGCAGCCGATACGGATGGGATCGACGGCTCCGAAAACAACGCCGGCGCCTTTTGCGACGGCAGCACGACAAGGCGACTGATCGCGGCCGGACAGGATGGACGCGCGCTTCTGTCACGCAACGACAGCTATACCGGCTTCGAAGCGACCGGTGACCTGTTCGTCACCGGCCCGACGGGCACGAATGTCAACGATTTCAGGGCGATCCTGATCCGGTAATCCGGCTGTCGTTCACTGCAGTTGCGGTTTCAGAAGGAAGTCGTTGCGGTCCGCCGATTTCACGCGAAGCCAGGCTTCACGGCCGTCACGGAGAACACGCATGGGAATTTCCGCACCGGGCGGACCGCTTTCCCAAACCTTGCGGTAGAAGTCAGCCAACCCGTCGACCTCGCCGTCGCGGATTTCCGAGATGACGTCGCCACGCTTGAGCCCTGCCTTTGCGGCCGGGCCATTTTCGGTGACGCTCATGACAACGACGTCGCCATTCGTTTCTGCCGAGAACGCGCCGAGCCAAGGGCGCGGCTGGCGCTTGAATTCGCCGCTGTTGAGCAGGTCATCCAAGATTGGAGCCAGTAGGTTGATCGGGACCACCATATTGATATCGGCGATCTCTCCGCCCTTGCTCATCTGCAGCCGTAGCGAGCCGACGCCGATCAACCGACCTTCGGCATCGACCATCGCGGCGCCTCCCCAGGAGGGATGCGCCGGCGTGATAAAGATCGCCTCGTCGAGCAGGTACTCCCAGTATCCTGCGAACTCCTGCTTGGCGACGATATTGCCGCGCACATACTGGCCCTCCCCGTCCGCAAAAACGATCGGATCTCCGACAGCAGCATTGTCGGAATCCCCGATCTCGAGCGCAGGCAGTTCCAAGGGCGCCAAGGCCTGCACGAGACCGAAGCCGCTTTCCTGATCGTAGGCGAGTGCATGGCCCGGGACCTTGCGGCCATCACGGCTCGTGATCCACACGTCATCGGCCTCGGTAATCAGATAGCCGATCGTCAGGATAAGACCGTTTTCCCGGATGACCACACCGCTGCCTTCGCGCCGGACGCCGAGAGCATCGGCCGTGAACGCGTTATCGGGAATGGAGGCGCGTACCGCGACGACGGACGCCAAGATTTTCTCTATATCCATGATGCCGATCCTTATCTTGTCGCGGTAGGGGCGCGGCCGCCTAGCCGAATTGATTGATCGCAAACTGCACGCTGTTTCCAAGCGACAGGGTCAAAATATGATTTTGCGCGGACCGGTTCAAGAGGTTGCTACCAGACATGGAAAGGCCGCCGGAGTTACCCGGCGGCCTTCCAAATGACTTGACGTCTGGCCGATAGATCAGTTGGCTGGGGTCAGCGTAACCGAAGTACCTGTCGCAGCAACGTTCAGGCCGAGCTGACCGGTGATGCTGACGGTCTGGAGATGGATCGAACCGGATGTGCCGCCGACGAGAATGTTGGCGCCGATGCCGGCACCGACAGTCGCTTCAGCCGTTGCGCCCTGGTAGAGGCCGCCGAGCGAACCGTGGTGATAGCCAGCGGTCGGTGCGAAGACTGCCCAGATCAAGCGGCTGCGCGTGGTGAAGCCGAGATCGACACCCATCTTGCGAATGACGCCGGTGTACTGATCGATCGGCTCGCTGCCCATCGTGGACGAGAAGGTGCATTCGGCTTCCTTGGCGGAACCGATGACGTAACCGACGCCACCGCCGACCTGGCAATCGAGATAGCCGATACGGACGCCGCCGCGCTGGTCAGCTTCCTGGTATGGTGCATCCCTGCGCGAAATCACGTCAGCAGAAAAGGCGGTCGTTGCGGTGAGAACGATCGGCAGGGCGGCAACAGCCGCGGCGAAAGTCTTATTCATCCCTGTACTCCATTTAATTCTTCTTTTACCGCGACCTCACCTCTTGGTCGGTCGCAGGCAGCGAACATAAACGCACATGACTCCGAATCGATCCCGTCATCGCTACACGAAATGTCACGCCGGATTCCAGAACGTGAGTGGATTGCATTGGCGGCGCCCGTCGAAAAGCCATGATCGGCTGGCGGCGTCCGTTCAGGGATCGGTGAAGCTGATCGTCCGCAACCGGATCTGATCCTGACGCGGCTCACGGGCGAAAAGGATGGCTCCCGAGGCTTTCGATTGCGCGGGAACGTAATCGAAGGTGACATCCGCCTGTTCGACGGCCGCATCACCATCCATGACCTCGCCGCGCACGACGACCGCTGCCGCCGTTCGGTTAGCGCTGTTGGAAACATCGAACCGGATGCGGTAGCCGCCCTCGACGGGCATGCGCTCGGTGATCTCGATACGGAACGCGGGCGGGACTTTCTCCTCACTTACGGCGCGCCAGCCAACCCAGCCTAGGACGCCCGCAACAATCAGCGTCGAAACGATCGCAGTGACCCATTCGATCCAGTGTGCCTCACCCTTTTCGGTGACCTTGCCGATATCGCTCGTGTCTTTCATCAGGGCCTCGCTAAAGGATCAGTCGGGCCGCGGCAGCGCCGATCGCCCCCGGGAATGAGAGGACGATGACCGAGATCAGCACCGGCGTTGCTGCCATGCCGTCCAGCCGGCCGAAGATCCACAGCACATAGAGGCTGACCAGCATCGCGACCATATAACCGGGAAGCGTGTAGCGGAAGAAGATAGGCCAGCGTGAGCTGTCTTCCGGCATTCTGTGCCCGCCGCGAAAAGACACCGCGTAGACGAAACAGTGCATGATGGCGATCGACACCAGGATCGTTACCACCCCGTGCCAGTTCATCATCTTGTAGGAAATCAGGACGACTTCTTCCGTCGGCGCGACATTGAGGTTGAGAAACAGCGCACCGATCGCCATCAGAAACAGCTCGCGCACGTAGTTCGTCGAAAGACTGTCGGGAACGGCATCTGATGACTGGGACGTCTCGTCGTCCTCGTCGTCAGCGTTATCCTCTCCACCCAGCTGGGAGCGCCCGAGCATGGCGCCGATGCTTGCCGGCACCGCCTGGATGGCGATCTTGCCGATGATGGTTGCCATGGGCATATCGGCCTTCAGCACGCCGAGCATCACAAGTGCCGCACCACTTATGACGATCCCGAGCGCGAAGGCCGTCAACGCGTCGCGCACGGCCTGCCAGAAGGTAGAGGTCCGCTCAAACCCGATGAGATGCGCAAGCACGATCAGGAGCGGGATGTTGAAGACGAGCAGGATCAGGAGCCGGGATTGCTCGATATAGAAACCCAGTTCCCACAGCTCCATCGTCATCAGCATGGGAATGCCGAACAGCATCGCGCCCGCGGCACCCCGGCCAAGGCCCACGAGAAAGCGCCGCAATTCGCCATCGGCTTGCGTCTTGCTGTTTTCGATACTGGCAGTTCCGCCCAAACCGGTCGCTTTCGCTTACACGCCTGAATGGCATAGATAGGAACATGGCCCCAATTGGCTAGCTATCCCTCTGCCGATAAAGGGACTTATCCTCAGTTTGCGGAAGGGCTTCTTGACGATGGCGACACAATTTCTGATCGATGGACGACAAGACGCGCCGGTGACCATCCTTCTTGCGCATGGCGCAGGCGCCCTGATGGATTCAGGCGCTATGACAGCCGTCACTGAGGCTCTCGCTGCCGAAGGGTTTCGCGTGGCGCGGTTCGAGTTCGCATACATGGCGGCGCGGCGTGAAAGCGGCAGCAAAAGGCCGCCACCGAAAGCCGAACGATTGCAGGACGAATACCGCGAGGCCATCGGCGATCTCGATGGGAAATCGAAGCTGGTTATAGGCGGAAAATCCATGGGCGGACGCGTCGCCAGCATGATTGCCGACCAGGAGTTTGCCGATGGCAGGATCGCCGGGCTCCTCTGCCTGGGTTATCCGTTCCACCCGCCGGCCAAGCCGGATAAGCTCCGCACCGCGCACCTGAGCGACCTTAAGACGCCGACGCTGATCTGCCAGGGAACCCGCGACACGCTCGGCAGCGAAGAGGAGGTCAAAGGCTACGATCTTTCGGACGCGATCGAACTCCTGTGGCTTCCCGATGGCGATCACGATCTGAAGCCGCGAAAAACCGTTTCAGGCTATTCCGCCGACGATCACCTGAAGACGGTTGCGGCCCACGTCAAAAGCTGGTCCGCGCGGCTTTGATGCTTACTGCCCCGTCTTGAGTCCCGGTCTAACGGTCGAAAATGTCCTGCCACTGTTTCTCGCCCATCATGCAATCGCTTTTCGGCCCGGACGCAATCTTCATGACTTTCTCCGGAGGCGTGATGCCGCTCACCTCCATCACCAGCTTGCGGCGCACCGCGACTGCGAAATCCTCGATGCGGTGAACCGGGAGAACGAAGGAGCCCGGACCACCCGTCACGCAATCCGCGTAATACTTGTCCAGGCCGCCCGGTGCACCTGACGGTCGCAGCATCAGAGCTAGACCGTTGATGACGATTCCGGCCTCGACCGCCTTGTTCCTTGCAGGCTCAACCGGGTTGCCGGAATTGTTGGGCCCATCGCCCGAGATATCGATGACCTGCCGCATGCCCCTCAGCGGGTTGGAGACGATCATCGTCGCCCCTTGCGTGATCGCCGCGGAAATCGACGTCCGCCTCTGTGTCTCGATCGGACGCGCTGCCAGTTTTTGCGTAAAGACGAGCGCATCCTGCGCATTTTCGATCACGTGCCAGTCGATGACCGACCCCGGCACGACCCCGCCAGCCCATTCGAAATAGCTGATCGCAATGCGGCCGGTCATGCCTGACCTGACCGCATCGAGAAATTCCCTGTGCTGGAGAGCTTCGATATAGCCTTCGCGCTGGATGGCGACCTCTTCGAAATCCATGGAACGGGAGGTATCGACGGCGAGGACGAGTTCGACATCGACCTCGCCGGACGGACCGCCCGCAGTGGCAGGCGATTGTACGACGGGCATTGCAGCCGAAGACAGGCTGATCAGCATCGCGAGTGTTGCAAGCATCTGCACTCCAATCACTGCGTTTGTACTGGTGAAAACAGTAACACAGGATTGAAAAGCTTCGATGCAGTTGCGCGAACTCGACTTCAACTCTCAGTGATGAGACTCATTCTGCAGGCGTCACCTCCTGCTGGGCGCCTTGTGTGAGCGCTTCGACAAGGCAATCCATGATCGCTTTTCTGAGCGCGTAGGTGCTTGCGCTGGTTCGCTTGCGGTCAAGGCACTGCGCGGCTTCGATCAGGCTCATACCGTGGTGGACGACAATCTGATGGGCCCTGTTCATGGCCCAGTATTCGACTGATGAACTCTGGTCTTCAAACCTGTGGCTTACTGCGTCCAATGTGGCCTCACTAGATAAATGCATCGTGACGGCGAATCATTTGCTGAGCAGAATCTAGCGCAACAGTATAGATTCGTGAATCCGGCATGGATTTGCTTCGCGGCAATAAACAGTCCAAATTCTTAAGCGAAAACAATCACTGTTAGTTTTTATGAATGAGATCTTCCCCGTGATGTGAATATATATCACGTTTCTGGCGCGAGGCTTGTCGGCATGCCGCCGGCATCGACCAGTTCACCGCGGGACGACCATCGGTTTTCCCGTCACCGGATCGGCAATGATCATTGATTTCAAACCGAAAGCCGCGTCGAGATTGGCTTCCGTCATGACCTGCTCGGGGCTTCCCACATCCACCAGTCCGTTACTGCCGAGCAACACGAGATGATCGGAAAACCGGACGGCTAGATTGAGATCGTGCAGTACGGCCACAACCGTCGTTCCGTGGTTGCGATTGCGCTCGCGCAGCACGGAAAGCACGTCCATCTGGTGGCTGAGGTCAAGCCATGTCGTCGGCTCATCGAGCAAAAGGTAGGGCGTATCCTGTGCGAGCACGAGCGCGATCCAGGCCCGCTGCCTCTGGCCGCCGGACAGTTCGTCGAGCGGCCTGTCGGCGAGATCGGCAAGGCCGACCTGTGACAACGCCCGTTCGCAGGCGATCGCATCGGTCTCGCTCCAGGGCGCGAGCAGTCCGCGCCAGGGTGTGCGGCCTCGCCGCACCAGATCAGACACACTGATGCCTTCCGGGGCCTTGGATGCCTGCGGCAGGATGGCGAGCCTTCGTGCGAGAGCTCTCGTGTCGATCTTCGCAATATCATCCCCGCCCAGCGTCACAGTGCCGTGCAGCGGCGGGATAAGCCGTGCCAACGCTTTCAGAAGCGTCGATTTTCCGCATCCGTTCGGCCCGAGAATGGTCGTGATCTTGCCGTCCGGCAGTGTGAGCGACAGATCCTGGATCACGATCCGGTCGCGATAGCCAAGGGTCAGGAGTTCGGTTTTCAGCGCCTTGCCTGTCACAGGTCTCCAGTCTCCATTTCACGCGAGAGCAGCCACAGTAGATAGGGCGCTCCCAGGATCCCTGTCATCACGCCGACCGGTAGCTGCAGACCCGGCACAAGCGAGCGCGCGACGAGATCCGCGAGTACAGTAATTGTGGCACCTGTGACGGCGGCTGCTGCAAGCCGCGATCCCGGCCTGCTGGCCTTAGTCATCCGCGAGCCGAGCGGCCCGGCCATCAGCGCCACGAACGGCACCGGCCCCGCCACGGCGACACCGGCGCCGGCCAGCAGCACACCCGTGGTGATCAGCAGATATTTCGACCGGCGCACACGCGCGCCGAGACCCGTTGCAAGCTCATCGCCCAGTTCGAGCAGGCCGAGCGAGCGCACCTGAAAGGCCAGCAAAGCAAACAGAACGCCGCCGGTGGCGGAAACCTGAAGCGCATGTCCCCAGTTGCGGGCGGCCAGAGAGCCTGCAAGCCAGCGCTGCGCATCCGCAGCCTCCTGGAGCGGCAGGCGGGTCATCAGGAAGCTGCTTGCAGCAGAACAGAAAAAACCCATCCCGAGGCCGACGAGAATAAGTGTCAGCGCCGCCTGCGTACCGTGCCGCCGGTAAGAAAGTCCCGCAACAATGACAGCCGCAATCAATCCGCCGGCGGCGGCCAGAAATGGCAGCGGCAGGGAAAGGCCGAAGGCGACGCCGCAGATCACCGCAAGGCCAGCGCCTTGCATGAAACCCATCACATCCGGCGCCGCCAGCGGATTGCGCAGCAGGATCTGGAAGATCGTGCCGGACGCACCAAGAACTGCCCCGACACCGACTGCCGTCGCAATTCCCGGGCCTCGCAGGACACGCAGCGTCAGCGCTCCTGGCCCGGTCCCCGTCCATAGACCGGTCCACAGATCCTGCGGTGTCAAAAAGATCTGGCCGAGCATCAGCGATGCGAGAATGGAGGAAAGCAGCAGGCCAACCAGCAGGACGACGCCAGCCCTGCCGCCACCCCTCGCCCGACCATTGCCGCGCGCCTTCACGATGTCGCTCCGGGACGAAGCCGCCGTGCGATGATGACGAAAGCCGGAGCCCCGATCAGCGCCGTCATGATGCCGACGCGAATTTCCGATGGCGCGAGAAGGATACGCCCGAGCGTATCCGCATAGAGCAGGATCGACGCGCCGATGACAGCGGCCGCCATCAGCTCGAACCGCAGGGTGTGTCCGGCGACGCGCCGTGCGAGTGGCGGGACCAGAAGGCCGATGAAAGCGATGGGGCCCGCGACCGCGACCGCAGCACCCGTCGTCAGCGTAATCGCCACGAGAGCTCCGGCCTGCACGCGCGCCGGTTTCGTGCCCAGCCCGCGGGCAAGCGAAGACCCGAGTGAAAGTGCCTCGATGCGCGGCGCAATCAGGAGAGCCACCCCGATACCGATGGCAGCGGCGCTCCCCATGCCGGCGAGCGGACGCGCGCCAGCCTGTGCCAGCGATCCTGTGATCCAGAAACGGAGAATTTCGAGCGTCTCGTTGCGGGCAAGGACGATGGCCGAGACCAGAGACAGAAGCATCGCATTGAGCGCTGTGCCCGCGAGCGCCAGCCGGACGGGGCCTGCATCGCCGCGTAGTCCGCCGCCCAGCATGAACACGGCGGCGGCGGCGAGTGCTGCGCCCGGAAAGGCCATGGCAGACATCAAGCCACTATCGGACCGCCCTGTCAGCAAAGCCGCAATCACCACTGCGAAGGCGGCACCGGAGTTGACGCCCATGATGCCGGGATCCGCCAGCGGATTACGAGTGAGCGCCTGCATGATCGTGCCGGCGATACCGAGGCCCGCACCGGCGATCAGCGCCGCGACAAGGCGCGGCATTCGGACGGAACCGATGACGATATGGACCGGATTGCTCTCATCATATGCAAAGATTGCCTGGAACACATCGATAGGCGTGACATCGCGCACCCCGACGCCAAGTGTCAGCACCACGGCGAAGAGGAAAATCAGGCCAAGGACGGCGGCTGATTTCACGGGGCAAGCCCGGCGGCAACGCTTGACGGAACCTGTGTCTCGACTTTCCCGTCCAGAGCCAACCCGATCTCCGCTTCGAGCCGCTCGAGCGCGAACGGCAGGGAAAGAACGCTGCCGAAGGTCAACGCTCCGGCCAGAAGCGCTCCGGCCAGAACCTCACGACCCTCGACATGAGCCTTCAGCGTCTTGCGCATCGGCATTGAGACGATGTCCGGCACGGCATCGGACGTGGAGACCCAGATCAGCAGGTCCGCGTCGAGACTGGAAAGATCCTCCGGGGAAAGCCGGGCGTAAAAACCCTCGTTTGTTTCGAGGTTGGCGAGTGCTGGCGGCGGCCTGAAACCCAATTCCTTCAGGAACGTCGCGCGGGTATCGGTGCCGATGAAGGCACCGGTTTCTCCGCCGAAATTGTAGGCGCAGACAGCGGTCTGTTCCGCCCATTGCGGATGCCGTGTCCTGATGTCCGCAAACCTCGACTTGACGCCTTCGATGAGTTCCTCAGCCTTGCCAGTGTTGCCGACCGCGCGACCGATGACGCGGGTCTGGGCGTCCCAGGTGGTGCCATAGGCGAGATCGCCCTTTTCCTGCATCAGGACAGGCGCAATCTGGGATAGGATATCGTATTCGGCCTGCGAGATACCTGATCCGATGCCGATAATCAGGTCCGGTTGGAGCGAAGCGACGATCTCCATTGACACTTCACCCGAGATGACCTGCGGCTGGGCATCTCCCATCAGCGCCTGGGCCCAAGGCCAGACGTTGTAGGGATAGCCTCCGAACCACTGGCGCGTGGCGACAGGGACGACACCCAGCGCCAGGAGAGGATCATGGGTGGAATACCCGAGCGAGACCACACGCCTGGCCGGCTGCGGCAGTACCGTTTCACCGAAGGCATGGACAAAGCGAAGTTCGTCTTCCGCCACCGCGACACCAGGAAGGCCTCCGGTCGCCGCAGCGGCAAACCCCGACGCGATAGCCGTCAGAACCTGTCGTCTGGTGGGTGCAACGATACCGAAGCCGATCGCTGTCTGGCAGATAGGCATCTGTAAACGGTCCTTTCCACAGTCATGTCTTGGTATAATCAGGTTTCACAGTTCGAGTGCCCCATTGAGGCGAAGCCCGGTTACCAAGTGTATTTCAGCGTTGCGAGAACCGTACGGCGATCGCCGTAATAGGCGGTGTTGCTGAAGCCGTCGATCTGGCTGATATATTCCTTATCGAGCAGGTTCGTGACGTTCGCCGAGAGAGCGACGTTGTCGCGGATCTGATATTTCACGGCTGCGTCGAACAGGACCCTCGACGGAACGGGATCCGTGTTGGCGTTATCGGCATAGGAACTGCCGACCAGGCGTCCGCCAACGCCGAGCGTCAGATCGCCGCGCGCGCCGTTGCCGGGAAGCGTGTAGTCGAACCATGCCGACGCCATGTGCTTGGGAACCAGATACGGCCGGTTGCCGACGAGAGTGGGGTCGACATCCTCCTCGATCTCTGCATCCAGGTAGGAATATCCGGCGGTAAAGTTGATCCGATTGGACAGCGCGACCTTGGCTTCCAGTTCGAGACCGCGAACGTTGATCTTTCCGACCTGGTACTGTGCCGAATAGTCCGGTGCCCATTGTGCAACATTGGTCTGCGTCAGGTCGAACAGTGCCGCCGTGAAGAGCGCATCGATGCCGGTCGGCTCATACTTGATGCCAATTTCGTACTGCCTGCCTTCCTGCGGTTTAGGGGTGCCGATGAAGTAGCTGCGATTGGCCGCAACCGGAAGGAAGGATTCCGAGTAGTTGGCGTAGACAGAGACTTCGCTCGTGGCCTTGTAGGTCACACCGGCTCGCTTGGAGAAATTCTCGTCGACCGCGTCGTAGTCGGTGCCGTAGGAGGTACTTTCAGTTTCGGCATGGTCATACCTACCGCCGACGGTAAAGATCAGACGATCGTCGTAGGTCAGCTCTTCCTGAATATAGAGACCCTTGGTCGTGAGATCGGACTCGGACGCAACGCCGGCACCGAATGACACGCAGCTTCGACCGCAGTATACCGGATTGCGGATATCGCCGACGCCGAGTGCAGTACCGTCAAACCGCATTTCCTCGTTGCTGTCGCGACCGTAGTCGAAGCCGAACAGCGTCCGGCTGTCGAAGGCACCAAAGCTCGCCTCGTATTGCAGCTGGTTGTCGATGTGGAAACGCGTGGATTCGCCGTAGACTGCAAGAGCGTTCCGGCTCGTGGCTGGATCAGCCGAATTGTAGACACTCTCGTAGGTGACATCGAGTTTGGTGTACCTGGCGTTCTGGCGGAACTCGAGACCATTGCCGAAATCGTGGCGGAACTGGTAACCGATATTCTTCTCGATTACGTCCATGTTGTCGAAATCTTGCTCGCCGAGATAGGTCTCGGAATCGATGCCGGAGCCGAGCGGAATGCCGTGAGACGTGCTGCCGTCACGCTTGTTGTAGTCCATCAGAAGCGTGAAGGACGTATCCGCGGTCGGAGACCAGGTCAGCGCCGGCGCGACGTAGATGCGATCGTCCTCGGTCTCGTCGATCCCTGCGTCGGCATTCTGCCACTTGCCGGTCAAACGATAGCTCCAGATACCGTCTGCATCCAGCGGGCTGCCGAAATCGGTTCCAGTCTCGACATGACCGTCGCCGAGTGTCGTGTAGACTTCGCCGAATTTCTCGTCCTGCGGAAGCTTGGTCACCGCATTGACGATACCACCCGGTCCCGACAGTCCGAACAGAGACGAGTTGGAACCCTTCAGCACTTCGATGCGCTGCATCGCGTAGGGTTCGATACGGTTGGTCGTAAAATCGCCACCCGTATACATCGGCAGACCGTCGCGATAGGTGGCGTTGCCGGTCGAGTAGAACCCGCGGATCAGATAGTGATCGTAGCGATTGTCGGAGCCGTAGATGTCGGTCGAAACACCCGGCGTGTAGGCCAGAGCCTCGTCGAGCGTCGTGACGCCGCGCTTTTCCAGTTCTTCTTCCGTCACGACGGAAACCGAAGCGGGCGCGTCGAGCAGAGGGGTATCGGTCTTGCTGCTGGAACGGGAAGCCTTGGCAACGATCGTCGCATCGGGACCCACTCCACTGCCACCGCTTTCGAGCACAATCGGCGCGAGCGTTGTGCCGGTGGCATCAGCTGTCTGTGCAAGAGCCTGCAGCGGCAGCAGGATTGCCACACTGGAAAGAAGCGCTATCCGTTGGGCGCTTACCCGGCGCCCCATCGAAATCCGTGAAAAACCATTGACTTGAAAAGGTCTTGACCGAAACGCCACGCGAAATTCCCCTCGTACTAAAATTCCTGCCACGACGCCCCGCCGCTGCAGACCAAGCGGAAAAGAAATCATGATTATTTTGATCAGGAATTATCGGGAGGGCTTTTGCAAGTCAACGGCTGAACTCTTTTGCTCAAAGCAAGAGTTGCCCGGAACGGGAAAGCGGGGTCAAACTGTGGCAGGAATGTCATAGCGAGGGTGCTGGCTGTCCGTGCTTCCTGGATAGGACGGCGCTTTCTAAGCTAGCTCCGTTCAGCCAGCGCGTTCAGTTTCGCACCCTCGAGACGGTAGAAGATGTGGGTTTCCTTCCGCTCGCCGCCGAGGTCGTCGTAGAACTTCAAAAGCCGCTGGTTCGTGCGCGCCGCCGTCCAATCGACGCGGCCAAACTTCCGTTCGACGGCAATCGCTGCAAGCCGCTGCATCAGTTTGATACCAACCTCTTGGCCCCGCTCGGAAGCTGACACGAAAAGCTCTTTGAGGAACAGGCCCGGCACCAGGCCGGGACCGGGAAAGATCGAAGCGAAGGCGGCAAAGCCGATCACGCGGCTGGTTCCGGCGACGATGATCTCGGTATTGAGCGGCCGGTTGAGAATCCCCGCGACGATTGCGTCCCGCGGAGGGCAGAACACGCCGTAATAGTCCTGCATTTCCTCGAGCAGTCCCGCAAGTTCATCGGTGTCCCCGGCGCTAAACGGACGAATCTGCATGATTTTTGCCTTATTGCGATACGTGTGATCGTCCGGCAGAAAAATCAATCAGCTCGGATCCTGATATCCTTCCAGCCAAAGTGCGCGACGGTCAAGATCATCCGTGTAAGGGCAGGTGTCCAGCGTGTTGCCGCTTGCCGCGGACCTCCGGCCTTCTTTCAGGATGATCAGCCGTTCCGAATCCGTCAGTGTATCAGGCTGGACTGCGGTGCTGTCGATGGCTACTTCCACCCGCACCCCCTGTCCACGCAACGCATCGATCGAAGAGACGGCATCCTGCGCCGTTGCGAAACTTTCCCGAATGATCTGATCGCCTCGGACGGCCCTTAACTCGTAGGTCATGGCGCATCTCTCCTTGTTGTCAGAAACAGAGGAGATGCGGTTATTGTTCCGGCCGCCTAACGCTTCCGCTGAGCTAATTTTTCTGCCCGACTGAGCGGCCTGCCCCGTCCGGGAACGTTAGCTTGGCATGCGCCTGCGCAATCGGCGCAAGCTTTGCCATCACTTCCGGAGGAGCGACAACGGATTTGCCGGCGCTTGCATCCACATGCAGCATCAGTTGCTCTGCCGTCGCGATGATGCCGTCAGTCTTCGAGTCGTGAATGGTCGAGAAAAATCGGACGCGCTTTTCGTCGACGGACAGGATCTGCAGTGTGGCGTAGATCGCCTGGCCGAGCTTGGCCTCGCCCAGATGCCGGATATGCGTCTCGACCGTGTAATAGCTGTGGCCCGCCTCGACATACGCGAAGTCGACGCCGATCAGGCGCAGCAGGGCATCGGACGTGTCGCCGAACACCTGGAGGTATCGGTGCTCCGTCATGTGGCCATTGTAATCGACCCAGGCGGCGTTGACCTTGGTATCGACCAGCCGCAGCGGGGCCGAGGTGTCGACGGACAGGCTTGTCCCCTTGCCGTTTCCGCCACCTTCGGACCAAAGATGCGTCTCGAACTCGGACAGGATTTTGCCCGCGCCCCAGCCCTTGCCGCCGTCGCCGGCCTTCAGCGCCTGCATGATTCCGACGAGGTTTTCATCCCGGATCCGCTCCAAATCACGGATGCCATAGGCGCCGGACTGGGCATCCGATTGGGCTGCGATCTTGTCGACCAGAGCGTCGTCGAGATCGACCACGTCGGTCAGCTTGGTCCAGGGCCAGGCGAGGCAGGGGCCAAACTGCGCCAGAAAGTGCCGCATGCCCGCTTCGCCACCCGCAATGCGGTAGGTTTCGAACAGTCCCATCTGCGCCCAGCGGATGCCGAAGGAATAGCGGATCACATCGTCGAGTGTCTCGGTATCGCAGATATCGTCATGGATCAGCCACAGCGCCTCGCGCCAGAAGGCTTCCAGCAGACGGTCGCCGACAAAGGCTTCGATCTCCTTCTTGAGGATCACGCCCTTCATGCCGATCGGCGCCAGCTGCTCGCGGGCGAGAAGCAGGGTCTCCGGGCTTGTGCGTTCGCCGCCGACCAGTTCGGCCAGCGGCAGGAGGTAGACAGGGTTGTAGGGATGCGCGACGAACATACGCTCGGGATGCCGCATGTCGCGCTGCAGTTGCGTCGGCATCAGCCCTGAAGTGGACGATCCGATCAGCGCCTTCGGATCGGCAGCCGCATCGATTTTCGTCAGAACGCCACGCTTCAGGTCCAGCCGTTCCGGGACGCTTTCCTGGATCCAGTCGGCGCCTGCGACCGCCTCCTCCAGCGTCGCGCAGAACGTGAGTTTTCCCCGAGGCGGCAGCGGCGCCATGGTCAGCATGCCATAGGCGCGCTCCGCATTGGCCACCACCTCCGTGACGATGCGCTCGGCATCGGGGTGCGGATCGAAGATGGAAACGTCGATGCCGCCAAGCAGGAAACGCGCGGCCCAGGCGCCACCGATGACACCGCCGCCGATACAGGCTGCCTTCTTGATCTTGCTCATGCCGGTCACCTTTTCTGCAGCTTGAGTTTTTCGCGCACCTCGGCCGGGCCGATGATCTTTGCGCCCATGCCCTCGATCACCCCGACCGCTTTTTCGACGAGCTGCGCATTGGTCGCGAGTTGCCCCTTGCCGGCATAGAGATTGTCTTCAAGACCGACCCGCACATTGCCGCCGGCCAGCACCGCTGCCGCCGGATAGGCAAGCGCGTTGCGGCCGATCGAGAAGGCCGAGAACGTCCAGGTTTTCGGAACGGTGTTGACCATGGCCATGAACGTGTTCAGGTCGTCGGGCGCGCCCCATGGAATTCCCATGCAGAGCTGGATCAGCACCGGATCCTCGATCAGGCCTTCCTCGACGAGTTGCTTGGCAAACCACAGATGGCCGGTATCGAAAGCCTCGATCTCGGGACGCACACCGAGCGCCGTCATCTGCCGTGCCATTTCGCGCAGCATCGACGGCGTGTTGGTCATGACGTAATCGCCGAGCGAAAAATTCATGGTGCCGCAGTCGAGCGTGCAGATCTCCGGCAGGCACTCCGCCACATGCGCCACACGCTCGGTCGCGCCGGCCATGTCGGTTCCATCAGGATTGACCGGGAACGGCGCTTCGACATTGCCGAACACGAGATCGCCGCCCATGCCGGCGGTGAGGTTCAGGACCACATCGACATCGGCCGAGCGGATGCGATCGGTCACTTCCCGGTAGAGTTCGATATTGCGGGCCGCGGCACCGGTTTCCGGGTTGCGCACATGGCAGTGAACCACGGCGGCTCCCGCCTTCGCCGCGTCGATCGCAGAATCGGCGATCTGCTTCGGCGTGATGGGCACGTGTGACGATCGTGATGTCGTATCTCCGGCACCCGTCACGGCGCAGGTTATGAAAACCTCGCGGTTCATCTCAAGCGGCATCATATGCTCCTTCTGATTGAGCGTATTACGACCGAGAGGCGGATGGAATGCTTTGCATTATCGGAGCCATTTCATACACTATCGGCAATCAGCACGGATTACGGTGAATGAGCCAAAAGGCCCCCAGTCAGCACTTCGATATCCTTCTTCTGCCAGAGACCAACCTCATACTTCTGGCGTCTGTGATCGAACCGTTGCGGGCTGCAAATCGCATTGCCGGGGGCGACCTCTATCGCTGGACACTGCATTCTCCTGATGGAACGCCGGTCGACACGACATGCGGAATACCGATCGCGGTGGCTGGCGCGTTTCGACCGGCAAGGGAAACGGACCCGCTGTTCGTCTTGTCGAGTTATGACTGGAAGAAAAGCGTCACGAACGACCTGAAGGCGCAGCTTGCTCGCACAGCGAGACATCGAAGCCTGATCGCGGGTATTGAGACCGGAACCTTCGTGCTGGCCGAGGCTGGCCTGCTGAACGGGTCGCGTGCAACCATCCACTGGGAGGATCTGGAGGCCTTTTCGCTGGTTTATCCGGAGGTCGAGCTTGTTCGAGACCGCTTCGTGATCGACAGCAAGCGCATTACGACAGGCGGACCGGTTCCGACGCTCGACCTGATGCTGGAACTGATCCGCAGGGCCCATGGCCATACGCTGGCGCTCGAAGTGTCCAGGCTGTTTCTCTATGAATACGGTCACCGCCTAGACCGCGAGCATGGTTCAGCCGTCACTCCCGTCAGACATGGACGCGACGCCAGAGTTCAGGCGGCGGTGCGATTGATGGAGGAGACTGTCGATGCTCCCTTGGTTCTCACCAGGCTCGCAAAGCGCGTCGGTGTAAGCGCGCGGCATCTTCAAGACATGTTTCAGACAACGATAGGTGTGGGACCACACACTCATTATATTGCCCTGCGTCTGAACGCAGCCCGACGAAAGGTCATCGAGACCTCAGCGGCAATCGCCGACATCGCCGCAGAGACAGGTTTTAACTCGGCTTCCGCCCTATCGCGCAGCTACAGAGCGCAGTATCGCGAAAGTCCGAGTGAGACGCGACGGCGCGTCAAGCGCCGCGATCCTGTTATTTCTTCAGGATGACCCACAGCGCGTGCACGATACCCGGAAGAAAGCCGCACAGGGTGAGGAGGATGTTCAGCCAGAAGTGGAGGCCGAGGCCGACCTGGAGGAACACGCCCAGCGGCGGCAGGAGGAAGGCAAAAAGGATGCGGATGATGTCCAAAATTATCTCTCCGAATGATCAATGGCGCAAGACAACGTGCAGTGCAGCGAAAAGTTCATTTCACTGCTCTGCGGTCGAGGTGCGTGGTGAGGCGATTTCGAGCGCCTACCGGGTTAAATTGATGCTGCTGGTTACGACGGTCTTGCCCGTGCTCGGATCCTTGTCGACCGTCTGCAGACGCAGGCTGCCAGCACCGCGCGATTCGATTGTCATACTGGCAGTCCGATCGCCGTTGATGACACGTGCCCAACGGACGGACAGATTGATCCGGTTGCCGGATTGTCTTCCCGAAAGGGTCGAAGGCTGACCGGAAGGGCCGGTATAGGTGCCGCGGTAGCCATTGCCGCTTTCCTGAAGTGTGGCGGATATTTTGCGCTGGACGACCAGCAGGCCGCGGCAGGTGCCGTCCATCGAAAACGCCGTGCGCCCACCCGACATATCGAATTTGCACGTCACGTTGATCGGCTTTGCGCCGATGCGGGTCACGACGGTGCCAACGCCGGTCCAGCTGCCCTTGAGCGTCGGAAGAAAGGAAGACTCCTGTGCCGATACGGGCAAGCTGAGAAGGCTGGCGATGCAGGCGAGGATCGGGCGGCGAAAGCGCATGGGTTGGCTCCATCTGAGATTGCTACCCAACGTCGCAAACGCGTTTGGAGTTCCCCTCCTCCAAAGCAGGATCCGGCGGAGCCTTAACGAGAACTGTGACGGGCTCGAATGCGGGACGCTGCCCTTGATCCTGGAGCCCCTATTAAGAGACGCCGGCGACCGGGGTCTCTCCATGCGGTCACTTTTGACGTCCGGATTGGGAACCTCGATTTACGTTTGCCGTTTGCCCTTCGCTGATTTTCGCGTCGCAGCAAGGAATGTGCTCATGGAATTGAAAACGCAGGTCGCACTGGTCACTGGCGCCGGATCTGGAATTGGCAAGGCGGCAGCGCTCAAGCTGGCCCAATCGGGAGCCAAAATGGGGCTTCTCGGCCATACGCGCAGCGAACTGGAAGAGACGGCTGACGAAATCACGGCCGGAGGCGGCGACGCCCTCGTGCTGGATGCCGACGTTGCGGACGAAGCCGCAATGAGAGCAGCGGTTGATCATCTGGTCGAAGCCTATGGCCAACTGGACATCGTTGTGATCAACGCCGGTATCAATGGCGTCTGGGCCCCGATCGACGACATGAAACCGGACGAGTGGGACACCACGATCCGCGTCAACCTGCGCGGCACCTACCTATCCTTTCACGTCACCGTGCCGCATCTCAAGAAACAGGGCGGGTCGGTCGTCGTAATCTCCTCGATCAACGGCAACCGCACGTTCACAACGCCGGGCGCTACCGCCTATTCGGCCACCAAGGCTGCCCAGGTTGCGATGGTGCAGCAACTGGCACTCGAACTTGGCAAGCACAGGATCCGCGTGAATGCGATCTGCCCGGGATCGATCGGGACAAGCATCGACGACAATACAAGCCTTCGCGGCAAGGAGGAAACGGCTGTCCCTGTCGTTTTCCCGGCAGGTGAAATTCCGATCACCGGAGGAAAGGCAGGCGAAAGTGAGGATGTTGCTGACGTCGTGCTGTTTCTCGCGTCCAATCGCTCCCGTCACATCACTGGAACGCCGATCTTCGTCGACGGCGGGCAAAGCCTTCTTCGCTAAGATGTAAAGGCGTGGAACCAGTCGATGACATTCGCGTTACTGTCCGCCATCAAGGAGGGCAGGAAACGTGAAGAATTTTATTATCGCAGCCGCTATTGCTATTACATCGACTGTATCATTTGTACCTTTTGCACAGGCTCAGAGCGTTACGATCGTTACCGACGACCGCCGTGGACCGCCGCCGCCGCGCATGATGCGCGAACGTGACCGTCATCATCAGCGCCGCGGTTGCGTCGTGAAGAAGGTCAAGACGATGCGTCACGGTGCCGTGATCATCAAGGAAACGAAGGTTTGCCGCTAACACCAAGTGCTGGCCGCAGGTTTTCTGCGATACAGCGATAAGTCCTGCCGCGCTTCCCAAGAGCGCGGCATTTTCTATGGAATAGGCACGTCAGTATGGGAGCGGACACTCCGGACCCATGCAGCAGAACGGGGTCCGCAATGCGATAATGGCGTTGCTGAAGCCGGCAGACAGGGCGATCCCGACCTTGAACCGGAATAGTACGCATGCTAACTAATGGTCATCATAAACTTAGCACACTAACCTTTTATGGATCAGGATCTCGCAAGCTCTGATTTTCTGGAATCGCTTACCAAGGTAAGCCGGAAAATCCGCACGGCGTTCAATCAGCAGGTCACCGCCCACGGCCTGACCTATCCGCGCGCCCGTGCGTTGTTTCGGCTGACTAAAAAGCAGAGCATGACACAGACCGAGCTTGCGTTTGAGCTTGAGCTCGAGCAGGCGACACTGGTCCGGCTGCTTGACCGCATGGAACAGAACGGCCTGATCGAGCGCAGGCCCGATCCCGGCGACCGACGCGCGAAACTGATCTCGCTGACGTCCCACGGCAAGGAGCAGGCAGACTTCGTGCGCTCCCTCGCGGACCAGATCCGGAAACAGATTTTTGCAGGCCTCGACCACGACGATATCCGCCGTGCCAACGACCTTCTGGACGCGATCGGCACCAATCTTGCCGATCTGGAGAGCTTCAATGTCATCACGTGACACAACAGTCGTGAAAGACGACGTCGAAAATTCAGATGCGAGCCCCGATGCGGGGCGATCGGCCGCCTCAGCTGTGCAGGATGCGGCCCCTGCCGTTGCGCCGCCTGTAGCCCCCCCGGCTTTCGTTCCGAAACCGCTTCCGATTGCGCTCCTCTATGCATTCGCGTCGATTGCCGCGGCGGTCATGCAGGGCCTGGGCACAAGTCTGATTTCGGCCAACCTCCAGCAGATTGCCGGCCCGATGGAAGCGACCCAGACCGAAGCGTCCTGGCTGGTGGCCGCCTATCTGTTTCCCAACGCCAGCCTTGGTCTGTTCCTGTTCAAGGTCCGCACGCAATACGGTATCCGCAACTTCTGCGAAATCGCCATTATCCCTTACGTGATCATCAGCCTGGCACATCTGTGGGTGAACGATCTCAGCGTTGCCATTGCCCTCCGGTTTTTTGCGGGAGCCGCGGCCGCGCCTGTCTCCTCCATCGCAATTCTCTACATGCTGGAGATCTTTCCGCCGGAGAAGAAGCTGAATATCGGTATCTGTCTGGCGCTGATCGGTCTGCTTCTGGCAACGCCGATTGCCGGTCTCGTGTCGCCATCGCTGCTCGACGAGCGCGACCTTCAGGGCCTCTACCTTCTGGAACTGGGCCTCGCACTGATCGTGTTCGGCCTTGTGTTCCTGCTGCCACTCACCTCGCCTCCAAGAGCCAAGGTGATCGCGCCGCTCGACTTTGTCAGTTATGCACTTCTGGCCACCAGCATGGGATGCCTTGCCGTCGTCTTCACCATGGGCCGCCTGTATTGGTGGTTGGAAGCGGACTGGCTCGGCTGGCTGCTTGTCGTCGCGATCGTCACCGGCGTTCTGATGACGATCATCGAACTCAACCGCAAGACAAACCTGATCGACGTGCGCTGGATCACCTCGCGCGAGATCATCCATTTTGCAGGCGTTCTCCTGGTCTTCCGCATGCTTTTGACCGAGCAATCCACAGGCGCGATCAACTTCTTCAAGCAGCTCGGGCTGTTCAACGAACAGATGGCTGGGCTCTACTGGGCGATCCTGTTTGCCAGCGTGATTTCAGGCCTCGTCTGCGCGCTTGTGATGAAGCCCGGCCGTGAAGGCTTCATCCACCTCGTCGCGTTGATCCTGATTGCGGCGGGATGCTACATGGACAGCCAATCCACGGTCCTGACCCGGCCGGAACAGATGTATGTCAGCCAGGCCATGATCGCATTCGGAAGCGGTCTGTTTCTACCGCCGGCCATGGCGGTGGGTTTTGCCGCCGCGCTGAAGAAGGGCCTGACCTACGTCATCAGCTTTATCGCCGTCTTCCTGTTTACCCAGAAGGTCGGCGCGTTCCTCGGCAGCGGCTTGTTCGGCACCTTTGTCACCTGGCGCGAGCAATATCACTCGTCGATCCTGACATCGCGACTTCTGCCCACCGATCCGATGGTGACGGCGAGAATCCAGCAGTATGTCGGCGCCTACGCTCGGTCGACATCCGATCTGACCCAGCGCACGATCCAGGGCACCACGACCTTCGCCAAGGCCGTTCAGCAACAAGCCTATGTGCTCGCCTATAACGACGCCTTCTACGTGACTTTCCTGATCGCAATCGGCGCGATCGTGATGCTTGTATGCCATCTCGCGTGGACCCACCGCGATCGGCTCATGCCGCATGCGTCTGCCTCCACGCAGGCCTGACCGTCAATTCGATACACTTTAGAAAAAGAACAGAGCTATGAACGCTGCCTTCAGATCCATTTCCACATACGTCGCGCTCATCGTCGGGATCGTCGGCGTGTTTATCGTGCTTTACGCCTGGAACCTGCCCCCCTTCCACGGCACGGTCGAGACCACGAACGATGCCTATGTCCGCGGACAGGTGACGTTGCTCAGTCCGCAACTGGCGGGCGTCATCGTCGACGTGCCGGTGCAGGACTACCAGAAGGTGAAGAAGGGCGATCTGATCGTCAAGATCGATGACCGCATATATGCCCAGAAGCTCGAACAGGCAGAGGCGCAACTCGCCACCGCTGAAGCTTCGCTCGACAATTCCGAGCAAAGCCGCAAATCGGCGGAGGCCAATATCGTCTCGGCAAAGGCCGGCATCGAAAGTGCGCAGGCAGCACTTAACGCGGCCAAGCTGACCTATGAGCGCACCGAGACTCTGCTAAAAAACAACGTCACCACCCAAAGCGAGTCGGAGAAGAACCGCGCCGCCTATGACCAGGCGCAGGCGAGCCTCCACCAGGCACAGGCGACCGAACTGGTGGCTGAACAGGACCTCAACACGATCGTGGTCAGTCGTCGTTCGCTGGAAGCGAGCGTCGGAAGCGCCAAGGCAGCGGTCGAACTCACGCGGATCGACCTGCAAAACACCAGGATCATCGCACCGCAGGACGGAACCCTTGGAGAGGTGACCGGCCGCATCGGTCAATATGTTTCCGTTGGCACACAGGTCGCTTCGCTCGTGCCCAATCACGTCTGGGTGGTCGCAAACTTCAAGGAAACCCAGCTGGAGAACATGACCGTCGGCCAGCGCGTGACATTCACGGTCGATGCTCTGGGCCATCAGGCGTTCACTGGAACAATCGAGCGTTTCGCCCCGGCGACAGGCTCGGAATTCTCCGTGATCAAATCCGACAACGCGACCGGCAACTTCACCAAGGTCGCTCAGCGTATTCCGGTGCGCATTGCCATCGATACCGATCAGGCCCTGACGGACCGTCTTGTGCCCGGAATGTCCGTCGTGGCCAAGATCGATATCGCTCAGGAGGGTGCAGCAGCTGCGGAGGTAGAGACGCGCTAAGCCGAAGTGGCGATGGCGTCAGCGGAACCCGCATATCCCGGATAGCAAAACGCCCCGCATCAGACGCTGACGCGGGGCGCTCGCCGATTATCGTCTGAAGTCGATCCCGTCAGTTGCGGGCGACCCAGTCATGCCAATCGCCCTCGCCGCCGCGGAAGACGTTGAGATCGATCTTACCCTCGACGCCCTGCGAGAGGCCGGATCCGGAATACTGCCAGAACACCCATCTGCGATCGGGATAGACGACCGACGGATGCTGAGCGACCGCGCGCAGCCAGAATGGGTAGTTGAGGAATTCGCCGCGCAGGTTGTCCTTGTAGAAATCCGGCGCCGTGTAGATCACCGGCCGCTTGCCGTAATGACGCTCCAGCATGTCCATGAAGACCTGCATCTTTTCGAGCACCTTGGCGCGCGACAGACGCATTTTGCAGCTCGACTCGCCGTTATATTCGACGTCGATCACAGGCGGCAGCGCGTCGGGATCTTTCGGAACATTGCGGATGAACCATTCGGCCTGGTCGCTCGCAACGCGGCACCAGTAGAAGAAGTGGTAGGCACCGCGCTTGACGCCGGCCTCCTTGGCCTTGCGCCAGTTGGTCTTGAACATCGGATCCAGATGATCGCCGCCGTCGGTCGCCTTGATATAGGCAAAGTTGGCGCCCTGCGTCCGCAGCTTTGCCCAATCGATATCGCCCTGCCAGCGAGAAACGTCGACGCCGTGAACGGACATCTTTCGTGGCGAGACCTTGCCGAAATTGATCGGTTTGGCATCGCGGAAGCTGTGGCTGTAGATCCGCGAGCGGCCACCCGGCGAAACCCCGAGGCCTGGCCTCATGTCGGGCAGGGAAACCGGAGTGAGCGCCGATACGGGCCGCTGAGCCGGCATCGGCATGCCGACGGTGGTGACCATCGGATTGCCTGGCGCTTCGACCGAAGGACCCGGCGCGATGTTGCGGAACGCCGGCGACTGCGGCACAGGCCCGCCCCACGCCAATGGCTTTTGCGGTGGCGACGGAATTCCGGCCGTCGTCCCGACGTCGACGGCGGGAACCAGCGGAGCCGTTCTTGCAGCCAGACGGGACGTCTTTGCAGACCCGGATGAAGCGGGCACAGCGGATTCCAGATCGCTGCTGGAGGTACATCCAGTCGCAGCGAGGGCCAGAACGAGCAGTGATACAGCCGTAAGACGCATAAGGAACCCGTACTCGATACAAAACGGAATCCGTGCAGCAGACGATCAGCGCCGCACGTTTACTAACGGGACCTTACCGGGAAATACTGAATGCAATCTTTACGGAGGTGCTCAGAGCCCTGCAGGATGACGTCTAGAGAGGCGAAATCGATAACACTTCAGTCACGAGGTCGTCAGGTGAGGGCAATGAGCCCGCGAGGGGCGCCACACGATCGTCCAGGCAGTCTTGATCTAATCCGGGAGACGCTCGTTTGGAACTCTCCATGCGGCGTTGGCGTTCGGTTGTCGAATATATCTCAAGGAGACATGGATGGACCAGTTACGGGACCAGCTCGAGGATCAGCTGGCAGCACTTGTCCAGGAAGCGGCGCCACCCCTCGAACGGCAGTGGTGGCATAGCTCGACCGTCTACCAGATCTATCCGCGCAGCTTCTGCGATCTGAACGGTGACGGCATCGGCGATATTCCGGGCATTATCTCGAAACTGGATTATATCGCATCTCTCGGCATCGACGTCATATGGCTCTCCCCGATCTTCAAATCGCCGATGGATGACAACGGTTACGACATTTCGGACTATCGCGATATCGCGTCGGAATTCGGAACGCTTGCCGACTTCGATCTGCTGGTTGCCGAGGCTCGACGCCGAGGCATCGGCATCTTGCTCGATCTGGTTGTGAATCACACGTCCGACGAACACCCGTGGTTTCAGAACTCACGAGCCTCTCTCGACAATCCGTTTCGTGACTTCTACGTCTGGCGCAAGCCGGGTCCTGACGGCGGACCGCCCAACGATCTCCAGTCGACATTCGGCGGCCCCGCCTGGACGCTCGACGAGACGACCGGCGAATACTACCTGCATCTCTTCTCGCGCCGCCAGCCCGATCTGAACTGGGAAAACCCTAAGGTCCGTGCCGAAGTTCATGACATGATGAACTGGTGGCTGGAACGCGGCATTTCCGGTTTCCGGATGGATGTCATCGACTACATCGGCAAACAGGTGGACCAGGGCGTGGTGACCGACGGTGCGCACCTGCACGAATATCTGCAGGCGATGAACCGCGAGACCTTCGGTGGCCGCAACGTCCTGACCGTCGGCGAGGCGTGGAGTGCCACACCTGCATCGGCACTTCTCTATTCCGGTCGCGAGCGGCAGGAACTCTCGATGGTGTTCCAGTTCGAACACGTGACCCGCCAATGGGATGAAACCTACGGCAAATGGCAGCCGAAAACCTTCGACCTCGTCGAACTGAAGTCGGTGCTGAGCAAATGGCAGAACGCGCTGGCCGACGATGGCTGGAATTCCCTGTTCTGGGGCAATCATGACCTGCCGCGTGCCGTTTCGAAATATGGTGACGCTACAGGCTATCCCGTCGAATCCGCCAAGATGCTGGCGACGGTCCTGCATCTGCTGAAAGGCACGCCGTTCATCTATCAGGGCGAGGAAATCGGCATGACCAACATGCCGTTTAGCGCGATCGAGCAGTACCGCGATATCGAGACGCTCAACATGTATCAGCTGCATGTGGATGCCGGCCGTTCGCCTGAGGATTTCATCATGGGCGCCAACGCGAACGGCCGCGACAACGCCCGCACGCCGATGCAGTGGAACAGCGCAGCTTATGGCGGTTTTTCCACCGTAGAACCCTGGATCGGCGTCAATCCGAACTATGCGTCGATCAATGCGGACGTGGCGATGAGCGACGAGCGTTCGGTCTGGAACCATTATCGCCAGCTGATTGCCTTGCGGAAATCCCATCCGGTCATCGTCTACGGCAAATACCAGTCGTGGCTCGACGACAATCCCTACGTCTTTGTTTACACCCGCAAACTGGACAGGGACCTACTGGTCGTCATCGGCAGTTTTTCAGCGCATGAGGTCAGTCTGGACCTGCCGAAAGAACTGAAGATATCCGGCAATTGCCTCATCTCCAACTACCAGCCGATAGAAGCGCTGGGTGAGACGGTGGTTCTGAAGCCGTATGAGGCCCTCGCCATCCTGCACCGGATGCCATGACGAAAAGTCTTCAGTTTTAGAGAGCCCTGCGCCCGTAAGCGCAGGCCACACACCTATTTCCGCAACAACCTGAGCGCATTGATCGTCACCAGAACCGTTGCGCCGGTGTCAGCCAGGATTGCCGGCCAGAGCCCGGTCACGCCGATCACCGTCGTGACCAGAAAGACGGCCTTCAGCCCGAGCGCGATGGTGATGTTCTGGTGGATGTTGCGCATCGTCTTCTTCGACAGGGCAATCATTGCTGCGATATCTGCCACCCGGCCATGCAGCACAGCGGCATCGGCGGTTTCGAGCGCAACATCCGTGCCGCCGCCCATGGCGATGCCGACATCCGCCGCAGCCAGCGCCGGCGCGTCGTTGATCCCGTCCCCGACTTTGCCGACGACGAAACCGTCACGCTTCAGTTCGCCAACGATCCGGCTCTTGTCTTCCGGCAGCAGGTCGGCGCGAACCTCGATCCCGAGCTCCTGTCCGATTGCACTTGCCGTGCGCGCATTGTCGCCGGTCAGCATGACTGTTTTTACGCCCGCTTCGGTCAGAGCCAGAAGCCCAGCCTTGGCATCAGCCCGCGGCTCGTCGCGCATGGCGATCGCACCAGCGAGCACACTGCCGACGATGAGCACGGAAACCGTTTTGCCCTCGTCATTGAGCGCTGCGATGCGGCGGCTGTGCGCCATCGACATCGACACCCGCTCGGCGGCAGCCTTGGGAGAGCCGAAGAATACGTCCTGTCCCTCGACCTCTGCAGTCAAACCTTTTCCGCCGAGCGCCTTGCCATCGCTCGACTGCGGAATGACCACTTCGTCTTCTTCAGCTTTCGCGAGGATGGCTTTTGCAAGTGGATGGCTGGAGCCGATTTCCAGCGCGGCCGCAATCCGCAGCACCGCATCGGCACTGTGGCCGAACGCAATGACATCGGTGACCTGCGGCCGTCCCTCGGTCAGCGTGCCGGTCTTGTCGAGGGCGACGGCGGTGAGCTTTCCGAGTGTCTCCAGCACGGCACCGCCCTTGATCAGCAGGCCACGGCGAGCACCGGATGAGAGCGACGCAGCGATCGCCGCAGGCGTGGAGATGACCAGTGCGCAGGGGCAACCGATCAACAGGATGGCAAGACCCTTGTAGATCCATTCGTTCCAGTCACCGCCGGCAGAGAGGGGCGGCAGGATGGCGACCAGAGCGGCAACCGCAACGACGCCGGGCGTGTAGTAGCGCGAGAAGCGGTCAATAAAGCGTTCGGTCGGCGCCTTCTTTTCCTGCGCCTCCTCGACGAGGCGAACGACGCGGGCAATCGTATTATCTTCGGCAGCAGCGGTGACACGCACCCGAAGCGCGCCATCGGTGTTGATGGTGCCGGCAAACACGACATCGTCAACGCCCTTGGCAACCGGCGTGCTTTCGCCCGTCACGGGCGCCTGATCCACCGCGCTCTGGCCTGACATGATGACGCCATCGGCTGATATCCGGTCGCCGGGCCTCACAAGGATGATCGAACCGATCGCAAGGCTTTCGGCCGGCACGGTTCGCGTCTGGCCGCCCTCCTCCAGAAGTGCTTCCTTCGGCACCAGAGCGGAGAGGCTCCTGATGCTGTCGCGTGCCTTTCCGGCGGCAACGCCTTCCAGTAATTCGCCAACGAGAAACAGGAAGACGACGGCCGCCGCTTCTTCCGACGCATCGATCACCACCGCGCCGACAGCGGCGATCGTCATCAGCATTTCGATCGAGAACGGCGTGCCGGCCAGCGCCGCCATGATGGCGCGTCGCGCGATCGGCACCAGACCGATCAGCATCGCGGCGGTGAAGATATAGGTCTCGTAAGCGGGAAACAGGTGGCCGAGCCCATAGGCAACTCCAAATGCCAGGCCGGCCATAATGGTCAGTCGGCCCTTGGCGGATTTCCACCATGGGCCCTCCATCGGGCCGTGGTCATGCCCATGCAGGCCTTCAGTGGCGGCTGTGTCCCGATCATGAAGGGAATGGTCATGACTGCTTCCATGATCGTGATCATGATGGTCGGCGTGATCAGCAACGGGAATGACCGGCTCAGCCGAACGATTCCGCTGCGAAAGCTGTCTCAGCGGATAACCGAGACCGGAAACACGCTTTTCGACGGCGCTAAGATCGACGCTGTCATTGTGGCTGACCGTCATCGTGCCCGCGGCAACCGATACCGAAACATCCTCGACGCCGGGCATGCGGCGTACAGCCGTGTCGATCTTGGTGGCGCAGCTGGCGCAGTCCATACCGCCGACCTTGTATCGCGCCTGATTTACTGCCGTCATCGTGCTGGTTCCCTGCCGTTCGTCTCAGATCACCTCTCGTGTCTACAACCTCTAGCCACTAGAGCTGCAAGAGGGAAAACGCCCACACGTGCGTTCCTATTGCAGTGCATATCCACATGGATATTGCGCGTGCACAATTATTGAGCTTGCGGGGAAAGCGATGAAAAAATACTGTCGTTCTACGCTCGGCGCTGTCCGAGCAGCCAATTCAACACCGATTGTTCGACAAAGGATCACCTCATGAAGGCTCAGTGCCTCACCAAGTTTGCAGCGCTTGCAATTCTTGCCACGTTTTCCGGCGTCGCCTCGGCCAGTGCCCAGACGAAGACCTTCACCATTTCCTGGTGGGGCTATAACGGCGACAAGATGAAAGCCAACATCATCGAGCCGTTCAAGAATATCTGCGGCTGCGACATTGTGTTTGAAACCGGCAACAATGCCGACCGCTTGAACAAGCTGAAGCTGCGCGACGGCAAGGGCGTGGACGTGATCTACCTCTCGGACAGCTTCTCCCAGCTCGGCGTCGCACAGGGCCTGTTTCAGGAAGTCGACGCATCCAAGATCCCGAACCTTTCGGAAATCTACGAACTCGGCCGCAACCCGCAGGGCAAGTATGGTCCGGCCTACACGATCGGCCGCGTCGGTCTCGTCTATGACAGCGCCAAGGTGGATCCGGCGATTACATCCTGGGCCGATCTGTGGCGCGCCGACATGAAGAGCTCGGTCTCGCTGCCGGGCATCACTACAACGGCCGGCCCGATGGTCGTGTTGCAGGCCGGCAAGCATGCGGGCGTCGATGCCTACGAGAATTCCGAAAAAGCCTTCGAGGCCATCACCGCGCTGAAGCCGAATGTGGTCAAGAACTACAATACCGGCTCCGAACTGGTGAACCTGATTTCGACCGGCGAGGTGCGCGTTGCCCTGGCGCAGGATTTCACGCTTGCTTCGATGCAGGCAGCCGTCAAGACGATGACCTGGGCGACACTGAAGGAAGGCGATATCGCCACGCTGAACATGGTCAACATTCCCAAGGGCTCCGAAAATGTCGAGCTGGCGCACCAGTTCATCAACTTCGTTCTGTCGAAGGAAGTTCAGCAGAAGGAAGCCGAACAGGGCGTCGATGCGCCGATCAACAGCAAGGTCGAGCTTTCGCCGGAACAGGCCAAGATGTGGACCTATGGCGCAGACCAGGTCTCGAAGCTGGGCCGCATCGATTACGCCAAGCTGAACGACGCCAAGACCGACTGGATCGACCAGTGGAACGAGGTTTTCGGCCAGTAATCCCAGTCACAGACGACGAGCCCTCTCCTCGATCCAAGGAGAGGGCTTTTCCTGATCCGGGCGGGGATTGCGGAGCACATCCGCTGCCGGAACGCCGGTGCCTAAAAGGCGCAGGGCAGCCCGGAATTTGAAAGAACAGACATGAAGCGTTTTGCCAAATGGGGGCTGACGATGCCGGCGACGATTGCTGTCGTCGTCGCTCTCGTTATTCCGGTTCTCTTGACCATCGCCACCACGTTCGGTGAGCCGAAAGGCGCCTTTTCGACCTACACCGCCTTCTTCAACAGCGGCTTCCGCACCAATATCCTCTACCGCACGCTGCGTATCGCGCTGATCACCACCGCGATCTCGCTGGTCATCGGCTTTCTGACGGCTTACGTGATCGCCCGGATGCCGGGGCGGCTGAAGTCTGTCGCGATCATCGCTGCTGTCTTCCCACTTCTGACCGGCGTTGTGGTTCGCTCATTCGCCTGGCTGATCATCCTCGGCAAGAACGGCATCGTCAACGACACGCTCATGTCGCTCGGCATCATCTCCGAGCCGCTGTCGATGCTCTACACCGAGGGATCGGTGATCGTTGCGATGGTCTATCTGTTCGTGCCGCTGATGATCCTCACCCTGACCGGTGTGCTCGAGGGCATTCCGCGCGAAGTGGTCGAAGCCTCAACCTCTCTGGGTGCCACGCCGATTGCCACATTCTTCCAGGTCATCCTGCCGCTTGCCGTGCCTGGCCTGATCGTCGGCGCGGTCCTCGTCTTTACCGGCAGCTTCACCTCCTACGCGACGCCGCAGCTTCTGGGCGGCGAGCAGATGATGATGATGGGAACGCTGCTTTACCAGCGCGCCATGGTCACCTTCGACTGGGTGGGCGCCTCCACCATCGCAGCGATCATGGTGGTCATCACCATTGCCGTCGTGACGATCATGAGCCGCATGGCGCGGCGCCTCAATCCGATGGCGGTATGACAAGATGACCACACGCATCCATCCCCTCCTCGGCGCGTTCGCCGCCCTCGTCTTCCTTTTCCTGCTCGCGCCGCTCGTCATCATCGTCGGCGCGTCGCTTTCCGACACATCCTACCTGACGTTTCCGCCGCAGGGCCTGACACTGCGGTGGTTTGCCAATATTTTCGAGATCTCCGCCTTCCGGAACACCGCGATCACCAGCTTTCAGGTGGCGATCCTCGGAACGGCGCTGTCGCTGCTGATGGGTATTCCTGCCGCCTATGCGCTGAACCGGTACCGCGTCGAACTGCCGAAATGGCTTTCCACGCTGTTCGTCCTGCCGATCCTGGTCCCCGAAATCGTGTTCGGCTTCTCGCTTCTGAAGTCGATTACCATCGGCTTCGGCCTGCCGGTCTATCCGAGCCTGATCCTCGGCCACGCGCTTCTTGTTCTTCCCTATTCCGTGCGCGTCGTCGGTGCGAGCCTTGCGGCCTTCGACTTCTCCGTGGAAGAAGCTGCGATCAGCCTTGGTTGCCCGCCGCTCAAGACCTTCATGACGGTCGTGCTGCCGAACATTCGCGCCGGCGTCATCGCCGCCTTCATCCTCGCGTTCATCACCTCGATCAACGACGTGTCCATCTCGGTGTTTCTGACCGGTCCCGGCATTTCCACGCTGCCGATCCAGATTCTGGCCCATATGGAGCAGTTTTTCGACCCCACCATCGCCTCCGTCTCCGTGCTTTTGATGCTGGTGACGGTTGGCGTGATGGCCATCGTCGAAGCCACGCTCGGCCTCACCTTCCTGACCAAGTAAGACGAGTAGAACCCTTTTGACCGTATCGCTCACCATCGAAAAACTTTCCGCCCATTACGGATCGACACAGGTCCTCAAGGACCTGTCGATCTCGGTCGCGGCCGGCGAGCTCGTGTCGCTGCTTGGCTCATCCGGCTGCGGCAAGACGACGACGCTGCGGATCGTCGCAGGCTTTCTGGAGCCGACCAGCGGCCGCGTGCGGCTTGGAGATCGCGATCTCACCACGCTTCCGGCACATGCCCGCGATATCGGGCTTGTGTTCCAGAACTACGCGCTCTTTCCTCACCTGACCGTGATGGAAAACGTCGCCTTCGGTCTGAAGCAGCGCGGCATTGCCAAACCCGATCGGGCCAAGCGCGCAGGAAGCATGCTCGACCGCGTCGGCCTTTCGCACCTGGCCGACCGGCTGCCGTCGGCACTGTCAGGCGGCCAGAAGCAACGCGTGGCACTGGCCCGTGCGCTCGTCATCGAACCACCGCTCCTGATGTTCGATGAGCCGCTTTCGAACCTCGATGCCAAGTTGCGCGTGGACATGCGCGTCGAAATCCGCCAGTTGCAGAAGGCGAACGGTACGACATCGCTTTATGTCACCCACGATCAGGAAGAAGCCTTGTCGATCTCCGACCGCGTGGCGATCATGAATGCAGGCCGCATCATGCAGCTCGACACGCCCGAAGTCCTCTACCGCAAACCGGCCAACGCCTTCGTCGCCAGTTTTGTCGGCTTCGAGAACCTCGTTCCGATGAAGGTGGTCTCCCGCGACGGCGCGACCGTCACAGCCGAGGCTGCCGGCGGTGCGCAATTGTCGTTCTCGCAGGATGTCTTCGGTGCGATCAAGGACGATTTCGTTCTGGCCACCCGCGCCGACGGCCTTGTCGCCCGCCAGTCCGGCGAAGGCATTCCCGCGACCCTTGGCACCCGCACCTATCTCGGCCGCGCCTACCAATACAAGTGTGTGACCGTCGCCGGCGAGATCACGGCGAATGGAGCACTATCCGAACCATACGACCCTGGCACGAGCGCTGTTCTGGTGCCTGTACCGGAACAGTGCTGCATTCTCGATCCCGAAGCCTGAGCCTCGATTTACAAACCTCAAGCCCCTCCTCAAAAGTATGACTTTTCGCAGCACTTGCTCTCGACAAGGCGGGCCTGCCCGCGCTATCGAAGGCCAAAATGTTCGGGGAGGAAACCGAGAGATGCCAGAGCCTAAGTCGATCATCCTAGATTGGGGCACGAGTTCGCTCCGTGCCGCGCTCGTATCTGAAACGGGCGAAACGCTCGATACCCGGGATACGACAAGCGGCGGCATCCAGTTCGTTAAGGATGGGGCCTTCGAGGCCGCCCTGATGGAAACGGTCGGGGCATGGTTCGACGCGCACGGCGCAATTCCAGTCCTCGCTAGCGGCATGATCACCAGCCGCAATGGCTGGATCGAGGTGCCTTACGTCGATGCGCCCGCGGGTCTTGCCGAACTGGCAGCCGGCACGCGGCAGATCACGCTTGCCAACGGCGCCATCGTCACCTTCCTGCCCGGCATGCGCGATCCCGCCGCAAAGCCGTTTCCGGACGTGATGCGCGGCGAGGAAACGCAGATCGTCGGCTTCGGGCTGGACAAGAACCGGACCCTGGTTCTGCCTGGAACCCACAGCAAATGGGCACGGGTCGAGAGTGGCCGGATCGCCGGTTTCCAGACCTATGCGACCGGTGAAATCTTCGCTCTGCTGACCAAGCATTCATTTATCGCCAAGGCATCCGAGCCGGCACCGGGCTCCGAGCCGCGCTGGGAGGCATTTGACCGTGGTGCCGGGTTTGCCGCAAGCGACGCGCGTGCCGCCGACGCGTTCCTGTCTGCCGTCTTCAGCGCCCGCACGGGCGTGCTCGCCGGCGTTCTGGCACCTGATGATATCGGCGACTACGTTTCCGGTCTTGTCATCGGTTCGGAGTTCCGTCAGGCCCGCGCGGCAGGCTGGCTGAAACCCGGTGAAGCCATCGGCATTGTCGGCAACAACGTGCTGAACAGCCGTTACAGCCGCGTCGCGCCGCTGTTTGATCTTGATATAGAGCCGGGCCCAACCGATGCCGCCAAGCGCGGCGTCCAGTTGATCGCCGGACAATTGCAACTGACGAATGAAGGATAGTTCGATGACGTTCCAAGACGCGCTGCAAGCCTGCAATCTGGTTGCCATCCTGCGCGGCATCACGCCTGACGAGGCCGAGCCGATCGGCGAGGCGCTGATCGAAGCCGGCTGGCGCATCATCGAAGTCCCGCTCAATTCGCCGGAGCCGCTGAAGAGCATCGAAAAACTGCAAAAGCGGTTCGGGGACAGGGCGCTGATCGGTGCGGGAACGGTGCTGACGACCGCTCAGGTCGCAGACGTTGCCTCGACGGGTGCAACTGTCATCATCTCGCCGAACGCGAACCTCTCGGTCATCGAAGCGAGCGTCTCGCGCGGCATGATCAGCCTGCCGGGCGTCGCAACGCCGTCCGAAGCCTTTGCGGCGATCGGCGCCGGTGCGACCGGCATCAAGGCCTTTCCGGCGGAGGCGATCCCGCCCATGGTCATCAAGGCCTGGCGGGCGGTTCTGCCCAAGGATATGCCGGTTCTGGCCGTTGGCGGGATTACGCCTGACAACATGAAATCCTTTATCGACGCCGGCACGAACGGCTTCGGCATCGGCGGATCGCTTTACAAGCCGGGCGACGATGTTGCGTCGGTGGCGGCCAAGGCCAAGCTATTTATCGAGGCGATGCGCCGCAGCTGATACCGAATCAACGCCATGCGCCAATCCGCGCATGGCCTTTTTCGACCAATCGGCGTAAAGCAGCGGTTCTTGAATCAGCAATGCACCGCATCCTTATGAAAATCCTTCCTGAAGAGCAGTTTTCCAAAGACGAACCGCAGTTCGAGGATGACATGGGCGAAGACGAACTTGTCCAATCTGCGTATTTCCTGATCGAGGCGCTGACCTTCGCCCCGGTGGCGAAACCGGGCACGCCCGAAGAGCCGTCGAAACCATCGCCAAATCAACGCTTTCGGACCGAAGGTTCCGTGTCCGATGCGGCCTGCAACCGGTTGACCGTACGTCGGAACTTGGCCTAGGCATAGTTCCCCGCCATACTCAGCCGAGATTCGCATGACGATCATCCGACCCGACATCAGCGCCCGCGCTGCGGCCGCTCCGCGTAGCGGTATTGGCGAAATTGTCACCTATGCACGCGGTCGTGACAACCTCATGCCGCTGTGGATCGGCGAAGGCGACCTTGCGACGCCCGACTTCATCACCCGGGCTGCCAGCGACGCGCTTCTCGCAGGCGAGACATTCTATACCTGGACGCAAGGAATCCCGGAGCTTCGCCAGGCAATCCTGCGCTACTACCAGCGCCACTACACGGCCGATCTCTCAGTCGACAACATCTATGTCACCGGATCGGGCATGCAGTCGATCGTGCTGGCGATCCAGACGGTCGCATCGGCCGGCGACGAAGTGATCTATTTGTCACCGGCTTGGCCGAACGCTGCCCATGCCGCGAGTGTTTCCGAAGCAAAGGCCGTACCTGTCGTCCTCGATTTCATCGATGGCAGGTGGGTGCTCGATGCGGGCCGACTGGAAGCTGCGATCACGCCGAAAACCCGGGCGCTGTTCATTAATACCCCATCCAACCCGACGGGCTGGACGGCAACGAAGGATGATCTCGAGGCGATTCTCGGCCTTGCGCGCCGCCATGGTCTCTGGATCATCGCCGACGAAATCTACGGGCTCTACTATTTCGAAGGCACGCGGGCACCATCGTTCATGGATGTCATGGACGCGGAAGACCGCATCATCTTTGCCAATTCCTTCTCGAAGAACTGGTGCATGACCGGCTGGCGCATCGGCTGGGTGGTAGCGCCGGCCGAGATCGGCCAGACGCTCACCAATCTCATCCAGTACTCCACATCAGGCGTTGCGCAATTCATGCAGAAGGGCGCGATTGCGGCACTCGACCTTGGCGACGAGTTCATTCGCTCCAATGTCGAGCGTGCCCGAACCTCGCGCGACATTCTGTGTGACGCGCTGGTCGCCACCAACCGTGTCGAAACGCGAAAGCCCGAAGGGGCGCTCTACGCGTTCCTGAAGATCGACGGCGTAACAGACAGCCGCGCCGAAGCCTTCAGGATTGTCGATGAAACCGGCGTCGGCATGGCGCCGGGCACCGCATTCGGCCCCGGCGGCGCCCCATTCATGAGAGCCTGTTTTCTGCGCGACCCGAAGCAGATCGAAGACGCGGCCGAGCGGCTATTCGCCTATATCCGCCGACGTTGACCGGACGAGCTTGTCAAGATCGGCGATGGGCGAATGCCGGTTTCGCACTCCACCCATCGGGGATCTTAAGAGATCGACGTCAGTTGCACTGACCGGCTTGGTTGAGGGCTGCGGTCACGCCGCTGAGCGAGAACGTGTAGGATGTGCGGGTGCCTCTCCCCGAGACCGCCTGAAGCGTCATATTGCTTCCCGTACGCATGGCGTCGATCATCGCGGAATCATTGCTTTCCTGCTGCGTCCAGCCGGAGTTGCCCCGCGGCGTCATGGCAAAGGATTTGCCATCGATCGTGACCGTTATCTGTGAGCTGTTTTGAAGATCATATCCCATGATGGCCTGCGGATAATATCCGCTGCCCGAAGGCTTGGGCGCCACGAGGAAGAAGTTATCGCCGTGGTTCACGCTTGCGGGCGTCGCCTGTTTCGGAATGGTCAGGACGTAGCAGCTTTTCGAAGCTCCCGCCTGATAGGAATAGACGTTCCAGTCGCCGAACTGCCTCAGCATCGTCGGGCTCGGCTGGGCAAATGCCGGCAGGGCAATCACGGCTGCAAAGAGAGGCGCAAGGGCGAAAGGTTTGAAGGACATCTCGTCTCCTGTTGGGAATGGCAAGGGAAATACGGGTACGAATGCATCCGTAAGTGATCCCATAGGGGGAGGAGGCGGTTACCGGAAAGTTAAAACTTTCACCTTCTGCGCCGTCGCCTCCGCCAAACCCGGTCTGGAACCGGGCAGATGTGATCAACCGAAAGAGACGAAATATCGCGTTTCCGGTTCTTTAGCGCGATCGCTGCGGCCAGCCTCACGGCATCTTCACAAATGCGTCAAACCTGTAACGAAACCGAGGCTTTTTGCCGTGAGGCGATGCGGACAAGAAAAGTCCGGCTTGATGGCGCCTGACTAAGTTCGATCTCCGAATCGCCCGGATGCAGCAGGATCGCATCATACGCGCCAAGCAATGTGCCGTCTTTCAGCACCAAATCCGACGTCGGCAGAACCAGGGTCACGTCCGAACCGTTCGACGTAATGACGCGTTGACTGACGGAGAGCATCGTCACGCCGTGAATAAACTTTCCGCGCCGGGTCATGACATTGAGATCGGTGATCGGGCCAGAGAGCAGCCTTGCGCTGGTCACTGCATCGGCCGGAAACGCGTGGGGTGGCGTGTCGGGGCGCAGGACACGATCGGGCTCGCCCTCGACCGAAAGCTCGATCCCGTTGCCCTTCAAAATGCTGAGGGTCCGGTCTATGTCCGCGAACACAGAGAACGGGCCGTCCTCGGCCACCGTCGCCATGCTGATACGCCAGTCGAAATCATCGACCGACGCAGCCTCGGGAAAGACGGCGATCTCCACCGTCTCGCCCTTGCCGTTCTTCCAGGGCATCCGCTTATGGTCCGATGCACGCAGGATGCGCATGCGCGTCAGTTCCCGAGGATGCCGGGCAGCCGAAGACCCTTGTCTTCGGCGCAGTCGATCGCGATCTCGTATCCCGCATCGGCGTGGCGCATGACGCCGGTTGCAGGGTCGTTCCATAGGACGCGTTCGATCCGCCGGGCTGCATCGTCGGTTCCGTCGGCGCAGATGACCATGCCGGAATGCTGCGAATACCCCATGCCGACGCCGCCGCCATGATGCAGCGATACCCAGGTGGCGCCGGATGCAGTGTTGAGGAGAGCGTTGAGGAGCGGCCAGTCGGAGACCGCGTCCGATCCATCCTTCATCGCTTCCGTCTCGCGGTTCGGCGAGGCGACGGAACCAGAATCGAGATGGTCGCGGCCGATGACAACAGGGGCGGACAGTTCACCGCTCCTCACCATCTCGTTGAAGGCGAGGCCGAGCTTGTGGCGATCACCCAGACCCACCCAGCAAATCCGCGCCGGAAGTCCCTGGAAGGCGATGCGCTCGCGCGCCATGTCCAGCCAGTTGTGCAGGTGGGTGTTGTCGGGCAGCAGTTCTTTCACCTTCGCATCGGTCTTGTAGATGTCTTCCGGATCGCCCGACAGCGCCGCCCAGCGGAACGGGCCGATGCCGCGGCAAAACAGCGGACGGATATAAGCCGGGACGAAGCCCGGAAAGGCAAAGGCATTTTCCAGGCCTTCATCCTTCGCGACCTGGCGGATGTTGTTGCCATAATCGAGCGTCGGCACGCCGGCATCCCAAAACGCCACCATCGCTTCGACATGCGCCCTCATCGATGCGCGGGCCGCAACCTCCACGGACTTGGGGTCGCTTTCGCGCTTCGCCTTGGCTTCCTCGACGGTCCAGCCGACCGGCAGGTAGCCGTTGCGCGGGTCATGGGCGGACGTCTGATCGGTGACGATGTCCGGGCGCGGGCCACCGGCTTTCATGCGGGCCACCAGTTCGGGGAAGATTTCGGCGGCATTGCCGAGCAGGCCGACCGATTTCGCTTCGCCCGCCTTGGTCCACTGGTCGATCAGCGCCAGCGCTTCGTCCAGCGTCTTTGCCTTGGCGTCGACATAGCGGGTACGCAGACGAAAATCGATGCGGGTCTCGTCGCATTCGACGGCAAGGCAGCAGGCGCCGGCCATGACGGCTGCGAGCGGCTGTGCGCCACCCATGCCGCCAAGGCCGCCGGTCAGGATCCACTTGCCCTTGAGGCTGCCGTCGTAATGCTGGCGGCCCGCCTCCACGAAGGTCTCGTAGGTGCCCTGAACGATGCCCTGTGTGCCGATATAGATCCACGATCCGGCGGTCATCTGGCCGTACATGGCCAGACCCTTCTTATCCAGTTCGTTGAAGTGATCCCAGGTTGCCCAATGGGGCACGAGGTTCGAGTTGGCGATCAGAACGCGCGGCGCATCCTTGTGGGTGCGGAACACGCCGACCGGCTTGCCGGACTGCACGAGAAGCGTCTCTTCCTCCGTCAGCGTCTTCAGGGTCGCGACGATCTTGTCGAAATCGTCCCAGGTGCGGGCGGCCCGGCCGATGCCGCCATAGACGACGAGTTCGTGCGGGTTTTCAGCCACATCAGGATCAAGGTTGTTCATCAGCATCCGAAGCGGTGCCTCGGTCATCCAACTCTTGGCATTGAGCTCGCTGCCTCTGGGCGAGCGGACATCGCGGATGTTGTGGCGTGGATTGGTCATGACGTGGCTCCCCAATTTCTTCTGATGATCAAACTTCAAGGACCGGCAGGATGCCCGGCGAGATGGCGTGGGCGAAGGCGCCGGATGCGACCAGTTCGCTTGCGGCCTTGAGATCCGGCGCCATGTAACGGTCATCCTCGAGCGCAGGGACGGAAGCCCGCAGCACGGCGACGGCCTTTTCGAGTTCAGGACTGGTCTTGAGCGGCCCGCGCAATTCGACGCCCTGGACGGCTGTCAGCGCTTCGATCCCGAGAATGCCGAACAGGTTTTCAGTCATGCCGAGCAGGCGTCGCGCGCCGTGGCAGGCCATCGACACGTGGTCTTCCTGATTGGCGGAGGTCGGCGTCGAATCCACCGAGGCGGGATGCGACATCTGCTTGTTCTCGCTCATCAGCGCAGCCGACGTGACTTCGGCGATCATCAGCCCCGAGTTGAGACCTGGTTTCTTCGAGAGAAATGCCGGCAGTCCATAGGAGAGGGCAGGATCGACCAGAAGCGCGATACGGCGCTGGGCGATCGCACCGATCTCACAGATCGCGAGCGCCGTCTGATCGGCGGCAAAGGCAACCGGCTCGGCATGGAAATTGCCGCCGGAGACGACGGAATTGTCTGACAGAACCAGCGGATTGTCGGTGACGGCATTCGCCTCGATCTCCAGCGTCCTTGCGACGGACCGCAACAGATCGAGGCAGGCGCCGTCGACCTGAGGCTGGCAACGGATGCAATAGGGATCCTGAACGCGCTCGTCGCCTTCAATGTGGCTCGCACGAATTTCGGAGCCTTCGAGAAGGTTGCGAAGCGCGGCGCCCGCATCGATCTGGCCCTTGTGGCCACGCAGGGTGTGGATGTCAGGATGAAACGGCGCGGACGAGCCCATCGCGGCGTCGGTCGACAGGGCGCCCGTAACAAGTGCCGTCTGGGCGGCGCGATGGGCGCGAAACAGTCCCGCAAGCGCCAGTGCGGTGGAGGTCTGGGTACCGTTGATCAGCGCCAGCCCTTCCTTGGCGGCAAGAACGACGGGGGGCAGCCCCACCTTGGCGAGCGCATCGGCCGATGCCAGCCGTTCTCCCTGCAGAAAGGCCTCGCCTTCGCCCATCATCGTGGCGGCCATATGGGCAAGTGGTGCCAGATCGCCGGATGCGCCGACCGAGCCTTTTTCCGGAATGGCCGGAATGACGCCATTTTCCAGCATGCCTTCGATCAGGCGGATCAACTCGAGACGGACACCGGAGGCGCCGCGGCCGAGCGAGATGAGCTTCAGCGCCATGATGAGACGTACCACATTCTCCGGTAGCGGCGCCCCGATGCCGCAGCAATGCGAGAGGATGAGATTGCGCTGCAGGGTGGCGAGATCGGCACTGTCGATCTTGATCGAGGCAAGCTTACCGAAGCCGGTGTTGATGCCGTAGACCGGTGCGTTTCCGGCGGCGATTTCCGCGATCCGTCTCGCTGCCTTTTCGATACCGGCATCAAAGGAGCGATCGAGAACCGCCGAACCGTTGTTCCAGTAGAGATCGGCAAGCTCGGCCAGCGTGACGCTGCCGGGGTGAAGCGTGATCGTCATAGCTTTTGACCTCTAAAGACGTTCGAATGAAGTGGGTTGAAGCCGATGCGGTAAACCAGCTCGGCCGGTCGCTGGATGTCCCAGATGGCGAAGTCCGCGGATTTGCCAGCCTCCAGCGTGCCGGTTTCGGAGAGAAGACCGAGTGCCCTCGCCGCCTCGCGCGTCACACCGGCGATGCATTCCTCGACGGTCAGCCGGAAGAGCGTCGCCGACATGTTCATCGTCAGCAGCAGCGAGGTCAGCGGCGACGTGCCGGGATTGCAATCGGTCGCAATCGCGATCCGGACGCCGGCATCGCGCAGCAGCCGCACCGGCGGCTTCTGCGTTTCGTTGATCGCATAAAAGGCGCCCGGGAGAAGAACCGCGACCGTGCCGGAGGCAGCCATCGCGGCAGCACCTTCGGCATCGAGATATTCGAGATGATCGGCGGACAAGGCACCGTAGGATGCCGCCATCGCGGCACCGCCGAGGTTGGAAAGCTGTTCGGCGTGCAGCTTTACGGGCAAGCCGAGCGACGTTGCGTGATCGAAGACGCGCCGCATCTCGGCAACCGAGAACGCGATGCCTTCGCAGAACCCGTCGACAGCATCTACGAGGCCCTCCGCATGGGCAAGGTCCATAGCGGGCAGCACCACGTCGGTAATGTAGTCGCCGTTGCGTCCACGGTATTCGACGGGCGTTGCATGGGCGCCAAGGAACGACGTGACGACGCGGACCGGGCGGATCTTTTCGAGCGCCCGGGCGGCGCGCAGCATGTTGAGCTCGCCTTCGACCGACAGGCCGTAACCGGATTTGATCTCGAACGTCGAAACACCTTCTGCGAGCAGCGTATCGACCCTTGGAAGCGCGGCCTTCACAAGCCCGTCGACGGAAAGGGCATTGGTCGCCTTGACGGAGGAGACGATGCCACCGCCTGCGCGCGCGACTTCCTCATAGGTCGCCCCTTCGAGCCGCATTTCGAATTCCATCGCGCGATCGCCGCCGAAGATCAGATGCGTATGGCAGTCGATCAGGCCAGGCGTGATCACCCTGCCCTCCACGTCGATGATCTTGTCGGCATCCGGAAAGGTCGTAGGCAGATCGGACAGGGGGCCGGCGAAGACGATCCGGCCATCCTCTACGGCAATGGCACCGTGCTCGATGAGTGCAAGGCCTTGCGCCTCGTCGGCAAGCGTGAGCAGCCGGGCGTTGCGCCACAGCGTTCTGGTTGGCGCCACCTGTGAATTATCGCTATTCTCGACCACGAAGCCTTCCTCTTTTTGTTTTAATGTATATACATAAAAAACCAAGGCAAGAAGAATTTGCGAGCGCCTGCCGGCTGCGAGCAGGACCGACAAATGGAGTTGGCAGTGAACACCATTTTTGCAGAAAACGCACTCGTCGGCGGGCAATGGGCGAGCAACACTCGCCTGACGATCGAGCATGGCAAGGTGCTGTCGATTGAGCGTGAGGCGATCCCTGCGGCCACCGACGAGCGGCACCGGCTGATCGTGCCCGGCATGGCCAATCTTCACAGCCACGCTTTCCAGCGCGCCATGGCGGGACTGACGGAGGTTCGCGGATCGACGAGCGACAGCTTCTGGAGCTGGCGCACGCTGATGTACAAATTCGCCCTGTCGATGACGCCTGACGATATCGAGGCGGTCGCAGCGCAGCTCTATATGGAAATGCTGGAGGCGGGGTTTACCCGCGTCGGCGAGTTTCATTACCTTCACCACGACCGCGATGGGCGCCACTATGCCAATATCGGCGAGCACGCGGAGCGGATTGGTGCGGCCAGCGCTGCCACCGGGATCGCCCTCACCCTTCTGCCGGTCTTCTACGCCCGCTCCGGTTTCGGGGGAATGGCACCGACGGAGGGCCAGCGACGCTTCATCAACTCGGTCGAAAGCTTTTCCACGCTGATGGAGGAATGCCGGAAGATCACGTCTGCGCTTCCCGGCGGCCAACTCGGCATCGCGCCGCACAGTCTGCGGGCCGCGACGCCGGAAGAACTGCGGGACGTTCTGCCGATGGCAGGTGGAGGCCCGATCCACATCCATATCGCCGAGCAAACGAAAGAGGTCGAGGACTGTATCGCGTGGTCGGGCGCACGTCCCGTCGAATGGCTGCTCGCCAACATGCCGGTCGATGAGCGCTGGTGCCTGATCCACGCTACCCATATGACCGAGGCGGAAACGCGCGACATGGCACGCCGAGGGGCCATTGCCGGTCTCTGCCCCATCACGGAAGCCAATCTCGGCGACGGCATATTTCCGGCACCGGCGTTTCTCGAGAACGGCGGCCATTTCGGCGTCGGCTCGGACTCGAACATCTCGATTTCCGTCGCGCATGAACTTCGGCAGCTCGAATATTCGCAGCGTCTTGGACTACGCTCGAGAAACGTCGTCGCATTACCGCAGCAGTCGACGGGATCGCGTCTGTTGCTGGAAGCCCTGAACGGCGGCGCCCGCGCGCTGCAGTCGCAGGACGACATCGTCGAAGGTGCATCGGCGGATTTCGTCTCGCTCGATCTTGAGGCCGCACCCTACCTTTCGGCAGATCAGGTTCTCGATCAGTGGATCTTCGCTGACACGATCAAGGTGGATTGCGTCTGGGCGGCGGGCAAAAAGCTCGTGACGGGCGGCCTGCATGGGAGCCGAGAGACAATCGTCCCGAGGTTCCAGGCCGTGATGGCCGCTCTGCTTGACGCCGGCTGACCGGATATGGTGGAGAAGCCGTTTGATGCAGAGAGCCGAAGGACTTCGCCTTGACCGGAGAAAAAGACATCAAGGCGACGCGTGCGGTGGGCACACTGCACCAGAAGATCCTGGGCGACATCGAGAACAATATCGTCAGCGGCGAATGGCCCCCGGGATACAGGATCCCTTTCGAGGTCGAGCTCGCCAAGCACTACAATGTCTCGCGGATGACCGCGAACAAGGTTCTGACCCAGCTTGCCAATGCCGGACTGATCGAGCGGCGCAAGAAATCGGGCTCCTTTGTTGCCCAGCCGCGCAACCAGGCTGCCATTCTTGAGATCTACGACATCGAAGATGAAGTCCGCGCGCTGAACAAGGACTACCATTTCCGGATGGAGGAATGCCGGGAGCGGAAGACTGTGGCAACGGACCGGCTGCGCCTGAGCGTCTCCGGCAAGGAAAAATCCATCTACGTCGTCTGCCTGCATTTCTCCGACGGGAAGCCGTTCTGTCTTGAGGAACGACTGATCAATCTGAAGACCGTGCCGCAGGCAAAGGACATGGATTTCTCGACGGTTTCACCGGGCAAGTGGCTGATCGCGCAGATACCATGGACCGCTGCGGAACATCGGATCTCGGCCCAGCTTGCGGACGAAGAGCTGGCAAGGCGGCTGGAAATCCCGCCGCAGTCTGCCTGCCTCGTGGTAGAACGCAAGACCTGGGACGTTTCCGGCCCCGTGACGTCGGTGCGGTTCAGCTACCCTTCCGACAGCCATGCGATCACTGCACGCTTTGCTCCGGCCTCGAGCTGAGACCGGTTTGCCCACCCCAAGCCTCCCCCCGCCCATTCAGGCTTAAAATGCGGTCTGTCGCAGCAGGCTCGCCATTTCGCGTTGGACTTCGGGGGCTCAACGTGACCTAGTCATATGGTTCGTCGGCATAGAATGCCATCGATCCGGCGTTTGGAAAATTGGCGGCGCTGCCTCAATACGGACTGCGGGACCAAAAAGCCGGTTACCTGCGAAACGTCACTGGGCTTGTTATCATCGACTAAGCGGATGGCAGCAAGATACCCGACATGCAAACGTGGTAGTCCGACATTCGGAGCCACGCTGACGACAGAGGCTGCCATGACACTTTCTTTCCCAAATCCCGCGCGCAGTTACGATGAATCGAAAAGACGCGTCCGCTTTCTGGGTCATGACGGCATGTTCGAGGTTCGGTTCTTCGTCGCTGCTGAAGTTCTCAGCAGCAACCTTGTTGAAAGAACTGCCGTCAGCGATGATTATCTTGCCTCTTTCGATGCGCTACGACCGAAGATCCTGAAGGCGGCCCAGGCTGCCTACAAGGCTAAAAACGCACAATCCATCATGCTAGATCTCGAGAACTTCAAATGAACAGACTTCTGCTGAGCGCCATCGCTCATCGTCCCGACATGATGTATTTTTCCGATCTGACCCAATGTCAGTCGAACTCGGCTCGGTGATCGCATGACGATCTTTTCGGTTCGTCACCTTACGTCCTACCAGTATCATAAGCCGGTCGAGTTCGGCGAACACAGGCTGCTGTTCCGACCAAGGGACAGTTTCGATCAGACGCTGCTCGTGTCGCGCCTTGAGGTTTTTCCAAAGCCTGCCTATGTTCGCTGGATCCATGACGTGTTTGGCAACTGCGTGGCGCTGGTCGGGTTTGAGGGTGCGTCGCAGAAACTCCAGTTCGAAACGACTATCAGGCTCGATCATACGCCGCAGCTCGCGATGGATTTTCAGATCGACGAGGAAGCCCTCACCTATCCCTTCACCTATGACCCGGTGGAAGCGTTCGATCTGGAATGCACCATCCGTCGCCATTACCCAGATGCCAACGACGAGGTTGGCAAATGGGCGCGGCAGTTCGTCAAACCCGGCCAGCCGACCGAGACCGGCCGATTGCTGATGACGCTCTGCTACGCGATCCGTGAAAGCTTCGTCTATGCCCGTCGCCACGAACATGGCACCCAGGCTCCGCTCGAGACGCTGCAGCTGCGTCGCGGGACCTGCCGCGACTTTGCGCTTTTGATGATGGAAGCCGCACGGGCCCTCGGCCTCGCTGCACGTTTCGTCACCGGCTATATCTACGTTCCCGATCGCGACGGATCGACGACGCTTGGAGGCGGGTCTACCCACGCCTGGTGCCAGGTCTACCTGCCGGGAGCCGGATGGGTGGAATTTGATCCGACCAACGGCATTGTCGGCAACCGCGACCTCATTCGCGTCGGCGTCGCCCGCGACCCGAAACAGGCTATCCCGCTTCGTGGCAGCTATGACGGTGAGGCGGAAGATTTCAAAAGCATGTCAGTGCAGGTCAACGTCACGACCGACGAGTTCCAGGCCAAACTTCATGGCTAAACGGAACCGTATCAACGCCCGGGCATTGCCGCATTGCTGCCATCTCGTCAACGGTATTTAGGAGACATCGCTTCATGAGGATACGCGCCGGTTTTCATCTGGGCTATGAATGCCAACAGCCGACTGCCATGCTTCTGGCGTTGAATATCCACCCCTCCCGTCGCGTAGATCTATTGACCGAACAGGTGCTGACCTTCGACAGACCGATCGAGGCCTGGGGTTATCAGGATGTCTTCGGGAACGCCTGCAGCCGCATCGTTGCACCGCCCGGCCTGACGACGATCTCGACCGAGTTCGAGATCTATGACACCGGGCTTCCGGACCCGATCCCGGAAGATGCGCAGCAGCACCTCATCCAGGATCTACCCGACGACGTTCTGGTGTTCCTGCTGGGCAGCCGTTATTGCGACACGGACCGTCTGTCAGACTTCGCCTGGAACACGTTTTCCTCAACTGATCTGGGCTGGCCGCGCGTCAAAGCCATTCTTGATTTCGCGCATAACCGCATTGCGTTCAACTATCAGAACGCCGATTCGCTGCGGACCGCGTTCGGCGGCTTCAACGACCAGACGGGCGTGTGCCGGGACTACGCGCATCTGGCGATCACCCTTTGCCGGTGCATGAACATTCCCGCACGCTACTGCACGGGTTATCTCGGCGACATTGGTGTTCCCAAGGATCACAATCCCATGGACTTCAGTGCATGGTTCGAAGTCTATCTCGGCGGACGCTGGCACACTGTCGATGCCCGTCACAACAAACCTCGTATCGGCCGGATCCTGATGGCGACCGGTCGCGATGCGACCGATGTCGCGTTGTCGACGGCCTTCGGCCCAGCGATCCTGGCAAGGTTCGAAGTGATCACGGACGAACTGCCGATGGGCGGAGACGGGCAGGCGTAATAGCCGTGCCGAGTTTCTGACCCTTTGAGCTTTATGACGTCGCGCCCGGTTGCGAGAGCACCTAGCGCGGCGACGTAAGCTTGCCGATCTGTTCCGCCAGCTGTGCCTGCGTATACGGCTTTCCGAGCCGCGCAACCTCAAGATCAACGCCAGGCGGAAGATCCGCGTAGCCGGAGGCGATCAGGATTGGCAATTCGGGCAGCAAGGCTCGTGCAGCCTTCGAGAGTTCGCCCCCGGTCATGCCAGGCATGGAGTAGTCGGTGATCATCAGATCGAACTTTGGTCCCTTACCCAGATGCTCCAGCGCCTCCTTGCCGGAATGGGCTTCGACAACGTCGTGTCCGAGATCCAGCAGCATGTCGGCGGAACTCATGGCGATGAGGACGTCGTCGTCGACAAGCAGGATACGCTTGGGACCACCCTGATATTCTGCCGGAGGCAATGGTGCCTCGGCCTGCCTCGGCTGCTCGGCAGCGGAAGAGACCGGAATCCACAATTCGGCGGTGGTGCCGGAACCAATCCTGCTCGACAACTTCAACTCTCCCTTTAACTGGGACGCCAGACCGTGGATCATCGACAATCCGAGGCCCGTTCCCTTGCCCAGTTCCTTCGTTGAGAAAAACGGTTCGATGGCTTTCTGCAGCGTCGCCTCGTCCATGCCTTGGCCTTCGTCCTTGACCGAGAGCACGACGTAACGCCCGGCTGCAAGCGTATCGTTTGAGAACCTCTGCTCTTCCTGGCTGAGGCTGATCCGCAGCGTGCCACCGTCGGGCATGGCGTCACGCGAGTTGACGGCGAGGTTGAGAAGCGCCAGCTCGATCTGGTTGGCATCTGCGGAAACCTTCGGCAGATGATCCGGTATCGAGGTCTCGACGAGGATGGTCGACCCGACCGAGCGTTCGAGAAGGTCGCGCATGCCACCGATCAGAGCGCCAAGGTCAACCGGGCCGATCTGCAGATCCTGGCGGCGGGCAAAGGCGAGCAGCCGCTGGGTCAACGACGCCCCGCGTCTTGCACCCTGAAGTGCGCCATCGATCAGGCGTTCGGCTTTCGGATCGCCCGCAACGAGCTTGCGGAGCAATTCGAGATTGCCGAGCACTGCCATCAACAGGTTGTTGAAATCGTGGGCGACGCCGCCGGTCAGTTGGCCGATCGCCTCCATCTTCTGCGCCTGGCGCAGTTGATCTTCCGCCCGCTCACGCTGCGACACCTCGTCCATCACGACCGAATGGGCCTGTTCAAGTTCACGCGTCCGCTCGGCGACACGCTCTTCAAGCAGTTCGTTGATCTGCCGCTGCTGCTTCTCGTTGATGACCCGGTCGGTAATGTCGGCGGATACGCCGACCAGCTTGACCGCCTTGCCCGAGTGGTCGCGGTAGAGCTGTGCCCGCACCTCTGCCCAGCGCACGGTGCCGTCGCGCCAGACGGTGCGGTATTCGACAGAATAATCCTCACCGCTCTCGGCTGTTGCGGTATGAGCATCCTGTACGCGTTGCCGGTCATCGGGATGGATGCTGGCAAAAAGGTCCTGATAGGTGAACGCCTCTTCCGGACCGCGTCCGAAAATGCTCTTGCAGGTCGCAGACGTGCTCAGGACATCGGTTGCAAGATCCAGTTCCCAAGCGCCGAGCCGACCGGCCTCGAGTGCTGTCTGCAAACGCCGCTCTCCTTCGTCGAGAGCTTCCATCCGCAGACGTGCATCATATTGGCGCCGACGCCCGCGTGCGGCAGAACGGGCAACGCTGATGAATGTCGTTGCGTGGAAAGGGCGCTCGATGAAGCTGACATTGCCAAGGACCTCCGACAGCCGCGCAGCTGCGGGATTACGCTCCGGACCACCGCCGCGGTTTGTCAGAATGACGAACGGTAGATCCGACCAGCTCGGCTGGTTCTCGATCCACTGGGAGATGGCGCGCAGGTCGGCGGAGCGCAGAGCTTCCTCGGTGATGACAGCGAGCGCGATGTTGTCGTCAAGGCTGTCGACGAAACCGGACAGGTCCAGGGCCGCCTTCGAAGCGATACCGGCTTCCTTCAGGAGGGATGCCGCAATCTGCGCATCGCGACCGTGTGGGGCATGAATGAGGCCGACGGCATCTCTGTTAGGAATGGCTTTCGTCCTCGTTTGAAAGCTCCAGCAGTTGCTGCTTTTCGCCGACAAGCGTCGGTACACCGCGCAACACGCCCTGGAAACCGGAAAGCGGATCGCCCAGTGTCAGCCCTGCATCGGTGATGCGAAACTCGCGGATGGTTTCTTCGTGCCGACCGGTTCGCTTCTTGATGACCGAGACTGCACGCCGAACCCTGCCCAGTGCCTCGAAATAGCGCAGCAGGATAACTGTATCGGCGAGGTAGGTGACATCGACCGGGGATTTCATGTCTCCGACGAGTCCGTGCTGGGCAACTGTCAGAAACGTATTGGCGCCTTGCCGATTGAGGTATTGCAGCAGTTCATGCACGTGCAGGATCAGCGCGTTTTCCTCGGGCATCGACGCCTGGTAGCCGTTCACGCTATCGATCACGACTGTCCCGGCCTTGAAGGTCGCCACGCGATCCCGCACGCGTTGCGAGAATTCCCCCGGCGAAAGCTCGGCCGCATCCAGCTGCTCGATGTGAATAGCGCCGTCGTCGCGCATCTTCTCTAGGTCGATCCCCATTGCTTTCGTACGCGAGAACAACAGGCCGAGCTCCTCGTCGAATATGAAGACGGCTGCTTTCTCACCGCGCTTCACGGCAGCTGCTACAAACTGGAGCGCGAACAGGCTTTTGCCGGTACCGGCAGGTCCGATGAGCAGCGTGCTCGACCCGCGTTCTATACCACCGCCAAGAAGATCGTCGAATTCGGCAATGCCGCTTTTCAAAATAGCTCGGTCGAATGCCGTCTTGTGCTCGATCGCACGCAGCCGCGGAAAGACCGAGACGCCTCCGGTCTTGATGACGAAATCATGATAGCCGCCGCGGAACGCCTGGCCGCGATATTTGATCACCCGCAGGCGGCGGCGTTCCGAACCATAGTCGGGAGCCAGCTGCTCGAGATGAAGAACGCCGTGAACGACGCTGTGGACGGTCTTGTCGAGATTGTCCGACGTCATGTCGTCGAGCAAAAGGACTGTGGCGTCGGATCGAGAAAAGAAATGCTTCATGGCCAGGATCTGGCGGCGGTAGCGGAGAGAACTCTGTGCCAACAGACGGATTTCCGACAGGCTGTCGATCACCACACGCTGCGGTTTCAGACGCTCGAAGGCCTCGAAGATCAGCTTGGTCGTCTCGCCGAGTTCCAGATCTGAGGAGTAAAGCAGGCTTTGCTGCTGGTCTGCGTCAAGCAGGCTTTCCGGGGGGACGAGCTCGAAGATTTCGATCGAATCCCCGAATTCGATACCGTGCGAAAGCGCGCTTTCCCGCAGTTCTTCTTCGCTCTCCGACAGGCTGATATAAAGACAGCGCTCCTTGAGTGTTGCGCCTTCCAAAAGAAATTGGAGCGCGATCGTAGTTTTGCCAGTGCCCGGCGTCCCTTCGAGCAGGAAAACATGGCGGCGAGTCAAACCGCCCGATAATACATCGTCCAGTCCCTGAACGCCTGTCCTCGCCTTTGTACTCAAGCCGTCGATCATGTTTTTTCCTTTTGCGACTTTTGACTTAGCGCAAACTGGCGTGGAAACAAGAGATGGACGGGTTGGGTACGGTAACTGTGACGAACGAGATGTTTCCGGCTGTCCTTCGATTCTAGCAGTTGCGCAGGTAAGCGGCGGCGCGAAGACCCGAAATGCGTCCGAGCGCCACTGCAGTCAGGAGACCGTTCCCGGACAGGTAGCCGCTCGCTTTGCTGCCCGATACGCCACAGGCGGCGCCTCCGGCGGCAAAAAGGTTTGCGATGGTCGAACCGTCGCGTCGAACCACACGTGCCTCGCCGTCAACAACAAGCCCGCCCTGGGTGTGGAAGAGTGCGCCGGTGACCCTTACCGCTTTGAAGGGCGCTCGAAGTGGCGGCACGTCTGCCAGAGAACGGCCGAACGGGTCCGCCCCACCCTCGGCTTTGCAATTCTCGAAAGCACGGAAGCTTGCCGTCAGTTTCTCCGGCGAGACCTGCATCCGCTCCGCAAGCGCCTCGATCGTATCGGCCTCGATGATCGCCTGCATACGCTCGGCGCTTCTGAAATCCTCGAACTGGCCGGCGATCTCGGCGATCCGCGTGTCGAACACGGTCCATGCGATCCCTTCCGGCTGGGCAAGCACGTTGGACGCCTGCTCGGAATACCCCTTCGCCTCGTTGGAAAAGCGTTCGCCTGCGACATTCACCTGGAAGCCGCCTTCCATCACGGTCGCCCAAGTGATCAGGATCCCGGCAGGATGGGCGACCGATCCATGGCCCTGATGACCACTCAGATGCCGCGTCGCAGCACCCAGCGCCTCACCCCAGACGATCGCATCGCCCTGGTTGCCCGGGTGGCCGAAATAGAGTGCATCCCGCATGTCCGGAATGTGGTCGGCAACCAGCGCCGGATTGCCGCCATAGCCATTGCAGGCAAGGATCACGGCCTCGCAGCCGATGTCTTCGCGGGACCCATCCGGTCGCGACAGGGTCATGCCTCGCGGTTTGCCGTCGGAGCCAACGACGAGCGTGTCCACATGAGCTTCCGTCAGGATATCGATGCCGGCTTCTTCCGCGGCGTCGCGCAGACGATCGATCAACTCCTCGCCGGACCGGGAGGGAAGACCATGCATTCGAAGGTGCGAGTGACCGGGATACCGGAAGTTGTCGACCAGCGAAAATGCCAGGCCGTGCTCCTCGGCCAGCCATTCCAGCGTTGGGCCGACCGTTTCGGTTACCAGCCGAACGAGGCCCACATCCGGCTCGTCATCCGCCTTGTGCAGGATATCCGCCCCGAAGGTTTCCGGCGTGTCCTCGACGCCGATCGCGAGCTGCCAGCGCGTGCCTGCTGCCGGGATGAGGCCGGCTGACAGCGCCGTCGAGCCGCGCGGCAGCGGATCGCGCTCCAGCACAAGCACATCGACGCCGTCTGCCTTGGCCGACAATGCTGCAATCATGCCGGCGGCACCGGCGCCGATCACGACCAGCGGCACCGTCACCTCGAATTCCCGGTCCGAGACTTCGACCTTGCTCATCGGGCCTCGAACTCGGCGATCATGTCCGCGATCGTTGCGATCCGGCTGACCGGTTTCAATGCTGCGATCGCGGTCTCGTGCGTTTCCTGCGAAAAGGCTGCCGAACCATCCGACAGGGTGATCGTCTCGAAATCGCGGACATGGGCGTCGCGAACGGTGGAGGCGACACCGCCATTGGTGACGATACCGCCGATCACCAGCTTCTCGATGCCGCATTTGCGCAGGACCCATTCGAGCCGGGTCATGTAGAACGCCGAATAGGCGACTTTCTCGACAATGAGATCGGCTGGCGCGAGGTCGTCGATCAGGCTGTTGCCCCAAGTGCCGGGTGCGAAATCGCCCTTGCCGAGAAAGGGCCGAAGTTCCTTCAGATGGGGCGAGATGATCGGCTCGCCACCTTTGCCCGGCACCAGCGTGAACTGCGCCGAGATGATGTAGCCGCCTTTTGCGCGCATCGCCTCCACGAGAGGCTTGATGCGCGCGGGCAATGCCGCGATCTCAGCTGCGCCTTGACCGGCACGGCCATAGGCGCCGTCGGGGGCCAGAAAATCATTGGTCAGATCGACGATGATCAGGCCGGTCTTTTCGATGGGGATCGAATGTCCGCTCATGATTTCCGCTCCACGATGATATTTCCGTAGAGATCGACGCGCGCCTTGAATTCCGGCGAGACGACTGTCGTGGCATCCGGCTGTTCGAGGATCGCCGGGCCCTGGATTTCGGAACCCTCCGGCAGTTGCAGGCGATCGTAGATCGTCGTTTCATGCCAGGCGCCGTCGAACCAGACCTGGCGCGAGCCGATCGTTGCAGAGGCGACCGTCGTGTCGACAGGTGCGGCCAGGGCCTTCAGATCGAAGCTCGGCCGAATGCCGATCGCGCTGGTGCGAAGGTTGACGATCCGCATCGGAACGCCCGGCAGAAGCCGGCTGAAACTTGCCTGATAGGCATCCTCGAAAGCCTGCTGGATCATCGCCTGGCTGACATCGGTTTTGCTTCCCTCGATCGTTGCCGGCAATGTGACACGGACCGTATGGGTCTGACCGACATAGTGCATGTCGAGCTCGAACAGCGTATCGATCCGCTCGACCGTCAGATGCGCATCCTCGACGACGGCGCGCGCCTTGCCGGCCTCCTCGACCATGCGGGCGTCGATCGCCGCAACGTCGATTCCCTCGAGCGAGAGGTTCAAGGTCTGCACCTGGTCGTGGCGGATGTCGGCGATGACGCAGCCGAGAGCAGATGTCACACCCGGATAACGCGGCACAAGCGCCGCCTTCAGGCCGACTTCGCGGATCAGCGCCGAGACATGCAATGCCCCGCCGCCACCGAAGGGAACGGCCGCGAACTTCTGCGGATCGTGACCGCGCTCGATCGACATCAGCCGGATCGCACCGGCCATGCGGCTGTCGGCAATCTTCACGATCGCTTCGGCCGCTTCCATCACACCGAGGCCGAGCGGCTTTGCCACATGCTGGTCGATAGCCGCCTTGGCGGCCTCCACATCGAGACGGGCAAGCTTGCCACCGATCGGCCGGTCGGCATTGATGCGGCCGAGCACGACATTGGCATCCGTCAGCGTCGGACGCGTGTTGCCCTGACCGTAGCAGACCGGGCCCGGCCGTGAACCGGCACTTTCGGGGCCGACCTGCAGCAGGCCGCCGGCATCCACATGCGCGATCGAACCGCCACCGGCACCGATCGTGGTGATCTCGATCATCGGCGTGCGGATAACGAGGCCGAAATCGATCGTCGTCTGGGCCGCGAGCGCTGCCTTGCCGTCGGCAATCAGCGAGACGTCGAAGGACGTACCGCCGAGATCGCCGGTAATGACGTTCGGGAAGCCTGCCGCCTTTGCGATTGCCGCCGCGGCAATCACGCCTGCCGCCGGACCGGACAGCGCTGTGCGGGCCGGAAGTCTGCGCGCGGTCTCCGTCGACATGACGCCGCCGTTCGACTGGACGATATGGAAGCGACCGGCGAAGTCCTCGCTTGCCAGCGCCGTTTCCAGCTTGCCGAGATAGGAGCCGACAACCGGCTGCAGATAGGCATTGAGAACCGTCGTCGACGTGCGCTCGAACTCGCGGATTTCGGGCAGGATCTGCGTCGAGCAGGCGAGGTTTTCGTTGTCCCACACCGAACGGACGGCTTCCACCGCGCGCTCCTCGTTTTCGGGATTGGCATAGGCGTTGACGAAGACGATCGCGAGCGCCTCCGCACCCATTGCCTTCAGCTTTTCGGCAGCGACGCGGACGGCATCGACATCGACGCCCAGACGGATCGTTCCGTCGGCGAGCGTGCGTTCCGCCACTTCCAGACGCATGTCGCGTTCGACGACGGGTATGAAATCGCCCCACAGGCCCCAGGTATTGGGCCGGTCCCGGCGGCGCATTTCCAGAACGTCGCGAAAGCCTTCGGTGGTGATCAGGCCAACCCTGGCGCCCTTGCGCTCAAGCAGCGCGTTGGTGCCGACGGTCGTGCCATGCACGATCGAAGACAGGTCTGCGATGGCGCCGAAACCCTTCAGTCCGTCGAGGAAGCCGACCGCTTCATCGCCCCGGTTGGAAGGGACCTTGTTGGTACGAAATTTCGCCGACGCTTCATCGAAATAGAAGAGATCGGTAAAGGTGCCGCCGACATCGACGCCGACGATCCTGCCCAATCCCGACTGGCCCAGTTTTTCATTTTGTTGTTTTGTTGTTCCCAGATCGCTCACGCGGCCACTCCCTTGCGCAGCTTGTCGGTTGCTTCGTGGTCGATCTCGCCATCTGCGCCGATCACCACGCCGTAAAGGGCTTCCGCCTGGCTGGTACTGACGAATCCGAGCCGCACGTCATGCAGAACCTTGTCCGGATCGCGCCCATGCGGATCGCCCCAGCCGCCGCCGCCAGGTGTTTCCAAACGGATCCGCTTGCCGGGCTTCAGCCGCAGATCGGTGATCTTCGACGCCATCGGCGGAACGGCTTCGCCGCCGTCTTCCGTTTGCCACGAGAACCTGTTCAATGCCGCAGACTCTCCGCCGACGACGCCGAACGGCGCGCGTCTGCCGCGTTCGCCGAGCAGCGCCACGTCGCCGCCGGTGAGAAGCTCCAGTTCATAGATAGAACCGACGCCGCCGCGATGGGTGCCGGCACCGGCCGAATCCGGCCGCAGCGCCCATTGCGTGAACATGACGGGATAAGCGGCTTCCAGGATCTCGACCGGCGGAATGGTCGCCGTCGAAATCGGGTTGTTGGCATGGTTCAAGCCGTCAGACATCGGATTGCCGCCGAGACCGCCACCGAAGAACGAGAACATCACCCATCGCTTGTGGTCTGCCCTGTGACCGGCGAGCGACAATGCGTTGATCGTGCCGAACGGCGCCGCAGTCGCACGCGCCGGATCAGCCTGGGCAATGGCACCAAGAACGACGCCGATCAGCCGCAGGATGGTTTCCGTATAGCCGGCAACCGGCTTTGGAGCATTTGCGCCGAGCAGCGAATTGTCGACGATGTTGAACGAGATCGGACGAAGGCAACCCGCATTCGCCGGCACTTCGGTGAAGATATGCTTCAGCGCCACGTAGCAGGCGGCGATCGTCGTCGAGCGCGAAATGTTGATCGGACCCTGGGCCGACTGGGTGGAGCGCGAAAAATCGAGCGCCATCGTGTCGCCGGCAATTGTCAGGTCGAGCGCCACCGTTAGCATCTCGTCGGTGATGCCGTCATTGTCGAGTACGTCTTCGAACGAATAGGTACCATCCGGGATCGAAGCGATTGCCGAGCGCATCAGCGCTTCGGCGCGGTTCGAGAAAGCCTCGAAAGCCGCATCGACTGTCGCTGGACCATATTCACCGAGAAGAGCGCCAAGCCGTTTCTCGCCGAGATCGAGCGCATTGAGCTGACCGTTGAGATCACCCCAGTTCGACATTGGAACACGGGAATTGGCGGACAGGATTTCGATGATGTCGTTGTTCATCGTGCCTGCGGAGATCAGCTTGACGACCGGGATCCGCACGCCTTCCTGAAAGCTTTCAACCGCCTTCGGATTGTAGCTGCCGGCGACGTTACCGCCAATGTCGAGCCAGTGACCGACCGAGGCCATCCAGCAGAACAGCTTTCCATCGCGGAAGATCGGCCGCACCAGGCGGAAGTCGTTGAGATGCGTTCCGCCTTCGTAAGGGTCGTTGAAGATGAACGTATCGTTCTCCTGCAAGCCCCCTTCCCGCTCGACCTTGGAGATGACGGCGCGCACGGCAAACGCCATGGCCCCGACGAAGATCGGCAGGCCGGACGTGCCCTGCACCAGCGTGTCGCCGGTCGTGGCGTGATAGATGCCGTGGCAGGCATCCTTTGCTTCGGCGATTGTCGGGTTGAACGCAGAGCGATAGAGCGTCGCATCCATCTCGTCCGCGATCTGTTCCAGCCGTCCCTTCAGCACCGCCAAAGTTACGGGATCAAGCGTCACGGCCTCAGTCGTGACGTTAGCGTGCAAGCTCATCTCGCGTCCTCTTCTCGTGTGTCCTTACGATCGGTATCTTCATAGCTTTTGCCGAGCGCGAGCATGTCGGGCGTGCCGATCAGCGCATTGAGCCCGTTGAAATCAAACATCCGGTCCGCGAAAGGCGCGTTGGATCCGGCAGCGGCCAGCGAGGCGTAATAATCGACCGCCGTCTTTGCCATTGCCCGGACGATACCGCCCGGGAAGATGACGATCTGGAAGCCGAGTTCCGACAATTCAGCCGCGTTGTGGATCGGGGTGGTGCCGCCCTCGACCATGTTGGCAACCAGTGGCCTGACGCCCTTCAGCGCGCCGGCGATATCGCCCAGCTGCTCGCCACTCTTCGGCGCCTCGACGAACAGGATGTCGGCACCGGCTTGCGCATAAAGATGCGCGCGTTCCAGTGCCCGATCGATCCCTTCCATCTGCAGCGCATCGGTGCGCGCGATGATCAGCGTCTGCTCGCTTGCCCTTGCGTCGACAGCTGCCTTGATCTTTCCGACCATCTCTGCGGCAGAGACGACCGACTTGTCGTTCAGGTGCCCGCAGCGCTTGGGCGTCGTCTGATCCTCAAGCTGGATGCCCTGGGCACCCATCTTTTCAAACAGCCGCACGGTGCGCTGGACGTTGAGGGCATTGCCGTAGCCGGTATCGGCATCGACGATCACAGGCACAGCGATACGGTCGCAGATCATCGCGATCCGGTCGGCCACTTCCGCCATCGAGACGAGCCCGATATCGGGGCGCCCGAGATGGGTATAGGCGATTGCCGCGCCGCTCAGGTAAACTGCCCGAAAGCCGGCGCCCGCTGCGATCGATGCCGTCAGGGCGTCAAACACTCCAGGCGCGACAATCGGAATGCCGCTCTTCAAATCCTGGCTGAGATTCATGGTGTGTTTCCTTGGTTCGTCGGTCTCTCTGGACCGTATTCTTCTTCGTTCAAAGGCCGAGATAGGCCCGTTTCAAATCTGGATCGTCCCGAAGTTTGGCGGCATCGCCTGATAGTGCGACCGAACCATTCTCCAGGATGTAGGCCCGGCTCGCGAGGTCCAGCGACTGCATGACGTTCTGCTCCACCAGCATGATCGGCAGGCCATCGTCGCTCAGGCGGCGGATGAGGGAAAACATCTCCTCGACCAGAAGCGGCGACAGCCCGAGCGACGGTTCGTCGAGGATCAGCAGCTTCGGTTCGCTCATCAGGCCGCGCCCGATCGCCAGCATCTGCTGCTCGCCGCCCGAAAGCGTGCCTGCGAACTGCCGGGTCCGTTCCTTCAGCCGCGGAAAGATCGAGAACACCTTTTCGATATTGCCGGCCCGGCCGCGCTTCGGCCGGCAATAGCCGCCGAGTTCGAGATTTTCGAGAATGGTGAGGTTTGGAAAGATCTTGCGACCTTCCGGCACGTGGATGAGGCCGGATGCGACGATATCGCGGGCGCTGGTGCCCAGTATTTCACGGCCGTCGAAACGCACCGAGCCGCTGCGGGCGGGCTGTACTCCTGACAGTACCTTGTTGAGCGTGGTCTTGCCGACGCCGTTCGATCCGAGCACGGCGACCACCTCGCCCTTGCCGACGGAAAGGCTGAGGCCGCGAAGGACTTCGGTTCCGCCATAGCCGGCGCGCAGGTCTGCGATCTCAAGCATGGGCTGCCCCTTCCGCCTTGATACGCGCTGCAGCGCCGTGGCCGAGATAGGCCTCGATGACAGCCGTATCCGTACACACCAAACGCGGCTCGCCGCTTGCAATCATCTTGCCCTGCGAGAGGACGTAGACGGTGTCGCAGAGGTTCATCACCGCCTGCATGATGTGTTCGATCATCAGGATCGTGACACCCTCCTCGCGGATCTGCCGGATGATCGGCAAGACGTCGCGGATTTCGGATGGATTGAGCCCCGCCAGCACCTCATCGAGCAGCAACAGCTTCGGCTGCGTCGCCAATGCCCGTGCGAGTTCGAGCCGCTTGCGGCCGGCAATCGTGAGGCCCGAGGCAAGCTTGTCGAGTTCGTGGCCGAGACCGACTTTTTCGGCGGTCAAGGTCGCAAGGCGCCTCGCCTCGGCCGGATCCTTCGTGTGCAGGAAGGCACCGACGGCGATGTTGTCGCGAACGTCGAGACCCGCAAAGGGCTGGACGATCTGGAACGTACGCGCCAATCCGCGGCGCGCTCTCAGATGCGGTTTCTCGCCGGTGATATCCTCATTCTGAAATGTGACGGTTCCCGCATTGGGGTTGAGGAAGCCGGCGATCATTGCAAACAGGGTCGTCTTGCCTGCCCCGTTCGGACCGATCAGCCCGGTGATCGACCCCTCCGCAACGTCGATCGTCGCATCGTCGACGGCGAGAAGCCCGGAAAATCGCTTGGTGAGATTGTGCGCTTTCAACATGGTCATGCCCCTCACATCGCCTTGCCGCGGCTCTTGCGCCGATACCAGAGATCCGACACGAAGCCCCTGATCCCGTTCGGTGCGAAAGCGACGCAGAGAATGAGAATGATGCCGAAGACGACAAGATCGACGCCGGCGATTCCGCCCGAAAACGACTTGGTGATTTCGCCAAGGCCCAAAAGAAGGACCGAGCCGATCAGCGGCCCGAGCATCGTGCCTGCACCACCAACGATCGCCGCAAACAGCGCCTCGATCGAGATCCACGAGCCGTAGGCGACATTGGCATCGATGAAGAGGAAGTTCTGGACGTAGAGGCAGCCGGCAAGCGCGGTGATTGCGGCAGACAGAGTGATCGCCTGCATCTTGATCCTGAAGATATCGACGCCGAGCGCCTGCGCCGCCTGATCGTTTTCACGAAGCGCGATGAGATAGGCGCCAAAGGCGGATCGTTCCAGCCAACGGGTCAGAAGCAAGCCGCCTGCCACGAAGCCGATGAGGATCAGCAGGAACCAGCGGCGGTCGGAGAATTGCAGATAGGCAAAGCCGTTGTTGATCGAGACCATCATGCCGGCAGCGCCACCGGTGAAATCCCAGCTGTTGGCGAGGATGCGCAGCACTTCCGCAAATGCCAGCGTGATCAGCGCGAAATAGGATCCTTTTAGGCCTGCCCGGAAGCTCAGAAAGCCGATCAGGGCGCCGACGGCCGCACCGAGGATGACGCCGCAGACAAGGCCGACCCAGGCATTGATGCCGAAGCTGGTCTGCAGGATCGTCGTCGTATAGGCGCCAGTACCGAAAAAGGCCGCGTGTCCGAAGGAGGAGAGCCCGCCATAGCCGCCGAGAACATTCCAGCCCTGCGCCGTCAGCGCGATGATCATCATGAAGATCAGGAGGTTGAGAATATTGCCCGGCAGCCCGGCAATGGCGGCGATGCCGACCACGCCGAGAAAGGCAAGGGCCGCGATAAATTCGAAGTTCTTCTTCATGCGCGTGCTCCAAACAGGCCGGTGGGCTTCACCAGAAGCACGAGAATGAAAATAAGGAAGATACCGATCTGGCCGAGGCTATCGCCGAGGAAGAGGCTGGAAATGGCTTCGACAACGCCGATCAGAAGGCCGCCGATCAGGGCGCCGGGGATCGATCCCATGCCGCCGAGAACCACGATGGTGAAAGCGACCAGAACGAATGCCGCCCCTGTCGTGGGGCTGACATAGAAGGAGGGCATCAGCAGCCCGCCGGCAATCGCCAGACAGGCGGTACCGATCGCAAATGTCATGGCATAGACATGCGCGACATTGATCCCGACAAGGCTGGCGCCGAGTTTTTCCTTGGCAACGGCGCGGATCGCCTTGCCGATATCGGTGCGGTTGAGGATCGCCCACAGAAGGACGGCGGTCACGACCGAGACTCCGAGCCCGATCACCCTCGGCAGTGAGAGGAGGAGCGGACCGAGCGGCACGATCTCGAACGCGTAATCTGTCGCAATCGTGCGGGTATCGGAATTGAACCCGGCGAGAAGCAGGTTCTGGATGACGATCGACAGACCAAGGGTGGCGAGCAAAATGCCGTTGTCCGAGCCGCGACTGGCCGGACCGATGATAAAGCGCTGCAGACAATAGCCGATCGCGAACATCATAGGCGTGACGACAAGGATGGCCACGTAGGGATCAAGGCCGAACCTGTCAGAGGCCAGCCAGACGAGATACATCGCGACCGTCAACAATGCGCCGTGGGCGAAGTTGACGATATGCAGCACGCCATAGATGAGGGTGAGACCAAGAGCGATCAGCGCGTAGACGGCACCGAGCATCAGGCCGTTCATCAACGCTTCGAAAATGATTGTCGGCGAATACATGATGTTCCTTCGAAGAAGGGCTTGCCGGAATGGCCCGGGACAAAAACGCCGCCCCGGGCCTGCGGCACTCGCTGGGGATGGTTAGCCGTTGGCCGGGAATTTCGGCTTGGCCTGGGCGAACTGGTCCGGATAGATGACCTTGATCTGGCCGCCTTGAACCTGGGTATTGAGCGGAAGCGCGTTGACGTTCTGGCCGGTCGCATCGAACTTCGACTTGCCGTAGGGCATCACACCGCTGTCGAACTCGTTATTCTGCAGCGCTTCGATGATCGCGCCGCTTTCGGCACTCTTTGCAAATTCCAGCGCCTGCGCTGCGACCTTGACGACCGAGTAGTTGATCGGCGCGTTGTAGGCGTAGAACTTGCCCGCCGCCTTGACGGCTTCCATCAGCCTGTCGTTGGTCGGGTTCTTGGGATCGCCCCAGTGGTTGACGTCCATCACGCCTTCAGCCGCTTCCGGGAACTCCTTGACGAACCGGTAGCTGGAAGCCGCACCGCCGAAGAGAGCATAGATACCCCCCTTCGGCTTGACCCGCTGCTGTTGCAGTGTGCGGGCGAAGAGCACGAATTCGTTGAAGTAATGCGAGGGAATGATGAGGTCGGGCTGCAGCGAACGTAGGCGCAGAACCACATTCGACATGTCACGCGCCGGTGTCGGGTGCGAGATCGCCTCGACCACTTCGAAGCCGAGGGCCGGCAGGCGAGCCTGCATCAGCTTGGCGAGACCCGAGCCGAGAAGACCGTCTTCATGAACGATCGCCACAGTCTTTGCCACCTTGCCGGAAGCGTCGTTGATGGTCACGAGGTTCTTCAGCGCGACGTCGGCCGCCATCGAGAAGCTGGGGTTGAAACGGAAGACGTTTTTCAGGTTGCGGGTCATCAGTGCATCGGAGACGGCGCAATCGATGATGAAGGGAAGCTCGTAGCGGGCCGCGGCCTGGGTTGCGGTCATGGAAATGCCACTGGCAAAACCGCCGACGACGATCGCAGCACCATCCGCCTTCAGCTGTTCGGTCGCCTGGGCGCCGGCTTCGGCATTCGAACGGCTGTCGCCGATCAGAAGTTCGAGCTTGGCGCCGCCGAGCGACTTGATTCCGCCGGCATCGTTGATTTCCTTGATCGCATATTCCGCGCCGATCCGTGCCAGATCGCCGTCGCCGGCAAAGCCACCGGTCATCGGCTGCAGCAGGCCGATCTTGACCGTCGGCGCCTGTGCCCGGCTGAGACCGGGTGCCGCAAGGACCATCGCCGAGACACCGCCAACTTTCAGCACCGTGCGCCGGGAGACCGAGTTCGTGAGCTTCTTCATTCCTTCACCACCCTCTTAGGATTGCGGGGGCCGGATGCCCGCTCGTTACGGTAGACCTCGGACGTAGGGCTCCAGTGCCGGCTCCCTTCAGTGCCCTTGCGTACGAGGTTCATTTGCAGGCTGTATCTGTCGGGACGGTAGAGAGCCTGGAGATACTCCATGCCGCGCCCTCCCTTGCCGTAGACGACGCGGGTCAGCGCGATGAGGGGCGAGCCCACACCGATACCAAGCGCCTCGGCCACTTCCGGATTGGCGAGAACCGCACCGACTTCCTGCCATGCCGTTTCGGCACGCAGGCCGGCTCTCTCCATCAGCTCAAGGAGAGCCATATGGGCAAGGTCTTCACGCGAATATTCTCGACCGACACGTTCGGGCACGTAGGCCGTCAGATAGGAGAAGGGAAGGTCGTCGAAGGAGCGCACACGCACCGACTTCTGAACCCGCTCGTCGTCTTCGAGCCGCAGCGCCTCGGCAACCTTCTCGGGCGCCTCGATATAGTCAAAAGAGATCAGCTTGACCGCCGTCGTGCGCCCCATTTCAATGAGGTGAGCAAAGGCATTCGACAGGTCCGCCGTTGCCATCTGGGCAAAGTTGGAGCCCCGTACATAGGTGCCTGACCCGACCCGCTTGTCGACCAGGTCTTCCGCGGAAAGTAGATCGAGCGCGAGCCGGACGGTGACCCGCGAAACCCCGTATTGCTCAGCCAGCGCAAGCTCGCTCGGCAGGCGCATGCCGGCCTTCAGCTCGCCCGAAACGATCTTGTCCCGCAGCAGAAGATAGACCTTCTGAGTCTTCAAGGGTTCGGTCGCCGGCCTCAACGTGAGCTCCCAATCTATCTTATTTTTAATACAGGTTTTGTATAAAACGGCTGACAGATCTCGTCAATGCCCATATAACACTCAGCAGACGTATTTGCCTATATGCAGTGCAACATGCGAGATTGTGCGATGCAAGAGAGATTTGCGGAAACCGAGTTTTCACATGCGATGGCGCCGCTTGCCGTCGGCAATCTCACGTTTCGCAACCGCATTCTCGTTCCGGCGCATACGACAAATTTCGGCGAAAACCACCTGCCGAGCGAGCGCCACTTTGCCTACCACCGCGAACGTGCGAGGGGCGGTGTCGGTGCGATCATCTTTGAATCCATCCGCGTTCACGCGAACTCGCTTGGCAGGCCGCAGGCCGTCTGTGGCTTCGACCCTGCCTGTATCGAACCGTTCCGCAGGATTACCGATGCTGTCAAAGCGGAAGGCGCGCGCATCCTTGGCCAGATCATCCATCTCGGCCGGCAGGTTGAGGGCGATTTCGAGCGGACCGTCTCCTTTGGACCGTCGCCGATTCCGTGGGCGACGTCTGCCCTGCCGCCGCGCCCGATGGATCGCGCCGACATGGATGCTGTCATCGACGGGCATGTGCTGACCGCGCGCCATCTCGTGGCGGCGGGCTTCGAGGGGATCGAGCTGCAGATGGCACATGGCCATCTTCTGCAGCAGTTCCTGTCACCGCTTTCGAACACACGTGACGACGCGTATGGCGGCTCGGCGGAAAACCGGATGAGGTTTCCGCTTGAGGTGCTTCAGGCTGTCCGGGCGGAAGTCGGTCGCGAATTTTGTCTGGGTATTCGCCTCAGTGGCGATGAGTATGTCGAGGGCGGGATCACCATCGATCAGGCCGAGAGGACCGCGGTGGCGCTTGCGGCGGCCGAAAAGATTGACTTCTTCAATGTCTCGCATTCCGCCTATCACGCCTCCTATTCGCTCGCTTCGCAGATGGCCGACATGGCGATCGATCCCGAACCGTTCCGGTCGTTGCCGGCGCGGATCCGCATCGCTTTGCGCGACGAAGGCCACGACATTCCCGTCTTCGCCGTCTGTCGGTTCAACACGCTGGCGGAGGCCGACGCGATCATTGCGGCCGGTGGCGCGGATGCGGTGGGTATGGCGCGTGCCCACCTTGCCGAGCCGGCCATCGTCAACAAGACGATCGAGGGACGGATGAACGAAATCCGCACCTGCATTGCCTGCAATCAGGGTTGCGCCGGGATGCTGGAAAAGAACCTGCCGATCCGCTGTCTGGTCAATCCGCGCGCCGGGCTGGAAGGCGTATGGCCGGAGCTTGCCAAGACCGGCACGCAACAACCCAAACGATTGCTCGTGGTCGGCGGCGGACCGGCAGGACTGGAGGCGGCCCGGACGGCAGCGGAGCGCGGCCATATCGTGACGCTGTGGGAGAAGCAGGAAAATCTCGGCGGTCAGTTTCGCGACGCGGTGAAGATGCCCAAGCGCGCCGAATTCCGAACGCTCATGGCAGAGCAGATTGCCGATCTCGGTCGGTTCGGTGTTTCGGTGGTAACAGGCAAGCATGCCGATGCCGCATCGATTGCCGATTTTGCGGCCGATACGGTGTTTCTGGCGACAGGTTCGATGCCGGTTCGCGCAGAGCTTGCCGGTGGCGGAAAGGCCTTCACGATCGTCGAGGCACTTGACGATCCGGCAGCCCTCGGAAGCGACGTGGCTCTGTTCGACCGCACCGGCGAATGGGCCGCACTGACGCTTGCGGAACATCTCGCCGACCTCGGCAAAAAGGTGACGTTCTTCTCGCCGGCTGGCGGCATCGCCTGGCGCACGACCGTCTATTCGACACTCGCAAACCTGAAACGGCTGCGCGAGAAGAAGGTGAGGATCGCCACGCTCCGGAAGGTTACAGGCTTCGACGGCAAGACCCTGACGGTCGAGGATCTTTCGACCGGCGAGAGCGAGTTGCATATGGGGTTCACCGGTCTCGTCGCCGCCGAACACAATTTCGCGGACCAGTCTCTGTTCCAGCAGCTCCGTCATCTTGACGTGCCCGTCCGGCAGATCGGCGACAACCTTGCGCCCCGCACGGCCCTTGAAGCCGTCTATCACGGCCATCTCTCGGCTCGACACCTATGAGATCTGGAAGGAGTAACACTCGATGAGCATTCTGATAACGGGTGCCGGCGGCTTCCTCGGGCTGAACCTGATCGAGGTGCTGAATGCCTTGGGCGAACCGGTGGTTGCCCTCAATGATCGCGCCCTTCCCGCAGCCTTTGCCGCAAAGCCGGGTGTCACCGTCGAATTGGCGGACGTCCGGGATCGCACGGCAATCACCGACATTCTCTCGCGCCACGACATTACCTCCATCATCCATGCCGCGGCGATCACCCTTGGGCCAAAGAGTGCCATCGCATCGGCGAGCGACGCCTTCGACGTCAATACGGTCTCGGTCGCGATCCTGCTTGAGGAGGGTCGAAAAGCCGGCATCAGTCGCTTCGTCTACCCGAGTTCATCCGCCGTCTACGGCACGGCGCCCTTCGATGGCGCAGCCGTGACCGAAGCGACGAACCCGATGCCCGCCACGCTTTACGGCTTTACCAAGCTTGCCAGCGAAAGACTGGTTGTCGAAGCGGGAAAAAGTTTTGGCATGTCCACTGTGCGGGCGCGCATCACCGCGGTGTTCGGGCCGCACGAGCATGAAACCGGCGTGCGCGAGACGATGAGCCCGCCGTTTCAGATCGCCGCCAAGGCCGTGGCGGGTGAGGATGTTCTCCTGCCTGCAGGAGGTGCCCGAGACTGGACGAGCAGCCGAGACATCGCGAAAGCGCTTGCGCTGCTTGCAACGCGGGAAAGCCTGCCGTCCGATCTCTACAATCTCAGCGTTGGCGAAACCTGGCATGTGAGCCGCCTCTGTGCACATCTCGCGAAATCCTATCCCGGCTGGTGCTTTGCTGAGGGAAAGGCCGATGGCAGCGACAGCGCGATCGCCTTCAACGACGACCTCTCCCGACGTCGCCATGCGGTCTCGGCCAAGAAATTCGAAACGGATTTCGGCTTCCGCTTCATGGCGCCGGACGAGGCCTGCGCAGATTATGTCGGCTGGCTTGCCGATCAGACCCATGGCGCGTGAACTACCGCGCCGTATAGCCGCCATCGGCCAGCACGTCGGTGCCGGTGATAAAGCTTGCCTCGTCGGAGACGAGAAAAAGAGCCGTCCCGGCGATTTCCTCCGGTGTGCCGATCCGGCCGATCGGATGAAGCGGAGCGAGCTTTTCGATGACCGCCGCCTCGCTGCCGGCCTGTCGGGTGACGCGGCTCGTCAGCACCGCACCCGGCGAAAGACTGACGGCACGAATGCCCTGGTCGGCGTGGTCGAGCGCGAGACTGCGGGTGAGCGAATGCAGCCCCGCCTTGCTCGCCGAATAGGCGGCACGCCCGGGAGTCGTCACATGGCCGAGCTGGGACGCGATATTGAGGATGACCCCACCCTGTTTAGCGAGATGCGGCACGCCGTATTTGCAGATCAGGAAAGCGCCCGTGAGATTAACGTCCAGTGTCTTGCGCCAGCTTTCGAACGGGATGTCGCAGACGGTGCCAAGCGGCGTTTCGGTTGCGGCGTTGTTGACGAGAATGTCGATACGGCCAAAGCGGCTCGCGACCGCGTCGATGCAGGCCTCGACCGAAGCCGGATCGGCAACATCGCATGGCATGGCAAGGCAGCGATCCGCGTCAAAGCCATCGGGTGGAACGGCGTCGAGATCGAACATCGCGACGCTTGCGCCAGCCGAGGCGAACCTCTTGGCGATCGCCCGCCCGATATCGCCGCCCGCGCCGGTGATGATGGCGACGCGGCCTTCAAGGCATTGAGGAGAAAACATGCATCACCCTTCAGGAGAATTCGAACGCTTCGGATCGTCTGTCATCATCGCTTGATTTGCAAATTGAATCTGTCTTAATCTCAATACAGATTTTGAGGGCCTTCGCGGGCCTTGAGGAGTTGATAATGCTGAGGGAACACCGTCCACAGACACTGTTCGACAGGATCTGGCAGAACCACGTGATCGCATCGCAGAGCGATGGTCAGCAGTTGCTGTTCATCGATCGGCACCTGGTTCACGAAGGATCGTTCCACGGTTTCAACAAGCTGAAGGACAAGAACGCGCGGGTTTCGAGGCCAGACCTCACCTTCGGCATCGTCGATCATTACGCGCCGACGCGGATACGCGACATTTCGAAGATCGATGCCGCCATCGCTGGGATGATCACCCAGCTGGAGGAGAACTGTCTTGCCAACGATGTCCGCATCTTCGGACTAAACGACCCGCGCCAGGGCATTGTCCATGTGGTCGGTCCGGAGCAGGCGATCACGCTGCCCGGCGCCACGATCGTTTGCGGCGACAGCCACACCTCGACGCATGGCGCTTTTGGCGCAATCGCGTTCGGCATCGGCGCTTCGGAAGTGGCGCATGTCCTGATGACCCAGACGCTGTGGCAGAAAAAGCCGAAATCGATGCGGGTCCGCTTCGACGGCAAGCTTGGGCCTGGAATCACCGCCAAGGACATGGCACTGGCGATGATCGCCGCGATCGGTGCCGATGGCGCCCAGGGCCATGCGATCGAATACACCGGCTCGGCGGTCGAGGGGCTGTCGATGGAAGGTCGGCTGACACTCTGCAACCTCTCGATCGAGAGCGGCGCGCGCTGCGGCCTTATCGCCCCTGACATGACGACGGTGAATTTCCTGCGCCACCGGCCGCTCGCACCGAAAGGTGATCTGTTCGGGCGTGCAGCCGAAGCCTGGCTTTCCCTGCGCGGCGATGACGACGCCCCCTTCGAGCGCGAGCTGGTGATTGACGGCAGCGAGATTGCACCTGTCGTCACTTGGGGTATCAGCCCCGAAGACGCGCTGCCGATCACGTCCGCGGTGCCGTTGCCCGACGACATGACCGACGAGTCACGCGCGGCCCATACGCGCGAAGCGATCGACTATATGGGACTGAAGCCCGGCATGCCGTTGACGGATATTCCGGTTGACCGCGTCTTTATCGGCTCTTGCACCAACAGCCGCATCGAAGACCTCAGAGCAGCCGCAGCCGTGCTTTCCGGCCGCAAATCTGCCGTTCCAGGCCTGGTATCACCAGGATCGTCGCTTGTGAAACAGCAGGCCGAGCAAGAGGGCCTGGACCGGATTTTCGTGGATGCCGGATTGGAATGGGTCGATTCCGGCTGTTCGATGTGTGTCGGCATGAATGGTGATCTCGTTCCGCCCGGCGAACGCTGCGCCTCCACCACCAACCGCAATTTCAAAGGCCGACAGGGCCCGAAGTCGCGCACGCACCTGATGTCGCCCGCCATGGTCGCTGCGGCCGCGGTGACCGGGCGCCTGACCGATGTTCGAGATCTGATGGGAGGCCGCAGTTGAGACCGTTCAAGACCCTCGACGCAAAAGCCGCGCCATTGCCTTTTGCAAGCGTCGATACCGATCAGCTGATCCCGGCGCGCTTCATGAAGCGCTCGCGATCGGAGGGATACGGCCAGTATCTTCTCTACGACATGCGCTTCGACGGAGAAGGAAATCCGATCCAGGATTTCCCGTTGAACAACCCTGCCCGCGCAGGCGCCGAAATCCTTGTTGGACGGCGGAATTTTGGCGCAGGTTCCTCGCGAGAGGCGGCCGTTTACGCGCTTGTCGACTACGGTTTTCGCTGTGTCATCGCACCGAGCTTCGGCGACATCTTCGCATCGAACTCGGTCAACAACGGCCTCTTGCCGGCGCGGGTGACCGAAGAGGATGCGGAGACCATTCTTTCCCTGCTCGAAAATGGCCAGAACCGTGCCTTTGTCGATCTCGAAACCTGCGAGATCCGGCTCGCCAACCATGTCTTCCGCTTCGAGATAGAGCCCGTCTGGCGCACCAAGCTCCTCAACGGCTGGGATGATCTCGACCTCACGGCAAGCTATGCCGACGACATTGCCCGCTACGTGGTCTCGGACAGAGAACTCCACCCGTGGCTCCAGGAGATCCCGGCTTCGGTATGAGCGACTGCCTCAACTTCGGCACATGATCTGGATTGGTTCGTTGCGTTGGGTGGCGCTCGCAGGCAGCCAACAGTTACCCGTCAGGCCTGCTCGAACTCAATCAGCGTGCCTTGAAAATCCTTGGGGTGAACGAAGATCACCGGTTTTCCGTGGGCGCCGATCTTCGGCTGGCCGTCGCCCAGAATGCGTGCGCCCGTCTCGACGATCCTTGCGGAGGCGGCTTTGATGTCGTCGACCTCGAAGCACAGGTGGTGGATGCCGCCGGACGGGTTCTTGTCCAGAAAGCTCGTGATCGGTGACGTCTCTCCGAAGGGGTGGAGAAGCTCGATCTTGGTGTTGGGCAGTTCGACGAAGACAACGGTCACGCCGTGCTCGGCCAAATCCTGTGGCGCGGAGACCGAAGCACCGAGGCCGCGATACTGATCGGATGCCGCCGCCAGATCCGGCACCGCGATCGCGACGTGATTGAGCTTCCCGATCATTGTGCCTCACACATTCCGGCGTTTTCCTTCAAGGAGATCGATCACGGCGTTGGCGGCATCGAGGACGTTTGTGCCGGGCCCGAATACGGCAGCGACGCCGTTTTCGAGGAGGTAGTCGTAGTCCTGACGCGGAATGACGCCGCCGACCACGACGATGATGTCGTTTGCGCCCTTGCGCCTGAGCGCATCGACCAGTTGCGGGGCAAGCGTCCTGTGACCGGCTGCCAGCGACGACATGCCGACCACCTGAACCTTCTGCTGGATTGCCAGATTGGCGGCCTCATCCGGCGTCTGGAACAGCGGGCCGGCCAGAACCTCGAAGCCGATATCGCCGAATGCCGAGGCGATGACCTTGGCGCCACGATCGTGGCCGTCCTGGCCGAGCTTTGCGACCATGATCTTCGGCTTGGCCTTGGTCGACGTGTATTCGGCAAGGCGCCTGGTCAGCGTCTCGTATTCCGGGTCGCCCTCATAGGCGGGGCCATAGATATCGCTGACCACATCCGGCATGGCCGCATGGTCGCCGAATGCCTTGCGCATCGCGTCCGACATCTCGCCGACCGTGGCACGCGCGCGCGCCGCCTCGACGGCCGCCGCCAGAAGATTGCCGCGCCCGGATGTCGCGACGTCGCCGAGGGCTGCCAGCGTCGTTTCCACCTTTTGCGGATCGCGCTTGCGGCGCACCTCTTCCAGCCGCTCGATCTGGCCGTTGCGCACGGCCGTATTGTCGATGGCAAGGATGTCGATGTCGTCCTCCGTCTCTAGCCGGTACTTGTTGACGCCGACAATGATCTCCTCGCCGCGGTCGACCTTGACCTGCCGCAACGTCGCGGCCTCCTCGATCAGCCGTTTCGGCAGCCCGTCGGCGACAGCCTTGGTCATGCCGCCGAGCGCCTCGATCTCCTCGATCAGCGCCCAGGCCTTTTCGCCCAACTCGCTGGTCAGGCTTTCGACATAATAGGAGCCGGCTAAGGGATCGACAACTTTGGTGACGCCTGTCTCGTGGGCGAGGATCAGCTGCGTGTTGCGCGCGATGCGGGCGGAAAATTCGGTCGGCAGCGCCATCGCTTCATCGAGCGCGTTGGTGTGCAGCGACTGGGTGCCGCCAAGCACGGCCGACATTGCCTCGTATGCCGTGCGGATGACGTTGTTGTAGGGATCCTGCTCGGCCAGCGAGACGCCGGAAGTCTGGCAGTGGGTGCGCAGCATCAGCGAGCCCGGCTTCTTTGGCGCGAACTCCTCCATGATCCGCGACCACAGAAGACGGGCGGCCCGCAGCTTCGCCGCCTCCATGAAGAAGTTCATGCCGATGGCGAAGAAGAAGGAAAGGCGTCCGGCGAACTCGTCGACATCGAGGCCCTTGGCGATCGCGGCGCGCACATATTCGCGGCCGTCGGCCAGCGTGAAGGCCAGTTCCTGGACCAGCGTCGCACCCGCCTCCTGCATATGATAGCCGGAGATCGAGATCGAGTTGAAGCGCGGCATTTCTCTTGCGGTGTATTCGATGATGTCGGCAACGATCCGCATCGAGGGTTCGGGCGGATAGATATAGGTGTTGCGGACCATGAACTCCTTGAGGATGTCGTTCTGGATCGTGCCCGAAAGCTGCGAGCGCTCGCAACCCTGTTCCTCGCCGGCGACGATGAAAGAGGCAAGGATAGGGATCACCGCGCCGTTCATGGTCATCGATACGGACATGTCTTTCAGCGGAATGCCGTCGAACAGGATCTTCATGTCCTCGACCGAGTCGATCGCGACGCCCGCCTTGCCGACATCGCCCTCGACGCGCGGATGGTCGCTGTCGTAGCCGCGGTGGGTGGCAAGGTCGAAGGCGACGGACAGGCCCTTCTGGCCGGCGGCAAGATTGCGCCGGTAAAAGGCGTTCGAGGCCTGCGCCGTCGAGAAACCCGCATATTGACGGATCGTCCAGGGGCGACCGGCATACATCGTTGCCCGCGGACCGCGAACGAAAGGCTTGATCCCCGGCATCGTATCGAGATGCGAGATCCCCTCGAGATCGTCTGCCGTATAAAGCGGCTTGATGTCGATCCCTTCAGCCGTGTGCCAGACCAGCGTGTCAGGCGAAGCCTTCAGCTCCCGTTCCGCAAGCGCTTTCCAGGCCTGGGTCTTTTCCCCGGTATCTTTTGACAAAAGCATCCCCCCTCAGCGCTTCGTTTCAATCGACAGCCTATCAGGTATCGCCTCAGCCAGCCGGGTCAAGCCTTTCCAAAGAACTACGGGTTCAGCTTTTCGAGATGAAGGAGCAATCCGCTGTGATCGAGCGGCCCGCCGCCGTCCTCGACGAAATCCGTGAACTCCGCCCTTACGCCACTCGTCAAAGGCAGCGTGAGGGAGAGGGCGTCGGCAACGTCCATGACCGCGTTGAGATCCTTCAACTGGTTCTTTGCCGTGCCACCGGGGTCGAACGCCCGCTCCACCATACGGCGACCATGGATTTCGAGGATGCGACTGTCGGCGAAACCGCCGCGGATTGCGTTGCGGAAGGCTTCGCGGGAAGCGCCACCGGCTTCGACAAGGATCATGGCCTCGGCGACCGCACCGATCGTGACCGCAACGATCTGCTGGTTGGCGAGCTTGCAGATCTGTCCCGCGCCGCTCGGGCCCACATGGGTTACCCGACCCATTGCCGAAAACATGTCTTGGAGGCTTGCGACCACATCCGCATCACCGCCCGCCATGATCGCAAGCGTGCCAGCCTCCGCTCCGACCACACCGCCGGAAACCGGCGCGTCCACATGGGCGATGCCCAATTCTCCAAGCTTTGCTGAATGCTCCTTGGCGATGGCAGGCGCAATCGAACTCATGTCGATCACCTTGGCGCCCTTGGCCAGACGATCGGCACAACCGCTTTCGAACAGGACGTCGCCAACGGCCTTGCCATCCGTCAGTATGGTGATGATGATATCGGCGCCATCGACGGCCTCTTCCGGTGATGCCGCGACGGTAGCCCCATCGCTCTCGAGCGCCTTGGCCTTATCCGTATTACGGTTCCAGACGGTGAGAGAACATCCCGCGCGAAGCAGCCGGCGCGCCATCGGCGCACCCATCAGACCTGTTCCGAGGAAGGCGATCTTTTTCGAGGGGTTTGCGACAGTCATGGCAGCTTCCCCCCAAGTTCATCCTCGATATGGACCTGGATGATCTCGTCGAAGTTCTTCTCGGCCGTGAACTCCAGTTCGATCGCGCGTTTTGCCTCGAAACCCGGCGCCCAGCCGGCGACCATCTTCATGATCATCTCGTTCGGCTCGCGCCGGATGAGGCTGACCGCCTTGTCGCCCGCGATCCGCCGCAGTGCTTCGATCTGCTCGCCGACCGTGGCGCTGACGCCTGGCATCGAGAGGCTTCTCTGCGCCCCGAGCTGCGCCAGATCGAGATCCGCCGCATGGATGAGATAGCCGACCGCCGAGCGCGGCGATGTGTGCCAATGGCGGGTGCTTTCCGGCACCGGCAGAACGGCCTCCTCGCCGATCAGCGGTTCGCGCAGGATGTTGGAAAAGAAGCCGGATGCGGCCTTGTTCGGCTTGCCCGGCCGGATGCAGACGGTGGGCAGGCGAATGCCGATGCCGTCGAAGAAGCCCCGGCGCGAATAGTCTGCCAGCAGCAGTTCGGATATCGCCTTCTGGGTACCGTAGCTGGTGAGTGGCGTCAGGTGGAAATCATCAGGGATCGACAGCGGCAAGGGCGCGCCGACCACGGCGATGGACGATGTGAAGACCACGCGCGGCTTGTAGCCGTCAGCCTGGTGGGCCAGGCGGATCGCATCGAACAGATAGCGCGTGCCGTCGAGATTGATCCGGTAACCCTTGTCGAAATCGAGTTCGGCTTCGGCCGAGACGATGGCCGCGAGATGGTAGATCAGATCCGGGCGACCTTCGACCAGGGTTTCGGCGACGCCCGGCGTCGACAGATCCACCGCGAAACTGTCGATCGCCACGGTGGTTTCGGGTTTTTCCGGACTGACCACGTCGACCAGCGTCAATTTTTCGATCGCGGCGCCACAGACCGCTCCCTCCCGAAGCAGCCGCGTCGTCAGTTTGCGCCCGACCATTCCGGCCGCGCCGATAATCAAGATATGCATGGAACCTCCCTTTTCCGAAGAGTTCGCAGAGCGTTGCGAACCCGGCATGATTTTTCTTGTACGGTTGTCTGATAACCTTATATGGTTTGTCCAGCCTTACCGGGTGAAAAAGAGGTTATCAAGAAGCCGCGCCTTTCCAAAGAGCGGACGGATGAGCCCAAGGGAGAGACATCATGGCATTGGATCTTGAGGATAGCCCTGCTCTTTCGCTGGCCGCCTCGTTGGGCAGCGATATCGTGATACGCGACGAGATGGAGATTGCGCGCTACTGCCGCGACTGGCACGGCGACGTTTCCAGCAGTGCGGTTGCAGTGCTACGCCCGCGCTCGACGCAGGACGTCGCCTCCTGTGTAAAGGCCTGTCGTGCGTTGAACCTAGCGATCGTCCCGCAGGGCGGCAATACCGGGCTCGTGCTCGGAGGCACGCCTGATGATCCGGCCCATCAGGTCGTAATCAGCCTGGATCGGATGAACGCGATCCGCAATATCGACGCAGACGATTTTTCCGCCGTGGTCGAGGCAGGTTGCATCCTGTCCGAACTCAAGGACGCGATCGCCGACAAGGCGATGTTCTTTCCGCTCGCACTCGGCGCACAGGGCAGTTGCCGGATTGGCGGCAACGTCTCGACCAATGCCGGCGGCATCAACGTGCTGCGTTACGGCATGACCCGCGAGCTGGTGCTGGGCCTTGAAGTGGTGCTGCCCGACGGCTCGATCCTCAACGGGCTCTCGACCCTGCGCAAGGACAACCGCGGCATTGACCTCAAGCAACTGTTCATCGGCGCCGAGGGCACGCTCGGGATCATCACCGCCGTCTCGGTAAAGCTTACCCCCTACCCCGATCAGGTTGCGACTGCGCTGCTCGGCCTCGCCTCACTCGAGGACGCTATTACCCTTTACCGGCGGGCGCGCCGGGATTGCTGCGATCTGATGTCGGCCTTCGAATTCATGCCGCCGCTCGCCCTGACGCTCGCGAGAGAAGCGATCCCGGACCTGCCGCTACCGATGTCGGGCGACTATCCCGCCTATGTTCTGATGGAAATATCCGGATGCGGCCTTGTCGACATCCAGGACCTGATGGAGCGCTTTCTGGAAGGCGTGATGGAGGACGGTCTCGTCCTCGACGGGACACTCGCATCCTCTCAGGCGCAGGCCAAGAACCTCTGGCTGATCCGCGAGGGCATGAACGAGGGACAGGCAAAGCGGGGCGCGCATATGCGAAGCGATGTCTCCGTGCCACTGTCGCAACTGCCGGCCTTCGTCCGTGATGCGGAAGATGCGATCCATGCCACCCTGCCCGATTGCATCTGCGTGTCCTACGGACATGTCGGCGATGGCAATGTTCATCTCAACTGTTTGCCGCCTTCGGATCTTTCGGCAGCGGACAAAGCTGAACGGATCTATCGGTCAAAGACCGTGCTCAATGAGGTGGTGGACCAATATGCCGGCAGCATCAGCGCCGAACACGGCATCGGCCGCCTGAAGCAGATGGATTTCGATACCAGACTGCCCGAGGTAAAACGCAGGTTGCTGACTGCGATCAAGCGGGCGATCGATCCCGACCTCGTGATGAACCCGGGATGCCAGTTGAATTTATCGGCAGAGTCGTAGAAACCATCCGGAACAGGAAGGCGGCCTTGGCTTTGACGGACTTCAACCAGATCAGGCGCAACGCGCATCTACCGGCCCGGATCGCCGCGGAAATCGGACGCGAGATCGTCGAGGGACGGATCGCGTCCGGAGAAAAGCTGCCGACCGAACATCTGCTTGCCCAGACATTCGGCGTCAGCAGATCGGTCGTGCGCGAAGCCATTGCACAGTTGCGCAATGAAGGACTGGTGGAGACACGCCAGGGCGTCGGTGCCTTTGCAACGGAAATGGATCGTCGACAGATGATCCGCGTCGAGCCGGCCGACCTGTCCGATCCCGAGAATTTCCGAGACCTGTTTCAGCTGCGTCTGGCGCTCGAAGTCGAGGCGGCAGCGCTTGCGGCCGTCAGCCATACGCCTGATGATCTGAAGCGTCTCGACGAGGTTCTGGCTCAGATGACCGGTGCCGCCAAATGGACTGAGGAAGGCATCGCTGCCGATCTTGCCTTCCACCGCGCCGTCGCGGCTGCAACCCGCAACGATTATTTCATCCAGTTCATCGGCTTCATCGCCGAGCGTATCCAGCTCACGATCAACGCCGCGAGGGCGAAGGCCGTGCTGGAAGAGATCGTGGAAGTGACGATCGCCGAGCATGTGGCAATCCGCGACGCGATTGCGGCCCGCGACGCGTCCCGGGCCAGAAGCGCCATGCGCGATCATCTCGATGGCGCGTCCGGCCGTCTCAATCTGGAACTCACGGTTCCCTAAGGGCGGACCTCAAAGGGCCAGAGCGGGGGTAGTTTCTCTCCCCCGCCCCTTTCGACGTTATTCTGCAGCGATCGCCGAAAGGCGTCCGTTCAAAGCCATGAGGCCCTTTGCCCGTTCCAGGCTTGCAGGCTGTTCGGCATGGTAGCGCCGTCCGATTTCCATCATCAGCACGGTGCCGGGCAGGAAGGTCAGTTCGGAGAAGATATCTTCCCAGTCGATGTCACCCCAGCCGAGCGGCATGTGCAGATCGCCGATGCCGAGCGCGGTATTTTCCTGCACGTGGAAACCCTTGTAGAAAGCCTGCGGGCGGCCGAAGCTGTCATGGACATGCAGATGACCCGCAACAGACGCCATGGCCCGCAGTTCCTCGCGGAAGTTCAGGCCGCGATAGGTCGATTCGATATAGGCGTGGCTGAAGTCGATCAGTGCCACGAGGTTCGGATGCCCGATGGTCTTCACCGTTTCGGCGATCTGGGTCGGCGTCTGGCGATACTGGCCAGGCTCCGTGGTGAAGATGTTTTCGAATGCGACCCGAACACCGTAAGGCTTGCAGAATTCGGCGAGTTCGAACAGCGCTTCGCGTTCTCGGGCGTCGGCCTCGGCGCGCTCCATGATCTGCTCGGCGCGGAGGTTACCGCCGTGCTGCACCAGAATGCCGGCACCGATCCGGTCGCAGATCTGCGCAAGCGCCTTGGCAGCGTCGAGCTGGTAGCGGCAGGTTTCCGGTTCCATGAAGTTCGAGGAGACAAGGCCATGAACCGTGTAGCGGAAGTCGAACTGCTTCGTCAGCGCCACGAGCCGCGCGGCGCGCTCTTCGATGATCCGGCCGCCCGAGATCAGATCAAGGCTGGTCAGGCCGAGTTCGACGGTATCGACGCCGATCTCGCTCAGGATGCGAAGTTCCTTTTCTAGGCTCTCAAGCTCTCCATTGGTGGAGCCGGCATTGAAGCCTGTGCCGATGATATTGCTCATTGTCGTATTCCTTTTCAGGCAGGTTCGGATTGGAACTGGGTTTCGCGTCGCAGATTGAGCGCGAGGTCCGGGCTGTCGGACGTGAGGTGGCCGACGCCGCGCTCGAGCCATCGCCGAACCAGGGCCTCGTCGTTCAGTGTCCAGACGCAAAGGTTTTCGAGCGGAAGCTTGCCGGTGATAAGCGCCCATTCAGCATCCATCAGCTCGTGGTGGATGGCAACGATATCGGCGAGGCCGTCTACCTTTTCGAGGAAGCGTTCGAGACCGCCCTGTTTGTCAGCCCATTCCGCATTGACGGACACGAGGCGCGCGATATCAGGAGTAACGCGTCGGCATTCCTCGAGAACGGAGAGGTCGAAGGAGGTCAGGTGGCAGCGCTCGGCCAGACCGAACCGCTCGATTTCCGCGACGACTTTTTCCGCAATGCCCGGATAGGGTTGCTTTGCTTCGTCGGACTTGATTTCGACATGCAGTTGCTTGCCCTCGGATGTCGCCAGGACGGCGAGGACGTCGGCCAGCGTCGGCACCGTGTCATCAGAACCGTCGAGATGCGTTTCGCCGCGCATGTGCGGCGTCAGCGAGCGGACCGGGCCGGTCTTGTCGGTCGTGCGATCCAGCGTCGCGTCGTGAATGACGACCAGTTCGCCAGCATCGGTCAGATGCACGTCGAATTCGATCGCATCAACACCGAGATCCAGCACGTTGCGAAAGCCGGTCATGGAGTTTTCGGGCCAGAGATTGCGGGCTCCCCGGTGGCCGGTGATCTTCGTCATTGTCGTCTCCTGAAGTGTGATCAGCGAAGGGTCGGATCGAGCTTGTCGCGCAGCCAGTCACCAACGAGCGAGATGGAAAGCGTCGTCACCATGATGACGAAGGCCGGCGCCAGCATGATCCACGGCGCCCGTGTCAGGTATTCGCGGCCGAAGCCCACCATGTTGCCAAGGCTGGTTTCCGGCGGCTGCACACCGAGTCCCAAAAACGAGAGCCCGCTTTCCATCAGGATTATTTCCGGAAAGGTCAGCGTCATCGAGACGATCAGGGTCGAGGCCACGTTCGGCAGGATGTGGTGCAGGTAGACGCGCCCAGGCGTGGCGCCGAGCTGCACAACGGCAGACGCATAGCCTTGCGCACTGGCCGAGATCGCGAGACCGCGGGCGATGCGGGCATAACGCTCCCAGCCGTAGAAACCCATCAGACCGATCAGAAGTGGCATCGACGAACCGAAGAAGGCGAGGACGGCGAGCGACATGATGAGGAACGGCAGAGCAGCCTGGAAATCGGCGAGCACGAGCACGAGATGCTCGACCGCGCCCCGAAACTTTGCCGCGGCAAAGCCAAGCACGGTGCCGAACACGGCGGAGATGATCGTTGCACCAAAGGCGATCGCCAGCGACACGCGGATCGACTGAAGCAGGCGCGAAAGGACATCGCGGCCGAGTTCGTCAGTGCCCAGCAGATGCGCGGGATTGCCCGGCAGCGACAGACGGGCGCGCAGATCCATGGCGGTAATGCCATAGGGGCGGATGACATCTGCGAACACGGCAACCAGGACCATCCCGATCAGCCAGACGATGCCGAAGGAAACGGAGAACGGAACCTTGCGGACCTGCTTGATGAAGCGTGTGAAGAGAGACAGGTTGGGCGATTGTGGGCGGGCGATATCAGTAACAGTCATGACCGGCCTCCTCTCTAGTGAGCGCTCTGGGCGCGAAGCCGTGGATCGAGAAAGCCGTACAGCAGGTCGACGATAAGGTTCGACACGACCATGGTTGCGGCGACCAGGAGCAGGATGCACTGGACCACAGCGAGATCCCGGTTGCTGACCGAGACGACCAGCAGGCGACCGATGCCGGGCCAGGAGAAGATCGATTCCACCACGACCGCGCCGGCGATCAACGTGCCGACCATGAACCCGACGATGGTGACGATGGGAACTGCCGCATTCGGCAGCGCATGCTTCCAGACGACATCCTGCCACTTCATCCCCTTGGCAGAAGCCGTGCGGATATAGGGCTGGCCCATCACCTCGATCATCGCACTTCTCGAAAAGCGCGCGAGAATGCCGATACCGCCGATGCTCATCGTCAGCGTCGGCAGGATGCCGTGCTGCCACGTGTCCTGCCCACCGGATGGAAGCAGCCCGAGCGTGATCGAAAAGATCAGCACCAGAAGCAGGCCCATGACGAAGGACGGAATGGTGAAGCCGAAAATGGCAGCCAGAATAACGCCGCGATCGATCGCGCTCTGGCGATGCAGGGCCGCATAGACGCCGGCCGGGATGCCGATCACGACCTTCAGGAACAGCGCCGGGATCGTCAGCTGAAGGGTTGCCGGAATTCGCTCGATCACCAGCTGCATGGCCGAGGCCTTGTCACGCATGGAGACGCCGAAATCGCCGGTGAAGATCGCCCGGATATAGGAGAGGTACTGGATCCACAGCGGCTGATCGAGGCCCCAGGCCTTGCGGAAGGCATCGACGGATTCTTGCGGAACATCGGGACCAAGCATGACCTGGGCCGGATCACCCGACAGCCGCAACACGACGAAGGCAAAGGTGATGACGGCAAGGATGGTGATGAGCGCGCGAAGAAGGCGGATGGAAGCGAAACGAAACATCGGGAAATCCTTTAGGCCGCGACCGACGCCTCGGCGCGGGTCACCATGTGACAGGCCGCGGTTCGGCCGTCGGCAACCGACAGAAGCTGCGGCACGCTGGTGCGGCAGATATCGGCGGCGAGCGGGCAGCGGGGATGGAAGGCACAGCCGGATGGGCGGTTGGCAGGGTTCGGCGGCTCTCCCTGCAGGATGACGCGGCCTTGAAGCAGCTTGCCCGGCACCGGCACACTGGACACCAGCGCCTTGGTATAGGGATGCAGCGGCGTCTTGAAGATGACGTCCGAGGACGCCTCCTCGACGATACGGCCGAGATACATGACGGCGACGCGGTCGGCGATATTGCGCACGACCTTCAGGTCATGGCTGATGAAGACCATGGCGATCTGGTTCTTTTCCTGCAGGTCGCGCAGCATGTTGACCACCTGCGCCTGGATCGACACGTCGAGCGCCGAAACGGGTTCGTCGCAGACCAGAAGCTTCGGCCGCGACGCAAGCGCCCGGGCAATGACGGCGCGCTGACGCTGACCGCCCGAAAGTTCATGCGGATAGCGACCCGCCTGATCGGGTCTCAGCCCAACGGCCGACATCAACTCGGCGACGCGCGTTTCCCGATGGGGCTTCGGCACGAGATTGTGGATGGCGAGCGGCTCGCCGATCTGCTCGGCAATCGTCAGACGGCGGTCGAGCGCTGCCAGCGGATCCTGATAGACGAACTGCATTTTTGCCCGCAATGCACGCCATTCCGGCGTTGCGAGCTTTGGCATCGGCTTGCCTTCGAAGAGAGCCTGGCCTTCCTGCGGCGGATCGATGCCGAGCAGCATGCGGCCGAGCGTCGACTTGCCGGATCCGGACTCGCCCACGATGCCGAGCGTCTCTCCCGGCATGACCTTCAGATCAATGCCATCGACGGCGCGCACGGGTGTCGCGCGTCCGAACATGCCCTGGCGAACCTCGTATGTTCGGACCAGACCTTTCGCTTCGATGAGCGGCGTTTTGAAACGGTCGTTCATGACAGCGGCTCCAGAACGCGTGCCTCGACGGGATGCGTGACGCCGATCGGAGGATGGGAACCGACGGGATGGTGACAGGACAGAAGCCGCCCATCATCCGTGGACTGAAGAGCCGGCATGCGGGTCCGACAGTCGATTGCGGCATGCGAACAGCGCGGCGAGAAAGCGCAGCCTTCCGGCAGGTCGCGTGGATTGGGAACCGTGCCGGGAATGGGGATCAATCGGTCGCGCGGACCATCCAGACGCGGAATGGCATCGAAGAGACCGCGCGTGTAAGGATGGCGCGGGTTGTCGAACAGGGCCTGGATTGTCCCCTGCTCCACGATACGGCCGGCATACATGACGCAGGCGCGCTCGCAGACCTGCGAGACAGCGCCCAGATCATGGCTGATAAAGATGGTCGCCATGCCGGTTTCGGCGCGCAATGCGATGAGAAGATCAAGGATCTGAGCCTGAATCGTCGCGTCGAGAGCCGTTGTCGGCTCGTCGGCAACGAGCAGATCCGGCTCGCCGGCAAGCGCCATGGCGATCATCACGCGCTGACACTGGCCGCCCGAGAATTCGTGCGGAAAGAGATCGATGCGCCGCCCTGCATCCGGAATGCCGACCATATCGAGCAGCCGCAGCGCTTCCGCCTTTGCAGCCTCCCCGTGAAGGCCGCGATGGATCGCCAACGCCTCGGTGATCTGGCGACCGACGCGCAGAACCGGATTGAGCGAGCTGGACGGATCCTGAAAGATCATTGCGATCCGCTTGCCGCGCACGCCTTCGAGCACGTGTCGTGGCTGTGCCAGGATTTCCTGTCCGTCGACGCGGACTGATCCGCTGACCGTTGCTTTTCCGGGCAGAAGCCCGAGTGCCGCGAGCCAGGTGACGGACTTGCCGCAACCGGATTCACCGACAAGGCCAATCGCCTCGCCGCGGGCGATATCGAGATCGATACCATGCAGTACCTGAACGCCGTCGAAAGCGACCTTCAGGCCGCGCAGTTCCACAAGGTTTTTCACCATGGAACGCACCTCCATTTTATAAGCAGATGCGCCGGCCGCGAATTCCGCGGCCGGCGTGAGACATCAGAACGATCAGGCGTTCCAGTTGGCTGTGCGGAAGTCCATGGCGAAGGCAGGTGCTGCCTTCCACTTCAGAGACTTCTTCATGCCGGTAAAGACGGCGTTCTGGTGCAGGACCTGATAGGCGGGGTCTTCGCGTTCGCAGATTTCCAGCATGCGGGCAAAAGCCTTGTGGCGCTGGGCGCGGTCAGTCGAGGTTTCCATGATGACGGAAAGCTTGTTGACCTCTTCGTTCGTCCAGTCCTTCTTCTGCTGCGCTTCGCCGTTTGGTCCGAACTGGACGACGAGTGGCGTGATCGGATCGTTGATCGAGTTGGAAGCGGACCAGTCGCGAACACCCTTGACGCCTGCCGGATCGTGGATCTGCGCCCAGTTTTCCTTCATCTGGATTTCGACGTTGAGGCCGACCTGCTTCCACATCTCGACCATGATCTGCGCGTTCGCAGTCTGGTTGGTGTAGTAGTTGTTGAGAAGGCGATACGGGATGGCGTCGCCCTTGTAGTTGGCTTCCTTGAGAAGCTTGCGAGCAAGCTCCGGGTTGAATTCCGGCGCAGCCCAGCCTTCGACATACATGTTGGATGTCTTGAAGGAGTCGAACTGAAGTCCGGCCGGAACGACTGTCTGGCCAGCCCACAGTGCTTCCACGATCGCCTGACGGTCGATCGAATGCGTCATCGCGCGACGGACCAGCGGGTTGGCAAGAACCGGGTTCTGCGTGTTGAACGTGGAAATGCGGTGGTTCCAGATGGTCGAGCTCTGCACTTCGAGGCCCGGAGCGGCCTTGATCGCGGAGATCTGATCCGGCGGCAGGTCGCAGGCGAAGTCGTATTCGCCGGACAGGAGGCCGTTGACGCGGGAAGCGACTTCCGGAACCTCGACGAAGCGGATCTGCTGCAGCGGCGGACGGCCACCCCAGTATTCGTCGAAAGCGACGAGCGTCAGCGACACGTCTGGCTTGAATTCGGAGACCATGTAAGGACCGGTCGTGACCGGCTTGCGGGCCCAATCCGTATAGCTCTTGGCTTCGTCCCAGGCGCGGCGGTTGGTGATCTGGCTGCCGAAGGAATAAAGGCGGCCTTCGAGCGTGATGTCAGGCGTTGCATTGTGGAAACGCACGGTGTGCTTGTCGACGACTTCGACACCGGCCAGTGCCGGCCAGAGGCGACGAGCGACACCGGGAACGATCGCCGGCAGTTCCTTGACCGTGGTCGGCTTGTTGTCGGCTTCGAAGACGGTCTTGCCGCCCTTTGGCTCGGTATTGCCGAACAGGCGTTCCTTGGAGAAGGAGAACGCAACATCTTCAGCCGTCAGTTCGTCGCCGTTGTGGAATTTCACGCCCTGACGGAGCTTCAATTCAAGCGTCTTGTCGTCGATGCGCTTCCATTCGGTGGCGAGACTGGCAACAGGACCCTGATTGCCCATCCAGTCGCGGCCGATCAGGCCTTCCCAGAGGTTGGGGAAGAACACGCGTTCGCCAACGTTCGACTGTTCGTTCCAGACGTCCAACGTGTTGTTGTTGGTGATCTTCTGAACGGCAATCGTCACCGATGGGCGTGTCGACTGGCTAAAGGACATGCGAGGAAGGACAATGGTGCCTGCTGCGGCTGACATCAGCCCCAAAGCGTGGCGACGGTTGATAGAAAGCATTGGATCTCTCCTGTGGGCGAGTGAATGCGTTCACGGAAAACACAATGGTTTCCGCGTCAGATGCCACTCGAAATCGACAAACAAGTTTGAGCCGGCTGGCCGCGTGTTTGGGAAAGACCCTCAACCGCGCCGCTGACTTGGGGTAGCTCTAGGGGACCAATGTTACGCGGATGTGACGTTTGTCTGTGTGTTCGATTTCCACTCGTAGACGCGAACCGCAGACACGCTGATGGTCAGCACGGAGGCGGTCTCAGTGATTTCTAGAACGCTCAGTGATGGTGCGGCCGAAGTCCTTGTTACCGCCTCCTAGGTGAGAGCTGTCGATTTCCCCATCAGCAAACCCAGGCGGCTTTGGCGGGTTCTGGTCGGAGTTGGGCCGTAGTGGGATACGCATCGGGTTTCGATCGACCGCCCCTAATCAGGGCCATCAGCATCGGTGCTGTCGCGAATTCACCCTTTTCTGCCCGGCGTGTCAGGTCCCTCAGATAGCCTCCAGCAGACGTAATATGCTCCGCTCGTTCGAGCATGCAGGCAAGCACTGTCGCGGCATTTTCGGGCCCCATCACGATAGCTGCGCGCTCATAGACGGCTGGCGCTATATCCAGCGTGGAACGAACCACGTAGGCTGCCGTAATCAGATCCCTCCAAGACGTGATCCCGGCTCTTGGCCCATAATCGTTGATCTGGGTGCAGGCCTGGAGAACGAACGGCAATGGTAGCGACTTGGTGGAACTGATGCGGTTCGAAGGACTGCGTTTGTCTGGAGCATTGAATTGATCATCAGTTTCTTCGATTGCGGTCTCAATGATCAAAGCATCTTCCGCATGGTTGAGGCCGAAACTGTTGTTGGATGCGATTTCAGATTCAGAGATGATATTTGTTTTTGAATCCTGTATGTGGCGCTCACTCTGAGATCCATTGGCGCTCATCTCGTGCGATTTAATATGCGATTTCAACTGGTTGACGACTTCTTCCCGCAACGTGGAAAGTTTGGCGATCAGCGGTTCCGCGATATCGAGCGTGAGGACCCGTGGGATTGCACTCAGCACGACCTGCAGGTTGGTTTGCGCCTGCTGCCAATCGCCTGAGATGTTCTCGTCAATCGCGAATGTGATAAGTTTCGCAAGATCCCGTCTGCAGAGGGTAATTCTCTCCTTTGCAGCTTTAAGTTGATCTCGCTTGTAGGCAATCTCTGCGGCGAGTGTTTCGATCTCTCGTGCACGCGCCAGAAGCGGTGCGAGGCTGAAACCGAAAGCGTCATCGAGTTTGCCACCTGAACTACGGCGCGCATAACGTTTGCCGTTGGGGCTATCCTTGCGCAGGATCAGTCCGGTCTCCACAAGTACGGAAAGATGGCGGCGCAGCGTTGCCGGTGCCATTCCGCGTGCGCGTAAAGACAACTGGACATTCGACGGGAAGACAATGAGATTGCCATCTTCGCAAAGTTCATCGCCTGGATAGAAGGTCAGGAGAGCGTCGAGCACGGTCAGTGCCCGGTCACTGATCCCAAGGGACGACCGTGATTCGCATATCGACCGAAACAGTTTCCACTTCGACCGCTTGATTCCCGATGCGATTTCGCTCGCTTTTTGGTGGTTTGCCAAAAGCCCATACGACATCGATCGCCGCCCAAAGGGCGTCGTTACAGTTCCACTCTCCATTTTCTCTCACCTTTTTTCAGGCAAAAGAAAGCCGCTCACCAAAACGGTGCCAAAGACTATTGACTGTGATTCGTGGAAATGCGATTCTCGATCTTGCTAGAAATCGGAGAGAGGCTTCCACGACCTTGGTCGTTCGGGGGCCTTTTTCTTTTGCTGATCAAACTCCCTTGTTGCGTTTAAATTCTGCGAAAAGGCCCGTGAGCCGTTCGCTGACGAAATCGTCAAAACCCGGTGCGCTTTTCGCATCGAACACGAATGTCGACCGGTTTCCCGATTTGCGCATGACAACCGGCAGACCGCTCAGCTGTGCTTGAGCCGGCTTGCCACTATCCTCAGGTTTCGCGGACAACTGTGTAAACGCGAGCTGGAAACGCTCGTCGCTTGTCTTACCCTCTGCCCTGCCCTTCTGAAGGGACGAGAGCAGCTTTGGAATGTTCCCGGCATTGAGCTTTTCCGACAGCTCCGTCCACCGCCTACGGCCAACCTCAGGTGCCGGACCGATCGCATCGATGATTTCCATCGGAATCGCCCGGACCAGGCTGATCATTTTTGACAAGGCTGCCTTGTCGACGCCAAGTGCTGCCATGATGATATCGCGCGTGAACGAACGATCCTCAAGACGGGTGGCGAACAAGGCGCGTTCGATATGCGAGAGGTTCGTTCGGGCGTTGTTTTCCTGGCCCTGGCTGACGACCAGCTGGTCATCGGTCAGAACGCGGACAACCGCCTTGACCTTGAGGCCCAGCTGTCGGACGGCTGCAAGTCGGCGGTGACCGTAGGCGACCTGGAACCGGCCCGACTGGTCGGGATGAGGCCGCACGAGGATCGGCACCTGCTGTCCATGCTCGCGAACCTGCTCGACCAGTTGGGAAAGCGCTTCGCCATCGATCAGCATACGGTCGGAAACAAAGGAACTGTCGATCAGCGATGGATCCAGTTCAACGACGGAAAGCCCTTCCGAAAGCTGCCGCTCGAGATCCTGCGCCCGTTCCATCTTCTGCGTGATGCTGCCAAGCGTTCTCGTGATGCCACCAACGGGGACACCGCTGCGCACGGCGGGTGCCATTCCGGCCAAAGGGCGTGACGATTGAGCAGCCGGGGGTGCAACCGGTGTCGGCGCTGGTGCTGAATTGTTGTCCGGCGCCGAAGGTTCGAAGATGCCGATCAGGTTTTTACGTGCCATCTCTTAGCGCCTCCCCCACACGGACCGGATCAATTCTTCAATCTCGAGGTTCACGGCATTGAGCGAGTCCATCGCCCGGTCATAGGTGCCGCGGGTGAACTGATTGCGCTCGACCTCATACAGTGTCTGTTTCGTGACGCCGGCATCGGAGATCGCTGTCGACTTCAACATGGCGTTGTGAAGCATACGATTGCCGAAGATGGCGCGCATAAAGCCCGTCATCTGGCTCTGTGGGCCGTCATTGGGTTCAAACCGCGTCACAAGATATCGCATCCAGTCATAGCTTGTCCGCCCCCCTGCCCGCTCAACAACCGACATCAGTTCGCTGGTCATCGAGAGAAACTGCGACATCGACATGACGTCGAGCATTTGCGGGTGAACGGTAATCAAAGTCGATGTCGAGGCGCAAAGCGCCGACATGGTCAGGAAGCCGAGCTGCGGCGGGCAATCGATGACGACGACATCGTAAAGGTCTTCGATATCGGCAAGAACTTCGCCGATGCGGGCAAAGAACATCGTCGCAACCTGTCCCGACGCCATGGCCTTTGGTGTTTCGTGCTCGAACTCCATCAGCTCGAGGTTGCCCGGCAGGATATGCAGGTTCGGTGTGTAGGTGGAGCGGACAATTTCCGAAATAGGGCGCGGATCCTCATAGCGGATCGCACCATAGAGCGTCTCGCCTTCGCCCACATCGAGCTCGGGTTGATGCCCGAACAACGCCGACAGAGACGCCTGCGGATCGAGATCGATCGCGAGCGTCTTATAACCACGAAGGGCAAGATACTGGGAGAGATGCGCGGACGTCGTCGTCTTGCCGCTTCCGCCCTTGAAGTTCATGACGGAAATGACCTGCAGCTTTTCGCCAGGACGGCGGGCCGGTACGTATTTCGCCACGCCGTTCTTTTCGTCGAGAACCTGCCGAATACGATCCATGTCGGTCGGAAGATAAACACGCCGACCGTTCGCCAGCGGCTCGGGTCCGTATCCTTCTGCGGCAACCTGACGGAGATAGCCTTCTCCGATGCCGATGAAGCTCGCGGCTTCGGCTGGCTGGAAGGGCCGGATCGTCTTTTGAGATGTCGGTGCGAAGATTTTCGCTTGATGCATCTGAAGTTGATGCGCAAGCTCCTGGGCATCTGTTGCCAGAGTCGTTGGCAAGTGCTCCTGAGGTTCGTTGACTTTCAAGCTTGGCTGCGGCATCTTTCTCTCCAACTGCGCAATTGGCGAAGTTCTTCGGAAAACTGCGCAGTTGAATATGCCCCGATTCGCACGAGTTGTACAAATGATTCAATGCAAATGAATTTTGCGCCTGTGGAGAGCAAAAGTCGCGCTCGTTGTCCGCGGACAACGGGAAGTGGGGCGGGGTAAGGTATCAGATTTTGCTGAGTGGATCGCTAAACCTTTGCCATCTTTAACCTGTCTGTAAGTGTTTATGGTGCTTGCTTATCACCATACAGATGCTAGCTTGATCCATCACGCCAGAAGCTAAACGGTTCCATCTCACGGACGCATCCATCTTGTGTCCGGTAGAGAAACCGAACTTGACGCTAGCTTTCACAACGGCATTGAACTATAACGCTTTCAATGCGTTACGATCTCTCAAAAATAGACTTTGGTGAGTTGTTCGGACCGATCTCCGCAGCGACAGCCGGCGTTGTACGACTCGATGAGCGGATCGCTAGTTCCCCCGTACGGCAAGGCTGGATCGATCGCGCCCAATTCTTGGAAGCCTGCTCGTCCCTGTGGATCGATGGGGAACTTGTCCATATCGAAGACCTTGTTCTTCATGACGCAGGGATGGCAGTTCGAGCCTCCACTCACGAATTGACAGTTGCCCATGACGTACTGCGAACGCGCCGGCGAATTGCGGCGAGCGAACCGGAATGGGCATTGAGCGCTGCTGGTCTTGCCGCGCTGCGGTCCGGTCGTCATGACGAGGCTCAAGACATTGAGATCAAAGCGGCACCGAGAGGGCTCGCAACGATCTCGCGTGACGATGATTTCGAGGATCCCTTGGCAGCTATCGATGCTGTTCTCGCGCGAAGCCAGGCGTTGCTTGCGGACGCCGTAAGCGTTCGTGCGATGAAGATACCAGGCCGGGACGCTCTCATCTATGACGAGGACTGGGACGAGGACGCTCGTCTGTCGGAATGGCGCGTGGTGCTGGACGAAACGCAGTCCATGCCGCCCCTCCTCAGGGCCGCCGTTGCGTGGGACGCTTGGTTTCACCTGCAGGTGTCGAAGCATGCGCCATGGCTTGGACGTTTGCTGGCGAGCGCGGTGTTGCGCGAAGCCGGGTTAACCGAAACGCAGTTGTCCGCGGCCAACTTCGGTCTCCGGCAGGTGTCGCGGGAGCGCAGAATGAGCAGGAACCGCATGGTGAGGCTTCTCGCGTTCACGGAAGCAATTGCGCTCGCGTCCGAGCATGGCATGAAAGAGCACCAGCGGTTGTTGCTCGCCAAGCAGCAGCTCGAGCGCCGTCTGGTGGGTCGGCGACAGTCGTCGCGGCTTCCCCAGCTAATCGAACTTGTCTTGTCGCGCCCGCTTGTTTCGAGCGGGATGATTGCCGACGCACTGGAGATAACCCCGCAGGGCGCGCTGAAAATTGCTGCCGAACTCAATCTTCGTGAATTTACCGGGCGAGGGCGCTTTCGCGCCTGGGGAATACTTTGATCTGACGGGTTAACGCGTTGCAAATAAAGACAAAAGCGAACTGAAACGAGTGTTCCCGGCCTTTCTATCGTCCAAACGATCCCTTAATGATGAGGGTATGTCGTGGAGGACATTAAGGGAGGCATCAATGAAGATCACGAAACTCGAAACCGTGCGAGTTGCAGAGCGCGCAAACCTGATCTGGGTTCTGGTTCATACGGATGAAGGGCGGACCGGTCTCGGCGAGACGTTCTTCGGGGCAGAGACGGTCGAAAGCTACATTCACGAATATGTTGCACCGCGGGTGCTCGGCCGCGATCCGCTTGCCATCGATCTTCTCGCACAGGACCTCGTGGGCTATGTCGGGTTCCGATCCTCGGGTGCCGAGGTGCGTGGCAACTCGGCTTTCGACATCGCGTTGTGGGATCTGTTCGGGAAGGTCACGGGCCAGCCGATCGCGCAGTTGTTGGGCGGCTTCAGCCGCAAGGAAATCCGCACCTACAATACCTGCGCCGGCACCGAGTATATCAAGAAATCCACTGGCCAGACCACGGGCAACTATGGCCTGTCGACCGGCTCGGACTACGACGATCTCAACGGATTTCTCAACCGGGCGGACGAATTGGCACATTCGCTGCTGGAGGAGGGGATCACGGCGATGAAGATCTGGCCCTTCGATGCCGCCGCCGAAAAGACGAGGGGACAGTATATTTCACCTTCCGATCTCAACGCAGCGCTTCAGCCATTCGAAAAGATCCGCAACGCTGTCGGCGACAAGATCGACATCATGGTGGAGTTTCACTCCATGTGGCAGCTCCTGCCAGCGATGCAGATTGCCAAGGCGCTGACGCCCTACAGCACGTTCTGGCATGAAGACCCGATCAAGATGGATAGCCTGTCGAGCCTGCGTCGTTATGCCGACGTAACGCCCGCACCAATCTCAGCATCTGAGACCTTGGCAACGCGCTGGGGTTTCCGGGATTATCTCGAAACGGGCGTCGCCGGCATCGTCATGCTGGACATCTCCTGGTGCGGCGGGCTGTCGGAAGCACGCAAGATCGCATCGATGGCGGAGGCTTGGCATTTGCCGATCGCTCCGCACGATTGCACCGGTCCGGTTGTCCTCGGCGCATCGACGCACCTGTCGCTTAACGCACCCAATGCGCTGGTGCAGGAAAGTGTGCGCGCCTTCTACAAGACGTGGTACCGCGATCTCGTCACCGCACTGCCTGAGGTGAAGAACGGCATGATCACGGTTCCGCCTGGTCCTGGCCTCGGAATGGACCTCAATCCAGACCTGGACAAGGTCTTCACCGTAACACGGCGTTTCTCAAACCTCGCAGACATGTAGGGCATCGCGGCATGATCGCATCCATCTCCAAGCAAATCGTCTCGGCGCGCATGGCCGGGCCCCTCATCATGCTGCTCGGCATGGTCATGTTTGCGCTTAACGACGCCATGGGGAAGTGGCTCGTTTCGAGCTACGGCCTTGGACAGGTCGTGCTTCTGCGCAGCCTCGCCGCGCTTGTCATCTTGCTGCCTTTCCTGTTCTTTCAGGGATTCGGCTCTCTGCTGAAGGTCGAACGACCCGGCATGCAGGCCCTTCGGGTGTTCTGCTCCACTGCCGAGGTTTTCTGCTTCTACTATGCCGTGATGTATCTTCCGCTCGCAGACGTCATGACCTATTGGCTCGCAGCACCAATCTATGTCGCCGCGGCATCGCCACTTCTACTCGGTGAAAGAGTAGGCTGGCGTCGGTGGACTGCAATCGGCATCGGCTTTATCGGTGTCGTCATCACGCTCGAACCGTCGAGCGCGATGATCAGTCCGCCAGCGATCGTATCCATCTTCGGCAGTGCCGCCTTCGCGTTCATGATGATTTCAGGTCGTTTCCTGAGGGCCACCCCAGACCGGACGCTTGTCTTTTTCCAGATTGTCGGTGCGGCACTTGCAGGCCTTGCTTTTGCGCCTTTCGACTGGTCGCCGATCGCTTCTACCCGCGATTTTGGCCTGCTTGCATTGCTCGGCATAGTAGCAATGACCGCTCATGTTCTCGTTAACAGAGCATTGAAGATCTCGGATGCGGCAACGGTCGCTCCCCTACAGTACACGCTTTTGCTCTGGGCGGTTCTGTTCGGCTGGCTGTTCTTTGGCGATATGCCGAGATTCGGAATGCTGATCGGTGCAGCACTGATCGTCGGTTCCGGCGTCTTCATCTTCCTGCGCGAGCAGACGCTGAAGAAGCGCCAAAGGGTGCAGCCGATCGCGGTTGAATAGCCATGAAAAAAGCCCGCGACGGTAACGTCGCGGGCTCGTCTGCCGAAGGCTGATGCTTACTTACGGACTTCCTTAAGTTCCGCCAGGATGCCATCAACCACATCGGCACCAATCTGTTCCTTGTGCTTTTCATAGACAGCAAGCGACTTTTCACGAATGCGAGCCTGCTCCTCAGGCGACAGCGTGTTCACCTCCAGGCCGGCGGCCTTGATCTTTTCCAGCGACTTCTTGTTGAGATCGCCGATCACCTGGCGCTCCACATCGCGACCGACCACTGCGCATTCACGCAGTGCAGTCTGTTCTTCCGGCGAATAGGTGTTGAAGATCGCCTTGGAGAAGAGGAAGAGGAAAGGCGTATATGCGTGGTTGGTCTCGGTGACGTATTTCTGCACTTCGAAGAACTTCGACGTGTCGATTGTCACATAGGGGTTTTCCTGCGCGTCGATCGCGTTGGTCTCGAGCGCCGAATAGACTTCGCCGAAGGCCATCGGGGTCGCGTTTGCACCAAGGTTCTGGAAGGTGTCGAGGAAGATGTTGTTCTGCATGACGCGAACCTTCATCCCCGAGAAATCTTCCCACTTGGTGACGGCGCGCTTGGAATTCGACAGGTTGCGGAACCCGTTTTCCCAATAGGCAAGATTGACCAGACCGGCGCCGTCGAGCTTCTTGTTCATCTCGTCGCCAAATTTGCCGTCGAGCACCTTGTAGGCCTCCGGCGCATCGCGGAACAGGAACGGCAGGTCGAAGACGCCGAGTGCCGGAATGATGCCGACGAGCGGAGACGAGGATGTGACGACGGCTTCCTGAACGCCCGAGCGCAGGGCCTGGGTTGCCTGAAGGTCGCCGCCAAGAGCGCCGCCCCAGAAAGCGGTCAGCTTCAGCTTGCCGCCGGACTTCTGGTCCAGGCATTCCTGCATGGCCTTGATGCCGTTACCGACCGGATGGTCGGCATTGATGCCGTTAGAAACGCGAATGTTGCGGCTCTTGAATTCGGCGAAGGCCGGTGCCGCTGTGGAGCAGGCAAGCGCGATCGCGGTGGTGGCAAGAAGCAGTCTCTTCATAGTAGTCCTCCCAGTTGGACGTTGATGTGAACAGGTTGAATGGCAGGCCGTCAATGCAACCAACGTGCGGGCACGATCACAAGATCGGGAAACAGCACGAGCAGGAAAAGCACGAGCGACTGCGCCAGAAGGAACGGCCACACCCCGGCCGTCACCTTGCCAAGCGGTATTCTCCCGACACCGCTGACGACGTTGAGCACAACACCGACCGGCGGCGTGATGAGGCCGATCGAGTTGTTGATGATAAAGAGCACGCCGAAATATACCGGATCGATCCCCGCCTGCTTGATGATCGGCATGAGAACCGGCGTCAGGATCAGGATGGTCGGCGTCAGATCGAGTGCCGTACCGACAACCAGAACCAGGATCATGATGACGAACATCAACAGCGTCGGGCGATCAATCAGCGGTTCGATATAGCCGGCGATTTCTGCCGGAATATTCGCAGCCGTGATGAGCCATGCCGATACGAGTGCCGCGCAGACGAGGAACATGATGACCGAAGTCGTCTTGGCGGCCTGCAGAATGACGTGCGGAAGGTCTCTCGGCTTCAGTTCCTTGTAGATTACCATGCCGACGAACATCGCATAGACGGCGGCAACGACGGCAGCTTCGGTCGGCGTCACGATGCCAATCTTGATGCCGCCGAGGATGATCACAGGCATGCCGAGCGCCCAGGCAGCGCGTCCGGTTGCGTGCAGGCGTTCCTTGTAGGTAGTCTTCGGAAGCGCCTGGACGTTATCTTTGCGCACCACGATCAGCCAGGTAATGATCAGTGAGACGGCCATCAGGATGCCGGGAAAAATGCCAGCCATGAAGAGCTGGGTGATCGACACGTTTGCGGCAACGCCGAATACGATAAACGCCATCGACGGGGGAATGACCGGGGCGATGATGCCGCCGGCAGCGATCAGACCGCCAGAGCGGGGAATATTATAGCCTGCCTTGGCCATCATCGGGATGAGGATGGCGGCAAGGGCGGCCGTATCGGCAGCGGCCGAACCCGAAATGCTGGCCATGATGAGCGCTGCAAAGATCGCGACGATCCCGAGGCCGCCTCTGATATGGCCGACGCAGGCGATTGCGAAATCGATGATGCGTTTCGACAAACCGCCGGAATTCATCAATTCGCCGGCAAGAATGAAGAAGGGGATAGCGAGCAGGGTGAATGTATCAGCGCCCGCGATCATGTTCTGCGCGATGATCTGGCTGTTGAACATGTCCATGTACCACATGAGCACGACGCCGCAGAAAATCAGCGAGAAGGCAACGGGGACGCCAACGGCCATCGCGCCGAGCAGCGATCCAACAAAGACGAAAAGAGTCATTTAGGTCCGCTCCGCCAGTTGTTCGATCGTGAGGTTCTCACCCGTGAACGCCGCAATTTCCGCGTCGGTGACGCGACCGGTCACGAGACGCAACAGCCGCTCCAGCGCGATCAGCACGCATCCTCCACCGGTGAAGAAGCCGATGCCGTAGACCCACGCCATGGAAAGCCCGGTCACAGGTGCGACCATGCTGGCGTTGATCGGCAACTGGACCCATGTGCCCCAGAAGAAAATTGCCGAACACAGGATGATCAGCAGGTTCGAAATGATCATGCAGGCGATACGGCCCGAGCGACCGAGCATGGCGACCAGCGACTCCACACCAAGGTGGGAATGTTCGCGAAACGCCACGACTGCACCGATAAAGGTCAGCCAGACGAAGAAGTAGCGCGATAGCTCTTCCGATATGTTGAGGCCGGAGTTGAAACCGTAGCGCAGCACCACGTTGAGGAACACCATGATTGCCATACCTGCCAAAAGCAGGATCAGCAGCAGTTCCAGAAAGCGGTAAAAGAGATCGTTTATTCGTTGCATCGGGTTCCTCCTCCCATCAACCGCGGCGGCTACAAGAGCTTGCGCTTCGCGAGGTTCTTCATCAAAGCCGTCAGCCCGAAGTCCCAGGGCGGGCAGGCTTCACTATTTTCCACCCAATTCACCAGTCGCCCAAGCCTTGGCGACGAAATCTCGACGCGGTCGCCGATCTCGTGCGTAAAGCCCAGACCCTTGCCGCGCCGATCCTTGACCGGTGCAAACATGGTGCCGAGAAACAATACGGCGCCATCAGGGTATTGATGGTTGCGGTTGAGAAGCTGCGAAACGAGATCTTCCGGCGTGCGGCTAATTGCCTGCATCGGGCTAACGCCCGTCATCTCGAAACCTTCAGGGCCTTTGACGACAAGCGAGATCTCCGACTTCTTGACGTCTTCGAGCGAAAATTCGCCGTCGAACAGTCGGATGAAGGGACCGAGAGAACAGGATGCGTTGTTGTCTTTTGCCTTGCTGAGAAGGAGGGCGGACCGTCCTTCGAAATCGCGAAGATTGACGTCATTGCCAAGCGTCGCACCGACAATCGCACCCGTGGATGTGACAGCAAGCACCACTTCCGGTTCGGGATTGTTCCAATCCGACTTCGGGTGAATCCCGACCAGCGACCCGCAGCCGACGGCCGACATGGGCTGGGCCTTGGTGAAGATTTCCGCATCCGGACCGATCCCGACTTCGAGATACTGCGACCAAAGCCCCATATCCTGCAACAGCGCCTTCACGCTTGCTGCCTTTTCCGAGCCGGCCACAAGCCCCTTGAGGCTGTCGCCCAGTACCGGCGCCAAGCGACCACGGATCTCCTGGGCCCGAAGCGGATCGCCCTTGGCCTGTTCCTCGATGACCCGTTCCAGCATGCTGTCTGCGAAAGTTACGCCCGCGGCCTTGATCGCCTGCAGGTCAACTGGCGCCAGCAGCGTTCCGGCAGTGCCGTCTAGGAAGTCATCGAGAGAGCCGAGATCCGTCCAATCGGTGGCTGCCGTCAGGCGCTCCACCAGGCCGTCGATCTCAAGCAGTGCTGACAGCGTCGCAGCGAGCGACGAAAGATCCAGAAGCCTACCATTCCGGTAAAGGACAGGGCAGGGGCCGTCCGCAGCCTTCGACCAGACACGACCAACCAGAGTGGCGGTCTCGCTATCCTGCGGTAAAATCAGTTCGGGCGTCAGCCCGCCATGTATAGTCATTATGATCCTCCACGCGGCCGATCGATCAGGCCTCCACCCGTCAATCTGTTGTCCGATGTCTGACAACGTCGCTTGAGCTTTCTACTGAGTGTTTTTCTTTGTGTCCAGTACTGCAACCCTGTCAATTCTGGGGATCATCTATACAATATACGCGGGCAAAGAACGCCGACGCACGGTGTCGTTCCGGTGCGCCCCAATGAAGTCGATGCAAGCTGACCAGGCGACGGATGAAGGATCATCCTACCTCGAGCGGTGACGGACGATCCAAAAGGATCCCAGTAAAACCTGCGGCTGTTTGCGCACTGGCGCGGATCTGGAGCGGGGCAACGGCGTCGGTAAACTTCATTTGAAATCGCTCGGCGCTTGCTAGGACGGAGGTTCAGCCTAAGTGTTGCGCATGGGCAATTTAAAAGAAGGCGTTCTCAACGCGATGGCTGCCGACCAAAGTGCAACGGGCTGGCAGTCGGATCCCGAACGAAGTCCCGACTTCCAATATTCCGGACTTCCAGTCCGGTGGCGCCGTCGTATTGTTCTGGCGCTCAACCTCGCAACGATCGCGGGGCTTGGGTATGTCGTCTACCGACTTCTTTCCCCAGATGGCATTGATGGTGCGGAAGCCGTCATGCTGATCGGGTTCATGCTGGCAACGCCGTGGACGGTGCTTGGGTTCTGGAACGCCGTGATCGGGATCGTCCTCCAGCACGGCCCCGGCGACCCCTCCAAAAGCATCTACCCCTTCTATCCGCAGGGTCAGGGAAGCCAGCCGATCGCTTTGTCGTCGCGGACAGCGCTGACGATATTCCTGCGCAACGAAGATCCGCGACCCGTCTTTGCCCGGATAGAGGCGATGCAGAAGAGCCTTCAGGCGACCGGCCTCCAACGCCACTTTCGGTTCTTCGTCCTCAGCGACACGTCCGAGCCCGACATCATCCAGTTGGAAGAAGCGGGCTTCGATCTCGTTGCCGCTCATGTCGTGGCGGATGGCGGTAACCGGCCGGTCTATCGTCGTCGTGCTGACAATGCCGGTTACAAGGCGGGCAATATTCAGGACTTCCTGAAGGAACACGGAAGCCGCTACGACTTTTTCCTGCCGCTGGATTCCGACAGCGTCATGTCCGGCGACGTGATGATACGGCTGGTCGCCGCCATGGAGGCACGACCGGAGCTCGGCATTCTTCAAACCCTCGTCGTCGGAGTGCCCGCCGAAAGCGGCTTTGCCCGGATGTTCCAGTTCGGTATGCGTCACGGAATGCGGTCTTTCACGCTCGGCTCCGCATGGTGGAGCGCTGATTGCGGGCCTTACTGGGGGCACAACGCACTGATCCGCGCCGCGGCATTTGAGGCCCACTGCAATCTGCCCGTTCTCCCGGGATCGCCGCCATTGGGCGGCCATGTGCTGAGCCACGACCAGCTGGAAGCGACCTATATGCGTCGGGGCGGCTACGAAGTTCGTGTGCTGCCGATCGAGACACAGAGCTTCGAAGCCAACCCACCGACATTGCTGGAGTTTGCCAAGCGAGATCTGCGATGGTGCCAGGGCAACATGCAGTATTGGCGTTTCCTTTTTGAGCCGGGCCTTAAGCCGCTCAGCAGGTTCCAGCTTTTTCAGGCGGTCCTGATGTATGTCGCACCGCCGGCCTGGATCGTTGCCACGTTTGCCGCCGCATGGAAGGGTGTGACCGGCGGCTTTGATGCGACCTATATCGAACTCGGCTTCTGGTCGTTCATCACCATCTTTCTTCTGTCGGTCACCCCCAAGATCGCCGGCGTCGTCGATGTGCTGCTTACCCCCGGCGCGATCCGCTCCTATGGCGGACCATTGCGCTTCGGTCTGTCGGCGGTGATCGAACTTCTGGCCTCGATGATCATGGCGCCCATCGTTGCCGTCTATGTCTCGGTGTTCCTGATCGGTCTTCTGTTCGGACGTTCGGTCACCTGGAGCGGTCAGAACCGCGACCGGCTCGGCGTTACGCTCGGCACAGCTATTAAGGCGATGGGCCTTCAGACATTGATCGGCGTTGGCCTCGCAACGATCATAACGGGCCTGATCGGTGGGTACGCGATCTTCTGGGCTCTGCCTGTGGTCGCCGGTCTCTGTCTGGCGATCCCGTTCACCGTCTTCACGGCCTCGCAGCGGTTCGGTTACTGGACGACCCGTCTCGGACTGTTCGCAATTCCCGAGGAAGGCTGTCTTCCGCGGGTCCTCACCCGCCTCGTTCCGCATGAAGCCCGTCTCTGGCGTCGTCCGTCCGCCAGAGTTGAAGGCAAGTTTCCCAAGCCGGCACGCGATGGCCAAGCATGACGATAGCGCAGGCCTTGTGGCTGGTGCGAGAGAACCAGCCTGAATTGCGGGTGACACCGCTTGGTCCGCTCGGAAACGGCGATGTTCTGGTGGAGAGCCTCTTCGGCGCCATCAGCCGCGGCACGGAATCCCTGGTGGCAGCCGGCTCGGTCCCCGAAAGCGAATATGACAGCATGCGGGCGCCGTTGCAGGATGGAGAATTCCCGTTTCCGATCAAGTACGGCTACGCGGTGGTCGGAACCGCAAAGGACGGCACGGAAGCGCTTGTCGGCCGGACAGTATTCTGCCTCTATCCGCATCAGGATGCCTTCCACGCCCCCGCTGAGATGGTCGTGCCGGTTCCAGCAGGCGTGCCCGCCTCGCGCGCCGTCCTTGCAGCCAATATGGAGACGGCCCTCAACGGCGTTTGGGATGCCGGCATTCTTCCTGGAGACAAGGTCGCGGTCGTCGGTGCAGGGCTCGTCGGGCTTCTGATTGCCTATCTCGCCGCAAGGATCCCGGGCACCGAAGTCACCGTCGTGGACGTCAATGGCGATCGCCGCGGTCTTGCCGAAGATTTCGGATGCCGGTTTGCATCACCCGAACAGGCGAACGACGGTGACGGCGGATGCGATGTGGTGATCCACACGTCAGCCACGGCCGCAGGTCTTGCCACATCCATTGCGCTCGCCGGCTTCGAGGCGCGGATCGTCGAGATGTCCTGGTATGGCGAAGGCAGCGTGAATATTCCGCTGGGCGGTCGTTTCCACAGTCAACGCCTGTCGATCGTCGCTTCGCAGGTCGGCAACGTACCGGTTCAAAGGCGCGCAAGGTGGCCTTTTTCGCGGCGTCTGGCCGCGGCACTTGCACTGCTTGCGGATGACCGCCTCGACAAACTCTTCTCCGGCGAGACGGACTTTCCCGACCTTGCCCAAGACTATTGCCAAATTCTCGCCGATCCCGGCACCCTTTGCCACCGTATCCGATACCGTTAGTCTGAAAGGACATTCCCCGCATGTTTGCAGTTGAAGTTCGCGACCACATGATGATTGCCCATAGCTTGCCACGGGAGGTATTCGGCCCGGCCCAGGCGATGCATGGAGCGACCTTTATCGTCGATGCCGCCTTCATGACCGAAGACCTCGATGAAAACGGGCTCGGTGTCGATATCGGCCTTGCAACGACGGTGCTGAAAGCAATCGTTGCGCCGCTCAACTATCAGAACCTCGACGAGCTGGAGATTTTCCGCGGCAAGGTCACCACGACGGAGGTGCTTGCCAAGCACGTGTTCGATCAGCTGAAGGCCGGCATCGCTGCCGGCGATCTTGGTCCCGGCGGTGTCCGCATCCGCCGTCTCAAGGTGACGCTGCATGAAAGCCATGTGGCGCGTGCCTGGTACGAGGCCGCAATTTGAACGCCGCATCACAAGAGCGACGGCTCGTGTTCGCCATCCCTGGCGACATCGAGATCCGCAGCGGCGGCTATGGCTATGACCGGCGGATGATCGAGGAGCTCAGGGCGATCGGCTGGACTGTGGAGCACCTGCAGCTTCCCGGTGGCTTTCCGGAGCCTAGCGAAAGCGAGCTGGCCGAAACTGCAGAAAAGTTTGCAGCTCTTGCCGATGGAAGTCTCGTTCTCGTCGATGGCCTGGCCTTTGGCGCGATGCCGGCGATTGCCACGCTGGAGGCGGCCCGCCTCACGCTGGTAGCACTTGTCCATCATCCGCTGGCACTTGAAAGCGGTATTCCGGTCGCCGCTGCCGAGCGGTTGAGGAAGAGCGAAATGACAGCACTTGGTGCCGCCAAGGGTGTTGTCGTCACAAGCCCCAGCACGGCCCGGACATTGGTGTCGCAATTCCGCGTGGCGCCGGATCTCGTGCGTGTCGCGGTGCCCGGAACGGAGCAGGGAAAGCCTGCATCAGGCAGCACAGGCGGAGACGGGGTGATGATCCTGTCGGTGGGATCGCTGACGCAGCGCAAGGATCATGCGGCGCTGATTTCAGCGCTCGAGCGCATCTCCGATCGCAAGTGGCAGTGCCGGATCGTCGGCAGCGATGACATGGATCGTCACTGCGCGGCCGATCTGCGACGACAGATCGAGGCGTGCGGGCTCTCCGACCGGGTGACTTTGACGGGCGCGCTTGAAGATGTTGCAGCCGAGTATACCCAAGCGGATATTTTTGCTCTCGCCAGCCGCTACGAAGGCTACGGCATGGCCTTTGCGGAAGCCATGGTGCGCGGCCTGCCCATCGTCGGCTGTCGCGGCGGGGCGATACCGGATCTGGTGACTGACGATGCCGGGATACTCGTGGAACCGGGCGACATCGCCGGGCTCTCCGAAGCTCTGGCGCTGCTGATCGACCAGCCGGAAACGCGACAAGCTTATTCTGCGGGCGCACTTGCCGTTGGCCAGCAGCTGCCCGATTGGCCCGCAACGGCAAAGGTGCTTTCCGATTTCCTGGAGGAAATGCGATGAGTGGTTTCGACACGGTCTGGCTCGATCTGCGCGAGCCCGCGGACAACGCTGCGCGCGATCCCGACCTCCGGCGGTCGGCCATTGAAAGTGTGACCGCAGACGGGAACGGCGCGACGGTCGTCGATCTCGGCTGCGGAACCGGCTCCACTGTCCGCGCACTCGCGCCCCAGAGTTCGTCCTGGCACTGGCGGCTTGTCGACAACGATCCGCAACTGCTCGAAGAAGCGGCAAACAGGCTCGGCATGCCCGACCAGGTGAAATGCCTGCAGGCCGACCTTAGCCAGTTGGCGCCTGAGCTCTTCACGGATGCGAGGCTGGTGACAGCATCTGCGCTTTTCGACCTGGTCTCCGCCGAATTTCTGGAGCGTCTTCTGCATCTCCTCGCGAAGCGTGACATCGGCCTCTATACGGCGCTCAACTACGATGGCGTCTGCAGCTGGGAGATCGCGCACGAGGCGGATGCCTTGGTTGTCGAAGCGTTCAATACCCATCAACGCCGCGACAAGGGCTTTGGACCGGCGCTTGGTCCAACGGCGGAAGCGGTCTTGGCCAGACTGGCAGAGCAGGCGGGCTTCAAGGTTCTTACCGGTCAGAGCCCCTGGCGCCTCGGCGGCGATCAAGCCGAATTGCAGCGACAGTTCATTGACGGCATGGCAAACGCTGCGTCTGAGACGGACCGAATAGAGAAGGCGATGCTGGACGACTGGCGACGGATGCGTCTCGAGATGGCATCGCGTTCGGCCTGCGAAGTCGGGCACTGGGATATGCTTCTCCTCCGCTGATTGGTTGCCACCCCGATCATCCCGCTGTCGGGGTGGAAAGAAGCCAGAGGCCGAAGACGGTATAGCCTATCATCGCAAGGGCCAGAAAAGCCTCACTGATGGTGGCGCTTGCCGGTTTCACGAAGTGCTTGAGCGCAATCATGTGGGCGATCAGAATGCCGATGCAGTGCCCGGCCACGATGATCGCGGTCTGTGCGATCCAGAGCTTTTCGACACTGTTGATGTCGATCAGCATCGATGCCGTGACGTGGCGATCGGCGGTGCCGAACAGATCCCAGCCAAGCGCAAAGGGATCCGAGATCGCAGAGTAGAGATATTGCCCGTTGATCAGAAGCAGGCTGAGATAGTGGGCTGCATGGAAGGCAACCGCTATCGGAATGATCGAATAGACCAAATGCGTGATCAGCCCTCGATCAGCGACTAATCGTGCCTCTCCGGCAAGCCGGGCTCCTGATATGACAGCCGTAAAATAGATCACTGCGAGCACCGCCGGAGCGGCGATCAAACCGAACGTATTCGGCAGGGTCACAGCGCTGCGGCCGGGAAATTCCAGCGGGTTCACCCCGATCATCCAGAGCCAGGTAAAGGTCTCTGCAAAGCCATCGAAGGACGCCGTTCCGAGCGTCAGCAGCAGGAATACGGCCGCGCTGATCGGCGGCGGCTCCGCCGCGACGCAGTCTTGCCCCGGCCAGCGGAACCGGACACTCGTCCATATTCCGGATTTCGGCGGCGTGATTTCAAAGGGCGCGATCATGCCGATCATGCGGAAATACACCGAGAAGGGTTCGCCCCGCTCTGTCCAATCTCGCTCTCCGAAAACCAGCATGGCGATGAAATTGAGAATCCAGTAGACCGAGACGGCGATGGCGAGACGGGGAGGGTCCTCCGGGGCGAGCGAAACCAGCTCGTACCAGGTAAACATCAGAAACAGGAGGATCGCGGGGATGTAACCGACGGCCTCCGGCAGCTTCAACAGGGGAGCTTCGCCAAGCCTGCCGCCCGTCGCTCGCCGCAGGAGGCGAAGAGGACCCGTCCAGGGATTGAGCCATGGCCACAGGTTTCCAACCAAGGCCTGCACCAAGGTCAGGCCGACCCAGAACAGCGTCCAGACGACAAGCGGCAGCGGATTTTCGAGCGGATCGCCTGTCGAATAGCGGCCGGCGGCGATCAGTACCAGCAGAAGCACGAAGCTCAGAGTGCTGACCATCACGATCGGCGGCACCGGCCGGCGATCGAGCGTGATGGAGGCACTGCCAGCATGTGTGAACCAGCGCGACGGAACCAGCAGCAATGCGACGAAGGTAACTGCGACGACGATCGCGCCGCCTGTCAGGTAATATTCGGTCGGCAGCAGCATCACCAGCCCGCGTTCCGTCCCGTGCGCGCTGGCCGTGCAGGGCATGAGCGTCCACAAGAGAGCTGCCGTCGCCGATGGACAGGCCGGCAACCGGTGTTTTCGGGGAAATGACGGCAACGGGTTCATCCTGCGTCTGGTGGCGTGATCGGCTGAAACATCATGCCGGGATGGAGAAGCGTATCCCATAACACGACATCTTCGCTCAGACTGGGCCTCGTGCCGCTCCTGTCAGGTCTCCTGAACAGCGGAATTCTTTGCTATAGGACATGGTAGGGCTCTTATTGTCGGTGGCACCTGGTAGACCATCGACTATCGCATCAGCATGATGGGCGTCAGTACCGTTGAGAGGAAATTTCGAATGACCGACAAGACTTCAGCACCGAAATCCTCGGTGACCCGCCGGACGACCCTTCTTGGAATGGGCGCGGCAACGGGTGCGGGCATTCTTTCTTCCGTCTCGCCGGGCTTCGTCCGATACTCGCACGCCCAGACCTCCGCCCCGATCAAGCTCGGCTTTGAATGCCACCGCACCGGTATCGGCGCATCCTATGGTCGCTGGTACGAGCGCGTCGCACGCGCTGCCGTCAAGATCATCAACGATGAGGGCGGCATCAACGGTCGTCCCGTGGAACTGATCGTTGAAGACGATGGCACGGATCCGAAACGAGGCGCCGAAGTCGTTGAGAAATTCGCGACCCAGCATAAGGTCGATGCTGTGTTCGGGACGCTGTTTTCACACGTCGTCGTCGCCGCCGCGCCGCGGGCGGGCGAATTGAAAATGCCCTATCTCGTGGTATCGGAAGGCACCCACGTATCCTCGGGCAGCCTCAACCGCTATTGCTTCCAGCCCGGCATCACCGACGTTCGCAGCCAGGTCACGTCAGTGGCACCTTGGATCACGCAAAACCTCGGCAAGAAAGTCACGATGATCTTCCCGGACTACGCCTTCGGCTATGACCACCGCGATAATCTTCCGCCCGCAATCAAGGCGCAGGGTGGTGAGGTCGTCGAGATGATTGCGGTGCCACCGACGGAAACATCGTTTACGCGCTACCTGCCGCGAATTCCCGCAGACACCGACGTGCTCTACCACATCATGGTCGGTCCGGCGGTTCTCACCTTCGTCACCGAGCTCGGTCAGTTCTACGGCTCGCAGCGACCCCAGATCTTCGGCTTCATCGATAGCGTCGAGGCCGTCGATCTTTCGACGCCGCAACTGAGCTTCCTCGATGGGACCTATTTCTGGGAGGGCATGCCCCGCTACGCCCAGAAGGACCAGAGCGAATGGGACAAGTTCTATCGCACGGCAGTCGGCGTCAACGAGAATGGTGCAAGCATCGCCGATCCGAAGGACATCGCCACCTACGCCCATATGTACGGGGTCTGGGAAACGCTGTTCACCATCAAGCAGGCGATGCAGGCATCCGGATATAGCGGCCCGCAGGACAAGGCCAAATTCATCGAAGCCTTGGAAGCGATCGAGACATTCGAGGAAGGCCGCGATCATCCGCAGGGCAACAAGATCTTCAACGGCAAGAACCATCAGGTCTACGGCCATCAGAACATCTCGAAGGTCGAAGGCGGCCGGATGGATGTCGTGCACCGGACCTCGATCGAAGACGGGATGTACGAGGTGACGGCGGACTACACGAAAATGTCGCTCTGACCGGTCTTTTCCGGACGGATCGGCTGTCAGGTCCCTTCGCTCTTCACCCCGCGTCGTTTTTCCTGTCTAACCGCAGCAAATAAGGCAAGGGGACAGTCGTGTCCGTGCATAGGAGCTAGGGTTTGGCGTTCGGTCCGTTTCTGCTGCTGGCGACATTGGAAGGACTGCTGCAGGCCGCGGTCCTCACATTGACCGCACTCGGCCTGTCTCTGGTGTTCGGCGTCATGCGCGTCGTCAATGTCGCCCATGGCGAATTCTACATGCTCGGTGCGGTCGTTGCGTGGTGGGTGGCATCGATGTTTTCGCTGCATCCAGCCGTCGGCTTCTTCGCGGCACTCGTCATCAGCCCGCTGATTGTCGGGGCGATCGCATTCGCCAGCGAGCGGCTGATCCTGAAGCGCCTGAATTACGATCCGGAATCGACCATCGTCGCCACGATCGGCATGCTCTACATCATCCAGCAGACGGTCCTTTTGACCTATGGTCCGGATGCGCGGCCGGTGTCGGCTCCATTCCATTACCGCATCCAGCTGCCGTGGTTCGGCTATTCCGGTTACAACCTCTTCGTCATTGCAGCGGCGATCGTGTTGCTGCTCGCCGTCTGGTTCGTGCTCAGCCGCACCCGGCTTGGGCTCATCATGCGGGCAACGCAGTTTGATCGCGAGATGGCGCAGGCCTTCGGCATACCGATCGAACGGGTCTGTGCCTTCGTCTTTGCCGCCGGCGCCATGCTGGCGGCGATAGCAGCGGTGCTGATCGTGCCGATCCGTCAGGCCCATTACCTAATGGGGCTCGATCCGCTGCTTCTCTCCTTCATCGTCGTCATCCTTGGCGGCCTCGGCAGTCTGCGCGGCACCGTCATTGCAGCCCTTCTGATCGGACTGAGCGACGGCATCATTTCGGTGTTCTTCTCACCGACGCTTGCAAAGATCATCTCGACCCTGCTTGTCGCCCTTGTTCTGGTGTTCAAGCCGGAAGGTCTGTTCGGGGCAAAGGCGCGATGAGGAGCGACAACACCATGCGCGTCATCGCGCTTCATGTCGGCGTGCTGGCAGCTCTCTTTCTCGTCCAGTTCGTGCTGCCCGACTATCACCACCTCGCCATGACCCGCGTCATGCTGTTGGCGATCTATGCCATGGGCTACAACATGCTGTTCGGCTATACGGGCCTGCTCAGCCTCGGACATGCGATGTTCTTCGCCGCCGGTCTCTATGGCGCCGGCATGACGGCCTATTACACCGATCTCGGCGTGCCACTCGCGTTTCTCATCGGAATTGTCTGTGGTGCCGCCCTGTCGCTCGTCATCGGCGTGATTGCTCTGCGAACGACCGGCGTCGCCTTCATGATTGTCACCATGATGTTCGGCCAGGTTGCCTATCTCACGATCACCTACTTCACCGACTATACCCGCGGCGAAGAAGGCCTGACGATGCCGGCAGCCGCCCGCAGTTTCGATCTCCTCGGACTCCACATCGACCTGACGAATGCCGTGCAGCGCTACAACCTGGCGCTCGGCCTTCTGGCTTTGACACTGCTCGTCATCTTCATCGTCGTCCGCGGACCGATCGGCAGGGTGCTGATCGCGATCCGCGAAAACGAGACGCGCACGCTGATGCTGGGCTTCGACACATTCAAGCTGAAGCTCGGTGCGCTCGTCCTGTCAGGCACGATATCCGCCATGGCCGGTGCCGCCTACGGGCTGATGTTCGCCTATGTCGGCGCAACCTTTGCCACGATCCAGTATTCGATCGAAGCGCTGCTCTTCACGTTGCTCGGCGGTGCCGGAACGATCCTTGGTCCGCTGCTCGGCTCAATCCTCATGTTCTACATGATCGACATCACCAGCGAATACACCCAGGCCTATCTGCTCGTGACCGGCGTCGCGCTTGTGGTTCTGGTCCTCTTCTTTCCGAAAGGCATTCTCGGGACGATCCGCGAAAGGTGGCTGTCATGGCTTCCGTGAGCCTGCTTTCGACAAAAGGTCTCAGCCGCCATTTTGGAGGGCTGAAAGCCGTTGACAATGTCGACTTTACCATCAGAGAAGGCGAGATCCGCGCGCTGATCGGTCCGAACGGTGCCGGAAAGACGACTTTCGTCTCGTTGCTGGCCGGTCGTATCGCGCCGAGCGCCGGTTCGATCGAGTTCCTGGGCAAGGACATCACCAACCTACCGGCGCATAAGCGCGTGCGCGACGGCATCGCCTATACATTCCAGATCACCAGCATCTATCCGACGCTGACCGTGTTCGACAACGTGGCGCTGTCGGCACAAAGCGCTTTAAGGCGTCACCCCGGCTCGAAGCGGTCTGATATTGCCGAGAAGGCGCAGGAAGCCCTGGACCGCGTTGGCCTTGCGGATCGAATGGGAGAGAAGGCCGGGACCATGGCCTATGGCCACCAGCGGCTTCTCGAAGTCGCGATGGGACTGGCGCTGGAGCCGAAACTCCTGATCCTGGATGAGCCGACGCAAGGCTTGTCGGATAGCGAGATCGAAAGTTTCTGCCGGCTGGTCAAGGAAATCGCCACGTCTGCAACGGTCCTTTTGATCGAGCACAACATGCCCGTCGTCATGCAACTCGCCGACACGATCACGGTTCTCAACCACGGTCAAATCCTCGCCGAGGGGTCGCCCGGAGACATCCGTGCCAACGCAGCCGTGCAGGCCGCCTATCTGGGAACCGGTTGATATGCTCGAAGTCTCCAATCTCGATGTCTATCACGGCAGCAGCAAGACGCTGCAGGGTATGTCGCTTACGGTGGAGAAGGGCGAGGTTCTCTGCCTGCTCGGCCGCAATGGTGCGGGCAAGACGACGACCCTGCGTGCCATCATGGGTTTCGCAAAGACCGGTGCCGGTAGTATCCGGCTGGATGGCACCGAGATTTCCGCGCTGCCGGCGCATGAAAGGCCACGCCTCGGCATCGGCTATGTGCCGCAAGGCCGCCGGTTGTTCTCCGAGCTGACCGTGCGGGAAAATCTCGAAATCGGCATGATGACGCGCCGCAGTCCGCCGCGCGTGCTCGACGAAACATTGGCTCTGTTTCCCCGGCTGCAGGAGCGGCTCGGCCAAGTCTCCGGGACGCTGTCCGGCGGCGAGCAGCAGATGCTGGCGACCGCGCGCGCCTTATGTCTCGATCCCAAGGTCATCCTTTTGGACGAACCGACCGAAGGCCTGATGCCCTCGATGATCGCCACGATCCGCAATGTCGTGTTGACGCTGCGCAATCAGGGGAAAGCAATCCTGCTGGTCGAGCAGCGGGTCGAGGCCGTGTTGTCGATCGCCGACCGCGTCTGTTTCGTCGAGAACGGCAAGGCGCAGGCGGTTATGCCGGTAGAGGCGCTGAGAGCCGATCCGTCTCTTCTGTCCCGCTACGTCGGTGTCGGCTAAAGTCGGGCGATCTTGCGTGGCTCGATCCTGATCACCGATCAGACCATGCCGACCTGGCCGGAATGCAGCCGGTTATACGCGCCCCTGCGTTCGATCAGGTCCTGATGGGTGCCCTGTTCGGCAATACCAGAATCATCAATGACGACGATTCGATCGGCGCCCTGGATCGTGGCGAGCCGGTGGGCGATGATCAGCGTGGTCCGCCCCTGCGATAGTTCGGCAAGCGAACGCTGTATCGCACGCTCGGTTTCAGTATCAAGCGCGGAGGTCGCTTCATCGAGGATCAGGATCGGTGGGTTTTTGAGGAACATGCGGGCAATCGCGACCCGCTGCTTCTGGCCGCCGGACAATTTCACGCCACGCTCACCGATGACAGTGTCGAGCCCCTCCGGCAGGTTTGCTAGCATGTCCTCCAGACGTGCGCGGTGCGCCGCTTCGACAATGTCGGCCTCGGAAGCACCCAGTCTTCCATAGGCGATATTTTCCCGCAGCGTACCACCGAACAGGAAGACATCCTGCTGCACGATGCCGATCTGCTGGCGAAGGGATTCCTTCGTCATCTTGCGGATGTCGATCCCGTCGATCGTGATGCTGCCCGACACGACTTCATAAAAGCGCGGAAGAAGCGAGCATATGGTCGTCTTGCCGGCGCCAGAGGGGCCGACGAACGCAATCGTCTCGCCAGCACGGATGTCGAGGTTGATCTCTTCGAAGACAGTCTTCGTCGCGGTGTATCCGAAGGTCACGGACCGGTACGCGATCTCGCCTTTCAGGTGATCAACGGCGACCGCATCCGGTGCATCGGCAATATCCGGCTCCGTATCGATCAGTTCGGTAAACCGCCTGAAGCCCGCGATCCCCTTCGGATAGGTCTCGATCACCGAATTGATCTTTTCCACCGGACGAAAGAAGATGCCGACGAGAAGCAGAAAACCGATGAAGCCGCCCGCCGTCAGCTCGCCGGCGAGCACGAAATAGGCGCCGGTCACCATCACCACCATCTGGGTCAGCCGCATGCTGAGGTAACTCATGGAGCTGGTGGCGGCCATCAGCTTGTAGGCTTCCAGCTTCACGCGGCGATAGCTTTGGTTGTCCTTTTCGAACAGCGCGCGCTCGTGACCCTCGTTGGCGAAAGCCTGCACGACACGCATACCACCGACGTTTTCCTCAATGCGTGCGTTGAACTCGCCGATCCGGCTGAAAAGCCGATGGAAATTTTCAGTCATGCGGCCGCCAAAATGGCTTGTTGCCCAGGCGGTCACAGGAACGATGGTCGCAGTGATGACCGCCATCTGCCAATTGACTGAAAACATCAGCAGCAGAGCGCCGACAAAGGTCATCAGCGCAATGAACAGGTCTTCAGGCCCGTGATGCGCGACTTCGCCGATTTCCTCCAGGTCCTTGGTCAGGCGCCCGACGATATGACCAGTTTTTTGATTGTCAAAATAGCCGAACGACAGCTTCTGCAGGTGGTTGAACGCCGCCCGCCGCATGTCTGTCTCGATATTGATGCCGAGCATATGGCCCCAATAAGTGACCACGGCCATCAACCCTGTGTTGAGGACATAGATGACGAGAAGGCCAGCGGACGCGAGGATGATCAGCAGCCATTCCTGGCTCAGCAGAAGCCTGTCCACAAACAGCTTCACCGCCATGGGAAATCCAAGCTCGAGGAGGCCGGACACGATGGCGCAGCCGAAGTCGAGGAGGAATAGGCCTTTATAGGGCTGATAATAGGAGAAGAAGCGGCGAAGCATGCTGACCTGCAGACGATGTCACATCTGGCCTGCAGCGATGCAGGCCAGATGTGAGAACATGAGTAGCCTTCTCATATTCGAAAAGCCGCCGGAAAGGATAGTGCCGTTATGCCACGGCACGCCATTCACTTCGTTCAGGCGGTCTGCATAGTTGTGATCAGCCGCGCCCGAACTCGTCGACGATACGGATGATGTCGTCTTCGCCGAGATAAGATCCCGTCTGAATTTCGATCATTTCAAGCATAATCTTGCCGGGGTTGGCCAGGCGATGGACTTCACCTTGTGGAATGTAGACGCTCTCGTTCTCGCGAACCGTCTGCACGGTGTCACCGATCGTCACCTCGGCCGTGCCCTTGACGCAGATCCAGTGCTCCGAGCGGTGGTGATGCTTTTGGAGAGAGAGCTTCTTGCCTGGCGTCACAAACAGCCGTTTCACCTGGAACCGATCGCCGTTGAGGATCGAGGTATAGCCACCCCAGGGGCGGTAGGAGGTTGGATGTGTTTCGGTGAGAGCCGAAGTCGCCTTGGCGGCGGCGAGTTGCTTGACGATGTTGCCGACGTTCTGACTGTCGTTGAGGCGGCCGACATAGACAGCGTCCTCGCTGGCGATGACGGCAATGCCATCCAGACCCTGCACGGCCATATGACCGTGGCGCGACAGGACGAGCGAGTTCTTCGTGTTGATCAGCGTCGCGTTGCCGAGCGCGACATTGCCATCGGCATCCTGCTCGCCCAGCTTCCAGACCGCATCCCAGCTGCCCATGTCTGACCAAGTGAAGGACGCCGGCACGACAGCAGCGTTTGCTGTCTTTTCCATGATCGCATAGTCGACCGAGATGTTCGGGCTGGCCGAAAACGCGGCCTCGTCGAGGCGCAGGAAATCCAGGTCACCGGATGCCTTTGCAACGGCAGCGCTTGCCGCTTCCGCAACGGCTGGCGCAAAGCGGTTGAGTTCTGACAGAACCGTGCCGGCCTTGAACATGAAGATGCCGGAGTTCCAGACAAAGCCGCCAGACGCCAACATCTTTTCGGCTTCGGGCAGGGCAGGCTTTTCGACGAAGCGCTTTACTGTGTTCGCACCGCTTGAGAGCTGGTCACCGATCTCGATATAGCCATAGCCGGTCGAAGGCTCGGTCGGTGTAATGCCGAAGGTGACAAGCTTGCCGCTTGCTGCCGTCTTGCGTGCGGTCTGAATGGCATCGAAATAGGCCTTGCCCGCTTCGATTTCGTGGTCGGAGGCCAGCACCTGCAAAATCGCATCATCGCCGAACTTCTCGGCGACGAAGGCAGCGGCTGCGGCAACGGCCGGTGCCGTGTTGCGTGCGGAAGGCTCCAGCATGATCGCCGTGAGTGGCAGGCCAAGCTCACGTGCCTGTTCGGCGGCAAGGAAGCGGAAATCTTCGTTGGTGATGACGATTGCAGGCTCATAGAGCGTCTCGTCCGCAACACGCGCAAGCGTGGACTGAAACAGCGTCTGGTCGCCGACGAACTGTATAAACTGCTTTGGTGCAGAAGACCGTGACAACGGCCACAGCCGCGTGCCCTTGCCGCCTGCCATGATTACGGGAATGATCTTGCCAACCATAGTCTCAGTCTCCACTGACGCTTTTGCTTTTGAGATTTGTCATCGGTTACGTTCTGCCGCCCAATGCCGAATGAGATCAAGCCCTTGATCCAACAATTCCGAGGCGGCCCGTTCATCCGGCGCTTCGACGTAGCAGCGCATTTCCGGAGCATTTCCGGAAGGGCGAAGATGGATGATACGCCCGTCTTCGAGTGTCGCGCGAAGCCCGTCGATGTCGCTTTTCGAAACGACCGAGCCGATCGGTGCAAGGAAAGCCGCGAGGTTTTCGTCGGATGCCCGCAGATGGGCCATCAATGCCGCACTCGTTTCCACCGGGAAGTTTTCCAAGCGGTCTGCCGCTGCAAACACAAGCGGATGATCGGCAACGACACGCGATAGCGGTTGCTTGGCTTTCGCGAGAAGCGAAAGCGTCGCGATTGCCGGAAGAAAGCTGTCTCGGGTCGGCAACGCCTTCAATGTGCCGCCAGCGACTGTGAAATCGGAGCCGGTCAGTGTTCCGCCATTTGCCTCAAACCCAACGATCTCCGTATCACCGGCGTCGGCGGCCGACTGCATTGCCGCGATCACGAAGGGAGAGCCGACTTTCGTTCTCAAAACTCTGTAGTCGCCGGCGGCTTCTATCTGAGAGTTGGACGTGACCGGCGTGGCGACGACCTTGGCATGAAGAAAGTTCGCCGTGATCAGGCCCAACAGGTCGCCTCTGAGCGGTTGCCCTTTTTCGTCTGAGACAAGCGGACGGTCGCCGTCCCCGTCCGCTGACACGATCGCGTCAAGACGGTGCTGCGGGGCCCAGCTGCGAAGGAAATCAATCGTTTCGGCGGAAACGGCTTCCGTATCGACCGGAATGAAACGCTCAGAGCGTCCAAGCGGTACGACACGCGCCCCCAGCTTTTCAAGGATCTGAACGAAGAGATCGCGTGCGACCGTCGAATGCTGATAAACGCCGATAGTCAATCCGGCCAATGCGTTCGGAGCAAGCAGCATGGCATTGCGTTCCACGAAAAGCGCTTCGGCCTCCGCCCGCTGATCTGCAGCTTCGCCCGCCGCGTCGTCGATCTCTTCGCCAACCATAGAGCCGGCGATCGCCGTGATTCGGATCTCGTCCTGTTTGTCGATCTCGCCATCGGCACGGTAGAATTTGATGCCGTTGCGATCATCCGGGATATGCGATCCTGTGATCATCAGGCAGGCAGCCGAGAGCTTCATACCGTATAGTGCAAGCGCGGGTGTGGGAACGGCACCGCAGTCGATCGCGCAGAGTCCTGCTCGCTGCAGGGCGCCGATACATGTTGCCGATATACCGGGGCTCGAAGCGCGAAAGTCACGACCAACCAAGACCGGATCACCCGGTTTCGCAAGCCCGGCCTCAAGAAGATGGCGCGCAAACGCCGTCGCATAGAGCGCCGAGGCTCTCCCCTGAAGGTCAACGACAAGACCGCGAAGGCCGCTTGTTCCAAATTTCAGTTAGTGAAAGCCCCAAACAATGGCATCGTTTCGCGAACAGGTTTAAAACATCGGAAATTTCCACAAGCTAGCTTCGCTGGAGTTGATTTTTACCGTCGCCTCGGTCAGCTGTATCGCATCTGCGAAAGTGCAAGCTCGCTTCACCTTATGGTTGAGCATAAATAATGTCCTCGCTACTTTCTCGAATCATTACCTCGTTGCTTTCATACAGCGCTATTGATAAAGCCGGATGAGAATTTGGCGCCCGAGGTGAGTTATGCTATTCAAAGACACAGCGATTTCTGGATTAGTGATAATTCAGCCTACCAGATTTGGTGATAGCAGAGGCTACTTTTCAGAAACCTTCCGCGCTGACTACTTCAAGAAAAATGTTGGTCCCTGGGAGTTCACTCAAGATAATCAGTCTCTCTCTGCTGAACTTGGGACCATACGTGGCCTCCATTTCCAACTTCACCCAAGAGCACAAGGCAAGCTAGTTCGCTGTCTTGCAGGCTCCATCCTTGATGTCGCAGTCGATATCCGCACCGGCTCGCCAACCTATGGTCAGCATGTGAAGGCTGAGCTTACGGCCGATAACGGCCACCAGCTGTGGGTGCCGCCGGGCTTCGCCCACGGCTTCTGCACCCTAGAGCCGAATAGTATCATTTCTTACAAAGTCACCGACTACTACAGCCCTGAGCATGACCGCGGTCTTCTGTGGAATGATCCAGAGCTCGGGATCGAATGGCCAGTCGATGCGGAGGCGGCGGTTCTTTCGGCTAAGGACAAAGTCCAGCCAAGGCTTGCCGATCTTGGGGGCGCGTTTGTATACCAAGCCTGATTTCTCTGGAGATTTCGAATGCGTGTAATCGTCACCGGCGGCGCCGGATTTATTGGGTCCGCGGTTGTTCGCCACCTCGTCAGCGTAAAGGGCTATGAGGTCCTGACCATCGACAAGTTGACCTATGCAGGTAATCTTGCTTCGCTCTCGACTGTCGACAACAATCCACTACATCGTTTTCTACAGGCCGACATCTGCGATCGCGCCGCCATACAGCAGGCTTTCGAGAGCTTCCAGCCCGATCGAGTGATGCATCTTGCCGCCGAAAGCCATGTGGATCGCTCCATCACGGGTGCTCGCGACTTCGTCGAAACCAATGTCATTGGTTCGTTCACCCTGCTCGAGGCTGCCCGGCATTACTGGAATGGTCTGCCGACCGACCGCAAGGATGCCTTCCGTTTCCTCCACGTGTCGACCGATGAAGTCTATGGTTCGCTCGGGGAAGACGGTCTCTTCACGGAAGAGACGCCGTACGATCCTTCGTCTCCCTATTCTGCCTCCAAGGCGGCGTCCGACCATCTGGCTAAGGCGTGGGCGCGCACCTATGGCATGCCGATTGTCGTCTCCAACTGCTCGAACAATTACGGCCCCTACCATTTTCCGGAAAAGCTCATTCCTCTGATCATTCTGAATGCTCTCGAAGGAAAGTCGTTGCCGGTCTATGGCAATGGCGCCAACATTCGCGACTGGCTCTATGTAGAAGACCACGCCCGCGCGCTGGACCTGATTGCCGAGCGTGGCCGTATCGGAGAAACCTACAATGTCGGCGGACGCAACGAGCGCCGCAACGTCGATGTCGTAAAGCGCGTCTGCTCGATCATGGACGGATTGGCTCCGAAGCCGACAAAGCACGAGAGCCTTATCTCTTACGTGACGGATCGCCCTGGTCACGACGCCCGCTACGCCATCGATGCGACCAAGCTGGAAACCGAACTGGGTTGGAAGGCCGAGGAAGACTTCGACAGCGGCATCGAAAAGACCATCAAGTGGTATCTTGAGAACGAATGGTGGTGGGCGCCGCTTCGCCAGGATTACGACGGCAGCCGCCTTGGCCTGCTCGCAGCCACCGGAGCGAAGTGATGGTTCGTCGCTATCTCGTCACGGGTCAGGAAGGCCAAGTGGTTCGCTCGCTCGTCGAACGTGCGTCACGCCATCGGGACATTGAAGTCCTGCCTTTGGGTCGACCGGCGCTCGACCTTGCCCGGATCGATACGATCGAGGCAGCAATTCTGAGTGCCAAGCCTGCCGTGATTGTTTCCGCAGCCGCCTACACCGCGGTCGACCAAGCCGAGACGGATGAGGCGAACGCATTTGCGATCAACGCTGCAGCGGTTGGCGAGATCGGAAGGGTTGCGAAGGCACTTGGTATCCCAGTTGTGCATCTGTCGACGGATTACGTGTTCGACGGCAAAAAGTCTTCTGCCTATTTAGAGACCGATCCTGTCAACCCGCTCGGCGTCTATGGTCGCTCTAAGCTCGAGGGGGAGCGTCTGCTGGCGGCCTCTGGAGCAGACTACGCGATCCTGAGAACGGCCTGGGTCTTCAGCCCCTACGGCAAGAACTTCCTTCGGACCATGCTTCGCGTCGCAGAGACGCGAGATGACTTGAACGTCGTCGCAGATCAGATCGGCAACCCGACATCTGCTCTTGATATCGCTGACGCAGTCTTCAAGGTTGGCGATAATCTTCTGGCTTTAGACGATGCGCGCCTGCGCGGCGTTTTTCATATGACCGGAACGGGCGATGCCAGCTGGGCAGAGTTCGCGTCAGCAATATTTGAGGCATCGGGCAAGAGTGGTGGATCGACGGCAAACGTCCATCCAATCACGACTGCCGAATATCCAACGCCTGCAAAACGGCCACAGAATTCTTGCCTCGACTGCAGCAAGCTTGCCGCGGAACACGGCGTATCCATGCCGGACTGGCAAAGTTCAACATTGGAAGTCGTTCGTCAACTTCTCTCGGCTTAGCGAAAACATATTGGGGACAATCGCATGAAGGGCATTATTCTGGCCGGCGGAAGCGGAACGCGTCTGCATCCGATGACACTTGTGACATCCAAGCAGCTTATGCCTGTCTACGACAAGCCAATGATCTACTACCCCCTGTCGACGCTGATGCTGGCTGGAATTCGCGACATTCTGATCATATCGACGCCGCACGACCTGCCGCATTTCCAGCGCCTGCTCGGGGATGGTTCCGCATGGGGGATCTCGTTGTCCTATGCGGAGCAGCCATCACCGGATGGTTTGGCTCAGGCCTATATCATTGGAGCCGATTTCGTCGGTTCCAATCCGTCCTGCCTCATTCTTGGCGACAACATTTTCTACGGCCACGGCATTACTGAACTCTTCTCAAGTGCAGCCGCCCGCGAGGACGGCGCAACGGTGTTCGCGTATCATGTCCACGATCCTGAGCGCTACGGCGTCGTTGAATTCAACACAGATATGAAGGCTATTTCCATTGAGGAAAAGCCAAAGAATCCTCGCTCCACTTGGGCCGTGACCGGTCTCTATTTCTACGACAAGTCGGTAGTAGACATCGCTGCCAATTTGAAACCATCGCCTCGGGGTGAACTCGAAATAACTGACGTAAATCGTGTTTATCTGAGCCAAGGAAGATTAAATGTAGAGCGGATGGGTCGCGGTTATGCTTGGCTTGACACGGGTACCCCAGATAGTTTGCTCGAAGCCGGGGAATTTGTCGGAACGCTGCAGAGACGCCAAGGAATCAAAATTAACTGCCCCGAAGAAATTGCCTTCAATAAAAACTTTATAACCTCGCAAGAGCTCGAACTGCTAGGCAAAAAACTAGGGAAAAGCGAATATGGTAAGTATCTCCTAGCTGTGTCCGCTGGTCTCATATAGATTATACTAACACAAGTTGCTTGTTTGATAGCTAATTAGCGCAGCATTATGTGAGTTGAAAACTAGGTGTACGTGAGGCCTGTATTTGCGTACGCCTATTCGAGCTCCCGCATAACCATTAATCGAGCATTTGTTTCAGACTGATCGCGAAGGACCCGCGTTGCCAGAGGCTAATCAGGACCCACGCAGATCTTCATTACCCTGTGCCAAGCCGGGGTCTCACTACGATCCATCGAAAAAGCGCTCTTAGTGAACGCTGTCAGCTCCCGTGGCTAAGACCGAGAGATCCCGGAGTCGCGCGAAAGCCAATCTCTCGTGCTACGCTTTCCGATTGCGGTACCGAGGCGTCTGCAGAACCGAAAGAGAACTTGGACGAACTAGCGGCGGACGGGCGCTCGTCTTTGTACTTCGAGTGAAATGTCGCCCTACGTCTGGCAACGGCACGAACTGTGGGCTTCACTTACGGCAGCGGTTACGGTATCTGTCCTAAACCATTAATACCGTTTGAGAGACCGGTGGAAACGGGAACGCGGCGTCGTCCGACCGACCGATGGGCACGGTCCATGCCGTTGATCGCCGATGCTAACAAACTCGCAGGCCTAGGAGTAAGGACGTTTTGAACTCTTATCAGTCGTTATGCCCTGAATTATCCCTAACAAATGTAGCTCCTGTCGGACTCGCTGAGCAGAGTTCATACTCTGTATGGTCCGGGGACCTGGGCGCGAACGGCGTCCTGCGACAAAGCTGTCCTGAGAATTTTAGCTTGCACACCGATGAAGAGGAGGCCCCGTGGTGGAGCGTTGATTTGCAAAGACCGTACCCGGTCGAGGCAATAGTTGTACACAATCGGCGTGACGGATTTCACGACAAAGCTAAGACACTCTCCATTAAAATTTCACTCGACATGATTACGTGGACCACAGTCCACAGTGGGTTAGCCTACTTCGGACCTGGTAACGGCGCACCGCCGCTACAGCTTCCGCTTCGAGGCAGCGCGTGGGCTCGTTACATTAGACTCGAGCTTAGCGAGCGTAATTACTTTCATTTGTCTCAGGTCGAAGTATTCGTAGAAACTAGATACTCTCGCATTGTCGAGCTTTCAGCAGAGTGGCGAGTCAGACTTCCAATGTCGGATGAGCCTAACTCGCTGTACCCCGAAAGTTATAATATTGTCGCTCGGCATTCAGACGTTTCGCCTGATATCATTGGATTGAAAATCAATCAGCACGGCGCGTTTGGAAACTGTGTCATCCAATACGCTAATGCAATCGAAATCGCACAAAAGGCGGGGCTGCAATATATCCAGGTGGCTGAGGGAGGTCTCGTCAGTCTTAATGAACCAATCGCGATGGATGGGATAACGTTCCTTCCGGCTGACGCGCCGCTTCCAGAGAGCGGCGCTTTCCTACGCGGTTATTTTTTTCATACACAGCCCGACCAGTCACGAACTGATGAAAACTACCACCGGATCATCAGGGATATTGTAAAACGACTTTTTCCGTCCATCAAATCCTCGTCGAAACCTCTCGACGAGCTATGCATACATATACGGTCCGGCGACATATTCTCAAGCTGGGTTCACGCCGATTATGTCCAGCCCCCTCTAGCGTTTTACAAGCTGGTAATCGAACGACTTTTGAATGAGGGTTCAATTTCGAGAGTTAAGCTCGTTTTCGAAGATAGGCAGAATCCGGTCATCGATGCACTCGAAAGATATTTGATTGAGAACCAGATTCTCCATTGCTGCCAGAGTGGTGCAGTTGTTGCTGATATCAACAGCATCGTCAACTCGCGGTACATGGCATACGGGTATGGAACATTCGGTCCCGCCGTCTGCCATTTCTCGGACGCGATTGACACAGTCTTCAACTTCGTGCCGGAGGGTGGCCAGTTTTTCCCCGCACTTCCAAACGTCAGAACGATAGTAAACGTGATCGACGGCTCTCACGAATACATCAAGGTGGGTGACTGGACTAATTCAGACCTACAAAGGCATACTATGCTAAATTATCCCACAGACAAACTTTGTTTAGCCTAGTGTTATGCGGCATGAACGATGATCACGTAGGTTGCGCGGCTTGGATCTAAGCAATATCAGAAAAAAACTCAGCAACCAGGATCGATTCTTGGAGTGCACGGAAACGAAATCCTGATTCAAAGCAGTCTGATAGACTGTAGACCGACCGTAATAGAGGTATACGAAGAATGGCTAAAACTGCGCTTATCACCGGCGTAACCGGACAAGATGGATCTTATCTCGTTGAGCTACTGCTTGAAAAGGGATACGAGGTGCACGGTATAAAGCGTCGCTCGTCCTTGTTCAATACACAGCGAATTGACCATCTTTTCCAAGATCCACATAGCGCTAATCCCAGACTTCACCTGCACTACGGTGACCTCAGTGACACGTCCAATCTCACAAGGATCATCAACCAGGTCCAGCCTGACGAAGTTTATAATCTCGGCGCTCAATCGCATGTCGCGGTCAGCTTCGAGGCGCCTGAGTATACCGCGGATGTCGACGGAATAGGGACCTTAAGGTTACTTGAAGCGATCAGGTTCCTCGGACTAGAAAAGACGACACGATTTTATCAAGCCTCGACATCGGAACTGTACGGCTTAGTGCAAGAAACTCCTCAGCGGGAAACTACTCCGTTCTATCCGAGATCGCCTTACGCGGTTGCGAAGCTGTATTCGTACTGGATAACGGTAAATTATCGAGAGGCGTACGGTATGTACGCTTGCAACGGAGTTCTTTTCAACCACGAGTCTCCGCGACGTGGTGAAACCTTCGTGACACGTAAAATTACCAGAGGTTTGGCTAATATCGCACAGTCCTTAGAAGATTGCCTATATTTGGGTAACTTGGATTCGCTGCGGGACTGGGGCCACGCTAAGGATTATGTCCGTATGCAGTGGATGATGCTGCAGCAAGAACAGGCGGAAGACTTTGTAATTGCCACTGGCAAGCAGTATTCCGTTCGCCAATTTGTACTATGGGCGGCACAAGAGCTCGGTATAACTCTGGCGTTCTCCGGGCAGGGTGTAGACGAGATCGGTACAGTAGTCGAAATCACCGGCACAGACGCACCCGGGCTTTCGGTCGGCGACATTATAGTAAAGGTAGATCCAAGATACTTCCGACCAGCGGAAGTCGAGACCTTGCTTGGAGACCCATCCAAGGCTGCAAGTAAACTAGGTTGGACGCCGGAAATCACTGTACAGGAAATGTGTGCAGAAATGGCGGCCCATGACCTTGAGGTTGCGAAAAGGCACGCGTTCTTAAAGCAGCACGGGCACCATGTCGCTTTTTCCGTCGAAGGCTGAGACGAGAGATGAAAGTTATCGTTACAGGCGGCTCCGGAATGGTCGGAAAAAATCTCCGAGAGCATACTAGAGCCAAAGACATCGAATTGTACACGCCGGACCGACGAGAGCTCGATCTTTCGAACAAAGACTCCGTTGCGGAATATTTTCAACGAGAGAAACCGGATGCTGTAATTCACGCGGCTGGACTCGTCGGCGGCATCCAAGCGAACATCGCTGCTCCAGTCCAGTTTCTTGTCGAGAACTTGCAAATGGGTATGAACGTCATTCTCGGCGCCCAAGGCGCGGGCGTAGAAAAGCTGCTCAACATTGGCAGCTCATGCATGTACCCCAAATCAGCGACAAATCCGTTGAATGAAGATGAAATTCTAGCGGGATCTCTCGAACCGACTAATGAAGGCTACGCATTAGCGAAAATAACCTGTTCGCGCTTATGCACATACATTTCTTCTATGTATGGGTTGCAATATAAGACAGTAATCCCCTGCAATTTATATGGTAGACACGACAAATTTGATCCGGCTAGATCTCACATGGTCCCGGCGGTAATTCGCAAGATCTCCGAGGCTGTTATCGAAGGGCGTGACGCCGTAGAGGTTTGGGGCGATGGCCTTTCGAGACGCGAGTTTATGTATGCGGGAGATCTCGCAGACTTCCTTCTCATAGCGCTCGGAAAAATAGAAACACTACCACAGAACCTAAACGTAGGGATCGGGCGGGATTACAGCATAAATGACTATTATGAAGTGATTGCAGATGTCCTCGGGTTTAAAGGCAGCTTCGTGCACGATCTGTCCAAGCCCTCTGGGATGAGCCAAAAGCTAGTAAATATTGAGAAGTTGCGAGCGCTGGGATGGCGTTCGACCACATCCCTTGCAGACGGGATCGCAAAGACGCATGAATTCTACATCAAGGGAGCCTAAAAATGATCAATCTGAACCTCGCCTCCGATACTTGGGATGATCGAGAAATCGCTGCAATTCAGCGAGTAATCGAATCCGGCATGTTCACAATGGGCGAAAACGTCGCTACATACGAACGCCAGTTCGCAGATTACTTCGGTTCAAAATATGCCTTGATGGTTAGCTCTGGCTCAACTGCCAACCTGCTGATGGTCGCTGCACTGTTTTTCACGAAAAATCCGAAGCTCAAGAGAGGCGACGAAGTAATCGTTCCAGCCGTGTCGTGGTCCACGACGTATTACCCGTTTCATCAGTACGGTTTGAAGCTTGTATTTGTTGACATCGATCCCAATACCTTAAATATAGATTTGAATAAGTTGAGAGCGGCTATTACCGACAAAACTAAGGCAATTTGTTTGGTAAATTTGTTGGGTAATCCCAACGATTTCGACGCCGTCTCTGCGATCATCGGTGATCGTGACATCGCGGTTCTGGAGGACAATTGCGAATCCATGGGCGCTCGATTCCGTGGGAAGCAAGCTGGAACCTTCGGAATGATGGGCACTTTCAGCTCCTTCTACTCGCACCATATTGCAACCATGGAGGGTGGATGCGTTGTGACGGATGATGAAGAGCTCTATCATGTCCTATTGTCCCTCAGAGCCCATGGTTGGACAAGAAACCTACCGAAAATCAACCATGTCACTGGTGAAAAAAGTGACGATCCTTTTGAAGAGTCCTTCAAGTTCGTCCTTCCTGGCTACAACGTACGGCCTATCGAAATGAGTGGCGCAATCGGTCAAGAGCAACTAAAAAAACTCCCGGCATTCATAGAAAATAGGCGCGAGAACGGAAAGTATTTCCAAGAGCTTTTTGGGAACCATCCTTTCCTGCAGATACAGGATGAAGTCGGCGAAAGCAGCTGGTTTGGATTTGCGTTGACTATCCGTGACGGTGCCGAGGTTGAACGAAAACGACTTATTGAGAAGCTAACCGCGAGTAAAGTCGACGTACGGCCGATAGTCACCGGTAACTTTCTTAAAAATGAAGTGATAAAATATTTCGAGTATGACGTTGCAGGAAGTTTAGAAGCGGCAGAACGAATTGATTCTAGAGGGTTTTTCATTGGAAACCAGCAGGTCGATATCCGCGACAAGCTCAAGGCTGTGCGTGCATTGCTGAATGAGCCAACTTAATCGATCAACGATGAGGTACTTGGGCACATGGTGAAGTCGCCGATTAAGAGAAGACAATGCTGATACGGAAGACCTTAATAAAACTCGGACTGCTGCGTCAGGCCACCAGCGAGGCGACTAGTCTTGTCAAAAAGGCAGACGACGCCAATCGAAACAGAAACTGGGCTGTTGCCCAAAATTACTACGTTGAGGCATTAAAGCATCTTCCGTACCACGACGGGCTCTGGGTGCAATACGGACATTGTCTGAAGGAAGGGGGCGATTTCGCTGGCGCGGAGAGCGCATATCGAACAGCCTTAGAACATAACTCAAAATCTGCTGACACCTACCTACAATTGGGACACGTCCTGAAGTTGCAGGGAAGTGTCTTGGCCGCCGTTGAGATGTATGAACACGCGTTGAATGTTGATCCCGAATTTGAACCAGCCAAGATCGAGCTTCAAAAGCCGGAAATCCACATTGTTCTTGCTCAGCGGAACAGCTTCGATGATGTCATTGTTGGCTTAACCGCACACTTCGATGCGGACTACTATTACGGTCGCAACCCCGATGTGAAGAGCGCAGGGGTAGATGCGCTCCAGCATTACTGTAGCTCGGGCTGGCGAGAACACAGGGATCCGACGGACTGGTTCAGCACAGGTTATTACCTCAGCACATTTGCTGACGTCAGGAACTCTGGAATCAACCCGTTTCTCCACTATATCAAGTTTGGTAAGGACGAAGGCCGTTTTCCTAGAGAACATGTAGACGAGCGGCTTGGGCTGCTGGCTTCACTTCAGGACGAGGTAAGGCCAGCTGCGCCACAGTACCGCGATGCGCCATCAAACCATAAGCTGCTCGATGATGCCGTCGCTCTCTCGACTAAATCATACGGAAGCGGCATTGTCCTATCGCTGAGCCACACTTGCTACATCGAGGTCGTCGCTGGAACGGAGTTGGTGGTCGGCAAAGAACAATTGCTCTTCAATACTAGGGACTACGGTTACGTTCACATATCACCCTGTGAATCATCGGACTTTATATTTGATACGGCGCTCGAGGAGACACGCTTCAAGGTGGTCGTGGATGGCGCTCTTGTCGGAATATTTTCGGGCGATCAAATAGCTGAATGTATGAAGCGGTATAAAGCTGCTGCCAGACGCGTATTTGTTGTCCATTCTCCGTTAGGTCACAGTCTGCCCGCTATGACCGGGCTCAATGAGGCGTTCAGCGCTACGGAAAACTACTACTGGTTGCATGACTACTCCAGCTTGTGCAAAGGTTATAATCTACTTCGCAACCAAGTAGAATTTTGTGGAGCTCCGCCGTTGGACTCAATCGCTTGCTCAGTTTGCATCTTTGGCGACGAGCGGGCCCGCCGAGTGGCGCAAATTAATGCTCTCTTTGCGCAGATACCTTTCGTTGTCCTGTCTCCATCAGAGGCAGCCTTGAATATCTGGGTTAAGTCCTTCAATGGCAGGCGCCACGGTGAAGAAGTCGTTCCACATAGCGAGTTGTCACCAACAAATGAGCCTAAAGATGAAAGAGCTCCACATTTGCCTATCCGGATAGCTTTCGTGGGTTATCCGGTGGAGCATAAGGGCTGGCGCATCTTTAAAGAAGTTGTTGCCGCGAACCGGTTCAATATGAATTATGAATTCCTACATTTCGTAAGCCAATCATTTAATCATCATCACGATAGATACGTGACCAGGGTCCACGCCGAGGTCAAGGCTGGGTCCGAGACGTCAATGGTCGAGCTCATAAGACAGAACAACATTGATCTCGTCATCATGCCGTCTGGCTGGCCGGAGACCTTCTCCTTCGTAACTTATGAGGCGATCGCTGCTGGGTGTACGATCTTAACTTTGAAAAATAGCGGCAACGTGGCGTCCATTATACGAAAGATGGAGCGGGGGGTTGTGTTCGATAACCCGAGAGACCTAGTTGACTTCTTTTCGGACGGACTGGCATTAGATTACGTAAAATCTGGTGCAGCAATGAAGCGAAACTTCGAACTTTCCTTCGTCGGCACGACGTCATCTTCAAAGCATTTCGCGGAGGCATCCATTGCCTAAAGTTCATGTTTATACTAGTTTTTCCTATGCCTACTTATCTCGCGCTCGGATCTTAGCTCAGTCACTGCGACGCGCGAACCCGGATTGGCAAATATGGGCGGTACTTGTGGATCGACCACCCCGGGGCTTCACCGAGTCCGACTGGGAGCGCGACTTTGACGTCATACTTGATCCGGAGACTTTGTTTCCGGACTGGGAAGCTTTCATTTTCAAACACGATATTGTCGAGGCGTGTACAGCTGTCAAAGGAAGGGCCTTACAGCATATCCTTAACTCGGGAGCAGAAAAGGTCGTCTATCTGGACCCAGATATAGCGGTTTTCCATACCCTTGATAACATAGCCGCCAAACTGGATACCGCGTCAGTTATACTCACACCACATCAAGTGGAACCGAATACCTCGGCTCACGACTTCGCAGACAACGAACAGATTTCGTTGAAGTACGGGATTTATAATCTAGGTTTTATTGCTGTTAAAAACGATGAAACTGGCAACGCGGTTGCGGCGTGGTGGGATCAGTGTCTCTACAGGGCTTGCTACGATCAGATCGAAGATGGGATATTCACTGACCAAAAGTACTGTGATTTAATCCCATCTCTCTTCGATAATGTATACATCGAACGCCGCCCGGGTTTCAATGTTGCGAGTTGGAACATAAGCCGCCGCGTTGTGAAAATTCGTGAAGACGGCGACATCGGCGTTAATGACGACCTACTACGGTTCTATCACTTTACCAAAATTAACTCTGACGGCGAGGGTATGACGAAGCGATTCGCCGCGGGGAACTATGCTGTGTTTGAAATATGGAATTGGTACAAGCGGAGGCTACGCGCGCTAGAGGTCTCGGGCATACCAAGCCGGTACTGGCATTATGGACAGCTGGATGACGAGACGATCATCCCGAAGAGCGTTCGGGTATTCTTTCGAGAGAACTTAAGCCGTATGAATTTCCAAAACCCTTTCTCAGTCGAGGAAGGCTCTTTTGCGTCGAACTACCGTCTAACGGGCCAGCAAAGGTTCGGCCAACCCGTAGACGTGCCGTCGGATCATAAAATTGCGTGCATAATTCATGCTTTCTACCCGGAGCTTCTTGGGGAAATACTCTCGGAGCTCGCGAAGTACAAAGGTAGGCTCAAGCTGTTTTTGACCGTGCCGCCGGACAAAGCCGGCGATGTGCACGCGGTCCTTGCTCAATACAAATTTGACGCGGAAGTGATTGTGTCAGCGAACCGCGGGCGCGACGTTCTTCCGTTCTTATCAGTGCTGAGGAAAATGAATCACGAAGAGTTCTCGCTTATTTTGAAGCTTCACACAAAGCGCTCAAAGCATTTAGATAACGGCGAAGAATGGCGGAAGGAACTACTCGCATGCTTCATCAGGCCTGAGGAGCTTGCTGCGGCTGTTCGAATTTTCGATGCCCGGCCGGATGTCGGTATCCTGGGGCCTGCCGGACACTACGTGTCCCTAGAAGGCTTCATGGGAAGCAACGAAGGTAGCTTAAGTGAACTAAAAGGCCGCATGGGTGTAGGTGATATACGAAACTCAAAACTTGGGTTTGTTGCCGGATCGATTTTCATGGCAAGACCGGCCGCACTGCAGGCGCTAGTTGATCTAGACTTAGATCCGGACAAGTTTGAACTTGAGGCGTCTCAAACAGATGGGACGCTTGCACATGCCATCGAGCGGGCTTGGACGTTTTCGGCCTGCGCCCGCCTGCTTAAGGTCGCCACGAAACAAATTGATACGAGGATTGAGGGTTTGGCAGTCGGTCAAACGCCGATAGCTTCGTATGAATTCGCCCCGCGCAGTCATGAAATGGTTGAAGAGTAATCGCTGCTTAAGAGGATACGTGGACCAGAGACGATGCAACAGAGAGCTAGAGCACATCCACTTTACTCGGTGTCATATCCTCGCGATTTTGAAGTAGTTGGCACATCCCTGCGGCTCGAACAGCGTGACGATCTGGCCAACGGTATTCCACAAGCCCTCGACCGTTCGCTCGGCTTTGGCGTGCAGTAGAGCTTTCAGCTTGGCGAACGCCTTCTCGATGGGGTTGAAGTCCGGGCTGCAGGGAGTAAGGTAGAGTAACCGGCATCCCGCAGCTTCGATTGCGTGACGCAATCCCTCCGCCCGGTGTGCTAGGCAGATTGTCCATGATGACGATGTCGCCTGTTGCCAAGGTTGGAATGAGAACCTGTTGCACATAGGCCTAGAATGCGACCCCTTTCATCGCGCCGTCCAAGACGATGGGCACGGTCATGCCGGATAGCCTGAGCGCTCCGGTGAATGTCGTCGTCTTCCATTGGCCGTGCGGGATCGGTGAACGGCATCGCTCTCCACAAATGGCGTGTCCGCGAAGCCAAGACATTTCGTGCTCAGGCCGGTTTCAACGCTGAAGACGAGTGGAGCCGGATCGAGACCGAGCTGGCCGTCGAACCAGTCCTGGGGACGCTTCAGGTGGTCGGGCCGTTCCTGCTCCAGTGCATGCGCGGTCTTTTTTTGAATGTCCAGCCGCGCCTTCGCATCCAGACGTCAAGCACGCTACGGTGTTAATTTCCACTGAGAGCTGACCCGGCGGAGGTGCGGACGAAAACTTGGACCACGAAGGAGGTAGTTCATGTATTCCTTTGCAGACAGACTTCGAGCGGTTGAGCTGTATCTCCGGCTGGGCAAGCGACTTAACGCGACCATTAAGCAGGTGGGTTATCCAGCAAAGAATGCCCTAAAGGGTTGGTACCGGGAGTACGTCGAGAGCCGGGACTTGCGTGTTGGGGCGGTAGCTCGAGCACCGAAATTCTCCGAGGCCCAAAAGCAGGCCGCACTTGAGCACTTCCGCACCCATGATCGTTGCATCTCTGCGACGATGAGGGCGCTCGGCTATCCTAGACGAGGAACACTGACCGCATGGGTTCGTGACGCGTTTCCGGAGACGCGAACATCGATGGTCGGTCGGTCATGGCATCCGGCTATAGCGAGGATGTGCGGCAGGCTGGTGTCATCGGGCTATGCGGTGGAGATGAAACCGCACAACAGCTAGCTGACCGACTGGGCGTCTCAAGGACGACATTGTACAGCTGGAAAGATCAGCTACTCGGTCACGAGGCTCACTTATCCATGAAACGCCTCGAAGCCAGCCCCAAGGTTGCAGCTCGAGCATGATCTCCTGAAGAAGGCCAACGAACTCACAAAAAAAGACCTGGGCGTCGATCTGCAGATCCCGAGTAATCGGGAGAAGACACAGCTGATTGACGCCCTGAAAGGAAATTATCGCTCGCCAGAACTGCTGGCCGAGCTTCGAATTGCCCGAAGCTCCTACTTCTACCATCGTGCCCGCATATGTTTGGTAGACAAGTACGCCGCCGTGCGCCTCAGCTTAGTGGATATCTTTGAAGCGAACCGCCGTTGCTACGGCTATCGGAGAATGCAGGCGTCGCTGGCCAGACAGAGCGTGATGATCTCGGAAAAGGTCGTCCAGCGCTTGATAAAGCAGCAGCAACTGGTTGTTGCCAAACTGCGTCGACGGCGGTTTGGATCTTATCTGGGAGAATTCAGTCCCGCGCCCGAGTTCCAGATCCCAGCTGACAAAGTGTACCTTTCGCCGATCATCGACTGCTTCGACGGCATGGTCATCAGCTGGTCCATCGGAACCCAACCAGATGCTGGTCTCGTCAATACCATGCTGGATGCAGCCATCGGGATCGTGACGACGGCGAACAACGGCCAATCATCCATTCCGATCGCGGAGCCCACTATCGCTGGCCTGGCTGGCTCAACAGGATCAGCATTGCGCAGCTGGCCCGTTCGATGTCCCGCAAAGGCTGCTCGCAAGACAACGCAGCGTGCGAAAGCTTCTTCGGCAGACTGAAAACAGAGCTCTTCTATTCACGTGACTGGAAGGACATCACGATCGAACAGTTCGTCGACGAAGTGGACGCTTACATCCGCTGGTACAATGAGAAGCGTATCAAGTTATCGCTGGGATCGCTCAGCCCGGTCGAGTATTGTCGGAGCCTCGGCCTGAACTTATGAAGCAGTCCAACTTTTTATCCGCACCCCCTATAAGGCTGCCCCGGGTCAGCTCTCAGTGGAAATCAACACCTCAGAGCTTCTCATCGTCTTCACAAGCTTATACCTGCATGAGCCATTACTGAAAGCATCTTCTCAATGCGATGATGATATAAATGTTCCGAAGCAGTTCGCTGTTGCGCCGCCCGGGCAAGCGCAACATAATCGGTAGCGTTATCTTGTAACCACCTCATACGCTCAACTGCTTCATCAGCGCTTTCAACCAAAATAATTTCGGAACCAGGGCGGTAATATTCCTCAATTTCCAGAGAGTTGCAGAAATATATTTGCGGTGTGCCGGCAATCGCGCATTCGAACGTCCGCGGTCCTGGCGTCGTGGCGACGAGCTTCCGGTATTGATTGGCAATATCATAGTTGCGGCCCATGTTGAGCACAAATCGGACCTTCGTGTAGGCATCGATGACAACTGAATGCTGGTCAGTGCCCTTTAAGGTGTGAAGACCTGGAATGTTCCAGTCGCCGCCCATTACAACGAGGTCGTTACGGCTGAAACTTGGAACAGCCAGTACGTCAGAGATTATCCGCCTTCGATTCTCGTAATGATAGCCGCAGAAGAAGCTACCGATTTTGCGCTCGTCTAAAGGGTTGACTTCCCGGTAGTCAGATGGGTCTGCCGCTAGGGGTAAATGGTAGACATGATCACGTTCGATGAAGTGTGTTGCAGAGTTACGGTCGTTAGAAAAATAGAGGTCGAAATCATTAGCACGATAGCGTGCATCAAACTCGTATGGATCGTCAGTTGCCCAAAAAACTGACGGCACTTTCGAAACACGTGCCATAGCAGACATGGTAGCCAACGGTACATGCTCGGACAGAGAAGAGCCGACATAAAGTATTAATGAGTATTCTGAAAGGCTTCGTTGTTGAATCACGCTCTCAGGTGACGAAATGACCACAGTAAAACGATCACGCAGCGCGAAGCAGATGGCCTCTACGATGTGGCGGTTCAAGCTACTCTCGCGAAGTGATGTCGTAAACAGGATTTTGGGGTAAGCCGTTGCTAGGCTTGGACTCACGAGATCAACCACCGAATTTTCCTAATATTTGAATGGACTTATGGCCAATTCGGAGGCTCTCAGCTGACTTATCATACCAGCCAATTGAAAGGTTAACTTGGCCTACGATCATCACTTCAGGTGTCAGGAGACGGACGTGACCTTGCATACCCCATTCTTCTGCTGAAATACCTGGGAAAACGTTAGCAACGTCTGGTCGTCTTTGCAAATCTAGCGTGTATCGATAAATTCCTTTAGAAGTTGTAAGCACCGCGACCGGCAAAGCTCGTGTAAGGCCGCTTTTATCTACCCAACCGGCGACATATAATTCATCCGAGTTTTTCAGGATTAGTGGGCTACCGAGCTGCTCCAGCATTTGATCTGTTGCAGTATCTAGGTTAGCGTTTGCTGCGTAGCTTATCACGCCGGAGAATGGTTTCAATCGCCCGGAGTAGACAAGGTCGTTTTGGTTTGGAAGATACTCGGAGGTAACGGGATGGCCGCCTTTACCACGGTTCCAAAAGGGCGTTCTCCTTTTTCGCTGTAGGACATCCATAGTGGCACCGTCCGCAGACTTCACTGCACCAGCAGGCTTTTTTACACGGCGGTTCACGTCAGTCGCAAGCGCTGCACGATAGGCTTCATCGTACAGCTGGGCATGCCGAGGCTGTTCCAGGAATAAAGCACTTGAAATGTTCTTGCGTGGGAGTAGGTGTGTTCGGGGATCGCTTGCGATATCCATGAGCAGCGTTGCTAACGTCGCTGGGCGCAAAGGATCGCTTTTGTATCCGTTGATGCCATGGGACACCCGTTGGCCGAGAGCGCCGATGTCGGTGACGATGGGTACGATTCCTGCCGCCCAGGCCTCTGAAAGAGTCTGGCAATAAGTCTCCGGCCAAATCGATAGATGCAATGAGAAGTCGTAGCGTCGCAAATCGACTTCACCTGGCGCATAGCTGCCATGAAAAACTGCCCGGCTACCAAGCAAGCCTTCATACCGAGCTCGGAGATCTTCGGAAATGCTGCCGTGGAAGTGAATTTCAATTTCAAGATTGGGTTGAACCATAAGCGCGTCTAAGAGGTAGTTAGCGCCTTTATGAGTAGTGAAGTTGCCAAGAACTACAAAGCGAGGCAGTGTCTCATTGACCCACCCTGACATGCGAGCTGACTTGACAAGAGGCCACTGTGAATTCGGAATCGGGGCCCCATGTACTCTTACACCATTATGACGCGCGAGTTGGGGGTAAATTTGTTCGTGAATATCCTTCGCTGATTCGGAAACATACATCAGAGTACTAGCACGCCCGAGCACATCGCCGAAGTAATCGCGACGGATTAGCTGACTTTTAGGCGGGAACTTGAAACGTTTGTGCAGGCAGATGTCGCAGTCTACTAACTTAGTGTAGTCATTTTGGCAGAATCTACCGGTATGGTCGAGTAAATTGAACTCGCGGCAGGCGGTGTAAAAATCATGTAAAGATATTCCATATGGAACGCCGTGCGCTCGAGAGATGTGAGCGAGAGACGCCGTATGGTTTATGAATTGAAAGAAATGTACGAAGTTGAAATCGTATGTCGACAAACATGTAGCGAAAAAACTTTCGATCTGTGGGTTTTCCAAGTTTCCATGATCAATTGAAAATGATGATTTTGATCGACTTAGCTCCTGGTAATTAACGTCGGCCAGAACGGCTCGTTGGCCGTTCACCGGGTCTCGCACTGTGTAGAAAAAATAGATCTCGTACTTTTCCTTTAGGTTCTGAGCGAGGATGTCTTGATGCACTTCTAGCCCGCCAAATGGCGGCGCATTGATGGTGTTATGTACCACATATAGGAGCCGAGGTAGCTCACGTGGTTCGTTACAACTCGGAATCTCACGTGATACAAGAACCCGATTTAGTTCAGTCGCTATTGCAGCGATTCGATGGCGGTAACTATGTTGTGCCGCGATCAGTTTTCTCAAATTTTCTGCTGAGGCTTTTCGCGCGGCCGGTTGGTTCAGCGCGGTATCGATCAGGTCAAGTAACTCCTCATAACTACTGTATGAGTGAAGATACTCGGACGGAATCAGAGCTTCAAAGTCTTCTCCCCCGAATTCAGCAACTTGATACGCTCCAGCGGCACCGATCTCGAACACCCGCGGGCCGGGATTGCTGGACGTAGCAAATTTATCTGTACCAGAGAAATTACGGTGCAGAGCCAAAGTCACACGGCTTCGTTTCGCATATTTAATATAATCCGCAAACGAAAGTGTTTCAACGTACGAGCTCAGCGAGGCATTTAAAGGCAATCGGGGCGTAGCACTATTATATGTCAACGCTATCTTGAAACGCAGCTGGGGGCGATCGCGCAGCAACCTATTTAGCAGTGTGACGCGATTTGGCCATGCCATACCACAAAAAAAGATATCGAAGGCTGGATCTTGTTCTAAAGTTTCCCCAAGCAGCGCAGAGGGTGCTGCTAGTGGAAGAAAGAAACCTTTATCCCCGTAGTGAGCTAGGGAAGAGCGGTCGTTCGTAAATATCTGGTCGAACAAGTCTACATAATTTATATGATCGCTTAGATTGTAGGGATCATCAAAGGTCCATAGACAAGAGGCGCTGCAATGGCTGATTGCGCGTTCGAGAATAGCTGAACTGAGCCGTTGACCGTCTAGACATAATAGTATTGGAGTGGCGAGTTCTGCGCACATTTCGACGACATTATCATAGGTTGCTAGATGGACTTCGACTTCGCCAAAAATACTACGCGCGTCATCGATTATGGCGCGAGTAATGTGAATGTTACGCGTGTGTGTGTTAGTGTTTAATACGACTACATCTTTGCCGTTCAAGTCGGAACCTAACAAAGTCGCTCCTTCCCTAGGCCGCGCTAACTTGAGCTTGTTCACAAACGCGCTCCACGAAGCCGAATCATCTCCGTCGAAACTGTTTGAACGTTCCCCGGCCGCCAGTCGGGTTAAGAAGTCGCGGTCAAATGACCCGTGCGAGGCGGTTGCGAGTTCTTCGTGTGGCAAAACCCCTTCGCTAAGCCCGCAGTCAAGGTAATGGTCGAGGCCACTACGTGCATCCCCACTTGTCAACGACTGAGCAATGTTCTTGCTTTGACGACGATACCAAGTTTCTGAGAAGAGGAGGTTGGGTGTCAAATTTTGGCTAGCGCTAAGATTTCGAAACAACTCCATCATTTCAGAAAGCGTATCCCCTTGAGGATCAGCGGATGCTATCGAACGAAAATGAACGGGGTCAAGACACAACAGCGCAGGGTCGTGCTTAACTTTGTCGATATCAGCGTCTCGCAATGGGGTGCCACGCCATAGTCCAGAGGCTTCAAGCGCTTTCCGTATGAGCAGTGCGTTTTCGAGTACATGCAAGTCGGCGGTTTGAAGGTACGCTTCGACATCCAAAATCTCGTCGTCGGAAAGACTGTGGCTAATTTCTTGCTGCAGATGCTGCCCCCCGGCGTTGTGACTGAGGGTAAGCACGAGCAAACCTGATGTAGCTCCTAATTTAGCTTTTGCTATAGCGTTCAGGGCGCTCCGGCGCGCTGCTGGCTTTACCGAAGAGAGGTCAAACGCGAAATTGACGCGGTTAGAATTGCCTGCATAAAGCAGCATTTCACTAGTCATCAAGTCAATATTATTGAGTCTAACGCCAATTTTTATTATTGATGAGAGCTCAATAATGTTCTCGTGGTGAATGAATCCTTCTATTATACCGTTACTTACTGAAGATATAATACTTGAAGCGTCAGAAAGATCACAGTCGCGGCTAAGCAGGGCAATTTGCTCGCCTGAGAGGTGCACGGAAACCGAGAACCTGCCTCCCACTTTTGGAAGTTTCAGCGGCACGTGGAAGCCACGCCGACCGCCCCCTATGTGCGCCAGCGCTAGATCTTCCCGATAAGTGTCTGCTACTACTCCTCTAAATGCAGCGCTCCCGTTTATAAAAACGTCTATTACTAGCGGACGTATGTCATTAGGATTATCGATCCATCCCGTCAAACCGCTGTTCTCAAAACTGTCAATGCTACCACGAATAGCTGTCATACGTCCTGCCCAGTGTACGAATTGCGCAACTTACGGTGCCTTGTGCCTCGGAGGGGCATACCCTTCGATTCGATTTACTTCCGGCGATTGCTAGCGTTGGAAGAGAACTTCCGGAGCGAGAGTACTCAACGTCGCACATATCGTCATCTATTTGATAATCGACAATGTTCGAGAAGGCTAGTGTTGAATGCGCAGTTCTGGGGCGGTGGGTAATCAACCTGTACTGGTCCGATGATCTTCCCCTAAGTCAGCTTTCATTGCTGACGTGGACCTGCCGGAATTGCATCTACAATGGCATCACGGCCTGTTCGAGCGCCGTACTGGAGTACAATCATCAAGGTGAAATTTCATTATCTGACCGCTCTTTAAATTACATCGAAGCCGGCAGCCAATTGCTTTTCCACTCTTGTCGCCGATGAACCATTCTGATTGCCTTCATCGACGTTTGATAAGGTTCTTCGATTGGAAAGTGCGGCTTGGGGGTGACCGACCCGGTATGGCGATCGAACGAGTTCGAAGGCTGACTGACATCCAGATTGAAGAGATAGGTCAGGTCCTTGACCTCCACCGATAACCATGACCATGCTGCGATCAACAGCGACTCTGGGCCGTTTACAAGCACTTATATGCTTTTGCCTATTTGGGGCAGGTAAGCTTGTTCCTAGGCTAATCAGGCTGCCCAGCAGTGGTATTTTAAGCCTGTGGCAATGTATAAAACGGTAGTTGTCCTGATCGGTAAACAGACGTAACTAGCATGTCAATTGGGAGCAAGGACGTATTATGATTATAGACGACATCGAAATTAGTGACGACCGTGTTGTCGATGTAGGGCGCTTGAATGTAGTCATGAGATCCCGAAACGGAGTTGCCTGCGTAAACCGCTACAGTCCGATTGGTCGATCAATGATGTTTTATGGCGAGCATGCACACAATGAATTAGAGTTTTGCGTACAATTTATCAAACCAGGATCTGTCGTGCTCGATGTTGGTGCGCACCAAGGTACTCATACTCTAAGATTTGCGTCCGCGACTGGCATTGCTGGCCATGTATACGCCTTCGAACCACAACGTCTTATGTATCAGAATGTTTGCGCGAGCTCAGCGCTGAATAGCCTGGAGAACGTCACAGCTAAGAACGTGGCGGTGGGAAGTACCACAGGAAATGTGCGAATAGCAAAATTTGATTACAGCAGGAGAGCACACTTCAGCGGAATGCGAATATCAGATGAAAATACCGGCGAGCAAGTGGAGCTTGTCGTTCTCAACAATGTCCTTCCTCCAGAGGCTGTGAATCGGGTTAGCTTTGTTAAGGTTGATGTCGAGGGAATGGAACTTGACGTACTGCAAGGAGCTGAATGCATACTCGATGAGGCACGACCGACGGTGTATTGCGAGTACCACCACGATGCAGCAGGTTTAGGCGCCGGAAATTTGCTGAAATACCTAAAGGCAAAAGGCTATACAATTTTCGAACACAAACCAGCAGGCTATAACCCTAACAACTACTTCGGCTACATTGGCGATCGGTTCCAGGGCGGAGTAGATCACAACATTATTTGTATTCACCGTGAAAATGTCGCTGCTTACAGAGATTCGATTGCATCCTTGGTATTATTGTAACTAACGAATTTTGCTTTTGTGAACCCGCTTCTAGGACTGCCCTTCCCGCCGGCGCTCGACCCGATCGAGACGTTCCCTGATGTCGAGCAAGAGTTCCCTCGCGCCGTAGACGCTTCCCTGCGCCGCCTTCTCCTCGTCAACCTGCCTCTGTACGTCCGCGAACCGCTGGTCGTACGAAGCCCACACGCGTTAGTGCTCCCCCCCTCGGCAGTTAGTTTTGGAACTTGGTCTCAATCGCGGCGAAGCGGTGGTCGTTGTCCTGACGGGACGTAATCCGGTTGTTCTTTCCTGAACCGCGCCGGGTTTGCTGGAGGCTCCAACTTCTGAGAAAGTGGAGTCATCATGAGCAAGACAACGAACAAGTTTTCACCTGAAGTCCGTCAACGTGCCATTCGTATGGTGCTGGATCACGAAGCCGAGCATCCATCCCGCTGGGCTGCCGTTTCATCTATTGCGGCCAAGATAGGCTGCTCGCCAGCCACGCTGCATGAATGGGTGAAAGAGCTGGCTCGGTTTGTCTGAACAGTTTCGGGCGTTTCGCTAAGTGGATTTCCGCCTCGATTATGCCGCCACCATCATTGGTGCCAGCGCGTTGAAGTAGGCCTGATCCGGCGTCCTCCGGTCAAGGGATGAATGTGGGCGTCGGCTATTGTAAAAGGTCAGATAGCGGCGGATGCCAGCGCGGGCCTCGGACACTGTTTTATAGGCGTGGAGGTAGACTTCCTCGTATTTGATCGAACGCCAGAGCCGCTCGACGAAGACGTTGTCCCGCCACGCACCCTTGTCATCCATCGAGATGGCAATCTCAGCCTTTTTCAGCACCGCCGTGAAGTCGACGGAGGTAAACTGCGAGCCCTGATCGGTGTTGAAGATGTCCGGCTTTCCGTAGCGGGCAAGCGCTTCCTCGACCGCTTCGATACAGAAGGCTGCTTCCATCGTGATCGACAGCCGCCACGACAAAACCCTCCGACTGAACCAGTCGACGACCGCGCAAAGATAGACGAAGCCCCGCGCCATGGGGATGTAGGTCAGGTCCATCGCCCAGACCTGGTTGGGGCGGGTGACCGCCAGCTTGCGGAGGAGATACGGATAGATTTTGTGACCGGGAGCCGGTTTCGAAGTGTTCGGGCGACGGTAGATCGCCTCGATGCCCATCTTCTTCATCAGCGTGGCGACGTGCAGCCGCCCAGTCTCCAGCCCTTCTCCCCTCAAGAGCCCTTGCAACATCCGACTTCCGGCAAATGGGTAGTCGAGATGCAACTCGTCGATCCGGCGCATCAGAGCCAGATCGCCGTCAGACACCGGACGCGGCGAATAATAGACGCTGCCACGGCTGAAGCCGAGAAGCTTCGCCTGGCGCACGACGGATAGCTTATGCTCGCGGTCGATCATTTCTTTCCGCTCAGCAATCCCGCCTTGCCGAGCGCTCCGGCTAAAAAATCATTCTCCAGCGTCAGCTCCCCGATCTTGGCGTGCAGCGTTTTGACATCGACGGTTGGACCCGCCGGTTCCGCCTTCGCTTCATCGCCGAAAACGCCTGTCGCTCCCTCAAGGAGCTGGTCTTTCCACTGCTTGATCTGGTTGGCGTGCACGTCGAACTGCTGGGACAGTTCCACCAGCGTCTGCTCGCCTCGAATGGCGGCGAGCGCCACTTTTGCCTTGAAAGCCGGGCTATGGTTCCGGCGCGGTCGTCTCGTCATGGTATCTCCTGTTCCTGGCATCTAAGCCGAAGTCAGGCAGAAATTCCACTTATCCCCGCTGTGCAGATTTCCCGAGCCACCTCTCAGTCGTTTGCAGCTGAGGGTTTGCGCGGGAAAAACCGGCAGAACTGCTGCTTTTCGAAAAGAAAAGGTGAGAGAACCGAAAACAACCGGGTGGAGGAGATGCTGAATTTCGGCCTCAAAACAGAGTGAGTTCTCCCTGCTGATACTGTGCTCCAAGCCGGGATTCGGGTTTTGCGCTAATCGTAAAAGCGGCGCCCCTCGCGTAGCGTGTCATTTCGCTTCTCCAACCGGAACCGACCCACGTAGCGATCGGACTTTGGGGATATGCTGCCCTTGTCGATCCTGGATGCCAAGCCAGGCATTTAGCGCATCAATGGGGCGGCCGGTGAGATAAACGACCTCGTCTGTTTGGTGCGGTCGAGAACCGACAGCTACGGGAGAGTAGGGCCGTCGGGAACCTGGATCAATGGTTCGACTATCGGCTATTGATGCGAACGGCCGCGATCTCACCTCGGCGCCTTCAAGACAAGAGGCGCCTGATTGGGACTTATGGGGACCTACTCAGCTAATTATGTGTCGTGGTCTCCGGAACATCGCTATCAATGTCGAATCAGAGAGGGTTAGCATGGATAGCAGTAAACGACGCGCGGTGTTCGAGGCAGTCCGAGACAGGACTATTGGTCTTGGCCTCAAGTTCGAAGACGACCCGGTTTTCCTAGCAGCTGTCGAAGATTGGATTGTCGGAAGGGATGATGCAGCGGACCTCCGGGAGGTTTACCTATCCCTGCTTGCTCAGCGAGAACAGTCGCGGCGCGTTGAGCACTTCGTCGAACACTGCCTTAGGTGAATGTGGGCATCTATCCGGGACTAAGGGCGTTTGAGGCGCTGCTGAGACGACACCTGCAGGCATTTGTCGTACACTCCGGCACTAGACCCCGTATACGACACCGCTCTACAGAGTTTTTGTCGCGTTGCGCATTGGCAGCAAGCAGTTCTCATTGCCAGACAGCGCACCCTTTTCGCATGTCGCGTGTCCATAATGAGTACTGTCAAAGCATCCGTGCCGCTCGCCCGCTACGCCGTGTGGCATTGTTGTAATAGCTCGACGCTTGCTGCACCGAACGGTGGCGCGACTGCTCCATCGCTTCAGGCAGCGGAATGCCGCGATTGGCGGCTTCCGTCAGATATCCTGATCGCAGCCCATGTGCGGAAAACTCCCCAGGCTCGAGCCCGGCCATTTCAGCCCGCTGCTTGACGATCGCATTGACCGCGCTGGGCTCGAGCGGCCGATTGGAGAGATTGCCCCAACGATCCACCTTCCGGAATATGCTTCCCTTGTCGATCCTGGCAGCCGCAAGCCAGGCATTCAGAGCAGTGACGGGTCGGCCAGTGAGATAAACGACCTCATCATGATCGGCGCCAGATGTCTTCGTGCGGCCGAGATGGATCGAAAGCGAGGGGAGGGGAGAGCCATCGGTAACGTCGATCGATGGCTCGATGGTCAACTGTTCGACGCGCATGGCGGCAATCTCGCTGCGGCGCCGACCGCCCGAGGCGAAAGCGACCATCAAGACTGCTCGATCACGGATGTCGCGCAAGCTCTCGGTGCTACAGGTTGCCAGCATCTTGCCAAGGATATCGCCGGTAACAGCTTTGTTGCTCTTTCGACGACGTTGTCGGGGCGTCGCCCGCACAGCGAGCCGTATCGCGGACTTGAGGGCAGGGGAGGCGAAGACGCCGGTTAGTCCGCGCCACTTCGTGAGCGTCGACCACGTGGCGAGGCGCCGGCGCACGGTATCGGGTGCATGCGGGCCTGCCGACTTCAGAAAGCCTTGGCTTCGGAGGTTCTGCTCAACCTCTGTCGGCATCCCGTGATCCGGATCGGTTTCGCGCTTCTGCGGGTCCCACAGATGATGTGCGACGAATTTCAGGAGCAAAGCCTCGGGCGCCGGCCAGGGAAGAGATTTGCCAATCGCCGCCAGCGACCAGGCCTGCAGATAGGCAAGATCAGACGTCAGGGCGCGAAGGGTATTTTCGCCCATGCCCTGGTTGACCAGATGGCGCAGCGTTGCGACATCCTGATCGGTGAGCAACTCGGCAAGTTCATCACGCCGCTCCAGAGGCAGCACTGCTGCAATCGTGTCCAACTCTTGGGCGCGACGATCGACAGCGTCGCCGTGAGGGCGATTAGTCGCCATGGGCAAATGGACCGAGAACAGTCACACCCTCCTTGCGAGCGGCAGAGGCCAACTTGCGATCGAGCGTGGCAAGAGAAATGTTGCGATTGATGGCGAGCGCGAGATAGGCGGCGTCATATGCGCTTAGAGTATGGTTTGCAGACAGAAGCAGCACATAACCGTCTCCTCCAATACCCGCATCGTCAAGCGGCAACCGGCGCACGCGCTCCATATTGATCAAGGCACCGCCAGCACTGATGCGACCGCGACGTTCGCACATGGCAAGAATGTTGCGGATCTCGAAAAAGAACAGCGAGGGGACAGGGCGAGGCGCATCGATTTTGGAGATGACGGCTTCTGCCGCTTCAGAATACTCTTCCGGAAGCAGCCATGCGGCTGCCATCGACGCATCGAGGACGAATGCCATCAGCGGCGGCCTTCATCGCGCCAGGAAAGGATCTCGTCATGCGTCGACGCTGCCGTCTTCAGCCGCGCGGCACGGACTTCGGCGAGCAGCAATTGCAGATCGCTTTCCTTGCGCATACGGGTTACGTGCGCGATGGGATCGTTGCCGCGAGCGATGACAAAATCCTCGCCCGCCTCGACGCGGGCGAGCAAGTCAGAGAGATGCGTCTTCGCTTCGGAAATTTTCACAGTCGTCGTCATGGCGCTGGCCTCGATATATTGGCTTATGCAAGCATAATAGGCCCACCGCAAAATCTGGTCAACCGCCTGGTCTTATAACCCACGATAAGAGGTACTTATCGAGGGTTAGAGCGTCAACTGACAATCGTACCATGTGAAGAACACAAACTTTAATATAGAGTTCCTTTAGAAAATAATTTACCATAACTTCAATGGCTTACGATCTCACGAAATTCAGCATGACAGCGCTTTTGGAGCCAGCTTTCCGCGCCGGTATCGCATTGGGGCGCCTCGACGAACGTATTGCCCGTTCGCCCATCTGCGCGGGCTTCCTCGAACGCACCCAATTCACGGACGCCTGCGCCTCGCTGTGGATCGACGGCGAACTGGTTCACCTCGAAGACCTCGTCCTCCACGACGCTACCCGCGATATTCGCACACCCACTCATGAGCTGACAATCGCCCGCGACGTGCTGCGCACCCGCCGGCGCATTGCCGCCCATCTTCCCGGCTGGGCGTTATCGGCAGAGGGTATCCGAACTTTGCGACAGACGTTGGACATTAATCCGGTCGGCGCTGAGGCGGTGGAGCCGGCCAACGTCGGTCGGCCGGCGGTCGCGATCGATCCGGAAGGGGAGGGGGACGATGGTGATGACGCGGAGCATTTACCCGGCGTCGACTACGCCGCCATCGATGCGCTGCTCGCGCGTTCTGACGCCGCGATCGAACGAGCCAAGAAGCCCGGCTGGGCTCCGGCCGATCCGCTGGTCTATGATCTCGATTGGGACGAGGACGCACGGCTTGAGGAATGGCGCAACGTGCTGCGCCAGACCGAAGATCTGCCGGCAGTGTTTCGGGCGATCGTCGCCCTCGATGCCTGGAACGAAATTTCCGTCCTTCAGCACGCGCCGTGGCTCGGCCGACTACTGGCCGCCTCCATCCTCCGCCAGGCCGGGATCAGCACCGGTGCCCATCTCGCCGCAATCAATCTCGGCCTGAAAACAATCCCCGTGGATCGGCGCCGCCATCGTGACCGAGAGACCCGGCTGCTCGCCATCGCCCAAGGCCTGATCGCGGCCGCCGAGATCGGGCTGAAAGAGCACGACCGTCTGGCACTCGCCCGAACACTGATGGAGCGGAAGCTGGACGGGCGCCGGACGTCTTCAAAACTGCCGGAGCTGGTCGACCTGGTGATGGCGAAGCCGCTGGTGTCGGCCGGGATGGTGGCGAAGACGCTCGAGGTCACGCCGCAGGCGGCGCGGCGAATTGTTTTCGAACTCGGCCTCAGGGAGATGACGGGGAGGGGGAGGTTTCGGGCTTGGGGCGTCATGTAGGTTAAACGACGATGAGTCTGCTTCCTTTCCTTAGTAGGACAAGGCACTCTGTAGACCACAGACGTCGTATCGAGCCGGAGCTAAAATGTACTATCTTTCAGCGTACCAAGCTGGCCAGTTCGGCTACGTTCATACCCTCGCTACTGCGACTGAATGGGATGCATGGCTTGTAAGGGTCATACCGGACGTTCTCGATGCTGATGTCCGCAGCCGGCTTCGCTCCAACCTAAAGCACATTTTGGTTGGTATGGAGATGAAGGCTGGCTTGATTACGCCCCATGCGACGCGGGGAGCGGGTAACGCGTCGGTGCTATTTGAGCCTTACTATACCATGATGATCTTCGAGTTCTGTGTTGGTGCATTTTCCGTCTGTGAAGGGTTGGGATCGGCGTTTCGGCTAAGGGATGTCGGCAATAACGGAGCCAATGCCCCGCGTATCGCTCCGAACCATTGGATTGCTTCTCTTGTCGCGGTTGCCGATCCGAACGGAAACCTTGATCTCGAAGCCAAGGTTCGGGGAATTAAATCCGTCCGCGACAAGATGCATCAGGATCGGTTAGGTGCGCGGCAGCAGATCGATTGGCACGCTTTCAGCTATGATGACGCTTTTCTACCAGCGAAATCGGCCATTCTGGCCCTATTGCAAATTGACCCCCACCACATTCCAGCCGCCACAAATCTCACTGCTTAGTTTCGACGGACTTGCTGACCGTAGCTGTAAGCGTACTACACCTCATCGACAGCGCCAGGGTAGCCGGCGATTCACCCGGTGGCCGCTCTCTTATGGACGTATCTAAGCTCACCGGTTGTCTTGTCCGTTTCCACCAAGCGACTTACGTTGCAGGTTGCACACTTCACATCGGCGACCCCATCAAGAATCCGGGAAGCCATCCTAGCAGCCAAGTCAGAACCGCAGGTCTCGCAACAAATCGGGAGTCCGCCGGTAAAGTGGATACCGTAGACTTCAGATCCCAAAACCTCCTTGAGCCTGATGTAAATGCGGTTCGCCTCAGTCCTCAGTTTGGTTTCGTCAATCGACTTCCCTTTCTTGAACTGGGAAATGGTTCGCTGATGAAGGAAACTTCCGAGGGATCGATGGGCCTTTTCCACCCAATTGACGGTTAAGCGTCGGTCAATTCCATCGAAGAGTGGGGGGCCACCGACGGGGGCACCATTCTCGCCAATTTCGCGGACCTGAACCCGAAGCGAAGTATCGACGAGTGGGTCGTGTGCGGAAAGTAGTTGCAGCACTTTGTTGGGTTGCCAATGTTGATGTGCCTCCGTGACGTCGGGGCTCAGATTTTTCTCGTAGGCTCGGAGAGTTTCATACACGATAGCCTCGATTGCTAGACGAAGCTCGAGGCAGGCGTAAACGAGTTGCTGCCCTTCACTGCAGAGCAGCTGTTCAGCTGATTTAAGGTGCTTCTGCGCTTGTTCGCGGAAAGGATAATGTGAAACTTGGGATACCTGCTCATCCATTTGAAACGCTCTTCTTTATGCGGTGGGCCGCCCGCCGGGGCACCATTCGATCTTGCCGTCTGTGATCCAGAAGTGGCAGCCACATTCATTTAACTGGTGAACCGAAGGCTTGAGCGTCGGACGGTTCCAGAAATCCAATGTCACTTGCCATTTCGGTCGTCGATTGGGGTTAAGCGAAAGTGCAATCATCTTACCGCAACCGCCGGGGCACGTCAGGCACGCCCACTTTGCGACGTCGCCATCGCGAACGACGACGACATCCTTTTCTGGCAACTCGCCGGTCGACGGATATTTGGACGAGAGCTCTGCAAGCCGGTCAAACTTGAGCAACCCGAAGAAGCGGAGGGTGAGTGCTATCGTTCTTCGCATGATTTCACCCTGCCATATCGAGGAAGGGCGATACATCGCCGGCGCCACGCGAGTCTTCGGATTGGCAAACCGGGCAACCTTCTCGGGCCTTGACGTTGAGAAATCGATCATCGCGAACATGCCAGCGTCTGACACGGGTCGGGATCATTCCATCAGCGCCGTGAAACCCAGTAACCGCGGCGATCATTTCATTGACGGCAACGGAAGCCATCTCAGTCGTAAAAGTCACGACAGCAGGAGCGGGGTCACCGGCGCCCACGACGTATGCTTCAGCTTTTCGGCGTTGGAATTCGTCCGGTTGATTGCGTTCTAACTCTTCTTCCTGGGCACGCGTGGCGTTTACGACACCACCGCAAATCAGGCATGGCCGACCTGGAATGAGCGTCGTGACTCGCCCATTGAGATCATGACCGTGCTGATGTGCAGCTGCGATCATGCGCAAGCCGACGTCGATCACCGGAATACCGTAGAAATGGGCAAGGCGATTAATCAAAATTCGGCCAGTGTTGTCGTCAGTGCAACCGAAGACAAAGTCCGAAGCTTTGAGCGCATCGCGAATGCGCGGAGCGTTGATCCAGTCCTGTGCGACTTCCACCTGAGAGCCAACGCCCATCAGTTCGATTTCGCGCTTGAGGACCTCGACCTTTGGCCGCCCAATATCGTCGCGTCGCGCGCCATGCACGCGATTGAGGTTTGTCTCGTCGATCACATCCTTGTCCACAAGGAAAATGTGCCCAACGCCGAGCCGCGCCAGGAGAACCGCAACGGGGCTACCAGTACCGCCGCACCCGACGATGCACACGCGCAACGACGAAAGATTGTCATTGAAGACTTGCCCAAACAGACGGCGCTGGCGGTCCAAATGATGATGGACAATGTTTTCAGCGAGGTGACTTTGATGCCGGTGATACCGCCCGCTCACAATCTGCACTGCGTGAGCAATAGTGTAGGTGTCGGGTCCATGCCAGATCCGCCCACACACTGAGCCGTCTCCGCCGAGAACAATACTGACAAGACCCCGAGCACCCTTCTGGTGGGCCGTCCGCGCGAGCTCTCGCTCGTTGGCATCGTCTTGATCGGAGAAGAATGCATGACTGCCGGGATGGGTGTGAAAGATAGCCGGAATCTTGCCCCTGATTGCAGCATCACCGAGCATCCGCATGAAGCTTCGCGTGCTCCATGTTACATGCAAGCCAGAAGAGCTGAGCATGTCTGCTGCGGGAATCTCAATCACCTGATGTGAAACGAGACGGTGACGCGGCTCGCCCGACCAAGGATCGGCGGCGATGTCGGACGACCCAAACAGCATGTAGGCAGCTGCTTCCGGAGATGTCTGGTCCGGAAGCAAGCCCATGAGAACACGCATGTGTTGCTCAAGAACGGTGATATCCAACATCGTCATTTCACTTGGCCTTCTCGAAAGCGGTCTGGGCGCGGGTTACCATGGTACGGATGCCGTCGATGCCAGGACGCCAGTCCGCATGCCGAGACCAACGCTGCCAGGTGGAGCCGGCAAAAATCTGAGGGACGTCTGCACAGGCCGCGTAACTGTTGGTCGCCTTTAGCCTGATCCAGGGCAGCGTGTAGAACATGTCGACACTGGCATCGGGATACCCCGCTGGAAGCTGAATCATCACGTCGACCTTGTCTTGATCAAACTTCCCCGGAGGGAGAGCGAAATCCTTGATCACGACCGCCCCGACACCGGCTTCGTTCACGATCTCATACGTCAGGCCGTGAGCTTCGAGAAAACGACGGTCCGCAGAAGGGAGGGCCTCCAAGCCCTCCGTGGTTTCGCTGATTACGGTGATGAAGCGCTCGATGCCCTTCCCGGCCAGATCGACAAGATCGTAAGCTTCAATCAGGCGATCATGGCCACCGCGGACCTCAAGATAGATGCTGTAGCGAGCGTCAAGGCCGGCCAAGTTGCGAAGCGCCTTGCCGCTGATCAGGTTCTTGCCCCAGGACATCTGGCGGTTTTCGATCGTGAAATTAAACGAACGATCGCTTTCAAAGTAAGCAAACGTCTCGGCGCCCTTTGCGCGAAGGTCGAAGGTTTCGTCGAGACGAATATCCTCGAACTCACCATTGGGCAGGATGGCGAAGAGACTGTAGTTTTCCACGTCACGGACGCCGGCTACCGCAAGGAGCTGGCTCCCAACGGGAATCGGATCGTCAATCGAAGCATCGCGATATGCAACACCGTCGGTGGTGAAGCGGATATGGAACGGCTTGTTGGCAGAGCCCGCCGCGTTGTTAAAGTCAGACATTTGTTTCTTCTCCGGAGCGCTCGCTTGATTGCGATACGTCTCTGGAGTGCTAATCGGAACGGAAATGGCAGACCGGTAATTTTAGGTCAGATTTTTTTTGAGAGTGGTCCGGAGGGTATCGGGCCACAGATGAAAAACGCTGGGCATCGATGGCATGTCCGATTGTTTGGCTTCGCCGGGAAGCGGCCGCTCGTAACGCCGCCGACAATGTCGTCGATCTTCTGGCGACGGCTGGCGAGCTTCTCAAACTCGAGCCTGATCGGCTCTCCGTCGGCAAGGTTCAACAATTCCACCAAGGCATTGGGAAACGCTTCGCGGACCGCCATAAAGAAGGAACTGGCCGCCAAATCGGACAGCGATGCCTTCGTCCCATGACCGGTACGTATCCGACGGGCAACGACCCCGCCATCGTCAGTCTGAAGCAGTTCGTCCACACGGACTGCGACTTTGATCGCGCCAGCAGAAATCGCCAGGTCATCATTACCCTTGAGCGTAAGACCTTGCCTGCTTTTGAGCAGGTTGGAGATCAACTCCTCCGCGATGGCCATGTAATCATCGACATGGCCGCTCTCGTCGAGGCCGCGAGCCGTCATCGCAGCCCGCAGGCGACCAAAGGCTCCGGAAGTTGCGGCGGAAGCGGGGTCAGCTGCTGTGATCCAGTCAACTACATCCTGAACAGCATCGTGCATTTTCATGAAAGCAGACTCAACCCGACGACCACCCGTCTGAAGCACGTAGGTATAAAAGAACCGACGAGGACACTTCTCATATATGGCCAATTGGGTGTCTTTGAACGTTGGCCGGCTGACAAAGCGAAGGTCAATGATTTCCTCGATCGACGGCGGAAGCTGCGCTGTTGGAGTTATTTGCCGCTGAACCATTGGAGGTATCAGTCGTGCCGCAAATGGTGAAACTGACCAGCTATGGCCATTTGCTTTCTTTGTCGGAGAGTAAAGAAAGAGGCGATCTCTCGCTCGGGAGAGGGCGACATAGAAAAGACATTCCTGCTCATCGACATGTGCTGCGGACCGGATCGCAGCGGCTTTCCCTGTCACGTTATCGATCAGACCGTCAGGCGATTCGATGCCCTGAAAGTGATTTGGAGATCGGGGAATACTGTCAGCGTTGACGCCGGGGAAGTGGACCGCGCGAAATTCCAGGCCCTTCGATCCATGCACCGTCATAAGGCGGACGGCGTCGAGACCCTGCGCCACCGCTGGCAATTGTCGCAGATCCCTATCATCGGCCAGGCGAACCAGTCGCCTCACACGATCGAGAAGTCTTTTGATGGGGAGACCTTTGCCACTTGGTTGAGTGCGACAAAAATTGAGAAGCTGCCAAATTGCGATTCCGCGAGCTCTCGAAGAGATTGTCGGCGTTTCCGCAATTCTCGCCGCTATTCGGGTGCGATCAAGCAACAACGACACGAGAACATCCCAAGGCTGGGATGCCTCATCGTGATCAGAGAATACTTGCCAAGCGCTCGCAAGAGCATTTCTGCCATCAAGCGATAGATTAGGCAGTTCCTTTTCACCAATAGTCCATACAGGAGTGGGTGCCTCTCCATCGCTTAGGGCTTCCAGAATGACACCAACGTCTTCCAGCGACATCGCGAATCCTTCCATCGTCGCAAGGCGAACGAGACCCATCGGCTTTCGGTCTACTAGAAGCGATAGGAAGGATAGTAGGTCCTTTACTTCCTCTCGTTCGAAAATGCTGCCGAGATACAGCACGGGGATGTTAAGAGTTTCCAGCGCAGCGCCGATCTTTGCCAGACGATCATTGCCGGTGCAGAGAATTGCTTGTTCGCGGTACTCGATTCCGAATTTTCTCATTTCAGAGATCGCATCAGCGACCGCTTCGATCTCGTTCTGGGCCGAAGCGGTAAGCCTGTGTTCTGGGGGGCATCCCGAGGGCCCTCGATACGCTTGAAGTGAGCTATCTCGACCCTTAGCAACGTTCATATTGACGGCGAATTTCGAAAAGGCGTCAACGATCTCTTTTACTGAGCGATAGTTGACCTCTAGGCGGCCGGTCTGCGCACCGGGGAAATCTCCCGTTGCGAATTTCGCCATGTTAATCGAGGATGCCCCGCGGAAGCGGTAAATCGACTGCTTGATGTCGCCAACCACCCAGAGATTGGTGCCCATCGGCTTGAGTTTCTTCAAAAGGGCGACGCTGCTGCGATTTACGTCCTGATATTCATCGACCAAGACGTGTTCATAAGTCGAAGCTATAGCAGCTCGAACATCGTCATTTTCCTCAAAGAGCCGGATTGGAAGGGTGACAAGGTCACCAAAATCAAGCCGCTTTAGTCCGGACTTTAGCTCCTCATAGCGTCGATAAACGTTGGCAACTTCAATCTGACGATCCGCTTCCTTTTGTTCCTCGGGGGTTGAAGCAGCCAACTCCATCGCCTGCGCCAGCTCTTGAAAATGACTTGGACTCGTCAATTCGTCCTTTGCCCGAGAGATTGAAGCTAATATTCTGTCTAAGTTCTCTGTCGGGTCGCTAATGTTGCGGAATTCAACCAGGTTTAGCCGAGGTGCCTCGGTCTCCAGCAGTTCAATCGCGTCTGCTTTGTCGATCATTTTGGGGTCGTCAGGCAACCCGAGGCGGTCATGATGGCGCCGGATGATATCGAGTCCGAATGCGTGAAAGGTGCCGATCCAAATCGCGGCCGCTGCAACAGGATTTACTTGCGCTACGCGCTCAAACAATTCGCCAGCAGCCTTATTTGAAAAGGTTAGAACCAGGATCCCCCGAGGATCAATGCCCTTATCAAGCAGCCAAAGAATTCTACCGACCAGTGTTTGCGTTTTACCTGTTCCCGGGCCAGCCTCGAGTAGATATGCTGCCCCCCAGTGCTCTGCCGCTTCCTTCTGTCGCAGGTTAAGCGGGCGCGAAACAATAGCCTTTTCAGGCTCGATGGTAGCGTCAGGGAGCAACAGGGCATCGAGCATCTGTTGTGCCACGACAGCTTTAGGCGCGCCTAGTCGCCCGGCAATATCGTTGGCAGTTGACTTTTCTTCGATATGAGCCTTGCGGACGAAAGCCCGAGGAAGGAGAAATTCTCGTGCAAAGAGATCCATTTGGACCTCGCGGCGTTGGCGTCGGCTGTAGTCTTCAACTCGTTCCGCGCCGACCGGCGGCATCTCCGCAGCACGTGCGGGGTCGATTGAATTCACCTCGTCTCGAGCCTGAGCGTCGCCCAGTTCCACATGGCCAAGTTCATGAGCAACGAGAAAAGCGTCTTCAAAATCGCTCCCCGTCGCTTCATGAATGATCAAGGGTAGGCTTGGATCGTAGAGCGCCCGTGCTCCATTTAGGAGGCTGCTCCCTTTTGCCACGCGATCGATCTCAATCCCCCGCCGCGCTGCTTCGTGCTGAGCCAACGCGTAGGGGCTCCAGGCAGAAGCCCCTGCCTGGACCGCCGCGTCATTCAGCTCTTGGGCTCGTTGCCGCGCCAGTTCGACGGCATCCATGATCAATCCTCCTTTAGGAGGTTGGTAATCTGCTCAGGGGTATAGCCGCATTCAGCGAGCAACTGCTTGATTGAAATCTTTGGCTTCTGCTCTGGTTTTGCATCAGCCTTAAAGCTGGCCCCAACGGGCATGCCTTGGGGCCCCGCGAGGTATTCCATCAATCGCGATACAGGCGCCGCAAGCGCTTTCGATAGGCGGGCGGAAAAGGCGTTAGGAAGCGAGTCGACTTCGACTTTTCTATCGCGAAGACCCATCAGCGCAGCCAGTTTCAATCCCATGCCATTGGCAACTTCACGGGTGAACGAAGCGGCCGTGATTGGCGCGTCGGTAACGCCACCGTCAACGAATGCAGCCCAAGCGGCGTTGACGATCGGACTGTCGGTGTCGATAACGTCCTCTCCGGTCGGATCGATCATCTCTAGTTCGAGCGATAAATCGATCAGCTCAGAAGCGAGTTCCGGATATTGTTTCAGATAGAGATCAAGGGTAGCCTTGTTGTGAGCCGGTTCGATGGCGAAGGCGGATAGGATCTCTTCAGCGTTTTCCTTGCGGGCGTCAGGCATCTATCTTTTCCTCCGATAGAGCTGCTTTAAGTTTTTCGAAAGCACGGTCACGCCGGTTCCTTACCGTTTTTTCAACGCACCCCAAGATTTTGCATATCGATGGTTTGTCGGGGTCGTTTGACTCAATTGGATATTCTTTGAAAAGCAACGCAACGACATGGCGTTCTTTCTCTGGTAAATTCTTGATCGCTGCAAAAAGCCGAAACCGGTAATTCCCATTGTCGATTTTTGCTGTGTCGAATGGATCAAACGCTCCGGCAGCCTTTTCAACTTCTGCTGAGACCTCGTCGTCGTCGTTAGCAGCGAGCGGTTGAGAGCGCTTTTCTTCCGAAGCTGCCTTGGCCTTCGCCGTTGATCGTAAGCTGGCAATTGCGTGGGCAAAATTGATCTCGAAGTAGTCAAGCCGTTCATCATAGCCATTTCGATCGGCAATGAGGCGGGCAAGAAAGCGATCCACAACATGATCTCGGACCGTCGTCCCAAAGGTGGTGATCGCCATCTTTCCCGTTGGCAGGAGATAGATCTCACTTCTCAGTGTCGCCGCACTTTCAACTCTCGCCAGAAGTATGCGGAAAAGAGTTTCAAAGAGTTGATTGGAGTTGTCTCGCTTCGACGCGCGAATGAGGTAAAGAAGACATTCTGACGGAAGGTATTGAGGATCGGTTTTTGACCGAATTTGAGCGCGGTTCACTCGCTGCTCCTGCGAAAGACCCTCCAGTTCAAGAAGTGTGGCTGTAATGTCGGGGCGCCGCTCGTAACCGCGGCCATCCCCACGATGTTTTCGCAATGCCTCAATCAAGAACGATTCCTTCGCTCGTACAGGTTGAGGCATCATTTTGCTGAGTGATTACAAAAGCAAGAGCAAAGTGTAAGCACAGCAGCACTCCGTCCGCGGAGCAAAGAATTTTACGGGCTAGCCGGCGGCCGAGGTCGTCGCGAGCGCCCTAGCAAGAGTTTCTTGGCATTTGTGCACCATTGGTACATTTCATGTCATGAGTTGGTCGTGGAGAACTTCAGCGCGGGGAAGGGGATAAAATCGCGTAGCTATGGCCTGTGCCGACGTTTCGACCATGACGTCATGCACGAATTTTCTCTTGGAAATCATACGAATACAGCGGAGGCCGCTCTCGTCATAGATCTCAAGCCTCACAAGTGAATCTCCGCCAAAATCTATAAAGACTGGACAGATGGCATCAAGCCACGTTTTACGCGGGCGAACCCAATCATATTGATGGTGACCGCGGTAGCTGGCGTTAACTTGGTCCTCGATCTCGTGAATGCCGTGCAGCCATCCGCCCTTGAGTGTGGCCTTCGTAGCGCCAGGTTGGTCGTCCTGGTTTTCTGATGGTCTGAAAAACAAACCCCTATTCGCGCCATTCATATGGCGTCGAGCCTTCGACCAAACCAGATCTTCCGCAAGAACTGACGTTGGATCGGGCAGCAGGTGATAGATGTCGAAGTTATCACGGAAACTGCGACCGTCGATCACCCAAACTAGGTTCCCGTAAAAGGCCTCGCGCGGTAGCCGCTCGGCATCCGTCATGCTCGAATGTTGTACCTCGATGACGATGCCTGTAGGTGTCTTGATGTCGGCACGATGGATCTCACCATCAGGCGCCATATGGGAGATTTCTCGAACAGTTTTCAGGAAAAAGCTCTTTCCATTCCCGGTGCCATACTGTTTCGTTTTCCCACCAGGGATCGCAATTTCGCCTCCCGGCATGAGCCCAGTGGTGAAGAATTCTCGGGCCGCATTTGGCGATCATCGCCGAACCGCACGTCGGGCAAGTCCCCCTGCCCTTGGAGAAGGCCTCGCGACGAACCTCATCAACCAATGCGAACTGCATCCACTATCCTTATGAACGACTATGACAGTTTGGGTGTTCAAAATCTCGAGGGGCCTCTATCTCGTCGCAAACCCTGAGGACCAAAACCTATTGTCGTCTAACAATAGACAGGTATATCGCCGCGACTTCGGTATTTTGATTGAAATCAAAATGCCCCAAGCGGCCTTCAATCACGTCACTGAACGTTGCGTACTCGATCGGTCTTTCTGGCTTGGTAAGTCTTTCCACCAAGGAAGGAATTCCCCGATATCGAATGGGTAGGGCTTTGATGCAGGAAGGCGGGGGGCTTCACGCTGCCTGACTTCGCGTATCCCCCATGGATGGTAGCGCTCTTCAGTCGCAGCACGGAAAGCTGTAAGTAGCTGGTCTTCGTCTGACGTAGCGAGAAGATCATCCAAATCCTGAATTGGGCAGAATACCGGCGGCCGCATATCCTGCACGTTGATATCTTTATCTTTCTGAGCGGCGAGGATCTTGGCGTCGTTTATGAGCTTCTCCCGCAACGGGCCACCCATCTGGGTCCAGGCCTCCATGGTCAAAACAATGCCAACCGCATCCTCCGCTACATCAAGTGCTAACAAGCCGCGCCGGACGTGCGAAAAAAACTTCCACAGCTGGAATATCGCCTTGGAAATCTGTGCATATCCCTTTTCTGCATTAGCGATCGGGTCCTCCCCGTACTGGGCCTCGAAGGTTAGTTTGGTTGCCTTACATTCAAAAACCGCCACGACCTTGTTGTGTCTTTTGAGGATGATGTCCGGCGTGTCGACATCGTTCTTATTGTGTCGGTACTTAATCGCCGGCAGAGGATCAAAGTCGGGGCAATGCGCCTTGATGGAGTGGCGCGCGTAGGCCTCGAAGCGTTCATTGGCGTCGTTCAAGATATCCTGTCCACCAGGGATCAGATCGTAAAAGAGGCCAACGGTCGCCCGCATTAAGATTAGCTCAGGCAATGGAGCAATGAAGCAATTTCGATTGGCAAACGAGCGAATAATGGGCTTTACCCGAAGATAGCTCGGTTGATAAATGGCCGGCAGCTTCGTCCCTAAGCCTGTTTCGACTTTTTCGAGAAGGTCTCGCGAGGCCTGCCTGACATCGTGAATTTCGGCAGACACGAGAGGAAGGACGATATCTACCAATTTGTCGTCTAGGCCAATAACGTGGAGTCCGTGAATCTTGGATGTCCAGCAACCCTGCAAGAGAATACCGAACAAAGCAAAACAGACACTCACAAAATCGACCACCGACAGTCCATACCGGTTTTCAAAGAATTGGGCGCATTTGCCCTGACCATAGATATAGATGTATCGATAAAGATCTTGCTGCCGCCGCCAACCTCTCTGCCACTGAAAGGTTCGATGGCCAATCCGATGCATCTCAAGGAGAATATTGCGATCGTTGATGCGATCTCTGTTATCAATATCTTCAACACGGCCGAGCAAGTTTGTTAAAACGGCAATCGTGTCAAACTTAGAGGTATCGACACGTCGGTAGGAGGTAAGGCCGTTCGGAGTGTTCAGCTGGAGGGTTATCAGCGTCTCAAGGTTCCAAGGATGAATCTTCCAGCGTGACTCGATTGCTGTAGTTGCGGCGTCGGATGGGAACGAAATCAAGCGGCTTGCCAGATGTTCTCTTCCGTCCTGTAGCGCATGCACTGCCCAAAACATTTGGAGAAGCCTGCCGTCATCCGTATCAGCCAGCATATTCTTGAGCCGCGGCAAAGCATTAATTCGGACTAACTTACGAGATGACCGATTACCCACGAATACTGCCTTTTCATAGAACGTGCATGAGCCATCATTTCCGAGCAGAATTGAGGAAGCAAGGCCAAAAGAAAATTGCCCTTAAAACGATGAGCAATAGGATCCAAGCTTCGGAGCGATGACGGGACACACTGTCTATGGGTTCTTGCTCAATGGAAGAGGAACCCATGACTTCTCTAATCATTACAATCCTCTATAAAATAGGGGATGCGCTATCCTCCTAAAATAATTAGGGAATGCTCGCGAATTAATAGGGTGGCGGCGGGTTCAACTCCCATCAAGGCGAAGACGCGGGCAAGGCATTGCTCGAAACCATGCCGCCCACTTGCAGTGACAGCATTGCCCTCAGCGCAGACGTTCGGACATCTGCTGCATCTAGCTAGGAAAGCAGTCCGAACGCGTCCGTGGCCGCATCGTCGTATTGGTTACTGGCTGCTCAAGATCATCTTTGATGTTCCGGGCACACCGGCGTTCAAAATGGCAACGAAGTCTATGAGCATCTGAACCCGGCGCGGACGGAAGGTCTCCTCCGTCATCTGAATGTCAGCGATGCGGTCGACGCGGAATTTGCGGAAGCCCTGGCGCAGGCAACACCAGGCAAGCAACACCAGCGTCCTCTCCAGATAGACGATCGCCAGCGGCAGCACTTGCCGGTCGGTCCGTTGCTGCTCCGCGTCCACATAACTTATCACCACGGCGCGTTCTTGCCAGCAAGCCTCGCGCAGAACGCCGATATCGACGACCGGCGGATCGCGGCGCTCGAAGTGATAGACCTGGGAGGCGGCATGCAGTGCCTGACGTTGTAGTCGGTCGGGCAGCGTTGCTGTGACCTTCGAAAGCACGGCACGTGCGGCGGCCGCGAGCGCAGGTTCACCCATATGGCGCACCTCAGCGAGGCCGAGCACCAGGGCTTCGATTTCAAGCCGTGTGAACGTCTGCGGCGGCAAGGCGATGTCTTCCGTCAGCCTGTAGCCGAAGCCGCGCTCGCCATCGATGACGGCACCCGCGGCGCGCAGGCTCTCGATGTCCCTATAGAGCGAACGCAACGACACGCCGGTCTCCTGTGCAAGGCGTGCGGCCGTGACCGGGGAGGGGAGATTGCGAAGCGCCTGGAGCAGGCGAAACAGACGATCACTACGAGCCATGACTTTGGACGATAAATGAAGCCTACTGCCGGAAATTGGCAGTTGGCGGAGTGTATAAGATCTGCATTGCCAAACGCAACCAAGGATCCAGACTATGCTGACGCTCTTTCACGCCCCCCGCTCGCGCTCGACGCGTATCATCACCCTCCTTCGCGAACTAGACGCCATCGACAAGGTCGCGATCGAGATCGTCGATATCACCCGCAGTGATGGCAGCGGCCGCAAAGATCTGAAGAACCCGCATCCGGAAGGCAAGGTGCCGCTGCTCGAGCATGACGGCGTCTTCATCTGGGAGAGCATCGCGATCATTCAGTACCTGACGGATCTTTTCCCGCAAAAGAAGATGGCGCCTGCTCCCGGCGATCCGCAGCGTGGTCGGTATCTCAGCTGGCTGGCGTGGTATGCCGGCGTGGTCGAACCTGTGTTGATCTTGCAGGCAGCCGGGGTCTCCCATCCGTTTGTGGATGCTACCTTCCGCAGCCCTGCGGAACTTGCGGCACGCCTGGAAACCGCGCTCAAGGATAGGCCCTATCTGATGGGAGAGCGATATACGGCTGTCGATCTGCTGCTGCATTCGCCCTTTGCCTGGTACCCAGCTGCGACGCCGGACAGCGACATGGTCAAGGCATGGATTGAGCGTTGCGGCGAGCGACCATCGCTGCAATGGACCGCCGACTATGACGGCCGCACCGTTGTTGCGGTTTGATCACCTGCACCGGCCGCTCCAGGGCGGCCACTCGACCCGGATCCATCGACCATGCTGCCATCACCGCATTTGACGGGAAGCGGTCTAGGTCTCCTTTCGGCCCGAAGCAGTCATTTACTGGATCGCGGGCGCTGCCCGAAGCCGCCCGCTAGTCAGCCAAGCCGAATAGCTGCATGGCTGGTGCACAGGTTCCGACTTTCTCTATTAGAAAACCTTCCTTGGCGTAGAAGTCCGGGTTAAAGGCATCGATAGCAAGTTCCTCGAGATATTGCTTCAGGATTTCGGAATTGAAGCGATCTTTGATCCGCTTTTTGGCATAAAACTCGATCGTTTCGAAAGACAGTGCCGTGCCGCTTGCGCTGAAAGCCCAACGCCCGTCAGTCGGCGCGGCAGAAATAGACCGCACCACGTTCAACCAATCTGTGTCTTCGGGGCTGTATAGCTCAAAGACCGTTCCTCCCTGTGTTCGGCCGGGTAGCGCGTCCGTTGCCCGGACGCCAACGCACCCGATTTCCTTGGCGAGATAGCTGATTGGAGCGAACGCGTCAGTTCCTTGATGCCCATTGTCAAAAAAGGCCGTCCAGTCAGTTTGTGTTGGGATAAACAAGAAGCGCCGAGCCTCAACACTCGTCAACGGAAGCAGTCTCCGTAGTATGGCTTCCAACGATCCGGCAACGCGCTGCTCATGAAGGAGCGTGCCGCGCGGTTCCTGTAGAGGTCTCTGCCAATCCAAGAATGCTGATTTTAAGACTTCTGCGGGACACTGGAGGAAACCAATTGTGTCTGTCACGGGGACCAAGCGGTTTTCGAGAAGGCCAATCATACGTTCCACCCCATGACAGCGTTCTCCGCCATCTTGCCAATTTCAGCAAGGCTGCAATCCACCCTTCGCCGACACCAACGAAGCCCTTGCCTATGTCGACCGAGGACGCGCAAAAGCCAAGGTCGGGGTGACCCTGGGTCGTTCGGCTGATCGTCGCGTTTAACTTCACGGCGCGGCTCCGACGGTAAGGGAATCCGGCAAGGGAGCAATGACCGCTGTTGGCGCGAAGCGGAAGACGCCTTCTGGCCATTGCGAACGTTGTCGTCGCGTGCGGCTGTTACTGTTAGCGGAACTGCAGGAATAGGCTCAGTCCGACCAGGCTAAGAATAAGGATTCCTCCCAACAACACCATACAATCCTTGCGATTCCGGCGCTCTATAGACCGCCATATCACGTCGATTATAACGTCGATCGGGTTCAATGGATTTGACCTCAGAGGATTGTCTTGCTTTCGAAAGGCTAGACGGAACCTGCAGGTAGCGCAACGGCAGCAAAGTCCCGAGTTGTCGAGGATCGCGGCACCATGCCTATAGGACACGACTTCCGAAGCCTGCCCGACAGTTAGCAGGTTAATCGTGTGACCGTAGCCATCATCGACCCTTGCTGATCTGGATCATCGCGGACGATCCTGTCTGCGAGAAAGCGTACTCTATCCCTTCTTTATTCCAGAAGGCGGTTGTGCTTTCGATCTCCTCCATCTTCTCGAAATCGTCCGGAGAACCGAGCCGGGCTTTCAGCGCGTCAAGAAGGCCCGCAGGGTGATCCGTGGAGTATGTGCACGCCTGATGACCACTGGGCCCAACGGCGATCCAGAACGACAGCGAATCCGTGCTGTCGGACTGTTCGCGTTTCCAGCCGACAACCTCGACCGATCCTCCATTGTATCCCTGGAACGCCGAACGCCATTCCGACGTATCCGCCTCGGACATGCGCTGCCATCCGAGCTCGTCGCCCGTGGCGGACACGTCCTCGATGTCGGAAGCCATACAGATGCTGATGAGACGGTCGACCGTCATTTCCACGGGAGCGGCAGCAGATGATCCAGCATAGATCGACACCACTGTGGCGATAATAATGGCGATCGCGCGCACGAAAACCTCCTGCATTACTGCGTCGAACGCACTCTTCTTGTGCGGCCGCAAACCGCGGCAAAACGACTTTTGCCAGCCCCTCTTGGGTCGATCAATATCGATGACTTCCGTACGCGTTTCGCAGATTACGCAGTGCAGTGATGAGACGCAATGACCGCTCTTGGCGCAAAAGCAGGCAATCTCCTTACCCCTAAGCCGACGTCGCTGGCCTCGGTACGGTTGCCGTAAGGCGGTAGAGGAAACCTCCCGCTGCTCCACCCGACGATGCGGCAACTATCATCAGCCCGGGGTGGAGTTCAGTCGAAAGTGTCGGCGCAAGCCACATGAGCGTCGCTAGGGCGAAAAGTCCAGCGAGCAACCCGGCTATTGCGAACGTCCTCTTCCTTTTTGCGCGAAACCGGTTCAATAACAGCAGTAAGACGGCAGCGTATGGCGAGATCACAAGAAGCAAAGGTATTAGCATCAGGCTTGTAAGCACCCACGCGGCCATGGGAGCGGCCCAACCACCCGGTGCACACACTATCAGGCAACTCACATACGTTCCTACGAGGTGAGCGATAGCTAGGCTACCTGCTGCATCAAGTACACGGGTCACAAACGACTTTGCAGCAGAGCTATGCTCATCTTTCATTTATTTCCTCAAAGAAAAGAGAGCCGCCGAAGTACCAGCGTTTAAATGGTCCCGCCATCGGGAAATTCGTCGTTCAGGAAAGCAGCAGCGTCGATAATTCCGTCCAACGACAGCAAAACGAAACTCCCCTCCAGGCCGACAGCGCCGGTCGGTTGGCCGTTTGCCAGGCAGTACAGGTTTCGCACAGCGGCGGGCAGTTTCAAACCAAGCCGGCGTTCGGTCGCTTCGATCTCATCCGCGGATGCCGGCTCGCTGAACGGCCGCTTTCGGTTCGGGTCTTGTTGTTCGATCCATTGCGCCACGATTTCGAAGCTGCGTTCCATCACCGGTCCTCTAAAAAAACGTCGCCTATGCAAAATAGGCGGCCTCATCTCTTCTGCAATGACCGCTCCTGGCGCGAAGACGACCAGGCGATGGGCAGTCTTAGGTCGAGGAACTCCCCGTTAGTAGGCGTAGCTAAACTCGATGCCAGCGAAGACCATGCTCACCGCCGCGAAAACAATCCCGGCTGGGAAGAGACTGGGAGTGACCGAGTAGTAACGCCGTGAATACAAGAAGGCAGACAACGGCATGATGAAATTCGCTGCGAGCTGCCATGATCTGAGGGTGGAGAAAATCCCGGTGAGGCCGGAAGCCGTCAGGACCAATGCGAGAAGCCACCCAGACACGAGCAGCACTGCACAGCCGCCAACTGCTGCGGAGAAGACAACGCCGTACTTTTTGCCAAGGCGTCGCAGCTCGGGTATCAAAAGTCCGACAGCTACTACGCTCGTCGCCAGGAATTGTGCCCACATCTCTCGAAGAGTAAACAGCTACCAGAGAGGTGACAATACCAGAGGTCAACCGCACTCGGCCCGAAGCGGTCACTGGGAAGAATGCTGCCTAATCCACGCATATAGGCGGGACCACATATCTTTCACATTTGCTGGGCTTTCAAAAACGTGTCCTTCGCCCCAGTAACGGACAAATTCGACGGGCTTTCCGAGAGTCCGCAACGCCGTGAACATTTCCTCTGCTTGGGTGATTGAGACATAATCCTGATCTCCGTGGATCAGCACGACGGGTGCCTCTATATCAACGGCAGAAAACAACGGACTGTTTCGGACATATCGTTCGAGTATCTCCCAAGGTGGCCGAGATAGCCCGAAAATACGGCTCATAGATGCGAGGCCGTCAGCATCAACGTATTCGCCATGTCTGAATCTAACGTCTGATATGCCGAATTCTGAGATCAGATTGGTGGGGGCTGCGGCAGCAACTGCGCTTTTGAATAAATCTGTTTGTGCGACGAGATGAAGCGCTGCCCATCCCCCAAGACTGTGTCCGGCAACGTGGAGCTGCTGTCGATCGGCAAAACCAGCTGTCACGGCCGCCTCAATCGCGGGGACTACAGTGCCCAGAAGCTCTTCCGAGAGTTCGCGACGTCCCCCAACCTCAGAGTCGGTTGGCATGTCTGGTATCAGAACGATGAAGCCTTCTGAGACCAGAGGATGCAGGTTCAAAGGACTTGGATCATTTCTCGCGTCTAGATGGTGGAGGTAGTCGAACGAAGTTTCGTAGCCGGGATAGACCCAAACTATGGTTGGTCTCGCCTCTCCCGGCTGATGATCATGTGGAAGGAGGCACCGCACATGCGCTGTCTGTCCGTCCATTGTTTGGAATGGAAGACGCCGGACGTTGGGAGGAGGCAGCGCAGCGAGATGGGTATCTGTTTCAAAGACAACCTGCCCTCTAGCACTGTCGATATGCCATAAGCGCGTACCGTCCGAGCTGCGGGCGAGGTAGATGTTGCTTGACGAGGTTTCTGAACTCGCAACCAAAATGCCTTCGGGTGGGGCTTTCGATCCTGGGCCGATGCATCGTGGCGGATATTCGATCGTTGGTCGATTTGCGAACGACTCCATGGCAGCCGATAGGCCGTCCTGTTTTGTGAAGCTTTCGGCTTCACCCGTAACTGTGTCTATCTCGACGTAAGTAATGATCGGCGGGCCGATGGCAGGGCTGTCGTCTCTCAGCCTGCTCGCCGTGGCCTGCTGCCCATCCCAAGCACGTTGCCAAACAGCCACCATGAACCTAGCTGCCCTTAGATCGATATCCATCCAGGTCGGAGGTACACCCTCTGGGAGGAGCTCGCATAAGATCTTCGTCGGTCCATTCCATGCGAAGACCCCGCGAGGCGATTCAATGCAGAGATTACGATCCGAGAGGATTGTAGCCAACCCTGTGGACACCTCAATCACTGCTGGCCGGACGAAGCTGCCGTCAGTTAGGGCTACCGCAACCATGGTGCTGTCAGGCGACCAGCATGGCGACATCGCTCCGCAGCCGACTGGAAGAGGGATTTCTTGAAGTTTCCGGGTCGCCAGCTCAATGACATAGAGGTCCGCTTCGCTACCGCCTAACGTGGGAGCGAAATGGCGTGTCGCTTTGCCCGTTGGTTTCGGTAATGCGAACACGAGATACCGCCCTGAGGGATCGATATCGAATGGATGGCCGCCGAGCGTTGGAAAATCATGCAGGGAAAGTAGATCGTCTAAGCTGAATCGACCGGACAATACCAAACCTATGCGTTTGCGCCTGCTATAAATAAACAGAGCATGGCAAGTTTATCAACGGTTGCCGTGACGGAGAGACCACCGCCTGCGGCAATGATCTCACCTTCCTTGCCTCATTTTTGATGTCGTGAGAGCTATCAGGTTACCGAGCATAGTAGAGAGTACGGCGAGAACTGGGACTAACGAAAGGAATGTCCATGGCAGCGACAATTCACCCATCAGGTAGAAAGGAAAGATAAGCGGAAAGAAAAGCGGGACTATAATCGCTAATATCTTGGCCCTAAGCCACCATGAGCTCTGTCAGCTACGACCCACCAAGCCCAGATTCGATACTCCCATCCGCCCGTCTCCTCCATTCTATGGAAAATTCAACGCCTCCATTACAATGAACCTGCGGGATCAACGACGCCACCACCGTGCCCGTCTTGTCGATGACCTCCAAAGTGCCAACCCAGATGGGGATGTTCGCCTGATATGAAAAACCTGATGCGCGCGGGGTGAGTTCAGCAAGCGGGGAAGTAAACTCCTTGTTGTTGTTGAAGCGCTTGAAAGCTGCCTCGCTGGCAGTGACTAACTCTGCAATCGGTTTAGTTGCACATTCTTGAGCGTCAGCTTCAGAGCATGCACCGATAACGACAAGTGATCCTAGCGCTAGCGCTCGTCGCATAAAGCTTCCTCTCATATCAACTTAGTTGAAGCTTCCATCACATAACCTGCCGCCCTGTAAATGCGGATGGCGCCTGTGATGCGTAGGGCGCCGTGGCTACTTAGGGCGCATTCGCCGCGAACTTGGTCTGCTATCGGCCCCAAGCGGTCATTGCCTATTGCCCGGACTTGATCATCTCACGAATTTTGACCGCTTTCTCGAAATGGTCTAGCGCATTGGTTTTGATCCACCACTCGGCAGCTGATCGGGAATAATACGCTTTTACGGAAGCCTTGCGTCAAAGGTATCTCCTATCGTCCGTGGTCATGGAGTAACTGGTTCAGGTCCCTCAAGGCGGTCGTCTGAAAACCGGTCACCCCCAGTGCGGACGCGGAAATTATTTCCGCATGTTGTCAATGAGTAGAGCTGTCGTCAGGCGGTCCAACTGCGTTGTTTCGGTTCGAATCCTGTCAAGACCGTCAGGTTCAGATCAAAGCCCAGCAATTTCCAGGTCTCGCTTCTGCACACAGTGTCCGAATATTGTTGTCTCTCAACATGATCCGGCCGCCCCAGATTACATAACTTCAGAGATCCAGAACCTCGAAATATCCGGCACCCTCCTCTGTAAGGAGCGGACGAGCATCTTTGAGGGGAACCGTCAGGAGATCGTCGGTGCAGGCGAATATGACGTGTGGCAGGCCCTGCAGGGTGAAAACGAGATTATCGGCGTTGAAGTAGACTGCGAGATTGCTCCGGATGAGGTCTTCATACCCACACCCTTTCTCCGTCTCGTCATCGAATTTCTCGCGGTTTTTAAGAATGAACTGGATCAGGCTCTCGCTCGGGCCAAAGCTTAGCAACGAGGGATCCGCGACCGTAGAAGGATCGACCACAGTTCCGTCTCCGTTGGTTGCGGTCCAGCCGCGCAGCAGGGTTTCCGGCACGAGTGCTTTGCCCGTTCGCGCATCGGCGAGACGATGATCCCCGAAATTACTGGGATGAGCGCCACCGCACCAATAGCTGCCACCCTCTGCAATACCGACCAGGCGCGAAGTCAGATGTTCAACCGTCACAGATCCACCGCCGTCATATCCGCTGGTACCTTCCGCATCCTGTCCCGACCAGCCGAAGCCAAGATAGGCTCTTGCCATGCAGGAAAAGGCGGACAAGGCAAGCTGCAGGCGCTGTTGCGCCAGGTAGCGGTTGATCGGTGCTGGATCGACTTTTCCAATCGAAAGGACAACCGGATAAGAAAGTCCGGTTCGGCTGTCTTCATCCATGCGGTAGCTTCTGTCGCCAAGATTGGTCGTGACGCCTTGTTTGAAAGGGCGATCCATCTTCAGGAAATCGTAGGGCAAGCTGTCTTTGCTCAGCACCATCGGCTGGTCGGTCCCGGTGAGCGCGTAGCTTGGGTCGAGAGCAGCGAGCAGGTCTGGTTCGCTATCGGAAATCGTCCGCTTGCCCTTCTTGACGAGCTTGACCTGCAGCGTCTTGCCACTCTCTTTGTCCCGCCATGTCCCCAAAAGTCGCTCGCCGCTGCCTTCGGTTTTCAAGTTCCATTCAGCGGCGATAGGCGCAACATCGATGACGTCACCATCGGCGGTTTTGCAAAGCTTTTCGGTACAAGACTTTTCTTCGAAAAGTAGCATGGCGTCAGGATCCTTAACCTTCATGCCATGCAAAGGGATGTCACCGCCTTTGGCAAGATAGGCATAGCGTCCGGCCCGCAAACCATCGGCACCCGGCGACGCCAATTCAAGGATGATTGGCAGAGACCCGATGGAGCCGACGTAGGTAACCGCCTCAGCCGAATGCGCAACACCGGTTCCGAAGGAAAAGACAATCAAAGCAGCAAGAGGAAGGCGCATGTCTGATCCACATCCGGTTGTGATCGTTCATCTTTAACGCCCACAGCCGCGGTTCGCCAGGGATATGATTGTTCCTAATAAGACGCTGATTGGTGTACGAACCCAAGATCTTGACTTCTGGGCCTGCATGGTGCCGTCGGTTCGGATTGGTTTGAGGCGGTTTGCAGGCTTGACATCGGAGCTACGGCAATCACACATGCCCGCCTTTATGCGGCTAAGGGAGATTATCGAGATGCGTCATAGGCTTATCACGGCGACGACCGCCATTATTATGGCTTTTACCACGGGGGCGTCCGCGACAGATATTAGCCAGGACAGCGCCAACAACATCCGTGACACTCTCAATCACCTGCTGCCCAAGGACATCGCCAAGCGTGCGCCTGTTACGGTCACGCCGGCCGGATCGCGCTACGAGATCGGCTATGACTTCTCCAAACTCCTGGCGCAGATCAAGAAAACGGATTTCGACATCAAGGGCCTGAAACCCTTCAAAATCTTCGCCACACCGCAGGACAACGGGCTCTGGGATCTGGAAGGCAACAACAACCTCAATGTCACGGGGCATTTCATCGGGCCTGACAAGAAGCGCTCGGACTTCACCTATTCGGTTGCCGACATGGTGTTTAACTCGGTCTTCGACCCGGCAATCAGCTACTTCCGCTCCGGTGATTTCAGCGCCAAGGAACTGAAATTTATCTCATCAACCGATACCGAGGTGATCAAGGCCAGCTTCGGCAACATGATCTACAAGTTGACCTCTGCCGAAAGCGTCACTGCCGGTCGCCTGGATTTTGCTGCCAACGGCAAAATGAGCACCTTTGTGGAGCAGGTCAGCGGCAAGGAAATGCCGCCGATCCAGATCTCGGCAGACAGTCTGGATTTCGATACCAAGGTCAAAGGCGTTGCAGCCAAGGACTTGAAGGAAATGGTCCTGTTCGTGCTCGATCACGTCGAGCAGAAGCATCTCACCAAGGAGAGCGAGACCAAGTTCAAGGACATGCTCGGCAAAGCCTTTCCGTTGCTGAGCTCGCTTGAGGAAACCATCAGACTCAACAACCTCGCCGTCACCAGCGCCGTCGGAAGCGGCGGCGCCAAGTCCTTTGGCTATCACTTCACGGTCGATGGGCCGAGCAACGCGACGCGCGTTGGCGTGGCGATCGATGCTGGCGACTTGACGCTAGACAGCGTGCTGGTTCCTGAGGGTTACACCGCCTTCCTGCCTCAAGCACTCGATATTCAGTTCGGCGTCCCGGGCATGGATTTCGCAGCCCTTGGCGACGAGTTCATGAAGACGGATTTCACCACGTCAACGGGCGACAGCAGGATGGCGGGACAACAGGAGGCCGCGAAGCTTTTTCCGGGCGGCATCCTGAAGGTTGATTTTCCGAAGGTCAGCGCCGAGTCTAGCGTCTATAACATCGAGGTATCCGGGGAGATGGAAGGCCGCGTCGATACGCAAAAAGACTACAGGGTGAACGCATCGATCGTGGCGCGCGACTACGACAAGACGATCGCGGCCGTGCGGGAACTGGCAAAGAGCAATCCGGATCTGAACAATGCCTCCTTCGGATTGATGATGATCAAGGGTTTTGCCAAGGCCGACCCTGATGGCGCGCAGCGTTGGGACGTAGCGGTCGCCAGCGACGGCTCGGTCAGCGTCAACGGCCAACAGATCAAGGGGCCGGACGCACCGGCCACTGACGAGGCAGCGCTTTCGGACGAGGTGGCTCCCTTGGACGAGACAGCGCCTTCCGACCAGACCAAGCCCTGAATTTCGTTCGGTGACAATCGCGGAGAGCCGGTTACTGGCGGCACGCCCTGCCGCAGACGATCGGAAAGTCCGCGATACCGGCCTCGCAGGCATTAGGGAAGGTTCGCGTCCGGCGGCAGAATTGAACAAATGTCCGATCTGACACAACGAGGCCCTGAGAGGTCATAACAGCGGAAAGTCGTCGTGAAAAAACTTATTTCTATCGTGATCGTAGCGAGCTTCGCGTGTTTACACCAATCCTCTCCAGCGTGGGCAGACGGTGCCGTAACTGAGCTGTTTCAAAAATATCTGGCCAATGGACGCCTTGATGAGGCAGACGAGCAGATGTTGTCCACAGCTGCCGCAGCCCCTAACAATGCTGACGCACAGTTGGGGCTCGGTCTGGTGCGATCGGCCCGTGCATTCGAAAAACTATCTCGGTCGCTGTACCGCTATGGCTTTGGCTCCAAGTCCGACGGCTATGAAATGTTTCTAGGCCGGGCCTCCGGCGAAATTGCCCGAAACGTAAATCCCGAGGCAATCACATACGACCAGTTTCGCGGCATTCTTGCGGCCTTCATTGAAGATCTGGATGCCGCCGACAAGGCTCTTGCAGCCGTCGGTGAAAAGCCGGCAAAATTGAAAGTCGACCTCTCCGTCGCGCGCTTTGACTGGAATGGCGACGGCAGGGTCGGGCCGGAAGATCACATTGGGCGGGCCTTTTCCAATCTGGACGAGAAAGGTGGGGCGCTGCCTTTCGTCGTCGGTTTTGACACTGCCGACGCCAAATGGCTGCAAGGCTACGACAATTTGCTGATGGCTGCTGCCAAGGCGTGGCTGTCCCATGATTTTTCCGAAAGCTGGAACGGGAGTTTCGGTGTCATCTTCCCACGGGCCGTCTCGACATTGTCGGTGGCCAATGGCAAAGGCGCGGATGACATGACGATGTTCGGCGTCAATAAGGCGCAAGCTGATGACATCGCCGACTTCGTCACGCTTATTCACACGATCCGCTGGCCGGTTACCGACACGGCAATGTGGGGCGAAGTGCGCGATCACCTGAAGAAGGTCATTGTACTCAACCGGGAAACTTGGGCACTCATCGACAAGGAAAACGATGACGATCATGAATGGCTGCCGGGGCCAAAACAAAACAGCGGGGTTCTGCCGTCCTTTAACGTCACGCCTGAACGCATTCAAGCATGGCTCGCAGTCCTCTCGCAGTTTGAAGCCGCCCTCGATGGCAAGATCCTTGTCCCGCACTGGCGCTTCGACAAGCGCATCAACCTTGCACGAGTTTTCACAGATCCTAAGCCTTTCGACCTCGTGCTCTGGGTAACGGGACCGGCTGCGTTACCGTACCTGCAGGATGGCAAAGCCATGAGTAGCGGCGAGTGGAACCAGATTACCAATATCTTTGAGGGGAATTTCGCGGCCTACGCTTTCTATTTCAACTAATGTGAACCGGCGAGGCGTCGCGATGCCGATACGCATGATAACCCACTATAATTGCCCACGTTGACGGGGCATTTCTGTATGCGGGAACACAATTTCGCAAGACGAAGTGGCTGTCCGTCATTCAAACGCCCCAGTATCATCTATTCTTCAAGATAGAAAAGTCCGTGCGATTGACGACTCCTCGCCTCAGCTGCCTTCCGCAGTCAGACCTTATGCGCCGAGGGATGAAGCGACCGGACCGGCTTCCAAGTCTTCGTCTGCCAGCGCGCGCCGTGCATGCGCAGCAGAAAGATAGCGGCCCACAAGTTCCGAAAACGCATCGGCCTTCATGCCGCGAATGCCGATGGCGTCCAGCTCAATCATTCGGCGCTTGGGCTTCACTTTGTTGTAGAACGAAAACCGCGTGCGGTTGGGCAGCGGCTCGTTTTCCCCGAGATACAGCTGGAGAGCAAAACGGGTTGTGGCATAGACCTGATAACCGACGACAGCGTCCCACCGCACCGGCTCGCTCAGCCATGGGGACCGAAGTGTCTCCGGCGTGAACACCATCAACGGACGGGCGCCGCGGCGGCGGTAGAAGACGACGGCCGCAAGGCATAGGAGCATGCCGGCACCGAGCACCGCCGCCAAGATTGCCTTGAAGCTCTCATTGCCCCCGAAGCCCATCTGGTAGGGGAAGAGATAGGTGCAGGCGATGAACAAGCCGAACAGCACACCGATGAACATCATCGCGCCTGCCATCGGTCCGGTATTTTCATGCACCACCAGTTCCGGCTCGGCGACCCCGGCGGCGGCCGTCTTCAGTTCTTCACGATATTCTGTGCGAACGGAGCTGGCATTGAGCAGGAAGTCCGCTGATAGGTCGCGGCAAAGCTGATCCCAGTCGGAAAATGCACGCCTACCGAAGGATGCAACGCTCGCGTCCGGCAAACGCGTCGCATGCGCGAGAAGCTTGTCATCGATACCGAGGCCGAGCGCCTGTATGCGCTGGATCGTCGGCGGATGGCTGTCGGTCGGGTGGGCCTGGCGGTCTTCCAGATGGGCAGCCGGATCGTCGAAGCCCCGCTCGGCAGCCACCGTTGCAATGGCCGCAACAAGATCGGGCTCATGTCCTTCATTTCCCCGGAAAGCATCGCTCAGAACGAAATGTACGCTTGGGTCGGCAATATGAACGCGAACAAGCGCGGACGCGGCGCCGGCCGCGCCGCTGACCGTGCTGCCATGCCGATCCGCTTCGAACTCGCGCAGCCGGCTCCAGTGGGCAACGGCGGTATCGAAGCGCGACAGCGCGTGATAACCGAGGCGAAGGCCGGCGGCGATGCCGAAGTCACCGTTGATATCGGCACGATAGAGTGCGTCCAGCGAACGCCGCAGGCTGGAATAGATCGGCACGAACCTCTGCGAATATCGCGTATCGTCGCCGGCGAAATGCGCAAGCTCGTGTCCAACGATGGCGGCGATCTCGGCGGTGTCTAGAAGTTCGAGGAAGGGGGCCGGCATATAGAGGGTCCGGCCTTCGATCAAGCGCTCTTCGGGAAGCAGCAGAAGCCGGCTCTCGGTCACGTAGAAACCGCTGGTCAGGCCGACGACGATCGTGTCGGGCGCGCCGGCCTGCATCCGCCCAGCCAGATTGCGGACGAATGTCCAAAGGCCAGGCGCGTCCTCCTCCGTGACGACGCGGGCCCGTTCCACTATTGGCTCCGGCTCGACCAGAGCGAAGACGCGGCGCAGTCCGCGGACCGCGGTGACGGCGCAATAGAGCGCGACACCAGCGAGAAGGATGCCGGCGAGCGCCAGTTTCACGGCATTGCCCGAGATATCGCCCCAGAACGGCAGCGTCATCGTCTCGAACACGGTGGCGCCAACACCCGCAAAGCCAAGTCCCAGCATCACGGCGGCGAGGAAAAACGGCAACGTCATTTGCAGCCATGTGAAACTGCGCACCAACTGATCGCGCGACCGGCGGGCTGACCGGCCGGCAAGGCTGGAGCCAAGCAGACCGACCGCGCCGCCGAAGAAGGCAAGCGCTCCACCGGCAATCGTGAGATAGGCGAACGGATGTCGGACTATCGCGACTGTCTGGAGAAGATCGTTCTCGCCGACGGCTTTTTCCAGTTCCGCAAGCGCCATCGAGGCCGGATACGATTGCCCGCCTTCGAAGCGGATCATCGTGCCGGGCGTCTGAGCCGCAATGGGTCGGATTTCATCGAGTGCCCGAACCATGTCCTGTCCGTTGGTTTGGACCAGCCGGCCGGCTTCGACGGACCGATCAAGCTGCCAGATCCCGAGCCCGGCGAGCGCCAGCGGCAGCAGGATCAGCCAGAAGGCCAAAACCACGCCCGGCGGTATCTGGCGCTTGGCTGCCTCGGTGGGTGCTTGCGCGTTGGTCATGACGTCCTCCCTGTCGCAGTATCTTGCAAAGCCTCCCCCAAGCCGGGCGCCCGGCTTGGGGGAGGCTTCTATCCGCGGTAATCACATCACCCGACAGCTCTCTTAGAGAGCCGCTTCCAGCGCGTCGACAATCGCCTTCGTTCGATCGTCGACATCTGCGGAATTGGTGAACGGCCGGAAATTGACGTCCAGGGTGCCGGCTTCGAACTTGACGCGTTCCTTGTAGGCGGATGCAGGGCTGCCAGCCTCCGTGTAATGGACGGTGATCGTCTTGAGTTTTTCGCGAAGCGCCTGCTTGCCCATCTCGTCCCGGGCAATGTCTTTCATGGCATTTTCGAGCGGGGTGAAGACCGTTTTGACGAGGTAATCGTCCTGCCCGTAATATTTATCGTCACCTGGCAAGGCGAGGCTGTTCCAATCCACCTTGATCGGCACCTCGAAGCCTGCAGCAGTTTGAACGCTCTTCTGCAGCGGTGGAAAATTGTCCTTTTCGAAAGCCGCGATCGCACGCCTTTCCGCAAGGCCCGGCGAGGTTTGCGCCACTGCCATTGAAGTAAAGGCTACCAAGGCGGTCAAAGTGTAGGCGGTCAGAGTTCTTCTCATACTGCTGTCTTCCCTCGTGATCCGGTTGTTTTGATAAAGAAGGTCTATAGGACGGTGGTTATCTGTCTACCTGCTATGACAGTTGTTCGGGTGCTACCTCGCATGCCGCCAAGGGCGGCGAAGGGGTAGGTAGCACTGGTTGTCAAAAAGGGTAGAAAGGCGCAAAGATTTCGCGATGAGCAAGTTATGGGACCTATACGCCCACGGCACGAACGTCGATCCTGCGGTGCACCGGGCGCCGCTACCGCAAGTCAATTATGGTGTCGAAAACCAACTGGCATAATGGACATCCCGTCCCTCAATCCTTCCTGGATTGGCACCGCGGACAAGGAGCGATCTCACTAAGTCCTTCGGTTTCAACGTAATCATCGGACTTTCAACGGGCCAATAGTTCGAGTTGGTTCAAGGCGGGCATCTCGACAGCGACTCTATACTATATTTGTGAAAATCGTATAGCGAGGATCGCGGTGCGTAGTGTATCGCATTGGGGTAGCACAGGCGGGCAGCGTCCACTGGGTGGAGTCGAAGCTTGCTTCCGGGTTGCGACTATACTAGATTTGTTAAAAAGATATAGAGGCCGGCGTGATTAAACAAATTGACCTCATGTTTCGCACCATGGTCGCGGAACTACAGCAACGGGCATTCGACGATGATTGGGCAGAAGATTTCCCCCCATCGGGTAGATTCGTGCCCGTGGCAGTTAATGGTCGACGTTATTGGTATTTCGACCAACCCGACGGGGAGGGTGGGCAGAAGCGTCGGTATGTCGGGCCTGCCGACGACCCCTCGATTTCGGAACGGGTCGAAACCTTCAAGGGTGAGAAGTCAGACTATAAGGCTCGCCGCAAGTACGTTTCCACGCTAACGCGCGAAGCCGGTTTGATTGCCGCTGATCGCTTTACCGGCGATATCGTACAGGCGCTTGCCACGGCCGGTCTCTTCCGGCTGCGCGGTGTTCTCGTCGGCACTGTCGCTTTTCAATGCTACTCGGCATATCTTGGCATCCGTCTGCCTTCGGCGGCGATCCTAACAGGTGATGCAGACCTAGCCCAGGATTTCGCGATCTCCGCCGAGGTGGCAGATTCGCTGCCGCCGATCCTCGATCTCCTAAAAGGGCGTGATCCAACGTTCCGCGCAGTGCCGCATATCAGCGGCAGCTCCCGCTCTCATGCATTCCGGAATCAGAGCGGTTACAGGGTCGAATTCATGACGACAAACAGGGGAGCCGAAGAATATTCGGACAAACCCGTGAACATGCCCGCTCTCGGCGGCGCGTCAGCCGAACCGCTGAGATTCATGGATTTCTTGATCCGCGATCCCGTTCGTTCGATCTTGCTACATGGTGCCGGTATCTCAGTTGTGATCCCTGATCCTTGCAGGTACGCGGTGCACAAACTTATCATTGCCGGTCGCCGCCAGAATGACGCCGGCGGCCAAGCCAAACGAGATAAAGACCTTAGACAGGCGGGAATACTATTCGACGCCCTGCCGGTCACGGGCCACGGGCCCTCGCTGGTTGACGCTCTAGAAGAAGCGTGGGATCGCGGACCTGCTTGGAAGCTGGCGATCTCGGACGCAGCCGAAACCATGCACAAGGAATATTGGGGCGCTATCAATCGAATGGTTGGCGTTATCAAGAGATAAAGGTTAGGCCTGCTCGAAAGGACGGCCCTATGACAATACTCATTCGCATCAGGTTGCGCTCGGCCCAACCTCTGTCTGAAACAGCTCTTCATGCTGCTTTTCAGCCTGGTTCAAAATCTTGGCGGCCAATGCTGCCTTGTACTCCGGGAGAAAGCGACCACAGTGCTGTTGCACGACATCAGGCCAACCCGAAAAGCAAATGAAATCAACAGGACTCTGTGACCTAATAGGAAGCAATGGTTCCTATCCGTTCAAGAGCATGAGAGGTGGCATCGCTGCATCTACCTAATGAATGTCGATTGTTTGCGCTGGACCGATATGGAGCTAATCCACTGGCCTGACGAATGTGCCGTTGATCCAACCTTCTGCGCCGGAGGTAGTAGACTTTACCCGCCACCATTTGCCGTTTTTTTCAAGTACGAGTAGGTTCGTACCGTTCGTAAGTGTTTCGATCTTTACATATGCGGCATCTGGCCCCTCTCGTAGGTTGAGGTTCGTGGACGTCCTGACCTCTTCTCGCGGCAGGTCCTCTTTTCCAAAACTGACGGCGGGCTGATCAAAGACTTTTGGGGTTGAAGAGACCTCCTTGGTCTCGAGCGGCGAAAGTTCGTCCGTAGGCCTAGAGCCTTCTGTGATCATCTCCACTGGCTTTGAGTGGGGCACTGCGAGCGCAACCTTCGTGGCCGCGTCGAAAGCCACTCGAATGTCCGCGTCGATAGATCGAATGACAGCAACTTGCGTTGTGTCGGCGGAGGTGGATGCTCCCGGCATTAATGTCGGCGGAACTATTCGCCCCGGTGTGGCACCTGGTGGATCAATGGACGCTGGGGGTTGTGATGTGACTACAGGGGACGAGACTTCATTCGACTTGGTGCTGCTGATGCTAGAGTTCGACCGAGGTTGTTCGGTCGACGTTACGTTAGCGATCATGACTGCAGCCGCCGTCATTCCCACGATTAGCCAGAATCCTCGGTATGACGTTGCCATGGTCACCTCAACTCACATCGAGTTCAACTTGTTTCAGGCGCTTGTAGGCATCAACCAACGCTTGTGGCGGGGTTGATCTAAGGGCACTCGCGTGATCGGCCAAATGCTTAAGATCCGCAGGCGCTTTGGTGAGCTCTCTCTCGAGTTCAGTCCGCTGCTTCGCAATATCGTTCTTCACGGCTTGCACGGCAGCCGGATCGGTGGGGATCGAGGCGTTGAATACAAACTTCCTCTCTACAGTTTTTGCCCAAGTCTCAACTTCGCTGGCTAGGGAGGGACCGAAGCCGGGAACGTTTGTCACAGGCCGTTGCTGGACATCCCAGGCGTTTTCAAAACCATAGGATTCCAACGTCGCTTTCCGGCCTCTGCCGACGCGTGGAATCTTGGCCCTATCGATCCTATGTGACTCCATATGCTTTTCGAGCTGAAGCTGACGCTTTTTCTGCTCCAAAATAGCGAGCCGTTCGCGTTCCTTCTGGGGAAGGATTGCGTGAGCAGACGCGAGATCAACGTAGTGGTTGCGCCGCTTTTCGAACGTCCCCGGACCGGCGTTGCTTTCCCAGATTTTCCGCTGCTCCTCCCACCCGCTTTTGGCGCCACTCAGTTCCGTTGCGAACCTTCCTTTTATGTCCATAGAACGGAAAGCTACGACTATGACGCCGATCAGAAGTGCCACGCCCCAGAACCCGCTTACGGTGGACATGAGGTAGAGAGCCACAACCGTTGCGACGACGCCGGCAGCACCGGCAGCGTTCCGTTCTCGCCGCGCCTTTTTTGCGGCAGCAGATCGGCTCAGTCCTAGTAAAGGTCCAATAAGCTGCTCAGGGTCGGGGGCTCGAACCGGTGCTGGCATGGTTTTGATTGCAGTCAGGAGCTGCCCAATATCCATTATTGGGGCGCCCGTACTGAATTGAGCAGGAAACAGAGATCGCCCCATTGTCCTCTCAAGTTTGCACCAAGGGCAGCCGGTCAATTGGCGGGGGTAGGCGTGCGACTTGTCGGCAGGACACGAGGCGAGGTCGTTCTCAACTGCTTTCAGTAGGATCCCCCAAGATGCCGCCGTTGGCCGCACACCAGCCTGAGTGCTTGGCCTGAATGCGTCTTCGAAAGCCTTTCGGACATTGTCGCCATAGTCCCCAAGTGCCGGCACGAACGGCGGAGGCTCCATCTTCGTCTGGGCTTTTTGAGAGCTGTAAGCGAACCTACCGTCTTTGATGGCCGTCTTAATATCCATGTCGCCTTTGCCAAGAAATTTTCCGGCGAAGGGGTGTCTGCCAAGAAAGAGGAGTTGGAACAGGAGAACGGCAAGACCGAAATTGTCGTGGTTCGGGGTCCGGTCAACCCTGTCGAACTGTGTCCCCTGCAACTCTTGGGGCGTGTATTCAGCCACACCGACGAGACAACGGTACGTGGTGCTGCCGGATCGATACTGAAAAGAATCGCTGTCGATGAGCGATACCATCGCCTTATCAGAGACGAGAATTCCAGAATGGTTGATATCGCCGATGACGCAGCCGGTCGTGTGGATGCTGGCAACGGCGTTTGATAGGTTGATCGCGGACCGCAACAGAAATTTCAAATCGGCGGTTGGAAACTCGACTTTGCGACTTCCAGGGCCGTAGAGGTCATGGACGCTCTTGTACCCAGTCACCCTCTTCATCGTGAAGCCCAGGAATTCGCCTGACGGCGATGTGAGAGTGTCGACGGGAAAAGCGACATAGTCCGATCTACGATGAAGAGTGTCGGCCACCATCGCCGCGACCTTCTCTCGACGCTCGTGCGCTTTCCCTGGATTGTAGATTTTTGCCGCGAGATCTGGAGCCTCGGCAATGTGGTAGACTGCTCCTTCACCCCCCTTACCGATAACCGATCCAAGAGTGAGGCGGCGACCATCGGATGAGGTTACCGTCTTCATGCCCTGAGTCCGAGTATCAGTGACTTGTCATCATCAGTGCGCTCGCACACGGCCGGGGTTGCTAGATAACTCTGCAGAGCGGCCGAAAGGTCTCGGTCGAGGGATTGGGCTTGCGATGTTTTCAGCGGCGCGAGCATTCTATTGAAGAACGGTTGGTGCGCCGTCTTGGAGACATGGTCGAGCACCAGACGTTCGATACCGTCAGAAAATACCGCGAACTCCTCTACAATTCCTTCAACTGCCGTGACGACTAACCGAGGTTGTGGGTCATCGGTCACGAAGGAAGTTGTAGATGCGTACTCACCTTGGAATGGCCATGAGGGGACGATCCATTCTTCCGTGCCAGCCTGCTTTAGAACAGCAGCTCCGTCACCGACGTGGACAACGACAGAGTGTTCTGGGCCTGCGAGCACAGCAACCAGCGTCGCAGCGAAATCACGCGGCCGCGCATCGCATTCTTTTGCCTTGAGGTTGATCGCCTCACGAATAGCGTCGATCCAATCCCAGACATCGTCCTCACTCAGGGATGACAAAGATGATCGGGCGAGAAACGACCTGCAGGCCTTCAAAAAGCCCAGAGACACGGTTCGCGAGCCGATTTCAGCATGCGAGGCACTGCCAGCGCCGTCTGACACGACTGCAACCATGACAGGGCCTTCAAGAGTGAGAAACTCCTTAGCGCATGCGTAGTCTTGGCACGGCGTTCCGGTCTTACTATGCGAAGTCCCGATTGACCGGGCTCCAGCCCACCGCCAGGATGTGCGCATCAAACGGAAGCCCATCCTTCCGGCGTGGCCGGGTTGGACAAAGGCACGGCGTCGCCAGGGTTCGATTGGGAGACGGAACTAAGGGAGCTTGAAAGCCAGGAGAACAGATCGCGAAAGCGCAACTCCTTAAGTGAAAGGGGAGCGCGGGCGCTGAGCTGCCCGAGGACTTCCATGTTTGCACCCTCAACTCCTACCGCAAAAAACGAGAACGCCTTTTCAGCCTCGCCCGCTTTCACTTCGTTGGCCGCAGCGTGCCAAGAGTCTGTCGGCCCGCCGTCGGTGATGAGAAATACCCATGGCCGATAGTAGGAGATACCGTTTTGGCGATACTGGTTCTTACGATCCCTTAACAGTTGCAGGCCCTGTTCAATCGCCGCTCCCATGGGAGTGTCACCTTGGGACTGCAATTGCGGGGCATACCATGTCTGTACGCCTTGAAAATCGTTCACGATCGAGACCGGACCGAACGTGACAATGCCAACCTCGACGCGCTTTGCCGCCAAGGAATCCGCAAACAATTCATCGCGAAACTGGACAAGGCCGTCGTTGAGCTCGCGGATCGGTCTGCCATTCATCGAACCGGAAACGTCTAAGATCAGCAGGCAGGGACAACGCGGTTCCGGGTTATCGACAAACTCCGCCCCTTCGAATGGCTGTTGCTCGAATGGATTGCTCATGTCGGGTGCTCTTTCTTGAGGGAACTTCAGTTCGCCACGATTCCGAATGTATCAAGGACTTCAGGGGTAATTGTCCCGGTGACTTTCAGCCGGTAGTCCGTTTGCATAGCGGTCAACGCCGTCTTACAACTCGGACCAACTTTTCCATCAATCAATCCGGTATAGTACCCGTAAGCAGTTAGCGCGGACTGGACCTGCATCGCGATGCGTCTGAACTTGTCTGTGTTGCCAGGCAGCGTCTTGAGTGGTGCCGCAAGTGCGGCAGCCACGGGCGGAGTTACTACCGGCGCAACTGGGGCCGCTGGCGGAGTATAAACAGGCGCGGGGGCGGTATAGGTCGGAGCGGGCGGCGTGTATGACGGGGCCGATGGAGCCGTGTAGGTAGGGGGGCTGTAGTTTCGATAACTGTAGCCGCCGCTGCTGCTGGAGCGGTGGCTCGAGTGCGAACGGTGCGAGCTATGAGATCTGTGTCCCGCCAATGAGAAGATATGCTTGAGCTTCAGCCTTTCGAGCACGGATGGCTGTCCATTTTTGGCGGTGACGAAGTCACCTGGCACGATTGCCCCGGCCTTAGATGGCAAAAATCCCGCAGCAATCAGCGACGGAATTAGGAATAGCCTTTTCTTCATAACGCCCCCAATCCCGCAAACCCCTCTTTGTGACTATACCATTCGAAGAAACCACCACAAGCTGCACGGGAGCCGCATGCCTCGCAAATATCGAGATACTTCTGCTTCCAGTCTGAGATTGTTGACAAGGCAAACTCGCGGTATTGCAAAGGCACCGAACAGAGCGGAAAATTGTAGAGAGCGACAGAGATGCCGCGCGCTGCGCTCATATCGATCGCCCTCGCCAGCTGTGTGAAATCGGCGGAAGAGTCGTGGAACGACGTCGCCCAGTTCATTCGCCCGTAACCGATGCGTTCCATCTGCATGATTGCCCAAACATCGATACAGCTTAGGCGTGTGAATAGAAAATTGGCTAGATCGCTCAATCGGTCCTTGTTCTGCTGCATGACAACAGTACGCAGTTCGATGGAAGCCCCCGCTTTTATGAGAATGCCAAGTCCGCGCTGCAGATTTTGGAACGCACCATCTTTTCCCACGATACGATCATGGGTGAGCCCGTCTGCAGCATATAGCGGAATGCCCCAAAGTATCCTCTCCGTACCCATGGCCACCAGGCGCCGTATGTCTTCAGTGACGAAGTGCTGACCGTTGCTGAGAATGTGGAACCTGATGTCTGGCCTGGTTGAGGCAACAGTTTCAACCATTGAGAACAATCGCTCCTTGTGCAGCAAAGGCTCTCCGCCGGAGATGCCTATCGTTGCGTTGAGGGGGGCGAGACTTGCAGCGAGAGCGAACTGAGAAAACAAATCCGCATGATGCTTCTTAGGCGGCTGTGAGCACATGACGCACAACTGGTCGCACTGCTCAGTCACCAAGAACGTGTTGTGAGGCGACTTCGAACGGATCAGCCGATGGGCTATACGTTGTCCCGGCAAGGCCAAGATAACGTCGCCGTCGAAATTCTCGTCATCCTGTCTGTGCAGCCCAAATGAAAACCCGTTGTAGTCGTATTCGAGCCTTGTGCCCTCTGTATCCACCAGCACAGCATCGTGCTCGGTCTGGCAGTTCTGTGGCTCGTTGCGAAGCCTGATGACGAGAGGTTCAACGATCGGAAGTGGGTCGATTTTGAGGCGGAGATCGATCATTGATGACACCGGGCGATCGAAGCATCGAAGCTCGGAACTCCGGCCCAGATCGCAAGTGACTTCCGAATTTTCGGATCATCGGAGTAGATCATAGCGAAGATCTTGTCGAAGAGCGCAAGGTGCCGCTGGCAGAAATCGGTCTGGTCCTTCGGAAGATCGATGCGTCCGTAGCGGGAGAGGTCATCAACAAGATCAATGCCGCAATAAGCCTGGTAAGTGCAGTGGACACAGTCAGGATGAAAGTTGTTCGAAGCTTCCTCGTTCAATGCATCTACCGTCGCCATCGTCATGCCAGTGAAGACGTCCCCCATCGACAGATCGAACTGCCCGACACGACTCACCATCCGTGCTTCGTCCGTCGGATAGATCTTACCGTCGTGATCGATCACGACGTATCCATGTCCGACAATGTTAGGGTTACGAAGATCGACGTGGCCGTTATGTCCGGCTCTCAATATTCGGCGCAGGCAATGAACGAAGTAGTATTCCTCGGCGGGGACTTCGGCCGTGAAATTGAACTCCACAAGTTCGTCGATAAAGCTGGAATGATAGGCATTCCAGGCCGATGATGATGCCCGCGCATCGTATCGTTTACGGGCAAACCCCTGGTAATTGACCGGCCTGAGATAAATGGAGTTCATGCCTCGGCTTGTGTACGCCTCGATTACTGATTTAGGCTCCGGTGGCCGCCGGGGATCGATTGTGGGGAGTGCAGAGACCTTACCATTGCCCAGGCGTGCGATCGCGGCATCGAGGTTTTCGACGAACTGAGCCGTCCGCGCTGACTTAAACGTCCGTTGAAGCTCGTGTGTGGACACATCCCCATCGAGGGACGTGCTCACGTAGACGTCGGTCAGGCTCAAGAAGCTCCAGACCTCATCCGACACGTCCTGCAAGTTCGTGCATACGACAAATTCGCAGCGTTCGAACCGGGACCTGCAGAAATCGCGAACTGTACTGAGGATATCCAGGCGGAGCGTTGGCTCTCCGCCCTGAAACTCAATCTTTATCTTGGGTGCCGTGATCGTACCGAGGAAAGAGAGCACAGCTTCGAGCGTTTGGTTGCTCCAGTCGAAGCCCGGAGTATTCTCATTCACCCTGGATACCTGACAGTAGCCACAGGCAAGATTGCACCTCAGGGTCGGAACGAGGATGATGTAGTCCAAAGGTCCTGGGGCATATAAGCGGCTCGCAAAGCGGTACTCGAAGCCGGAATAGGCGAGGTCTCCTACCTCTTCGAAAGCGTGACCGTTGCGAAGCAAAAATGCATCGTCGTCAGCTGTGAACTGGTCGTGGGCATAGCGTGATAGAAATGCGTCATCCGATTTGAAAAAGCCGCCCGCGTCGTCGCAGAACAGGACGTCGCCGTCGGCTGTTTGCCGAAATTTGAGAGGGAAGACGGTCAAATTCCTGTCACCCCAGCGATCAGAGTAGTGCGGAGCGGGAGCGTCTCTGCATATACCTTCTGCCGATAGAGACAAAATAGGAAATGGCGCTCGAGGTCGTTGGACATCAAATCAGCCCCAGTCCTCGATATAAGCACGAAACCGTCTCCGGTTTTTACTTGAATGCCTGGATTGAGGTATCGAAAGCGTACGACCGCGTCGGAGAGGTAAGGGGCGAATTGGCTCGGAAATTCTATTCTGTTTGAGTCCGGCTGCATACGGGTTACCCAGTGATTTGCAGCCACACTAGGAGGTTGTGATCGAGCAGGCAATCGCCAAATATTCGCTTCTACTTAATGTTGGATGCGACCTCTTTGGCGCAGGCGTCCAGTGTACCGACCTCTCGTCTGATCAGCTCAGTCCAAGACCCGTCGTCGAAGCTGAAGAACTGAACAAAGCATTTGTTTGTGTCGTAGTCGCCCCACTGGGAAATCAGCAGTTTGCTTTTCAGTTCGTACTTCAGCTTGAGGGAAAGATTATTTTGCCCCCCAACAGGGGCGTCGAACACTTCGCCTGTACGGCTATTCGCTACATAGGCAACCGAACAGCTACTTCCGCACCCGATCTGTATAACCGAATACTCACCCGCGAATGTCGGGCCTCCTGTCATCGCATTGGTGATTCCAGTGCGGTACCTGCTAAAATTGCTGTCCCGACCGTTGAAGTCCGGAAAATTCTGGGGACCTTCGTAAACCCGCGATACAGGCAACTGTGAAGGCCTGATTCGGGCTAGAGAAATGCCGCGTTCAACGACATTCGTGGTCGCAAACGACAGCGCCCAAGTCAGGGGGGTGTAGCCAGTGTCCAGTACGCGTGCCGCGCCGGTGGCCCTCTCCAGATAATCTCTCGTCGAGATAGTCAGCGACCGGAGAACCGCGGACGATCCTACCTTATCGTACGCCTTGTCACCGTATCGTTGACGTAAGTTGCCCAATGCTTCCTGGTCAATGGATGTGATGAAGCGGACGACGTTCGCAGTCGCTGTGACGTCGTAGAATGCAGAGAACTCAACTGAGCCTGACGAGTTTGCAGCCACGGGTAGGATTTTCTCATACAGAAGACCATTGCTGGAAGTTCTAGACCGGATGTCCGATAATTTGGTCCGTCCAAAGCGTAAATCACCGAAACCAGCAGATGGACCAACCTGGCTCCCTGACCACGACTGCTGAAGCGATACTATTTGGTTTGAGGAGAGCTCAAGCGTTACAGAGAATTCGACGCCATTCGGCAGCCCGTATTGGTTGGTTGTGTAGCCTGCGACAGTTTCGGTTTTCTGCGGATTGCCAAAACGGTTTGGTACAGCACTGTCGCTTCCCAGCGTGACGCCTTCAATTGTCTGGGCAGGGAGCGAAACCGGAAGCGCTGCCATCGTGACCGCAATGCTTGCGGCAGCTGGTAGTTGTTTCCAACTCGCGGCGAGCTTTGCGAAATAGCCCATGGCGTACCTTAACATACTGACTTCGCCAGTCATCGGCGACCCGGCGTCCCGCTAGAGGCTATCATTGCTCAAGTAGATGAAACCACGCAACGTGTATGCTTACAAGGCTCATATCTCGATGGCTGTAAGCTTGGCTTAAGGGACTTGAAAAGGCAGAGGCTTCACCAGGGCCGATCATACATCACGTGTCGCACCCGGTGACTCAACACCCTTTTCGGAACTGCGACTCTCTGCGCAGGGCGTCGTTCGAGGTCTCGATCGTAGTCAGTGAATTCATAGGGATAGCTTCCCCAACTGCCGGGCCGAAAGTTCAATCTCCCTTAAGACCTCTGATGCACTTAAGTGGGTGGAGTTAATTGCCACAGATAGTTGTACGTCAACAATGGAACGGTCGTGAGCGATGTCAGCATGAAGGTTAAGCCTATCCTGCTGACCGAGACCGTTATCATCCACTAGATGCTGCCCCGTTCGCTTTCGATCAGTTCAAGACACTTCAATTTAAGAGCGGGCGGCGTTCCAGACAGGCTTGCGATCAGCATTTCACCCGCTTCGCGACCAAGCAGTGCGCTGTCGATTCCTATCGTCGTCAGGCCGGGTGGGATCTCGGCGGCGATGTCGCTTTCGCCAAAACCGAGAATGCCGAGATCGTCGGGTATGCGTATGTTCAGGCGGCGGGCTTCCATCAGGCATCCGAGCGCCAGCACGTCATTGCTGCAGAAGAGCGCCTCCGGCTTGACCGGCTGGGACAATGCAGCGGCAATCAGGCGTCGTCCGTCCGAAACTCCATTGACATCGTCGATGAGATGTTCGCCGACAAACGTTAATCCGAGCGCCTCACATTCCCTGCGAAAGCCCTGCAGGCGCAAGGCACCGCGCCCACTGCGCCGGCCGATGTAGGAGACCGAGCGGTAACCCTTCCGGTGCAACATTTCTGCAGCACGTCGTCCAGCCTCCGTGTTGGAAAACCCGACCAGCATGTCGATGGGGTCGCGCGGCAAAGCCCAGGTTTCCATGATGGGTATGCCAAGTCCGCGCAGGAGCTCCCGATTGGTTTCCAGCTCTATGACACCCGTGAACATGACGGCGGCAGGCTTCATCGCGTGCAGGGAGCGGATGGCGGCGGTTTCGCGCTCATAGGAATAGGAGGTCTGACCCACAAGAAAAAGATAGCCGGCGTCTTCCAGCACGGCAGCGCAGGCTTTTAATGCAGAGGAAAACTGTTCACTCATTAGGTTGGATGCGAACGCCAGCACGACATTTGACCGGCCGCTTTTCAACGCGCTCGCGTGCGGATTGACGCTGTAGCCGGTTTGCTCGACGGCACGCTGAATACGCTGGCGCTTGTCCGCGCTGACCTTTTCCGGATTTCGCAACGCCCTGGAGACCGTGATCGGCGCAACCTCCGCTAGGCGCGCGACGTCACCAATAGCGACCCGCGCCAGCTTTCCCTTTTCTCGGCCGTCAAACAGGACTGGCTTTGATCCACCGGCGCCGGTGATGCGTACGACCTCGTCGTATACGAAGGTCGTCTCGTCTTCCTTGCGCTCGATAGCCATTGGTCTCCAATCTTTTGTTCCGGATGATGTTTAATCCGCGCTCTGGTGACAGGCAACCGCCAGATCTTGGGGGAGGCCAGCCTTGGATGCTCTCCGGTGCCCAGCACATGCAATAGGATTCTTGCGCGAATGATAACGTTGTCATTGACTCCACTATCGCTGATGGTAACGTTGTCATCAAGCGGCGACGCAGAGCCTTGTTCACAACCTTGCCGCCTTCAAAAAAAGGGGAACGACATGATCACCGTCACGACGCCAATCTGCGCCTCCATGCGCCGTCTTCTTGCCGCAGCAGCGACTGCCGCAATCATGGTTGCGACTACTGCAAGTGGTGCATCCGCTGCATCGGGATGCATCAAGGGTGACCGCAAGGCGCCTTACACGATCGGCTGGGCCAATATCTATTCGGTGCCGACCTGGATGAAGCAGACCGAGGGTACCATCACAGCCGAAGTCGACGAACTCAAGAAGGCCGGCCTCGTCAAGGACCTGATGATCACCGACGCCCAGGGTAATGCGCAAACCCAGATCCAGCATATCCAGTCGATGATCGATGCCAATGTTGATGCCATCGTCGTCATCGCCGGTTCTTCCAACGCACTGGACCGCGTCATCTCGGATGCCTGCGACAAGGGTATCGCCATCGTCAACTTCGACAGTCTCGTCAACACGGACAAGGTGACTGCGAAGATCAACACCGACTCCGCCGAATGGGGCGGGGCCGCAGCAAAGTGGCTGGTCGGCCAACTGGGCGGCAAGGGCAAGATCATCGTCATGAATGGTCCGGCCGGCATTTCGGTTTCAGACGATCGCCGCAAGGGTGCGCAGCCGGTTCTGGATGCCAACAAGGACATCGAAGTCATCACTGAAACGAACTCGGAGTACAACGTCGCGCCTGCCCAGGAAGCCATGACCAGCCTGCTCTTCGCCAATCAGGAGATCGACGGGGTGCTGTCCCTCGGTGGCGCGCTTTCGGCCGGTTCCGTTTTGGCGTTTGATCGTCAGGGGCGTGACCAAGTACCGATCACGGGTGAGAATGCCCGCCAGTTCCTTGAACTTTGGAAGGAGAAGGGCCTGAAGGGATGGGCGACAATGCAGCCGAACTGGCTGGGTGCATTTTCGGTCTATACGGCGGTGCAGGCTCTGGAAGGAAAAACCGTTCCAGCCTTCATCAAGGTTCCGCTGCCGGTCATCGACGACAGTTCCGTTGAGAGTTACCTTGCGCGCGCCGAAAACTTCCCGGCCGATGGATATATCTACTCGGACTATGACAAGGCATTGTTCGATAAACTCCTCGCCCAGTGAGGTATTCGACGTGACAGAGGTTCGGCCGATCCTGGAGGCGCGCGGGGTTTTCAAGGGGTTTTTCGGCAACCCGGTGCTGAAGGGCATCGATATCGCCCTTCAGCCGGGCAGGGTGCATGCCCTGCTCGGCGAAAACGGAGCCGGCAAATCCACCCTGATCAATCTTCTGTCCGGCGCCCTGACGCCGGACGAGGGCACGATCGCCATCGACGGGAAAGCCGTGGCCCGGCTGTCGCCGTCCATGGCGCGGGCGGCCGGGATCGGTGTCGTGCAGCAGGAGCTAAGCCTTGCCAGCCAGTTGTCGATTGCCGAGAACATCGGGCTGGGTGCCTATCCGAAGCGGTTCGGCCTGATCGACTACCGCGCGCTTGCGCGTGGAGCGCGGGATGTTTGCGAACTGGTCGGGGTCACAGAGCCGCTCGATACGCCAGTGTCGAGCCTGTCACTCGGGCGTCGCCAGATGGTCGAGATAGCCAAGGCACTCTTTGCCAAGCCACGCGTCCTCATCCTGGACGAGCCGACATCATCCCTTTCTGCCCATGAGGCCAGCGTTCTTGCTGACGTCATCTTTACGCTGCGGGACCGTGGTGTGGCCGTCCTCTACATCTCCCATCGGCTGAACGAAGTCCGCGCGCTTTGCTCGCATGTCACAGTTCTGAAGGACGGCGGCATCACGGCCGACCGGTCGCTCGATGGCATCGACGGGGAAGGCCTTGTCAGGCTGATGGTTGGTCGCGAAACCGGCGCACTCTTTCCGCCTCGTCCAGACATCGTGCCGGGCCCTCTTCGCCTCCGCACGAAGGGCTTTTCCGCCGGCATTGTGCGCGACGCCGATGTTCTCGGGCACGCCGGAGAAGTCCTCGGTATAGGAGGGCTGGTCGGGCAGGGGCAGGAGGATCTTCTTCTCGGCCTTTATGGTGCCATTCCAGCGAGATCCATCGAGACGAAGATCGATGGTCAATCCGGGCTTCCGAACAATGTTGCCGCCGCCAATGCCGCGGGCATTGTCTATGTGCCGGCCGACCGGAAGCATGAAGGTCTTGTGCTGACGCATTCGATCGCCTCGAACATCATCCTGCCGTCGCTCGCCAAGCTGGCGCGCCGGGGTCTGCGCAGCCGGGGCGCTGAGGCCGACATGATCGGCGATCTTGCCCGCCAGCTCATGATCAAGGGTGACGTGGCGCGACCTGTCCAGGCGCTTTCTGGTGGAAACCAGCAAAAGGTCGCTCTGGCGAAATGGCTTCCGCTGGATCCTGGCGTCCTGCTTCTCAATGATCCCACGCGCGGCGTCGACATCGAGACCAAGCGGGAAATCTACAAGATGTTGCGGCGTTTTACAGGCGAGGGCCGTCTTGTCATCCTTGCAAGCTCGGATACGCCGGAACTCGTTCATCTCTGCGACCGGGTGCTCGTGCTGCGGGAAGGCCGGGTCGTTTTGGAGTTGCGCGGGGACGCGATCACGGAGGAAGCGATCGTCGGCGCCGCGATGGGGATCGAGGCCGATGGCGAGACACGCATCGTTAGAGAAGAGGTTGCCCAATGACCCTTGCAACCTCATCGAGCCTTTACCGCGCCGTGCAACGCCGGCGAAATCGTGGCCTTCTCGGCCTGTACATCGTCGTTACCGCTTTTCTGATCCTCTATGCCGTGCTTTTTCCCGGTATCCTGTCGGTCGGCGGGTTTTCAAAATTCACGCAGAACTGGTTTCCGCTAGCACTGGTTGCCATGGCGCAAGCGCTGCTGATGCTGAACGGCGGCATTACCCTTGCCATTGGTCCGATGGTCAGTCTGGGCGCTGTCATTGCCGCAACGACCATGGGCGGACCCCTCGGCACGTTTGGTGGATTTCTCGCGGTCGCCGCTGCCGGTCTTTGCATCGGGGCGGCAACAGGCGCAATCGTTGCACTTCTGCGCCTTCCGGCGATCATCGTCACGCTGGCTGGCTCCTTCATTATTTCCGGCGTCGCTCTTATCATGTTGCCGCGTCCGGGCGGCTTCGTGCCGGAATGGCTCTCCACATTGCTGGCGGGCCATACGCCGATGGCATTCCTGCTGCTGGTGCTTATCCTCGGCCTCTGGAAAATCTTCCTCGCTACCCCCCTCGGGCTCGGCATCTATGCCGCGGGGGATAATCCGGTTGGCGCGTATCGGTCCGGCGTGCCGATCGATCGCGTAAAGATCGTCTCCTTCGCGCTGTCGGGTCTTCTTGCCGCGCTTGCCGGGCTATTCGTGGCGGCTCAGACGGGTTCGGGCGATCCCATAATTGGCACACCCTTTACCCTGAACTCTATCGCGGCGGCGGTTCTCGGCGGTGTCGGCTTTCTCGGCGGCAAGGGAACGATGCGGGGGGCGGTCTGCGGCAGCCTGCTGCTGTCAGTCATGATCAACGTCATGTTCTTTCTCGGTTTCCCTCCGGTCGCGCAATATGTCGCGCAAGGGCTCATCATCGTCGGAGCCGTGGCCGTACCTGAGTTACTAGGACGCTGGAGGACCAACCGATGAGCCTCTTGAAGACCATACTTCGCAATCCGCCACTTCTGACGTTCCTACTCGTTGCGCTCGTTTGGCTAGTTGCCGGTCTCACGCTGCGCGGTTTCGGTGCCTTTGGGCATCTGCGCTACCTTTTGGAGCTTGCATCTGTCATCGGCATCGCTGCTGCCGGCCAGACGCTGGTGATCCTCATGGGCGGCATCGACCTGTCCGTGGGCGCGGTGATCACCGTCACTGCCATCCTGCTGCCGCTTCTGTCGCCGGCCTGGGATCCGACGGGACTGGTCGGCGTCGTCCTGGCACTCGCCATCGCGATCGGCATCGGTTTTCTCAACGGGCTCGGCGCTGCGGTTCTCAGGGTACCGCCGATCATTATGACACTGGCCATGGCGACATTTCTGCAAGGCGTTCTCGTCCTTGTTGCGGGCGGCAGCGCGGTAACCGTCCAGAACCCGGCCGTCATCCTACTCGGCCAGACAAGACCTCTCGGGGTCCCTGCAGGTGTGGTTCTGTGGGTCGTCGTCTCGGCTGTCGTGCTGATGCTCATCCATCGCATGCCGATCGGTGCACGCTTCCTCGCTCTCGGTGCCAACCCGCTCGCCGCCCGCCTGTCGGGCGTCAGCCTAACGCGCAATACGCTCATCCTCTACTCGCTCTCCGGCTTCTTTGCTGGGCTTGCCGGCATTCTTCTGCTCGGCATGAACCGGCAGGGCTATGTGGGGATCGGCGATCCTTATCTGCTCACTTCGATTGCGGCGGTCGTGCTCGGCGGCACCTCAATCCTCGGCGGGCGCGGTACCTATGCGGGGACCATTCCCGGCGCCCTCCTTCTGGTCACCACGACGGCACTGATCACGGTCGTCAACGCCTCGCCCGGCTGGCGTTCGATCATGTTCGGGTCCCTCATTCTTGGCCTGCTGCTGATCTCGGGCAGGGAGGCACGCCGATGACGCGCTATGACGGACCGGTGATCGACCCGCATCATCATCTCTGGGATCTCGGCCTCAAGCGCCATCCCTGGCTGGAAAAGAAGTTTGGTGCATCAAGCGAGATGGTGTTCGGCCAGATGTCGCCCCTGCTGCGGGACTACGGCGTCACGGACTATGCCAGGGATGCCGCGCGGCAGAATATCGTGGCCACCGTTCATGTGGAGGCAGGCTGGTCGGACAGTCATCCGCTGGAGGAGAGCGCGTGGCTCGACACACTCGACCACACAGGCGGCATTGCGGAGCGCTATGTGGCCCGTGTCCGGCTGGACGATCCCGAAGCGAGGATCAAGATCGAGGCCGAAGCGACCAATCCGCGCGTTGTCGGGATACGCGACATCGTCAGCTGGCATCCGGATGCCACCAAAAGCTTTGCGCCGCATGCCGGGCGGATGAGTGATCCGCAGTGGCGTCTGGGGCTTTCGCATCTGTCCGGTCTCGGCCTGGTCTTCGACCTGATGCTCTATCCCTGGCAGATGCATGAGGCCTGCGATCTGGTTCGCAGCTTTCCGGAGACGCTTTTCGTCCTGAACCACGGGGGCAGTCCGGCGGATCGGACAGAGGAGGGGATGGCTCTTTGGAGAGACGGCCTCTCGTCTCTCGGGGAAGAGCCCAATATCCGCCTGAAGATTTCCGATCTGGTCGCCTATGACCACGGCTGGAGCTTCGAAAGCCTGAGGCCGGTCATCGAGCACTGCCTTGAAAGCTTCGGCGCTGCCCACTGCATGTTCGCCAGCGATTTTCCGGTTGCCGGCCTTCACGCCACATTCGACGAGGTCTACGAGGTGTTCCGCCGCGCCGCCGAACCGCTGTCGCTGGATGAGCAAACATCGCTGTTCTTCACCACTGCCAACAACACCTACCGGCTCGGCCTTGCCGAGGTCGAAACGCCTGCCATGAGAGAAAACCATGTCTGACGCCACCCTCAGCACCACGTCCACTCCTCTCCTCGACGACCGTGTCCGTGGCTTTCCACCGGGACACCCACCGTTGCCGCTTGAGGCGATCGGCTCACAGAACTGGAAGCCTTACGACGGTCTTATGGGACTGCCGCTGATGTCGCTGGATGAAGCGGCCTTCGCCGGCAACATCGAGGCGATGATGGGCTTTGTGAAGGACCATGGTGTCGAGATTGCTCCGCATGCCAAGACTCCAATGGCACCGGCACTGGCAGAGGCGCTGCTTTCGGCCGGCGCATGGGGAACAACGGTTGCCGACATCCGCCAATTGAGCGTGTTCCTGAATGCGGGCCGGAGACGGCTCATTCTTGCCAATGAAATCGGCGGGGTTGCGGCCGCGCGTCGGCTGTCTGCGCTGCTGGCCGGGTTCCCGGACGCGGAAGTTCACATCTTCGTCGACTCGCGTGAGTTAGTGGAAGCTCTTCGCCAGGCCTGGAGCGAACGCGACGACCTGCCAGCGCTCGGCTTTCTTATCGAATTCGGTGCCGGCCGGGCAGGCGCGCGAACGGTGCAGGCCGGATTGGATATCCTGGATCTCGTTCTTGCTTCGGAAACGCCAAAGCTCCGTCTGACAGGCATTGCTGCCTATGAAGGTGCAGCGGCAACCAGCGACGCCCGGGAAACGGCGGAGCGCATCCGCGGGCTTCTGCAAATGACGTCCGAATTTCTGGTCCTGCTACGGAGGCGCCTCGCCGACGCGCGCCCCCTGATCCTCACTGCGGGGGGCTCCGTTTTTTTTGACATGGTGGTTGCCGGGCTCTCCGATGCGGTGGCGGCCGATCCGGGCTGCCGCCTAATTTTGCGCAGCGGCGCCATCTTCTTCCACGATCACGGGATCTATGAGCGCGGGCTTGCCGCTCTTGATGCCCGCGGCGGCTATGTCCGGCACGGCCTGGTGCAGTCCGCAGCTGCGGCCTTCGTTCCCGCGCTCAGGATCTGGGCGGAAGTTTTGTCTTGCCCGGAAACCGGACTTGCCATCTGCGCCATGGGTTTGCGCGATGTCGCCAACGATCAAGGTCTGCCGCGACCGCTTGCGCTTTATCGCGACGGGCAGTGCCGGGCCGATCTGGAGGGATGCGAGGTGCTGCGGCTCAATGACCAGCACGCGTTCATACGGGTAGGCGCGCAAAGCACGGTTGCTGTCGGCGACGTCATCGCGTTCGGCATTTCGCATCCCTGCACCTGCCTCGACCGACATGCCGTCGTCTATGGGCTCGGCCCCGATCATCGCGTGAGGCATGCCTATCTCACGAGCTTTGGTTGAGGATCGTAGGGTGCCGGTTTCGGTACCGACATTTCTTTCGTCGGAGACTCGACGCCTGGCGGAATGACCGAGCGTCTTGAACGCATGGGTCGACCTTCAACATACGCCGCGGCGCGCCCACTTTTTGCGCTGTTAGACTGGAGACAAAATGCACAGTGGCCTCGTCAATCCGATCGATCTTGCGAAAGAGGGCCGACAGGCCGGCTTTCTCGCGATCCCTTTTTCGATCGACCGTTCGCCCTACTACCAGATCCGTATTCCCGTCCTGCGCCTGAAGAACGGCGAGGGGCCGAGCATCCTGCTTATGGCAGGCAATCACGGCGACGAGTATGAAGGTGAACTTCAGTTGGCGCGCCTGATCCGGCACCTCGAGCCGTCAAAGATCAGGGGTGCCATGACCATCCTGCCAATTGCCAACGTGCCGGCGGTCATGGCGGCAAAACGCTGCTCGCCGTTTGACGGCGGCAATCTCAACCGCGCGTTTCCCGGCGATCCCTTCGGCACGCCGACAGCGCGCCTAGCGCACTTTCTCGAGACACAGCTCTTTCCCTTCCACGACATTGTCCTCGATCTTCATTCGGGCGGCACATCCATGGCGCATCTCCCCTGCACCCTGATCGAGCGACAGGCGGATGACGCTCGCTTCAGGCGCTCGGCCGAACTTCTAGCCGCCATGGGCGGTTCCCATGCCTTTATCGCCGACAATGGTCAGTCCGCGCCGACATCGATGGGTGCCGCCAGCCGTGCCGGCGCGATCGGGCTCTCGGGCGAATTTGGCGGCGGTGGAACGGTCACTCCGGATAGCATGGCGTTTACAGCTTGCGCCATCGACCGCCTTTTGCTGACACTCGGGATCGTTGACGGGCCGATCCTGTCGAGAAAACCTTTGCCAGCACCGGGTCCCCTGCAACTGCTGTCCCTGTCACGCCATAGTCAGGGTATTTATGCGGAGCGACGCGGCTGGTTCGAGCCGGCCGTCCGGCTCGGCGCTGCCGTCCTTCAAGGGGACATTGCAGGCTGGTATCACGACCTCGAGCGTTTGGATCAACCTGAGGAGGCGCTGCTTTTTGCCGAAGGCGGCGTCGTCATTTCGAGCCGGTTGCATTGCGACAGCCAGGCAGGCGATTGCCTCATTCAGGTGGCCGAGCCGATCGATGGCTGACTGGGCCATTCGATCCTACCTTGTGGACTTCATTTCAACGGACGAAAGGCAGCGCCATGCATCTTTCCATGTGGACCTATCCCTGGGACCTTCAGGACCAGGGACTTGTCGAAGCCACCGCCGAACTGCGAGACCGCGCCGGTCTCAACAGCATCAGTCTCGCGACCTCCTATCATGCGGGGCGGTTCCTCCAGCCGCGCAGTCCGCTTCAGAAGGCATATTTTCCCGAAGACGGTACGGTCTACTATCGTCCGCAGGACGCGACCTGGGTCGGAAAGGAAATCCGGCCGCTGATGGCCCAGAATGTGACCGAGCGCGGCGACATGCTGGCGGCACTGAAGCAGGCACGGGCGACCGGCGGCATAAAAGTTTCCTGCTGGACAGTCTGCCTGCACAACACGCGCCTCGGCATGCTCCATCCGGAACATGTGACGCGCAACGCCTTCGGCAACGCCAACTATTACAATCTCTGCCCGTCGAGCCCGGCCGCCCGCGACTATGTCGTGACTATGGTCGCCGAGATTACGCAGAGCTACAAACCCGACATGGTGGAGCTCGAAAGCCCGAGTTTCATGGGTTTCGCGCACGAGTATCATCACGAAAAAGACGGCGTCGGGCTTTTGCCGGAGGATGACTTTTTCATGTCTCTCTGCTTCTGTGATCATTGCATGGCGCGGGCGCAAAAGGCGGGTGTTGCGGTTGAAGGAGCACGCGACACGGTGAAGCGGTTTATCGTCGAGCTTTGCGAGCGGGAGGTGCCGGAGGCGCAGGTTCCCGGTTTCCCGGCGGAGGGCATCGATGCCTTCCGTGCCTGGCCCGACCTGTATAGTTACCTCAGCTGGCGTACGGAGCCGGTCACGAGCCTCGTGGCGGAGATCCGCGCCGCGGCCGATCCGGCAACGCGCATTGTTCTCATCGACCTTAAAGACGGCTGGCTCGGCGGCGTCGATCTCGCCGCAGTCGGCATGATCTGCGACGGTGCGATTCTGTGCTGCTACTCCATGGAGCCGGACGCCGTGTCAGACCTGATGCAGGCCGGTCGTACTGCTCTCGGACCAGAAAAGTATCTCGGAGCCGGATTTCGGGTGTTTTATCCCGAAGTCACCTCGGCTGAGGCACTTGCGGCGCGCGCACGAGCGGCAATCGATGGCGGCGCCGATGGCATTAACTTTTACAACTACGGGCTTATTCCGCAACGGAGACTCGATTGGGTTCGACAAGCCATTCATGGATTGCGAACGTAACTGCGAGGTTTCTATCGGACAGTGTTACTTGAGCATGATGCTCGTTGTGAGCCCGCAGTAACCATATCGGCTTCGATTGGGGGAGTACTTGTTTCCCCAATGAATGGCTGGCTTGCGAGTGCCAGTACCGACAAGGTAGCAGTTTCCGGAATGTCGATTTCATCGCAGCCGGCCACCATTTTTGCGTTCGCACCGCGATCTTGTGACCTTGGATAAGATCCGAACTGTTCATTCGTCGTCGCCCGATATGAAAAAGATTATCACCTAGCTTCAGTACCTTGATGCCGATCAACTGACTGGTCGTCGGTTCGGATTGGTTCAAGGCGTTGGGCTCAACGATGTCTGTAATCGGCCTGAGCACTCACTCCGCCTGAGCAAGAGAGCGCCTGGCAACATCCACGATTGTCGATGTCAACTTAGCAAGGCGATCCGCTGCCAACCGGTTGATGTGCCAATATAAGGCAATATCCACAGGGGTATCTGGGATTAGCTCAACGAGGCGACCAGCTGACAAGTGGTCTCTGGCGAGGTAGACAGGGTTCATCCCCCACGCCATACCCATTAGCGTGGCGTCGAGAAAGCTTTGTGTCGACGGCATCCAATGAGTCGGCAAATGAACGTCAGTACCGAGTGTGCGGCGAACCCATTGCGATTGAAGTCGATCTTTTTGGCTGAACGTCAGCGTCGGCGCATTGGCCAACGCCTCCGGTGTGACGCCGTCGGCAAAATAGCTGGCAATGAACTGCGGACTAGCGGTCGCGTAATATCGAAGTGCGCCAAGCGGAAAACGCCGACAGCCCGATATAGGCCTTTCCGAACTTGATACAGCGGCGACGACTTTCCCCTGCTGAAGCCAATCTCCAGTGTAATCTTCATCATCGACTGAGATGTTCAAAAGGTAGCTCGACGATTTCGAAAACTCTGACATGGCTTCCAAAAACCATGTCCCGAGACTGTCGGCGTTGGTGGCGATCCTTATGGTGACGCGTTGTCGAAAGTCGTCTTTGTCAGCCAGCGAAGGCAGTCCTTCAAGCAGGTCGTGCTCCAGCATGCCGACGTTTTCCATGTGACGACAGAGCTGTTCGGCTTTTGCTGTCGCCACGCAGGGAGAGCCGCGTACTACAAGCGCTGCTCCAACCCGTTCTTCTAGCTGCTTGATGCGTTGCGATACTGCCGAGGGCGTGACGTTCATCATCGCGGCTGCCTTTTCGAAACTGCCGGATTGAACGACAGCCAGCAGAACACGAAGCGCAGAGTAATCGATCATTAGTTTCACTTAACCGAGGTTAGCGGGTTTAATTAGCCTAATCCGGCTCGTGGGTCTATCTCGCTCCGACCTCATCTACATTTGAGCAAGTCCAGATGGATTTTTCGACCTATTTCACCGGAATGACGGTAGGGCTAAGCCTGATCGTCGCCATCGGTGCGCAGAATGCATTTGTATTGCGGCAGGGACTTCGAAACGAATTCGTCTTCGCGGTATGCCTGGCCTGTGCCCTTTCCGATGCTATCCTCATCGTCGTGGGCGTCACCAGTTTGCAGCAGATCGTGGAAGTTCTGCCGTGGCTCGATCCTGTCATGCGGTATGGCGGCGCTGCTTTTCTGATCTGGTACGGCGCCAAAAGCTTCATGTCGGCGTTGAGAGGCTCTAGCGCGTTGGAAGTTAGTGATAGCCTCTCAACCAGCTTTGCAAAAACGATGGCAATGTGCCTGGCTCTCACATGGCTGAATCCACATGTCTACCTCGATACGGTCGTGCTGCTCGGGACAGTCTCGACACGGTTTCCCGAACACCGATTTGAGTTCGCCGCTGGGGCGGTGACAGGGTCTTTCCTGTTCTTCTTTTCCCTTGGATACGGCGCGATATGGTTGAGGCCTCTCTTTTCCCGACCGTTGTCCTGGCGCATTCTCGAAGCCGTCATCGGATGCGTCATGTGGCTGATCGCGTTCAAGCTGCTAAGTCGCGTCTGATTTCAAGCAAAGGAACCATCATCGGCGGTTACGCTTTGCTGTTCTCGACCGCGCCGATGATCCGTATCTACCGTCGCGCCCGTCGCTGGATCGAGGGCACCCTCGCAGTCCTGTATGGAGCGGCAAGCAAGAAGCTCCTGCTTTCGCGCTCATAACGAAGGAAACCTGATGACCCTGTTTCAAGGCCTGTCGGCATTTCCCATCACTCCAACTGACAAGGCTGGCGTTGTCGATACGTCAGCATTGGCGATCATTCTGAACCGTATTCAGGAAGCGGGCGCGGATTCCATCGGACTTCTCGGCAGCACCGGGGGATACGCGTTCTTGTCTCGTGATCAGCGACGCCGCGCCGTGGAAACCGCGCTGGCGACGGTCGGGGGGACGATACCCGTCATCGTCGGTGTCGGTGCGCTTCGGACAGACGAGGCTCAGGCGTTGGCGAGGGATGCCAGAGAGGCAGGGGCGGATGGCCTTCTCCTTGCTCCTGTGTCCTACACGCCTCTTACAGAGCAGGAGGTCTACGAGCACTACGAGGCAGTCGCTGACGTCGGACAGCTTCCCCTTTGCGTCTACAACAACCCAAGCACCACGAAATTCACGTTCAGCGTTAGACTGATCGAGAGGCTCGCCAAGGTTCCAAACATCGTGGCCATCAAGATGCCGCTGCCCGCCGATGGGGATTACTCCTCCGAGATGGCCACTATCCGACGTCACACGGCATCTACTTTTGCGACTGGCTATAGTGGAGACTGGGGTGCTGCCGACGCGCTGCTGGCAGGAGCCGACGCCTGGTACAGCGTTGTCGCACGGCTTCTGCCATCAGAGGCTTTGGCACTCACCAGAGCGGCTCAATCCGGCGACATCGAGGGAGCGGAGCGCGTCAACAAGGCGTTCGAACCGTTGTGGTCTCTGTTCAAGGAGTTCGGAAGCTTTCGTGTCATGTACGCAATCGCGGATATAGTTGGGGTAGGAAGCTTCGAGCCGCCCCGTCCAGTTCTGGGGCTTCAACCTGAAGCACGCGTCCGGGTCTCAGAGGCAGTCGATGGACTGCGTACTGCGGTCGACTTATCGGCTACGCATTAGCGTGGTCAGTCCAGTGGAGACATCGGAACAGGGAAGCACCGTCCTCGACGACAGCCAACGACCGAAAAAGTGGGCGCTTGTCCGCTGGTACGCTTCATCGGCCACGCTGACAGTGCCGCAGGCTGCGGGACCTGTCGCCTTTTCATTCGTCGCGCTCAGCCGTACTGGAGATACAAGGGGCGGCGCAGCCATGATTTTAGCCATGACGGTGGCGCAGATGGTCGGCGCTGTCCCGTTGGCGCGAGCCGGGAAGAACCTATCGGCCGCGACGGTGTTCAGGCTACTGGTCTGCTTTCGCGCTGTAGCTCTAGCCGCGATTGTTATCGGCGCAGAATATCAGCTTCCGTTTGCATGGCTGGTGCTGTTCGCGGGGGTGGCAGGCTTGGTCAACGGCGCAGCATATGGCTATCTGCGATCGTTGCTAAACCAGTTCGTCCCAACCACGCGACTACCAAGAGCGCTTGGGATTGCGTCGACGCTGAATGAGGTAACCTTCGTCATGGCCCCGGTAGCGGCGTCCGGGCTCTCGACTTTTTCACCGATATTTTCTCTCGTTGCGCTGATGATCCTTGGGTCGTTGCCTGCGATTTTTGTTCCATGGACTGCTGTGCACCGTGTTGATGAACCTCCGACATTCAGCGGGACAGTTTTTACCCCGGAAGTGCTCATGTGGTTCGCGTGTGCAGCAGGAGGTGGCGCAACGGTCGCCGTCATTGAAATCGGAGCCGTGGCGCTGGCACTGAACTTTGGTTACGAACCCGCTCTCGCCATCCTGTTCACCGTACCGCTCTGCATCGCGTCCGTCGCCGGAGGCATCTGGATAAGCGTCCGAAACCGCATCGCTTCGCGAAAGGTCGTGCTTGTTCAGCTTGCCGTGATGGCCTGTGGGTTAGCGCTCGCAGCAGCCAATCATTCGATGGCGGTAACCATTGCTGGAACGCTGCTCATAGGTGCAGTGCTCACCCCTCTTGGCACCTACTACTCACTCGCTCTGGACGCTCTTGCCCCTCCTGAACGACGACCGGAAATCTTCGCGCTTCTGCGGACTTCCCAGGCAATCGGCGTCGTATTTGCAAGTGCATTGCTCGCGTTGGAGGGGCTATCAACGTCGATGGTCTGGGTAACCGTGCTTATGATTGCCGTGACTGCCATGGTAGGAGTCGCGTCTCGTGGATGAGCGTTCGATGTATTGGTTAACGTGAGGTTGACTACGTATTGCGACGACTGCAACCATTCTCGGATTGGGGCGTACAGTGGCTTATGACCAACGATCACCCGAGATTATGGCTTGCTGCGGCTATCGAAGCAAAAAGCCATAGGCAGATGTATGCAATCGCTATGGAGATTGGGGAGGCCGGCACTTTGGCTTCTCCGGCATTACGGAAGGCGGCTCGAAATCTCGCTCGTTCGCTCCACGGCGTAATCGAACTACCGATTGCGGACGCAAGCGTGTTAGCCAAAGCTGACCGACGGTTCGCTGTGTTGTTCGAGGTTTTGAAGAAAGCAGCCTCTGGGACACCGCCGCGTCTCGCGGCCTAAGCAAGTTCTCAAGAGAGTACGGATGGCTTGCCGCTGAAACTCAAGCTGCGAAGGAGGGTAGGGGTGCGCTGGCTCATGAGGCGGACGGCTTTGTCTATTGCCGGTTAGTGGAACTAACGGTGAGTTTGGCGCTGACAAAGCTCAGTGAAAATGCTGTGCGACTGAGGGTCGCGAGGTGGCTGGACGCGTTCATCGTCGACGATGGAGCTGCGACATGCGGATTTGCGTCCCGCCTAGCTGATGGCGTGCACAATTGCTCGTCCACCCGCTAGACTGCCGTTCACGTTTCTCCTGTATCGACAGAAGCCGTAGAGAGCCACCGCGCCGCATGTCTTATCGCACCATCTTCCCGCACCTTGCTGCGGCAGCCCTGTTTCTTCTTGGTCCTTCACCTGCCTTCGCAGAGGAGCCGGCCTTGCCGCTAGGTGCCGAGACCGCGGGTAACGCGCTGCCCAGCGAAATCATGCTGCGTGCGGCACCCCTGATGCAGGCGGGCAGCGGTGATGAGGCGACGTTCTGGTTCTATGCCGGACAACTTCGCTGGCGCTCACGCCTGAACGCCAGCCCAGCTCTGGACCCGAGCGGCGAACCCGCTCTGTTCTCGTCGCTGTTCGAGACACTCGGGCCGCCCGTCAATGATTGGGCATTCGGCGATATCCCCAAGCTCCAGCGGACGATCGACGCCGTGCTGCTTTGGGACGCACGTTATCCCGATCCTTCGCTGGATCCGGTTGTACACGAGCGGATGCGGGCAGGACTGAGGGGCCTTCGAGACCAGATCGGTCGGGAAGCGGACATGATCAGAACCGAGCGCGCCTCAAAGGGTCTGGAGAACCGATAATGCTGCGCATGAGGTGTTGCATCGACATGGAACGCTTGTCCCGCCTGCTGCTCGCCTCCGCGATGCTACTTGCCATCTCCGGATCCGCATCGGCGCAAGATGGTCCTGTCGCGGATCCGTTGCGCAGCGGTCTGGAGGGCGCACTGCGCGGCTGCGAGACTTGGGTCCTCGACCCGTCAAGCTGGCTGAACGATCCGACGCGCTTCCTGGCGGCCATCGATCTTGGCAGCGCGGTGTACGAGACCGAGAAACTGCCCGAGCCGCTCCTCCCCCCTGAGCCCCTCCGACGCGGCAACCGCTACTGGCGGATCAATGCCGGACCCAACGAGGGTTACGCGCTGGTGGTCTCGCGCGACATTCCGATGTGCCACATCACGGGCGGCGGCGGGGTCGACTTCCAGCCGGCGGCCGAAGCCATCGCCGTCTCGCCGGACTTCTCTGATCGCTGGGAGCGCATCGGCGAGGAGCGCCAAGAGGGCATGGTCTCGACCTTCTTCCGACTGCGCGAGGAGCCAAAGCTGGCGCTGGTCCTCAGCCGTGCCGACGCGCCGGGTGCACGACGTGACCGCGCCCAGGTGATTGCGACGGCGACCTACGACCTTGGTCGCTGAGGCGACGCAACTTCGTCTGGCCAGCGTGGTGGAAACGGTAAAACAAGAACCTCACCACCCGGCGGGATCGGTCCCAAATGGCGCAGGACACGGTCATAGTTCTGGTTACTCGGTTGGTAGCGCAACTCACCATGTCCGACAACGGACCCGTCTTCGCTTTCGGCTCGCAGCCGCAGGACCAGCGTGCCATCGGGATCGCTGTGCGCTGAGCCGATCGACGCCTCCGCGGAAGGAGGAGCCGGCGCATGCCCCTGCGAATTGGCTCGCCGGTTGGCGGACGCCGCCAACGCTTCCAGCACTGCGACGAAACGTGGTCTTGGACAATCGGAGCCGACCTCCTGCAGGACGTCGTCGCCATCGAACAGGGCGACGCTGCACAGTTGGTCAGTCGGCTCCCCGATCATTGGCGGATCGGGATCCGGCATGATCCAGACCTCGTTCCCGGACGCAATCACGTTGCGCCGCTCGTCCTCCGAAATGGCGTCGGTGCGTTCGCGTTCGATCTCCACCGGCCCTCCCGCATCGGCTAGACGGGTCGTTGCCTGCCGGATCGTCATGAGGTCGAGATCAATGACGATTCAGCGAGCCAGCGGCGACAGGACGTTGCCGGTCGTGACCAGCATGCCGCGACGGGGCAGTTCACCAACAGGAAAAGGCGAGACGGACGCCCGCGCGGCTAGTGCGTGCGGGCGAGGCGATCTTTGCTTCGGCGTAACCGCGCTCGTGCGCCTCCGCTGCGACCGGCAAGATGGGGAGGAGGACGAGAAGCTCCAAGGTGCCCAGCCGTCGTAAACGGTCAAGCACTCCTTCGCGCCACTTGGTTCCAGTCTTGGACCGGTATGCGCCCGTCCTGCTGCCTTCCAGTAGCGAGCCCGCTTCTGTTCGTTTCACTCCGGCAATGCTATCTACGCTGGTCTCAGCCGTCATCCGTACTTGGTCAGCAATCCGGGTAGTAGGGGCTGACCTCGACCAAACAACCGAGCCGCTCGCCGAGTTCTTGCCCAAGCGCCGTCATGCCGTCCGGATCGCTGTGCTGCGCCAGGAACACAGACTGGTTGTCCGCGCCGGGTGCATGCGTGTAACAATGGGCATGAAGCGACGAGCCGCCCCCGCCCTTGGCCGGAGTCATACGAATGACCTCCAAATGCAGAATTTCGGTGCGGTGCATGACGAAGAGCTGATCCGAAACCACAATCAGCGCTTCGCCGTCTGCTGACAGCCCAAGCATTCGCCGCCGGTCCTCGACCAGGTCTTCTGGGTCGCGCACATATTCGAGTTCTGTCTCGCCCGGCGCAAGGCGGCCAGCCTGTGCCATGCGCTCTATCCCGACATCCCCCTCGAATGCGAGAGGCACGGAGCTTGTCACCCATTCTCGTTCTCTTGCGCTTAGAGGCAGGCGGAAGCCCGTCGTCAGCGTCACGTGGCAGGCGGTCCTGAGGCGAGGGTCGCGATCCTCGGACGGGTTTTGCAGATCTTGCGATTGCCACTCCGGCGGCCAGGCTGTCAGCGAGACCTCAGCCAGCCCCGACCGCCACGCGGCGACGATGGTATTCCATCGCTGACCGACCGGCGTGGGCCCGAGCGATGCCGTCAGATTGTCGGCGACGCGCCGAAGGTTGGCGTGCGCGTCGTCTTCGAACCACGCAAGGGCGGTGAAACGGCTAATCGGGAACTGGGGTGGGATGCGCTCAAAGGCGCTTGCCGTCCAGGGCGCAAGTGCACCTGGCAGGAGTTCGGCGTCGTTCAGGACGAGCGCTGGCCATTTGTAGATCGGATCGGGCAGAACGCCGCAGCGCGCCAAGACCTCCGTGCGCGTTTCGTGACGGGGTAAGCGCCAATCGTCTGCAACGCGTAGGATCGGGTTCATGCCATCGGCAAGCAATGGAACCTCCGCCGGCCCGGGGCCGTCGGGCCAGGACGTGAGCGGCACCAGTGCGATCTGCGTGCGGCGCAAGAGGCCGTTCAAGAAGTGTATCGCGGCCTCCGTTTATGTCCGCCGCTCACCTACGGGCCCAGTTAGAATACAAGATATGCGCTGCCCATGTCCACGTCCCGCACGTCTTGCCCGCAAGTGGACCGAAAAAAGTTGGCCGTTACGAGGGAGTGAGTTTCCGGAACAGATTAGACCGCTCACGGCCCATGCCGGCCGTTCGAGTGCAGGTAATCACTGGGTTAGATAATTTAATTTGAATATAGCGACAGGGTCGGCGGTTCGAACCCATCAATGCGAATGCGTGTATCGCTACGGCACCTTTACGCCCTCATGTCGGTCACAGAGGCCACCGTTTCGCCTAACTGAGAGCAGTCATCCTCTCAGCCGGCGCCACCATCATCCCTTTAAACCAACTGCGGTTGTGCCGAAATCTGGAGTGCGCTCAGGACTTCACTTCCGCAAGAGCGCGTCGCAGAGGGGCATCTGAAATCTGGATCGTGCCATGAAACGGAATGTCCATATCCAGGACCAGGTAGAAAGCCGTTGCAATCAGACTGGCTGCAACCGCAAAAGACAGAACCACGATCGCATTGCGGGGGGCACGATAACCGAAGCTGCCGAAGATTAGCGTGAGCCAGGCGGCCAGCAGGGCGATTAACGGCATTGGTATTGCACCTTCAGCGTTTTCCACGATACCCCACCTCTGTTCGACCAGCCGGTGATACTGCTGCCGGATGTCGATCAGCAAATTCTGCTGGAAGTCTCCAGACGGCTGGATTGAGAGGAGCGCGTTTCCGACCGCATCGAGCGCACGCCCGGCATCATCAGGCTTGGTCATGTCAGCTCTGGCGGGATTTTCAACAGCATGCACCAGGTAGTCCTGAAGCCTGTCTCGGGCCTCCCTGCCTGTAAGGCCGTACGTCCGTAACGAGCGGTCGAGTAGGATGATATTGGTCGAGAAAGCATGGACGCTGGTATCGATGCTTTCGTAGGTGTTCTTGGCCGAGTTGATCATAAGGCCGAAAACCAATGACGACATTACAACGAAGATGTTGGCAACAAGCCGGACGACCGCGTTTGTCTCATCGTCGCGGTGCCGGGCGGGCATCTTCGGGGACAGAACCATCGCTCCGTTAGACGCGGCCGACAGGCACACGAATATCATGGCGGCAATCCATATTTCGTTCATCTATATTCCAGCGCGCATAGATCAGGTATCGCTCGATCCTATCGTATCACATGCTGCCGAGCCAAGCTGCCTGGTTCGTAAGATCCTGCTTCTTATGGATGATGCCTCGGCAGCGAAGAGCCGCAATAGTCCAGCCACGCGCGCAGATCGACTGACAGCTCTGAAGCGATGGCGCTCTCGTTCGAAAACGCGACATCGAATTAGAACGCGCCAGCCACCGCTATCACTGACTTAAGATGCAAGGGAACGGCTCAAGGTTGCAGCGGGGATTTCGTTTGGGACTGCGGTCTCGACGCGATTCCGACCAAGGGCTTTTGCGCGGTACAGGGCGCCATCAGCGCTTGCGAGCATTTCGGCGAGGTCATGGCAGTCCGGTGCCGCAAGACCAATACTGACGGTCGCCTGCGTCTTCAGGCCCTCTGCTCGCGCGGCTGTGATGGCGAACCGGCGTGCGATCACCGAGCCACGACTGAGAGCTTGATGATGGTCGCATCGTGGCAGGAGTGCGGCGAATTCCTCACCACCCAGCCGGACAAGAAGCGCGTCGGGTCCCGCTTCTTCGCGGGCGGTCTCTGCGAACAGCTTGAGAATCTGATCTCCGACTGGATGGCCGTGACGGTCGTTGATCGCCTTGAAGTGGTCGAGGTCGAAGGCAAGCAGGGAGACGGGGTGGCCTTGCCGCTCGCTTATGATCCGAGCTGCCTGCTCAAAAAAGGCGTGGCGGTTCGCAAGCCCGGTCAACTGATCAGTTTGCGACAGGCGGAGCAGGTGCTGCTTCTCGTCCTCTCGAACGATCATCAGAAACGACATCGGCATCGCTACAGAGTACAAGACGGCCTCGTACATCGTCGCCTTCCCGATGGTGGAGAGAATATCTGGCCCGTACTGCTGGAGGAGGATAGGGGCAATGAACGCGCGGCCGAGGTAAAACACGGCATGGACGGCCGAGATCGCTACTGCGATCGGACGTGAGCGCAGTCCCTGAACCGTGCGGCTGCGCAGAAGTATCCACGCTGTCAGGCCGCAGGTCAGCGCGATGGGGAGAGACGAGACATGGTTCCAGAAGGCGGCCGGAAAGTGCGTGCCAGCGATCGCCCAGGCGAGGGCCAGGAGACTTAGAGCTCCAGCAGACGACCAGACATATCGGTGACCGTCGAGGCCCGCGATGGCGTTGAGGACCAAAAGGTAGCCCAACATCATCAGGATGTTCGTCGCCCCCATGCCAACTGCGACCGGAATGTGGCTGCGGTTCATTGCAAGGACGCAGCCAAGAACGAACGCGAAGAGAGCCGCGGCCATAACACCGAGCACGCGTGCGCGACCTGGATAAGCCTGCCTTTCCCAAAGGAGAAGCGAAGCTGACACCAGCAGCGTTCCGATTGTTAAGTACCAGAGAGTTTGTAAATCGATCTGCATTGCTCTGCCTGCCTCGAGTCAAAGCCTACAGGGAGGTGTTTGAAGGATTCTTTACGTAGCCTCCTATGCCGCCGACATGGTTGGCGTAACGGTAAGCGTGGCGTTACATGCCTGCACTAATGCATAGGGTTGATTCTCGCTGTCATACAACTTGCCAGCGGATCGAATGTGACGTCGCATCTTCAGCCGCCGCGAGACCCGCACCTAGTGCCAGATGATATCGTTTTCAGTACAGAAAACATCATCGATTTGCATCCAACCGAGAGCGCCATTGAAGCTGCCCGGCATATAACCAGAATGTCGCCTCGTCATTCCCAACCGCCTGCACCAAGGGAGCCGAGCGAAGCATGATCTCGCTGGGCGGTGCGTTCGCTGCCGCTCAGCGCCAGTGTGGCAAGATCCACCCTGTTGCGCCGCAACAAAGTCTGGGTCGTGTTTCTGTGAACAGTGGCAGCCTGGTCAGTCTGGCGAGAACGAGCCGACGACGAAGTTGTAGCGCTATCATACTTCCACGAACACTTGCCAATCGACAAACCTCACAATAGCTTACGTTATGCGCGGTAGAATTCCATCTGATGTTCTTCTCCGGCCTGAAGACTTGGCTCTGCTCGAAAGAGTATTTGCGCAGGCAGTGCCGATACACGACACGCATCCCGACGAGCTCGCGATGCTGCTTTTCCGCTTGTTCCAGGAAGGAATGAGAGACGAGAAGAAACTGCTGACAGCGGCCGAAGCGTGGTTCCTGTAAGCCGACCTTGCGCCCTTTGACCCGATCGACAGCGAGGAGGTAGCAGATGCCGTCTCGGTTACCTTCGCAAGCGGAAAGATCGAACAGTACGATCTGGTCGTCATTGCGGAGGGCGTGGGCTCATCGACCCGCCAACTTGTAATCCCTCGGCAGGCTGACACAGCGTTCCTCTACTAATGAGCTGATGAACTGCCTAAGGAATCTTAGTGATTTAATCTCTAATGACCGGGTCGTAGGTTCTGGTCCCATCAAGGAGCTATATGACCTTGCCGTTCAACACCCCAAAACGCGATACCGGCCGATCGGCAGCATCATGGGACGGCCGGAGACCGGGTCGGTGATGATCTGGCTTTCGAGCCCGAATACGGCGCGGATGTTCTGTTGCGTCAGGACCTCTTCGGGGGAGCCGGAGACATGGACCCGACCCTTGGCGATGGCGACCAGATGGTCGGCGTAGCGAGCGGCAAGGTTTAAGTCGTGCAGGACCATGACAACAGTCGTGCCACGCTCGCGGTTGAGATCGGTCAGAAGGTCGAGAACGTCGATCTGGTGGCTGATGTCGAGAAAGGTCGTGGGCTCGTCCAGCAACAGGATGTCGGTCTCCTGTGCCAGCGCCATGGCGATCCAGACGCGTTGGCGTTGACCGCCGGAAAGCTCGTCCACGGGTCTTTCGGCAAGTTCGGTCGTGCGTGTGGCGGTCAATGCCGCATCGACGGCTTCGTCATCCTTACGCGTCCAACGGGAAAACAGGTTCTGGTGCGGATGTCGGCCGCGGCTAACTAGATCGGCAACCGCGATGCCCTCAGGTGCGATCGGCGACTGGGGGAGGAGGCCCATGGTCCGGGCAAGCAGCCTGGCCGACATGCGGTGGATCGACTTGCCGTCGAGCAGAGCCTGACCTTCCCGCGGGGCCAGAAGCCGCGACATGGCTCTCAGCAGCGTGGACTTGCCGCAGGCATTGGCGCCGACGATGGCCGTGATCCTGCCCGGCGGGACCGTCAGGTCGAGGTCATGCAGGATGTTGCTGGTGCCGTAACCGGTCGACAGCCCGTGGGCTTCGAGCGTGTGTTCTGGCATTGCACTGTTCATAGGGCGCTTCCGGTACGGTTGACGCGTACGATCAGGTAGATGAGGTAGGGTGCGCCCAGCGCTCCGGTCACGACACCGACCGGATAACGGCTTGGCAGCAGGAACTGACCGGCGAAATCGCCAGCCAGCACCAGCACCGCCCCGATCAGAGCTGCCGGAACTAGCGGCGAACTGCTACTGCCGACGATACGCGCGGCGATTGGCCCAGACAGGAAGGCGACGAACGCGATCGGCCCCGATACGGCGGTCGCCGAGGCGATCATGCCGACGGCAGCAACCATGATCAGCATGCGGGTCCGCGCCACTCCTACGCCGAGGGCGGATGCCATATCGTCTCCGAGGCGCAGCGCTTCCAGATCGCGGCTGCGGCTGAGCAGAAGGCCGCCGAACACGGCAAGCGAAGCGAGAAGCGGGATTGCCTGGCCGAGTTGGGCACCGTTAACGCTGCCGGTCAGCCAGCGCATCGCCTCCTGCAGGTTCCAGGCCGGTGCGCTGGAGAGGATATAGGCGATGATGCTTTCCAGCATGGCCGAGATGCCGATGCCGACCAGGATAAGCCGTGTTCCGGCCACTCCGTTGCGGAAGGAGAGGCCGTAGACGAGCATGGAAACGCCGAGCCCCGCGACGACTGCGATGATTGAAACGAACGGACCGTTCAGCGACAGGACGATGATGGCAAACACCGCCGCAGCACTTGCGCCTGAGGTTATCCCGATGATGTCCGGGCTTGCCAACGGATTGCGCAACATCAGCTGGAAGGTGACGCCGCCAAGACCGAAGCTCAATCCGGCAAGAACCGACATCACAGCACGCGGCAGCCTCAGCTGTCCGACGGTAAAGGATGCGCCTCCGATCTGTTCGCCGAGCAGGACACGGATCACCTCGAGTGGTGGCGTCACGGTCTGACCGATGGCGAGGCTGAGCGCAAACAGCGCCACGACCAGCAGCGCCAGAATGGAAACCACGCTTCGGTAGCGGCGCTGTCGGCGTCGGCGATTGGCAATCAGTGTCTGCAGCGAGGTGGAAACCATCGTCAGAGTTCTCGCACGCGCTGGCGGCGTACGATCCAGATGAAGACCGGCGCTCCGATCAGCGCAGTCAGGATACCCACATCGATCTCCGCCGGCCGGGCGGCTATGCGGCCCGCAATATCGGCGGCGATCAGTAGACAGGCGCCGCCGAGCGCCGAAAACGGCAGAAGCCAGCGGTGGTCTATCTCGACCAGCAGCCGGCAGACATGCGGTACCACAAGTCCGAGGAACCCGATCGGACCGCAAACCGCGGTCGTCGCGCCACAAAGAAGGATCGCGCCGATCGAGGCGCAGGCGCGGGCAAAGGCAACGCGTTCGCCCAGACCCGCGGCAAGCTCGTCACCCAGTGCCAGCAGGTTCAGCTTGCGGGCCGAAACAAGGCTGATCGCAAAACCGACGGCGAGAAACGGCAGGACCGGCCAGATCCTCTCAAATGTCGCACCGCCAATGCCGCCGATCTGCCAGGAGCGTATGCCGCCGGCTATATCGGCGCGTGGCAGAACCATGGCAATGACGAGGGAAGTAAAGGCGACTGAAGTCGCGGCCCCCGCCAGCGCCAGCTTCAACGGCGTCGCGCCGCCACGCCCGAGCGAGCCGATCGTATAGACGAACACGGCAGCGAGCGCCGCTCCTGCGATCGCCCACCAGATATACGCTCCCGCTGTCTCGATCTGAAACCCGACAATGCCGATCACCACGGCGAGCGACGCACCCATGTTGACTCCGAGGATACCGGGATCGGCAAGCGGATTGCGGGTGACGCCCTGCATCACGGCGCCGGCAAGACCAAGTGCCGAACCGGCAAAGAGACCAAGAAGCGTGCGCGGGATACGCAAGGCGACGGCGGCCTGGCCAAGGTTGTCCGTTCGGCCAGCGAGAGCAGCAGTGATATCGCTCCAGCTCACATCGCGTGTGCCAACCGTAACCGACAACGCACAGAGTGCGGCGAGCAGCGCCACGACACCGGCAAGCCACAAGGCGCGGTTGCGGTTCGATTTCGCGATGGCCGATATGCGGTGTTTCGCGTCGGTGCGGCGAGCCGTCATCATCACTTCGGAGCGGTCGTGCCCGCGGCCTTGGACAACAGCGCCACGTAGTCCTTGAGCAGCCATGAGATCGAAAGTGGCGTCGGGTTTGCGGACGTGCCCAGCGGATTGCGGCTGAGCATGACGAGGCCGCCCTTCGCCACTGCCGGCATGCGCGAGGTCAGCGGATTGGTTTTCAACGCATCGGAAAGCTTCTCGCCTCCATAGGTGACGACGATATCCACGTCGTCGAAGGCATCGATCCGCTCGGCACTGACGGATCCGGAGAACTTGCCCGAGTGCGAGGCCTCCACCACGTTTTTCGGCGAGGTCAGGCCGAGATCGGCAAAGAACTTCACGCGGGTATCGTGGGATGTGTAAAAGTTGACCGTGCTGAGGTCGGTCGGGTCGAGATGGGTGATGAACATCGCCGACTTCCCCTTGATTTCCGGATGACCGGCGACCGTCTCCGCAATCTGTCCCTCGATCCTGGTGATCAGGGCCTCGCCTTCGTCCGACATGCCCATGCCGGCGCTGTTGAGACGGATCATCTCCCGCCAGTCTGTCGACCAGGGCCCGTCTGGAAAGGCAACGACTGGGGCGATCTGGCTCAGCGTGTCGTAGTCTGCCTGGCTGAGGCCGGAATAGGCGGCAAGTATCACATCGGGCCGGGTTGCGGAGACCGCCTCGAAATCGATGCCGTCTCCCTCGTCGAACAGCACAGGCGTCTCGGCACCAAGTTCCTTCAGTCGCTCCGCCACCCAGGGCAGTACGCCATCACCGTCATCATCGCCGAAATTTGCGCGGGCAAAGCCGACAGGAACGATACCAAGCGCAAGCGGCACTTCGTGATTGGCCCAGGCGACGGTTGCGACGCGCACGGGTTTCTTCGTGATATCAGCGGTTCCGAGCGCGTTCTTAAGGACGATCGGATAGGCCTGACCGTCGGCTGCGGCCGCCACGCCCGGAAGCGCAGAGAAAAGACATACTGCCGCAAATCGCACGGCAAGGAGAAAAGACCGCATCATCGGGTTAACCTCTGCCTCGCTTTAAAAGTTGACGTTTATTTTCAGGTTCACGAGACGGCGTCAACGAGAAGCCGACAGATGCGCAGATCTTGGCCTGCAATTTCCGTGGTTTTTTACAATTTATGGAAACTATACAATACCGGACAACGATTCTCAAGTTATCAGCGTTGCAGGGGACATTTCTGGTAAGACAATTTGCTGCGGCTAAGGCATTTCAAGTGCTTGGGCGGGTAATGACTTTGCGGCCTTTCCCCCTAAAAGATCACGCCAACCTTGGAATTCGCACTATGGATATGGATTTAGCAGGCCGCCGCGCGTACCGGATTACCACCTCGAAAGCTGTCCTTCTCGCTTGTACGGCGCTTGTCTCGCTGTCGCCGACCATGTTGGCGGCGCAGGAAGCCGGCAGCTCGATGTCCAATACGACCTTGGCGCCGATCGTGATCAGCGGAAGCGGCACGACGCTCGATACGAGCAACGATTCCCTATCGATCGTCGCGACGGAGACCACCGCAGTCGGCAGAATGCCGACCGATATTCTCGTTGCGCCGGCATCCATCTCCGTCATCACGTCGAAGGAGATCGAGCAGCGTGGCGCCGACAGCGTCGAGAAGGTGGTGCAGTATACGGCTGGTGTGGTGACCGACTATTACGGTGGTGACGATCGTTACGACTATATCGATATTCGTGGTTTCACGCCTTACACCTATCGCGACGGGCTGGCGATCGGCCGCACATTCGGCGGCGTCAAGGAAGAACCCTATGCCTATGAGCGCATCGAGGTTCTGAAGGGCACGAGTTCTTCGGGATTCGGCGCGGCCGAACCGGGCGGCGCAATCAATTACGTGACGAAGCTGCCGAAGACCGAACGCTTCGGAGAGGTCTATGCCACCGGCGGCTCATTCAGCCACAAGGAAGGTGGCTTCGACTTCGGCGACAATCTGACCGAAGACGATACGCTGTCCTACCGTCTCACCGGCAAGTTCCAGAATGCTGATGCGGAATACGATTATTCCAAGGACAACGAGAAGTTCCTCATGGGCGGCCTCACATGGCGCCCGACCGATCTTACCAGCCTGTCCTTCGTTTTCGATCATCTCGACAAGGACGGCATTCCGGGCAGCGGCGGTCAGCCGATCGGGTCGGACTTTGATCGCGACAAGTTCTTCGGTGAGCCGGACTATTACTTCCTGACCACCAACCGCAATTCCTACAGCCTGATGTTCGACCACGACTTCGACAACGGACTGAGCTTCGGTTCGAAAGCGCGCTACAGCAATTCGGATATCGCGTTCGGAAGCGCCTATCTGTCCAATACGCGTACCGACGGCTCTAACCTTGCGGATCGCTACTTCTTTGGAAGTGATACCTCTACCGAGCAATTCGTTGTCGATGCGCACCTGATGTTCGAAAAGGATTTCGACGATGTCGAGAGCCGGACGCTTGTCGGCATCGATTACAACAACTTCAAGTCGGACAATTACGGCCTTTACGATACGAGTGCACCGCCGATCAGCACCACAGATCCGGTCTATATCGGGGGACCGGTTTCGACTGTCCCAACCTACGGTACCGCAAACGACCAGAAGACGACGGGCCTGTACCTGCAGCAGGATCTGACCTTCTGGGACAAGCTCACCACCAGCATCGGCGTGCGCAACGATTGGTTCGATCTGAGCCAGGACGACCTTTTCTCAAGCGCGTCGGATTCCGATACGCAGAGCAAGTTCACAAAGCGGTTCGGCGTAAGCTACAAGATCACCGAGGAAGTCGCAGCATTCGCAAGCTACGCCGAGTCTGCTGCACCTCCCGGCATCGGGACCGAGCCCACGACTGGACGCCAGTATGAGGTTGGCATCAAGTACCGTCCGGAAGCCTTCCCCGCACTGTTCACGGCGTCCGTCTATGACCTGACGAAGAGCAATATCACCGTCTACGACAGCGTCACCTATCTGCCGTCGACAGTCGAAAAGGTCCGCCACCGTGGTTTCGAACTTGAAGCCAAGGCAGAAGTGACCGAGAGCATCGACGTGATCGCAGCCTATAGCTATATCGAATCTAAGATCGACGAGCCCGGTGGCGTCAATGACGGCAATCGTCTGATGCGTGTACCCAAGCACCTGGCATCTGTGTGGACGACCTACACGCTGGACGGCGAGGGCGCCCGCGGCGACATGACGTTCGGCGTCGGCGGCCGATACATGGACTCCTACTTCCTCGATCTTGCCAATAGCGGATCTTCGGAAAGCGCCTTCGTGTTCGATGCCTCCTTCACCTACAAGATCCAGAAGAATACGACGTTCCAGCTCAACATGAGCAACGTGTTCGATGAAAAGCACATTGCAAGCCAGGACAGCGGCGGCGTCTATTACAATCCAGGCCGTACCGTCATGGCGACGCTGCGTCAGACCTGGTAACGCGGAACTCGAAACGATAAAGCCCACGCGCCTTAAAGCGGGTGGGCTTTTTCTTTGGGATCACATCGTGGCTAGCGTACCTGCAGCATCCGCCGCCAGGCGGCGGGGGTCTCGCCGGCGACCTGTCGGAATGCCTTAGTGAAATGCGCCTGGTCGGAGAAACCGAGCTGCGCTGCAATACCTGCAACTCTCAAGTCATTGTCCAGCAGCAGTTTCTTGGCAAGATCGATCCGCCGGGCGAGCTGCCACTGGAGAGGGGTCTTGCCTGTCGTCTGCTTGAAGACGTTGGCAAACCAGCTTTCCGACAGGCCGACGGTGGCCGCCATTTCAGCGACGGTCATCCGGCAGTCACCAAGCCCGTCGAGGCGGGCGGCAAGCTTGTTCATCTGCGCTTGGGTCAGACGGCCGTCGGCTTTGCCAGCAAATTGTTCGGAGATCTCGAGCAGTCCGGTGACGATGCTGCCGACCAAGCTTTCCGCATAGACCTCATGACGAGAGAGATTGTCCAGTTCTTCGGCGAGCAGACCGGCAAGCACCTGCAGACCCGGCGCATCCTGTAATTCCGCAGGCTGTTTCAGCGCTGACAATGCGGCAGCCTGCCCGACCGATGGCGACAGGAAGCGCAGCAGACGGTCTTTATGAATATGCAGGTTGAGATGCGAGAAGCGATGAAGTGACGTGCTCGTCGTCCACATCGGCACGCCCGCCGGAATGTAGATTGCCCGGGTCAAGGGCCGGTGATTTCGCTCGAAGTCGCCACTCTGGTTCGAGATGCGGACCCGCGATGATACGTCATCGAAGAAGACCATGATGCGCGGGTCGGCTGCAAGGTAATAGCCGCTGGCGCCTGCTTGGCTTTCCGCCTCCCAGAGAGCGCCGACTATGCCATCGAAGCGTCTCCATTTGACCGGGGAGATCACGCGAATGCCATCTGTGCGCCAAACCATTGAATGCCAGAAAGTCAAAGGGCACACAGCTCCTAGCGGCTCGCGTTGCGCGACGCCAATGCATGTCTAACAATCTTGAGAGATGTATCATGCTAGAGAGAGATTCATCAACGGTGATGGATCAGTCGGCCGGGCTCGGTTTGATATCAGGGTAAAGAGGCGTCCGCTGGATGGATTTCTCAAGGCTTCCAGAACGAAAATAATATTGGCTTAAATAATTGAATCTTTTGCAGAATTCTGTCGTTTGCCGGCAATGTTCAGCTTTAAAAATCTAAGCGGCGATTGCAGATACAACAGTGCCGGACAACGTCGCTTGCAAAGCCTAACTTATTGAAATTTCTAGAAAGTCGTGGAAGGGGTCGCTGGCTCAGATCCCTTCAAGACCTGGAAGTTTAGGAGACTCAGCCGCCGCTCCCGATGTATCAAGCCTCTGCAGCGGTCCGGTTTGCGCTAGAAAATCCCAAGATGATGAACCGAAGCTGCCCAGCCTGCGTACTCTTCCTAGCTTGCTGTCAGATGCTGAATAAGTTCACGTACCCAGCGTTGGCCTTGATGTCCGTGGCTGCGCTCATGCCATATCAGCGCCACCCCGAAACTTTCCGACAGCCACGGAACTTCCATAACATCGAGTAAAGGCCCGGTGGTCCCCAGTAGCCGCCGCGGTACCAGGGCGACGAGGTCACTGGAGGCAACCATTACAGGAACGACCAGGAAGGAGGCGGCCGAGGCAGCCACCCTTCTCTGGCAGCCCTTTGCCGCCAGTAAGGCATCGACCGGCGTATAGAAGCTTCCGCCGGAAGGGGAGACGATCACCTGTTCGAGGCCGGCGAAACCTTCCACCGTTGCCGCGTCCTTGATCCGCGGATGCCCTTTCCGCCCAATAAGAACATAGTTCTCCTTGAACAGGTGGCGGGTGCGAAGGTCCTGATGATCTGGATCAGGAGTGGCGATGGCGAAATCGACATCTCCCTCTGCTAGTTGCCGAGGTAATGTCGGCGGGTTCAGGCGATGAACCGCGACCCGTATCTTGGGAGCTTGCTTGCGCAAAGCCAGCATCAGCGGGACTGCCACCGTGGCTTCGACATAATCCGTGCAGGCGACGGCCACCTTCAGCTCTGCGGTCTCCGGGGCGAACCTGTCATGACTTTGGAGCATGTTGCGAAACTGGTCCAGCGATGCCCGCAGCGGTTCCAGAAGATCGAGCGCCTTCGCCGTCGGTATCATGCCTCGGTGGGCAGGAACGAGCAGCGGGTCCTCGAACAGGTCGCGGAGACGGTTCAACTGGGCGCTGAGGGCTGGCTGGCTCAGGCCAAGCCGAGAGGCCGCCTTCGTGACGTTCCGCTCCGCGAGAAGAACTTCCAGGCTGACGAGAAGATTGAGATCTATTCGAGATGTATCCATCCGTTGGATGGTAGCACAGAAAGGAATCGATTTCTCAGATACGTTACAGTCTGCGATGACCATCCCTCAAGGAGCATCAGAGAAGCTCCAACAGGTGATGGAGATCCACATGTCGTTCGAACGCAAACCCCTGGTCGTCGTGGCTGGCAGCCTTAGCAAGCAGGGCCGCAGCGTCGCCCATTCCTTATTGGGAAGCGGGCGGTACCGAGTGCGTGCCCTTACGAGTCGTACCGGTTCCGCCGAGGCAACTCGGTTGGCGGGACAGGGGGCAGAGCTTGTCGAAGTGCCTCTCGCGCTCAACCACGGGAAGGAGGATCTCGTCAAGGCATTCCAGGGCGCGCAGATGGCCTTCCTGATGACCCCAGGTGTCGTCCCGCCGGCGGACTACGAGTTCGACATCGGGAAGGAGCTTGCGGACGCCTGTGTTCAAGCCGGCGTCGGCCACATCGTCTTCAGTTCGCTGGAAAACGTCGACAGCATTACAGCTGGAACGGGTTTCGCGCCGCACTTCACGGACAAAGCGAGGGTAGAGGCATACATGCGCGAGCTTCCGATCCGAAGCTCGTTCATTCAGCTCGCATTCTTCTACACTAACCTGCTCGAATACTATGTTCCGCGCAAGGACGGCGACGCGCTGGTTTTTCCGGTCTACCTGCCCCAACATTTTCAAGCTCCGTTTGTCGATCCGCTGACAGCGACTGGACCCGCGGTCTTGGAGATCTTCGATCACCCGGACGCCTATGCTGGTCATACTCTCCCGGTCATCGGCGACGTCCTCTCTCCGGCCGAGATGATCGAGACGTTCACCCGCGTCACCGGACGGAACGCCGTCTACGCCTCCGCCTATAGCTCCAAGGAACTGATCAACCACTTTCCCGAGTTTGCGAAGAACGAGGAGCTCGTCCGCGAGATCATCGGTATGGCGGAATATGCGGTAGAGCAAGGTTATTTCCGCAAAGACCGGGATTTGGGATGGAGCCGACGGATCAACCCAGCGAGCCTGAGTTGGGAGCAGTTCCTCAAGACGACGAACTGGAATGGCGATCGAAAAGCGTTTGGTATCATCTAGCCGCTAAGGACTGACGGCGACCGTAACGTGGGTGGCTGTCATCCCGCCTGAATTATCCTCCCGACGCCTTCGAATTTCAGCGGGTCGCTGGTTGGATCCCTTTAAAGGCATGCGTCGAAAGAAATCGTAGCCGCTGAACATTATACGAAGCTTCTGCAAACAGCTGAAGCTTCAGGGAACATATCAAACTTAGGTCGCAAAAGTTCTCGTTCCAACCGCTTAGTAGCCCGAGCATTATTCGCTCGAACCGGCCACATCATTTAGGATTTCTAATGATTCGGCAGATAATTCTAAATTGAGCTAATTGCTTATCCACCCTACACTCTCCTGATAGCCGTTGTGGGAGGCGGCTAGGAGGCGCAGGCTACAGTGCCGCGTTCCTCGGGAGGAGACACTATCATCGGCGCAACCGTATTCGCGGAGGCACATCTGTCCCTGACATCCGAGAAGTGCGTGTGACTGATGATCGCTCCGGCCGGGCTCTCCAGAACAGTATTCCCCAGCCGAGGATTTTGAAATGAATCTCTACTCACTGCTTTCGCTTCGTGCCGCCGATGGACGTCCTGTCAGGGTCGGCCTGATCGGGGCCGGCAAGTTTGGCTCTATGGTCATGGCACAGGCCCAGAAGATCCTGGGCCTTCACCTCGTTGCCGTCGTTGATCTCGATGTCGGCAAGGCAAAGGAATCGATGAGCCGTGTCGGCTGGCAGAAAGAGCGCTATGCCGCTACCAGCTGCGGGGATGCCATCAAGAACGGCACGACATTTGTCACCGATGATGTCCAGGCGATGTTCGACTGCGGCGAGATCGAATGCGTTATCGAGGCGACGGGCCATCCGATTGCCGGAACCCGTCATGCGCTGGGTGCTATCGAGAGCAACAAACACGTGGTCATGGTAAACGTCGAAGCCGACGTCATGGTCGGACCGATCCTGGCGGAAAAGGCTCGTGCCAAGGGCCTGATCTATTCGATGGCCTATGGCGACCAGCCAGCGCTGATCTGCGAACTTGTCGACTGGGCGCGTGCGACCGGCTTTGAGATCACTTCTGCCGGAAAGGGCATGAATTTCGAGCCGCGCTATCGCTATTCGACACCGGATACGGTCTGGGGACTGTTCGGCTGGACCGAAGAACAGGTGGCCGCCGACAACCTCAATCCGAAACTCTACAATTCGTTTACTGACGGCACCAAGGCGGCGATCGAAATGGCAGCCGTTGCCAACGGAACTGGGCTCGATTGCCCGGATGACGGCCTGGCTTTCCCTCCGGCGGGTTTGCACGACCTGGCGCGCGTGTTCCGCCCGGTCTCCGATGGCGGCCGCATGGCGCGCTCGGGCCTGGTCGATATCGCGGCCAGCCAGGAGCCGGATGGCCGCGAAGTCTTCAACAACATCCGCTACGGCGTCTTCGTCACGTTCAAGGCGCATAATGAATATGCCCGCGCCTGCTTCAAGCAATACGGACTGCTGACAGATCCGTCTGGCTGGTATGCCTCGATGTGGCGTCCGTTCCATATTATCGGCCTCGAGACTTCGATCAGCGTACTGTCAGCAGTGCTGCGCAACGAGCCGACCGGCTGCTCCAAGGAGTTCCGCGGCGATGCCGTGGCGACTGCCAAGAAGGACATGCAGCCTGGCGAAATGCTGGATGGCGAGGGCGGCTACGCCGTCTGGGCCAATGCCATCCCGGCAAACCGAAGCCTTGATCTCAAGGCGCTGCCAATTGGTCTTGCACACAACGTCAAGCTCAAGCGGCCGATCAAGAAAGACCAGATCGTCTCCTTTGACGATGTCGAAATCGTCAATGATCTCGATGTGGTGAAGCTGCGCCGGGAAATGGAAGATCGCTTCCGCCCGGTCAAGATCGCTGCGGAGTGAGCGTGGACAGTCCGATGAGCCGCCAAGCTTTCGTCGTGATTGCGGACTTCCAGGTCAAGCCGGGCAATCTGCCGGCTTTCCTGGAGGCGGCGCAGGACGACGCCAAACATTCCGTGGCCGACGAACCGGGCTGCCGGCAGTTCGACGTCATCTGCCCGGAAGGCTCGGACGACACGGTTGTCTTCTACGAAGTCTATGACAGCCGCTTGGATTTCGATGCCCATCTGGAGACGCCCCATCTGGCGCGTTTCCGGGATGCTTTCCCGCCGCTGATCGTCGAAGAGCGCCCGGTGCGCTTCTCGACACGGCAATATCTGTGAGTGGGGAGGATGGACAGATGAACACCACCACGATCGCGGTCATCGGCACCGGCATCATGGGCGCACCCATGGCTGGCCGCCTGGCGGAGGCCGGTTACACGGTCACGGCCTGGAACCGGACATCGGACAAGGCATCGGCGCTGCACGCTCGGGGCGTTGTGCCTGCCAACGGCGCGGTCGATGCGGTGGCGGGCGCCGATGTGGTGATCTGCATGCTGAGCTCCGGCCCGGTCTGCGAAACGGTGCTGATCGATGACGGTGTCATCGCGGCGATGCGGCCCGGATCGATCTTAGCTGTGATGAGCTCGATCCCGGTCGAAACGGCGATTGTCTTGGCAAAGGCTTGTGGTGATCGTGGTATCGCCTGTCTCGACGCTCCGGTTTCGGGCGGGGAGAAGGGCGCCAGGGATGGAACGCTTGCGATCATGGCGGGTGGAGATGAAGCCATCGTTGATCGCCTTCGCCCGCTGTTTTCCTGCCTTGGCCGCGTCACGCATGTGGGCCCGTCAGGAAGCGGCGCTCTGACGAAACTCGCCAACCAGCTGATCGTCGCCTCGACGATCTGTGCGGTTGCCGAGGCCCTGACATTGGCACGGAGCGGCGGCGCGGACCCGGCCCGTGTTCGCGAGGCATTGCTCGGCGGGTTCGCCGATTCAACCGTCTTTCGCCAGCATGGGTTACGCATGGTAGAGGGCAATTTCACGCCTGGCGGTCCGGCGAAATATCAGGTGAAGGATACATCGACGGCATTGGGATTTGCTCGAAGCCGTGGATTGACGCTTCCGGTCAGCGAGGAGGTTGACCGGCTTTTCAAGGCCATGGTGGATCATGGTGGCGGAGAACTCGACCACAGCGGCGTCATTCTCGAACTGCAACGCATGAATGCGGGTGGAGGCAGCTCCGCCTGATCTATCGTCGTGACTATCAAATGGGAGGAATGAAAATGAAACACTTCACACTTCGCAGCCTGCTGGCTGCAGCCACCATGCTCACCGCATCGTTCGCGCAGGCCGCGACGCTGACCTTGTCAACGCCCGATCCGGATACATCCGAAATTACCGTTGCCGCCAACAAATTCGCCGAACTGGTTTCGGCCAAGACAAATGGCGAACTGACCATCAAGGTGTTCCCGAATGGGACCCTTTATGGCGGCGATCCTTCTGCTGCCATCAAGCAGCTTTCCGGCGGGTCGCTCGACATGCTGGTGCTGGCAACATCGCTCTATGCAAACTTCAATCCGAAGTTCTCCGCCATCTCCATTCCCTACCTGTTTGATGACGAGGCGCAGCTGCGCACCTATCTCTCGGGCGAACAGGGGCAGGAACTCATAACCGACCTTGGCAAGATCGGCATCAAGGGCATCAATCTCTGGCCGCGGCCTTTCCGCCAGATGACCAACTCTAAGCGTCCGATCGAAAAGCCGGAAGATCTGGTCGGCCTGAAGTTCCGCGTTCCCAACAACCCGCTCTGGGTCGAATTCTTCAAGAAAATGGGCGCCGCCCCAACCCCGATGGCATTTGCCGAGGTCTATAACGCCCTGCAGCTGAAGGTCGTTGACGGCCAGGAAAACCCGATTAATGTCCCGCTCAGCGCCAAGTTCTTCGAAGTGCAGAAATATGCGTCGATCACCAACCATATGGCTGACGGCTGGGTGCTTGGCATCAACCCGGCCAAGTTCGAAGGCCTGAGCGCTGCGCACAAGAAGGCGATCGAGGAAGCCGGTAAGGAGGCGGAAGCCTGGAAGGTTGCAAACGACGCGGCAACCGCTGAAAGCACGATTGCCGAGCTGCAGACGCGCGGCATGCAGGTCAACCGACTGACGCCGGAACAGCAAAAGGCATTTGTCGCAGTCTCCAAGGGGCTGTTCCCGGTGTTTGCCGGTCTGGTGAAGGACCAGGCATTCTTCGACAAGACCGTTGCTGCCGTCGGCAAGAACTGATCCGCACGCCCCCACCGGATCGGCCGCAAGGTCGATCCGGACAGGAGAACATGCCATGTCCAAAAGCCCCTCTGTGTTCGGCAGGGCCCTCAAGGTCACGACCGATTTTGCAGCCGGTATTGCCGTCTTCGGCGTTTTGCTGGTCGTCCTGCTTCAGGTGTCCAGCCGCATTCTCGGTTACCCTGTTTCGTGGACCGAAGAAGCCACCCGCTACCTGTTCGTGTGGATGATCTTCCTCGGTCTCGCGGCCGGTTTCAGAACGGTCGAAACTGCACGCGTCACCGTCCTCATCGCGTTGATGCCGCGTTTCATCCGTCGACTGTCTTTGCCGATCTACGTGGTGAGCTCGGTGATCTTCTTCATCCTGACCGGATGGACCGGGTATCGCCTTGTGCAACAGCAGCTGATGATGAATGAGACGGCGGCGACGCTTGCCGTTCCGATGTGGCTGATCGGCACGATCATGCCGCTCAGTTCTATCCTCGGCGTTCTTGCCATCGTGGAATCGCTTAGAACCCGTCGCGACCTGATCGAGCTTCCGGAGTTCTCGCAAGGCATGCCTGAACTCCTCCTCGCGCAAAGCGCGACACCGAATTCGGAGAAGCAGCCATGAGCCTCGTTCTTCTAGCCCTCTTCCTAGTCATGAGTGCTTTCGGCGTTCCTCTGGCCGTCGCGCTTGGGCTTGCCAGCGTTGCTGCTATCCTGCTGTTCACCTCGACGCCGATCGATCTTTTGGCGCAGAGCATGTTCTCCGCCATGAACTCGTTCCTGCTGGTCGCCGTGCCACTGTTCATCCTTGTCGGCGTGCTGATGGAGCGCGGTCGCGTCGCCGAAAAGCTGTTCGACTTCGCCGAAGCCATTGTCGGCTGGCTTCCGGGCGGGCTCGGTCATGTCAATGTCGCATCCTCCGTTATCTTCGGCGGCGTCTCCGGTTCGTCTGTCGCAGACATCGCCTCGATCGGCGCGATCGAGATCAAGGCCATGGAGCGCCACGGTTTCCCCAAGGGTTATGCGGTCGGCATGACGCTGTGCAGTTCGACGCTTTCATCAATCATCCCACCCTCGATCCTGATCGTGATCGCAGGCTCGATTGCCAATGCCTCGATCGGAACCTTGCTGGTTGCCGGCTTGATCCCGGGCCTGTTCATCGCGTTTATGCTGATGGTGTTCAACCACATCTACGCCGTGCGCCACGGTTACAATCCGCCGACGCCCTTCAACCTGCGCCTAGTCTTGACGACCGGCATTGCGGCGATCCTCCCCATGCTGACCCCGGTCATCCTGATGGCCGGCATCGTCGGCGGCTATTTCACGCCCACGGAAGCAGCCGGCATCGCCGTCCTGTACACGCTGTTCCTGTCGGTTGTGCTGTACCGGACGATTTCGGTACGTGACCTGCCGGGGCTCTTCGTCGAAACCGCGCGCACATCCGGCACGATCCTATTCATCGCAGCGACCGCCAAGCTTGCGGCCTGGGTGTTCACTTATGACGGCCTGCCGGCGCAGGTCGCGATGTTCCTAAATGCGATCAGCACGGGACCAACCATGGCGCTGGTGTTGATCTTCCTGTTCCTGATCGTGGTTGGCATGTTCATGGATGCCATCGCCGCGATGTTCATCCTGATACCTGTGCTTCTACCCCCGGCGGTTTCGATTGGTGTCGATCCCATCCATTTCTTGATCGTCATGGTCGTTACGCTGACGTTGGGTCTGGTCACGCCGCCGGTGGGTGTATGTCTCTTCGCCGTGGCACAGGTTGCGAAGATGTCGATCGAAGACGTCATTAAGGGCTCGCTCGCGCCGATGTCGATCCTCGTGGCCGCTATTCTTGCGCTCGTGCTCTTCCCGCAGCTGACCTTGACGCCGATCCGGCTTCTGGGTCTCTACTGAGCAAACGGAAAGCTCAGCCTGTCATGGCACCGAGCGGGTGCGCCAATTGCCACGTTTCCCGCTCGGCCCGCAGCCAGTCGAGAAACAGTCGCACCTTCTTCTGGCGCAGATGATCGCGGGGGCAGACGATCCATTGCGTCACGATCCGGACCACCGGGGGTGAGGCGACCGGGCAGACAAGCCGTCCGCTTTTCAATTCCTCTCCCATCATCAGCGTGCTTTCGAGCGCGATCCCCATGCCGCGCACGGCAGCATCGATCGCCATATGGCTGCGATCGAAAAGCACCCTGCGCCAGCGTTCTTGCGGCGTGATCCCGGCCAGCGGAAACCAGGTCGTCCACTGCGCCTGCGATTTGGCTGAATGGATAAGGCGCCGCTTCAGCAGATCTTCTGGCGCTTGGCTGCCGGCTTCCGCATAGTCAGGAGAGCAGACGGGGTAAAACTGTTCTTCGGCGATCCCCTCAACAAAGAGACCCGGCCAGCGGCCGTCCCCATGGCGTAACTCTAGATCGACCAGTTCCTGGTTGAAGTCGGTCGGTTCATTCGTGCCGTCCAGACGAATTTCCATATCGGGATGACGGTCGAGAAAATCACCCAGCCGCGGCAGCAGCCATTTGTTGGAAAGCGTCGGCGTGGCACGGATGGTCAGGGTCTCAACCGAGCGAAAGCCGCGGATCGTGCCAGTGGCCTCCTCAATATGCTCGATCTGGTCCGCGATCATAGAGAAATAGCGTTCGCCGGCCTCCGTCAGCGCAATGCCGCGGCCTGCCTTCGCCAGAAGACTGACCCCGAGCTGAACTTCAAGGACCTGGATCTGCTGGCTGACGGCGGATGGCGTAACACTCAGCTCTGCAGCGGCGCGCGAAATACTGCCGGTGCGTGCCGCCGTGTGGAAGACCAGAATTGCCTTGATTGGAAGCTGCATACTCGTCCACTGCGGTTTGGGCCCAACCCAGATCTCTACCTGGACGAAACGAAACGATCACGTCAATATCCGAACCAGAACCAACATTTCGTGGTGTCACTAAATAAGACGGACTATGCGCTCTACGGGTTGCAGTTGCCACTGAGTGGCCTGCCAACCTATCTCAAACCCTTTCCTCGAAGAACCAGACAGACCATTGACGTTTTCGTGGCTGTAAGGTCGCTGCTTCAGCCTCGGCCCTAGTCCTCAAGACTCAGGGATTCACTGATGGCCGATTGCTGCGTGGCAGGTGTCTGCGGCTGACAGTCTGATCCCGATCCCCTCACGCGATGATTTGCGCTATTCGCCTTCTTTTCCCCGCTGCCCGATAACCGTCACCATCAGACGGAGCGGAGGCGATGAAACGTTCTTACGGCCAATCGCTGCGATCGAGACGGGAGCAGAGCAAGCATTTCCTCGGAGGGGACGAATTTCATCCAAAAAGCGGCTGAACTAATGGTCGGCGGTTCGTATCCCATCAAGGCGAATACAACAACTAATCGGAGGCTCGGAACATCCAATTACGCGGCTGCTGAGCAAGTGCGGTGGTCGAAAGTTCGTCGACTGACGAACACCCGAGATGACCGAGCGTTGTCCAGAATTCGCGCTGCAGCAATTCCAGCGTCCGGCGAACACCGTGCTCGCCATCAGCGGCCATGCCGTAGGCAACAAGCCGTCCGAGGGCGACTGCATTGGCGCCGACTGCGATCGAGGCCGCAATGTCGCTGCCGCGGCGAATGCCGCTATCGAGAATGATTGGAACATCCTTGCCCACGGCTTTCCGGATCGCCGGCAGGGTTTCCAGCGCGGTTGGCGTACGGTCGATGGTGCGTCCGCCGTAATTCGACACGTAGAGGCCGACCGCGCCGGCATTCAACGACGCTTTTGCGTCCCTTACACTGCAAACGCCTTTGACGATGCAGGGAAGCGAAGAGCGCCGGATGACGTTTGCGGCCTGCGCCCAGCTCCATCGAGGCTTGGTGAACTCGAGCAGTTCCTGCAGCGCTGCGGGATCCGACTTGCCGGTGCCGAAGTTCGAGGGCGAGGCCTCGTTGCGCAGCGAGAACCGGTCTTCCATCATTCGTTCCCGCCATTGCCGGATCGGCGAATAGGTGGCGCATATGTAGGTATAGCCCGCCGCCTTGGCGCGCTCGATCATCTCGAGCACGCCGTCCTCGTCACCGACGAAAGTCATTTGGAAGACCGAAGCGACCGAAGACGCCTTCGCGATCTCCTCCAGCGAGTGGGAGGCGGCAACCGGCACCATCTGTTGAATGCCGACGGCTGCGGCGGCTCGGCCGATCGCCAGATGGCCCTGCGGATGAAACACGGCCTCGCCGCCACCGAAGGGAGCGATGAAGGCCGGGAAGCTGAGGTCAAAACCGAGCACGTTTGTGCGAGTATCGGGATTGCTGATGCCGGCAAACAGCGGCACCTCAAATCGCACCTTGTCAAAGACCGCGATATTTTCCCTCAACGTCACCTCGTCGCCGGTGCCGCAGGACAGGTAGTTCCAGTCGATATCGGAAAGACGGCGCTTAGCATCGTGATAGATGCCTCGCAGCGTCGTGTATTTCTCCGATGTCGCATAACGGTCATCGATCCGGTTCCGCTTATCGCTCATTTCCTTCTCCGGGTTGAAAGGTTGCAAGGGCGGGTTCACACCCGCCCTTCGTGGAAAATTCAGGCGTCCTTCTTGGCGGCGATGAGGACGATTTCGATGAGCCGCTTGGGATCGCCCAGATCGGCGACGCCGATCGTCGCCCGGGAGGGGAGGTCATCGCCGTCGAGCCAGGCAAGCCATGCCTCATTCATCGCTTCCTTGCCCGACATGTCAGAAAGGTAGATGCGGGCAGAGAGAATGTTGTGCTTGTCGGAACCACATTCTTTCAGCACTTCCTCGAGCTTGGCGCAGGTCTGTTCAGTCTGCTGCTTCATGCCGACGGAAATGTCGCTGGCGGCATGGCCGCCGACATAAAGGACGCCGTTGTGTTCGACGACGCCGTGCATGATGCGGTGTTTGCGGTGACGGGTGATCATGTCATTTTCCTTGTGGTCGAGATGAGGGGGCTCCGCCGCGCCGTGCAGCGGAGATCGAGAAGAGCAGCGATCGGAAAAGCCTTAATTCAGCTCGCCTTCGGTGCGTAGAGATCGAGCGGGATGTCGGTTGCCTGACCGGCGGCGATCCTGGCGATCTGGCTTCCGGCAAACGGGCCGATCGTCAGGCCGCCGGCGCCCAGGCCGTTGCCGAGCGTCAGGTTGGCGAAGCCGGGCACGCGGCCGAGAATCGGATTCATCGTTTCGCCGGCCGGACGAAAGCCGATGCGCGTTTCGATCAGCGTAGCATGGGCAAGACCCGGCGCGATCTTGAGGCCCGCGCTCAGGACCTCCATCTCGCCCGCCGCCGTGACGCGGTAGTCGAACCCGGAATTGTTTTCGCGGGTTGCGCCGATTACCACCCGGCTGTCGTCAAAAGCAAGCATGTAGTGACTGCTCATCGGCAGCACGACCGGCCATTTGGCAGTGGCAACACCTGGCAAGCGCAGGTGGACGATCTGCCCCTTCTGCGGCACGACGGGGTGGTGCAGGCCGAGTGGCCGCAGAATCTGCGAGGCCCAGGCACCGGCCGTTACGATGATCTGGTCGGCTGCAATCTCCGCTCCAGTGCTGTCGAGGCAGCCGGCGCGATCGCCATCCGTTCTCAGCGTCACATAGTCGTTGCGAAATTTCGCACCCATCGAAACGGCAGCGCGCACCATGGCGGCAGACAGCAGCCGCGCATCGACGCGGGCGGCACCCGGAATGTGAATCGCATCGAGATCCTCGCGCAGGGGCGGGAAAAGGGCTCGCGCCTCGGCTGGATTGAGATGGCGAACCTCACCGGCTTCCGGCGCGTTCGCGGTGCGACGGGCAATACGGTCCGCCGCAGCGTCGAATTCCGCCCGATCTTCCGCGACGACGAGCGCGCCGACCTTGCCGTACCCGAGATCGGTCTCGCCCCTGGACGTCAGACCGCTAATCAGCCCGTCATAGAAACGGGTTCCCGCCTCGTAGAGCTTGTACCATTCCGTCTCTTCGACCCTCGTTGCCCAAGGGCAGACGATGCCCGCACCCGCCATGGTGGCCTTGCCCTGATGAGCCTGATCGACGATTTCGACCTCGATACCTTGAGCTGCCAGATGGTAGGCTGCACTGGAGCCAAGGATGCCGGCCCCGATAATCAACACACGCATTTCGAATTCCTGGTGTAAAGTGTCGGAAGCCCGGCGACACCGTCCCCGGGCGATGGTCGTCTATTATTCCACGGTCACGCCGGAAAGCCGACTGGTGCCGAAGATGGCCGGGACATAACCCTTAACGCTTCTCGCGACCGCGGTGATGGTGTCTGCACCGCCGAGGATGACCGCCGGAACTTCGGCATGGAACTCCTTCTGGGCCTGTTTGTAGAGCTCAATGCGCATTTCCTTGTCCGTCACGGAGCCGGCCTGGCTCATCAGGCCGTTAAATTTCGTGTCGCACCATGCGCCGATATTGGACGGGCTGGGCCTGCCTGCCGGGTCGCAGGTGAAATAGTTGTTCGGGATCTGGCTCGGATCCGGAAAGTCATAGATGCCTCCGAACATGCCGACCTGTGCCTCGCCATTCCGGGCACGGGTGATGTATTCGCCCCATTCGTAGGAGATGACGGTTGCCTTGACGCCGACCTTTGCCCAATCCGCCTGGATCATCTCGGCGGCACGGCGGCCGTTCGGCATGTAGGGGCGTGCAACGGGGATGGCCCACAGTTCGGTCGAGAACCCGTCCTTGTAGCCAGCCTCGGCAAGAAGCTTTTTGGCAAGTTCCGGATCGTAGCTGTAGGCGCCGACATCCTTGTCGTAACCCCAGAGCGAGGGTGGAATGACCGCCCCGGTGACGGTTCCCATGCCGTCATAGACTTGGCCGACGAGCGGCTCGATGTTGATCGCGTGTGCGAGGGCTTCCCGGACGCGTTTATCCTTGAACTTCTCGTCCCTGAAATTGAAGGTGATGAAGCCGGTCGAGGCTACCGGGGTCTGCACCGCCTTCAGCGTTCCGCTGCCTTCGATCATCGCGCGATCGGCAAGGTTCGGATAAAGTGCGATCTGGCATTCACCCGCGATGGCACGCTGCAGCCGCACCGACGCATCGGCGCCGATTGCCATGACGACTGTATCGAGCATCGGCGTGCGCGCCGGATCCTTGATCGCGGCTCCCCAGGTATCCGCGAACGGCATCAGCCTTACGAGTGCGTCCTGCTGATAGGCCTGCAGCTGGAATGGGCCGGTACCGATCGGTTCCCGGTCGATCAGTTCCGGCGTGCCCGCCTTGGCGAGTTGCTCGGCATATTCGCCCGAGGTAATGGCCAGGGACTGGTGCGCCATGATGCCGATGAACGGGGCAAGCGGTTGTTTCAATGTGAAAGCGACGGTGTAGTCGTCGACCTTACGGACCCCTTCCAAAGCATCCGCAAGCTTTGTGTTGAACGTGATGTAGGTGCCACCATTGATCTTGGCATAGGGGTGGTCCGCCTTCATCATCCGTTCAAATGTAAAGATCACGTCGTCCGCATTGAATTCACGGCTTGGCTTAAACCTGTCGCTCGACTGCCACTTCACGCCATGCCGCAGCGTGAACGTGTAGGTTTTGGCGTCGTCGGAGACGGTCCAACTCTCCGCGAGTGCCCGTTCGATCTCGGACGAGCCTGCCTTGACCGAAACTAGGCCGTCATAGATTTGTCCGAGCACAAATGAGGTCGTGCCGTTGCTGGTCATTTGCGGATTAAAGACTTCCGGGGACCCCTCGATGCAGACCGACAGCATTGCGGCATTGGCGGGGGCAGCCGCCATGAGGGCAAACAGGTACAGGCCGAGTGTCTTGTTCATATACTTCCGTTCCCTTCTTTTGCAGGCTACTTTTGCGGCCTTGGCATGATTGATCACCAGCCGGCCCTGGCAGGGCCGTCCGCGGAGCAGTGTGCCCGACGCATCTGATTGGTTTTTATGCTTGGCTCCCGACCGGTGCTTTTGCATCTTCTGGAAGAGAGACGATCTTGCTTGCTGGATAGAAGCGCCTTGACAATATGATTGTCAAATAGCTTGTTGGCCTACCATTATAACCAAAACTCATGACGCCGGATGCGGCATCAAGGATGCGGTCAGGGATGAATATCAGGCAGCTCGAAGCATTTCACATGACGATCGAAACCGGATCGGTGACGTTTGCCGGGGAGCGGCTCGGCATTTCCCAGCCGGCCGTCAGCAAACTTCTGAAAAGCTTTTCGGAAGCCTGCGGATTCAAGCTCTTCACCCGCAGCGGCGGACGGCTGGTGCCGACGCTCGAGGCCCGCCTACTGGCCGCCGAGGTCGACCGGATGTTTGCCGGGACAAAGCGGATAGCAAAGCTAGCCGAGGCGGTGCGTAATCGGGAGTGGGGTGAAGTGACAATCGCGGCGCCCGCGGCGTTTTCCACGCGTTATCTTACGCAGGCGCTGTCGCCATTTCTGGCCGAGCAGCCCGACATGCACCTGACCTTGCAGAGCCGGAACTCGCCACGGATCGGAGAACTCGTCGCGGCGGGGCAGGTGGATATCGGTATCAGCGTCCTGCCTTTCGACCAGCCCAATGTCCGCTCGGAGATCATCATGCGCTTCGCCATGGTCTGCGTGCTCCCCGCAGGCCATCCGCTTGCCGCAAAGCAGGTGGTGGAAATCGACGACCTGCGCAACGAATCGTTCGTCTCGCTGCCCCGGGACGATTGTTCGCTGATGACGGTTGACCGCGCGTTTCAGATGCGCGGTGTGCAAAAGCGCACCCGGATCGAGGTCCCCCTGTCGGAAACCGCGTGCAGTCTCGTCGCCAGCGGGGTCGGCATCTCGATCGTGCCGCCGTTCGTCGGGCTCGACTATCCGGAAAGTCGCCTTGTGCGCCGTACCTTGCTGCCGGAGACCTCCATGAATGTCTGGCTGCTGACACCTTCCAGCCGGCCGCCCTCGCTCGCCTCTCAGAAACTGGTCGAATTCATCCGCACGGCCGTTTCGCCCTTCAATCAGTGACCTAAAACACGCGACTAACCAGTACAGGGCCGCAGGTTCGAATCCTCTAAAGGCGTTAAACTTTGATTTTCGAAGCTCTTAAGCGGAGCTTTTTCCGCTTAGCACGGGCGGCCGCGGGGTTCATATCCGGTCAAGATTACCTGGAACTCTCAGTTCGTTTCGTGGGAACTTCTTTCGGCTTCGGTTGAGAAAGGAGGCAACTGTCGCTTGAGATACGGTGCTGTTCGGCTGTCTCGGGAAAGGCCAACTTGCTCCGGCGTTCCCCTTGCGACTATCCTCCCACCTTCATCTCCCGCACCCGGGCCAATGTCTATGATCCAGTCACTCGCCGCAGCGAGTGCCATGTCGTGATCGACGACAATCACCGTGTTACCGGACTCGACAAGCGCATTGAGCTGTGCAATCAGCCGCTCGACATCCGACGGATGCAGCCCCGTCGTCGGTTCGTCCAGCACATAGAGTGCGCCACCTTTCTGGGCCCGCTGTAGCTCCGTCGCCAGCTTGATGCGCTGGGCTTCACCTCCTGAAAACTCGGTCGCAGGCTGACCGAGCCGGAGGTAACTCAAGCCGACCTCCCTGAGGACCTTCAATGACGAGCGAACACTTGGGGCGTCATCGAAGAAGTCCCATGCGTCCGCGACGGTCAGCCCGAGTACCTGCGAGATGTCCCTTCCTCGGTATCTGATCTCCAAGGTCTGCGGGTTGTAGCGGGTGCCATGGCAAGTCGGGCAGGGGGCATACACGCTCGGAAGGAAGAGCAGCTCGACCATGACAAAGCCTTCGCCTTCGCACCGGGGGCAGCGGCCCTTGGCGACATTGAAGGAAAACCGCCCTGCGTCGTAGCGGCGCTTCTTTGCCTCTGGAGTGGCGGCAAAGAGCGAGCGAACATGATCGAAGAGGCCGGTGTACGTCGCGAGGTTGGAGCGGGGCGTCCGGCCGATCGGCTTCTGGTCGACCTCGATGAGGCGTCGGATGCTGTCCAACCCACCTTCGATCTTGCCCTGCGTCGGCGAGCCCGGCTCTACCTCCAGGCCGGCGTCGCCTTCCGCGTCGTTTTCCGCGCGAACCGGAGCGCCAAGCGCTTCACCGACAAGCTCGACGAGCGCCTGGCTGACCAGGCTCGACTTGCCTGACCCGGAGATACCAGTCACCGTCGTCATGACGCCGAGTGGGAAGGCGCAATCAACGTCACGGAGGTTGTTTCGAGTGACGCCGGACAGGCGGAGCCATCCATTTGGTTTTCTGCAAGTTCGAGAGGACTTCCCAGCTTCAGCAAACAAATGCCTGGCGGTTTCGGATCGTTCCACTTTCCGCAGCCCTTCCGGCGGGCCGCTATAGAGGATTTCACCGCCCAGCTCGCCAGCGCCCGGGCCAACGTCGACGATCCAGTCCGAGTGGCGGACGACGTCGAGCTCGTGCTCCACGACGAACAGCGAATTCCCGACCGCTTTGAGGCCGTCGAGCGCCCGCAACAGCGCTTCGGTATCGGCCGGGTGTAAGCCTGCGGATGGCTCATCCATGACATAGACGACACCGAAGAGGTTTGAGACGACCTGGGTCGCCAGGCGAAGCCGCTGGAGTTCCCCCGGAGACAGGGTCGGCGTGCTACGCTCAAGCGTGAGGTAGCCGAGGCCGAGATCAAGAAGGACATCCATCCGTCGGCAGAGGTCTGCAGCGATCCGCTGGACTACCATTGCCTTTTCCGGATGCTCTTTCCGCATGGTCTTGAGCTTCCTGGCATCGGCATCCGCGTAAGGCGCGAAGATGTCGGAGAACCGCGCCATCGGCAGTCTGCTCATTTCGGCATAGTCGAGGCCTTCGAATGTCACCGAGAGCGACTCCTTGCGCAGCCGCTTCCCCTCGCACAGCGGGCAAGCGCTGCTGATCATGTAGCGAGCAGCGCGCTTCTTCATCATCGCGCTCTGCGTCGTCGCGAAGCTATGAGTGACATGCCGGCGTGCGCTCGAAAACGTTCCCATGTATGAGGGCTCGTCTTTGCGTGCCATGGCACGCTTCACCTGATCGTGCGTGAGACCCGGATAGACCGGGACGACGGGCTGCTCGTCCGTGAACAGGATCCATTGGCGGGTCTTCTCCGGAAGCTCCCGCCACGGCCTGTCAACGTCGATGCCGAGCGTGATAAGAATGTCCCTCAGATTCTGCCCGCCCCATGCCAACGGCCATGCCGCCACCGCGCGCTCGCGAATGGTCAGCGAGGGATCCGGCACCATGGAGGCCTCGGTCACCTCGTGGACACGACCGAGGCCATGACATTGCGGGCAGGCACCCTCAGGCGTGTTTGGAGAAAACGATTCTGCTTCCAGGTGCGGTTGACCCGGTGGGTAGGTGCCTGTCCGTGAATAGAGCATCCGAAGGAGGTTCGAGATTGTCGTCACGCTTCCGACCGAGGAGCGAGCTGTCGGCGATCCGCGCTGCTGCTGCAGGGCAACCGCGGGTGGGAGGCCTTCGACTAGGTCGACGTCAGGCACGCTCATCTGCGTGAAGAGACGGCGAGCATAGGGAGACACGGATTCCAGGTAGCGGCGCTGGGCCTCGGCGTAGAGGGTACTGAAGGCGAGCGAGGATTTTCCGGATCCGGAGACACCAGTGAAGACGACAAGCGCGTCCCGTGGGATGTCGACGTCGACGTTCTTGAGGTTATGTTCCCGTGCGCCTCGGACATGAACGACGCCTTCAAGCTTCTCGGTCGCCTTCACTGCATCGGCCATAGGTCGTTTCGGCATCGGATTTCCTGCAGTTGCACGTCGGGCAGAGATTGTCACGAGATCCTGCAATTAGCGGAGAGCGTTGCACCGCAAGGATAATCCCGGCACTTCGGACACAAATTGACGGTCGTCAACTACGAAGACCGCCAAACACCCTATTATTGCTCAGAATCGCGTACAGGAACAACTTGTTGGCAAGAGCCGTGAAAAGACGGCCACAAAAAATGCACCCTGGGCTGAAGGTTCGATCCGTTCCGAAGTCGGTGATGCCATCCCTCGCATCCCGAGGAACTCATCAAACGCGGGCATCAACTTTGGGGCCGACTCTGCACATCTTGCCCCGCAGTGATGTATGAGGCCGCCGACCGCAATGTGGTTCGTCTAGTCTTCTGTCGCGATTTCTGAGCTGGAGGAAGCTTCATGGCGGACGAGGACAAACGACACGGAATGGAAGAAGTGCCCCGGCAACGGCCGGACGTCAACGATTGGCCTAAGGGCGTCCGAAAAATCGGGATGGATGAACTGGATTGTCTGGGGATTGACAAGCACGGCGGGTTTTATTGGCAAGGAAAGCAAGTCAACGTCAAACATATTGTCTTAACTTTCGGGCAAAAGATGTACGCGTTGGTCGGGATAACGGCGGCCGCATTGGTGGCCATGAGAGGTGGCTCGGGAAATCTGCACAGCGGGGATAAGTGGAATTTCTGCCTGACTTCGGCTTAGATGCCAGGAACAGGAGATACCATGACGAGACGACCGCGCCGGAACCATAGCCCGGCTTTCAAGGCAAAAGTGGCGCTCGCCGCCATTCGAGGCGAGCAGACGCTGGTGGAACTGTCCCAGCAGTTCGACGTGCACGCCAACCAGATCAAGCAGTGGAAAGACCAGCTCCTTGAGGGAGCGACAGGCGTTTTCGGCGATGAAGCGAAGGCGGAACCGGCGGGTCCAACCGTCGATGTCAAAACGCTGCACGCCAAGATCGGGGAGCTGACGCTGGAGAATGATTTTTTAGCCGGAGCGCTCGGCAAGGCGGGATTGCTGAGCGGAAAGAAATGATCGACCGCGAGCATAAGCTATCCGTCGTGCGCCAGGCGAAGCTTCTCGGCTTCAGCCGTGGCAGCGTCTATTATTCGCCGCGTCCGGTGTCTGACGGCGATCTGGCTCTGATGCGCCGGATCGACGAGTTGCATCTCGACTACCCATTTGCCGGAAGTCGGATGTTGCAAGGGCTCTTGAGGGGAGAAGGGCTGGAGACTGGGCGGCTGCACGTCGCCACGCTGATGAAGAAGATGGGCATCGAGGCGATCTACCGTCGCCCGAACACTTCGAAACCGGCTCCCGGTCACAAAATCTATCCGTATCTCCTCCGCAAGCTGGCGGTCACCCGCCCCAACCAGGTCTGGGCGATGGACCTGACCTACATCCCCATGGCGCGGGGCTTCGTCTATCTTTGCGCGGTCGTCGACTGGTTCAGTCGGAGGGTTTTGTCGTGGCGGCTGTCGATCACGATGGAAGCAGCCTTCTGTATCGAAGCGGTCGAGGAAGCGCTTGCCCGCTACGGAAAGCCGGACATCTTCAACACCGATCAGGGCTCGCAGTTTACCTCCGTCGACTTCACGGCGGTGCTGAAAAAGGCTGAGATTGCCATCTCGATGGATGGCAAGGGTGCGTGGCGGGACAACGTCTTCGTCGAGCGGCTCTGGCGTTCGATCAAATACGAGGAAGTCTACCTCCACGCCTATAAAACAGTGTCCGAGGCCCGCGCTGGCATCCGCCGCTATCTGACCTTTTACAATAGCCGACGCCCACATTCATCCCTTGACCGGAGGACGCCGGATCAGGCCTACTTCAACGCGCTGGCACCAATGATGGTGGCGGCATAATCGAGGTGGAAATCCACTTAGCGAAACGCCCGAAACTGTTCAGACAAACCGAGCCAGCTCTCTGTGATATCGTTCCATACTCGCCACAGCCGGGCCACACAGACCGGAGCTGGGTTGAGGTTGGCGAAGCGCGCCGAGATCAAGCGTGATTATGTACACGTCCAGAACGCGCATGTAGCGTTCGACGACCTCAACGACGTAATCCGAAATCCGACCCATGCGGGTGGCCACCGTAAGTTTTGTGGAAGGCCCAGCCCACCTTTGCAAACGCATTTTAGGCAGTCCTCTGCGCATCCCTTCGTGCAGACATATGCGGACTGATTTCGAACCTGGAGGCGATGGAATTCCCATGCGGATCGTTATCTTCGTGCCAGCGGACGTGCATTCCCTGGAGCTAGCCGGGCTCATGGACGTGTTCGCGGAGGCGAACACCCGCGTGGACACACCACTCTACGAGGTCACGATCGTGGCTGAAGGCGATCGCACGATCCGCTGCGCATCAGGGCTCAGGGTGCTGCCCGATTGCGCTTTCGATAAATACCCCGGTCATCCGGACACCATACTCGTGGCCGGGAGCGTCGGAGCTCCGCATGGCTTGAGCAGGCAGGTCGTCGACTGGCTGATCGCCATGACCTCGCAAGCGCGGCGATACGGCTCCGTATGCACAGGAGCATTTATACTCGGCGAGGCTGGCCTGCTCAAAGGCCGCCGTGTCACGACGCACTGGCAGTTTGCCGCTCTCCTTGCCCAGCGCTTCCCCGAGGCGCGTGTCGAAGGCGACCGGGTCTTTCTACGCGACGGCAGAATGATCACCTCGGCCGGATCGAGCGCGGCCATCGATCTTGGCCTCTCCCTCGTCGAGGAGGATTCTGGCCGCGAGATGGCACTCGACGTTGCCCGCCGGCTCGTCGTGTTCCTGAAGCGACCCGGTGATCAATCTCAGTTCAGCGTGCATTTGGCGGCGCAGGCGGTGGACCGTAGCCGTCTACATGTCGTCCAGCAATATGTCCTGAATCACCCAGCGGAAGACCTTTCGGTCACAGCACTGGCAAAAATAGCGGCGATGAGCGCGCGGAACTTCAACCGTGTTTTTTCTCAAGAAGTTGGCATATCGCCATCGGACTACGTCGATCTAACGCGGATCGATGTGTCCCGCTTTCTCTTGGAGGGGAGCCGGCTCTCGATCGCATCGATCACCGAGAGAAGTGGCTTTGGATCGGCACGTGCAATGCGGCGTGCCTTTATTTCTCATGTTGGCGTGGCGCCATCCGACTACCGCGATCGCTTCCGTACGTCCGGCGACGGAGCAAGAGGCAGTTTGTCCGAAAACGGCTGATGATTGTCTCAAGACTGCCTAATCTGTGGGTTGATCCGTCTGGTGTTCGGCATCCATGCTCCCGTCATGGAAGAATTCGAAAATACGCTATCGGACCTTTTAACGCGCGTGTCCGTGATGAGCGACGACACACATCCTAGCTCTGATGCGATCCTTAAAATCCTTCCGACACTAGTCGAGGAATTAACGGAAGGGATCGCGATCGGCCGGCGTTCAGGCGCAAATACTCCGCTATTCTACGTGAACAAAGCCTTCGAGCGTTTAACAGGCTACCCTCGCAACGAGGTCATCGGAAAGGATTGCCGCTACCTTCAAGGCAACGAGCGCGACCAGCAGGAGATTGCTCGTATTCGCAAAGGGATCGAGGCTGCGGAGCCCGTCGATGCGACGCTGCGCAACTATCGCAAGGACGGAACACCGTTCTGGAACAGTCTCAGTCTAAGGCCTGTCCAAGTGGGAAAGGAGCTTTTCTACGTCGGTATAGTGCGCGACGTCTCGGAAATCCGCCAAGCCCACAGCGCTCTAGATCGTCTCGCCAACCTGGACGGCACCACAGGATGCCTGAACCGTCAGTCCTTTCTCGTTGCAGCTGAGGAACGTTTTTCGCCGCATTCAGATTTGACAGTTCTCGTTGTTAAACTGGATATAGTCGACTTTCACGACCTCAACACCGGATACGGTTTCGAAGTCGGGGATGCCGTTCTTTGTGAGGCCGGACGACGGCTACGGGAGGTGGGCGCTTCGCTTGTGTCCCGGATGGGCGCGAACGAGTTTGCTTTAGCGTTCGAGCTTCCGGATGAAATGGACGTAGACGCAACAGTTGCGTCGGTATCCGCCTCGCTTGCTGCAGAGTTTGCGGTGGCAGGCGCCAGGGTCTTCCTACGGTTTGCAATCGGCTATGCGATTGGCAAGCCCGTAAGCAGCACCATTTCGCTGATAAGGAACGCCGGCACCGCACTTTGGGCAGCCAAGTCCGACCCTCTCGCTGGTCCGCGCCGGTTTCGGGACGAGGACGACGAGCAGGCGCGCCGTCGTTTACGAATGACGCGCGAATTGAAGGTCGCGGTTGCGAATGACGAATTCGTCTATCACTTTCAGCCTCAAGTGGACCTCCTCACAGGTCAGTGGGTGGGCGCCGAAGCATTGATCCGTTGGAACCATCCGCTGTTCGGCACTCAGCTTCCTGGCAATTTCATCGAGACCGCGGAGCGGTCGGGTCTGCTGCTCGATCTTACCGAGAAAAACCTGACGACCGGTGCGGCATTCGCCCGGCAGATAAACGCCCAGCGCGACAAGCCACTGCGTTTCTCGGTGAATGTGTCAGCTGGAGAGTTCCTGCGGCATGACATGGCCGATATGCTGGAGCGTGTTCTGCGTGCAACCAGCGTCGACCCGGCATGGCTTACCCTTGAGATCACGGAAAGCATGTTCCTCGGCGATACGCCCGGCGTGATGGACGCGTTCCAGCGACTGCGACTGATCGGGGTAGGGCTTTCGGTCGACGACTTCGGTACTGGTTACTCGAACCTACGCTCTCTCGAGACTTTCCCGGTGACAGAGATCAAGATAGATCGAACCTTTATCAGCGAACTTACGACGAGGCCTTCGAGAAGGGTAATCGTCCAGGCCGTCATCGACCTCGGACGGGCTCTGGGCTTGACGGTAATTGCGGAGGGTGTGGAGACTGAGGACCAGCGCACAACGCTCGCTGACATGGGTTGTCAGGTTGGACAAGGCTATCTGTTCGGGCGCCCTAGCGATGCTGAAACTTTTGCAGGCGGCCTGACATGAAGTACGATTGAGAAAGGTTGCAGCGGGCCGCGAGTTTATCTTTAGCCCGAAGTTGACCGTTAGTCATTGACGCTGCACGCGATCAGGTCCTGATCGCTTTTGCCTCATTAGGTGGCAGCTTGCTGTAAAGATGCCCTGCGGCAGTCGAGAACGGGTTCAGGGAGCCTTTGTTTTAAGAGCAGATCCGGTGGCTCTTCCAAGCCAATCAAGGAAAACAGACACTTATTTGACTTACTCAAAGTGGGGCGCTGGTTTGAATCCCATCAAGGCGAAAAGCACATCAAGGGACAAGTGGTAATCGGTAACTCTCGCGGGACGAAAAGCAGTCGTCCCGAGAATCCGTGGTGCAATCACGAACGCAGCGATCACTCGAGCCGGCGACGGTGCATCGTCACCCACAGAACGCGACGTCTACACTCACCTTGCGGATCATCTGCGAGACTTGCGGTAAAGCCCGCACGACCGCGCCCTTGTTGGTGCCGATGAACACGTCCTGCATCGGGAGGCGGGACTGAGTTCGCAGCACATTCACTGTTCCTGCTTTCAGCTGCATATGGAGAAGTCTGCCTGGCAGGATGCTGATGCCGGTGCCGGCCTCAACCAGGTTGAGGATGGCTCCTAGGCTGTTGCAGACGTTCAGTCGAAGGCCAAGCTCGCGATTGCCGCTCAAGGCATTGGTCGTCAAGGTGTGGAGATTGGACGGGGCGGGTGTCGAGAATATCCGCTGTCGGAGAAGCATCGCATCGGAGACGAATTCGCGCGGGATATCGAGTTTGGGGCTGGCGAACCACTCCACCGTCTGACGGCCGAGCAGCTCCAGCGCAACATTATCATGTTCGGGCGGTGTCGACAGGACTGCGATATCGAGGAGCCCTTCGGAGAGCTGTCGGGCGAGATTATGGCTGGTGTCGACGGTTGCCGCTACGCGCGTCTCCGCGAAGCGGCCATCGAGTTCCTCCAGCAATGCTGGCAGACAGACAACGGCGAAACTGTCCATCACGCCAACTCTGAGCGTCGGAAGCCGGGTGTTTCGCGTCTTGATATTGGATTCGATATCCCGGGCAATGCCGATCATCGCCTCGGCGTAATGCTTGAGAGCCTCGCCTTCGCTGGTCAGCTGCAACTGGCGCTTCTGCCTGATGAACAGAGGCACGCCGAGTTGTTCCTCCAACTCCTTGATCCGATATGACACGGTCGGCTGAGTGATGCTCAACTTGTCCGCCGCAGCATTAAAGCTGCGCAATTGCGAGGCCCAATAGAACGCCTCGACCGCCGAAAAGCTGAGAGCCATGTCAACCTATAGAAAAATTCGATCGATACCTGGCAATATCCTAATTGGATTTTGAATTCAATCGCTCATAAGCTCACTCAATAAGCACTTCAGTTAGGTGGTCAAAAAATGTACAAAACCATTTCCCGCGCGGATATCCTCGAAGATCTGCCAGAGATTGCGGATATCCAGTCTGCCGAACTGCGCGAAAAGGTTATCGACGCTTGGGTGTTCGCTCTCGAGCGTTCGTCGTTCGATCGCGTCACCGACATTCAAGGCGAGGGCAGCCCGAACATCTTTTCCCTGAAGCGAGGCACTCAGGATGCGCATCTGCGTGGCGTCACCCGCCTTGCACTTTCGATCTACGAGGAGTTCAAGGCAACCTACCCTGAGGCCAAGGTCGACCGCGACATCATTCTCGCCGGCGGACTTTGCCACGACATCGGCAAGACCTGGGAGTTCGACCCGGTCAAGCTGAAGCGTTCCGCCGAACGTGGCGACCGCTACGGTGATCCGACTTACCGCCATTCCGCCTATGGTGCGCATGTCTGCCTGTCCGTCGGCCTGCCCGACGAAATCGGTCACATTTGCATGGGCCACGCCATGGAATTCGGCCAGATCGGCCATAGCACCGAATGCTTCATCATCCGGCAGGCCGACCACACTTGGTGGCTCGTTGCAGCCGCGCTCGATCTCTGCCACCCCGACACGATCGCGCAAGCGGGGAAAAATATCCGCGTCCGGGCGCTCGGGACTGAGTAAAGACTGGAACTGTAAAGCGCGAACGCCGAGGTTAATATGGATTACACCTTCCAATTCGGCCCACTGGCAAACTACCTACCGCAGTTCATCAGTGGCTTTTGGCTGACGATGCTGCTGGCGTTCGTGGGTATTTTCGGGGGCATCGCGCTGGGCGTCGCTTGCGCCGTCGCCTCTACTTTGCCGAGCTTTCTGCCGCGCTTCCTCGTGCGATGCTACGTGGAGGCGATGCGCAACACGCCGCTTTTGGTGCAGATCTTCGTGATCTTTTTCGGACTTCCGAATATTGGCGTGCGAATGTCGCCGCTGACCTCGGTCTTCATCGCGCTGGTTCTGAACAACGGCGGCTATATCGCCGAGATCGTCCGCGGCGGTATTCAGTCGACGCATCGTAGTCAGGTGGAGGCAGCTGAAAGCCTCGGGATGACCTATTTCCAGACGCTTCGCTTCGTCATCCTGCCGCCGGCGCTCGAGAAAGTGTTTACGCCCGTCGTGTCGCAATGCGTGCTGCTCATGCTGTCCACCAGCCTCGTTTCGGCGATTGGTGTCGAAGATCTGACGGGTGCCGCGATGATCGCCAGCTCGGAAACGTTCCGCACGATGGAGGTCTATCTCGTGATTGCCGGCGTCTATGTCCTGATGAATTTCGTCTTCCGCGCCATCCTGAACCTTGCCGGGTTGCTGATTTTTCGCCGCTCGCGCCGCAATCTTTTCCGGGGGATCTGACATGCGTACATTTGGCTCGCCGGAATTCTTCTTCATCTTTTATGCACTCCGCTGGACACTAACGCTGACCGCGATCGCATTCGTTGGTGGGGGCATAGTCGGTATCGCGCTCGCCGTGATGCGCATTTCGTCTTTAAAGGCGCTCCGCATAGCGACGTCCGCCTATATGCAGTTCATCCAGGGACTACCGCTGCTGATCCTGATGTTCATCTGTTACTACGCCCCGTCGCTTTTCGGTGTCGAAGTCAGCGCCATCACAGCTGCCGCCGTGGCACTGACCATCAACTCAAGCGCCTTTCTCGGCGCCATATGGGAAAGCGCGTTGAGGGCTATTCCGAAGGCGCAATGGGAAAGCGCCGATGCCCTGGCACTGCATCCCTTCAAGGTTCTTCGCTTTGTGATTGCACCGCAGGCGATCCGCTTGGCAATGCCTTCGACCGTCGGCTTTCTGGTGCAGATCATCAAACAAACATCGATCGCCTCGATCATCGGCTTTGTCGAAATTACCCGAGCCGGCCAGCTCGTCAGCAACGCGACGTTCGAGCCGCTGAAATCCTTCCTGGCTGTGGCTTTGTTCTATTTCGCGGTGTGTTTCCCCCTTACCCAGATCAGCCTTTGGCTTGAGAGCCGCGCCGCGAAGCGCGGGGCCAGTGCCTAAGCCAACCCATCATCAACGACACAAAGAAGGTCGCTGATCATAACCGGAAGTCAAAACTGAGAGGATACAACATGCGCCTGAAATCCCTAATCATGCCCCTGATCGGTCTCGCGATCGCTCTGGGCGCAACCGCGGCCTCCGCCGCCTCTCTCGAAGACATCATCGCCCGCAAGAAGGTCTTGATCGGTGTCGATCTTTCTGTCCCGCCCTTCGGCACCACCAATGCGGAGATGCAGCCTGATGGTCTCGACGTCGATGTCGCCAAGCTGCTCGCCAAGGATCTCGGCGTCCAGCTGGAACTGGTGCCGGTCACCGGTCAGACCCGCATTCCGTCGCTGCAGACCGGAAAAGTCGATTTTGTCGTCGCAAGCTTCGGCATCTATACCGAGCGAGCACTGTCGGTTGCTTTCTCCAACCCCTATGGCGGTCACAAGTCGGTCATCATCGCCCCGAAGGGCACCGAGATCAAAAGCCTGGCAGACCTGAAGGGCAAGAAGGTCGGCGTGCCGCGCGGAACCGCGCATGAGAAGGTGCTGTCGGCGGCCAATATTCCAGGAATGGAGCTGATCCGCTTCGACGATGACAGCACGACGCTGAACGCGCTTGTCGCCGGTCAGGTGGATGCGATCGGGACCGTCAACTATATTGGCGCGCAGCTGCAGCAGCGCTATCCCGACAAGTTTGAGGAAAAGACGACCTATCTGCAGAGCTTCTATGGTGTAGGCCTGCGCCGCAACGATCCGGACCTCCTGCACTGGATTAACACGGTTCTTTTCGTCCACAAGCAGAGCGGCGAACTCGGCCAGATCTACGAGAAGTGGATGAAGACGCCGATGCCCGAACTGCCCTCCTTCTGAGCCCAATGGTCGCAGAGGGCAGCATATGTGGCTGCCCTCGCATTCCCATCGTGAGGTGAACATGTCTGTCGTAATCGCAAATGATATCCGCAAGAGCTTTGGCCCGCTCGAAGTGCTCAAGGGCGTCTCTCTGAATGTCGAGGCCGGTGAGGTTATTGCGCTGATCGGGCGGAGCGGCTCGGGAAAGAGCACGTTCCTGCGTTGTCTCAACGGATTGGAGATGGTCGATAGCGGCCGTATCCAGATCGCCGGCCACGCCATGTCGCGAAAACCAGCCGCCTTACGAGAACTCCGGCGCGACGTCGGCATCGTTTTCCAAAGCTACAATCTCTTCCCGCATCTGACGGCAGGCGAGAACATCATGCTTGCTCCCATGCAGGTGAAGGGTCAGAGCAAGGCGGCCGCCCGGGACGAAGCGCAGCGATGCCTTTCCATGGTTGGACTTGGAGATCGTTTCGACGCCTATCCGGACATGTTATCTGGCGGCCAGCAGCAGCGCGTCGCAATCGCCCGGTCGCTTGCCATGCGCCCAAAGGTTCTGCTGTTCGACGAAGTGACGTCGGCTCTCGATCCGGAACTGACCGGCGAGGTACTTGCTGTCATTGAGGATCTTGCCCGCCAAGGCATGACCATGCTGCTCGTCACCCACGAAATGGGTTTCGCGCGCCGGGTCGCCAACCGGACAATTTTCATGAAGGACGGCATCATCCACGAAGAGGGGCCTTCCGCAGAATTTTTTACCAATCCCAGAACGCCCGAGCTGCAAGCCTTTCTCAGATCAGAGATCGGCTGACCGCCCATAACTCGTTTTGGCTATCACATTGAGCCCCCGGTCGGGAGGAGAGGAACAGCTGTGTCAAAAAAACGGAAAATCGCACTGATCGGTTGCGGCGTCATGGGTCACGCAATCGGCTCACGCCTCCTGAAAACCGGCCATGCCGTCATCGCCTTTGACGTGGATACCACAAAGGTGGCGCAGATGACCGCCCAAGGCGCGGAGGCAGCCTCTACCGCTTCTGACGCCGCGTCACGATCCGACGCCGTTGTTCTCAGCCTCAACTCCGCAGCGATCGTCCGCGAAGCTGCATTTGGTCCCACCGGCGTCGTTAAAGGCGCTGCGGCCGGAACGGTCGTCATCGACATGTCGTCGATCGACCCGATCCTGACCAGGCAATTCAGTGCGGACGCCGCGACGGCCGGCCTGAAGTGGCTGGATTGCCCGCTGTCCGGCGGGGCGCCAAAAGCTTACGAAGGCAAATTGACGGTCATGGCCGGTGGTAACCCTGCCGATTTTACTGAGGCAAAGCCGATCCTTGACGACCTTTGCCAGAACCTGACCCTGATGGGCCCAAGCGGCGCTGGCCAGACGACCAAGCTGATCAATCAGGTCCTGTGCGCGCTCAATTTCGTCGCGGTGGCCGAAGCGACCAAACTGGCAATCGATTCGGGTGTCGATGCACAGAGGATTCCTGCGGCGCTGAGCGGCGGTCGCGCCGACAGTGCGATCCTGCAAGAGTTCATGGGCAAGATGGCGCGCAACGACTACTCGCCGACCGGCCGTATTGACAACATGGTCAAGGATCTTTCCGCGGCGCGGTCGCTGGCGGTCCACACAGGGACTGCAATGCCCATGACGTCGCTCTGCATGGAGATCCATCGGCTGATGGTGTCGGCAGGCCTCGGCGCGGCGGACAACGCCGCACTGATGAAGTTTTACGATGGCCCGAAGGGCTGAGAGGAGAAATACAATGCTGATACGCTACGCAGAGTTCGTTGGGACGATCAAAACCGGCAAGCAGGAGGAATTCTACCATTTCGTAGAGACCACACTGACGCCGCTATGGACAAAATTTGACGGCGCGGTGAGCGTTTCCGTCTGCCGCGAGCTCGAACGCGACGAGGGTGCGCCCTCCATGCCTCTGCTTCTGGCCATCACCTATCCGGACAAAGTGGCGCTCGAGCGCGCCATGGCCTGCGATGCACGCTTCCAGTCGCGCGAACAGACACAGCACCTGCTGACCATGTTCGACGGCAAGGTCTATCACCGCGTCACGAGTGCCGCGAGCCACGACCTTGTGGCGCAGGTTTGAGCGCGATGACGTTTCCGCTTTTTGACCTTACCGGTCTGCGGGCGCTCGTTACGGGTTCGTCGCAGGGGATCGGGCTCGCGCTGGCGCGCGGTCTCGCCGAGCACGGCGCCGAGGTGGTGCTGAATGGGCGCGATCGCGCCAAGCTGGATGTTGCCGTCCGCGAGCTGACTGACACTGGCGCCCGCGTTTTAGCCAGTGATTTCGATGTGACGGATGCCGACGCGGTCAAGCGCGGCGTCGATGCGATCGAAAGCGTTGTCGGTCCGATCGATATCTTGATCAACAATGCTGGCATGCAGTTCCGCAGTCCGTTGGAAGAGTTCCCGGTGGATCGCTGGGAGCAGTTGTTGAAGACCAACATTTCCAGCGCGTTTTACGTCGGGCAGGCGGTCGCCAAGCACATGATCGCCCGCGGTCGCGGCAAGATCGTCAACATAGCCTCGGTGCAGAGCGAACTCGCTCGCCCCGGGATCGCGCCCTATACGGCGACCAAGGGCGCGGTGAAAAACCTGACGCGCGGTATGGCGACCGACTGGGCGAAATACGGCCTGCAGATCAACGCGCTGGCGCCCGGCTATTTCAAGACGCCACTCAATCAGGCGCTGGTCGATAATCCGGAATTCACTGCCTGGCTGGAAAAGCGCACGCCTGCCGGCCGCTGGGGCGATGTCGAGGAGCTCGTCGGTGCGGCAGTCTTCCTGTCGTCCAGGGCTTCATCCTTTGTGAATGGACACACGCTCTATGTCGATGGCGGCATCACAATCAGCCTCTGATACGGGGGCAGGCGTCGGAGCCGTCGTGGTCATGGGCGTCTCCGGCTGCGGCAAGTCCTCGGTGGGGGACGGTCTAGCCCGCCGCATCGGCGCCAATTTCATCGAAGGTGACAGCCTTCATCCTGCGGCGAATGCCGAGAAGATGCGGGCAGGCATGGCCTTGGATGACGCCGATCGCGGGCCCTGGCTCGATGCACTTGGCCAAACGCTCGGTGGCGACAGCAATGTCGTCGTCTCCTGTTCAGCCCTGAAGCGGACGTATCGCGATCGGCTTCGGGCGCTGGCCGGCAGGCCTCTGGTCTTCGTCTATCTGCATGGCGGCCGCGAGGTGCTGGCCGCACGAATGGCAGAGCGCTGTCACGACTACATGCCGTTATCGCTGCTCGACAGCCAGCTCGCGACGCTTGATCCTCCCTACGGCGAGGACCGGGTGGTCACGATCGAGATAAATCAACCGCTGGAGGCGATCGTCGTTTCGGCGCTCGAATATCTGGCGTCATCAAACGGTCCTTAGGCCAAGTTCAAAACAGATGGAGGAAACAATGAGCAAGCCAAACATCCTGATGATCGGACCCTATCCCGAATGGGATATGGTCGAGTTGGAAGCGCAGTTTGAAATACACAAGCTTTACGAGGCTTCCGATCGCGACGCTTTTCTGGCGCAGTATGGCGCCGATATCAGCGGCATCGCTACTCGCGGCGAGCTTGGCGCCTCGGCCGAACTGATCGGACAGCTGCCAAAGCTGGAAGTAATTTCGGTCTATGGCGTCGGCTACGATGCAGTCAATCTGGATGCGGCCCGCGCTCGCGGCATCCGCGTCACCAATACGCCGGATGTCCTCACCAATGACGTCGCCGATCTCGGCGTTGCCATGATGCTGGTCCAGTCACGCGGCATCATCGGCGCGGAAACCTGGGTCAAGGACGGGAGCTGGTCGGCGGAGGGCCTCTACCCGCTGAAGCGTCGCGTCTGGGGTCGCAGGGCCGGCATTCTCGGCCTCGGCCGTATTGGCTTCGAGGTCGCCAAGCGCCTCAAGGGCTTCGACATGGACATCGCCTATAGCGATGTTTCGGCCAGGGACTTCGCAAAGGACATGACCTTCATCGCCGATCCGGTGGAACTGGCCAAGCATTCCGACTTCCTGTTCGTGACACTCGCGGCGTCGGCTGTGACCCGCCACGTTGTGTCGAAGACCGTGATTGAAGCGCTCGGCCCGGAGGGCATGTTGATTAACATCTCGCGTGCTTCTAATATCGACGAGGACGCTCTTCTCGACGCCTTGGAAAGCGGTAAGCTCGGCTCGGCGGCACTCGACGTGTTTGAGGGCGAGCCGAAGCTCAACCCGCGCTTCCTGGCGCTCGACAATGTTTTGGTGCAGCCGCATCATGCCTCGGGCACGATCGAAACCCGCAAGGCGATGGGCAAACTGGTGCGCGACAATCTCGCGGCGCATTTTGCAGGTGTCGCTCTTCTGACCCCGGTATTGTGAGGAAATCGCCGTGAAAGCTGTCGTCATCCACGCTGCCAAAGATCTTAGGATCGAGGAACGCGAAGTCGAGGCCTTGCGGCCGGGACAGGTTGAGGTCGCGATCGAAGCCGGCGGCATCTGCGGCTCCGACCTGCACTATTACCAACACGGTGGGTTCGGAACGATCCGTGTGCGCGAGCCGATGATCCTTGGCCATGAAGTGGCCGGCACGATAAAGGCGCTGGGCGAGGGCGTATCCGGCCTCGCCGTCGGCGACCGGGTCGCGGTCTCGCCGTCTCGGCCCTGCAATGCCTGCGAATACTGCCTCAAGGGCCAGCAGAACCATTGCCTGAATATGCGCTTCTATGGCTCGGCCATGCCCATGCCGCATATTCAGGGTGCTTTCCGCCAGCGTCTCGTGGCCGAAAGCTATCAGTGCCACAAGGTAGCCGAGGGCGTCTCGATCAACGAGGCGGCAATGGCCGAGCCTTTCGCGGTGACGCTGCATGCGGTCAGTCGCGCCGGCGCACTCACCGACAAACGGGTCCTGGTGACCGGCTGCGGCCCGATTGGGGCGCTCGCGATTATCGCTGCCCGCGCCCATGGCGCCCGCGAGATCGTCGTGACCGACGTGATGGATACGGTGTTGAACAAGGCGCTGGAGATCGGTGCCGACCGGGTCATCAATGTCGCAAACAACCCCGAGGGACTGTCGGCTTATTCCGCTAACAAAGGTCATTTCGACGTTCAGTTCGAGGCTTCGGGCAATGAACGCGCTGTGCGATCCGGTCTCGAAGTATTACGCCCGCGCTCAACATTGGTGCAACTCGGCCTCGGCGGCGATGTCTCCATTCCTCAGAACATGGTCGTTTCAAAGGAAATTGAGATGAAGGGCACGTTCCGCTTCCATGAGGAATTCGGCCTGGCCGTTGCACTCATCAACAAGCGCCGTGTTGATCTGAAACCGCTTCTGACCGGAACCTTCCCACTAGAGGATGCCATCACCGCATTTCAAACAGCCGGCGACCGCAGCAAGTCGATGAAGGTTCAGCTGTCGTTCTGACTCTGTACGGCACCCGTCATCGCCGTGCACTTTTGTTGTTTAATGCATTGGTAGGTCGCGGTTTTTCCCGGAGTAGGCTGTAAACAATGACAGGGTCGCCAGTTCGTCTCTGTTCAAGGCGTCTAGGCAGCCCGGCTTCTGGGCGGACGGTAGTTCGCATCAACACGGAGTCGGGTCGTTGCCCAGCATTAATCTGTCACTGTGGACCGAGTTGTAGTCGTACAGACGTTTGAGGATTAAGAACGTGAGCAACTCACCCAGATCTCGTGCTCCGTACTCCACTGTCTTTCGTGGGCTCTAGCGCCTGTCGTCCCGAGGCGCTGACGTAAGTGGTGATCGTTTAGGCAGGGCCCGCACAATCGGTGAACACGCTGCCCAATCCCTGTTCAAAATACTCTCATGATATAACTATTTTGCAAAATAGAATTCCATAATTTACATTTTTGTTGACTCTGCAGCCCGTCCGTCAGCAGATTGTCATGTCGGCATACCTTCCCCGCCCCGGGTCGCTCCAGAAGGACAATGAAACATGACGAACTTCCTCTTCCATCCCAGCAGACGCCAGTTTCTGGCCGGCCTCGCAATCGGTTCGGCTCTTCCCTTCACGCCCGCCTGGGCGCAGGCCAAGCCCAAGTCGGGCGGCACGCTGACGATCGTCAGCTGGCCGGCGCCCACGCATCTCAATGCGGCGATCACGACGGCTGGACCAGAGACGCTGATCAGCGGAAAGTTTTATGAAGGCCTGGTCGATTATGCCGAGGGCATGAAGCCGGTTCCGCAGCTGGCCGAATCCTGGGACATCGCACCGGATGGCCTGACCATCACCTTCAATCTGCGCAAGGGTGTCAACTGGCACGACGGCAAGCCGTTCACCTCGAAGGACGTCGCCATGTCGGTGATGGAAATCCTCAAGGTGCATCATGGCCGCGGCCGCTCCACCTTCGCCAATCTCACCGAAGTGCAGACGCCGGACGAGCATACCGCCATCTTCAAGCTGACCAAGCCGCAGCCGGCCCTGATGAAGGCGCTCAACGCGTCGGAATCGCCGATCATGCCGGCCCATATCTATGGCGGCACCGATATCATGGCCAACCCGGCCAATACCGCCCCGGTCGGCACCGGCCCGTTCAAGCTGTCGCAATATACGCGCGGCGAAAGCGTCGTCATGGACCGCAACCCGAGCCATTGGGACAATGGCCGGCCCTATCTCGACCGTCTGGTGATCCGTTACGTCGCCGACGGCGCAACCCGTGCTGCCATGCTGGAATCGGGTGAAGCCGATCTCGTTGCCTCGAGCCTCATCCCGCCGCTCGAGATCATCCGGCTCGGGCAGACCGACGGTTTCGAGGTCACCGATCACGGCTACGAGATTTCCTCGTCCATGCATCTTCTCGATTTCAACACCCGCCATCCGATCCTGTCGAATCTGAAGGTGCGGCAGGCAATCACCCATTGCATCGACTTCGCCTGGATCACGGAAAACATCTGGTTCGGCTTCGGCAATGCCGGTACCGGCCCGATCCATCACGACCAGCGCGACTTCTACACGACGGAAAACGTGCCGAGCTATCCGGTCGACCTGAAAAAGGCCGGCGCGATGCTGGATGAGGCCGGTTATCCGAAGAAGGATGGCGGCATTCGTTTCAAGCTGACCATCGATGCGCTCAACTATGGCGAAGAGCCGTTGCGCACCTCCGAATATATCCGCGAGCAGCTTCGCCAGGTCGGCATCGATCTGACGGTTCGTTCGACGGATTCCGGCGGCTTCGTCAAGCGCGTCTATACCGACCGCGATTTCGACATGAGCACCTTTACCGGCAGCGCCGGTGCCGACCCGACGATCGGTGTCCATCGTTTCTACTGGTCGAAGAACATCAAGCAGGGCGTCGCCTTCTCCAACGGTTCCGGTTATTCCAATCCGGAGGTCGATGCCCTTCTCGAAGCAGCCCAGATCGAAATGGATCCGGTCAAGCGCAAGCAGCTTTATGCCGATTTCCAGCGCAAGATCATGGAAGACGTGCCGACACTGCCTTTGTGCTCGACCTCGCGCGTGACCATTGCCAACAAGAAGGTCAAGGATCACACGGTTGGCGCCGTCGGCCCGTTCGGCACATTCTCACAGGTCTGGCTCGACGCATGAGTGCGGCCGTTTCACCGGCGGGGAGGAAGCGCGGCTTCCTCTCACGCATCCTGAGCCCCGTGGCCCTGCGCTTTCTGGCGCGGCGCCTCAGCCAGGCCTTCATCGTCATGTTCCTGGTGGTGATCGCCAATTTCATCATCATCCATTCCGCCCCCGGCGATATGGTGGACGTGCTGGCCGGCAATTCCGACATGACGGCCGAGCAAATGGCCGATCTGCGTGTCCGTTACGGTCTCGATCAGCCGCTTGTCGTGCAGCTTGGCCATTATCTCGGGCAGCTGCTGACTTTTGATCTGGGCTATTCCTTCCGCAATTCGGCGCCGGTCCTCGACATCATCCTCTCGCGCCTGCCGACCACGGCGACGCTGGTCGTGCTGTCGGTGGTCATCTCGCTCACCTGCGGCACCATTCTCGGCGTCATCGCCGCCCGTAACGCCGGCCGCGCCACCGATGCGATCATCTCCACGGCCGCTCTGATCTTCTATGCTACGCCATCCTTCATCGTGGCGATCTCGCTGATCCTGATCTTCTCGGTCAAGCTCGGCTGGCTTCCGGTCGCGGGGTTGTCGTCGGTCGGCAGCAAGCTGACGGGGTTTGCCTATATCCGCGATCTCGCCGCCCATCTGGTGATGCCGGTCGCCGCACTCTGTACGTTCTACATCGCCATCTACGGCCGGCTGGCGCGCGCCACCATGCTCGAAGTGATGGGCCAGGATTTCGTCCGCACCGCCCGCGCCAAGGGCATGGACGAACGCAAGGTCATCTACGGCCACGCATTGCGCAACGCGCTTCTGCCGCTCGTCACCATGGCGGGTCTGCAGGTCAGCTCGCTGATCGGCGGCGCGGTTCTGGTCGAGACGGTGTTCGGTCTGCCGGGCATGGGGCGAACCGCCTTCGATGCCGTTTTCGAACGGGACACGGCGCTTCTTCTCGGCGTGATGTTCGTCAGCTCGCTGTCGGTCGTGGTCGTCAGCCTCGTCGTCGATCTCCTTTATGTGCTTCTCGATCCACGGGTTGAATTGAAATGAAAGCTCCCGCCGGAAAACTGAAACGGTTCCTCTGTCATCCGAGCGGGATCGTCGGCAGCATCATTCTGCTTGCCGTCTTCCTGAGCGCCATCCTTGCCGGTGTGTTCTTTCCAGACGGCCCTTGGCGGATGGTGGCGCGGCCGATGTTGTGGCCGGGTCAGAACCCGAACCACCTGCTCGGCACGGACGGCATGGGCAGAAGCATCGCCGCCGGCCTGATGCATGGCGCGCGCATGTCGATCCTGGTGGGCATGAGTGCTGCGGTCGTCTCCGTCGTCGTCGGTTCGCTGGTCGGCTCGCTCGCCGGTTATTACGGCGGCCTGATCGACGATATCCTGATGCGTCTCACCGATGCGGTGCAGACCATCCCGTCCTTCCTCGCCGCGATCGTCATCGTCGGTGTCATCGGCCCGTCGCTGACGACGATCGTCGTGTCGATCAGCGTCGTCTCCTGGCCGATGATCGCCCGGCTGGTGCGTGCCGAATTTCTCAAGCTGCGCGGCCAGGACTTTGTTCTCGCCTGCCGGATCATGGGCATGGGCGATGCGCGCATTATGTTGACGCAGATCCTGCCAAACTGTCTGAGCCCGATCGTCGTGGCGGCCTCGGTTCTGGTCGCCACCGCGATCATCGTCGAGGCAGGACTTTCCTTTCTCGGGCTCGGCGATCCGAACATGATGAGCTGGGGCGCCATTATCGGCGGCGGCAGGTCGGCGCTTCGCACCGCCTGGTACATTACCGTCATTCCGTCCGCCGCCGTCGTCCTCACCGTGCTTGGGCTCAATCTGATGGGAGATGCTCTGAATGACGTCCTCAACCCTCGTCTCCGGGCGCGCTGACATGCAGACGTCCCAGGGACAGAAACAGGCGCTGCTCAAGGTCTCCGACCTTTACATTTCGGCTGCCGCCGACGTGCCGCTGATCGAAGGCCTGTCCTTCGAGGTCGGCGCCGGGGAAACGCTTGCGATCGTCGGCGAATCCGGCTGCGGCAAGTCGCTGACCTCGCTTGCCATCATGGGGCTTCTGCCGGACCAGCTCGGCAAGCATACGACCGGCCGGATCGAATTCGAAGGCAAGGTGCTGACCGAAATGCCGGCGCGTGCCCTGCAGTCGATCCGCGGCAACCGGATGGCGATGATCTTCCAGGAGCCATTGACGGCGCTCAACCCGGTCATGACCGTCGGCGCGCAGATCATCGAGGTGCTGCGCAAGCATCGCGGCATGTCCAAATCGGAAGCGCGGGCAAAAACCATCAGCCTGCTCGAACAGGTCCGTATTCCCGACCCCGAGACGCGGCTCGACGAATATCCGCACCGGCTGTCCGGCGGCATGCGCCAGCGCGTGACGATCGCCATGGCGATGGCCTGCGAACCGTCGCTGATCATTGCCGACGAACCGACGACGGCGCTCGACGTGACGGTGCAGGCGCAGATCCTCGATCTGTTGCGCGAAATCCGTGAACAGTCGGGCCAGAGCCTGGTGATGATCACCCATGATCTCGGCGTCGTGCGCCGTGTCGCCGAGCGCATGGTCGTCATGTATGCGGGCGTGGTGGTGGAATCCGGTCCCGTTGCCGACATCATGCATGCGCCGCGCCACCCCTATACGGCGGGACTGATCGCCGCGCGGCCGTCCGGCAGTTTCAAGACCGATGGCAAGCCGCTCAACGACATTCCCGGTGCGGTTCCAGCACCCACCGCGCGGCCGAAGGGCTGTCTGTTTTCGCCGCGCTGCACCTTTGCCACCGATGTCTGCCGCGAAACGCGTCCGGCACTGACCGAAACAGATGACGGCCGCGCCTATCGCTGCTTCCATCCCATAACGAAAGTGGCCTGATCATGCCGGCAGCACTCGAACTCGTCGATCTCGTCATGCATCATCCGACGCCGGCCGGTCTTTTGAAGGCGGTGGACGGCATCGATCTCAAGGTCGATAGCGGCGAAACGCTGGGCCTCGTCGGGGAATCCGGTTGCGGCAAGTCCACGCTGGCGCGCTGCGTGGTCGGGCTGAACCGTCCGACCCGCGGCTCGGTCGTGCTCGGCGGCCGCGAAACGGGCAATGACCGCTCCGACCGCCTGACGCGGGCCCGCAAGGTGCAGATGGTGTTTCAGGACCCGATGGGCGCGCTCAATCCGCGCCTGACGATCCGCACCATCATCGAGCAGCCGTTGAAGGTTCACAAGCGCGGCACGCCGGCCGATCGCCGTTCGCGGGTCGAAATGCTGGCGGCCCAGGTGGGGCTTGGCGAACATCTTCTGGATCGTTATCCGCACGAGCTTTCCGGCGGGCAGCGCCAGCGCGTCAGCATCGCCCGTGCATTGACGCTGGAGCCGGAACTGATCGTCTGCGACGAGGCCGTCTCGGCGCTCGACGTTTCGGTACAGGCACAGGTGCTCAACCTGCTGACCGATCTGCAGAAGCGGCTCGGCGTCGCCTTCCTGTTCATCAGCCACGATCTCTCGGTCATCCGCTACATCTCCAACCGGATTGCCGTCATGTATCTCGGCCGGATCGTCGAGATCGGCGATTCGGAATCCGTCTGGAACAACCCGCAGCACCCCTATACCCAGGCGCTGATCGCCTCGATCCCCGACGAGGTGGCCGATGGCGTCAACAGGCCGGTCCTGTCGGGTGACGTTCCAAGCCCGATCAATCCGCCTTCCGGCTGTGCCTTCCGCACCCGCTGTCCGCGGGCCCAGGCGATCTGCGCCGAAATCCGGCCGGATCTCGCAGCGACCGGCCGTCCGCATCAGGTTGCCTGTCATTTTCCCGGCTAAGGAGGCTTCGGCCATGTCCGATCGCGACATCCAGTTCTGGCATCAGATCGATCCGCCGAACGAGGCCGTAACCGATTTCTCCGCCGATATCGAAAGGCTGGTCGATGCCTATCATCGATTGCCGCCGGGCCGGATGGAAGACGAGCCGGCCGATTTTACCGCCGCGCTGACGCAAGCCGCCTGGACGGATGAGACGGCCACCGGCCCCGGCAATTCCCCGGTCGCGGGCCTCTGCGACATGGTCGATGCAATCGGCCAAGGCGAAACGACGGCGGTTGCCGAGACCTCGGCCTGCCTGCAGCGGCTCGATGAGGGCGGCGCCGTCAACGCGATGATCCGTTCGAACCGCGAGGCAGCACGGTCTAAGGCTGTACGCCTGGATGAAGACAGGGCGAAAGGCATCGCTTCCGGCCCGCTTGCCGGAATGCCGCTTGCTCATAAGGACATGTTCTATCGCAAGGGCGAGCCATGCACCTGCGGTTCGCTGATCCGTGCCGACTACATTGCCGACCGTACGGCAACCGTGCTGTCGCGGCTGGATGCGGCCGGCGCCATCCATGTCGCCGCACTCAACATGTCGGAATTTGCCCAAGGGCCGACCGGCCATAACCGGCATTTCGGCCCGGCGCGCAATCCGTGGGACACAAGCCGTGTTACCGGCGGCTCCTCCTCCGGCTCGGGTGCGGCGGTCGGCGCCGGTCTGGTCGCCGCCGCATTGGGCTCCGATACCGGCGGTTCGATCCGCATTCCGGCGTCGGCCTGCGGTATCACCGGCCTCAAACCGACATGGTCGCGGGTCAGCCGTTACGGTGCCATGCCGCTTGCCCCATCGCTCGATTGTATCGGCCCGCTTGCCCGCAGCGCCCGCGATTGCGCCCGGCTGCTGTCCGTCATTGCCGGACCGGACGACAACGACATCACGGCAAGTGAGCTTGCCGTTCCCGATTACGAGGCAGCGCTGACCGGCGAAATTGGTGGTCTGCGGCTCGGCATTCCGCAGACCTATTTCCTCGACGGCGTCGATGCCGCCATTCTCGATCGTTTCGAAAATGCCCTGACGGTGCTGGAGGCGCGGGGCGCAAGCCGGACCAAGGTGGAGCTGGCGGCACTGGACGAGGTGGCCACCTATTCGGCGATCCTCAGCAAGGTGGAGGTCGCGACCGTCCATGCGGACTGGATGCGCAGGCGGGCGCAGGATTATGCCATCCAAGTCAACAGCCGCATGTATCCCGGCTTTGCCATTCCCGGCGTGCTTTACCTGCAATCTTTGCGCCGTCGTGGTGCCGTGTTGCGGGCCTTCCTCGCATCGGCATTCGAAAACGCCGATGTTCTGGTGATGCCGACGATGAAGGTGACGCCGCCGACGATTGCCGAGACAGATGTCGATGCGGGCGTCGAAGGGGCGATCCCGAAATTCCTCAGCCTTTCCGCCAATACACGGGCCTTCAACTATCTCGGCCTGCCGGCGATCAGCATTCCGGTCGGCTTCGATGCTGTCGGCATGCCCGTCGGCCTTCAGATCGTCGGCCGGCCTTTTGCCGAGGCGCTTCTGTTGCGCGTCGCGGATGCCTTCCAGCGCGATACCGACTGGCACCTGAAACGCCCGTCGGTGGAAAGATCATAAACTCCAAGGATCAAGATATGGACGATTATCTCGTCGAACCGGCATGGCTTGCAGAGCAACTGGCCGATCCCCTGAAAGCCCCGTCCGTCGCGGTTCTCGATTGCACCTGGTTCGTGCCGGAGGCGGAGAAATCGGGTCTCGAAGAGTTCCGCAAGGGACATATTCCCGGCGCACTTTATATCGATCTCAACGACGTCTCCGACGCATCGTCGCCATTCGTCAACATGCTGCCGGCGGCAGAGCAATTTGCAGCCGAAGTGTCGCGGCTGGGCATTGGCGACGATACGCTGGTGGTGATCTACGACGTCAGTTACGTCTCGGCCCGCCTTTGGTGGATGTTCAAATTGTTCGGTCACGAGAAGGTCCGCATCCTCGATGGCGGTTATCGCCGCTGGCTGGCAGAAGGACGGCCCGTCGAGACCGGCGACGCCAGACCCGCCGCCGCAGGCCACTTCACCGCCCGTCCGGCAAAGGATCAGGTGGCCGGCTGGCAGGATGTCTTTCAGGCGATCGAGGATGGCGACAGTCTGCTGGTGGACGCCCGCACGCCCGGCCGCTTTACCGGCGAGCAGAGCTCCGGTTATCCCGGCATTGCCGGCGGCCATATGCCGGGCGCCATCAACGTCTCGTGGAACGTGCTGATCGACCAGTCGGCGCCGTTCCGCTTCGCCACGCCGGAGCGCGCACGGCAATTGTTTGAACAGGCCGGCGTCGATCTCGAACGGCCGATCATTTCCACCTGCGGCTCGGGCGTTACCGCCTCGATCATCGCTTTCCAGCTCGAACGGATCGGCAAGCACGACTGGAAAATCTACGACGCCTCCTGGCACGAATGGGGCCAGCGCGACGATCTTCCCAAGGAGAGTATCTGATGACGACGACAAAAAGCGGGCTCGCGACGCGGCTGACCCAGGCCGGGCGTGTGCTCGATCAATCCGGCATTTCCGTCAATCCGCCGGTGGTGCGTGCCTCGACCTTCGTTTTCAAGACGATGGGCGATTTCCAGACGGCGGCAAAAACACCCTATACGACGCCGTTTTACGGTCGCGTCGGCACGCCGGTCAGCCTTGCCTTCGAACAGGCCGTGGCCGAACTTGATGGCGGCCATGCAGCGATTGCCACATCCTCGGGTCTCGCCGCGATCACCGGCGTTTTCCTGGGCTTTCTCAGCCAGGGCGATCATGTTCTGGTGCCCGACAGCGTTTATGATCCGGTGCGCCGGCTCTGCGCCCGCACGCTGTCGCGCATGGGGATCGAAACGACCTATTACGATCCGTTGATCGGTGGCGGCATCGAGGCCTTGGTCAAGCCGAATACCAAACTCATTTACATGGAATCCCCCGGTTCCGGCACATTCGAAGTGCAGGACGTGCCGGCGATCGTCGCCGTCGCCAAGGCCAAGGGCATTCGCACCGCCATCGACAATACCTGGGCAACGCCGGTTTTTTTCCGGCCGATGGAACTCGGCGTCGATGCCTCGATCCAGGCCGGCACGAAATATATCGTCGGCCATTCCGATGCGATGCTTGGCGTCGTCACCACCACCGAAGAGGCCTTTCTGCCGGTGCGTGTGGCGCTGCAGGACACCGGAACCTGTGCCGGTTCCGAAGAAGCCAATCTCGGCCTGCGCGGTTTGAGAACGCTCGGCGTGCGGCTGCGCCAGCATCACGAGGCGGGACTTGCCGTCGCCAACTGGCTGAAAACCCGGCCGGAAATCGCCAAGGTCCTGCATCCGGGCCTGCCGGACTGCCCCGGCCACGAGATCTGGAAGCGTGATTTTTCTGGCGCCAGCGGCCTGTTTTCGGTCGAACTCAACCCGATCGGCGCGGGCGCGCTGGAGCGGATGATCGATGGCCTGAAGCATTTCAAGATCGGCTTCAGCTGGGGCGGTTACGAAAGCCTCGTCCTGCCCGCGCATCCGGAAACCTCGCGCGTCGTCAACAAATGGACCGGCGGACCGGTCATCCGGTTTCATATTGGCCTAGAGGATGTCTCCGACCTGATCGCCGATCTCGAAGCCGGCCTCGATCGGCTGAAGGCGAGCTGATCTTTACGGCGCAATGTTGGAAAATCGCGTTTCGTTTACCCGTTCCCTTTGCGGAATGGGTAAACGTGGTCATGCGCGGATAGCCTGTGCTACCATGTCAGGTGCTTGCTCGATCACTTTGAGCAGGAGGATCGCGGCACGATCCGGTTGACGGCGTTTCTGCTCCCAGTCCTTGATTGTGCCTTCGGGCAGACCATACCGCTTCGCAAAAGCGGCCTGCGAAAGTTTCTGGCGTTTGCGGATGGCCGCAACGTCGATGGTTTCAGGGATGAAAACGGCGGCAGGTTCCGCACGCCCATCTGCAATTGCAAGTGCTTCCTCTGCACTCTGGATAAGCTCTTTTCCGAACGTCATGCCTTGTCCTTTCTTTGCCTGTAGGCATCGGCCACCTTGGGCAGGATGCGGGCCAATTCGTTTCGCTCGGCTTTCGAGAGGTTGCCCTTCTCGTTCTTTCCGTAGATTGCCAGCGCGAACACAGGAATATCTCCGCCCCCGAAGTAATGAATGGTGCGGAAGCCGCCAATCTTTCCTTGACCTTCACGGGCATGGCGCAGCTTGCGTGCTCCGCCGGTTCCGGCCATCAGCGCTCCGCCCTCAGGATCAGCAGCGATAACAGCGATGATCTCTTGAAGCTCGTCATCAGACAGGCCGCACCGCTTGGCCTGCGCAAGAAAAACAGACGTTTGGATGACGCTTTGCACAGGACATCCATACGGCAATGCCGTCCATTCCGCAAGACCAATATACGGCAATGCCGCCCATCCATGGGATGTGCGGCATTGCCTTTTGGACAGCATGTGGACGTTGTCGGTCCAAGGCCGACTTGTTCCCTGTATCGATGCGCGGTCGCGCCAAAAATCAGAAGCCGATCGGCCAGTGGTTGATCTTCGAGCCGTCGATGAAGCGGCTGTGGCGGAAGGGAGAGGCGTCGGTGGAGGGCGTGTTACCCGTGACGATATCCGCCATCAGTTCGCCGGCCGCCGGGCCGATGCCAAAACCGTGGCCGGAGAAGCCAGTGGCAATGTGGAAACCGGGCAGTGCGGTGACGCCGGAAATGACCGGGATCGCGTCCGGGGTCACGTCGATCCAGGCGCCCATGCGTTCGTTGACGACGAGATCCTTGAAGGCCGGGAACATTTCACGGACGTTGATCAGCGCCTGGTCGAGGACCTTGTGGGCGGGAACCGGGCGCAGAATGCGGATATCCTCGAACACGGTGCGCTGGTCGAGCGCCCATTTGCGCGGCGTCATCGCTTCCTGGAAGGAGCGCTTGCCGATGCGGAATTTCATCGCCCGCCATTCGTTTTTCAAGGCCGGGATATAGTCTTTCAGATAACGGAAGCTGTCCGGCACGATATCGACCGGATGGGCCGAGCGCATCGAGAAATTGTAGCCGCCGTCGAGGCGCTTGCGGAAGCCGAAGCCGGGGCCGGAACCACAACCTTCCGGACCGCCCGACAGCGGCCGGGTGCGCATGACCTGCGACAGCAGTTTCAGCTGCGGCATCTTGATATCGAGATTGGCGGCAAACAGCGACGACCACGAACCGCCGGCGAGAACCACGGACTTGCAGCGGATGCGGCCCTTTTCGGTGACCACTTCGCTGACCTTGCCGCCCGAGGTTTCGACGCCGCGCACGGCGCAGCCGGTGACGATCGTGGCGCCGAATTTTTCAGCGCCGCGGCCGATCGCGCGGGTCGCCATATGCGGTTCGGCAAAACCGTCGCTGGCCGTATGCAGGCCGCCGCCGAACTTGCGCGACGAGCCGGGAATGAAGTTGGCGATCTCGGAGCCCGAAACGAAACGGGTGTCGAGACCATAGGGTTCGGCAGCCTTCATCCAGCCGGCGTAACGCTGCAGGTCCTTTTCCTCGTTGACGAAATAGGTAATGCCCTGAACACGGAAGCCGGTGTCGCTGCCGACCACTTCATTGAGCGTCTTCCAGATTTCCATCGAACGGATCATCAGCGGGATTTCGCGCGGGTCACGGCCCATCTTGCGCACCCAGCCCCAGTTGCGATTGGACTGCTCCTCCCCGAGCTCGCCCTTTTCGCAGACCACGACCGATACGCCCCTCTGCGCCAAGAAAAGCGCCGTGCTGACGCCGACGATACCACCCCCGATGATGACCACGTCGGCTTCGGGCGGCACGACATTAAATTCCTTAGGTATGGTCATCTGCATGTTCATCGGTGGGGTCCGTTCGATTTGGGAGGGCTTGGAGGGAAATAGAGTCAGGCTGCGGCAGGCGGATTGGCCTCGATATAGGCAAGCACGAATTCGCGGAATTTGGTGTTGGCGGCGGATTCGGAAGCGTCGTTCCAGATCAGCTGCAGTTCCAGCTGGACGCTGGGCGTGATGGGCTTGAAGACGATGCGATCGGCCACCGCCACATTGGTGGAGAAGGGATTGACCATCGCCACGCCGAGCCCGGCACCCACAAGACCGCAGACCGCATCATGCGAGGTGGCATCGATGGTGATGTTGCGGTCGACACCCTGTCGATCGAACAGCATGTCGATCTCGAAACGAAAGGGAGCGCCGCGCGGAAAGCTGATGAAATCCTCGTTGGCCAGATCCTGCAGTTTCAGCTTGTCCTTGTCGGCCAAACGGTGGCTTTTGGGCAGCACGCAGACGATCGGGCGCTTGAGCAGCATCTCGGTATTGAGCGCCGTATTGCCGTTCGCCTGGGTGGTGAAACCGACATCGGCCGCACCCGATACGACCCAATCGACCACCTGTTCATGGCTGAGCGTCTTCAGCGAAATGTTGATGTCCGGATAGTCGGCACGGAAGGCGGCGATCAGCTGGGGCATGAAACCGCTGACATAGGAGCTGGTGACGGCGATGGTCACGCGGCCGATCTGCAGGCTCTTGATCGCGGCAACTTCGTTTTCCAGCTCTTCCAGGCCGACGAAGATCTTCTCGACCTGTTCGAACAGATGGCGTGCATCCTTGGTCGGCTCAGCACCATTTCTAAGGCGCTTGAACAGCTTGAAGCCGACGGCCTCCTGAAAGTCGCTGACCAGCCGGCTGACGGCCGGTTGGGAGACACCGAGCAGCTCTGCCGCCTTGGACATGCTGCCCATGGTGACGACGGCACGAAATGCCTCGATCTGTCGAACATTGAACTTGCGCAAAGGGTTTTGCTCCAGCTTGGCCGATTGCCCACTTATAACATTATCGGAATAAAAGGCAACTTGACTACGTTAAAATTATATCGCAACTTTCAATCATGACCGGTGACAGGCCGGTGCCTTCATACGAAAAGGCTACACCCATGCCCATCCTGCGATCAGCTTCACATTGGGGTGCTTTCCGCGCCGTCGTCGAGGACGGACGTCTCGTCGACGTGCTGCCTTTCGAACATGATCCCGAACCCAATGCCTTGATCAAGGTCTGGCCGGAAATGCTCACTTCTCCGCTGCGCGTCGCCCGACCCGTCGTGCGCAAAGGCTGGCTGGAGAACGATGGCGGCAAGGGGCGGGGCGAGGACGAATTCGTCGAGATCGAATGGGACGAGGCGATCGAGCGGGTTGCGGGGGAACTGCGGCGCGTGCGCGACACGTTCGGCAATGCGGCAATCTTCGGCGGCTCCTACGGCTGGTCGAGTGCCGGCCGTCTGCATCACGCCCGCAGCCTGGTGCGCCGTTTCCTCACCGGTTTCGGCGGCTTTACCGACCAGGTGACCAATTACAGCTATGGCGCGGCCATGGCGTTCCTGCCGCGCGTGGTCGGCCGGGGCGATGCGATCGGCTCGCACCTGACCTCGCTGTCCTCGATCCGCGAACATGCCGATATCGTGCTGGCCATGGGCGGCATTCCGGATCGCAACTGGCTGATCCAGGCCGGCGGGTCCGGCACCCACGGTTACGGCAATTTCATGGAGACGATGGGCAAGCTGCGCTTCATCAACATCTCGCCGCGCCAGGAAGATGTGACCCCGGCCGACGCATTCGAGTGGATGCCGATCCGGCCGAATACCGATACGGCTCTGCTTCTGGCGCTGATGCAGGCGGTGATCGCTGCCGGCCGCGAGGATAAGGCGTTCCTTGATCGTTACTGTCACGGATTTGCGCCGTTCCGCGCCTATCTGATGGGCGAAACGGACGGGATCGCCAAGACGCCGGAATGGGCGGAACACATTTGCGGCGTGCCGGCCGAGACGATCCGCGCTTTGGCGGAAGAACTGCCCGGCAAGCGGGTGATGCTGACGGCCACCTGGAGCCTGCAGCGCGCCCGCCATGGCGAACAGCCTTACTGGGCGATGATTGCGCTTTCCGCCGTGCTTGGCCAGATCGGCCTTCCAGGCGGTGGTTTCGCCTTCGGTTACGGTTCGTCGAACGGCATGGGCAACCCGCGTTACGAGACGCCGCTGTTCGGCCCGCCGGTCGGCCGCAATCCGGTAACGCCGCCGATCCCGGTTGCCCGCGTCACCGACATGCTGCTCAATCCGGGCGGCGACTATCGTTTCAACGGCAAGACGCAGACCTATCCGGATATCAAGCTGATCTACTGGGCAGGCGGCAATCCGTTCCACCACCAGCAGGATCTCAACCGGCTGCGCGAGGGTTTTCGCAAGCCCGAGACCGTCATCGTCCACGAATGTTACTGGACGGCGACCGCGCGGCACGCGGATATCGTGCTGCCCGCCACGACGGCGCTGGAACGCAACGACATCGGCGGCGCTTCGCGTGATCCCTACATTCTCGCCATGCACAAGCTGGTCGAGCCGGTGGGCGAAGCGCGCAACGATTTCGCCATTTTCGCCGAACTGGCCAAAAAGCTGGACATGGGCGACGCCTTTACCGACGGTCTGGACGAGGCGGGCTGGCTCGACCGTGCCTGGGAAAGCATCAGCGGCAAGCTGCAGTCGCGCGGCATCACCGCGCCGGTCTTCTCGGATTTCTGGGAAAAGGGCTATTTCCACATGCCCGAACCGAACCGCGACTACGTGATGTTCGAGGCTTTCCGTGAAGATCCCGATGCCAACCGGCTGGAGACGCCATCCGGCAGGATCGAGCTGTTTTCGCAAGCTCTGCGGGACGAAAGCGACGGTGTGCAGCCGGGGCATCCCGCCTGGCTCGATCCCGAGGAATGGCTTGGCGCACCGCTGGCAGAAACCTATCCGCTGCATCTCCTGACGCCGCAGCCCGGCCGCAAGCTGCATGGCCAGCTCGACGCCTCCGCCCATTCCATGGCCGGCAAGGTCAAGGGGCTGGAGCGTGTCGACCTGCATCCGTCAGATGCTGCGCGGCGCGGGATCGCCGATGGCGATGCCGTTCGCCTGTTCAACAGCCGCGGCAGCTGTTTTGCCGTTGCCCGCGTGACCGAAACCATCGTGCGGGGCGTCGCCGTCCTGCCGACCGGCGGCACATACGATCCCGATGGCATGACCGACCGCAACAGCAATCCGAACGTGCTGACCCGCGATATCGGCACCTCCGAAATGGGGCAGGGTTCCTCGGCGCAATCCTGCCTGATCGAGATCGAGCGGGTGGAGGGCGACACGCTGCCGACGATCCGGACCTTTTCACCACCTCCCATCACACCCCGCAGCTGAACTTATAAGGAAAAAGACCTTGGCATCGCCCGATCACATCATCGCTCTCGTCAACGACGTGGAAAAAGCCGCCGCCGATTATGCAGCTCTGGGCTTTACCATTCTGGAGCGCCAGGACAGCCAGCACGGTTCTGCCGTCTATCGCTTCATCTGCCTCGATGACGGCAGCTATATCCTGATCACCGCCTTTACCGATGCCGAAGCGCTGAAGAAACATCGGCTCGGCCCGCTTCTGGCAGCCGGCGAAGGCTGGGGTGACTATTCCTTCACCGTTGTAAGCGTCGATGCGCTGAGCAAGGAGCTGGAAGCCATGGGTTCCAAGACCGCCGGTCCGGTCGATGTCGGCAACACGCTGGCGGACGGCTCGAAATGGGGTCTGAAACTGCTGATGACCGGCCGCGGCACCGGTGGCGATGATGCGCTCCCCTTCGTGGTCGAAGATGTCGTCGGCCGCGGATATCGCATTCCGGCAGCCGTGCCGCATGCCAATGGCGCAACCGGCATCGCACGTATGATCATCGCAAGCCCGATGGCTGAAGCGACCGCTAAGGTGCTCGCAGCCCAGATGGCAGCACCGATGCAGGCCGCGGAGGCTTACCAAGGCCGACAGGCCTTCTCGATTGCCGCAGGCACCTATTCGGTCACCGTGTTCCAGGACGATGCGGCGTCCCCGATCGGCCGTATCGGCGGCGGACTTTATGCCGTCGAACTCAAGGGCAGCGAAGCCAAGGGCGCTCTCGACCTGACGCTCGCCCACGGCGCACTTCTGTCCATCGTCAAGGGCTGAGAACGGCGAAGGGGACCGGGATGGACGCCGACCACGGCACGGGCATGACGATCGTTGAAAAGATTCTTGCCCGCGCTGCCGGCCTGCCGCGCGTTTTTGCCGGTGACATCCTGACCATCCCGGTTGATCGGGCCGTGATGCTCGACACGACCTTCTTTTTCCTGAGACAGATGCGGCGCGAAATCCTTGCCGTGCCGCATCCAGATCGCATTGTCATCGTCTTCGATCACGAGGTTCCGGCCCCGTCCGCCACCAGCGCTGCTGCGCAGCGTATGGGGCGGGAGTTTGCTGCGCGCTGGGGTATTCGCCGCTTTCACGACGTCGGCTTTGACCAGGGCATCAGCCACGTCCTGCTTTCGGAAAACTGTCATGCCCTGCCGGGGATGTTCGTCGTCGGCAGCGATTCCCACAGCGCCGCCGCCGGCGTGATGAATTGCGCCGCGCGGGCGGTAACGATCATCGACCTGATCGCAGCCGTCGCGACCGGCGAGACCTGGCTGCAACTGGCACCGACCGTGCGCTATGATTTCATCGGTCGACTTGGACCTGGCGTCGCCGCGATGGACGTCATTCTCCATATCGCCGATCGCTTCGGCAGTCATGCGGGCTCGAATATCGAATTCGGCGGTGAGGGGATGGCCGGTCTGTCGATCGATGCCCGCCGCACCATCTCGACCATGTGTACCGAACTGAACTGCGAATTCGCCACTTTCGAAGCGGACGATATCCTGATCCGGCATACTGAATCCCGCACCGCGGAGGTTTTTCGACCGGTCCAGCCGGATGCAGATGCGGATTACCTGCGTCGCGAGGTGATCGACCTGTCCGCTGTCAGGCCCATGGTGGCCAGACCGGATCAGATCCTCGGCAATACCGGCCATGCCGGGACGGAGAATGAACGCATCGACCAGGCGTTCATTGGCTCTTGTGCAAACGGCAGCCTTTCCGATATCGCCGCCGCCGCTGCGGTTCTGCGCGGCAGGCGCGTGGCGGATGGCGTCCGATTGATCGTCACGCCGGCAAGCCAGGCCATCTACCGCGCCGCCTTGAGCGAAGGTCACATCCAGACCTTGGCGGAGGCCGGCGCGATCGTGACCAATGCCACCTGTGGCGCCTGCGCCGGTGGCCATATGGGAGTGCTCGGACCCGGCGACAACTGCATCGCAACCGCGACCCGCAACTTCAAGGGACGGATGGGGGATGCGAGCGCCCGCATCTGGCTCGCATCCCCCGCCACCGTGGCAGCATCGGCGGTTGCCGGCCGGATTGCCGAACCATCCGGCTTGCCCGAGTGCGCGCATTTCGGGGGCCGGTCATGATCGAGGGGCGCTGCTGGCTGTTCGGCGATGACATCAATACCGACGTCATGATGCCGGGCGACGTGCTTTATTCCAGCGAAGCGGCGCAGACGAAAGCGCTGTTTCGGGACGTCCGACCCCGATGGCTGGACGAAATCGGGCCGGGCGACATCCTGATCGCGGGCCGGAATTTTGGCCTCGGGTCCAGCCGCCCGGCGGCACGCTCGCTTGTCAATGTCGGCATTTCTCTTCTCATCGCCGAAAGCATCAGCAGCCTGTTTTTCCGCGGTTGCGTGAGCTACGGGCTGGCGGCGATGACCTGCCCGGGCATCACGGAACATGCGCGTGAGGGTGATGTGCTGCGTGCCGACCCGCGGACTGGCGACGTTCTCAACATCACGACAGGCACCGCCATAAGCGGGCATGCTGTTCCAACCGATCTGCTGGCGACGATGCGTGCCGGCGGTACACTTCCGATGCTGGAGGCGCGCGGGCTGATCTCGCCCCCCGCCACCCCATGAATTGACAAGGGATTTCATATGACGACGAACCCGGATGTCCGCGGTTTTTTACGATCGCCGCACGGGCAGTATCCAATATGTGGTGTCCGATCCGATCACCAGGCGATGCGCAATCGTCGATCCGGTTCTGGATTTCGATGAGAAGTCGGGTGCCACGGCGACGACAAATGCGGACGCCATCCTCTCCTATATCGCCACCGAAGGGCTGGAGGTGGAATGGATACTCGATACCCATCCGCATGCCGATCATTTCTCCGCCGCCCGTTATCTCAAGCGGAAGACCGGCGCCCCAACCGCGATCGGGGAACGGGTGAAAGCCGTCCAGGATATCTGGAAGGGCATTTATAATTGGCCCGATCTTGCCTGCGACGGCTCGCAATGGGACCGGCTTTTTGCCGATGGCGACAGTTTTGCGATCGGCAGCATCGAGGCCCGCGTGATCCATTCGCCGGGCCATACGCTGGCGTCGGTGACCTATGTCATCTGTGATGCCGCCTTCATTCACGATACCTTGTTCATGCCCGACAGCGGATCGGCACGGGCAGACTTTCCCGGCGGCAGCGCGATCAACCTGTGGGCCTCGGTCCAGACGATCCTATCTCTCCCCGACGACACGAGACTGTTCACCGGTCATGACTATTGCCCGGGTGGACGCGAGGCGCTGTGGGAAAGCACGGTTGCGGAGCAGAAGGCGACCAATCCGCATGTCAACGGCAAGACGCAGGCGGAATTCGTGGCCTTGCGCGAGGCAAGGGACCGGACTTTGCCGATGCCGAAGCTGATCCTGCATGCCTTGCAGGTGAATACTCGCGGTGGCGAATTACCGGTGGCGGACGAAAGCGGCCGCCGTTACCTGAAAATCCCGCTCGATGCCCTGCCGGGCGCGGTCTGGGGCTGACCGCCCATGTATGACGGCATGATGGCGAACCAGATGATCGCCGCCCTGATGTCGGGCGGCCTCGTCGGTTTTTCGCTCGGCTTTATCGGCGGCGGCGGGTCGATCCTGGCAACGCCCCTGCTTCTTTACGCGGTGGGCGTGAAGGACGTTCATACCGCGGTCGGCACCGGCGCGCTTGCCGTCTCCGTCAACGCCTATCTCAATCTTGGCAGCCATGCGGTCAAGGGTCATGTCTGGTGGCGGTGTGCGGCGATCTTCGCGATTGTCGGTGCGCTTGCGGCTTTGGCCGGCTCGAGCCTTGGCAAACTGATCGACGGCGGATTGTTGCTGATCGGTTTTGCCGTCGTGATGCTCGTCGTCAGCCTGCTGATGTTCCGTCCGTTGCGCATCCGCCAGGTGGTCGATGCCGGCTCACTCGACGGCAAGGCCCATCTGAAACTCTGCGCCATCGCTCTTGTCGCCGGTTTCTGTTCCGGCCTGTTCGGCATCGGCGGCGGTTTCCTGATCGTGCCGGGCCTGATATTTTCGGTCGGCATGCCGGTTCTCAATGCGGTCGGGTCTTCGCTTCTGGCGGTCGGAACCTTCGGGCTTGCCTCAGCCTTGAATTATGCGCTGTCCGGCATGATCGACTGGCAGGTCGCCATGGAGTTCATCCTCGGCGGTGTGATCGGCGGTGTGATCGGAATGGCGCTTTGCCTGCGCCTGTCCGGCAGACAGGAAATCGTCAAACGTGTGTTTGGCGCGGTGGTGCTTTGCACCGCTCTTCTCATTCTGTTCTTTCGACCATAAGACCATCCTCGGCGGAGCAGTTGCAACCTCAATCATAGTGCCTCATGCACAAGAAAAGCCTATACGAGCGCGGCGGTCCTGAAGCGGGGTTTCTGACGATTAGAGAATGCGGTTGCGCTCCGACAAACCAGCAAATTATGGTTCATATTATCAGTCTTGTTGGTACACCACTGCCGTTGAGATTTCGCTGCTCCCATTGTCGCTTAAAACTTATTCAGACGTTTTTCGGGTCATCGCAATGATCGGGACAGGCAGTCCAGCATGTTCGGATCACAACACTCTGAGCGAACCAGAAACAAGCCAGTACTTCTGCTAATATCGCAGCAAAAGCATCCCGTTTGCAACGATCTCCTACTTTCTCGAAGATTACCTGAACGATCAATGCCAAAAAAAGATTGATGTCTTGCTCGAATCCCATGTGTGAACCGCTGGCGACAAGCAAGATATTTCGATATAATACAATATAATTTGATCGTTGGCGTGAGATAAGCGAGCAAGACCAGCTTTCTCCGAACGACGTGCACCACGTTTCCCCCCAATGTCGTCATATTTAAACCAAGCGATAGAATTACGGGCGGTTCCGGTTGCTTTCGCGATCTGCTCTGGAGGAACTTCAAACATCGCCTAGATGCATGAGGGTCATAATTATCAGATATTTAGTAGCGCAATTCGATCTGGTTCTAGGTTGTATCCGTTCAAGGCGAAGACGACCGATACGGGATGGGAAGTAGGGCGACTGTGGTGAAGGCTGGGCGCGAATGAAGTGCAGAGCGCCTCGTTGCAGGATCGAGATGGTTCGAAGTCTCGTAGTCGCTCAAATTTAATCTTCTTAATTTAGTGAGTTGTTCGAAGCTCACGTCTTCCTGCACGCATGATGCGCGTTGCCTCGCCGCAAGGCATGTTCCCCGTCCAATCTAAGCTAGGTGTCGCACCGGCAGCATCCGAAGGAATTTTGGTTTGTCTAGGAAATCAAACCTGATGACGCGTATTCTCATAGCAGCGTCTCTCGTCGTGGCTACCGCCTTCGTCGGTTTCTCGACCTATATCGACAGCCTGCAACGCGGCGTGGCAACCAAGGCTGTTGCCGAAAAGATCAGCGCCTCTGGAAAGCAGGCATCCCAAAGCATTGCAAACTGGCTGAACGGTCGCATCATGCTGACCGATGTATCTGCCAAGGGAATGGAAAAAGCCAAGGATCCTGCGGCCAAACTCGCGTTTCTGCAGAACGACGTTTTAACAAGTCAGTTCATGTCCACCTACTTCGGCGACGCTGCCAACGGGGCGTTCATCACCTGGCCGCAGCAGGAACTGCCCGCCGGTTACGATCCAAGAAAGCGACCCTGGTATCTCGATGCCGTCCAGGCTGATAAGGCGGTACTGACGGAGCCGTACTCGGATGCTTCGACAGGCGGGCTTATCATTACGGCTGCCGTCCCCGTTAAGGTCGACGGGAAACTGAGCGGTGTGACAGGTAGCGATTTTTCGCTCGACTCGCTTGTGTCCATGATCCAGTCGGTCGATGTCGGCACTGGAGGGTACGCATTCCTCGTAAACACAAGCGGTAAGATTCTTATTCATCCGGATAAATCCCTTGTCAACAAGACCCTGATCGATCTGTTTCCATCTGGCGCACCTGCGATTGCAGCCGACATCGCGGAGACCGAAATCTCCGGGAGTCGCAAACTGACGAGCTTCGTCCCCGTCAGTGGTCTGCCGTCCGTGGACTGGTATCTCGGTTTTGTCGTAGATGCAGATGCCGCCTATGCATCTGTTTTCCAGTTCAGGATCGCGGCCATCATCGCAACAGTGCTTGCCGTCGCAGGAATGATCGGTCTTGTCGCCATTCTTCTGAGTAAGCTCGTGATTAAGCCGGTGACACAGATGACGTCTGTGATGGAAGAGCTGGCTGCAGGTCAACTGCAGGTGGCCATCCCCGGGCAGAACCGTACAGACCAGATTGGCTCAATGGCATCCGCGCTCTCAGTTTTCCGTAGCAATGCGATAGAGCGCCAACGTCTCGAGGGTGACGCCAAACAGACACGTGCGTCTTCTGAACGTGAACGAGTCGACCGGGAACAAAAGTCTGCAAACGATGCCGCTGACATTCAGTTGGCAGTCGATGCGCTTGCAAAGGGATTGGCGCATCTCTCCGACGGCGACCTGAACTATCGCATCGCAACGCCATTTGTGTCTCACCTTGATCGTTTGCGCGAGGATTTCAACAATTCGATCGGCAAACTCAACGAGGCACTGACGACAGTCGGACAAAATGCGAGAGCTATCGATGCAGGTGCGAGCGAGATCCGTCAGTCGGCTGACGATCTCGCGCGGCGGACGGAGCAGCAGGCAGCGTCCGTCGAAGAAACGGCCGCGGCGCTCGAACAGGTAACAACCACGGTCAAGGACTCTGCTCGACGCGCTGAGGAAGTTGGTCGACTGGTAAACCGTACACGCGGCAACGCCGAGCAGTCCGGTATCGTGGTTGGCGATGCTGTCAACGCCATGCACGGCATCGAGCAGTCTTCGGCAGAAATCTCGAAGATCATCGGCGTCATCGACCAGATCGCCTTCCAGACGAACCTCCTGGCGTTGAATGCCGGCGTTGAAGCGGCTCGAGCAGGCGAAGCGGGCAAGGGCTTTGCTGTTGTTGCGCAGGAGGTGCGGGAACTCGCGCAGCGCTCGGCCAACGCTGCAAAGGAAATTAAAGCGTTGATCAATACATCTGCGTCGCAGGTTGAGACGGGAGTGGCACTCGTCGGCAGAGCAGGTCTAGCACTGGCGACGATTGTTGCTGAGGTAAAGGAGATCAACGGACATATCGACGCGATCGTTGTCGCTTCACGCGAGCAATCGACCGGGCTCCAGGAGATCAACACCGCGATCAACACGATCGATCAGGGTACGCAGCAAAACGCGGCAATGGTCGAGGAACAGACAGCGGCTAGCCACGGCCTTGCGGCGGAAGCCGACGAGCTTAAGAGGCTCTTGGCGCAGTTCACGTTAACTGAGCAACCGCGGGAACAACAGGCTCGCTATGGCCGAGCTGCTTGAGGTAGCCGTAAGAGGTGTGCCACCTAGTCAAGGTAAGGACGGGCGAAGGGATCCGCAGGCCCGTCCTTAAACCAGCTTCAAATACTTTTAAGACCGTTCGAATGCAATCATCGAGACTAAGTCATGTCCAAGGCGACGTCATGTCGCCCCGGATACGAAGTCATGGACTTGGGGCAGTAAATTTTCCAAGAGGCCTATCGCCGCAGCCTACTGCAGACTCGTAATCGTGCTGTAGATGATATTGCGGTTGGTCCCGAACCAGACGCGGGCATCCACTGTCTCCGCATCAACACTCGCACCCACGATACGCCACATGTCTGACTCCGAACGCTGCAGGAGCTCCCAGTCCATATAAGATTCCATATAGCCGTCGTCAGACATCTCATCGGAGAAATTAGCGAACAAGAATACTCCGCCCGGCTTCAGCATCGCGACGCAAATCTGCGTAAGTTTGATCGCGACCTTATCGCTAAGGTAATCGTAGAGACCCGCGGCATAAATCAAATCAAATGTTCCGAGTTGATGCTTTCCCGTGAGGAGCCCACGCACCGATCCATCGATTGGATCGACAGACGTCCCTTCGAATTGTCTCATGATTGAGCCGATGCTTTGGGGATCCTGATCGAGGGCAACCCAGCGCTTGATTTCGCCTTTTGAAAGGGCCGTCGATGCCTCCGCTTCCCGGAGGTGTCCGGCTGCAATCGCCAGGATTTCAGTATCCGAGGCGGTCCTCGCCGCGGTCTCATCGACGTAGCTGGTTAGAATGTCTCGCCTTTCCCTGACCGCAACCGGCCCTGGTGCGTTAATTGTGTACTCAAAGATCTGAAGCCCGACAGGAGTCGCCTTGGCAACTTCTTCAGCTACCGCTTCATGTCCATAGATGAAGTCTATCAGTCCGGCATCTCCTGAATAGCCACGCGGCTTCTCGAACGACCACCGGGTGAAGGGGCACTGCTGCAATATCTGCGCGGAAGGATGTGCTTGTATGATTGGGACGAGCATCTGCCAGACTTCGGGCCCTGCTTTTTGCCTGATATCATGCAGTTGACCGATCAACCATCTGGTCATCTCGGGCAGATCCTTCCCGGCATCCAACCGCTGCATCGCCAGGTTTATGACAATGGCAAATTGAGCTTTTGCTTCAGCTAGAAGTTCTGCCTGGTTGGTCGGTTTTTGCGAAATAAGACTGTCGCTGACGGATTGGGGCATGATCAAGCTTTTGCCGTCAGGCGAGAAAAGGGGCTGAGCCAAGAAAAATAACCTCATGATTAATGGAATGTTAATACAAGGTTAAATTCTTCACCGATTTGTCATTCGTCAAGGATTATTAGTCTGTCCCGCATTGGGCCAATCAAGCGTCACCAACTTTAGAAATTATTAAATAAGCTGGGCGGTTCGTATCGAGTGCGCGCGCGATAAGCTCGTTATCGTTTGTCGCGGATGTCACATGGCGCTACTCAACGTACAGCGGCGATCTACGACGCGTAGCTACAACCGAATTGGTTCTTAGGCCATGCTGCACATGTTTGCCGAGGCAGGTTACGTCGCAGCAGGTACGACGCCCTCGCCGGAAGACTTGCGTGATTTGTACGTGCGTGAGAGCGAGCGGGGCAGGAGACGCGTCACGCGCAAAGGCCTATGGATAGCCGTCGTCGCGTATCTGGCGTATTCTCTTACCGACTACCTCTTTATTCCCGACGTCGCTTACTACACCGTCGCGGGCCGTCTCGTCGTTGGGGTTTGTGCCTTAGCGATCTTAGAGGTCTTGATCTACGTCGGAGCAAGATCCGGCCTGATCGACACTGTCGCGGCTACAGCCGTATCCGTAGCCTATCTTGTTTGGATTCTCACTGCACAGATGTCCAGTGCTGTGGAGGCGCTCTCCTACTACATGGTTTTCGGCGCCATCTTCATGATGAGCGTGAACCTGTTTTTCAGCTTTCGCTTTCCCGTTGCACTCACAGCCTCTGCAGCGAATATGCTCATCTTTCTGGGCACGCTCTATCTATATTCACCCATGTTGCCGCTTTATAAGCTGATCCTCGGAGCCTTCTGCATCTCGTGCTTCATATTTACTTCGTACGTGAACCTGAAACTCAACCGAGAGCGTTACAACGTGTTCCTCAACGCTCTCGAGGCCTGTGTCCAGCACAACGCGGCAGAGGAGAGGGGTAAAGCTCTCCTCCTTTTGTCCAACACTGACTCGCTCACTGGGCTGGAAAACCGCCGGGCTGTCGATGAGCGACTGCGTGATTACTGGCGACGTTGGCTCGACCATAGGTCGATGTTCTACGTGCTGCTGCTCGATGTCGATTACTTCAAACGATACAACGACCGCTATGGTCATCAAGAGGGTGACCGGTGCCTTGTCGCTGTGTCCCATCTTCTTCAAGAGGTTGTCAATTCCCACGGAGCTAGGATTGCACGTTACGGCGGCGAGGAATTCATCATCATCGCGCAGCAGCAAAGCGTTGAGGACGCCATCGCTTTTGCAGAGGCGATCAAGTCTGCCATACGTGCGCTGGCTTTACCTCATGAGAACCGACGAGATGGAACCTCGATCGTTACGGTCAGCATCGGATTGTCGTTCGCTAGGAACCAGACCAAGCACCTCGACCGAGTTGTCCACGAAGCGGATCTTGCCCTCTACGCCGCGAAGAAAGGCGGTCGGAACACGGTGGTGGTGTTCGATCCTGGTGACGCGAGGACACAGGATGACGAGGAGGACATAGCAGCGATCCTGAAGGTCGCCGTCGCCCAGCGGCTTGTATCCCTCGTCTATCAGCCGATCCGAAATGTTCAAACGGGCAGAGTGGCGGCTGCAGAGGCTCTGATGCGCTTGCGTCGGCCCGACGGCACCTCGATTTCACCCGCTGACTTCATCCCCGTCGCCGAACGATCGGGGTCAATAATCGAACTGGGGCGTTGGGCGATACGCACCGTCTGCAACGACATTCTGGCAGAGAATAAGGTGGAGGTCGCAAGTGTGAATGTTTCGCCGATTGAGCTCAAGATGCCCGACTTCTCAAGTTTCGTCGCTTCAACTCTCTCTGATTTCGGTTTAGCAGGAGCGAGGCTCGCTCTCGAAATTACAGAAGGGATGGAGCTGGAAATAGACCAAGACGTAGTGCGCTGCATCAACGATTTGCGAAAGTTGGGCGTCCAGGTCTGGCTGGACGACTTCGGTACGGGTTTCGCGGGATTGTCGTGGCTGCGTCTCATAGAATTCGATACCGTCAAAATTGATCGGTCCTTCCTCCATGACTGCAGCACGGAGCGAGGACGACGAATGATGTTGGACATCATCGGTCTGCTTCGCAACCGCGGAACACGCATTCTTGTCGAAGGGGTAGAAACTATCGAGCATCAGCGTCTGATGCAGCAGTACGGCATTCATCAGCTACAAGGGTACTATCTTGGCCGACCCGCAGCGGGAGACCAACTTCAATCCATCAACGTGTTACCGTTCGATACGATGAAGAGCCGCGTAGGCTAGGTATCAAGCAGTAAGAGTAGCTTGGAGCCTGTCGGCATTGATACGACCAAACCCAGCCTATGTTCGGCAACCTCGCCAGGCCTTGAGTTCGATTCGTTTCAAAGCGTCTTGTTGCGACGGCCAGGTACGAGAACGAGCCATATAGCTATTCTGCGAAGCAGCTCCAGCCTTGCAATTCACCGCTGCTGCTGCAAGTTGGCTCGGACTGGAGGACATTATGGTAACGCTTACTCATCCCGTTCCAGACCCATGCCTGCCCGGGCAGGAGAGCGTTTGGTCCTTCCCAAGGCCGAGCATCGCCCAGCCGGTGCGCAATCATTTGAAGATCATCTACAACGGCCACGTTCTCGCGGAGACCACGGCCGCAGTGCGCACGATCGAAACAAGCCACCCGCCGACCTATTATTTTCCGCCCGCCGACGTAGATCTCTCTATGCTCCGTGAGGGCAGCAGCAGGTCGATCTGCGAGTGGAAAGGACAGGCGCGCTATTTCGATATCCAATCGGATGACAAAACGAGCCGGAACGCGGCCTGGGCCTATCCGCATCCCACGACATCTTTTGCCCTGATTAAGGATTTCATTGCCTTCTATCCGCAGGCCATGGACTTGTGCCTCGTAGACGGCGAGGCCGTAGTGCCCCAGGCCGGGACGTTCTACGGCGGATGGATTACCTCAGGCGTTGCTGGCCCGTTCAAAGGTCCGCCTGGGACTGAGCGTTGGTGAATGGGCCATACCAGGTCTAGTAGGCTCGGAATAGATGAACGATACTGCGGAGCGATATACGGCAGAGTTAACTTAGAGACCCTCAACCAGCTTGAAGCGCTTCGGCTCATACCGCTTGCTCGAAAGCTAAGTGGCATTGTTCGCCGTCATCTCCTAGTGCCAGAGATATTGGTTTGGTAGTTCAAATCTTTTCGAGATCTGCAAGCTGACCGGCTATTTTCGATTACTACGACACTGGCTGAAAGTCCGTTGTCAGTGAGCGGATCTCAGACGCAATACGATCTGCGGAGGCCTGTTGCAATTTTGACAACGATCTCACAATATATGACAGGATTACTCCACATTTATTGATTGCGCGAGATCTGGCTTTTATAGGTGGCCCCCGTGGCAGCGTAATGCTGTCTTCGCGACACCTTCGAATCCACAACCTCTTGGGTCGCCACGATATTTTTTGTTCTTAGACAAAGGGTCAGGCAATGACGTTCTTGTTCACTCGGCATCCTTTTTGCCGCATGCTCCAACACTCTACTGCCTTTGTCGGTTTGGTGGTTGTTTGCGCGGCGAGTGCGGCAATTGCGCAAGAGGCTCCTGTCAATACGACCCTCGCCCCAATTGTCATTACAGGCGCTGGGCAAACCATCGGCGAAGACAACGATACGATCGTACCGACGCGTGCGATCACTGCCTTGAAGACAGATACGCCGCTCGTCGAAACACCCCGCTCGATTTCGGTGGTGACCCGCGAGGAAATCGAACAGCGCGGCGCAACCGATCTGATCCAGGCAACGCGCTACAGTTCCGGCGTAAACACGGGTGGCTTCGGTTTCGACCCGCGGTTTGATCAGGTCACTATCCGTGGCATCGAGACGACCACGAGCGGCGATTTCCGCGACGGCCTGCGCCAGCCGGTGATGACCTACGGCACGTTCACAACCGAAATTTATACGCTCGATCGCGTCGAAGTGCTTAAAGGTCCGGTATCTGTCATGTATGGGGCCGCGAGCGCGGCGGGTATCGTCAACAAGATTTCCAAATTGCCGCTTGAGGAAGCCCATCACGAGGTCGAGGTGCAATACGGGACGGTTGGTCGCAAGCAAGCCGCGTTCGATTTTGGCGGTCCGGTTGGCGAAAGTGGCGATCTGTTTTACCGCGTCGTCGGACTGGCCCGCGAGGGAGAAACCAATAATGAAATCGCGGACGACCGCTACCTGCTACAACCGTCCTTCACCTGGGCGCCAACCGACAGCACGAAGCTGACGGTTTACGGGCTGGCGCAGAAAAGCGAGGGCGCGGCCAGTGCCTGGACTTTCAAAAACGATGGCAGGATCTTCCTCGTCAGCGATCCGAACTACGATTATCAAAAGGTTCGCCAATACCAGCTCGGTTACCAGTTCGAACACGCGTTCGAAAACGGTCTGACCTTCCGGCAGAACGCACGTGTCAGCGACCTCGACCTCGATGCTCGTTATGTCGACCGTACGACAATGTTCAGCGCGCCAGCCGCGCCGTGGGGAACCGCTGCGGTGACTGACGAAGTGCGCGCCTACCAGATCGACAACCAGCTGCAGGCCAAGTTCGATACCGGTGCAGTGTCCCATACCGTTCTTGCCGGACTGGATTACACAGGCGTCACTTCAGACTTTGCCGATGGATATGGATCCACGCTTCCGGGGGAGATAATCAACGCACCGTCTCCGGCGCTGACGGGCTTTACCGGCAACGACCTTCGCCAGACGGGGATCTACGCGCAGGAGCAGGCCGAAATCGGAAACTGGCGCTTCGTGGGAGGTCTGCGTTACGACTGGCTGCATCAGGAGACCACGGACAAAGTGGCAGGTACCGGTGCCGAGAAAAATGACGGTGCTCTGTCGGGCCAGGTCGGGCTGCTTTATCTCTTCGACAATGGTCTTGCCCCTTACGTGAGCTACGGAACTTCCTTCGTGCCATCGACCGAGCGCTCCGCCGGGGGTGGCGTGCTTGATCCGACGGAAGGCCGCCAGATCGAAGCCGGTATCAAATACCAGCCGGACGGCGGCAATTTCTCGCTCAGCAGCGCTGTCTATCACTTGGTTGAAACCGGCAAGCCCCAGTATGCCGGCGTCTCCGGTCCGCTCTATATCTACGAGAATTCGGGCGAGAATACCTATACCGGGTTCGAGGTCGAGGGCCGGAAGGAGTTCGACAACGGTATCAGCGTGATTGCCGCCTACACCTATACCCACGGGGAAATCACCGACAATCTCGATGGTTCGCTCGTCGGCAACACGCCGACAACAACTCCGCAGCATACGGCCTCGCTTTGGGTGAACTATGCCGTGCCGGAAGATTCCGTCATCGGCGGCCTCAGCATCGGCGGGGGCGTTCGTGCAGTGAGCACATCCTACACCGACGACTCCAACACGGCGAAGAACGCGGGCGTCGGCTATCTGGATGCTTCCCTTTCCTATGACTTCGGTGCCAAGTCGCCGGAGCTGAAGGGGCTCTCGCTTATGGTCAGCGCAACGAACCTTGCCAACCGCGAGGAGCAGGTGTGCAATGGCGGCTATTGCTACTTCGGTCAGGGACGAACGGTGGTCGGTTCGTTGAAGTACAAGTGGTGATCGGCGTCATATACCACCGACCAAACCGCTCGGGGTCTCCTCGTTGCTCTGAGGAGAGACGGGCAGCCTGCGCGGGTCCGTCCGTGGACTATCCCGCAGAGCCGGGACAATGCGTTCCCCGGCCTGCAAGCGCCATACAATTTGCGAGATTAGCATGACTGAACAGGCCTATTGCCTGCCCGGCACCACCTATTTCGACCTGGCGCCAGAGACCGGCGGCGAGCCCTATCGCATCTTCCTGTTCAGGCCGGCTGTCGAGGCGCCCGTCGGGGGATGGCCACTTCTGGTCATGACGGACGGCAACGCAAACTTTCCCTTCGCTTTCGCAAGCCTGGTGACGCAGGCGCCTTATCCAACGGGCACCGGGGTCGACTGGGGCGTTATCGCGGCGATCGGTTATCCAACCGACGACCCCTATGATGCCATGCGACGGGCGTGGGATCTTGGGCCCCCGCCTGTCAAATCCTATCCGCCCTATGTCGAGGGCGGACCTCCGGTGCGCATCGGCGGATCCGGTGAGTTGCTTGATTTCATCGACAAGCAATTGCTGCCGCGGCTGGCCGAACTGGTTCTGCTCGATCCGGCACGGCGATCGCTCTTCGGGCATTCTTTCGGCGGCCTCTTCACGCTCTACGCCTTGTTCGAAAAGCCGGACCTGTTTGCCAACTGGATTGCTGCGAGCCCGACCATTTACTGGGAAGGCAGCGAGATCCTCAACAACGAGGCGCGTCGCCAAACGGTCGCCGGCAACGACGTGATGCTGCATCTTTCCGCCGGAGAATATGAGGGGGAGGAACTCGCGCCGTTCCAGTATTTGAACGAGGATGCCGCCGTCCGCCTGGATCGGAGGAAAGCCGAAAGGACGGTTGCGCTGGCGCAGGAAATGGCTGATCGGCTGGATGGCACGGCGGACAGCATCCGGACGCAGTTCGAGCTTTTCGCCGGCGAGACCCATATGTCCGTGGTCGGACCCGCGGTCAACCGCGCCATTGGCATCGCCTTCCGGCGTCCGAATCCGTGACAAGAGGAGCAGGCGACATGGTCATGGAAGAACGCGTGCAGGACGCGCCTGATACGCAGAAGGCCTTCGCAGTCGACGGCGTCACTCTTGTGATCGACGGGAATGCCATCCTCTCGGACGTAAGCCTCGATTTTCCGGAGGGAGAGGTGGTGGCTCTTGTCGGCCACAACGGTTCAGGCAAATCCAGTCTCCTCAAAATCCTTGCGCGGCAGCTGACGCCAACTACCGGATCTGTCGCCTATGCCGGCCGCGACGTTTGGCGCTATCACGGTCATGATTTTCCGCGGTCCGTCGCTTACCTGCCGCAGGATCTGGGCACCGGGTCGGATATGACGATCCGCGAACTGGTCGCATGCGGACGGTACCCGTGGCACGGCGCGCTCGGTCGCTTTTCTGCCGTCGACCGCGAGAAGGTGGAGGGAGCGATCGCTGCCACGCATATCGACGCATTTGCCGATCGCATGGTGGGAACGCTTTCCGGCGGAGAACGGCAGCGGGCGTGGATCGCCATGCTGATCGCTCAGGATGCACGCTGCCTGCTACTCGACGAGCCGACCGCGGCACTCGATATCGCGCATCAGATCGAGGTGTTGTCGCTGGTACGACGTCTCGCGCAGCAGAACGGTCGCAGCGTCGTCATCGTTCTGCACGACATCAACATGGCCGCACGCTTTTGCGACCGCATCCATGCGCTGAAAGGTGGACGGCTGGTCGCAAGCGGAACCCCCGCCCAAATCTTGGTACCCGAAACGCTTCGTGCCATTTACGGGATTGAAATGAAGGTGATTTCCGCTCCCCACCTGCCGCATCCGCTTGCCTATGCCTGCTGAAGTTCGCAACGGAATGCAGATTTCAAGGCGCTCACTTCTGAATGGCGCAGCGGCGGCGGCCGCAGCGGTCTCCATGCCGGCACCGCTGCTGGCGGATGCCAGCGGCCAGAGGATCGTAAGCCTCGACTATGGGCTGGCGTCGACGTTGTTGTCTCTCGGGGTGCAGCCAGTCGGCATTTCCGATCTCGCCGACTGGAACAAATGGGTCGTCGAGCCCGAAATGCCGAGCTCGGTCGTGGATATCGGCAGCTCCCACGAGGTCGATCTCGAGCTCCTCATCCAACTGAAGCCGGACATCATCCTGACGACGCCCTATCTCGACCAACTTCTGCCGAGGCTCCAGCCGATCGCGAAAATCCTTCGGCTGGAGATCTTCACGCCCGACGGCGGTCCCATCTTGCCGGCGGCGATTTCGGCGACGCGCAAACTGGCCTCCGGGCTTGGCCGCGAAAAGGAGGCGGAGCAATTCTTGACGCGGTCGGATGCATTCTTCGAGACCTGCCGCGCACGTTTGGCGGGGAGAACCCTTCCACCGGTTGCACTGGCGTCGTTCATGGATGCCCGGCACGCCCGCATCTACTCCGCTCCCGGCCTGTTCCACAACGCGCTGGAGCGCATCGGGATACGCAACGCCTGGACCCGTCAATCGAACTACTGGGGCTTCGAGACGATCGGCATCGAGGAGCTTTCGACCATTACAGACAGGGACGCTCGCCTGATCACCTTTGAGCCTGTGCCGCCCGATGTGTTGCCAAAACTCGCGGAAAGCCCGCTGTGGCAGACGCTGCCGTTTTCCCGGCCCGGACACGTGTCAGTCGTTCCGCCGGCGCTGATGTTCGGCATGGTCAACGAGGCTATGCGGTTTGCCGGTCTGGTGACCGACGTACTGGACCATGAACCATGACCGCCCTCCGTCGCGATAATCTCGGGCCTGGCCTCGTCGTTTTCCTGCTGATTTGCGGCGGATGCGTTGCATCCTGGTTTCTCGTTCAGCCGGCGCTCTCGGGAACGGTAGCGCCGGGCTACGACATCGAGCGGATGGTGCTCTACTATTCTACCTTGCCGCGGCTGGCCACGGCACTGCTTGCGGGCGCGGCGCTGGCTTTGTCGGGCGCACTTTTCCAGCAGGTGCTGCGAAACCCGCTGGCCGACCCGACGACGCTTGGCGTCTCGGCGGGCGCCAATCTTGCGCTGGTCGTGGCCTCGCTTTTCATGCCGGTACTGCTGGGCGCCGGCCGCGATCTCGTTGCCCTGGTGGGAAGTGCGGCGGCTGCCGCCATCGTCATCGGGTTGGGCGCTCGACGAGGTTTTTCGCCGTATTCCCTGGTGCTTTCGGGCCTCGTGCTCAGCCTTTGGTGCGGCGGACTGTCGGCCATCCTGATTTATTTGAACCAGCGCTACCTCGCGAGCCTGTTCATCTGGGGCGCAGGATCGCTGGCGCAACAGAGCTGGGTCATTCCGGTCTCGCTCATCTGGAAAATTGTGCCCGTCGCAATCGTCTGCGTCCTGGTCATCCGACCGCTGTCGCTGCTCGATCTGGGGGAAAGCAGTTCGTCCTCACTTGGGGTCAAACTCGTGCGCCTTCGTATCGTCGCCGTTGCCTGCGCGGTGTCGCTTGCGGCCTTTGTCACCAGCGCCGTGGGCGTCATCGGCTTTATCGGGCTGGTCGCGCCGACGCTGGCGCGGCTTTCGGGCGCGCGCCGGCCGGTACAGTTGATACTGTGGTCTCCGCTCATCGGGGCGTCACTTCTCTTCCTCGCCGACTCCGTGCTGCAACTCGTGGCGGGCAGTCTCGGAGACTTTCTTCCGACCGGCGCAGTCACCGCAATCTTCGGGTCGCCGCTGCTCCTGGCGCTGCTACCGTGGCTGAAGGTGCGTCACCGGGTCCCGCACGCGGTGACGGTGCGCGAGCGGCAGCGCCGATGGGGCGTAGGCAAACCAGCAACGGTCGCCCTTGCTAGCCTCGTGGTTATTGTTGCGCTTGGCCTTTTTGTCGGGCGCGGACCTGGCGGCATGTGGTCTGTGCTTTCCGGCGAGTTTTTCAACGACATCCTCGCTATCCGAGCACCCAAGGTGTTTGCAGCGCTCGCATCCGGCGCGATGCTGGGTGTTGCGGGAACCATCCTGCAGAGGTTGACCGGCAACGAAATGGCAAGCCCAGAGGTTCTGGGGATTAGCGCCGGTGCCACCTTTGGCGTCGCCATCGCATTATTCGCCGTTGCGCCTGGCTTTGTCGGGCAGTTCGTTTTTGCAGCCGTCGGCGCGATCACGGTACTCGCTGTCATTCTGCTGGGTTCAAGGCGGTCGAACTTCGCGCCGGAGCGGGTCCTGCTGGCAGGCATAGCGCTCAGTGCAATGGTGGATGCTGTCGTCGGCGTGCTGAGCTCCACCGGCGATCCGAGAGCGGTGCTGCTGATGCGTTGGATAAGCGGCTCCACCTATATGGTGGACGGCCAGACAGCCACCATGGAACTGGCAATCGGAGCTGTGCTGATTGCAATTGCTCTGTCAGCACGGCGTTGGCTCGATATCCTGCCGCTTGGGCCGGCCCCGTCATCGGCAGTCGGCGTCCAGCTGGCGCGTTCGAGATTGGCGCTGTTCGGCCTCGCGGGGCTGATGACTGCGGCTGCGACCCTCACAGTTGGTCCGCTCTCCTTCGTCGGCCTGATGGGACCGCACCTGGCGCGGGAGGCCGGGTTGAAGCGCGCTCTGCCGCAGATGATAGGCGCTGCCTTGATTGGCGGGGGACTGATGGTTTTAGCAGATCTGATTGGTCGCACGGCTGTAGCACCCTACCAAATCCCGGCTGGGCTCGTCTCAGCTCTGATAGGCGCTCCGTGCTTGATGATTTTGTTGGGTAAAGGGAGATAGATTTTCTCGTGGCGGGATGCAGGTCGTAGGTTCGAACCCGCTCACGGCGAAGACGACCGGCATCACCCATGCAGATGTGGGGATTGGTTTGCATCTGCATGGGCGATGTGGATCAGCCATCCATCCGAGTGGTTATGCAGCTTCCCAAACCTGATTGAGGATTTTCGCCGCAAGTGCCGCTTTGTCCTGCGGCAGGAAGCGACCGTAGTGTTGCTGAACGACATCCGGTGTGTCCTGGATGGCATAACTCGCCTGCTCGTATGACCCGGTCTGCTTTAGGATATGGGTTGCCAGAATATCCCGAAGATTATGCGGTCCGTGCGGCAGCAGGCCCTTAATAGCGCCGCGGCCGGTATAGGGGTTGTAGATGCCATAGCGTTGGATCACGGTGCGCCAGGCTTCATAGAATTTGGTGGAATCGTATGCCGCGTCCAGGCTGGTTGTCTTCACCGTCTTGACGAACAGGGTGCCGGGATCCTTTGCCGAACCAAGCAGCATACCTCGGTGGCGATCGATATAGGCCTCGAGGTATTCGTAGAGGTCGAGCAAATCCGGCAGGATCAGGCGAAACGGCTTTTGTCCGAAGAATGATGAGCCTGAGTTCTTGAAGGCGATTGATGGGATGAGGACCTCCCATCCGTTTTCCCGATCGCTCCAGCGCAATTCACCACATTTCATGTCCTCCAGCCGCCGCTCTGATGTCGGAAAATGCCCACGCGGGCACAAACGAAGCTGGCGAAGGTTCTTTTGTCGAAGCCCAAGATGAAGACCCAGGCGAAGCAAAAGGAAAGAGCGGACCGCTTCGGCTGCTGCTCGAGGATAGCGATTTTCATCCGGCATACGCTTCAGGATCTCATCTGTGATCTTGCGGTATTCCGACAGTGGGCTGTCTGCTTCGAGGACCACCATGATCGGCTCGAACGGATCGCGGTGCACGCGCATAACACGCTGGATTTCCTTCGAGCGATTGCCAGCATGCCGGTGGAATGCGTCGCAGGCGCCGTGCCAGTCGCGTGCTGCAAATTCTATCTCCTCTGGCGCGATCAGCCCTTCGATTGGCTGAACCTTTTTCAGGAGCTCCGGATGCTGGCGGATCCAGCCCACCTCCGCCCGCGTGAGAGCTTGCGCCACCATCAGCATGTCTTCTTCCCATTTGGTGTAGAAGCCGCGGCGCTGCTCCCGCCATTGGAGGTACCAGTCCCAGACGCCCGGGAAGATCAACAGGCCAAAGGTTAGTTGGCTGAGCGGCACACCGCGCCCTTTGACGACGCCGGCGGGTGAGGCAGCGAGTGCACCGAACATGAGGCCGAGATGCTCGACCTTCTGGGATGCGGTTTCCTCTCCCCAAACTCCATTTCGTTGGAAGTCGATTGCGGTCAGCGTCGATGTCTTGAAGCGGATCAGATCGGCCATCTCCATAGCCAACCGCGGCGGCGCATCGACGACGCCGGACACGAGATCAGGATCTTCAAAGGCCTCGGGATTGTGGCTCGTGCTGTCCGGGTTCATTGTGGTCGTGGAGACAGGGTGCCTCTGCCATAGGTGATCCCCGGAAATCGTATTGCATAACGCTGTTTGGTTGCCGCCGCCTGGTAGCGACGATAGTCAGTTGAGCCCGAGATGATGACCCGGCGCACCCATTCGATGGTTTCTTCCCGCTTGGAGAACGGCAAGCTGCTGAAATTGTCCGGAAGATGCCATGCAACTCGTCGCCGCTCCGCAGCGCTGATGTCGCCCATATCATGGCCGTATATGGAGCGGGACTGGTACGGCAGTTTCGCTTTGAAATAACCCTGTCTCAGTCGGTAGCGCCGCTCGATACGGGACAGGATCTCGAAGCCTGTCAGAGATCGCGGCACGCGCTCGCCCTGAACCCATGACAGCAGGGTCTTGTCATCGAAAGTCTCGCCCACGCGAACGACGGCGCGGTAAAGCTGCCAGTAGCTCTCGCCAAACCGGCGCATTTGATACACGAGCGCATCGTTAAAGCTCGCCGGATCATCGGTCGCCTCAAGCAATGGCTCAGGGAATGGACTGATTGGTTTCGGTTGTGGTCCCCTCGGCACTGACAAAGAGGTAGCCTGGGTCTTGTCGGAGAGGATCTGTCGCGGTCTGGAACGCGTCGCAGTTTCCACCTTGCGCCGAACGGCATTGCGCGTTTTCATCGACTGTATGTCGGCGGCGACAGGTGGCGCTCCAAGCCAGCGGATAATCGCGTCCAAACCTGGACGCAGCTGCTTCTTCAACTCCGCTGTCATTTCGCCTTCAGTCCCGCATGCCTGGCCAATGCCCGTCCAGTCCATACGGCCATTCACGATCGGCGGTGGCCGGCGGTGGATGACAAGACGGATGAGATAGGGCCGAATGCTCTCCAGCACCCGCTTTGAGGCGATTGGCGCAATGCGCACCTCGCAGAAATCCGAGATTTTTTGTTGGAAGTGATGAATTGAAAGATCGTGTTTTGCCATGCTCTTATTCCATTACTCTCCGCACCGGTGCCGAGGGCGGTCGGGAATAGGAGTGGATATTCAACAAATGGTTTTGCTGCCGATGCGAGCATTTGGGGTTAGGCTCAGTCACCAGATTTCAAATGAAGCATCATGAGCCTCATGCTAAAGGTTGCAGATGGGATTCGGGTTTTCATTCACAGGTCAGATTCGATCTACGACGACAGCCCGGCTGAACAGTACCAGTTCCCGGGCCAGTATCTGGGTCGTGTCCAGGCCTGTGTAGGTGACTGGATCGTCTACTACGAGCCTCGGAAAGTCGCAGCGACCCGCGGCTATTTTGCTGTCGCCAAGGTTGAACGGGTTACTCCTGATCCGAAGGCCCCCGGCATGTATGTGGCGCTGATCGAACACGGCAGCTATCTCGACTTCATCAATCCCGTTCCGTTCAGAGGACCAGACGGTGTCATAGAGCGAGGCGTGCTGAATGAAGAGGGCCGCATTTCGGGCAGAGCACAGGCAGCAGTCCGGCCGATATCCGCAGCAGATTTCAATCGCATCGTATTTATCGGCATAGACGAGCATGAGCCTGAACTGCCGCGGCTGGATGAGCCGGGGGTGACGCATGCGGTCGATGGTTTTGCGGATGAAGCTCAAGCGCCGTTCATGTTCGAGCAGGAGCGCGACCGGGTTACGTAACTCTCGTCGCGGATCGTTCGAAATCGGCTGTTTCGCCGCCTCGTTCTTCACGCTTATGACAAACGATGCGCAATCACGGGATTGAAGCTCATCAACGGTGGTGGCCGGGCGGAGGTCGACGCCGCACATATCCGCCCGGTGGAAGCGAGCGGGCCTGACATTCTTTCCAACGGAATTGCTCTTTGGGCACCGCACACCGGATGTTTGACCGCGGTCTGATCGGCCTTTCGGACGATCTTGATATCCTGATATCGCGTCAGGCGAATGATCCTGACAGGATTCAAGGACTCCTCAACAAGACCGGGAAGGCGATCGTGCCTAGCAGGGTTTTCGAGAGGCCACATCCCCAGTTCCTGAGATGGCACCGTGAGAACTGTTTCAAGCAGTAAACATTAGGGTAGTCCTGCGCGATGTGGGTTCATCCCGATCGGTTCTAATTCGGTCGGTTGGCGCCAGTAATCCTAAAATCATCCCGATCGGTTCGTTTGTCTTCCTTTTGCACCATCTGATGATATAATCATCCTGATAGGGGTGATTATGGAAAAGATCAAAGATACGAAAAGCCTCGGCATGCTGATCCGTCAGGAGCGCAAACAGCAAGGGTTAACCCAGGAGCAACTCGCCGGGGTGATTGGTGTGGGGGTACGTTTTCTACGTGAACTCGAGGCCGGCAAAGACAGCTGCCAGATTGGCCGTGCGATGCAAGTCTTGACCGGTCTTGGCCTTCTTGTTTCGGTCGGGCGTCGCCAGGGCCCGCGATCATGACCCGGGTATTGGACGTCTATTTTCGCGACACCAAGGCGGGTGTACTCGGCCGGCTTGACGACGGCCTGCTGACTTTTGCCTATGATGGCGCGTATCTCCTGGACCAACGATCGCGTGCGGTCTCGTTCTCTATGCCCCTGCAAGAGGAACCCTTTGGTGATCAGGTGGTGCGCCCGTTCTTCTCGGGGCTCTTGCCGGACGAAGGCGCGCGGCAACGCCTAGCCGGCGCGCTCGGCATTTCGGCAGGCAACGCCTTCGGGCTACTGGAAATTATCGGGGGTGAATGCGCAGGTGCCTTGTCACTCTATCCCGCCGGCACGGCGCCCGAACCTCCCGGCCAGTCCCAAGCCGAAATTCTCACTTCGGAACGTCTGGATGAAATTCTCAGCAGGTTGCGGACCCGGCCTTTGCTTGGTGGAGACGAGGGCATTCGCTTATCGCTCGCCGGCGCGCAGGATAAACTGGCGGTCATTGTCGATGGAGATTTCATTGCCTTGGCGAGAGATGGTCGACCAACGACCCATATCTTGAAACCGGTCATCCAGGCGTTGGAAGGCACGGTGGAGAACGAGTATTTTTGTATGCGGCTGGCTGCCCGCCTCAAGCTGCCGGTACCCCATGTCGAGATACGCCTAGACGGGGCGACTGCCTTTCTCCTGGTTGAGCGTTATGATCGGACGAAAGCTGCAAACGGCATCATTGAGCGCCTACACCAGGAAGACTTTTGCCAGGCCCTTAGCGTCCCGCCGGAGCTGAAGTATGAGGCCGAGGGCGGACCGGGGACAGAAAATGCTCTCAGGCTGATCGACCAGGCCTGCGCTAGACCTGTCGCGGATCGGTTACAGTTCATTCGCATGCTGATCTTCCACTATCTCGTCGGCAATGCCGATGCTCACGGCAAGAACTACGCCCTGCTTTATGGCTCAGATGCACCGGATCTGGCACCGATCTACGATGTCGTTTGCACGGCCGTTTATCCCCGCTTGTCAAAGAGGCTCGCCATGAAAATTGGTGGCCGCGATGTGCCCGACACCATCCAGATGAAGCACTGGACGACACTTGTGCCCGAAACCAAATCTTCCCAGCGCATCCTCGTCCGCGATCTTGACCAAATGGCGGAAAGGATTGTGACCGAGGCTGATGTCCTTGTTGCAGAGTTGGCAGACGAGGGGATCAGTCATCCCATCCTGGGCGCAATTCGCAAGGTCATCTCAAGCCGGGCTGGTTCATTGCAGCGGGTCACGGAGCAGGTCTCTTAAATTTTGAGTGGTCACAGATATCCAGCGCTTTGTCCTTCGCCCAACGGGTCGGTGGTTCGAATCCTTTCAAGACCTCGGAGCTTTGTTCAGCCTCCCAAGCAGATCAACACCTTCAGTCGCGCAAAATCATCTTGGCGCCTCGACCGCATACGTTTGTAGCCCAGTTGACAACCCAACAGTCGAACCATGCCGTTGCTTTTCAACCGCAGACCGCTTGAATGGCCCTCCATTTGCAGGCTCATGATGAGCCTGTAGATCTGACCAGCATCAAGGAGCGGGCAGCAGATCCTCGCGCTGGTCCTTGACGCGCGCGTCCGATTGTCTGTCCGACGCATTGCCCCAACCGCCACCGCCAGCTGTCTCGACCGTGACGATCGTCCCCTTCTTCAGCATCGTCGTGCTCTTGCCGGAAAGCTGGCGCTCGCCAGCTGCATCACTGACCGTAAGCCGCGAAAAGCTCGCCGAAGCGCCGCCCCTGGCGCCCCAGGGGTGATGCCTTGTGCGATCGAGGTGGACGGTTACGACAGCGTCGGAATCAAGACGCACCGACCGGGTCAATCCATGACCGCCGCGGAATTCGCCGGCGCCGCCGCTGTTGGCCACCAGTCCGTAGTGCAGCACGGTCAGCGGATATTCGCGCTCGATCAGCTCGACCGGCGAATTGGCGGTGTTGGTCATGTGCGAATGCACGCCATCGGCGCCGTCGCGACCCGGCAGGGCGCCCTGGCCGCCGCCATAGGTCTCGACATAGGAATAGGCGCGGCCGGTCCGGTCGTTCATGCCACCCATGATCATCGCGTTCATGCTGCCGGTCGAGGCAGCGATTTCACGGCCGGGCAGAAGTTGGTTGAAGGCGCCCAGCAGCGCGTCGGTAATCCGCTGGCTGGTGATCGAGGTGCAGAGCGCGACGGCGGCGGGCGCCACGGCATTGACGATGCTGCGATCGGGTACGATCACGTCGATCTGTTCGAACAGGCCGGCATTGGAGGCGATTTCCGGATCGAGCATCGCCTTGATGACATAGAGCACGCAGCTGGTGGTGAGAAAGCGCGGTGCATTGACCGGGCCTTTGACCTGCGGGGCGCTGCTGGTGAAATCGGCGAGCAGCCGACCATCAGCGATGGTGAGGCGAACGCTGACCGGCAGGTCGACGTCTTCGCCATTCTCGCTCCATTCCAGCACGTCGACGAACTGGCTGACGGCGCCTTCCAGTTCGCGAAACCGCTGTTCAAGCCGTTTTGCCGTGGTTGCAATCAGCGTATCGACGGCGCCAGCGAAGCGGCTATGGCCGGTGCGCTCGACTAGGCTGGCGAGGCGCCGGGCGCCGGTGGAGTTGGCAGCGGCCTGGGCCAGAAGGTCGCCGGCAACCATGTCGGGCGTCCGGCTGGCGAGCTTGAACAGGGAAAGCGTTGCCGTTTCCACCTGCCCGTCGCGGACCAGCAGCATCGGCGGAACGCGCAGGCCTTCCTGCATGATTTCGGTGGTGCCCAGCGCCAGGCTGCCGGGCGCCATGCCGCCGAGATCGACCTGATGCGCCATGTTGGCGACATAGCCAAGGCGCTGTCCGGCAAGATCGACCGGGGCAATGACGACGACGTCCGGCAGATGCGAGCCGGTCAGCCAGGGATCGTTGGTGACCACCATGGTATCGGCGGCGATATCGGATCCGAGCTGCGCGATGCAGCGCTCAACAACGCCGGCGATCAGCCCGAGATGCACCGGGATGTGCTCCGCCTGGGCAATCAGCCGTCCCGTCGCATCGAACACGCCGCAGGAAAAATCGCGCCGGTCGCGGATATTGACGGAATGGGCGGTGCGGATCAGGGCGGCGCCCATTTCTTCCGCGACCGCCTGCAACCCGTGGCGAACGACTTCCGCGAGGATGGTGTCCTTGCTCATTTCTGCATCCTGATGATGAGGCTGCCAAAGGCATCCACGGTCAAAGTCTGGTGGCCGACAATCAGCGTCGTGTCCTGCTGCTCGATGATCAGTGGGCCGGTGAGTGCGGTGCCGGGCACCAGGCGGGCGCGGTCATAGACCGGCACCTCCTGCATGCCGCCATCCACCCAGAGCGGCGAACGGGCGATCACGGGATCCTCGCCTTCGACGATCGTCGGCAGCGGCAATTTGTCGGTCGGCGCCGGCGCCGTACCGCTCAGGCGGATCAGCGTGACCTCGACCTCTTCGCCGCGGCGGTCATAGCCGAAACTGCGCTTGTGGGCGGCGTGAAAACCATCGACGGCTTGCGCCAGATCATTGGCACTGTAGGCCACGGGCATCTGGTGGCCCTGGCCGCGATAGCGCATTTCCAGTACCGGGGTGATGGTCACGGACGCCATGTCGATCTGGTCGCGGCCGGCCTGGTTGGCCAGCTTTTCCTGCAGGGCGGCAATTTCGGCATCGATGATCGTGCCGGTGAGCGCGCTGGCGGCCTTGCTGAGCATTGCCGTCTCATCGTGCTTCCAGGGCGCCAGCAGCAAGCCAATGCCGCAGAGCAGACCGGGTGACGGCGGTACGATCACGGTCTCGACGTCGAGCTCGGCGCAGAGGTCAACTGCATGCAGCGGACCGGCGCCACCAAAGGCCATAACGGCAAAATCGCGCGGTTCCAGCCCACGCTCGACGGTGATACGGCGCATGCCGCGTACCATTGCGGCATTGACCACCTGCAGCATGCCGACGGCGGCTTCCTCGACGGAAATGCCGAGATGCTGCGCAACATGCGTCTGGATGGCGGTAGCAGCCTTCTCGCGATCGATGACGATGCCGCCGCCGAGCGCGCGGCCGGGCCGCAGGCGGCCGAGTACGACATTGGCGTCGGTGACGGTCGGGCGATCGCCGCCCTTGCCGTAAGCGGCCGGACCCGGGCGTGCGCCGGCGCTTTCCGGGCCGACTTTCAGCAGTCCGCCGGCATCGATGCTGGCAATGCTGCCGCCGCCGGCGCCGAGCGTGATGATATCGAACATCGGCACCCGCAGCGGAAAGCCTTCGATCTCGCTCTCGTAGCGCGTCAGAATCTGGCCGTCCTGGATCAGACCGACGTCAAAGCTGGTGCCGCCCATGTCGATGGTGACGATATTGGCGTAGCCGGCGGCCTCGCCGAATCGACGGGCGCCGGTCATGCCAGCGGCTGGGCCGGACAGGCAGGTGTGCACGGCCTTGGTGCCGCTGGCGGTCTCGATCGGTATGACGCCGCCGCCCGACTGCATGATCGCCGGCTCGACGGTGACGCCGTCGGCAATCAGGGTCATGGCGATGCGGCCGAGATAGTCCTTGAGCGGCGGCATCAGATAGGCGTTCATCACCGTGGTCGAGGCGCGCTCGAATTCGCCAGGCTCGGCCAGCACGTCGGACGAGATCGAGATTTTCAGGCCGGGCGCGATGTCTGCAACGATCTCGGCAACGCGACGCTCATGCGCGGCATTGGCATACGAATGCAGGAAGGTGATGGCGACCGTTTCCACCTCTTGCGCCACCATGCGCACGATCGTGGCGCGCAGGGCGGTCTCGTCGAGCGGTGTTGTCACGGTGCCATCGGTACCGACCCGTTCGGTAACTTCAAACACCAGATGCCGCGGCACCAGTGGTTCGGGTTTGCGCGCATGCTGATCGTAGAGATGGGCGCGCGTCTGGCGGCCGATCATCAGGATGTCGCGAAAACCTTCTGTGACGAGCAGGGCGGTGCGGGCGCCCTTGCGCTCGAGGATCGCATTGGTCGCAACCGTGGTGCCATGGGCAAAACCGTCGAGATCGCGGGCCTGCAGTCCGGCCATTTCAAGGGCCGTGCGGGTGGCCGCGATCACGGCGGTGGCCTGATGGCCGGTGGTGGTCGGTGTCTTGACGAAGAAGGTCTTTCCACTCGCCTCGTCGAACAGGCAGAGATCGGTAAAGGTGCCGCCGACGTCGCATCCAATGCGATAGGCCATGATCAGGCGTCCTTGTCCTGGGTCAGCAGTTCGGCGTGCGGAAACAGCGCCGGCGAGCCGCCGCAATGGACGAACAGCACGTCACTGCCCGGCTCGATCGTGCCGCGCTTGGCGCAATCGAGGATGCCAGCAAAGGCCTTGCCGGTATAGACCGGGTCGAGCAGCATGCCTTCGGTCTGCGCCGCGATCTTGATCGCGGCATTGCCGTCTTCGCTGGGGATCGAATAGCCGGGACCGATGTAGTCGGTCTCGATGCGCACGTCCGCAGCGGTCCATGTCCGGTCGAGGTCGAGCAGTTCGGCGGCGGCCGTGGCCATCACTGCAATCCGCTCGGAGAAGGGGATGGCGCTGCCGGTCACGGCAATGCCGAACACGGTGGTGTCCGGCCAGTAGATCGAGCAGCCAACCAGCAGGCCGGCCAGAGTGCCGCCGGTTCCGACCGGGGCAATCACATATTTCGGCGCCGGCTGGCCGGCGGTCTTGTACTGTTCCGACAGTTCCTTGACGGCATTGACATAGCCCATCGCGCCGAGCGCGCTCGCGCCGCCGAGCGGGATGATATAGGCCTTCTCGCCGCGCGCAGTTGCCTCGTCGGCATATCGCTGCATGCGCGGGTTGATCTCGGTGAAATAGGCCTCGGGATCGAGGAAGTCGATCTCGGCGCCGAGCAGGTGGTCGAGCAGAAGATTGCCCTGATAGACGGCGGGGCGATTGCCGCGCAGCACCAGGACCGGCTTCATGCCGAATTTTCGCGCGGCCGCGGCGGTCATGCGGGCATGGTTGGACTGGTGGCCGCCGGTGGTGATCAGCACTTTGGCGCCTTGGGCAACGGCGTCGGCCATCAGGAACTCGAGCTTGCGCACCTTGTTGCCGCCGCCGCCAAAGCCGGTGAAATCGTCGCGCTTGACCGAGAGGTTGATGCCCATCTCCACGCTCAGGCGCGCCATCTTCTCGATCGGGGTCGGCAGGTAGCCAAGGGAAAGCCTGGAAATGTCTTCGAGGTTCATGCTGGAATTCCTGACTGGCACGCATTCGGCGCGGCTTTGAAAGACAGCAAATGCGACGTTTTGCCCGTTCGCAATTGCATTGCAGCTAAAGAATATATCATATATCCTGATCGGCAAGCGGTTTTTGCGGCAGGTTTTTCAGGTGCACAAAAATCGCCCAGGCTCTAAGGTGCGGGGCCGCGATCGTCGATTTTCATCGTTCCAGCCATGAGGCGTACCCACATGACCCATCCCGTGACGACCGTCTCGTCGCTGAAAACCTCCTTCCGCCGCAAGGGTCTCTGGCATCCGGTGGTGCGCGACGTCTCGTTCGACATCATGCCGCGCGAGACGGTGGCGCTGGTCGGCGAATCCGGTTCGGGCAAGAGCGTCACGGCGTTGTCGATCATGCGGCTGCACGCGGCGCAGAACACCCGGATCGAAGGCAGCGTCATGCTTGGTGATCAGGATCTGCTAAAGCTGCCAGAATCGGAAATGCGAAAAATTCGCGGCAACGATATTGCCATGATCTTCCAGGAGCCGATGACCAGCCTCAATCCGTCGCTGACCATTGGCGACCAGATATCCGAAGTGCTGATGTGCCACCGGCCGATCTCGTTTCGCGATGCCAAGGCGGAAACCATGCATCTCTTGGAAAAAGTCCGCATCCCGGCTGCCACGGCCCGTTTCAACGAATATCCGCACCAGCTGTCCGGCGGCATGCGCCAGCGCATCATGATCGCCATTGCGCTCGCCTGCAGGCCAAAACTGCTGATCGCTGACGAACCGACGACGGCACTCGACGTCACCATCCAGGCGCAGATCCTCGAACTGATCAAGTTGCTGCAGGAGGAAGAGGACATGGCCGTTCTCTTCATCACCCACGACATGGGCGTGGTCGCGGAAATCGCCGACCGTACCATCGTGATGTACAAGGGCGAGGCGATCGAGCGCGGCCGTACCGAGCAGATCTTTGCCGCTCCGGAAAAACCCTATACCCGCGCCCTGCTGTCGGCGGTGCCCAGATTGGGTTCGATGGCCGACCATCTCGGCCCGGCGCGCTTTCCGCTGATCGATCTCGACACCGGCCTGCCGGTGCGCGCCGTCGATGTCGCCGACACGGTCTCGGCTGATCCGAAGCCGCTGCTGGAAGTGCGCAACCTGACGACCCGCTTCGACGTCTCGTCGGGCTTTTTCGGTGCCGTGTCCGGCCGCGTGCACGCGGTCGAAAACGTCTCCTTCGATCTGCGCGCCGGCGAGACGCTGTCGCTTGTCGGAGAATCCGGTTGCGGCAAGTCGACCACCGGGCGCACCATCATGCGGCTGACCGAGTCCGTCTCCGGCTCGGTGCAACTGGCGGGCCAAGACATTTTAGGCCTCAAGGGCGAAGAGCTGCGCGGGTTGCGCCAAAGCATCCAGATGGTGTTTCAGGATCCGTTTGCCAGCCTCGATCCGCGCATGCGGGTGGGGGCGGCGATTGCCGAGCCGCTGCTGGTGCATGGCCTGTCGAACCGCCAGCAGGCGGGCGAAAAGGTTTCCGACCTGCTGCGCCGCGTCGGTCTCGATCCGGACATGGCCGAGCGCTTTCCGCACGAATTTTCCGGCGGCCAGCGGCAGCGCATCTGCATCGCCCGGGCGCTGTCGATGGCGCCAAAAGTGATCGTGGCCGACGAGGCGGTGTCGGCACTCGACGTCTCGATCAAGGCGCAGGTGATTAACCTGATGCTCGATCTGCAAGAGAGCCTCGGGCTCGCCTATCTGTTCATCAGCCACGACATGGCGGTGGTCGAGCGCATCAGCCACAGGGTGGCGGTGATGTATCTCGGCGAGATCGTCGAGATCGGCCCGCGCGAGGCAATCTTCGGCAATCCACAGCATCCCTATACCAAGCGGCTGCTGGCGGCCGTTCCGGTTCCCGATCCGGCACGCCGCGGCATCCGCCGGGCGCTGGACAATGACGAGGTCAAAAGTCCGATCCGGCCGGCGCAGTATACGCCGCCGCTGCGCGAATATCTGGAAGTGTCGCCTGGCCACAGCGTCCAGGTCTGGGGTCCGGAATGGGCCGAGATCCGCCGGGTCGCCTGAAATTCAACGAGGATCGAAACATGGTAGAAGACCGTCGCGTTGCGATGATCAGTGGCGCCTCTCGCGGCATCGGCGCGGCGATTGCCGCACGTCTGACTGAGAATGGCTGGGCTGTCAGCCTTGGGGTGCGCGATCCGGCCTCGGTAAGGCTGCCGGCGGTCGATAATGTGCTGGTTTGTAGGTTCGATGCGCTCGATGCGGCAAGCGAGCGCGCCTGGGTCGAGCAGACCATTGGCCGGTTCGGCCGGCTGGACGGTCTGGTCCACAATGCCGGTATCATGCTGAAAAAGACGGTACTCGAAGCCCGCGACGAAGATTTCGACCTGATCTTTGCGGTCAACGTCAAGTCGCCGATGCGTCTCAGCCAGCTCGCCTGGTCACATCTGGAGCAGGCCCCGGCGGGCCGCATCGTCACCATGGCATCGCTGTCGGGCAAGCGGGTGAAATCGGCCGGTTCCGGTCTCTACGCCATGTCGAAATTTGCCGCCGTCGCCCTGTCGCATGGACTGCGCCAATGCGGCGGCGCTTCCGGTGTGCGGGCAACGGCGATCTGCCCGAGTTTCGTGGCCACCGACATGGCCGGCGCGCTGACCGACACCGATAGCGCGGCGCTGACCCAGCCGGACGATATTGCCAGGATCGTGCAGATGGTGCTGGAACTGCCAAAAACCGCCAGCATAGCCGAAATCCCCGTGCATTTCACCGTTGAGGATTGCTACTGACCATGAGCGCCACCCTTGCTTCCTCCGGCCCCGCGGTCCAGCCGGTCGCCACCACGGAAACCCTGCCGGAAGCCGTCGACATCGCCATCATCGGCGGCGGCATCGTGGGCGTCAGCACGGCGCTCTGGCTGGCGCGCCGCGGCGTTTCCGTCGCCCTGTTCGAAAAGGGCCGGATCGCCGCCGAACAGTCGAGCCGCAACTGGGGCTGGGTGCGGGTCGCCGGCCGCGATCTGCGCGAACTGCCGCTGATGCAGCGCTCTACCACCCTGTGGCAGGAGATGACCCGGACTGTGGAGGCCGAAACCGGCTATCGCCGCGCCGGCATCGTCTATGCGCAAAAAACAGAACAGGCGCGCGGGCGGCATAGCCGCTGGGCCGAGCATGCCCGCGCGCTCGGCATCCAGGCAACGCTGTTGTCCGCCGACGAGGTGGCGGCGCGCACGCCCGGCTTGACACGCAGTTGCTTTGGCGCGCTCTACACGCCGGACGACGGTCGGGCCGAGCCGCAGATGGCGGTGCCGGCGATGGCCGATGCGGCGATCCGGGCCGGCGCCCATCTGCTGCAGCATTGTGCCGCGCGCAGCATCGATATGTCCGCCGGGCGGGTATCCGGGGTGGTCACTGAGAAAGGGCGTGTGCAGGCAAGCACGGTCATCGTTGCCGGTGGCTCGTGGTCGCGGCTGCTGTTGTCCGGCGTCGGCACGACACTGCCGCAGCTGAAAGTGCTGTCCACCGCCTATCGCACCGGGCCGCTCGATGCCGGCATCGACTCGGCCATGAGCTTTTCTGAATTTGCGCTGCGCAAACGGCTGGATGGCGGCTATACCATCGCCAGTTCCGCCATCAGCGCCGCCGAGATCGTACCGGACAGCATCCGCTTCTTCCGCCAGTTTCTGCCCGCCTACCTGATGGAGCGCAAGGGCATGAGGTTGCGGCTCGGACGTGCCTTCATCGATGAAGCGCTCAACTGGCATCCCGGCAGCCCCGACAAGCGCTCGATCTATGAAGCGGTGCGGATTCTTGATCCGAAACCGGATCTGCAAACCGTTGCCAAGGTGCAGGCCAGCATCGCTGCTGCCCTGCCGTCCTTCGCCGGGGTGCCGATCGTCCAGAGCTGGGCCGGGATGATCGACACCACGCCCGATGCGATCCCGGTGATTTCCAGGCTTGATGCCGTGCCGGGCCTGATCATCGGCACCGGCTTTGCCGGCCACGGTTTTGGCATCGGTCCCGGCGCCGGCGAATTGCTGGCGGATATGGCGACGGGCACCACATCGGCCGTCGATCCGTCGGCCTTCCGCTTTTCGCGGTTCACCGAAGGTAGCAAGCTCGACTTGCAGGCCTGGCTCTAGGCCCGGTTCAAGCCGATTTGCAGGGTCCGATATGCAGCGGCAAGGCGCTGTTGCCGGCCCATTCGTGCCAGGAGCCTACAAAGATCCGGGTATCGGTGAAACCGGCGAGACGCAGGCCATAGAGTGCGGTCGCGGCGCGGGCGCCGCGGTGGCAGTAGCTGATGATGGTATGCTCCGGCGACAGGCTGGCCTCCAGCGCGCGCGCCCGAATCTCGGCAGCCGGACGATAGTGGCCGTCGACCAGCATGTCCTCGAAATACATCAATTTGGCATCCGGGATGCGGCCCGGACGGGCGCAGCAGGGGTGCAGGAAAGTGCCTTCGAATTCGGTCCGCCGGCGGGTGTCGAAAATATCGGTGGTCGAAGGATTGTGGGCGAGAACTTCAGTGGTCGAGGCGACAATCTCGCGGTGAAATTCGGTCTGATGCAACGGCGTTTTTGACTGGGTAATCGCCGCTGGCACGCCTTCGCCCGGGGCCACCGCGCCGCCGGCCGCAAGCCAGGCCTGGTAGCCGCCATCGAGGATCAGGCCGCCCTGCAGCCCGACAAGCTCGTGAAACCACAGACCCCGCGGCGAGATCATCCCCGTTTGGTTCTCGAAAAACACCGTAATCTTGGCTTTGTCGATCGACAGCGCCTTGAAGGCGGCCAGCGCTCCGGCCGCCATGCCGGCGATACCGGCCTCGTCGCTTTCCGGAATGAAATAATCATAGACATTCAGGCTGACGGCGCCGGGCAGGGTGGAGGTGCGCCAGTCGGCTTCGGGGCGGACATCCACCAGCACGAGCCCGTCTCCGCCGAGACGGGCGAGCAGTTCGGAGGCGAGAATCAGAATGGGCATCGAAAAACCTCTATCCGTTAGAGCAGCGGCAGAACCGTGCCGATATTGTTGCGCTCGGCCTGTTGCAGCACCCGCCGGGCCAGTGCGATGTCGAACAGGTTGAGGCCGAAACTGGAGAAATACAGCGAACTGCCGATCGGCGGGCGCCAGCCATCGACCACCAGCGCGGCCAGATCGGCGGCGACCTGCTCCGGCCGGAACCGGCCGGCCCGATACATCTTGAACAGGCTTTTGGCACTCTTTTCGGCAAAATCACCCCAGAGATCGGCGGTGACGATGTCGCAGGCGGCAATGGTATCGAAGCTGGCTTCGTGGAAGCCGGCCTGGATGATCAGGCGGTCCGGGCGCACCGCGGAGGGCAGCAAAATGGGTGCCGGCGCTGACGTGCAGCAGAGGATCACGTCCGTCTCGTCGATTGCTGCGTCCAGCGTTTGGTGGCGCATCAGTTCAGGTCGTCGATCACCACTCGACATCTCACCGGGCAGAGCTTGAACGAGGGCGTCAAGACGCGCCGCCGTCCGGTTCCAGAGATGGATCACTTCGAGCGTCGGAAACCGCGCCATCAGCATGGCCAGATGGCTTTCCGCCTGTCGTCCGGCTCCGAGAAGTGTTGCCCGGCGCGGTGGTTGCGGCAGCAGGCACTCGATCGCCAGTGCCGACACGGCTGCCGTTCGTATGGTGGTGAGCAAACCGCTCTCGACCAGACCCAGCGGCCGGCCGTCGCTGAGGCGATTGATGAAGGTGGTGCTGGTGATGCTGGGCAGGTCGCCGACCGGATCGGCGCGATGCACCGTCCATTTCAGCCCGGCGGCATCGAAGCGCCCCCCGAGAGAAGCCGGCAGGTCATAGGCCTTTTCGCGCGGATCTGCGCCCATCGGCATGACGCTTTCGGCCACCATCGAGGCTTGCCCGCTACGATAGAGACCGATCGCGTCGCGGACGTCTGCAACCGCCAGGTCCCAGTCTCCGGCACCGGCGGCCAATGCGTCCGTGCGGGACAGATAGCGCATCGAGATCATGTCAGCCGCCCCCGTCAAACGGATCGGATGAACCCATGGCCGTGAGCCACACAGCAAGCGAGACCAGAAAGCGCTCGAAACTCTCCAGCGTCAGAAACTCGTCAATACCATGCGCGTTGCCACCGCGGCCGGCACCGGCAAGCAGAAAGCTTTCGGCGTGGCGGGCAAAGGCATAGGCCGGCGCGGCGCCGATCGCCCAGGGCCAGATTTGCGGCTTTCGGGACGTCGCGGAATAGGCATCGAGCAGCGCGTCGACCCCGGCGGCACCGCGTGCGAATCGGTGACCGGGATAGCTGTCGGCAACGCTGATCGTCACGCCGTCGATCGCCTTGACGTCGAGCTTCGAGCGAAACCCGTCGATATAGTCCGCGGGCACGAGCGACGGCGGGCAGCGCAGGTCGAAGCCGGCGGATGCGGCAGGCGGAATGATGGCGTCGGATTTTTGCGGTTCGGTCGTCAAGCTCGACAGGTTCAGCGAGGCGGCCGACAGCACGTGGCTCAGCAATCCGCCGGCATCCGCTTCCAGCGAAAAGCGGTCGGTGTTGCGAAAGAGCAGTTCGGCCGCGGCATCGAAATGCTCGGCAAGCGTGGCAATGATTTCTTGCGCCTCGGCGTCCAGATCGATCTGCCCAAGCCGGCCGTTCGGAGCTTGGCCGAAGTGGGAGAGCGCTTCGACCAGGCGGCTGGCCGGGTTGGCGATCCAGGGGGCGTTGCTCGAATGGATCGGCGATTTGGGGCCGCCCCACGCGCCCGCATCGACGCGGATCTCGCCCTTGGCGATACCGGAAAAGCCGAGATAGATACGCGGCGGGCCGCCGCCATACTCGCAGAAAGACGGAAAGATCGCAGCCCTGCTCGGGCGCACCGGGCAGTCGGGATCGAGGAGATAGTCGCGCAGTGCACCGCTCCCACTTTCTTCCTCGCCTTCGATCAGGATCTCGACATTGACCAGCAGCCGGCCACTGTCCACCAGTTCCTTGAGCACGCAGAGCATGCCGGCCAGCGGCCCCTTGTTGTTTTCCGCACCGCGGGCGACAAAGCTTGGTCCGATGCCGTCGAGATCGACAATGCCGCCTTCGAAGGGATCGACCGACCAACCATCGGCCGTCGCTGGCATCACATCGTACATGTTGTAGAGGATGACAGTTTCCCTGGAGCCCATGTTCAGGCGCGCGTGGATGACCGGCGGCCGTCCCTTGGACGATTGGGCGGAAACGATGTCGGCACCCAGTTCCGCGATCAGCCAGTCGACGATCGCCTGCTCCTGCTCGGCCATCGCGGCATCATTGCCGCGGACCGACGGGATGCGGCACCAGGCCTGCGTCAGATCCAGCGCCTTTTGCGCGAGGGCAGAGACTGCGCCGGTCACAGCCGGATCCGCGGGTTGAGCCAGACATAGGCGAGATCGACCAGGAAATTGACGACCACGAATACGGCGGCGGCAAACAGCACCACCGCCTGCACCACCGGGAAATCGCGGTTCTGGATCGATTCCACCGCCAGCCGGCCGATACCCGGCCAGGCAAAGATGATCTCGGTCACCAGCGCGCCGCCGAGCAGCGAGGCGAAATACATGCCCTGGACCGTGATCACCGGGATCAGCGCGTTGCGCAGCGCATGGTGCACCACCACCCGCCAGTGCGACAGACCTTTTGCGCGCGCCGTGCGGATATAGTTTTCGCCCAGCACCTCGATCAGGCTGGCGCGCACCAGCCGGGTGATAGCGCTGAGGTAATAGGCGCCGAGCGCGATCGAGGGCAACACCAGCTGTTTCCAGCTGCCGATGCCGCTGCTCGGCAGCCAGCGCAGTTTCAGCGAGAAGGCGATGATCAGCAGCAGCGCCAGCCAGAACACCGGAATTGCCTGGCCGAGCAGCGAAATGACGCGGATGGCGAAATCGATGGCGCTGTTCTTGCGCACGGCCGCGATCGTGCCGAGCAGGAAGCCGAGCAGCGAGCTCCAGACCAATGCGACGCAGGCGAGCAGGGCGGTGGCCGGCAGGCGTTCCATCACCAGATCAAGGGCCGGGCGCTGAAACCGCAGCGAGGTGCCGAGCTCGCCCTGCAATACGCCACCGACGAAGCGGCCATACTGGACCCAGACCGGGTCGTTGAACCCCATCGCCTGCCGGAAAGCCTCGATTTCGGCGCGCGAGGCGTCGGGCGACATCATCAGGGCTGCCGGATCGCCAGTCAGGAATAGCGCAAAGAACACGATCATCGAGACGCCGGCCATGACGACCAGACCCTGAAGCGCGCGACCGCCGATATAGGTCAGAACTTTCATGGGCTTAAGAATTCCTGCTGTCAGCGCGCCGGACCAGCCAGTCGCCCAGCAGATTGCAACCGATGACGAAAGCGCCGATTACCAGGCCAGGATAGAGCACCAGCCAGTTGGCGAGAAGGATATAGGAGCGGCCTTCGCCGATCAGGTTGCCGAGCGTCGGCGTCGGCGGCTGTACGCCCAGTCCGAGAAAACCGACCGAGGCTTCCAGAATGATCAACCGCGGCAAATCGAGCGTCAGCAGTACCGTCTGCGGCCCAAGAATGTTGGGCAGCACATGGCGAAAAATAATGCCGGCCTGCGACAGGCCGATGGCGCGCGAGGCGTCGATATATTCCAGTTCGCGCACTTCCAGGGTGCGGGCACGGGCGACGCGGGCAAAAATCGCCCAGCCGGTGACCCCAAGCACGATCACCAGATTGGCCATGCTCGGGCCGATCACGGCGACGATCAGCAGGATCAGGAGAATGAAGGGGATGGCAAGCTGGATATCGACGGCGCGCATGATGATCACGTCGACCCAGCCGCCGAAATAGCCGGCGATCATCCCGAGCGTGGTGCCAAGGACCACCGAAATCACCGAGGCCGACAGCACGATGCAGAGCGATATCAACGTTCCCAAACCCAGCCGGGCGAGGAGATCGCGCCCGAGCTGGTCTGTGCCGAGGGGATAGAACTGGTCCCCGACGGTGGTCAATGGCGGTCGGAATGTGGCGGTCAGCAGACCGCGCGTGGCATTCACCGGCCAGGCCAGCGGCACCACGATACACAGGGCGACGATGGCGATCAGCAGGGTGATCGCCAGCACGGCGTCGGCATTGTCTTTCACATTCCAGAACCGGGTCATTGCTTACTTTGTCTTGATGTCGAAGATCGGGATGCGCGCGTCGGGACGGCCTTCGAAGGCGATCTTCTTGCTTTTCCCATAGATGCTGTCTTCCTGATAGAGCGGGATCAGCGGAACCTGCTCGGCTGACAGTGTCTGGATCTTCTCGAGCACCACCTTGCGGGCGGCCGGATCGACGATGCTGCGGCTTTCGTCAAGCAGCTTGTCGAGTTCGGGGATCGAAGCGGTCGAGTAGGGCTCGCCGGTCTTCATGATCGCGTAAACGGCGGCGTCCGCATCCAGCGTCTGGGTCGAGCCCCAGCCGAGCATGAAGATCGGGCCCTTGCGCGGTACCTGCTGGGTGTAGACCGACCAGTCGAGCACTTCCTGCTCGATCTTGACACCGATATCGCCGAACTGCTGGGCGATTGCCTGGGCGACCTCGCCATCCTTCATGTAGCGGGTGGTCGACTGCATCTTGATGGTAAAGCCGTTCGGATAACCGGCTTCCGCCAGCAGCGCCTTGGCCTTGGCCGGATCGAACTTGGTCACCGGGATGTCGAGGTAGCCGAAATCGGCCGGGCCGACCTGGGTGCCCTTGGCGGTGGCCATGCCCTGCAGGATGTTCTTCACGATCGACGGACGGTCGATTGCCATGTCGAGTGCCTGGCGGACCTTGACGTTGTCGAGCGGCTTCTGGTTCATCACCAGGCCGAGATAGATGGTCAGGCCTCCGTTCTTGACCGGAACGAGGTCGGCATCCGGGCTGGAGGCGATCATCGGCGCGAGATCAACCGGCACGTTCTCGATCAGATCGACTTCGCCGGTGACCAGTGCGGTCAGACGCGCGGTGCCATCGGGAATGGCGCGCCAGGTGACCTTGTCGATCGACGGCGCACCGCGCCAGTAATCCTTGTTGGCCTGCAGGATGACGTGCTGGTCCGGAATGAATTCGACGAACTTGTAGGGGCCTGTGCCGACAGGCTTGGTGGCAAACACGTTGTTGCCGACTTCGGTGACATATTTTGGCGGCACGATATAGGCGGGATAACGGCTCATACGGGTCGGCAGCAGCGGGTCGGCAGCCGAGGTTTTGATGCGCACGGTGTAAGGATCGACGACCGTGACGATGGCAATTGTGCGGATATAGGAGAGTGTCGGCGATTTGGCGGCCGGGTCGAGAACACGATCGATCGTGAACTTGACGGCGTCGGCGTTGAAATCTTCACCATTGTGGAACTTCACGCCCTTGCGCAGTTTGAATTCCCATGTGGTATCGTCGATCGCGGTCCAGGATTCGGCCAGCCCTGGAACAAGCTTCATATCCTTGTCGCGCATCACCAGCGTGTCGAAAATGTTGTCTACGATGGTGGCGCTTTCGCGCAGGAACCCAGGGTCCATGGCGGTGGTGGAGGCCGAACGGGCGACCGTGATATCAGTCGCTCTCGCGGAGACGGCGGCCAAGGGCAGCAGTATCGCGGTAGCAAGGGCAAGGGCAGCAAATTTCTTCATGAGGCTCGCACTTTCTCCTGGCGCTTGAGCCCTTTGCTTGCAACGTTGCGACGCACCAAAGGACTATGAATGCAGGAACGATATATGATATATTCTTGCTGCACAAGATATGTGCGTGTCGGGAGACATGGTAAAAAACCGGGCATTTTCTTAAAAGGAGTCTATTTTGAGTATAAATTTGTTTAGCGCTGCTCCGCGCAAGAGCCTGGTGGCCCACGTCGAGGATGAGTTACGTGCAGCGCTGATCGAGGGTCGCCTGGAGCCAGGCACCCGTCTAGTTACCAGGGATCTGGCGGATTCCCTGGGCATGAGCATTACCCCGGTCCGTGAAGCACTGGTGCGGTTTGCCTCGTCGGGCGTGTTGACTGCCGAACCGGCGCAATCGTTTCGCGTGCCGACCTTGAGCGTCGCACAATATTTGGAAATCGCCGAAATCCGCAAGGCCGTGGAGGGGCTGGCGGCATCGAAGGCGGCCGCGTTGATCCGACCGGAGGCCATTGCCCGGATGGAGGCGTTGCTGGCTGACTATCTGGCGGCCAAGAACTCTGCCGATCCGCATCTCGCCCTGCAAAAGAACAAGGAATTTCGCTTCGGGATGTATGCCGCAGCCGAAATGCCGACGCTGCTCGGGGTGATCGAGACGTTATGGCTGAAGGCTGGTCCCGGCTTCAATTATCTTTATCCGGAAGAAAAGAGTGTCATGTCCGAGCATCACAATTACGAAGAGCTCTTGCAGGCACTGCGCACGCGGGCGCCGGATAAGGCGCGTGCGGCGATCGAGCATGCGATCGACGATGGCGCCGCCCGCGTGGTCCATGCCTTGCAATCGCGTGACGCGCAGATCCTGGCGGTCAAGTAGCCATGCGCAAGTCAAAAACCTATACAGCGGCCCATTGGGGCATCTACGAAGTCAACAGCGATCAGGGCTATCCGGTCATCACGGCGCTCAGCGCCGATCCCGATCCCTCGGAGATCGGGCTGCACATGGCCACGCCGTCGCTCCGGCAGGTGCGCATCGCCCGCCCGGCCATCCGCAAGAGCTGGCTCGAAGGCGGCCCCGGTACGAACCCGCATCTGCGCGGCCGCGAACCCTTCGTAGAAGTCGAATGGGATGTCGCGCTGGATCTCGTCGCCAAGGATCTCGACAGGATCGTCAAGAACCATGGCAATCAGGCGATTTTCGGCGGCTCCTATGGCTGGGCCAGCGCCGGCCGGTTTCATCACGCGCAAAGTCAGGTGCACCGGTTTCTCAACCTGATCGGAGGCTATGTCAGCCATGTCGACAACTACAGTCTCGGCGCCGGACGGGTGATCCTGCCGCACGTGGTCGCTTCGACGGAAATCCTGCTCGATCAGCATACCTCCTGGGAAGTGATGGCCGAACACACCGAACTGTTCGTCACCTTCGGCGGAGTTCCGGTGAAAAATGCGCAGATGTCAGCGGGTGGAGCCGGCCGCCATCGGGTGACGCCGGGCATGCAGGCAATGCAGGCGCGGGGAGCAAACTTCGTCAATATCAGCCCGGTATCGGACAACATGCCAGTCGAGGCCGAGTGGCTGGCGATCCGTCCGAATACCGACGTGGCGCTGATGCTGGGCATCGCCCATACGCTGATCGCCGAAAACCTGGCCGACCGAACCTTCCTCGCCAGCCATTGCGTCGGATTCGACCGGTTCGAAGCCTATGTGGTCGGCGCATCGGACGGTGTCGCGAAAACACCCGAATGGGCCACAGGGATTACCGGCGTCGTGGCGGATCGAATCCCCGAACTGGCCCGCCAGATGGCAGGGGCGCGGACGATGTTGAACATGTCCTGGTCGCTGCAGCGCGCCGTCCACGGTGAACAGCCGTTCTGGATGCTCGTGACGCTGGCCGCCATGCTCGGCCAGATCGGCCTGCCGGGCGGTGGCTTTGGCGTCGGCTACGGGGCGCTAAATTCGGTTGGCCATGCCAATGTGAAATTCAAGGCCGGCGCTTTTCCGCAAGGTAACAATCCGTGCCCAGCCTTCATCCCTGTGGCCCGTATCGCCGACCTGCTGACCCGGCCCGGCGAGACCTTTACCTACAACGGCGTGACCCACAGCTATCCGGATATCAAGGCGGTCTACTGGGCCGGCGGCAACCCGTTCCATCACCACCAGGACCTCAACCGGCTGCTCAAAGCCTGGGAAGGACCGGAGACGATCATCGTCAACGAGCCCTACTGGACGGCGACGGCCAAGCTGGCGGACATCGTGCTGCCGGTGACGACGCCGCTGGAACGCAATGATATCGGCGCCTCCGGCGGTGAGGATTTTATCGTGGCGATGAAAAAAGTGTCAGAACCCTTTGCCGAGGCGCGCGACGATTTCTCGATTTTCTGCGAACTCGGCAAGCGCATGAATGTCAATTTCGACGATGGGCTGGACGAGAACGGCTGGCTGAGGCGTCTCTACGGCGTCACCCGCACCAACGCGGCCGAGAAGGGCATCGACATGCCCGATTTCGAGCGCTTCTGGGAGGAGGGCCTGTTCGACCTGCAGCCGATGGCAAAGCCGATGATCATGCTGGAACAGTTCCGCAACGACGTGGCGGCCTTTCCGGTGCCCACCCCGTCCGGCAGGATCGAGATCTTTTCCGAAACGCTGGCCGGATTCGATCTCGATGATTGCCCGGCCCACCCGACCTGGATGCCGCCGCCGGAATGGCTTAGCAGTGTCGATAGCCCCGCGGGCAGCCTGCACCTGATTTCCGACCAGCCGACCCGCCGCCTGCACAGCCAGCTGGATGCCAGTCCGCATAGCAAGGCCGGAAAAGTCAACGGCCGTGAGCCGGTCGACATTCACCCACTCGATGCCGCAGACCGTGGTGTCGCCCAGGACGATCTTGTCGAAATTTTCAACGCTCGCGGCCGCTGCCTGTCGTCGGCCCGTCTGACCGACGCGGTGATGAGGGGCGTCGTGCGGCTGTCTACCGGCGCTTGGTTCGACCCGGATTGGTCGACTGGCGTTGAAAAGCACGGCAACCCGAATGCCGTGACACTGGACCAGGGCGCGTCGTCATTGTCACAGGGATGCAGCGCGCAGACTTGCATGGTCGAAATCCGCAGACTGACAGGCAACGCGCCCCCCGTCACAGCCTTCATTATCCCTGTCGATCGGAATTGAATTCTGTGTGACTTTAAAGCACTTTCGACGGTCATAAAGGTTGTAACGTCGCTCGCCCATCTAGTTCGGACGCTCGTATCACGTGCCTTGAAACTTCAACCAGAAGGTAATTGTTGAGGCGCTGATGGCCACCTCGCGTTCCGGGTTAAAGATCGGCAATGCATTCGCTACTCCGCTAAGTTCCATAAATTAACTTGCCTCAGCAGCGATTTCTTTGGCTCAGGTTACATGCGTTTAGCGAACCGAAGGCACCGGTCGCTGGTTCGAATCCCTTCAAGGCGCACGCCACCTATCCTATATCTCAGACCAACTTTTCCGACGCTTCCTTAGCCGCTGCTCCGCTGACAGCGAAACTACGGAAACGATGCTGAATTCTGTCTGCAATCAGACCCTTGCGATCTGCTCGGTCGAGAAGGGTGCAAGGATCAGCACTCCTGCCCGACAGTGATCGCTGCCAGCCCATTCCGTCAGATCTACGGTTACCGGTTCCGCGGTAATGTTGATCAACCAGATTGACGACGTTTCGCTAACCTGCGCTTCAAAGCATAGAAGGCGCGTCGGGTCGGACGAGATGCATTGCTTCCAGGTTCGACCGGCCAATCCGGCAAGCGCGTGTACGATGCGCAATAGCGGACGTGCTTCACCTTCCGGTGTCGGCTCGTTCCTGCCTGCGACCAGCCCGAAAGGTCCCGTCAACGCCGAGAGGGTCAAGCATTCCAGCCCGGCATCGAGGGTCCCGCTCGCATAGGCCATGGCAAAGGCCGCCGCAAAAAATCCGTTGTGACGGGGATCGGTACTGGCCATGGCGATGCGTCTGTCGCCCGGATTGTCCAACGTCCGGCTACCGTAGGGGTTTTGGCGCATGGGTATCGTCGAAGGGCCGATACGGTAGGGCTTGTCGCCGTAGATCTCGCGCACGGATCGTGTGATGAAAGGCAGGGCTTCCAGGGTCTGCATTACGCTCAGATCATCGGCCGCATGGACGATGGGGTTGGTGCAGTGGCTGATGAAGTCGAGATTGTCGGCCGGCACGCGCTTGCGGTTCAGTTCGGTAAAGTAGCTCAGCATTCCGCCCCCAAGCCTGATGCCCGGAAAAGCATTGCGCGCCGCCGCATAAACCTCTTCCAGGGGTGGACATTCCGGCCAGGTGCTGCCGGGTGGCGTCGATTGCCGATCCACGTCGGGCGAGATGACAACCGCGTTGGGTCGAAACCTGGCCGATTGCATCCATTCGGCGATCTCGACGGTCTCGTCCGTGAGTGGCTGCTGGCAGGCGAGTGCAATTTCAAGGGTGATCGTGCCGGTATGCAGCCTGGAAATGGCGGCAAAATCGATAAAGCAGTCCGCGTTGTGTCCCGCTAGCGGATCGAAATGAAAGAGCAGTTCCTGGGGTGCGACCTGTGCCAGAAGGGCCGCCTGCCGCAGTGTGGATTTTGCCTCTTCGGGGGTGATGATCAGGCCGATTTTCGGGAATGTGCCTGTCTTCGATCCGTGGGTGATGACGACGCTGGCAGCCGAAGACTTCTTCACTGGCGCAGATGCGGAAGGGCGATGGTCTCTGACGGTGAGCGTTACCGCCTGCGCCACTGTTTGCGATGGCTCGATTGTGTAAGGCCAGGGCAGCGCCAGGGGGCGAACATAGGTCTTGTAGGACGCATCCGACCAGTTGCGCTGATCCTCCATCTCGAACGTGTCACCATCCATCCTGCATTCGGCCACGACGCCGGGCAGGACCGTATGGGTGATTGCCCGCATGTTCTGGAAGGGTTGCCAGGGTTCTATCAGATCAGGCAGGCAGGTTTCTTCGGACCGGCCGTCGACATACGCAACGGTCACCGGCGATCCTGCCAGACCCACGATCGGATGCAGGATGCAAAATCCGCAGCGATTGGTCTCGAAACCGGTCGATGACAATGCATCGGCAGAAAATGTCAAACTGCCTGAAGCGTCGCCAGAAATCGACACACGAACCGTCAGTTCGGTTCCGGCCGGACCCGCGTAGCAAGCGGAGTACGCGACCGTGAAGACACCATCCCGCGGCAGGATGTCGAGATCCGTCAGGTCCGGGTTGTACGTTCCCCAGTCGCGATCCCGCACAAGGTAGGAAATGGCGCGAAGCACCTCCACGCCGTCATACGTGATGCTGCGCAGATTGCCGTTTGAGAGATCCACGGAAAGCTTACCGGCAGTCAGCCGGACCGGCGGCGTCTCACGGGCATGGGTGCCGTAAAGCGCGAAATGATCCGGCGCGATACTCATCGCAGGAGCGCCTCGATGTTCAGAGTTTGGCCGCTCGCCGCGCTGGCATAGGCGGCTTCCACCAAGGCGAAGGTCTTCAGGTTATCGGCGCCCGACGTGGACGTTTCGGTGCCGGCCTTGAGCCGATCCGTCCAGTGCTGCTGGATGGCAAACACGCTTTCCTGGATGTTGTGCCAAGGCCGGGATGCCCAGGGTAAAAGGCTCGGAGATACGTCCGAGATTTCGGTGCCGCCGGGGCTTGTGACCTCCATGCGATAACCTTGCGAAAGCCGTAGGCTGCCGTGGGTACCGTCGAGTTCGATCAGCGTTTCCGGGAAAGGCTCGGTCGAGAGTTTGCTGGCATAACTGACATCGACGATCGATGTGGCGCCGTTTTCATGGTCCAGCAGGATCGTTGCCACATCCTCGCCCCTGATCGCCGGATTGACGCGGCGGGTGCGCGCCGAAAGAGCGCCGACATCGCCAAGAATGTAGCGGGCGATGTCGAGCGTGTGGATGCCGAGATCCTCGATAATGAAACGTTTCCCTTCAGCCAGATATGGCTGCCCGGAGAACACGTCGTAGCCGGATCGGAATGAAAACCGGCCCCAGAAGGGCTCGCCGATCGTCCCTGAATCAAGCACCCGGCGCACAGCCTGGATCGGCGTCTGCCAGCGAAAGTTTTCGTGCACCATCAGGGGAGTACCGGCCTGCTTGCAAATTTCGACCATGGCCTTGGCGTCGGTGAGAGTTTTTGCGAACGGTTTCTGGCAGATGGCGGGTATCCCGTGCGCAGCGGCCATCTCGACCAGAAGCCGGTGGCTCTGCACCGTCGTGGCGATGTCGACGAAATCGAAGCCGCCATCAGCAAACAGCGCGGCCGCATCGCTGTAGCGGTGCTCGATGCCGAACTGGTCGCCCACGATTTCCAGGCGGGCCGGATCGCGGTCGCAGATCGCCACGATATCGGCACCGGTCACGTCCCGCCAGGCATGCATCTGGTTGACTGCGAAGAAGCCGCAGCCGATCAGGGCGCCACGTAGCTGATCCGTCATGCTCAACCTGCCTTTGCCATCTGCATCAGTGTGACGCGCTGCTGGAGGCGACGCTGCGCCTGGTCGACAATTACGGCGATGATGATCACAAGACCCTTGATCACCATCTGCCAGAACGACGAAACGCCCATCATCACCAACCCGTCGGAAAGGATGCCGATGACGAAAGCGCCGATGATGGTGCCGCCGATCGTGCCGCGACCGCCGGACATCGATGTGCCGCCCAGAACCGCAGCCGCGATCGCATTCAGCTCGAAACTTTCGCCGGTAGCCGGATGTGCTGCCATCAGCTCCGAAGAGATGATCAGACCGACGATGGCTGCGCAGAGGCCAGAGAACATGTAGACGAAGATTTTGACCACATCGACGCGGATGCCCGACATGCGGGCCGCGCGCTCGTTGCCGCCGACCGCGAAGATGTGCCGCCCGATCGGTGTCGAACGCGCGATGTATGCGGCAATCAGGGCCAGAACGACGAGCATCCAGATCGATACCGGCAAGCCAAGAATTCGGCCGGCGCCCAAAAACTCAAAACCGGTCGTTGCAAACTCCGGGCGACCGACGAGGTTCGGAAATGTCTGGCCGTCGGAGGAAAGCAGCGCCATGCCGCGAGCGATGTAAAGCGTTCCGAGGGTCGCGATGAAAGGGGCGACATTGAGCTTGGTGATCAGCAACCCGTTGATCAGGCCGATGAAAAGGCCGACCAGCACCGTGATGATAACGATCTCGTAGATGTTGAAGTAGATCGTGTAGCCGATCGGCAGGACGACGCCGTTGAGTATCAGGGCGCCGGCGACCATGCCGCACAAGCCCACGATCGACCCGACCGACAGGTCGATGCCGCCGGTGATGATCACGAACGTCATACCCATCGCCAGGAAGGCGTTGAGCGCGACGTGCTTCGACATCAGGATCATGTTGGCCGTCGAGGTGAAGTTCGGTGCGAAAATCGAGAAGAAGATGATCACTGCAAAAAGCGCAATGAATGTTCTCAGCTTCATCAGGGTCAGGAGCCAGGAACCATTCGATCGCGTCGCGGGGATTGCGGTGGAGGTGTCTGCAGTCATGACGCGTGGTCCCTTTTTTGTGTATGCCCCTTGGCCGAAGCCGCGACGATGGCTTCTTCCGTGACCCCATGGCGGTCGAAAACGGCAACAAGCTTACCGTTGCTCAGCACCGCGATCCGGTCGGAAAGCGCCATGACCTCCTCGAGATCCGAGGTCGAAAACAGGATCGCAAGGCCGCTGCCGGCCAGCCGGCGCATGGTTCGAAATACGTCGGCTTTGGCGCCGACATCGATACCCCGGCTCGGTTCGTCCATCAGCAGCACTTTTGGATACGTCATCAATGCCTTGCCGATCACCACTTTCTGCTGGTTGCCGCCCGACATTGAGGTGACTTCGAAGTCAGGATTTGGCGCCTTGATTGACAGATCCTGAATGATCGCCTTGATCGCCCGTTTTTCTGCGCTTTCAACGACGTGAAATACCCGGACGAACCGTCGAAGGCTGGCCAGCGTAAGGTTGCTGGCAATGGACAAGACCGGCACCAGGCCTTCTCGCTGGCGGTCTTCCGGGATAAGCGCAAGTCCGCGCCTTATACGCCGCGTCGTGTCGCGTTCGCGGACCTCCCGGCCGTTGATGAAGATCTTGCCGGTGGCGTGCCGATGCCGGCCCATCACGCATTCGAAAAATTCGCTGCGGCCGGCGCCCATCAGTCCGTAGATGCCGAGTATCTCGCCCGCACGGACCGACAGCGTCACATCATCGACCGCAAGCCCGCCGGTGCGGCGCGCGAGGCTGATGCCTTCGGCCCGGAATGCCTCATCGCCGATGGTGGGATCGACCGCGCGGGCAAAATCCTTCGCGTCCGAGCCGATCATTGAACGCACGATCCATTTCGTGTCGATGTCCTTGACCATCGCCTGGCCGGTGATCTGGCCGTCGCGCAGGACGGTGATGTAGTCGCCGATCCGCATCAGTTCTTCCAGCCGGTGCGAGATGTAGACGATGGCAACGCCCTGTGCCTTCAGTTCGTTGATGACCTTGAACAGGATCTCGACTTCGGCCGCCGAGAGCGCCGACGTCGGTTCGTCCATGATCAGGATGCGGGCGTTGAGGGACATCGCCTTGGCGATCTCGACCAGTTGCTGCTGACCGATCGGCAGATCCTCGACCATGGTCTCTGCACTGATGCCGGCATCGAGCCGCTTGAGAAAGCCGTTGGCTTTCGCGACCTGCTCCGCGTGGTCGATGCCACGCAGACCGCGGGTAATTTCGCGCGTCGCAAAGATATTCTCGGCAACGCTCATATTGGAAAACAGATTGAGTTCCTGGAATATCATGCCGATGCCGTGGGCCTGGGCTTCGGCGGGACTGCTGAAGAACACCGGCTCGCCGTCAAGGATGATACGGCCCAGCGTCGGGCGCTCGACGCCGGCGATGATCTTCATCAATGTCGATTTGCCGGCTCCGTTTTCGCCGACCAGAACATTGACCGCGCCGCGCCGCAGTTCGAGATTTGCGCGCTTGACGGCGACGATGCCGGAATAGACCTTTGATACATCGTCGAGGCGCAGGATCACCTCCGGGTTGTGTTCGATGCCGGTCGCCGTCATTCGGGTTGACCCAGGTTCAGCGCGGACGGCGTAATCAGCGGCAACTGTCCTAATGCGGGCAGGGGAAAAGCGCCCACGACGGAGATGTTCCGGCCCGTCAGACCGTCGCGCGGAACTTTTGCTAGGAAATCGGTGGCGATCTTCTCGTTGAATGCCTTGCCGAATTGCGCCCATTCGATCTGGTTCTTAAATTCATTGAAATTGACGAACTCCAGGGCGTCGCGCAGCGCCGTTCCCCGGATGGCAGGACCGATCTGAACCTTGGCGTTCGCCTTGCCATCGCCATCGGTGTCGACGTCGAGGGTAGCGGCGCGTGACTGGGTGTCGGCGGCAACCACCTTGCCCGTAAACTTGACGGCATAGGTCCAGGGGGCGCTCGCCTGCTTGCGCGGGTTGCCGTACTTCTGGCCGGCTTCGTCCGGTCGTGATGCTGCAAGGTCGGTGACCTCACGGATATCAGCTGCACGGCCCTGCAGAAACGTAACTGCCTGTGATTGCCAGACTGCGTCCACCTTGGCTGCCGGATCGAATGCGGTTTTCGCCGCCTCTGCGGCCTTTTCTTCGGCGGTCGGCGTTTTTATAATCTTGCACGCAGGCAGCGTTGCCGCGAGCACGGCGACGATCACAACGCCTCTCATCCTCAGCATCGAATGCACTCCACTTCGCTGGAAGAATTCGGAGAGCCCGCGGGGTGCGCGCTCTCCGGTTCTGGAACCCGGGTTATTTGCTCAGTGCAAAGGTCTCGAGCTTGGAGGCGTTGTCGGCATTGATGAGCACGCAGTCCATCAGCTGCTTTTCTTCCTTCGGCGCAGTCTTGTTCTTGATGTAGGCATCGGCCTGCTCGACAGCCATCTGGGCCTGAGCATAGGCAGGCTGCAGAACGGTGGCCTTGATGCCGCCCGCCTTGATCGAGTCACGCACATCGTTCGAACCGTCAAAGCCGACGACGATCACGTCCTTGCGGCCGGCGGCCTGCAGCGCGGCGATGGCGCCCATCGCCATGGTGTCGTTGCCGGAGATCACGCCCTTGATATCAGGGTTGGCCTGCAGGATGGTCTCCATCTTCGCATAGGCTTCCGTCTGGCTCCAGTTGGCGGACTGCTTGGCGACGTTCTTCAGCTCCGGATAGTCGCCGATGACGTCGTTATAGCCCTGCGAGCGGATGCCGGCATTGGTGTCGGATTCCTTGCCGACCAGTTCGACATAATTGCCCTTTTCGCCCATCAGCTTGACGAATTCCTGGGCACCGAGCTGGGCGCCCTGGTAGTTGTTGGAGACGATCTGCGCAACGGCGACGCCGGTGGCATTGATCTCGCGGTCGATCAGGAACGACGGAATGCCCGCGTCCTTGGCTTTCTTGAGAGCAGCCACAGTTGCATCGGCACCGGCATTGTCGAGAATGATGGCCTTGGCGCCGCGGCCGATCGCCGTGTCGATCATCTGCGACTGCTTGTTGGCGTCGTCGTCGTGGGTCATGACTAAAGCTTCGTATCCAAGCTCCTTCGCCTTGGCTTCGGCACCGACGGCCTCGGCCTTGAAGAACGGATTGTCATGTGCCGGTGTGATGATGGCGATCAGATCCGCTGAAAAGGCAGGCATCGCTGCGCCCATGGTCAGCAAGCCTGCAAAAACGGTCACAGTCAGTCTACGTGTCAATTTCATGGTTTCCTCCCGGTTAAAAAAGGCCCCGTCTCCCTCGGGGCTGCTAGTTGAAGGGCAAAGCCCTCGGCGGATCAAGTAATACGCTGAATGCTGTCGGCGATTTCCTTAGGCTCGAACACCCGTTTCCAATCGTCGCGCATCAGCGCCGGGATGCCGAACTCGATCGCCTTGTTGCAGGCGTCAGAGAACACTCCATCAACCTCCTTGAAGATCACGGCGCCCAGGACGTTCATGTGGCCGAGCAGGAAGTCGCGAGCGGCTTCCTCGGGAACACCCCTTGCGACACATTCGTCCATCGCCTGGCGCATGACGACCAGAAGCGAGGCGCAGACCGTTTCGGAAAGACCTGGCTCCAGCATCGCCATCTGCTCGACAGTTACCCTGTGCGAGCGCATGACCGGCGCCCAAATCAGCTTGGCTATCTCTTCACCCACTCCATAGGCACTATCAGGCCCCTGCATCAGCGCCGAGACTATGTGCTGCTTGGCAAAGACGCCGCCGAAATGATCCTTTTTCGCTCGCATGTCCGTCTCGTCGTTGAAGATCGGCGGGTGGCAGGGATGCGTGACGAAATAGATCAGGTCGTCGCGCTTGGGCAAGTGACCGGCGAAAGGCGCTGCCGCATCGAGCGCCACTACCATAGTGTCGGGCTTTAACTTATCGGAAATCGATGCTGCAACCTTGCCGATTGCGGTGTCTGGCACTGCCAGGATCACGACATCGGCGCCATCAAGCGCGCGGTCAGCCGGCACGCAGGACAAGCCGAGCTCGTTTTCTAGCTTAGCCTTTCCGGCATCGCTCACTTCCACGTGGCGAACGTCGTAACGTGAACCTTTGAGGTTTTTAGCGAGCCGGTATCCCATCTTCCCGCCCGCGCCGAACAGAGCAATTGCAGTCATGTTTCCTCACCACCTTAGTTTTAGGTGGTTTACGCTAACTGGTATGATGAGTCAATGAGTATGTTATGATGTTTCTGTGAGGCGGCGCTGTCATATCTCTGGCTCGTCATATGTCAATCAGCATTGATCCAGGCGCCATTACTAGCTGCTTCTCCCATCCCGGATCTGTGCAAAGTAGCTATCCGTCCCGACTTGGCCGCCCTTGAGCGCGATCTGCAGGCCGTTTGTTGGGCGGTAGTTGCCGTGTGCGGTGCAAAGGGGGGAGCCCGGGGTTTGGGGAAGGGGCAGGAGTGTTGTCAGCGCTTCGATGCGCAACTCTAGGAGCGCATGGCTCGACGTATCTCCGCCGGCGATCACAGCGCGCTTTAGGCCCTCTTGTTCGACCAGCCGGCGGAGGATGACGCCAAGGCTTCTGCCGAGGCAGTGGCGGGCGCCAGGAACGCGATCGATCTCCCCGCCGCGATCAGCAGAGGGACCAAGCGCGGTATTCAGCACGACGCTTCTGCCAGCGCTCAAGCTGCTGATCCCGCGCGCGACTGCTGATTCAACGACACGGTCACCTTCTTCGCCCAGCAGGGCGAGCGGATCGACTCCCACGGTATCGAAACCTTCCGACGCAGCGGTCCGGATCTGCCTCTCGGTGGTCGGCGACACGCTTCCCGATACGACCGCAATTCTGTCGACCGGGCCGGGCGAGGGGAACTCGGTCTTTTCGCCGATCACGCCTTCGTTTCTCCATGCGTTAATCACCGCGTATTCGACACCGGACGAGCCTGCGACGAAAAGCCCGTCAGTCGCCGCTTTCTGCCGCAGCAATTGCCGGCCGGCCGCAAGCTGTGTTGCGTCGCCTTCGACATCCAGAATGCAGATGCTCGGTGCTTCATATCTTTGTGCATCGACAAGCGCATCCGACCCGGCGGCTGTCAGTGTTGCGAGGTCGGCGAGACCGATCGGAAGGCTGGTTTGCTTGCCGAGATGCAAGGTAAGGTCTGCCTCATCCATCGGCGTGACCGGATGCCGGCTCATCACGGGATGGCGGTCGATCCGGTAGACCTTGCCCTGATAGGCGGCAAACAGGTGCCCGAAGGCGGTGTAACGTTTGAGCTGGGGGGCGCCGACCACGACCGGAACACAGGGCTGGTTGAACAGGCGTTTGCCGATCTCTATCGCCTTGCCGATATTGCCAATTGTCGGGCTTGAATCGAAGGTCGAGCAGACCTTGTAGTGGCAGATCTCGGCGTGTTGGTTCTGCAGCCAAGCGAGTGCCGGCGTAAGATGCGCTTCCATCCATTCCGGCGTCTCGCTTCGGCTGGAGCCGGCAATGCCGAGCGCCCGGCAATCCTTGAACCGCTCCAACATGTCACCGTCGGGCCTGCCCAGGAACAGCACGGTTGCGATCCCGTTCGATGCGAGCGCCTCCATGACGTCGGTGGAGCCGGTAAAATCGTCGCCGTAAAAGCTGAGGAGAAGCCGGGACATGAGCTTCAAGCCCCCTTACCGTCGGAGAACTTGGCAATCGAAGCGGCAAGTTCGGGATGGTCTGCGGCATAGATCTCGATCGGTATATTGGACACCGCTGCCTGCCACGCCTGCTGTACCGCCCGGACACCTGCGGCAGGTCCCCCCGGATGGCTGACGATACCGCCGCCGCAGAGATAAAGCAGATCCGTGGTGCGGCCGGTCCGGTTATAGGTGTCGGCTGCCTGCCCGCCCCATTGTCCGGAGCCGGCCACGGGAAGCGGGCAATCGGAGGCGTCGAAGAGCGGCGTGCTCAGCGCCTCGAACGACGCAACGAAACTTTCGTCCGGTTCCCAGTATTTGACGCGGATCCCGTTGATCTGGAACTGGTCGACGCCGATCAGACGCCAGAACTGCTGCCAGACCTTGAAATCCATCCCGGCGCCCGGGTCGCGTGTCAAAATGTCCCATCCGTTGCGATGCGCGTGGAGGACAAGTTCTGATCGCTTGCGCAGAAACGTTATGCCGCCGAGCCCGATCGAGTTGATGTTGACGACCGCGCAGTTGCCGCCTGCCTTCAGAACCAGATCGTGATTGCGCATCATCTGGTCGGGGTCGGCATGCGAGATGCCGAATGCGTACATGACTTTCTTGCCGGTTTTCTGCTCGTGGTCGAGGATCAGGGGCATAATGGCGGCAACGCGCTGCTCGAGCGATGAATAAGCCGGGCTCATCAGCTTCTCGTCGTCCTTGATGAAATCGACGCCGGATTGTACCAGTTCGTCGACCAATTCAGCGGTTTCGTGCGGCCTCAGACCGAGCGCAGGCTTGACGATGGTTCCGATGATCGGGCGACCCCGGACGCCCGTAAGGCGACGGCTGCCGGCAATGCCAAATTGCGGGCCGGGATGCGCTTCACCGAAAGCCGCAGGCAACTTCATGTCGATGACGCGGATCCCGGTCATGCCCTTGATCGAGTAGACCCCGCCAATCGCAATCGTCATCAGCGCCGAAAGATCGGTTCCGATCGCATCGAGCGGAAACTCGATGTCCACATCAGCGCGAGACAGCGGGGGATGGGTTTTTCCGACCTCCGGCCAGGTCGGCGTCTCGGCGTTTTCCAACGGGCGGACCGCGACGACGCGGGCAGCGACCCTTGACTTCAACTCCTCCGTCTCGCCCGGTAAGGGTACGAAGGTGCCCGTCGACTGATCGCTGGCGATCTTGGAGGCCATGGCTTCGGGACTGCCGGGGGTCTCGATACGGTATGTCAGTGTGATCGTCATTGAACTCGGTTGCTCCTCTCGCCAGCCACTCAGGGCTTGGCGCCAACTGCAAAAGTGGTATAATGAGTATTCCATTCGCAGGAAAGAGGAATTTCGGTGTGGAGCTTTGATTTCCAGCGGGCAGGACTTGTTGAAATTGTCTAAAACGGCACGAGGAACAAAGTTGTGAGCCAGCGTGACGCCATGAACCAACCAGACGAACAGATTGTTCGTCGGAAGCTTTCGGACGAAGTTTTCGACAGACTGGAACGAATGATCACTCTTGGAGAACTGAACCCGGGTGACGAAATGCCGTCAGAGCGGGTGCTAATGGAGCGGTTCGGCGTGGGACGCCCAGCAATCCGCGAGGCGATGCAGTCGCTTGCTAATATGGGCCTCGTTAGCATTTCGCACGGCGAACGCGCCAAGGTGTTGCAACTGACCGCCAGATCGATCTTCAGACAGGTCGACCTCACTGCCAAGATCATGCTGCAGCGATCATCCGACAGTCTCGAGTATCTGAAGAGCACCCGGATATTCTTCGAGCGCGGCATGGCACGCGAGGCCGCCGCGCGAATCGGGCCGCAGGACATAAATGATCTGCGCGACATCATCCAACATCAACGCCGATCCCTCGGAAACGCGGAGGAGTTCATTGCGGCGGATATGCAGTTTCACACGCGCATTGCTCAGATCACCGGAAACCCGATCTTCGTTGCCGTCAGCGAAGCAATGCTGGCATGGCTGAAGACCTATTACACGGACATGCTCATCTGGACCGGCAAGGAGAAATTCACGCTCGTCGAGCATGAGGAGATCCTCGACCGACTGGCCGCAAAGGATGTCGACGGTGCCGATGCGGCGGTCCTCAAGCACCTCGAACGGTCTAGGGCTTTGTACACACGGTAGCAAGGCCATAGAGGGACGGGTGTTCTGACAGCAGGTCGACGGGTATCGTAAGCAAAATCACTATTTCCATCAGTAGACTATTCGATCCGTAGGTCCGTGCGAAGGGGTCCGGCGTACGAGTACGCGGCGTCTTCTGCAACGAAGGTTTAGCCAGTCACCTGCGAGGTAGCGGTTCGTCTCGTTCAAAGCGTATAACAGCCAGACGAATATGTGAAATATGAGAAATCTGCGCACATAGCTTGTCCGCTGGTGTCATTAGCCGACATTCCAACAAACGCACCGGTGAAATTGGCGTGTTCCCCTTCGCCGCTTTCGTCGGAGAGCGCGGAATGATCGAGCACTGGTCCAATCCGCAGCCAAGCATCATCTTTCCAGTAAAGGAACCGTGCAACGGCTCCCCTGACTTCGATCCTCATTTTCACAGGCCCGGGGGGCACGGCAACAGCGTCCTCCAGAGCGAGCGTCGTTTTGCCTTCGGGCCACGCGCCATCGCAATAAAGGAGCTGAAGCGACCGCCCCACTTTTTCGTCATGGGTCAGGCAAAGGTAGTAGTAGGCGAAACTATTGTAGTAGGTGATCAGCCCTGCCATCTGGTGGTAGCTTTCCGGATCGGCATCAACTTCAGTTTCGGCATCGTAATCGAAATGCGTTTGTCGCCGCGCAACAAGCGACTGCTCATACCAAGACCCGACGGATTCCCGCCCGATCAGCCGTAGATGGCCCGGTCGCGCCGCAAGAGAAAACAGCCTGTCAGGATTAGGGGTTCGCAACCACTGGAACGGGTCAGCAAGGCCGGTCTGTGGATCGAACGTGTAACGTTCCGTCTCGGACAACGAAATTTGCTGCGCGCCGCCGGGCATCGAAACTGTTTCCTGCGGAACGAAGGGCTCGCCTTGTAGCCGCAACCAGCCATCGTCACCCCATGCGCATTTCTGTATCGCGGTCTCCCGCCCCAGCACCGAACGGCCGATACCGGGAAGCCGGCGGCTGCAAAGATGAACGAGATAAATTTCGCCGTCCGGTGTTTCCACCAGATCGCCGTGACCCGCCCGCTGGAGGTTGGCGTCCGGATGAAACCGGCTGGTGACGACATGGGTGGCCGGGTGAAGCACATAAGGACCGAAAATGTCCGTCGAGCGCGCCATCGTCACGGCATGCCGCATACCGGTGCCGCCTTCGGCGACCAGAAGATGGTACCACCCGTCGCGCCGGTACAAGTGTGGGCCTTCGGCAAGGCCATGTGGCGAGCCGGCGAATATATTGGTGATCGGACCGATCAGCCCACCCTGGTCATGGTTGTATTCCTGCAGGACGATGCCGCCGAACCTCGACGGGCGCGCCCGGTAATCCCAGGTCAGGTTCAACAGCCATTTGCGGCCATCGTCGTCATGGAACAGTGAGGGGTCGAAGCCGGAGGAATTCAGATAGGTGGGGGCAGACCATGGACCGTCGATGGTATCCGACGTCACCAAATAGTTATGGCAGTCCTTGAACGAGCCTCTCTTGCGCTTGACGTCTGTGTAGATCAACCAGAAACGGCCTTCGGCGTGGGTCAGGCACGGCGCCCACACTCCACAGGAATCCGGTGTACCACGGAGATCCAGCTGCTCGGCTCGGTCGAGCGGTCTTTTCACAAGGCGCCAGTCCCGCAAATCCCGGGAATGAAAGATCTGGACGCCGGGATACCATTCGAATGTCGAGACAGCGATGTAATAGTCGTCTCCGACTCGGCAGATGGACGGATCCGGATGGAAGCCGGGAAGAATGGGGTTCTGGATCACGGTCTCACTCCACTAGGTCATGCTGTATTCGGGGCTCGTGACAATCAGGCGGTGACGCCGGTCACGCCAACGGGGCCAGCGGAGAAACCGGTAGCGACGTCTCGCTTTCTGGGTCGGGCGACATAGCCACGGCTGCCATCCATAAGCGTGCGGGTGTAAGCGTGCTGAACCGTATTTTCTAGCAACTGCTGCCTTGTAGCGATCTCGACAAAACCGCCGCTTTGCATCACCGCAACCCGGTCGCACAGATGTGCGACGACTGCGAGGTCGTGGCTGACCAGGATATAGGTGAGGTTTTCACGCTCCCTCAGATCCTTGAGCAAGTTGAGGATTTCCGCCTGGATCGAGACGTCGAGCGCGGAGGTCGGCTCGTCGAGAAGCAGGATCCGAGGCTCGAGGATCAAGGCGCGGGCAATCGCGACGCGCTGACGTTGCCCTCCTGATAGCTGGTGCGGATAACGATAGCGGAAGTTAAGCGGCAGGCCGACATCAGTCAGGACTTTCTCGATGCGTTCGTGGCGCTGGTCCTTGCCATGGATTTCCAGCGGCTCGAGCAAGGTGCGACCGATCGTGTGTCGTGGGTGGATCGAACCGAATGGATCCTGGAAAACCAGTTGTTGTTTGGCAAGCTGCCCACGGCTACGCTTCTGTGTGATCGTTTCGCCATCGATTTGAAGGGTCCCCGTCCATTGCTTGTTGCGCCCGGCGAGCGCACCAAGCACCGTGGATTTCCCGCAGCCGCTCTCGCCGACCAGTCCAAAAGCCTCGCCTTTCGCGACCTCGAAGGAAACGTCCTGGACGACCTGTACGAAGGTTTCACCGCTGCCATAGGAAACGGCGAGGTGATCGATCTTGATCATGGGCATATCAGTTCTCCAGCCAGGCGGGGTCGCGACGAAGCACTTCCAGCCTGTCGCGGGGATGGTCAAGACTCGGCAGGGCGTTGAGAAGACCGCGCGTATAAGGGTGCGTGGCCTGATGAAGGTCCGCGGCGGCGATCGTTTCCACAACGCGACCCGCATACATGATGATGACCCTGTCGCAGAAACTGCGAACGAGATTGAGGTCATGCGAAATGAAAATCAGACCTATGTTTCTCTCCGTCACGAGTTCATCAAGGATCGAAAGCACCTGCTGGCGGACAGTGACGTCCAGCGCCGAAGTCGGCTCATCCGCGATGATCAGCGAGGGGGAGGCGATCAGCATCATGGAGATCATAATGCGCTGTCCCATGCCGCCAGAGACTTCGTGCGGGTAGAGATCGAACACACGCTGCGGATCGCGTATCTGCACTCTTTCCAGCATGGTGAGAGTGCGGTCGCGGGCTTCCTTCTTAGAGGCTCGCTCATGCAGGATCACCGTTTCGGATATCTGCTCGCCGATGCTCATGACCGGATTGAGTGAATATTTAGGATCCTGAAGGATCATGGCGATGCGTCGACCGCGGATCGACTGCATCTCCTCTTCCGTGGCGCTGAGCAGATCGATGTCTTCAAATCGCATCCGATCCGCCTTGACCGCGGCATTCGGTGGCTGCAGTCGCATGATGGCGCGCCCGGTCGTGCTCTTGCCTGATCCGGATTCTCCGATGATGCCGATCTTCTCGCGACCAACGGTGAAAGAGACATGCTGTACAGCTCGGACTGCACCTGACAGCGATGGAAATTCGACCGACATGTTGTCGACCGTCAGGATGGTGTCTTTCGATTCATGCATTGCGGGGATCCATGATGTCACGCAGCCCGTCACCGAGCAGGTTGAAGGCAAGGCTGACGACGAGGATGGCGATCCCCGGAACAGTCGTTAGCCACCAGGCATCCAGCAGGTACTGCCGGCCGGATGCAGCCATCGAGCCCCATTCTGGCAGCGGTGGCTGCGCGCCGAGCCCGAGAAAGCCGAGGCCGGCGGCGGTGAGGATGATGCTCGACATGTTGAGCGTCAGGCGTACGATCACCGACGGTGCGCAAAGCGGCACGATATGACGCAGCAGGATGCGGCCCATACCAGCGCCCTGCAGTTCTGCCGCAACGACGAAGTCCGCTTGGCGAAATGTCAGTGTTTCGGCGCGGGTAAGACGGGCAATCGGCGGCCACACCGTCAATGCAATGGCGATCACTGCATTCTCAATACCAGGTCCCAGTGCTGCGGAGAATGCCAACGCGAGGACAAGACTTGGGAACGACAGGAAGATGTCGGTGATGCGCATCAAAACGACATCGACCCAACCGCCGAGATAACCAGCAGTCGCACCGATCACGAAGCCGATCGGGCCGACAATGATGGTGACGAGAATGGCGATGTAAAGCGTCGTACGACCGCCATAAACCAGCCGCGCGAAAACATCGCGCCCGAATTCGTCGGTGCCAAACCAGTGCGCGGCAGACGGAGACTGCAGTGCCTTCATGAAGTCCTGGGCGATGGGATCCTGAAGCGGGATGACAGGCGCCAGGGACGCCATGACGACCAGGAAGACTATGACAACGAAACCTGCCAGAGCAAGCGGATTGGCGACCAGGCTGAGCCAAGCGATATAGATGCTGTGCAAGCGTGCCTGGCTCGTGGAAGTGAATTCCTCACTGATCAGCCAGGTGTGAATGTCTGAGAACGTGCCTGATTTTGTCATGGGATCACCGGGTCCTCGGATCAATAAAGCGATAGGCGATGTCGGACAGGAAGTTGATGGCAATCGAGATCAAACCGATCAGGAAAACACTTCCGAGCACCGCATTCATGTCAGCGAAGAACAGGGCGGAGGTGAGGTATTGTCCAAGCCCTGGCCATGCGAACACTGTCTCAATCAGCACGGTGCCGTCGAGCAGGCCGCAATAGGCGAGGGCAACGACGGTAAGGAGCTGTACCCGGATGTTGCGGAACGCGTGCCGCCAGATGATCGGTCGTTTGCCAAGGCCTTTGGCGCGGGCGGTGAGGATGTATTCCTGGTGAAGCTGTTCCAGCATGAAGCTGCGTGTCATGCGGCTGAGATAGGCCATTGCCGCATACCCGAGGATCAGAGCCGGCGCGATAAGGTGGTGCAACGCACTCCAGAAGACATCCCAGTGTCCGCCCAGCAGGCTGTCGACGAGCACGGAATTTGTCCGCGCTTCGACGATCCCCTCGTTGTAGACATAGATCCGGCCGCCGGGCGGGATCACGCCGAGGTGCGCGTAAAACAGCAGGATGACAATCGTGCCGAGCCAGAAGATCGGCGTCGAGTATCCGAGCAGGCCGACGACACGGGCGATATGGTCCACCCACGTACCCTTGCGGACCGCGGCGATCACGCCGAGGGGGACGCCGAGACCGGCGCCGATCAGTGTCGCAAGGGTCGCCAGTTCCAGCGTGGCGGGAAACACCCGCGCAAGATCGTTGACCACGGGCTGCTTAGTGATATTCGACTGACCGAAATCAAGCTGCACGGCATTGCCGAGGTAATTTGCGAACTGCACGTAGATTGACCGGTCTAGGCCCATCTCCTTGTAGACGCGGTCATATGTCGCTTGGTCCGCCTGATCGCCGATCGCGGCGATGACAGGATCGGCAGGGACCATGCGTCCGACGACGAATGTGATGACCAGCAGACCGAGCATTGTTGTCATGATCACGACCGCCGAGGCGGCGACTTTCCGTGCTGCCTTGAGAAACGAATGGCTTGGAACGGGAGGGGCTGCGGTTTGGGAAATACTCATGGCACTATCCTTGGTTCGCACGTCATTCGCTTTTTGAAACGGTGTCCCAGCGTGTCAGCCAAGTCGGATGCCCAACATAGCCTTTCACTTCCGTGCGGACGGCTTTGGGATCGGTACGCTGGAACGACGTGACCAGAGCGGGCGAGGCGCGCATATAGGCTTCGTTGATCCGTCCATACAGTTCCTCGCGTTTCTCCGGATTGATCTCGTGAGCGGCCGCCATCACCAAATCCTGTATATCCTTGGGGACATCCCAGGCCGTGCGCCAGGCAACCAGCCCGGCAAGCTTAGCTGCATCGGAATTGTCGGCGTTCGTGGCATATGACTGAAGAACTGCATGCGGATCTGGAAGGCGATCACCAGTACGTGAAGAGAACAGCTCGAACTGACGGGAGCGGAACTTGCCGATCTGGTCGCCGATCTGCAAATCGAGTTTAATGCCGGCCTTGGCGGCATTGTTTTGCAACGAGATGCCGACTTCTGATTCCGGGGTGCCGGGTTGTGCGAAATAGACTTTCGAAAATCCATCAGGATAACCCGCTTCAGCAATTAGCTGTTTCGCTTTGTCGATGTCTAACTTGTACGGGTTGTCGCTCCGTGCGCCCGGGAGGCCAGCCGGAATGATCGACTGCTGTTTGGTGCCGTAATATTTCATCACGGTGCTGCTGAGCCCGTCGTAGTCGATAAGATAGCGGAAAGCCTCGCGAACTTTGGGCTTTGAGAGGATTTCATCTTTTTGGTTCAGTGCTAGATAGTAGAAGCCGAAACCGGGTACCTTCTGGACGGAGACCTTGCCATCGGCCTCGAGCCCTAAAAGGTCCGTTGAAGACAACCGCGTCGCGACGTCAACGTCGCCGGCATCGATCTGCAGCCGCTGGGCCGACGATTCCGGAATATGGCTCATGAACACGCGCCGCATCGCGGGCACGCCCTTCCAGTATTCCGGGACTGCATCGGCGATCAGAAGCTGATTGGAGCGCCAGGTCGTCAGGGAATACGGCCCGGATCCCGCGTCTCTGGTCTGAAGATAATTGCGCGCCCAGTCGCCGTTTTTCTCCCGGCTCGCCAGAAAGGCGCTGTCAACGATCGACGTCGAGAAGCTGGCCAGGGAGTAGAGAATGAGGTTCGGGTTCCAGACTTCGGGTGTCTGCAGTACAAGTGTATGATCATCCGTCGCTCGGATCAGAGTATCGACATTTTTGGCCGAGAACCCCCATTGGCGAAGGTCGGTAGAAGGTGCGAGCCCGAGATTTACAAGCCGGTGCAGAGACCACTCCACGTCCTTTGCAGTGAGGGGATTGCCAGAATGAAACCTCACGCCTTGACGGATTTTGAAAGTGAATGTCCTCCCATCCTCAGACACGGTCCAGCTCACGGCAAGTGAGGGTTTTGGCACTGTGACATTATCGGCAGGCAGCTCGATAAGCCGATCGTAAAGATTAGCGACGACCTCGGCTGCTTCGAGCTGGTTGATCTCGTGAGGATCGAGGCCGCGCATCGTCGTCATCATGATGGCGATGACCAATTGATCCGGCGGTGTTTTTGCGAATACGGGGGCGGAGCTGTATGCGAGGACCGCAGCACTCGCGATGGCAACGAAATTTAGCTTCGGCATGTTCTTCTCCCAAGGCTCCTCAACCTGGTTGTCCAAAATTTGCTATCGACAGGAATAACAAATCTGATATACCAGATCTCATATTAACGACAGCGCGTCAACGGAATTTGGAAAATGATCAGCAGCTTGGGCACGCCAGCGAGTGGAGCTGGATTTGAGAAAATTGACGCAAGCTTTAATGTGACCGTGCGGGATCATGTTCATCGGACGATGCGTGCAGCCATCCTGTCAGGGCGTTTCGCTACCGGCGAAAAAGTTAACGAGCGCAGCCTCGCCGAGCAGTTCGGCGTAAGCACGACGCCGATCAAGGAAGCCCTTCGTCAGCTGGAAACGGAAGGGCTGGTCGAGGCCCTGCCGCGGCGCGGTGTGATCATCCGGTTTGCGAGCAGCTGGGCGGAGGAGATGATCCTTGCGCGCGCTGCGCTGGAATCGATGATCGCCCGTCTGGCTGCGAAGCGGATTGAAAGGAAGGATGGTTCGGAACTGGTGGCAACCGCCAACCTGATGCGCGAGGCAACCACTTCGGGTGACGCCGATAGTCTGATTGCGCTCAATGAAGCCTTCCACGATCTCATCCATAGAAGCTCGCGGTGCAGCTATCTGGCTAAGTTGATCGAACGTCAGCAATTTTACGACGCCAGCATCCGTCGCGTTATTCACCTCGATCCGGCGGAGCGCCAGAAAGCGCTTGAGGAGCATGTGGCCATCGCCGACGCGATCGTTGCCGGAGATGCGGACATGGCGGAGCGCTCTATGCGCGACCACGTCGTACGTTCGGGCGAAACCTACCTGTCGATCGTATTCGGAAATCAGAAGGATAGTGAGCGTGACTGACAAACTACAGGCCGTAAGACGTGCCCTTTCCGGGATCTCAGGCGTTCCAGTGACGCCATACGGAAGCGACGGATCGATTGATGTTGAGAAGCTCGATCGGCTGATTAAGGGACTTGCCGCGGCAAAGGTCCACAATCTCATGGCGGCCGGCAATACCGGCGAGTTTTTCACGCTGACGATGGATGAGATCCGTCTCGTGCACGGTACGACGATCAAGGCTGCAGACGGCATGGCACTCGTCAGTGCGGCCGTTGGCCGGTCGCTAACCGATGCGAAGGCGCTGGCGCGCGACGCTATCGCCGAGGGCGCCGATGCGATCATGGGGCATCATCCCATGGACCCTTTCGCAGGACCGGCCTTCCAGGCAGCCTATTTTCTCGATCTGGCAGATTTCTGCACGGTCCCAGTTATCGCCTACGTGCGCAGCGACGGTTTCTCTGTAGACGATTTCCGCCGACTGGCGCTGCACCCCAACATTGCTGGCATCAAGTTCGCCTCCCCCAATCTGATGCTGTTGGCCGAGGTTATCCGCACCACCCATGATGCCCCGGCAATTTGGGTCTGCGGACTGGCGGAAGGCTGGGCGCCGGCATTTTACGCCATGGGCGCACGCGGCTTCACCTCGGGCCTCGTCAACGTCTTCCCCGAGCGCTCGCACGCCATCCACAAGGCGCTCGAGTCCGGCGATTATGCTACGGCGCGCAGCCTGATCGATGGAATTGCCCCATTCGAGTCGCTTCGCACAAAATACAACAACGGCGCCAACGTCACCGTCGTCAAGGAAGCGCTCGGCATGCTTGGAACGGATGTCGGGCCCGTGCGGATACCGGGTGTGGTCGAGTTGAACGCGTCCGAGCGCAAAATCCTTGGTGAGGTTGTGGACAGCATTCGCTCCGCAAAAGCTGCCTAAGGGAGGATCAGCAGTGCATATCACCGGCATCAAGACATACATGCAGCGCGTGGACGAGCGTCCCCGCCTGCTGCTCAAGATCGAGACCAGCGAAGGCATCAGCGGCTGGGGCGAATGCTACAATCACGGCCCGGACTGGTCGCTGCCGCCGCTTCTCGACTACCTGTTTCACCAGATCGAAGGCGAGGATCCGCGCCGGGTCGAATATCTCGTCCTCAAACTCAACCAGCAATGCCGATTTCCTCCCGGAGCCCTAGGCCTTGCCGCGATTTCCGCCATCGATCACGCATTGTGGGATATCGCCGGCAAGGCTGCTGGTCTGCCGGTCTACATGCTGCTGGGCGGCAGCGTCCGTGACCGCGTCCGCGTCTATTGCGGAGTCTACACGGCGCCGGATGCCGAGCATGCGCTTGACCAGACGCTCAAGCTCAACGAGGATTACGGTTACACGGCGTTCAAGCTCAGCCCGTACCGGCGCGATCTGCACACCGGGCGCTGGGGGGAACTGGTCAAGGAAACCGGCGACTGGTTCGGGCGAATCCGCGAAATCACGCCTTCGCATTTCGAATTTGCCTTCGACGCGCATGCCAAGATCTTTGAACCCTACAAGGCGGTTCAATTGGCGGCCGCGATTGCCCCGAACGACCCGCTTTTCTACGAAGAACCTATTCGCCCCGAGCACATCCCGGCATGGCGGGAATTGAAATCGAAGGTGAACGTTCCGCTCGCCACGGGCGAGTCTCTATACAACCGCTTTGAATTCCTATCGCTTTTGTCGGCTCAGGGCGCTGACATCATTCAACCGGACATCTGCGTTGTCGGTGGTATGTCGGAAATGCGGCGCATCGCAACGCTTGCGGAGGCGCACTATGTGACGGTCGCCCCCCACAACCCAATGGGTCCGCTAGCAACCGCCGTCAACATCCATTTCTGCGCCGCCCAGCCGAATTTTCAGATCCTCGAATTCAAGCCACATGTCTACGCGCCGTGGGCGCTTGATCCATACATGCCAGTCGATGGCCATATGGAGCTTCGCCCCGACCGTCCCGGATGGGGGATTGAGATCGACGAAAAGGCTCTGCGAACCGACGACTACGTCCACTGGCAGCGCAAGATCACACAAAAACCGGATGGCTCGACGGCCTATCCCTAAGCTTACGAGCAGTGATATCCAGTCGCTGCTTGTCGTCGACCAATCATAGGATACTTGCGTTATCATCTGTTTCGAACTCCGCGTCAGGCAGAAGAGGAGCTCGTCACTAGCACCGGCTCTTTCGCGACGTATCGAAGATCCAATATGAAGGCGCGAATGCGATATCAGGTGCGATGAGGAAGCAGCGCCTTGCGCCCTTGCCATCTTCTCGACGCCCGCCTACTCGATCTTGCAGATGGGAACGCTCCACAGCATTCTAGATCGAGCTGGTCGCCGAGGCATGACATCTTGGCCGAGATGTTGTGATAGTCCAGTTATCGAAAAATACGCTTCAGCTGATATGACAAATAAGAACAAGTCGTCCTCAGGGTGGACCTGTGCTATTTGTTTAGCCGCTGGTTTAATGCGAAGGATCGATATGGGTTGGGTCCAAAAACAAGGAATACGCCGATCTCTTTCATCGGGCGTCGTCGATGCAATCAGAGTTCAGATAGACGACGGATACTTTGCAATCGGCGACAAACTGCCTACGGAGGCGGCGCTGATCGCCAGGTTCGGACATAGCCGAACGGTTATACGAGAGGCGCTCGCCGAACTGCGGGCAGACGGGCTTGTGGAGTCGCGACAAGGGTCGGGAGTTTACGTCACTGGCCTTTCACAGGTGGACACGATCGCGGGTCTCTTTACTGGAGAAACCGACAGGATTTCAGACATAATCGAGGAACTCGAATTACGTATCGGAATTGAGGAAGAAGCCGCAGGCCTTGCTGCATCACGCAGTTCGCCTGCCCAGGAGGCAGAAATACATAGCCAGGTCGAGCGATTTGGCGCTCTTGTGGCCAGTTCCATGCCGACGGACGAGGCTGACTTCGCATTCCATGTCGCGGTTGCCAGCGCCACGAACAACGCGCGCTTTCGCACGTTTTTGGAGCATGTCGGGCGTCGAATGATCCCACGCGTGAAGTTTCGGAAGGTTATGGGTGGGTTGGATCCTCTGCCCAGCCGTGACGAGTCTATATGGGAAGAGCATAGGAGTATTGCCGACGCAATCGCAGCACGCGATCCTGAGCTCGCTCGCGACGCAATGCGAAAACATCTTGTGACCGGCATAAAGCGCTATCGAGCATTAGCTGCTCGCCGCCCTAAGGACATATGACAACACGCGTTGACTTGTATTTTTAGTTGTCATATGACTTTCTCTTGGTAGATTACTAGGAGGAAGTCTGTTGTCGCCTGATGAACTGAAAGTCCGCGTGGGTTCTGGCCTTTTGTCGTTCCCCGTTACGCATTTCGATCCGGACTACAAGCTCAACCTCGATAGCTACCGGCGTCACGTTGAATGGTTGTCTGGCTTTGGCGCAGCCGCTCTCTTCTCCGCTGGCGGTACAGGAGAATTCTTCTCTCTTACTCCGCAAGAAGTCGGTCTCGTTACGGAAGCCGCCAAGGATGTTTCAGGAGATGTGCCAATTATCGCGGGTTGCGGCTATGGTACTGCTCTCTCAGTAGAGACGGCGCGCATCGTGGAAAAGGTTGGCGCAGACGGCCTTTTGCTGCTGCCCCATTATCTGACCGAAGCTCCACAGGACGGCATCTTCGCCCATGTGAAAGCCGTCTGCGACTCTACGGACCTCGGCGTCATCCTTTACAATCGTGCAAACTCCGTGGCGAACGCCGATACGGTTGCCAGGCTTGCGGACGCTTGCCCAAACCTCATCGGTTTCAAGGACGGAACAGGCAGGGTCGACCTGGTTCGCCATGTCACAGCAAAGCTCGGCGATCGACTTTGCTACATCGGCGGAATGCCGACACATGAACTCTTCGCCGAGGGCTTCAACGGCGTCGGTGTGACGACGTACTCGTCGGCAGTTTTCAATTTCGTCCCGCAACTTGCTATTCGTTTCTACAATGCGATGCGCAGCAACGACAGCGCGACGATGGAGAGCATACTTCACACATTCTTTTTCCCATTCGCGGAGTTGCGAGATCGGAAAGCTGGATATCCGGTTTCCATCATAAAGGCGGGCGTGGATCTGGTTGGATACACGCCGGGCCCGGTCCGGCCGCCATTGGTCGATCTGACTGGAGATGAAAAGGAAATTCTCAGAGAACTTATCGAGGCCGTGTCGGCCTGAGAACGATAATGGTTCGCACGCCTAAAGGGCATTCATATCGAATGGTCACTATTCACTTGGGAGGAGTGCAATGACAATGAGATACAATTTGATGCTGGCAAGCGCCGTAGCCGTCGCCGTCCTGGCCGGCCAAGCCGGAGCTCAGACCACAAACGAGATCAAGATCGTGCTGCCTGAGCAGCCTGCAAATCTCGAGCCTTGTGGCACGATCATAACCAATGTCGGCCAAATTCTGAGCCGCAACGTTGTAGAGCCGCTTACTGTTATAGACGCGGCAACCGGCCAAGCCACTCCTGCACTTGCGACCGAGTGGAGCCAGATCGATCCAAACACCTGGCGCTTCAAGCTGCGTGAAGGCGTGAAGTTTCAGGACGGTGAAGCGTTCAATGCAGCCGCGGTAAAATACTCTATCGAACGCATGACCGGCGGCAAGGTGACTTGCAGCAACATTGCAAAATTCGGCGATTCCAAGCTTACCGTCACGGCAACCGACGAACTGACGATAGAGGTCAAGTCAGACAAGCCGGAGCCGATCCTACCAACACTGCTCAGTGTCGTCATGGTTGTCTCGCCGAAAACACCGGCTGACAAGGCGGTCAATGATCCTGTCGGTACGGGGCCATTCAAGCTGACGAGTTTCTCACCCCAAACTGTGGTTCTTGACGCGTTCGACGGCTATTGGGGCAAGAAGCCCGCGTTTACCAAGGCAAGCTACGTCTGGCGTCAGGAATCATCGATCCGAGCTGCAATGGTAGAGACTGGAGAAGCGGACCTGACACCGTCGATCGCCATTCAGGATGCGACCACGCCGGAAACCGACTTTGCCTATCTGAACTCGGAAACCACTGCTTTGCGCATCGACACCGGCTTTGCGCCACTCGATGACGTTCGTGTCCGCAAGGCGTTGAACCTTGCCATCGACTGGGATGGACTTGCGCAGCTCTTCGGAGACGACATCAAGCGCGCCTCTCAAATGTCGGTGACCGGCATTAATGGTCATGACGACAAGCTTGCTCCATGGACTTACGACGCGGCGCAGGCCTCCGCGCTGGTAGCCGAGGCAAAGGCAGCAGGCGTGCCGGTTGAGACCGAGATAGAGCTCATTGGCCGCAATGGCATTTATCCGAACGGCTCGGAGGCTATGGAAGCCATGGCGGCGATGTGGCAGGAAGCCGGCCTCAACGTCAAGCTTACCATGCTCGATGTGAATGACTGGCTGCGCTACTTGCAAAAGCCGTTCCCGGAAGGACGCGGACCTAACCTTCTGCAGATGATGCACGACAACAACAAGGGTGATGCTGCCTTCACGATCCCGATCTTCTACACCTCGGCAGGCAGCTACTCTACAGTCAAGGATGCCGCGCTCGACGCCGAGATCGCCGACGCACTTGCGGCAACTGGCGATGACCGTACGACAAAGTTCAAGGCGATCTTCAACAAAGCGCATGACGAACTCGTGCTGGATATCCCGATGTTCCACATGATCGGTTACACCCGCGTCGGTAAGCGTCTCGACTGGAAGCCGGATATCTCTACCAACAGCGAGATCCCCCTTGCCAATATCGGTCTGAAGAACTGACGGGTCACGCCAGTCGATCGAGCGCCTGACCACGGTGTCTGGCGCTCGCACTCCATCCAGTAAAATCAAGGGTATGCGCGATGTTCGCTTATATAGGGCGGCGAGCTTATCACAGCGTCATTTCGGTGATCGGTCTGCTGACGCTCGTCTTTTTCCTCACGCGGCTTACGGGCGATCCTTCAGCCCTCTACCTGCCTCTCGACTCCAGCCTCGAAGCCCGCCAGGCGTTCGCAAAGTTAAATGGTCTCGACCAGCCGATATATTTGCAGTTCCTCCAATACCTGAGCAATCTCTTGTCGCTGGATTTTGGTCAGTCTCTGCGCCAGAACCGCTCCGCGCTTGAAGTGGCGCTTGAGGCCTTTCCAGCAACGCTGCAACTCGCCCTCATCGCAATGACGCTTTCGACAGGCCTGGCGATTTTTATCGGAGCGATGGCGGCCGCACGTCCCGGAAGCCTTTTCGACCGTATTGGCGGAGTCGTGTCGCTGGCGGGTGCCAGCACACCAGATTTCTGGATCGCAATCGTCGGCATCCTTGTTTTCTCTGTTGGACTTGGTCTCTTCCCAACGTCAGGAACTGGAACGGCCCTTCACTGGATCATGCCAATTGCAGTGTTGATGCTGCGTCCATTCGGCCTTCTCGTACAGGTCGTACGCGGCACAATGATTTCGGCACTTGCCTCACCTTACATCAAGACTGCGCATGCAAAAGGCATGAAGCGGCGTAAGATCATCTTTGGTCATGCGCTTCGCAATTCGCTCCTGCCTGTCATCACCGTCGCGGGTGACCTTATGACAGGTCTGGTCAACGGTGCAGTCGTGGTTGAAACGATTTTCGGATGGCCTGGCATCGGCAAGCTCATGATCGATTCAATTATCCAGCGCGACTTTGCGGTAGTTCAGTCGACGATCCTCGTCACAGCGATCGCCATCTTCGTCGTCAACATCGCGATCGACCTTCTTTATGTCGCACTCGATCCACGCATCCGCTACTGAGGGAGGACGACCATGGCCGATACGACAATTGTTTCCACAAAGTCGCCTGGGAACCTGCATCAGCTCGCAATCTATCTGACGCGCGACAAGCTGGCACTTTGTGCCGCGATCTTCCTGTTCATCCTTATTGTCTGCGTGCTGTTCGGCCCGCTGCTGGTCGGTGATATGGCCGGCAAGCTTGGCCTCAGACAACGCAACCTCGCGCCCTTTTCTCTCGATCAGGGATTCATCTATATTCTAGGCGCGGATACCCTCGGTCGGCCGATACTTGCGAGGCTCATCGTGGGTGCCCAGACGACTCTCGCCATAGCGGCGGCCGCTGTGTGCTGCTCCATGTTTGTGGGTGGCGCTCTTGGATTGGTCGCAGGTTATTCGGAACGTTGGTACAGCCACGTTATCCTGCGTCTTGCCGATGTCATCATGAGCTTTCCATCGTTGCTGCTGGCACTGATCGTGCTTTATACGCTTGGTCCCAGCATGACGAATTTGGTGATCGTTCTCGCCATCACTCGCATGCCGGTCTTCATCCGAACGGCACGAGCTGAAGTGCTGGAACTGCGCGAGCGCATGTTTGTCAGTGCAGCACTTTCGATGGGTGCAAGCAGCCGTCGCATTCTGTTCCGGCACATTGCGCCGCTGGTGCTGCCGACACTGGTGACAATCGCTGCGATCGACTTCGCCACCGTCATCCTGGCGGAATCTTCATTGAGCTTTCTCGGTCTCGGCATCCAGCCGCCGAACTTCACTTGGGGAGCGATGGTTGCGAATGGCCGCGGTTACCTCTCGACTGCGTGGTGGATCGCCTTTTGGCCGGGCCTCGCGATTCTCCTTACTACCTTGTCGTTGAATATACTGGCGAGCTGGGCTCGTACCGTTGCCGATCCCTCCCAACGCTGGCGCCTGCAGTCGCTGCGAAAGGCGCCTCGATGACCCATTCGAAACCTATCCTCACGATCAACAATCTTACCGTCGATTTCTTGTCCGAAGGCGATCCCGTGAGAGCCGTGGACAACGTGTCGTTCAACGTATGTCCTGGCGAGACACTCGTCATCCTTGGTGAAAGCGGTTCTGGAAAGAGCGTCAGCACCGGTACGGTGATGGGGCTCATCGACTGCCCGCCGGGCGATATCGTCGCCGGATCGCTGGTGTTCGACGGCAACGACATTTCGCGTCTTAGCAACGAGCATAGGCGCAAGCTTAACGGTCAGCGCATTGCTATGATCTTTCAGGATCCCTTGGCATACCTCAATCCCGTGTTCACGGTTGGCCGACAGATTGCTGAAGTGTTCGAGGCCCACGGGGAGGCCCAAACGGCCACAGTCCGCGATGAGGTTATCCGATTGCTCGAACGCGTCGGCATACCGGACGCTAAAGGCCGTATAGACTACTATCCGCACCAGTTTTCCGGCGGTCAGCGCCAGAGAGTTATGATCGCGATGGCGATCGCGCTAAAACCGGACATACTGATCGCCGACGAACCGACGACTGCCCTCGATGTCAGCGTGCAAGCCCAGATCCTTGAACTGTTGCGTGATCTGCAGCAGGAAACGGGAATGGCGTTGATAATGATCACGCATGATCTCGATGTGGCGGCCGCGATGGCCGATCGGATCATCGTCATGAATGGCGGGAAGGTCGTGGAAAGCGGAGAGGCGAGGGAGGTATTCACCAATCCCGCGCACGCTTATACGAGGCGGCTGATGGCAGCCGTGCCGCATCTGGAGGACACAAATCGCCCCCAGCGTGAGGCTGTAGGCAAGGAAGTTTTGCTGAAAGTCGAGAACCTCAGCAAGCATTACCTCCTGGGTTCAGGCGCGCTCGCGTCCAAGCAGGAGTTTCGGGCAGTTGACGAGGTATCTTTCGTGCTCCACCGTGGAGAAACGGTTGGTATTGTCGGGGAGTCCGGGTCCGGAAAATCGAGCATAGCGCGCATGCTGCTGCGGCTGAATACACCGACCTCCGGTCGTGCACTCTTTGCAGGAGAGGACATATTCGAACTTGAGGGCAAGGCGCTAAACAGCTTTCGACGTCGTGTACAGATGGTGTTTCAGGACCCGTTTGGCTCGATGAATCCCCGCATGAATGTGCGACAGATCATCTCGGAGCCATGGGCTATCCACAAAGATATCCTCCCGCGTGCCCGGTGGAGCGAACGAGTGGTGGAACTTCTGGAACTCGTTGGGTTAAAGGCCGAGCACGTTGATCGTTATCCGCACCAGTTTTCCGGTGGTCAGCGTCAACGTATCGCGATAGCGAGAGCTCTCGCGAGCGAGCCAGAACTCATCGTCTGCGACGAGGCCGTTTCGGCTCTTGATGTGTCTATACAGATGCAGGTCATAGAACTTCTGGCCGATCTGCAGCGCACACTCGGGCTCTCGTACATCTTCATCACGCATGATCTGCCAATCGTTCGAGCAATAGCAGACCGTATTTTAGTGATGCAGCGTGGAAAAGTAGTGGAAGAGAATGATGCCGTTTCACTGTTCTCTTCACCTAAGCACGATTACACACGCTTGCTTTTGAACGCGACCCCGAAGCCGAAATGGCTCGACCTCCCGTTGTCAGAAACGGTAAGGGGCGCTTAATTCACGCATGTTGCGTCACCAGCCCGGCAAGAGCGGCGGTATCGATTGATATCCGCGGCTTTGCTTTGCTGATCGCTGGAAGATGCGTCTCAGAATTCCTCCCATTCATTGGCAGCGACAGCGGCATTGCCGGAGAAGGCAGTTGCCACTTCTCGACTCAGGGCACGGGCCGGCGACGCTACGGACGCTTGGCGGCGTTCTGAAGGGCGCAGTGCCTGGGCGAGTGTATATCCACGTCGACCGCCTCCACCCGACAGCTTGAACTGCGACAGGAGTTCGTTCAGCGAAGCTGCATCGCGCGCCATTCCATGGCTTGCGGCAGTCTGCTCCTCGACCATTGCGGCGTTCTTCTGGGTGTCCTGGTCCATCGCGTTGACGGCGGTGTTTATTTGCTGAAGGCCGGACGATTGTTCCTGAGCGTTCTCGACGATTGCGCTGACATTGCGGTTGAATTCCTGGACTTCCGCAACGATCGTTTCCAGTGCGCGGCCGGTTTCGCCAACCAGAAGTACGCCGTTCTGGACCTGTTGGTTGGACGCATTGATCAATGTATTGATCTCTTTCGCAGCATTGGCAGAACGCTGAGCAAGTTCACGCACTTCCTGTGCGACGACCGCAAAACCCTTGCCGGCCTCCCCTGCGCGGGCGGCTTCGACACCTGCATTAAGAGCAAGAAGGTTGCTCTGGAAGGCGATCTTTATAGCGGTCGGTCTAGTAGGGAGGACCGGTAAACACCCGCCCGGCACACTGGTGCTGCACCGCAAAAACTATTTTGCTTTACAAATTACGATGTTTTTGTGAAGTTAATCCTCTGATTAATATTGATAGGGCCGAAGACATTGTCGAATCTCCGTTTTGCCACCCGTCTCAACTCCTTCGCGTCGAATCCCGCCGGTGAATGGCCGGAGCTGAAGGGCAAGCCGAGCGTCCTGCAGATGGCGGCACGGGCGGCAAAAGTCGACGGTCTGACGGACCTTGATCTCAACTACCCTGATCATGTTGGCGAAAATCCAACTGAACTCAAGAATAAGCTGGAAGATTTGGGTCTGGCGATCAACGGCTTTGCCATGCGCTACTACACCAATCCGGCTTTCAAGCTTGGTGCGTTCACCCATCCGGAGGAAAGCGTTCGGCGCGAGGCGATCGATCTGACCAAGGCCGGAATCGATGCCGCACGTGAAGCCGGCTCCAACCTGATGACGATCTGGCTGGGCCAGGACGGTTTCGACTATGCCTTCCAGGCCGACTATGACCGGATGTGGCAACACGAAATTGACGGTATTCGTGAAGTTTGTGAGCATGACGCGGATTGCCTGATCTCGATTGAGTACAAACCCAACGAGCCGCGCTCCTACAGCCTGATGCCAGACTGCGCCACCACGCTGCTTGCCATCAAAGAAGCCGGCTGCGCCAACCTCGGCGTCACGCTCGACTTTGCGCACGTGCTCTACGCCGACGAGCAGCCTGCCTTTGCCGCTGCCATGATTGCCCGCCACAGTCGCCTGCTCGGTGTTCACCTCAATGACGGTTACGCAAAACGCGACGACGGGTTGATGGTCGGCTCCGTTCACTCGATCCAGACGATCGAACTGCTGCGTCAGATCCGCCGCGATGGCTACGAAGGCGCGATCTATTTCGACACCTTCCCTGACATGACCGGCCTCGATCCGGTTCACGAATGCGAAGTCAACATCAAGACCGTCAAGCGGATGCTGAACGTCGTTGATCGGCTTGAGCGTGACAACCGTCTTGCTGGCGCGATCGACCGTCAGGATGCGGTCACGGCGCAATCCATCATTCAAGAAGCAATGCTCGGCGACGTCGCCTGAGGAGAGGCTTCAAGAGAGTTTTTCTGTTTCAACACATCACACCTGGGAGGATCACTATGAACAGACACCTGAAATCCGCGATTGCCGGCATGGCGCTGGGGCTGATGGCAAGCGCTGCCTTCGCGCAGGATCTTGCGCCGCTCAATTCTGATACCGAAAAGGATCGCGTCGACTGGTCACAGCTTGAACCAAAGTATGGCGCGTTTCCAAAGATCCCGGAAGGCACGCGCGCGGGCGGCGTTTCCAAGACGCTGACCAACGAGTACTGGCGTTCGCTCGGCGAAGGCTACAAGTCTTTCGGTGAAAAAGCCGGCGCGACTGTTGCCTATCAGGCAGCGCAGAGCGAAGGCGACCAGCTGGGACAGCTGACGATTGCAGAAGGCATGGTCACCACAGGCTTCAATGTCATTCTCGTGTCGCCGCAAACCGACGCGAACCTGCAGCCTGTCATGGAGCAGGCCAAGGAAGCCGAAATTCCGGTGGTCAACGTAAATGACGCGGTCGTACCGCAGGCCGAGCACTACGTCGGCAACGTACAGCGCGACAACGGCGTTCGTGTTGCCAAGTGGTTCATCGAGAACCGCCCGGAAGGCGGCAAGGTTGCCGTCATCGAAGGCCAGGCCGGCGTCTTTGCGGCCGTCCAGCGTACCGCAGGCTTCAAGGGTACCATCGGCGAGAGTTCCAAGTTCCAGGTCGTCGCCAGCGTTCCCGGCAACTGGGATCGCCAGCAGTCCTACGACGCTGCCACCAACATTCTCCAGCAGAACCCGGATCTCGTCGGCTTCTACTGCAACAATGACGGAATGGCGCTCGGTGTGATCGAGGCGGTCAAGGCGGCAGGTCTTCTCGGCAAGGTCGCCGTATTCGGCACGGATGGCATTTCCGACGCCTACAAGTCGATCGAAGCCGGCGAACTGACGGGCACCGTTGACAGCTTCCCGGTCCTGACAGGCGAAGTTGCAATGGAAACCGCATTGCGGCTCGTTGCCGGTCAGAAGCTGGCACGTGTCGTTGCGACACCGCAGGCGCTGATCACCAAGGACAACCTTGCCAAGTACAAGGGCGACGGCATCGATATTCGCCAGGTGCTGATGAAGGATGCTGCCAGCGCGCAGTAATCGCAACAAGAGCCGGTCCCTTCAGGATCGGCTCTCCTCCTTTGATGAAAGCACCGAGATGACGACAACGGCTCGCCTCAGGTTCGAGGGCATCACCAAGACCTTCCAGAGCGCCAAGGCGCTCTCGGATGTGTCCTTCACCGTCAAGCCTGGCGAAGTTCACGCTCTTCTCGGCGAAAACGGCGCGGGAAAATCGACACTGCTGCGCATTCTCTCCGGCGTCTCGCCGCAGACCGGCGGCGAGTTCTTCGTCGATGGCAAACTCGCGACATTCAAGAGTCCTGAAGATGCCCGCCGCGCTGGCATCGCCATGATCCATCAGGAACTGCAGCAGATCCCGAACCTGACGGTCGCGCAGAACATGTTTCTCGGTCATCCGCTGAAATATGCGGGTGGATTGCTGGTCAATCGTCGCGAGCAGGAAAAGCGCGCGGCGGCAGCGCTTGCCATGATTGATCCTTCGATTGATCCGTCGACTCCGATCAAGGACCTCAAGGTTGCACAGCGCCAGATCGTCGAGATTGCCCGTGCGCTGCTCGAGAACGCCAGGATCGTCGCCATGGACGAGCCGACGTCGAGCTTGACGCCGGCAGAGTTCGAGAGCCTCGCGGTCGTCATCCAGAAGATGGCGGCCTCAGGCGTCGCGATCATTTACGTCTCTCATAAAATGGATGAGGTGTTTCGTATCTGCCACCAGGGAACCGTCATGCGGGACGGCAATGTGGTTGGCACGGTCGACCTGCGCTCCGCGGTGCAAGCAGACGTCATCGCAATGATGGTCGGCCGCGAACTCATGCAGGAAGAGCACAAGACGTTTGTGAAGGAGGACGTTCGCGTCGAGGTGCGCAACCTTTCCTCCGCGGTCACGCATGTCCGCGACGTCTCCTTCACAGTCAGACGTGGTGAAGTGGTCGGCGTTGCCGGGCTGGTTGGCTCGGGACGGACAGAACTCCTGCGCCTCATCGCTGGCGTCGACAAGATCGGGTCCGGTGACATCAACGTCGATGGTCGCGCATTGAAGCTGACAGGTCCGCGCTCCGCGATCGACGCCGGTATCGGTTTGTTGCCGGAAGAGCGCAAACGCGAGGGCATCATCCCCATGCGCCCGGTTTCGGTCAATATGGCGCTGCCGTCCCTTCGAAAGTTCGCGCGGGTCGGAATAGTGCGCCACTCAGCTGTCAACAAGAGCGCCGAAACATTGCTGAAGCGGGTCAACCTGCGCCCATTCCAGATTGATCGCCCGATCAAGCTGTTCAGTGGTGGTAACCAGCAAAAGGCGATCATCGCCCGCTGGCTGGCCGCCGGTTCCGAGATCCTGCTGTTCGACGAACCGACGCGCGGGATCGATGTGGGCGCTAAATCCGAAATCTACCACCTGATCGAAAACCTTGCCGCCGAAGGCAAGTCCATCATCGTCGTATCCTCAGAACTTCCCGAAGTCATCCGGCTATCGGACCGCGTCATGGTCATGCGGGACGGGCGGATCGCTGCACAGTTGGAACGACACGAAATGACCGAACAGGCCATCGTTTCGCACGCCGTCGGCGATCGCGAGCCAAACACAGATTCCTCGACGCAGGAGCACGCCCATGTCTGATATCGCCGCCGAAATTCCAAGGCGTTCCCCGAAACTCTTCAGTTCGTTCTCACTGCGCGATGCAGGCACACTCATTGGTCTGATCCTGATCGTGGCAGTCTTTGCAGCGCTGGTGCCGGGCTTTCTGTCTGAGCGCAACCTGATCAACATTCTGCAGCAGTCGAGCATAAATGCCTGCATCGCGCTCGGCATGACCCTCGTCATCATCTCCGGTGGTATCGACCTGTCGGTCGGTCCGACGGCGGCAATCTCCGCAGTACTCACCGCGACACTGCTGGTCTCAGGCGTTCCCGTGCCGGTGGCGCTTCTGGCCGGCCTCGGCATCGGCGCGTTCTGCGGTCTGGTGAACGGCGTTCTTGTTGCCTATGTGGGCCTTCAGCCATTCATCGTCACGCTTGGTACTCTCAGCACCTACCGAGCCATCGCGCTTATCTATACGGGCGGCAACCCCGTTCTTGGCGTGCCACAGGGCTTCCGGTCGCTGTTCAACGGCAATGTTGCCGGCATTCCAAACTCGGTCATCATTGTTGCAGTTGTTGCCTTCGTGGCTTGGGTTCTTCTCAAGAAGACGCCGATCGGCGAATATCTTCTGGCCGTCGGTGGAAACGAGGAAGCTTCCTATGTCGCAGGCGTGCCGATCGCGCTGACGAAGATCACAGCCTATGTCATCTCCGGCGTTCTGGCCGCACTCGCGTCCTTTATCCTGATCGGTCGCCTCGGGGCTGCCGAGCCCATTCTTGGAAACCTCTGGGAGCTGGACGCAATCGCGGCCGCTGCCATCGGTGGTGCTTCCTTGATGGGCGGCAAGGGGTCGATTGTCGGCACCATCCTCGGTGCGATCATTCTCGGCGCTATGCGCAACGGTTTGACGTTGATGAACGTCCAGGCTTTCTATCAACTTCTCGCAACCGGGCTTATAATTCTTGTCGCAATGATGATCGATCGCGCGACAAGGGGACGGGGATGAAATCCGACAAAATGGATCCGAAGGCAGTTGGCCCGCGTATTCGCATGCGCTTGCCACTGCTGACACCGCTCGAAGCGCGGGTTGTTGAAACCGTGTTTGCGCTGCGCAGCTTTAACGACGACACGTCGTTGAAGGAAATCGCAACCGATGCCGGTGTTTCGGAAGCCATGGTCGTGAAGATCGCCAAGAAACTGGGATTTGCCGGCTATCGGGAGTTTCGCAACGCGGTGTCGCAGTACAACAGTTTGCCGACCGCTGAAATGCACCAGGAACTATCGGTCGAGGACACGTCCGAGGAGATTATCCAGAAAGTGTTTCGCACCTCGATCCATGCGCTCGAGGAAACGCTTTCGATCATGGATGTCAAAGCGTTCGATCGCGCGGCCGACCTCATCCACGGTGCACGTCATCGGGATTTCTATGGCGTCGGCGGTTCTGCACAGATCGCACGCGACGCTGCGCACAAATTCCTTCGCATCGGTGTCCGCGCCAGCGTCTACGACGATTCCCACATGATGCTGATGTCGGCTTCGCTGCTGGGAAGCGATGACATCGCGGTCGGGTTCTCGCATTCCGGCAATACGATGGCCGTCATCGAGGCGATGCAGACGGCGCGGCGCAACGGCGCCAGGACGATCGCCATCACCAATTACAATGAATCGCCGCTCGCTCAGCATTCGGACGTCGTTCTGTGCTCGACGGCACAGGGTTCACCGCTGATGGGCGAGAACGCCGCCGCCCGTATCGCCCAGCTCAATATTCTCGATGCGGTGTTCGTCGCCGTGGCACAGCGTGATTACACCGCTGCCGAAAACAATCTCGAAAAGACCATGGCGGCCGTCGCCTCCAAACGGAAAGACAAATTCCTATGACCGCATCCAGCCCCGCTGTCGTCGTTTTCGGCAGTCTCCACTACGACATCATCGTCAAGGGTCCGGCACGGCCGCGCAAGGGCGAAACAGTCACCGGCTCCGCCTGGAACCCGGCATGTGGCGGTAAGGGGGAAACCAGGCCGTTTCCGCCGCCAAGGCCGGCGTGCGCTCGGCAATGATCGGTGCCGTGGGCGATGACGACTTCGGGCATACGCTTCTCGACAACCTGGCCGCAAACGCCGTCGAGTTGGACCAGGTTCGTGTCATCGACGGTGCCGCATCCGGAATGAGTGTCGCGATTTTCGATGCCGAAGGCGATTATGGTGCCGTGATCGTCTCCGGCAGCAATCTTCAGCTCGGCCAGTCGGACGTGGCACAGGCTGAGCATCTGTTCCGCGCTGGCAATATCCTCGTCTTGCAGAACGAAGTGCCGGATGCCGCGAATGTGCTTGCGGCTTCCGCAATGAAACAAGCCGGCGGCCGTGTTGTTCTCAACGCTGCCCCAGCGAGAGATCTGTCGCCCGAACTGGCGCGGCTGATCGATGTCCTCGTGGTCAACGCGGTGGAGGCGGAAGCGTTGGCAGGCGGCGGTGAGGTTGAAACGCTCAAAGACGCGATCGCCACGGCAGAGGTTCTTGCGCAATCATTTCCGGTGGCGGTCGTTACCGCAGGCGGAGAGGGCGTCGCATTCGCCGAGCAAGGCGAAGCCAAAGGGACCATCCCGGCTATCAAGGTTAAGCTCGTCAGCACCCATGGGGCAGGGGACGAGTTCATCGGTGTTCTCGCAGCTCAGATGCTGCAGGGAGAAAGCGTAACGACCGCTCTTTCTGCGGCCAACCAAGCCGCGGCGCTCCTTGTGAGTTCGCAGCGATGATCTTTCAGTTATTCCTCAGACAGTGCGTCGCAGAACTCCTGATCTTCTAATGCAGTGTTTTCTTGGCTTGTTTTTGTGTCAACGAGCCAAGGCTGGTTCGAATCCTTTCAAGGCGGTCACCGGCATCTATGCGTCCGCCAGCGTGGAAGTGGCGAATGCCCTCGAGCTCGCAAGCTGCGGTGTACTCGGTCATCGAGCAGCGTGCCTAAGGCAATACCGCCCTGTCCGTCGTACGTTTCAAGCCCCCGCAAAGTGTTAGTGCCTCATCCGGCTCTGCGAAGCGCAGCAAGGACGGCGTCGCGCGACAGGTAGCCGACGGTCGCTCCATCCGGCCCATGAACGTCGAGACCTTGCAGATCGTCTGCCAGCATCAGGGCTAGTGCTGCATGCAGGCTTCCGCTCTGTTCGACCGAAGCGCCGGAGGCCTGTGCGATGGGCGCCGACATGGAGCCTGCCACAGGGATCAGGCTCAACCGCTTGATGGCGCGGTCCGGGCCGAGAAAGCTTTTAACGAAATCGTTGGCGGGATTGGCGAGGATCGCTTCCGGCGTATCGTACTGCAGTAGTCGTCCGTCGCGCATGATCGCGATGCGGTCGCCCATCTTGATCGCCTCGTCGAGATCGTGGGTGACGATCACCACTGTCTTGCTGACTTTCTTGAGGATCTGGCGGAATTCATCCTGCAGCTTGACGCGAGTGATCGGATCTATCGCCCCGAACGGCTCGTCCATCAGCATAATCGCCGGATCCGCGGCGAGCGCGCGGGCGAACCCGACACGCTGGCGTTGCCCCCCAGATAGTTCATGCGGCAGACGGTTCCGCATGATTGCCGGGTCGAGGCTGACCAGTTCGAGCAGCTCGTCGATGCGCCGGTCGATGCGCACCTTGTCCCAGCCGAGAAGGCGAGGCACTGTGGCTATGTTGCGCTCGATCGTCATGTGAGGGAACAGGCCGACCTGCTGGATGACATAGCCGATGCTGCGGCGAAGTTCCTTCGGATCCGTTGAGGCAATGTCTCGGCCGTTGACCAGCACACGTCCGACGGTTGGTGTCTCGAGCCGGTTGATCATTCGCATGGTCGTGGTTTTTCCACAGCCGGATGGCCCAATCATCGCAACCGTCATGCCACTTTCGATTGTCAGGCCGAGATTGTCGACAGCATGGCGGTCGCTCCCCTCGTAATTCTTGGTCACATGATCCAGTCGTATCATCGTCATGGCTTTCCGAGGGTCATCGTCTCTGGGTGAAGGAGCGTTCCAGCCAGCTGAACAGCAGCTCGGCGAGGATCGCGAGAAGGGCAATCGGTAGTGCACCGACCAGCAGGCGAGGCATGTTCATGATGGCGATGCCAGCATTGATGAAATCGCCCAGGCCGCCGCCGCCGATAAACGATGCAAGTGCAGCGCCACCGATTACCTGGATGGCGCTGGTGCGCGCACCGGCAAGGATGGATGGCACAGAAAGGGGCAGCTCGATCTGCCAGAGAATGTCGCGCTTGCCCATGCCCATACCAGTCGCCGCATCGAGAAGGGCCGGATCGATCTCGCGGATGCCGATGATGGTGTTGAGCAGCAGTGGCGGTACGGCGAGCACGACAAGCGCCAGCACAGATGGCCAAAGGCCGATGCCGAGGATTGGCATGGCGGCGGCAAGGATTGCAAGGCTCGGGATGGAGCGTAGTGAGCCAGCGATGTTAATGGCAATGAACGAGGCGCGCGGCGACCGCGCCACGACGAAACCCAACGGTAGCGCGATCAGCAAGGCGATGCCGAGCGAGATTCCGCACATCAGCAGATGACGGTTGAAGGCGCCGAAGAAACTGCTTGAGTTACTGGCGATCCAGGTGATGGCGTCGATCAGCATCATGCCAGCTGTCTCCCGCTGCGGCGACGAAGCGCAGTTTCAATCGAGGCAAACAGGTAGTCGGTGGACAGCGCCAGCACTGAGGTCATCAGGCCACCGGCGATGATCTTTTCCGGAAACCGCTGGTCTATGCCTTCGAAAATGATGACGCCGAGGCCGCCGGCATTGATGTAGGCAGCCACGGTGGCGATGCCGATGACGGTGACCATGGCAATACGGATGCCGCCGACAATGAAGGGCATGGCGAGCGGCAACTCGACTTCCCAGATGCGGCGCGCGGTGCCGTAACCCATGCCGTGGGCGGCATCGAGCACATCACGCGGGATAGACTGAAAACCGAGGCCGATATTGCGGATGAGGATCATCAGCGAATAAAGCGCGAGGCCGGTGATTGCCGGCGCTGCCCCGATACCGAGAACGGGAATGAACAGGGCAAAGAGTGCAAGGCTCGGGATGGCGAACAGCACGCCGGTCACGATGACGATGACGCCGAACGCCCGGGGCCTGCGCGAAGCCCAGATACCGACGATCAGCGAGATCACCAGCGCGATGACAACCGAGGAGAACACCAGATAGAGGTGTTCGAGCAAGGCCTCAAACAGGCGGTCATAGTTTTTTGGAACCCATTTCATGGGCAGGCTCCAGTCCTCGTGTGGTGACGAGGTATTTCAGGTTTCACCATGGCGAAAGAACCTCATCGGTGCGGCGGGCTCGGGCAGGCAGGTTTTCGTAGGATGCGAGATCGGGTTCGGTGAACGCTGAAAGCCCCAGCGAACTGAGAATCGCACGAGATTTGGCGTGCTTATGCGCGCTCCATAGCGCTTGCCGCAGAGCCGAAATGATCTCGGCTGGCTGCCGGCGCGCGGCAACGAGCATCGGGAAAGGAGCAGGCGCCGTCGTAGCGATGACACGCAGATCCGCGATCATCTGTGGCTCGTGCATCTCCATCAACTGGTAGGCATAGGCGTCGATGGCACCGACATCCGCCCGCCCGCTGGCTATAGCCTCGGCCACACCGGTCGGGTTGAGAAGCGGGCCGACGGTTTCGAAAGCGGAGTTGCCCTGTTGCAGACTTGCTGCGAATTCCCGCGGCGCATGGTAGCCCGATTGCGAATCCCGCACGGTCCAGCCCCATCGTGCCGACTGCAGATCGGCCGCCGTCAACGCCGAATTTCGGGCGGTGATAACGCGGCTGGCGTAAAGCGGCTTTCCACGGCCCCAGTCCGCGGTGGAGACGGGAGCGGCGAGAGGCAGCGGCCGTTGCTCCGGCTTCAGCTGCGAGAACGGATAACCGCACATGAAAACGGCCCCCATGTCCGGCCGTGCCCACAGGTCCGACAATGGTGCAGGCGACGCGTGCGCAACTATATCCATCGCAACGCTGCTTTCGTGGCCAAGCCATGCGAACAGTGCGTCCCACAAGCCGCGGATCTTCGGGCTGAGGTTGTACATCCGCGAGTTGGCAATGGTAGGGACGATGGACTCCGTCATGATCAGGCGAACCGCAACCGCTGGCCGAGCCCCATGGCCTTGGCCTTGTCGACCATGGCGGCTCCGAGCGCGATGTCCGTGGTGCTGAGGCCGCGATGCCAGAAAAGGATTGTCTCGTAGTCGCTTTCGCGGCCCGATTTCATGCCGCAGACGATCTGGCCGATCTCGGCATGCAGCGTCTCGGCCGTCACCTTGCCTTCGTCCACATGGCGGCGTAGCGCGCCGTAGGGCTTGCCGGGACCGCACTGGCCCCAGTCATCGACGACGACCTTGTCCATAATGTCGGTATGGTCGAACTCCAGCGCGCTCATCGTGCCGTAAGGTACGACGAAAGCGCCCTTCTTGATCCAAGCGGTCTTGAACAACGGCGTCGGCTCGGGCAGCCGGCTTGCCTCGATCATGATATCGGCGTCTTTGAGGCAATCTTCCCAGTTGTCGGTGACGATTATCTTCTTGTCGAGATCCTGTTCCAGACGAGCGGCAAAGGCATTGCGGCTTTCGGGACGGCGCGAATGGATGCGGATCTCGTCGAAATCGAACAGGTGGTCGAGCAGCCGCACATTCCAGTAGGATGTGCCGCGGGCACCGATATGGCCAAGTACCTTGCTGTCCTTGCGGGCAAGATATTTGGCTCCGAGCGCGGTAACGGCGCCGGTCCGCATGTCGGTGATCGCCGTCGCATCGACGATGGCCTTGGGCATGCCGGTTTCCGGATCGAACAGGTTGAGGAGTGCCATCTCCGACGGCAGGCCGACCTTGTAGTTATCGACGAAATCGCCCACCACTTTCACGCCAGCATAACCCAACGCCTTCACGTAGCCGCGCAGCACATTGAAATGTCCCTTGTCGGAGCTTTCGGGCACCAGGTGGACACGCGGCTCAATGACTGTTTCGCCACGTCCCTGCGCCTCGAGTGCCTTCTCCACGGCCGAAAGGATCTCGTCATTGGTCAGGGCCATGGCCTTGATGTCCGGTCCGTTGAGATAGTCTATCCAGATTTCCTGCATTCCCGTTCTCCAGGGATTTGTCACCGGTTTTGCCGGTCATTTCGATTATGGCGACAGTGCCGTCTGCACGCGAACAACATTGCCGGCTTGGGGCCGCGTTGCCACTTGTCTTAAGGTGGGCGGCAGCTTGCGACCGCCGCCCATAGCTTGCAACTGGTCTTACTTGATCAGGCCCTTGTCCTTCAGGAACTCCTCGGCGACGTCCTTTGCTTCCTCATGGTCGGTTTCGACCTTTGCGTTAAGGACGCGCATGGTGGAGTTGTCGAGATGGGAGCCAAGCGCTTCCAACACTTCGGCGACTTTCGGATTGGCATCGATGGTCTGCTGGCGAACGACCGGAGCGACGTAATAGGGCGGGAAAAGGCCCTTGTCGTCTTCCAACGCCGTCAGGCCTTGAGCGCCGATCTGCCAGTCCGTCGCGGCACCGTTGGCGACATCGATATCCTTCTGGCCGAGCGCGTCATACCGTAAACCGAGCTTGGCGAACTGCTTGAACTCCTTGAACTCGGCTTCGTAGACGCGCTTCAGGCCCGGCAAGCCATCAGCACGGTCAGGGAACTCGGCACCGCCGCCGAAGACCAGCGTCTTAGATACCTTGGCGAGATCCGACAGCGTCTTGAGCTTATTGGCATCGGCCGTTTCCTTGCGGACGACGATAACATAGCCGTTATTGATACCGGTCGGCTTCAGCCAGTTGAGCTTGAATTCCTTTGCATAAAAGGCCTTCACGTCGGCGTAGACCTTGTTGGCATCGGTTGACATCGCGCCCTTGACGACGGCTGACAGTGCCGTGCCGGTATATTCGGGATATATGTCGATTTCTCCGGTAGTCAGCGCCTGATGAGCGATCAGCGTACCACCCAGGTTGATCTTGCGTTCGACCTCGAAGCCAGCGTTTTCGAGTAGCTTTGCGTACATCTCGGCAAGAATATACTGCTCGGTAAAGTTCTTGCTGCCGACCTTGATCGTGTCGGCGGCGGCTGCCGGCTGGAGGCCGGTGGATGCGAATACGGCCGCCGCAATGGCGGAAAGGATCGATCTTTTCATCTTCATTCCCTCTGGTTCAGCTCATGGAAGGTGGTCTTGGCTTTTTGCCTTGCACTCGGGCCGTTGCGGCCTTCTCGTTGTTGAACTGCTTCGCTTTCCCGCACGGTCAGGGACTGCTGCGGATGAGCGCGGCAATCTGTTCGAAATCCGGCCCCTGGGCGCGGTCCTCCTCCAACGGCGCAACGCGTTCGCGGACGGCCTGATAGGCCTGCCGCGTGCGGGTGCCGAGCTCGTCCGCAACGCCACGCAGCTCGACGGCCTGGGCCGAGGCGATCAGCTCGATGGCGACCAGATAGCGCAGCCGTTCGACGATCGACCCCGTCTTGGCAATCACGCTCGGGGCCAGCGACGCCTGATCCTCGACGCCGTCGGCAACCGGAATGGGCGTCAGTGAAATGGGCGCCGCCAGATGGCGGATCTCGGCCTCGAGCGCTGACACGGTCTTCTGGACAGTCGCAAAGCCTGTCCGGCTCTGGCCGAGCGGCGTCAGGAAGCGCGGCAGGTCGGACATGCCGGCCGACATGATCTTCATCGTCCGGTAGGCGGTTCCGGCCGCGCAATGCGCCATCGCCTGGCCGAGCCGCTCCCAGGCGAGCACGAAAGCGGTCATGTCGAAATTGCCGTGCGACAGGATCAGGCCTTCGTCGGGGAGCACGACGGGATTGTCGCCGGAGCTGGCGATCTCGATCTCGGTCACCTGGCGCGCTTCGCCGATCGCGTGGAGGAGGGCGCCCCAGACCTGCGGTGCGCACCGGTAGCTCAAGGGATCCTGCAACCGCCGCGCCGCGCCATCGGCTAGCAGCGAGCTTCCGGCAAGTAGTTCGCGAAGCCGTGCGGCGGTCTCGCGCTGGCCGAAAGCCGGCCGTGCTGCCAGTGCCCGGTCGTCGAAGGCGGTGACGTTGGCGCGGAAGGCCTCGAAGTTGAGCGCGATGCCCGCCAGCGACCACTGGAACAGACGCTCGACATCGTCTAGGCAGAGGCAGGCCCTGCCGACGGACAGGCTGTTGGCGACGACGATGGCATGGCCGTCCTTCGGCGCCAGAGGCAGCGTCGCAAGCCCGGCTTTCGACAAAGCCTCCGCTGCCGCCATCACCGTTCCGCCGAATTCCGCCTCGCCGTCTCCGAGCAGTGCCCGGCCCATATGGGCGAGCGGTGCCAAATCGGCGGCACCGATCGAGCCCAGCGACGGGACAACGGGATGGACGCCGGCATTCAGTGCGGCGACGAGACCCGAAAACACTGGCAGCGATACGCCTGCGCCGCCGGCCGCCATTCCGGCGATCCGGACGGCCATCATTGCCCGGACGGCTTCGCGCGGCAGCGCCGATCCGACGCCGACGGCACGGGCCTGCGGCACGCGCAGCTGGAAGGCAACCAGGTCTTCGGTTGCAAGACGTGTATCGACGCCGGCACCGAGCCCCGTTGTCAGCCCGTAGACCGGCACGTCGGATGCAACGTAGCGGTCGACCACAGTGCGGGCAGCGAGGATTTTTTCCTCCACTTCGGGCGATATCACCAGATGAGCCGTGTGCCGCGCAATGGCGACGATATCGCCGATTGTCGGGGCCGTGCCGGCGAACGTGATGATATCGGTGGGTGCGGTCATTCTTCCCTCCCTTCGAGAAGAGCCAGTGGTTTTTGCGGGGCCTTCTCAGATCGGGCTTCGAGCCGGTATTTGTCGCCCGGATAGGAGAGCAGGGCGCAGGTCACCACTGCATCGCCCGACCAGGTGCGGCGGAAGACCCGCAGGCACGGCTGGTCTGCCTTGATTCCGAGCAGCTTCCGCACCGTGGCGTCAGGCTTGATTGCCTCGACGAAATGTTCGAACTCGGTGATCGGTGCAACTTTGGTCAGGTATTCGTTGGGCGTGGCAAGGGTGAAGTCGTTCGACAGATAATCGGGTGCGACGAAAGGATTGACGTAGCGTTCCTCGATCTGAATCGGCTGATCGTCCTCGAAATGCACGATCAGCGTCTCCATCACCTCGATGCCGGGATCAAGCTCCAGTGATTGCGCGACATCTGCGTCGGCGACGATACGGCGGGCCAAGAGTACCTTGGCGGTGTGACGCCGGCCGCGACTTGAAATCTCTTGGGCGATGCTCTTGATCTGAAGGAGATCGATGTCCTGGCGCTGCGACGAGACAAAGGTTCCAAGACCCGCCGAACGGGTCAGCACACCCTCGAACATCAATTCCCTCAGTGCCCGGTTGGCGGTCATCCGGCTGACCCCGAAGGAGGTTACCAGCTCGCTCTCGGAATAGACGCGATCGCCCGGCTTAAACTTGCCGTCGGCGATCAGCTCCATGATATTTTCCTTGATCCGAAGATATTGCGGCGCATCGCTCGCCGATCTGGGCCTTGGTATCGTCATGCCAACCTCGCAGTTCCGTTGTCGAGCGCGGTCACGCCGCGTGCAGCCACCTTTGCTCGGAAGCCTATGTCTTGACCGTCGCGCCAGATTTCGAAATCGAGCGTCTCGCCCGGATAAACGATGCCGGTGAAGCGGGCGGCAATCGAACTCACATCCGCAAGGCCTGCCGAACCGCATACCCGGCCGATCGCATAAGCCGCATGCCCGAAAGTGCAGAGACCGTGCAGGATTGGCCGCGCAAAGCCGGCGCCCCTGGCATAGTCCGGATCGGAGTGAAGCGGATTGAGATCGCCGTTCAGCCGGTAGAGAAGGGCAGCATCCTCACGCATCTCGATCGAAAAGACGGCGTCGGGATCCCGTTGGGGTGCTGCGGGGAGGGCATCGGGCGGCGTTCCGGCCGATCCGCATCCGCCATCGCTCCGGCAGGCATTGGTCTGGATAATCGTTGCCACTGGCTGCTCGTCCGCCATAGAAAAGATCACCCGCTCGAATGTCGCGAACATGCCCTTGTCCTGTCCCCGATCGACGACCGAGAGCATGCGCGAGCGCGACAGTAGCGGCTGATCGAGCGGAACCGGCCGACGGATGGTCAGCCGGTGCTCCGAATGTACCAGCTTCTGCCAGTCGACACCGGCGTCCTTCATCCACGGACCGGCATGGGCGACGACATTCGCAAATGTCGGGGCGTGCAGGAGGTCAGTTTCCGTCGTCCGCCTCATATGAGCCTTGTCGACCGGCGCGGCGCCGTATCCGACCGAAAGCGCATAGAGGATTGCATCACGCGCGGAGACCGCCTGCCGTGCTTGCGGGATCGGAAACGCCATCAGCGCATCTGCGGAAATGGCCATGGGTCAGGCTCCCGTCTTCGGAGCAGGCTTGCGGGCGCCCCCGGCCAGGCGAATGCCGCCATCTACGGAGAGCAGCTCGCCGGTGATGAAATCGGCGCCTTCTACCAGCCAGACGACGGCGCCTGCGACATCCTTGGGCGTCGCCACCCGGCCGAGCGGCGCGGTGTCGGAAAAGCGGGTGGCAAGCGCGTCGTAGGCGTCGGTCCCGAGCGTCTGGCGCATCCAGCGCGTATCGATGACACCCGGGCAGACCGCATTGACCCGGATATCCGGGCCGGAGGTTCGGGCGAGTGCCATGGTCAGCGCATTCAGCGCACCCTTGGAAGCGGTGTAGGCGAGCGAGGTGCCGCCTCCGGTGAAGGCGACGTTTGAGGAGACGTTGACGATCGCGCCGCCGCCGGCTGCGCGCATGGAGGGAATGGCGGCCCGGCACATCTGGTAGGCGCCGACGACGTTGACGCCGAAGACCTTCTGGAAATCCTCCGCCGACAGCGTCTCGAGGTCGAACGGGTCCGACTTCACGGTGACGGCCGCATTGTTGACGAGCGCATCGACCCGACCCCAGCGCGCGACGGCTTTGTCGACCATCCCCCGGCAGGCGGCATCGTCCGAGACGTCGGCCTGGACGACTTCCACTTCGGCGCCGATTGCCCGGCAGGCAGCGGCAGTCTCCTCCGCTTCCTCGCGGCTGCGGGTGTAGTTGACGACGACGCGGGCGCCCTTTTCGGCAAACATCTGCACGCAGGCGGCCCCGACGCCGGTGGCCGATCCCGTGACGATGACGACAGCACCTTCGATGATCATGGCTGGAAATCCTTCATGGCGGACAGGACGAAGAGACGGGGGTCCATCTGGGTGAGCTGGTCGGCGATCGGGACACCGGCCGGAAGCCTGTCGATGACATCCGTCTTCGGATCGATGCCCGGCGCCACTTCCGTCAGCGTCAGGCGGCCCTTGATTACATGGAAAACGGCGCGCTCGGTGATGACGATCTGGGTCTGGCTTTCCGGCGCTGCAGCAGGATCCGAACTGACCTGCGCCACCCGTTCGACGATCTTGCAGAACCGGCCGTCGGTAACGATCAAAAGCTTGCCGTCAGCGACTTGGATATCGGCGCCCCCATGGGAAAACGATCCCATGTAAATGACCCTTCCGGCAGTCTGTGAGATATTCGTGAACCCGCCGACGCCGATGATGGAGTTGCCGAACCGGCTGACATTGACTGCGCCGCGCACGTCGACTTCGGCCATGCCGAGGAAGGCGATGTCGAGGCCGCAGCCATCGTAGAAATCGAACTGCGAGGCTTGCGGGATGATCGCATGCGGATTGACCGCTGCCCCGAACGAAAGCTCTTCGGCCGGAATTCCACCGATGACGCCGGATTCGATCGTCACGGTATAGCCCTCGAAGTGCTCTTCGCTGGCAATGCGGCAGATTCCCGCTGCTATGCCGATCCCCAGATTGATGGTCGGATGGCCGCGCCCTGCCAGTTCCTGAAACGCGCGGCGCTGGATAACCTTGTCGACGGATAGCGGAAGCGGGGTTATGCTGCTGACCGCCGCGCGGAAACGGCCGGTATAGGCCATGTTGTCGGTCTCGCCGAAGCTGACGCCATGCTGTGCCGGATCGTCACAGACCACGACGTAGTCGACAAGCATTCCGGGGATCCGCACGTCGGCCGCCGGCATCGAGCCGCGTCCGGCGATGCGCTTAACCTGCACGATGACGATCCCGCCCGAGTTTCGGCCGGCCTGAGCCATGGCGAGGACGTCGACCGGAAAGGCTTCGTCTTCCATGGTGATATTGCCGTCCTCGTCCGCCGTTGTGCCGCGCAGCAGCACGCAGTCGAGCGGCATTGACGGATAGAGAAGCCAGTCGCGGCCGCGTAAGGTAATGCGCTCCACAAGTTCGGCCGTAGTGCGGGCGTTCATCCGGCCGCCGCCATGGCGCGGATCCATGAACGAGCCAAGACCGATATGGGTGACAACGCCCGGCTGACCTGCGGCAATCGCCCGATAGAGCTGGGCAATGACGCCTTGCGGCCAGCAATAGGCATCGATCTTTTCCGATAGCGCGAGCTCTCCAAGCCGCGGCGTCCCGCGCCAACCGCCGGCGATCACCCGCGAAACCAGGCCTTCATGACCGAAATGGCCCATGCCGCGCGTCTTGCGGTCACCCGCGCTTGCGGCAAACAGCAGCGTCAGATCCCGGGGTGCGCCCTCTAAAAGATAGCGTTCCTCGACAGCGGCCGAGATCATCTCAGGATGGCAGCAGCCGCCGAAGCCGGACGCGGCAACAGTCATGTTGTCTCGCAAAAGACCTGCTGCTTGAGTTGAGGAAATTACCTTCATATGACTTTCCGAATGCGGCACCTGTATATACAGGCACGGAGTTTGATCATTTGCAAGGCAGATTCTGGCTTCGTCTAATAATTGAGCTTCCGTTCGCAGCATGCCCATCTTCGCCGTATGAAATTCCGCGGCTGAACATGCGATGGCAATCCTAGACGCTGTTTTTCGCGAGTGGGTTCGTCCGGCCAGTGGAGGCCGATCAGTGCCGTCAACCGCCGCCACCGGTCTTTTACAAAAGCGATGCTTGTTAAAAGCACGCTTTGGGCACTGCCTCACCTCCGAGGTCTTGCTAGCCTTTCAGCTGGCGGCACAAGTCGATCAGCGCCATGGCCGCCTTGCTGCTGTGCCGCTCCTTGTGCTTGAGAAGACGGAACTCTCTGACCGGTCGGCAGAACTCAACTTCAAGCAGTTTTCCCGCTTCGATGTGTTGTTGCGCCGCAAGCCGTGAGACCGCCGCTGCACACGAACCTTCCTGCAAGGCTGAAAGCACGGACTCATTGGAGGGCAGAACCAGGGCAATATCAAGATCGCGGGGCAAGATGCCGATCTCGGCGAGCGCATCTTCAAATACGGAGCGGGTCCCTGACCCGACCTCACGCATCAACCAGCTCGCTCCAATGAAATCACTAGCCGAAAGCGTGCCCAGGCTGGCCCAGGGATGAGACGACCCAACCACGACGACGAGCTCGTCTTCTGCGACGACGGCTGCGGCAAGCGCGGGCTCATCAAGCTCCCCCTCGACGAAGCCTATATCGGCCTCGCCATTGATGACGGCATCCGCGACCGTCCGGGTATTGCCAATTGTTAGCCTAAGATCAATCCCAGGATGTGCGGCGTGAAATTGCATGAGGCGAGGGGGAAGCCAGTAGCTGGCGATTGTCTGGCTTGCAAAGACGCTCAGCGTTCCTTTTTGCAGCCCCCCGAGCTCACCAAGGACGAGCTCCGTCGAGCGCGCCCGAGCCAGAAGCGTCCTTGCCTCTCCTAGAAAGATCCGGCCTGCTTCCGTCAGCTCGATGCGCCGGCCGACACGATTGAAAAGTTCGACACCGTAGTGATGTTCGAGGTTCTTGATCGTCGAACTGACCGCCGACGGTGTGAGGTTAATTGCAGCCGCCGCCTTTGTAAGGTGTTCGCGCTCAGCAACCGCCACAAAGATTGCCAGTTGTTCAAATGTCATGGGAAATCATTCTATTTCTTCGAACGAAACGTAGAAGAATATTCGATGGAAGTCGACGTCATTAGTTGAATAATCTGCGGGTTAATGTTGCTGAATGCGGGTGTGTAGATGAGATTGGTCGACAGCGCCCGAATTGTTCCCGGCCTTATGGTTTGTCTCGCAGTTGCAGGTGTCGCCTATCTGTTGGAGCGTCTTGAGCATGTCCTGTTCGGCGCTAATTTGCTCGAAGCGCTGGTATTCGCGATTGTCATCGGCATAGCGACACGAACAGCCATACCTGGCAAAAAATCTTGGCAGCCCGGCATCGATTTTGGGGCAAAGACATTACTAGAGATCGGCATTGTTCTCCTTGGAGCATCGATCAGCTTCGGAACCGTTCAAGGTGCCGGATTACTGGTTATCGTCTGCGTCATCGTCGTCGTCGTGCTCTCGATCTGTGTCAGTTTTGCCGTGGCGCGGCTGCTGAGACTGCCTCCACGGCTCGCTGTGCTAATCGCCTGCGGAAATTCGATTTGCGGCAATTCGGCCATCATTGCCGTTGCCCCGATCATCCATGCGGACTCCGATGAGATCGCCGCAGCTCTTGCCTTCACTGCGGTCCTCGGTGTATTTGCGGTTCTGGCGCTCCCGGTTCTTTATACCTATACGGGCTTGAGCGTCGCGCAGTACGGTGCCCTTGCTGGGCTTACCGTATATGCTGTACCGCAGGTGCTTGCCGCCGCCGCACCCGCCGGCCTGGTTGCTGTGCAAGCCGGGACGGTCATCAAGCTACTGCGTGTTCTCATGCTGGGACCGGTTATATTCACACTGGGGATCCTGCAGAAGAAGATGGTCGGAAAAGAAGCCGGGGACCGGCGCAGTCACCTAGTTCCCTGGTTCATTCTCGGCTTCATTGCCATGGTCATCGCCCGGTCATCCGGATTGATCCCTGTCGACGTCATCCCTGTCATCCTGTCAGTGTCCAGCGCCCTTACGGTTATCGCTATGGCAGGGCTTGGCCTTTGCGTGAACGTGCGAACTGTTGCAAGCGCCGGCGGTCGCGTCATCCTGGCCTCTTTGGCTTCGTTGGTGTTGCTGGCGGGCATGAGCTACCTCTTGGTGACAGTAGTCGTGGCATGATAACCGGCGGACGCGATCCCGTCCCAACATCTGCGCCTCGTACATCGTCCCATTCATGGTTCTCGAGATAGAGATCATCGGATATCGGAGTCATCCGTCGGGCGCAGGCACTTACTCACATAATCTACACGCTGACTGACAGCCAAATCCAGACAAGTTGGTCTTCTTAATTATTTGGGGTTCCGATGGTCCGCAACTTAGCGCAAGCTAACGTCAGCGAGCGTTCCCAGATGCCTGGGAAGCCAAGCCGTGTCCTTGCCGGGGACTACGTTACGAAACCTTGCAACAGCGTGCAGACCGAGACTTTGCCGTAGGGGGTGTGCGGAAATCACTAAGCTCGAACGCTCATTCCTCAATGATACCATTGACAATCACGTTGGCTGCGGACGCCACGAGCTCGGTGTCCATGGCGACCGCAGTCCCTGTCTTCAGGCCCCTTCTACGAATATGCGTTCCACAGTTTCGTAGAAGGCGTTGGGTCCGCCAGCGGCACTGATGAGTGAAAGTTGATATGCAGCATTGGCTTTATGAACCGTGGCGGTGCTCGTCGGTATTGAGATCGCCAAACATAGCTGAGACGGCGTCCGAGAGCATCTTATGTGGGGCGCTGGCCGCATTGTGGTTGGAATAAACGGCGGGTCGTAAGTTCGACTTGGTTCAAGGTGTGGGACGGCGATATTGGCCGGAATCGGCTGACATGCAGAACTGGGCGTTAGTCGCGCGACATGGACAGTCCGGCGAGGAGCTGAGCGTGCCCGGCAAGCCGGTGGGATATGAACTCCGTGAAGAGCCGCACGCGCTTCGTCTTGCGTGTCTCCCCCTGTGTGAGAAGCCAGAGCGTTCCGTACATGTTTAGCTCAGTGCCCGGCACCCTTACCAGCAGTGGGTCGGCATCTCCAACGAAACACGGCAATGTCGTGATCCCGAGCCCTTGCCGTACCGCCGCGATCTCCGCCGCGGCGTCCGTGACCCTGAAGGGTGCCCCTGTGGTAACAACCTCACCCGCACTGGCCCAATCTGGAATTCCATGCGTGCTTATGACGATCCATCGGATGGGATCAGGCGCGCCCGCATGCCATGCGGCCAGACGATCGCGGGATATATAGACGCCGCCGAAGAGCTCTGGTCCCTTCAAGCCATGAAGATTGAGCGGCAGGGTTTGGCGATCGTAAACGACGCGGATCGCGACGTCGGCTTCTCGGTTGGTCAGGTTTGCCAGCTCGCCGGACGATAGGATTTCCATCTCGATATCAGGATGCAGACGCACGAAATCGGCGAAGTCTTGCATGAGCAGATGTGTCGCAAGGATCGGCGTCAATGTTACGCGCAGAAGCCCGCGCACGCTCTGGTCGCGCCCGAAGACGCGCGTCTCCAGCTGGTGCGACGACGCCTGCATTTGTTCCGCGAACTCGAGGACCTCTTCGCCTGCAGCCGTCAGGCGGTAGCCTGCGGGCAGCTTTTCGAACATCTGCGTGCCAAGGCGTTCCTCGAGCTGGGCGATGCGGCGCAGTACGGTCGCGTGATTCACCCCGAGGCGCTTGGCGGCAGCCCGCACTGAGCCACCACGCGCGGCGGCAAGGAAGTAACGAATGTCGTCCCAGTCGATCATGGTGCATTCCCGCGCCGCCAGTTGTGCGTTCCGAACGCCATCATAACACAATGAGACGTAATGCACGCGAGGGGCGCCGCATTCATTCTCCCACCCGGATCGTTTTTGCACCACCGATATGCGCTCTTACGCACTGAGCATCCTACCTCGGCGGGCCTATCTTGATGTTCACCAACAAAAGGATGCATGACATGACCAGATTGAATGGAAAGACCGCCGTTATCACCGGCGGCGCTACGGGCATCGGCCTCGCTGCTGCAAAGCGCTTCATCAAGGAAGGCGCCTTCGTCTTCATTTATGGCCGTCGGCAGGAAGCGCTCGACGCGGCTGTCGCCGACCTCGGGCCCAATGCCCGCGCGGTAAAGGGCTCGGTCTCCGATGAGGCCGACCTCGACCGGCTGTTCGCGGCGGTCAAGGCCGAGCGCGGGACGCTCGACATCGTCTTCGCCAATGCCGGCTCGGGAGGCCCGCTTGCACTAGGGCAGATCACCGCCAAGCATATCGACGACACCTTCGACACCAATGTGAAGGGTACGATCTTCACGGTCCAGAAGGCGCTGCCACTGATGGGCAAGGGCGGCTCGATCGTCCTGACCGGGTCAAGCGCTGGCACCACGGGTGCTCCCGGATTCACCGCCTACAGCGCAAGCAAGGCGGCCGTGCGTAACCTGGCCCGGACCTGGTCCGAGGACCTGAAGGGCACCGGGATCCGCGTCAACGTGCTGTCACCGGGAGCGACAGCGACCGAACTTGCGAAGGAAGCACTCGGCGAGGAAGGCCAGAAGGCCTATGGCGCCATGACGCCGCTTCAGCGCATGGCCGATCCCTCGGAGATCGCGGCCGTTGCCGCCTTTCTCGCCTCGGACGACAGCAGCTTCATGACCGCCAGCGAAGTCGCCGTCGACGGCGGGCTTGCACAACTCTGACCGGCGCGATCCTGCGCCCGGGCAACACAACGAAGGATAAAACATCATGAAAAAACTCGAAGGCAAAGTCGCAGTCATCACGGGCGGAAGCAGCGGGATCGGGTTGGCCACCGCCAAGCGCTTCGTGGAAGAGGGTGCGCATGTCGTGATCACCGGGCGACGGGAGAAAGAGTTGAATGAGGCTGCGCGCTTCATCGAGAAAAACGTTACGACGGTTGTGGGTGACGTGTCGCGCCTGGAAGATCTGGACCGGCTTTACGCCGTCGTGAAAGAGAAACATGGTCACATCGACATTCTCTTTGCAAACGCGGGCGCGGGGACAATCGCACCGCTCACGGCAGCAACCGAGGCCCATTTTTACCAGACCTTTGATGTGAACGTGAAGGGGCTGTTCTTCTCGGTGCAGAAGGCCCTTCCCCTCTTTAATGACGGCGGTTCGATAATCCTGACCTCTTCGGTCTCCAACGTGTTGGGGCTGCCAGGATTCAGCACCTACGCTGCCAGTAAGGCGGCGGTGCGCAACTTCGCCCGCGCTTGGACACTGGAGCTGAAAGACCGCAAAATCCGCGTGAATTCAATGAGCCCCGGACCTATCGACACCCCCGCCCTGGCGACAACGACGGGCCTTACCCCTGAGCAAGCCGAGCAAGCAGCCTCCCAGTTTGCTTCGCAGATCCCGATGGGTCGCAGCGGCAAGCCAGAGGAAGTCGCGGCTGCCGTCACGTTCCTCGCGTCCGACGAGAGTTCTTTCATCACCGGCGTCGATCTCGCCGTCGATGGAGGCATGGCGCAAGTCTGACCCCGGCATCACACGATAGGAGAACCATCATGAGCTACGCAATTATCGGCTTTGGCGCTATCGGCAAGGCCCTGGCCAAGGCCTTTGCCCGCAAGGGCATCGACGTATCCGTCGCGACCACGCGCGACCCTGAAACATTCGCAGCCGCAGCCGCCGCGATCGGACCGACGATCATTCCCCAAAAGCTGGCGGATGCGCTCAAGGCGGACATCGTCTTCCTGGCTGTTCGTTTCGAGCAGCACCGGGAGGTCGCCAAGGCACTGCCCAGTTGGCAGGGCAAGACAATCGTCGATGTGACCAATGCCTACGGCGTGTCTTCCGAGGAGCTGGGAGGACAGCCTTCGGCCCAGGTCGTCGCACAGGCATTCTCTTGTGCAAGGCTCGTTAAAGGCTTCAACCATCTGGTCGCTGCCGTCATGGACCAGGACCCGGCCGTGCAGGGCGGCAGGAGGGTCTTGTTCCTGGCGAGCGACGATGACGCAGCCGCATCGGAGATCGGTACGCTCGCGGAAAATCTCGGCTTCTGGCCGATCAAACTTGGCGGGCTGTCGGAAGGTGGACTGCTCGTCCAAGCGCACGGGAACAGCTGGGGTCATCTGATCTTCAAGGACCTGGTCAAGTTCGATGGATGAACACGACGTGCCAACCGGCACGGCGACAATGTACGGATCGGATGGAAATCGAACCGATCCGTGCGAAATGGAGACATTCCCATGAGCATTGAGAAGAACATCCAGACCGTGAAGGACTTCTTTGCCGCGATCGGCCGAGGCGACAGGCAGGCTCTGGTGGCGCTGGTCACCGAGGATATCGAGTGGATCATTCCGGGCGAGGACTGGCCGCTGGCCGGCACGCGCAACGGTCACGCCGGGCTGGCGGATTTGCTGGAGACGGCAGCCAGGTCGATAGAAACCTCCACGGAACCCCGGGAGTTCGTGGCGCAGGGAGACCGGGTTTTCGTCCTCGGCTTCGCGAGCGGAAGGATTAAAGCCACGAACAAGACGTTTGAGGACCATTGGGTATTCGCCATCACGGTCCGCGACGGTAAGCTGACGAGCATTCGAGAGTATATCGACACCCAGGCACTGGCGCGAGCCTCGCGGATCGACGCATCCGGGCCTGCGTAGCGCTGGCCATTCGCGGCCATTGGCTCTCTGAGGAGACGGTCGATCAGCCGAAAATCCTTCATTGCAAGCCGCGTGTCCGATGCCCTCAACTGTAAAGGAGATTTCCCATGTACGATCAATCCAAGCTATCCGAGTTGACGCGGTTCGCACGTGTCGATGCGGGCTCCACCGTCATCGACGTTTACCCAGGCGAAGGCGATTGGACTCGTCTCTTCTCCGACGTCGTGGGACGCGAAGGGCGGGTTTACAGCTTCGTGCCTTCCGAAGTCGCCCACTTCAAAAACGATCCGGTCGGCCGCATGCAGGCGCTTGCGGAGGAACCGGGCCGAGAGAACGTCGAAGTCATCTCGTCGGACCTTGTGAATATGCCGGAGGTCACGCAGCCAGCGGATGTCGTGTGGCTGCACCTGTTCTATCACGACCTCCACACCGCGCTGATCCAGGCCGGGGGCGCGACGGCGGCCAAATTCAATCGAGCCGTCTACGAACAGCTGAAGTCCGGCGGGTCCTACGTCATCGTCGATCACGCCGCCGCCGTCGGCTCAGGCACGACGGACACCCAGTCGCTGCATCGGATTGAACCTGCTTCCCTTCGCGAAGAGGTCGAGGCAGCCGGCTTCATCCTTGACGCGGATAGTACCATGCTCGCGAACAGCGACGATCAGCACTCGATCAAGGTGTTCGATCCGTCGATCAAGGGCATGACCGATCGCTTCGCCTATCGGTTTGTGAAGCCATGACAAGGGCCGGCGCCAATCTCAAGTCTGCCGTCGGTTCAGATCCGTTCAAGGCGATAGCCGCGGTGATCGTCAAAGCGGCTAGATCCATCGCTTGGGCATGGGCCAATGGCTTCGGTGGCCGATCAATTCGGGCGTGAGTTCGGCCCTGCCGATATCGGCGCAGCCTCGGCAATGTGCCCGGCGGAGCCGTGCTGAGCGCTGGCGGCTATCGCTGGCTGCTCCTTCTATCTACACTCCAGCCGCGCTCATTGCAGGCAGGCGCAGCCACGCCTGTGTGACGGCGCGGAAAGAGGCGATTTGATTGCCGGTCAGCACGCTTCGGCACCACGCACGCTGCCATGCGGCGACCAGAAGCATGGAGGCGGTCACGGTCTCGCCCAACCTTGCGGTCGTTGGTGAACAAGAGGGAAGGGTGGCTACCCTTGTGCCAACGCAGCGAGCCTGTCGCGCAGCCAGCTTTGTGCTTGATGGCTGGTTGTGCGTTCGTGCCAGATACTGGCGATGGCAAATCCGGGTATGTGGAGCGGCGGTTCCAGCACCTGCAACCGGTCTGACCAACCGTCTGCGATTCGGCGTGGGATTAGCGCGATCATATCGGATCGTGACACGATCTCCGGCACGATCAGGAAGCCCGATGTGGACAAGGCGACGGTACGACGGCGGCCGATCGCCTCAAGAGCCGCATCGGTAGGCCCGGCAAAGCCGCCGCCCTGAGGTGAAACGACGACGTGGTCCAACGCGCAGAACAAGTCGAGATCAAGGACACCGCGTACGGCTGGATGCCCCTGTCGCGCGACGACCACATACTCCTCCTCGTAGAGTTGGCGCTGGCGCATCGCAGCCGGCGCCTGTTCGGGCGTTCCCAAGGCCAGGTCCACCTCGCCACGCTCCAACTGTGTCGTGAGTGCCATCATGTCTAACCCCCGCCAGGCGATGCGGATCATCGGCGCCTCGGCACGCAAGGCGACCGAGTAGCGTGCCAGCAGCGCATACTGCACGTAGTCGCTCGCCGCGATCACCACGGTCGCACGCAGGGTCTCCGGATTGATCGTCGCTCCTTGCTCGACGACGCGGCGAACACCCTCCAGTGCCTCGTGCAGTGGCTGCATCAGCTCGAGTGCCCGCTGAGTGAGGATCATTCCGCGCTGACCCGGGAGCAGGAGCGGATCGCCAAGTGCATCACGAAGTCTTGCCAGCCGTGCCGACAAGGCCGGCTGACTGAGGTTTAGCCGGCGCGCGGCGTGTGTAACGTTGCGCGCCGCAAGCAGTGCCTCAAGCGTCACGAGAAGTCCGAGATCGAGGTTTCTGGTATCCATCGTATGGATAACGGCACATAAAACGTTTGATTTCAACACCCGAAGTTGCCGCACTACATTAATTGAAAGCGGGCTAAGTCCTGCGGCGCTTCAATCGACGGCACGAAGACCAGTTCGCTTACGAAAGCTATTCAGGCTCATCCGCAGCAGGGTCTCGACGGCCGTTTCGGCAAGATTGTCGTCGGATGCTGACACCCCCAACTATCAGAAAAGATCATCATGAAAGTTCTTATTGGTTACGCGCACCCTGAGCCCACTTCGCTGACACGGCAGTTGGTCGACGTGACCGCCGAGACGTTGTCGGCAGGGGGACACACCGTGGTCCATTCGGACCTTTACGGCATGAAGTGGACGGCGGTCTACGATGCCGATGACTTTCCAGTCCGTGACAATCCCGAACGGCTGTCGTTCATCATGGAATCGGGCCATGCTTACGCAAGCGGGCATCAGACGCACGACGTGATCGCTGAGCAGCAGAAGCTGCTCGCGGCCGATGCTGTGATCCTGCAATTCCCGCTATGGTGGTTCGGCGTGCCCGCCATTTTAAAGGGCTGGCTAGAGCGGGTCTATGCTTTCGGCTTTGCCTACGGCTATCAGAATGGCTCCAACCAGTTCCGCTTTGGGGAGGGCATACTCAAGGGCAAGCGAGCACTGGTCAACGTGCAGGCAGGCGGCCCAGCGGCCGATTATGGCCCGCGGGGTATCAACGGGCCGCTTGATCAACTGCTGTTCCCGCTAACCCATGGCGCGCTGTTCTACCCCGGCATGGACGTGCTCCCGACGCACGCGGTCTATGGCGCGGGTCATGTTTCTACGGCGGAGGAAGTGGAGGCGATCAAGGCAGCATGGCGTGTGCGTCTCGCCGGGCTATTCACCGACAAGCCGATCGCCTTCCGATCGCAAAACGGCGGCGACTTCCCCGATCGCCACAGCATGGCCCAACACGTTGCTCCGGGCCAAACTGGCCTCGCCGCGCACTTTGCCGATCCGGGAGACGCATAAGGAGATGGAATGAATCTATCATTTATCGGGCTCGGGCGGATGGGTTCGGGCAGGGCTGCCGACCAATCTCGATTGCGCTCGACTTAAAGTCGCCAACGATGGGAGCCTGACTCTTGTGGGGCGTAGTTTGCTCATAGGCGTGTCCGACCACACCCACGAACAGTTTCTCGGTCAAGAGCTTTGCCATGCTCATATCGACGTGTGCGTCCATCCCGCTGGTGTAGTCCGTCGATGGGTTCTCGAGATTTTTGGTAAGGCCAGCAGTCACAGAAAACTCCCATCCCGTCTGAGGATCGAGATAGCTGCACGCCCCGCCCAGATCGATCGCCGCATGGCCCATGCCGATATTGGCTAGCCTGTTGGCATCGTAGAAGCCTGTCGGAATGCTCCCAGCTACGTCGGACATCCAGTTGTTGGTGCCGGAGTTTCAGAAGATCTGCGCTGTGGGGTATAGATCGCTCAAACCAGCGCGCTCATCGGAAATTCCTACACGAATTGATCTGATACTTGCATCGGCCGATGTCTTCGTATGAGCGGACAAGTAGGTGACCGAGAAGTTCGGCTTGCCACCGAGCAATGTCGTATCAGGTGCGCAACTAGCAACGATGAACTGTTCGATAAGACTTCCGTTCAGTCGAAGATTGACGGAGCGGTCATCGCGAATGCTCTGGCTGGCGCCTGGAAAGACTTGCTTTGTAACAAAATCGCGTCTGGCCGCGTAGGCATTGAGATACTGACGATGATCAGTTGAACACAACATTGTTTCTTATGGAGAATGAGCCATGAATTTCCTGAGGCGACATATAGTGAAGATGATCGCCCACGGTGGCGCGGCCGCCGCGATCGTCAGTCCAATCTTGGTCAAGGCGGAGGACGGTGAAAAGCCATCCGTAGTTGCTGAAGGTGGTGCTGCTGGTTCGGACGTGATGAAGCCTCTTCACCTTCTCCATGGTTCCGGTCTCCACCATGTCAATGTGCGGGTTCGCGACATGGGCAAGGCAATCGATTTCTATGAGAAGTCGTTTGGCTTTGACCTCCTGTTTCGATGGGATGGTGTTGAAGCAACGCAAGATAGAACCGTATACTTCCGCAACCCACTTCAGGGTGCACATCTCGATATGGGAGATGGGGCAGTCCTCGAGCTGATCCCTGCCCCTGAAGATGCAATTCCACCCGACGATCGTTCGTCTAGCTTCAATCACATCGGTCTGCGTGTATCCAGTCTCGATGAAACCTACGCCAAGGCGCTGGCCGCAGGAGCCAAACCGTTCCCAATAGAAGACGGATCAGGCGGTGTGTGGGATGGGCCGACAAATATAAAGCTGCAAGCCAGGCCACCCTTCCAGCGACCATTTGTCGTGCGTGCTGCACATGTGCTGGGTCCTAATGATGAAATCATAGAACTGTTCGAGGCGTGACGAGTAAAAATCTTCTTTAAAAAGCCGGGGAGAGTGTGTCACGGGGATACCTCTATGCGCAAGGCGTACCGTGATCCCGCCTCCGAAGTTCAAGGTACTCAGTACCGAAACGGACAACGTCCAAATCTTGTTTGCTGTAATGCCGCAGCCAATTGTCGTTTCTTCAGTGACGCATCCTCCAGATTCGATCAGGCGTGCGGCGGCTGCCCTAACGCAAATTGCCCGTGATTTGGCGATACCTGGGACGGCCTCATTTGTTCGCCTCGGTGAAGAGGCACCGGTGGCGATTGAGGAACTTGGCTCCCACAGCTGTCTTGTCCGCAGTACGGTCAGCGTTCTGGCAGACGCACCATGCTGTGACCAAATCGCCAGCAATCGGCGCAACACGATACTATTCGCCGGCGTTTCCAGCGAAATTGCGATCCTGCACACAGCGCTCGATGCGCGACGTGCCGGATATGAAGTTTCGGTTCTGATCGATTGCTGCGGGGGACTGAGCAGCTCGACCGAGGCGACGGCACTCGACCAGATGGCTGCGGCGGGCGTCTGTGTTTCGGCGCGGAACATTCCACGCCGAAACACAATCTCGTCAACGCTGATGGAAGGACATTCTGCGGGCCCCGTTCAGAAGCTGATGGTGAACGACGAAATCGCTCAAGGCACTCCGTTGCGCATTTTACCCGACTACGAGGCAAAGCCGACGGAAGCGGTCCTGGACTATGCATCTGTCCAATTTACGGAGCTCGGTCATGCGGGCATTCAGCGGACTTTCTGTGCCGAAACTCCAATCGGTTGAGGGGCTTATTGACCAGCGGCACTTGCCCAGAGACACTGCTGCTGGAGCGCTAACTCAGAGACGGCCGACGTGGCGATCAATAGCCGCGCACCGCGTCGATAATGTCGTTCAGCGGTTCGGTCGCCAAATAACGGCGGATATTATCCAGCATCTGTTCGTCCTGGCGCACCTGCAGGTCTTCGCGACCGCGCCATGAGCAGTGGGGCGTCAGGAAAATCTTCGGATGGCTGTAGATCGGGTCGCCTGGCACGGGCGGTTCCGGCGAGGTCACGTCGAGCGTGGCGCCCGAGAGCTGGCTTGCGTCGAGAGCAGCATAGAGATCCTCGATGACGATCTGCGCACCGCGGGCGATGTTGATCAGGTGCAGGCCCTTTTTGGCGTGGTTCAGTACATCGGCGTTGATCATGCCGCGGGTCTTGTCGGTCAGTGGCGCGGCGAGCACGAGGTGGTCGACGGTTGCGACCAGCGATTTGATGTCCGTCGCTGCGGTGAAATCCGCGGAGGTCTCGCCGCCCGAGCGCTTGAGTACGACGATTTCCATCCCAAAAGCCTTTGCCAGCCGGGCGATTGCCTTGCCCAGCGCGCCATAGCCGACCAGACCGAGCTTGCGCCCGTGCAATGTCCCCATTGACGGGATGCCCCAGTCTTCTGCGCGGCGAACGCGGGCGGTGAGGAAGTTCTTTTCGTGGTTCAGCATCGCGCAGATGACGTATTCGGCGATCGGCTCGGCGGTCAGTCCGCGGCCGCAGGTGACCAACGGAACTGAGAGAAGCCAGCTCGGAAAGAAATCGACGCCGGCGGAGACGGCCTGAACCCATTTGAGCGCCCCCCAATGGTCCGGCAGGTCCTTTGGCGGATTGCGCCAGCCGGGGCCGGGGCCGACAAAGGCCACCTCGGTTCCGGCCGGAATTTTCCACGGTTCGCTCTGAGCCACATTGGTGATCGCAACCTGTGGAAACCGCTCGGTAATCAGCGCGCCAAATTCCTCGCCCAAGCCATTTGCCAAATTCACCACTGATGCCTCCCGTTTCATTCAATACACACAGCGCTGCCTGACCCGGCCTCGCCGCCTCCGTGAAGTGCTCTTAACAGAAAAAATATACGGGATGTAGTTTTTAATATATGAAGTAGGAAATTTTCGTATATGAAGGTCGTCAGGAGGAAATTCAGCATGAACATTCGCCAGCCACTTTCCCGGCTCGTTGCGGATCAGATCCGCGATCACATTTCCAATGGTGTACTTTTACCCGGGCAGAAACTGAACGAGCGCGAGATCATGGACCGGATGGGGATCACCCGCACGCCACTGCGTGAAGCGATGTCGATCCTTGTAGGTGAGAAGCTGATCGAGATGTCGCCGAACCGCGGCGCGATCATCACCACGCTGACCGATACCGACATCAAGTCGATGCTCGAAGTGCGCGGCATGTTCGAATATCGGGCTGGCGAACTGGCGGTCGGGCGGGTCACCGGCGCCGAGGTCGATCATCTGGCCGGCCTCTGCGAAAAGATGGATGCGCTGCGTTTGGATAACAATCCGAACGACTGGTGGGCGACCAACCGTCTGTTTCACAAGACGATCGTGGCACTGAGCGGCAATCCGATGCTGATCGACTATTACGCGAATATTTCACTGCGCATGACGGTCTACAATTATTTCAACCGTCTGGGCGTCACCACCACTGATCGCTGGGAAAGCTCTGAGGAGGAGCATCGGCAGATCGTGGAATTGCTGCGGCAGCGTGATGGTGCAGGTCTTGGCGCGGTGCTGGAGCAGCACCTGATGAGCTCATGGCTCGTCGCACGCCAGATCGTGCAAACGCATGGGAGGGAGACGGAGCTGTTTTCCGCCAGGTTCCGGGAGTTAAGGACGGCGCAAGCCGAACGGGAGAGGTAACTACGCATGAAAATCGTGAAGGCCGAAATTTTCGACATCGAATGCCCCAAGCGGCCGCCATGGCACCCGGTGCTGTTGCGACTGGAGACGGATGAAGGTCTGACGGGCGTCGGCGAAGCGGCCATGGCTTATGGTATTGGCCGCAGTGCGGCGGCGCATATGGTCAAGAACCTGGTCGAGTCGTTCGCCATGGGCGCCGACCCGATGTCGAACGAGTTGTTGTGGGAACGGATGTACCGCGAATCCTTCTGGGGTCTCGGTGGCGGTGCCGTCGTGTTCGCCGGCATCAGCGCCATCGACATGGCCTGCTGGGACATCAAGGGCAAGGCTGCCGGACTGCCGGTCTACAAGCTGCTGGGCGGCAAGACCAATCCGACGCTGCGCTCCTATGCCAGCCAGCTGCAGTTCGGCTGGGGGCAGGAGAAGGTCGAAAGCATGACCGATCCGAAGGACTATGCGGATGCGGCTCTTCGCGCCGTTGCCGAAGGCTACACCTGCGTCAAGGTCGATCCGCTGATGTTCGACGCCGGTGGCAAGCGTCACTACGACCTGACCCGGATGTTCCAGCCGAAGCAGATCCGCATGTATGTGGAGCGTCTCGAGGCCATTCGTGATGCAATCGGCAGCGATGTGGACATCATTCTCGAAGTGCATGGCGCCACCAGCGTCACCTCGGCGCTGCAGGTCGCACGTGCCTGCGAACACCTGGACATCTTCTATTACGAAGAGCCGGTGAACTACCAGAATTCCCGTCTGCACGACAAGGTAGCGCGCGGTACCCGCATCCCGATAGCCGGCGGGGAACGCATCTATACGCGCTCAGGCTTGAGGCCCTATCTCGAAGACCAGAGCCTTGACGTCATCCAGCCGGATATCGGCCTGACGGGTGGCCTGACGGAAGCAAAGAAGGTCTGCGATTACGCCCATATGTATGATGTCGGCGTGCAGGCGCATGTCTGCGGCAGCCCGATCTCGACGGCGGCAGCCCTGCATCTGGAAACGGTGATTCCGAACTTCACCATCCACGAGCACCATACCTACGCGCAGAAATCCTGGAATATCGAACTCTGCGATGTGGATCTGCAGCCGGAGCGGGGAACCTTCACTGTTCCGGAAACCCCGGGGCTCGGCATCGGTCTCAACGATGCGGTCGTCTACAAATCTCCGAACATGGTCATGAAGGCATAAGCATAAGACATCCGAGGAGGCGCAATTCCGGCCGCGTGAGGACGGTCGGGATTGTGAAAAGTTGAGCGCACAAGGGAGGAAACTATCGTGCTGCTGAAGACATTGAAAATGACTGCCGCGTCGATCGCAATCGGTGTGGCCATGGTGCCGATGGCCACCACGGCCTTTGCCGCCGACAAGACGCTGACCGGCGGTTTCGACGTCGGCCCGGGCGGATTTCCTGGCAACTTCAACCCGCTGATGGCGACCACCGGCTATATGGCGATGGCGCTCGCCTATGAACCGCTGGTCGTCTACGACAAGGCGCTGCAGAACGTCGTCGGCAAGCTCGCGCAGAGCTACGAGATCAGCCCCGACCAACTGACCTACACGTTCAAGCTGGTGCCGAATGCCAAGTGGCATGACGGCCAGCCGTTCACCTCCAAGGATGTGAAGTTCACGCTGACGCTGGCGTCCAACAAGGAATCCGGGTCGGTCTATGCAGCCCGGCTCGGCGCGATCAGCAGCATCGATACGCCGGACGACCAGACGGTTGTCCTGCACCTGTCGAAGCCCAACGTATCGCAGCTCGACACGCTGACCAAGGTGATGATGCTGCCGGAGCACAAGCTTGCTTCGTTCAAGCCGGACACGCTGCCGCGCAACGAATACTGGACCAAGGAGCCGGTCGGCACCGGCGCCTTCCAGTTCAAGACATACGTCACCGACCAGTATGTCGAATACGCCGCCTTCAAGGATTATTACCGCGGTGCACCGAAGCTCGACCGGCTGGTGAACCGATATTTCAAGACCACGGCCGGTGCTGTTGCCGCTTTGAAGTCGGGTGAGATCCAGACGTCCTATATCGAATCCGACGACGTCGCGAGCTTCGAGAAGGACACCAACTACACCGTCATCCCGGGCGATTCCTATGTCGTCAATTATCTCGGCTTCAACTTCGGTGACACGATCTGGAAGGACACCCGCGTCCGCCAGGCGGTGATGTATGCGATCGACCGCAAGACGATCGTCGACAGCCTTTATGGCGGCAAGGCAAAGCTTGCCAATTGCGGTTACGTTGCCGATCGTTTCGTGCCGGGAGATCTCAACCCTTACGAATACAGCCCGGAAAAGGCAAAGGAACTGCTGGCTGAAGCCGGCTGGGACAAGATCAACGGTTCCGCGCCGATCCCGATGCTGACCTATTACAACACGCCGCTTTCCGACAATGTCATGGGCGCGATGCAGGCAATGCTAGGTCAAGTCGGGATCAATGTCGTGCCGCGAGTGGCCGACTCGGGCACCTATAACTCGACCATCTATGCCCAGAAGCCCGACTTCAAATCCTTCTCGCTGGTATTTGCCGGCCTGACCAATGGTCCAGACCCGAGCAATCTGAATATTGGTCTCAACGCGGCGCAGATCCCGCCGAATGGTGCCAATTATTACCGGGCCGATATTCCTCCGGTCACCGCCGCTTTCGACAAAGCTTTGTCCGATCCGGATACCGGCAATTTCGAGAAGAACTTCCAAGATGTCTGCAAGGCGATGAACAGCGAAGTGCCGTGGGCGACGCTCTGGGTCACCCAGCGTTACGGCGTCGCATCGACCAAGCTGAAGGATTTCACCTGGATCCCGGCACCGGGCGGTGGACCTTACGAGAGCCATCCGGAGCTCTGGGACGTGGCGAACTAAACCCAATCCGGAATTCGGCGCGGGTGGGCTAAGGCTCGCCCGTGCCCAGGAGGAGAAATCATGGCAGGTTTTATCGCCAGACGGCTTCTGACAGGGATCATGCTGGTCGTGGCACTCAGCATGCTCGTGTTTAGCCTGTTGCGGCTGGCGCCGGGCGATCCGGTCGATGCCTATGTCGACCCGATGGTGTCGATGTCGCAGGAGGACATGGAAAAGCTGAGGGCGCAGTTCGGGCTCGATAAACCCTTGCCGGTGCAATATGTCGCCTGGCTGGGTGCCACGGTGCAGGGCGATCTCGGGCGCTCGCTGCAACGAAACGGCGAGCCGGTGGTGCGACTGATCGGACAGCGGATCGGCCCGACCCTGCTGTTGATGCTGACCGGTTTCGTGATCGCCATCGTCGCGGGTGTCTGTTTCGGGGTTCTGGCGGCGGTCTTCCGTGGATCGATCATCGACCGGCTTTTGATGCTGTTCGGGTCGGTCGGCGTCTCCAGTCCGGCGTTTCTGACGGCGCTGATCGGTCTCTACGTGTTTTCCATGGTGCTCGGCTGGTCGCCCGCCGGCGGCATGCTGACCCCGGCAACGCCGTTCAGCATGGCCGATTTGCTGGACCATCTGATCCTGCCGGCCCTGCTGCTGGCCTTCTACCAGACGGCCTTGGTGATGAGCTACATGCGCTCCTCCGTGCTGGAAGTCATCAATCAGGATTTCGTCCGCACCGCCCGTGCCAAGGGCCTCAGCGAGTGGCGAATCATCCGCCGGCATGTGGTCAGCAATGCGCTTCTGCCAGTGGTGACGCTGATCGGCTCGACGCTCGGGCTTGCCGTTGGCGGCGCGATCTTCATCGAGAGCGTCTTCAACTGGCCGGGCATGGGCCTGCTGCTGGTCAATGCGGTCGAGCTTCGCGATTACCCGGTCGTCATGGGGGCGACGCTGGTGATCGGCGCCTGGGTGATCTTCATGAACATCGTCACGGATCTGGCCTACCGGTCGATCGATCCCCGCGTAAAGGTGGCATGATGGCTTTTGCTTTTCCCATCCGTTCCAATGGCCCGACGGCCCGCGCAGCCGGCCGCTTTCTTGGCCGCACGTCGTCGATCTTCGGATTGGTCCTGGTGCTCGGCGTCGTGCTCGCCGTGCTGGTGATGCCGCTGTTCGGCTTCAATCCGAATACGATCGACCTCATGTCGATCAACAAGGCGCCGAGCCTGACACATCTGCTCGGCACCGATGGTCTTGGCCGCGATGTGTTGGCGCGTGTGCTGGAAGGCGGGCGGATCTCGCTGCTCGTCGCCTTCGTATCGACGGTGATCTCCACCATTGCCGGCTTCCTGATCGGCGCCGCGGCGCCGCTCGGCGGCAAATGGACTGACAGTATCATCATGCGCATCGTCGATCTGGCCATGACCTTGCCGCCGGTCATCCTGCTTCTGGTGCTGGCCTCGATCACCGGCGCCGGCATCGGCTCGACGATTATGGTGATCTCGCTTTTGTCCTGGCCGATCCTTGCCCGGCTCGTGCGCTCCCGCCTGCTGGAACTGCGCGAACGCGACTTCGTGGTCTATGCCCGGGGGGCAGGTGCTGGGACATGGCATCTGGTGATGCGGCACGGCCTGCCGAACACGCTCGATATCATCGTCGTCTACGCCATGCTGCAGGTGGCCAATGCGATCCTGCTCGAAGCCGGCTTGTCCTTTCTTGGTCTCGGCGTGCCGCCACCGGCTGCAAGCTGGGGCAACATGCTCAACGCCGCGCGCAGCACCGTGGTGCTCCAGAATTACCCCTGGCAGTGGCTTTTCCCCGGTTGTGCCATCGTGCTCACCGTGATCGCGATCAACCTGGTCGGCGACGGCTTGCGCGACGCCTTTGATCCCCGGGCGGAATAGGAGATGTCCATGATCATCGAACAAATCCGGCCATCCGACATGCTGGCAAACGAGGCGCAGGACGATGCGGTACTGCGGGTGGAGGATCTCTCCATCGATCTGGCCGGCAAGACCGGCGCACTGAAGGCGATCAACGACGTGAACTTCTCGATCCGCCCTGGCGAGACATTGGCGCTGGTGGGAGAGTCCGGATCGGGCAAGTCGCTGACCAGCTTGTCGGTGCTTCAGCTTCTGCCCAAGACCTTGAAGACCGGGCAGGGATCGAAGATCCGCTTTCGCTCCAAGGACGGCAATTTCCATGATCTTGCCACGGCCTCGCCGCGGGTGATGCGCTCGATCCGCGGCCGGGACATCGGCATCGTGTTTCAGGAGCCGTCCTCCAGCCTCAACCCGGTGCAAAGGGTGGGCGAGCAGATTGCCGAACCGATCCGGGTGCATATGGGCCTGTCGAGCCGTGCCGCCTGGAAGCGGGCGGAGGAGCTTCTGGCGCATGTGGGCATTCCCGACGCGCCGCGCCGCGCCCTGCAATATCCGCACGAGTTTTCCGGCGGCATGAGCCAGCGCGCGACGATCGCCATGGCGCTGGCCTGCGATCCGGTGATGCTGATCGCCGATGAGCCGACCACGGCGCTCGACGTGACGACGCAGGCGCAGATCCTCGACCTGATGCAATCGCTGCAGCGCGAGCGGCAGATGGCGATGCTGTTCGTCACCCATAACTTTGCCGTCGTCGCGCAGATCGCCCATCGAGTCGCGGTGATGTATTCCGGCTACGTGGTCGAATACGGTCGCGTCGATCAGGTGTTCGCGCACCCGCGCCATCCTTATACGGCGGGGCTTCTGGCCTGCGTGGCGCGGGAAGGCGAAGCGCTGGCGCTGAGACGCGAAGGCAAACATCTGCCGACCATCAGCGGCTCGGTGCCGAGCATTGCCAACCGTCCGCAGGGCTGTCCATTCGCGCCGCGATGTCCGCTGGCGATCGACGCTTGCCGCGCGCAGGTGCCGCCGCTCGAAGTGACCGACGAAGGTAATATCAGCCGCTGCATACGGTGGAAGGAATTATGACCAAGATGAACCCCTTGCTCTCGGTCAGAGGCCTGACAAAACATTTCTCCGTGCCTGGCAGCAAACAGGTCGTGCGGGCGCTGAATGATGTATCCTTCGATCTCGCCAAGGGCGAAGTGATCGGCCTGGTTGGTGAATCCGGCAGCGGCAAGACGACGATCGGGCGATCGGTTCTGCGGCTGGTGGAGCCGACCAGCGGCCAGGTTTTGTTCGATGGCGTCAATCTTATCGGCATGAAGCAGAAACAAATGCAGCTGCAACGGCGGCGGATGCAGTATATTTTCCAGAGCCCGTTCGCCAGCCTTTCGCCGCGCATGACGATCGGTGAAATCCTCACCGAAGGCATGAGCCTGCAGAAGATCGGTACCCGTGCCGAGCGCATGCAGACCGCGGCCGAGGCCCTGCAGGTGGTCGAACTTTCGCCCGACGTGATGGAGCGTTACGCCCACGAGTTTTCCGGCGGCCAGCGGCAGCGTATCGGCATCGCCCGGGCGCTGACCCTGAAACCGGAGCTGATCGTGGCCGACGAGCCGGTCTCGGCGCTCGATGTGTCGATCCAGGCGCAGATCATCAACCTGATGCGCGACCTGCAGATCAAGCTCGGCCTCAGCATGCTGTTCATCACCCATGATCTCGGCGTGGTCGAATATATCTGCGATCGGATCATCGTGCTCTATCTCGGCCGGATCATGGAAATTGCGCCGGGCGACAGGCTGCATTCGGATGCCCGTCATCCTTATACGCGAGCTCTCTTGTCGGCCATCCCGTCGGTCGATGTCGGCGCTGCCAGCAAGCGCCAGATGCTGGAGGGAGACATTCCCTCACCACTGTCGCCGCCCTCCGGCTGCGTGTTCCGGACCCGCTGTCCGCACGCGCTGCCGATGTGCGGACAGGGCGTGCCGCCGCTGGTCGAAGTCTCGCCGGGGCATCTGAAGGCCTGCTGGCGCGACGATGTTTCGGGGCCGCCGATGGCGGGTCTCATGCCGGAGCGCAGCAACGTGGGCGAGCCGGCGTGAGCGGTGCGACGGTTACGGTTTTGAAATGAAAGGGAAGGGAATACACAATGGATAATAACAACGCTAATCCGATCCGTGTCGGGATCATCGGCGACGGCTTCATGAAACCCTCCTATTTCAAGGAGGCGCTTGAGAGCGAGATGCCCGGCCGGGCATTCACGATCGAGACGATGGAACTCGGCTGGCCGATCGAGCGCAACATCACCAAGGTCGATCCGACGCTGCCGATCGGCGAATTTGTCGGACGCCCGGAACAGTTCTACGATTTCATCAGCGGTTGCGAGATCCTGATCTGCCATCTGGCGCCCATCATCCGCGATACGTTCGAGGCCTCGCCGGACCTGAAGTTCATCGCCGTCTCGCGCGGCGGGCCGATCAATATCGACATGGCGGCAGCCAAGGACTTCGGCGTCAAGGTGTCAAATTCGCCAGGTCGCAATGCGTCGGCGGTAGCTGAATTCGCGATGGCGTCGATGCTGGCGGAAATCCGTAATCTCACCCGCGGCCATGTGGCGCTGATGAACGGCGAGTACCGCGGCGATCTGTATCATGAGGAAATCACCGGTCGCGAACTGTGCGAGATGACGGTGGGCGTGATCGGTTACGGCGAAGTCGGCAGCCGCGTCGTCAAGATGCTGAAGCCATTCGGATGCAAGATCATCGTCTGCGATCCCTATAAGCAACTGACCCGTGAAGATGCCGACGATGGCGTGACGACTGCCGATCTCGATACCCTTCTGGCAGAAAGCGATGTGGTGACATTGCATCCGCGTGTCACGGCAGAGACCCGGGGCATGATGAGCGCCGAAAAGTTCGCGCTGATGAGGGACGGCAGTTATTTCGTAAACACCGCGCGTGGGCCGCTGGTCGACTACAACGCGCTTTATGAGGCGCTGACGTCCGGTAAGCTGCGTGGTTGCGCCCTCGACACGTTCGAAAAGGAGCCGCCACCGGCGGACTGGCCGCTACTAAAGCTGCAGAACGTGACGCTGTCACCGCATATTGCCGGCGCCTCGCGCTTTACCATCCGCAAGGCGGCCTCCCAAATTGCCGGTGATGTGCGAAGGTTCCTCGACAAAGAGGCGCTTCGGTACCCGTGCAATTAACAGTCCCTCCAAGACAGACGGCGTGCCATTGGGGGTACGCCGTAACGGTGATTACAGGGTAATAGCAGTGAGCGATCCGATCTACGACCTCTTCATCATCGGTGGCGGCATCAATGGTTGCGGCATCGCCCGTGATGCGGCAGGGCGCGGCTATTCGGTGGCTCTGGCCGAAATGACGGACTTTGCCGCCGGCACGTCGTCTGCGGCAACGAAGCTTATCCATGGCGGGCTGCGCTACCTCGAACATTACGAGTTCCGGCTGGTGCGCGAGGCGCTGATGGAACGCGAGATCCTGTGGGCGATGGCGCCGCACATCATCCGGCCGATGCGCTTCGTGCTGCCCTACCACAAAGGCGGTGTTCGGCCGGCATGGCTGATCCGGCTGGGGCTTTTCCTCTACGACCATATCGGCGGTCGAAAGCTGCTTCCGCCGACACGGTCGATCGACATGCGGCGCGATCCGCTTGGCAAACCGCTGAAGCCGATCTTTTCCAAGGCGTTCGAATATTCCGATGGCTGGGTGGACGATGCGCGGCTTGTGGTCCTCAATGCCCGTGACGCACAGGCCCGGGGCGCTGCCATTCTCAGCCGTACCCGCGTCATCTCCGCTCACCGCGAAAACGATCTCTGGCGGATCGAGGTCGAGGCAAACGGAGCAAGGGCCATTCATAGGGCGCGGATGCTGGTGAATGCTGCAGGCCCCTGGGTCGACAAGGTCCTCGGCCAGGCAATGGGGCGCAACGACGCCCGCAATGTCCGGCTGGTGCAGGGTAGCCATATCGTCATCCGCCGCAAGTTCGAGGATGAGCGGGCGCTGTTTTTCCAGAATCCGGACGGACGGATCATCTTCGCTATTCCCTATGAGGGCGAGTTTACCCTGATCGGCACGACCGACCGCGATTATCAGGGCGACCCGGCCAAAGTCGCGATCAGCGATAACGAGGTGGATTATCTCTGCAAGGCTTCGAGCGAATATTTCAAGGAGCCGGTGACGCCTGCGGATATCGTCTGGACCTATTCCGGCGTCCGGCCGCTGTTCGACGATGGCGCAACGGCGGCGCAGGAGGCAACCCGCGATTACGTCCTGAAACTGGAAGAGCAGCTAGGCGAAGCGCCTGTGTTGCATGTGTTCGGCGGCAAGCTGACCACCTATCGCCGCCTTGCCGAACATGCGCTGCAGAAGATTTCCGCAGGGATCGGTGAAAAGGGCAAGCCGTGGACGGCGTCCTCGCACCTTCCGGGCGGTGATTTTCCGGCAACCGGATTTTCCGATGCGCTTGTCGATCTGCGCAAGACCTATCCGTTCCTGACGGCTGCCCATTCGAGGCGATTGCTGCGGCTTTACGGCACCGATGTCCGTCAGATCCTGACGGGGGCCGGCAGCATGGCCGACCTCGGCCGGCATTTCGGGGCCGATCTATACGAATGCGAGGTTCGCTGGTTGATGGCCAAGGAGTGGGCCTTCAAGGCCGAGGATATTCTCTGGCGGCGGACCAAGCTTGGTCTGCACCTGGTGGCCGAAGAGGTTCAGGCCCTCGCTGAATATCTGCGCGATCATGCCGAGGCGCGCGGGCCGGCTCCGGTCGCCTGAGGCGCTTATCCCGCTACCGGATGAAGAGGGGCGGGCCGATCGTCGGCCTCGCCGTTATGGCTTGTCGGCCATCCAGATGTTCGGCACGGTTTCAGAGCTGTAGCCGCTGACAAAGGAGTTCTGGCTGCCGTCATTCTTGAAGGCATGACGGTTGATGCGGCCGATATTGCCGCCATAGACGTGGATCGACACCGACGGCCTGGTCTTCAGGCCGTTGCGGACCTGGTGGATATCGCCGATCGTCGGCGAGACCATGTCGATCTGGCCGCTTTCGAGATATTCCAGCTCGCCGACCTTGTGCATGGCGCCGGCTTCCTGTTCGTAACGCTGCGAGATTTCCGAACCGCGCAGCACGCCCAGCAGGCCCCAGACCGTGTGGTCGTGAATCGGCGTTTCCTGTCCCGGGCCCCAGACGAAACTGACGATCGAGAAGCGCTCTTTCGGGTCGCAATGCAGCAGATACTGGCTGTAGCGATCCGGATTGGGCTGGGCATACATGTCCGGCAGCCACTGGTCGGCGCGCAGCAAGTCCTCCATCAGCGGGTGAGCCGCCTGCAGCATCACAGCCTCGTCGGGATCGCGGTCGGCAAGCTCGGTCAGATTCGTCACGAAGTCCCTGAAGGTCTTGATGCTCATCACGCCACCTTTTCTTTTGGCTGCATTGCAGGCTCCAGCGAAGCGATGATCTCGGCGTTATGTTCGCCGAGCGCCGGAGGGTTCTGGCGGATCTTCAGCGTTTCGCCATCCAGCCTGACCGGCGAACCGAAGGTGCGGGCGGTGACGCCGCCAGGCAGGTCGATGTTCTGGATCCAGCCCATTGCCTCGACCTGCGGGTCGGAAAGCGCCGCTGCATAATCGTTGATCGGAGCGCAGGGAACTCCCGCGGCACGGAACTTTTCCAGCCACTCGGCCGAAGAGCCTGTGGCGAAGACCTGCTCCAGCAGGATGCGCAACTCGACCTGATGGATCGCCCGGTCGCTGTTGGTCGCGAATCGCGGATCGAGGAGCAGATCGCCCTGTCCGACGATCTCGCAGACGGACCGCCAGAGCTTGTCGTTTCCTGCTGCCATGACAAAATGTCCGTCGCCGGATTTGAACGCTTCGTAAGGCGCGTTGCGCGGATGCGCAGCTCCCATTTTTCTCGGCGAATCTCCCGTTCCAAAATATTCCGAAGTCTGCAGGGCCGCAACGCCCAAGGTAGCGCCAAGCAGGGAAATGTCGATGAACCGGCCCTTTCCATCGATGCCTGCCTGCCGCAGCGCGCTGGAAATCGAAAAGGCGGCATAAAGTCCGGTCGAAAAGTCGCTGATCGGCACGCCGCATTTGACCGGGCCGCCGCCCTCTTCGCCGGTAACGCTGATGACGCCGGCCATGGCCTGGATCGTCACATCGAACCCACCTTCGAAGGCGCGCGGTCCGGTCTGGCCGAAACCGGAAATCGAGGCGTAGACGAGAGCCGGGTTGATTTGACTGAGCTGGCTATAGCCCAGCCCAAGCCGATCCATGACGCCGGGCCGGTTGTTCTCAACCACGACATCCGCCTCGGAGCACAGTTTCAGCGCGATTTCCTTGCCTTCAGGGCTCTTCAGATCCAGCGCCAGCGACCGTTTGTTGCGGTTGAGAGAGGCGAAATTCTCGCTATAGCCATTGTTGATCGGCGGCCATTTGCGCATGCCGTCGCCGCCGGCGACATTCTCGATCTTGATCACGTCTGCACCGAAATCTGCCAGCAGCATGGCGCAGAAGGGGCCGGCCGCGACCTGGCAGAATTCTATCACTTTGATGCCAACTAACGGCAGTTCACGTCCGCTCATCCAGGCTCTCCTCCCGCGGAGCGCGATCTAATCTGACTGCAGCTCCAAATGTTCCAAATAGTGATACGTCGTATCGAATATTGTCTATTAGAGATTAGATGAGGCCGTTTGTCCATAAAAACTTGCGCCTTCAGCGGCGCGCGGAGCGTGACATTTGCGGTGGCATATTCTATTAAATGAAACCGCGGATCGGATGTTGGACCGGTATCGCGGTTAATCCGGCATGAATTTTCCGTTTGAAAGGCGCTTATGGATACGACTTTCGTCAAGGGCCTCACCCTGATCGAGCTTCTTGCCAAGAGTGACGAGCCACGCGGCGTGACCAGCCTTGCGCGCGAACTGGATCTGACCAAGAGCAACGTCCACCGGCTGCTGACGACGCTTGTGGCGACCGGTTACGTCCGCCGCGACGATGCCAATGCCAGCTACGAACTGTCGTCCAAGGTCTGGGAGATCGGGCTCAAGGTCGGCTCGCGCTTCAATCTGGCCAAGATTGCCCGTCCGCGCATGACCCAGCTTGCCGAACTGACCGGTGAATCCGTCCATCTCTCGGTGCTGGACATGGCCGAGGTGGTCTATATGGACAAGATCGAGAGCCTGCAGCCGATCCGCTCCTATACCAGCGTCGGCGGTCGCGCACCGGCCTGGTGCGTGGCGACCGGCAAGGCGATGCTGGCGCAACTGCCGCCCGAGAGCCTGCGCCTGCCGCAACCACTAACCGCCTTCACCGACCAGACGATCACCGATTCCGATGCCCTGGCGGCGGAATTTTCTACCATTCGCAAGCAGGGTTATGCGGTGAATCGGGGAGAATGGCGCGACGGCGTGTTCGGCATCGCGTCGGCGATTTCGGACGCGACGGGCCGGGTAGTCGGAGCGATCGGCATTTCCGGGCCTGGCACGCGGTTCAAGCCGCGCGAGATCAAGTCATGGGGGGCGATGGTCGTGGAGGCGGCGCAGGCCGTATCGCGATCGGTCGGAGGAAGCGGGAGAGGAATTTAACATGGCAGTTGTGACTGCGGGCGGAGGCCAAATGTCTGCGAGCGTATCGGTGCTCGAAAGGGAGGGGCGGCATCATCTAATCGTCGATCGGGCCGCCAAGGGCAATGCACTGAGTTCGGAGATCGTTGCCGATCTCAGCGCCGGTTTCGACCGGTGCCTGGACAAGGGGGCGCGGGTGATCGTGCTGGAGGGGCAAGGAAAACACTTTTGTACCGGTTTCGACCTCTCGACGCTGGACAGCGAGACGGATGCGAGCCTGCTTTTGCGGTTCGTGGAAATCGAAAAACTGCTGCAGAAAGTGCATTCTTCGCCTGTGATGACGGTGGCGATCGGCAAGGGGCGGTGTTTTGGCGCAGGTGCCGATCTGTTTGCCAGCTGCGACCGTCGGATTGCGCTGGACGGCGCGAGTTTTGCCTTCCCGGGCGCAGCCTTCGGGCTGGTACTTGGGACGTCGCGGCTTGCCGGGCGGATCGGGCGCGATCATGCGCGGGCCTGCCTGACGGGCGGTTTGACGCTGACCGACACCGTGGCTCTGGCGCAGGGACTGGCAACGGATCTGGTTGCGGCGGATGGGCTGGAGGGGCTGTTATCGGCAATCGGCCTCGCCGGCCACCGGCTGGAGGCGGACACGGTGCGGGCGCTTCATGCGGCAACCGATGCCGCGGACTATGACAGCGATCTTGCCAATCTTGTGCGCTCCGCAAGTCGGGCCGGGGTTCGGGAGCGAATCAGGAGTTATCGGGACAAGGTGAGGGCTGCCTGAGAGGGGGCCGTTCAGGGGTGGTGGCTCATTCACCTTGGAACATGGGCTCCGGATGTTGCTGATACGCGCAAGGCGCGACAGCATCGGTGCTAATCAGCGCCAAATTTTGGAGAAATAACTACGACGCTAATGTTGCCTTGAGACTGAGAGGGCAATTTGCTTCGGGCGAGGTCAGCAAGGACGGCAGCTTCCCCGCCAAAAATCTTACCCGCCGAGTGCCAGCCGGATCGTCCTTGCAGCCTCGATCACGTCGCCGGAGAATTCCTTGATCTGCTTGCGCTTCAGGCGCGAATCCGGACCCGACATGCCGATCGCACCCACAAGTTCTCCGGCTCGGTCGGTGATGGCGCAGGCGCAGGCGGAGATGCCTTCGCGCCACTCGCCGTGATAGACGGCGGCATATCCCTGCTGGCGCACCAGCTTGATATCGTTCAACAGTTCGGCAAGGCTCTTTTTCGATGAGGGCGTGTAGGGTTTGATGAGCGGCTCGAACCTTTCGAGATAGACGTCGGGCAGCTCCGCCAGCATCGCCTTTCCGGTCGCCACTGTCCAGGCTGGGGCCCGCGAGCCGACGCTGGTATGGGCGCGAATGTGGTGGGCGCCTTCGATCTTGTCGAGGTAGACCACATCGGTGTCTTCCAGAACCGAAAGGTGAATTGTTTCGCCGGTCTTCTCCGCCAGTTTCAGCATGGCGGGGCGGGCAAGCGAGGTGACGTCCATCCGCCGGATGACATTGCTGCCAAGCTGCCAGATCTTGGTGGTCAGCTCATAAGTGCTGTAACGCGGCAGCTGGCGCACATATCCCTGATCGGTCAACGTCGTCAGCATGCGGTGGACATTGCTCTTGGTCAGCTCCAGCTCCACCGAAAGATCGGTGACGCTGCGCGGACAGTCGCTATTGGCCAGCGTTTCCAGAAGCCGCAACCCTTTGACGAATGCCTTATCCATAACCTGCGCACTGCTTTCTAAACCAGGCTCGCATTGTATCGCCATTCCGTTACGAAGGCATCTCATATAAAGCCCCGAGCGAGGGTGCGCTCCGGAGCCGATTGCCCGGAGCGCCGGTCACTAGCTCAGCTGGCTGACGAAGCGGGTTTCGAGATAGGCCTGCGTAGCCTCGGAGCCGCCCTCGGTACCGTAGCCGCTGTCCTTGATGCCACCGAACGGCACTTCCGGCAGAGCAAGGCCGTTATGGTTGATGCTGAGCATACCGGCCTCCATCTGCCGGCTTAGATCATGCGCCGTCTTGACCGAGCCGGTGAAGGCATAGGATGCAAGGCCGAAGGGCAGGCGGTTGGCCTCCGTGATGGCCTCATCATAATCCGAGAAACGGTTGACTATGGCGACCGGGCCAAACGGCTCGTCATTCATGATCTCGGCGCTGACGGGCACGTTGGCAAGGACGGTGGGTTCGAAGAAATGGCCCTTGTTGCCGATTCGGCGGCCGCCGGTCCTGAGTTCCGCACCGCGAGACACGGCATCGTTGATCATCGTCTGGATCGCCGTCATGCGGCGTTCGTTGGCCAGCGGTCCCATCTGAGTATCGGCATCAAAACCATTGCCGACCTTGATCGCCTGCGCCGCCTTGACCATGCCGTCGAGGAACTGGTCGGCAACGCCATCCTGAACCAGAAACCGGGTCGGCGCGACGCAGACCTGCCCGGCATTGCGGAACTTCGAGGCGGCGGAGACCTCGATCGCCTTGTCGATATCGCAATCGTCGAACACCAGAACCGGGGCGTGGCCGCCAAGCTCCATCGTTGCCCGCTTCATGTGCTGGCCGGCCAGGGCTGCCAGATGTTTGCCGATCGGGGTAGAGCCTGTGAAGGAAATCTTGCGGATGACCGGGTGCGGGATCAGGTATTCGGAGATTTCCGACGATTTGCCGTTGACCAGATTGACGACGCCGGCCGGAATGCCGGCATCGGCAAAGGCGCGGATCAGTTCGGCAGGCGAGGCCGGCGTCTCGTGCGGCGCCTTGACGATGATCGAGCATCCGGTGGCGACTGCGGCAGACAATTTGCGCACGACCTGGTTGATCGGGAAATTCCACGGCGTGAAAGCGGCGACCGGGCCGACCGGCAGCTTGATCGCCATCTGCGATACACCGCTGATGCGGGCCGGAATGATCTGACCATAGGTGCGTCGGGCTTCCTCGGCAAACCAGTCGATGATGTCGGCACCGCTCAACACCTCGGCCCTGGACTGGGCGAGCGGCTTGCCCTGTTCCCGGGTCATCAGGAAGGCGATGCGGTCGGCGCGCTCGCGCAGGATGTCGGCAGCCTTGCGCATGATCTTCGAGCGTTCGAAGGGCGAGGTGTCGCGCCAGATCCTGAAACCCTTTTCGGCGGCCTCGAGAGCAAGGTCGAGATCCTCTTTACGGGCGCGGGCAATGTTGCCGATGACTTCTTCGGTGGCCGGGTCGGCGACGGGAAGGGTTTCGCCCTTCAGCGCATGGCGCCACTCGCCGTTGATGAAGAGCAGGACGTCAGGATAGGTCTGCATGGGAATACCGGATTTCCGTTCGGGAAGGTGTTGAAAAGAGAAGGCCGCGACTTGGGCCGCGGCCTCCGACGAGGTTATTGGGCCAGAAGCGCGTTCAGCTTCTCCTGGGCGTATTCCTCATTGGTGGACTTGCCGTCAGGCGACGGAGCACCCCAATAATCGGCGCTCCACTCGACTGCCTGCTTGACGTTGTCGGGGTTGTTGGCCAACAGGCGGCTGATTTTCGGATCGGCGGCCTCGTAGACCAGCTGCGAGGGAACCGGCACCGGATAGGCGGTGGAAAGCGCCGCGGCGCGGTCGGCATCAAGCCGGTAGGACAGCAGTTTCAGTGCGTTTTCCGGATTGGGCGAGCCATTCGGGATCGAGAAGAAGTCGTAATAGATGAAACCCTGGTTCCAGGTCATGTCAACCGGCGCGCCTTCGACCACGACGAGATTGTTGATGCGTCCGGCATAGGCCATGCACATGTCGGCCTCACCATCGAGCATCAGTTGTGGCGCTTGAGCGGCCGTCGTCCACCATTTGCTGACGTTTGGCTTGATCTCGGCGATCTTCTTCAGCGCCCGGTCCATATCCACCGGATAGAGCTTGTCCTTCGGCACGCCATCCGCCATCAGCGCCGCTTCGAACACGAAACGCGACCAGCCTGGCATGCAACGTTTGCCGGGAAACTCCTTCACGTCCCAGAAATCCGCCCAGTTGTTCGGCTTTGCGTCGGCGTATTTTTCCGTGTTGTAGGCCATGGCGACGCCGATGACCTGCAGCGCCACGCCTTTCTTGCGCTTCAGATTGTCCGGCATGGTGGCCAGCGTCTTCTGGGCGCTTTCGGACAGCTTGCTGTAGTCGATATCAAGCAGGCAGCAATCACCCAGCAGCTTGGTTTCCTGATCGAAGATGAAGGTCAGGTCCCAGCCGGCCTTGCCGGTGGCGCCCTGCGCCTTGATCTTCGGGCCGCTGCGCGCCTCCTGCACGGTGACAACCTTGATGCCGGTTTCCTTCTCGAAGGGGTCGTACATGATCTTGCGCAGGGCTTCGCCATAAGCGCCGCCGGGATCCTGCATGATGACTTCCTTGCTCTGGGCGACCGCTCCCGAAATGCCGCCAAAAGTGATTGCCGTTGCCAGCAATCCGGTTGCTACGCTTGCCTTCAATACTCCCATGACATGTCTCCTCAGCATGTTGGTTTCCTCCTCTTGAGATCGTATGCGGTGTCACACGACGGCACGCTTGGGGCCGGCCAGGACCGGCCGCGCGAGCAGGATGCCACCGACGACCAGCAGAACTTCCAGTGTCGACACGACGGCGAGCACGGGATTGAGCTGGTAGTTCACGTCTGCCCACAAACGCAGGGGCAGTGTCTTCAGCTGCGCGCTCGACAGGAAAAGCGACAGCACGAGTTCATCGAATGAATGCAGAAAGGCGAAGAAGGTGGCGGCCGAGAGCCCCGGCGCGATTGCCGGCAGCGTCACCTTGCGAAACACCGTGATCGGCGAAGCACCGTGGATGGCGGCGGCCTGTTCGAGTTTGGTGTCGACGCCCTGCAGGCTGGCGGCGATGATCACCACGACCAGCGGAATGCCGCCGATCGCATGCGCACCGGCAAGCCCGAACATCGAACCGATCAGGTCGAAATGCAGGAACAGGCTGTAAAGCGACAGGCCGAGCACCACCGGCGGCACGATGATCGGGCTGACCAGCAACAGCATGATCGCCGTCTTGCCCCTGATCGAGCTGCGGACGATGCCCATCGCCGCCGAGGCGCCGAGAACGATTGCCATGCAGGCGGACATGGCGGCGATCGTCAGGGATGAGGTGAACGCCGCCATCCATTCCGAATCCGAGAAGAACTTCTCGTACCAGCGCAAGGACAGGCCGGGTGGTGGGAAGGTCAGGAAGCTGGCGCTGCTGAACGAGATGATGATGACGACGACGATCGGCAGGATCAGCGTCAGGATCACCAGTCCGCCCATTGCGCGCACCGTCCATTCGCCGGCGCTGGCGGGAAGCTTGCCGAGCAGGCGCAGCAAGGGCCAGCCGATCGTGTCGGCGGCGATCATGCCGAGCGAGTTGCCACGCGCCGCCTTGCTGGCCTTGCCGATCGTCGGTCTGGCATCGGTCAGCTTGCCGCCACCCCAGATGAATTCGAAGCCGAGGAATTTCCCGGCAATGCCGACGACGATCAGGGTGATCAGCAGCAGCACCACGGCCAGCGCCTGCAAAAAGCCTTCGCTGGTGAGGAAGTCCGCCTGCTGCGTGATGTGCATGGCAAACATCTGGTCGCCGGGGCCACCAAGCAGGGTAGGCGTGATGAAGAAGCCGAGCGCCGTGACGAACACCAGCAGGAAACCGGCACCCATGCCCGGCATGGTCAGTGGCAGAAGCACACGCCAGAAGACGGCGATCGGGCCGGCGCCGCTGGCAAGGGCCGCCCGGGTCAGGCTCTGGTCGATGCGCGAAATGCTGGAATAGATGCTGAGCACCATCAGCGGCAACAGCACAGCGGTCATGCCGAGCAGCACGCTGCCGCGGTTGAACAGCAACTGTGCCGGTTCATCGGATATGCCGAGCCACATTGCCATCTTGTTGAGCGGCCCGTTGCGGCCGAGCAGCACCATCCAGGCATAGGTGCGGATCAGGATGGCGATAAAATAGGGCAACACAACTGCGGTTGCGATCAGCACCTGAACGATGCCGCGGCTGCGGTGGATGAGCAGCGCCGTCGGATAACCGAACACCAGGCAAAGGCCCGCCACGGTGAACGAAATCTGCATGGTGCGCACCAGCGACTGCCAGTAGAGCGGGACCGAGAACACTCGTTCGAAATGGGTGGTCCAGGTTTCGCCGCCGACGCTGAGGCGGAACAGGTCGATCAGCGGCCAGACATAGATGAAGGCCAGGAAGGCGGCGGCCGGCACCAGCAGCAGGGCCGGGTTCTTCAGCCGTTCCGACAGGCTCGCCGCTTGTGGTTTGATTGTCTGGAGGTCGGTTGCAGCCATGGTCATGACAGCACCCAGCAATCTTCCGCATCCCAGCTCGCAAAGAGCTTTTCGCCGATATCGGGCAGGCGCCTTGCGTAAGTATCGGCGCAACGGATCAGCAGCTTTTCACCGCCCTCCATCTCCGCCTCGATGCGCAAGAGTTCGCCGAGGAACAGTGCGGATGTGACGGTGACGGGAAGCGCGTTGGGTGAAGGCGTATTGCTGATGGCAATGCGCTCCGGGCGAACCAGAACAGTGGCGCGGCCGACCATGTCAGGATTGCGGCTTTCGGCTTCAAAGGTGAAACCGGCGCGGTTCTTCAGCACCAGGCGAGTGCCGCGGCGTTGCACCAGTTCGGCATCGATCAGATTGGATTCGCCGACGAAAGACGCGACGAACTTGGTGGCGGGATGGCGGTAGATTTCCACCGGGCTCGCGACCTGCACGACGCGGCCCGCATCCAGCACGGCGATACGGTCGCTGAGCGTCAGGGCCTCGCCCTGATCATGGGTGACGAACAGGATGGTGCTGCCGATCGTGCGGTGCAGTTCACGGATCTCGATCTGGATCGATTCACGCAGGCGACGGTCGAGCGCGCTGAGCGGCTCGTCCATCAGCACCACGCGCGGCCGCATGACGATGGCGCGGGCAATCGCCACGCGTTGCTGCTGGCCGCCGCTCATCTGGTTCGGCATCTTGTTGGCATGTTCCGAAAGCCGCATCACTTCCAGCGTTTCGGCAACGCGCCGCTCCGTGGTCTGGCGATTGACGCCGGCCATGCGCATCGGAAAGGCGACGTTCTGGGTCACGGTCATGTTCGGAAACAGTGCATAGCTCTGGAACACCATGCCGAAACCGCGTTTGTGCGGGGGGACATGCTGGACCGGTTTGCCATCCACCAGGATCTGGCCGGAATTTACCTTCTGGAAACCTGCAACGAGGTTCAGCAATGTGGTCTTGCCGCTGCCGCTGGGGCCGAGCAGGGTGATGAACTCACCGGCTGCGATGTCCATGGCGACATCGTCCACCGCGACGAAACTGCCATAGGTCTTGCCGACATGGTCTATTTGGATGCTGGCGCCGATGGCGGGTGCGATGGCTGATTTCTGTCCTGATGCCGGCACGGTGGTGTTTTGCGAGTCGTGCGAACCCTCGCGGCGCTCTGCGCGCCACGTCGAATTATCTGCCATGGTCTCCTCCCGGCGTGTTCTAATATTTAGAACGATATTTCATAAACAGCTTATTCTGGATATCTCACTTGTCAAGCGGGTTGAACCGACGAATGAAAGAGAGGCCTGAAACGCCACTGTTGGCGAGAGAGTGTGAAACGGTGATTGACAGACACCCGAGCCGGAGCGTACCTTATTTTTCGGAATGATGTTCTATATAGTGGAACGCTAATCGGAACAGCTTGCTGCAGTGGAGGACCCTTGACGAGGTATTGCAGCAAAAAGCCGGTTCTGGCCGGCAGGGTTGGAGGACAGTGTGCTGAAGGATCTGCACGAACTTGCACGACAGGTGACGGATGGCATGCGCATTGCGCTGCCGGTGGATTACGCGGGTGTGTCGATGGCGATGACGAGGCCGCTGATCGACAATGGCGCCCGCAACCTGCGGCTTGTCTGTGTGCCGACCGGCGGTCTGCAGGCGGATATGCTGATCGGCGCCGGGTTGATCGCGTCCGTCGAAACAAGTGCGATGTCGCTTGGCGAGGCCGGTGGTGCGCCGCGCTTCAACCAGGCGGTCAAGGATGGAGCGATTACCATTCACGATGCCACATGCCCGGCCATCCATGCAGGATTGCTGGCCGCCCAGAAGGGCAGTCCTTTCACCGCCATGCGCGGGCTGATCGGCACCGACGTTCTCGCCAACCGGCCGGACTGGAAGGTGATCGACAATCCTTTCGCGGAAACCCCGGATCCGGTGGTTCTAATACCCGCCATTCACCCCGATATCGCGATCTTCCACGCCGCCGTTGCGGACCGGTTCGGCAATGTCTGGATCGGCCGTCGGCGTGAGCTTGCCAGCATGGCCTATGCCTCGGCCCGGACCATAGTCACGGTCGAGAGGATCGTCGATCACAGCCTGCTGGCCGACGAACAGAGTGCTGCGGGTGTCCTGCCGGCGCTTTATGTCGATCATATCGGGCTTGCACCGCGGGGTGCCTGGCCCTACGGCCTGTGGGGCGAATATCCTGTCGACGCGGCAGAGTTGCTGACCTATGCCAAGGCGGGCCGCAGTGCCGAAGGTTTTGCCGACTATATGGCGTCCAAGCTGTTGGAGCCGGCGCAATGAGAACGCCGCTTCCCCGTGAAACCCTGATTTACACCATTGCCCGGCTCCTTGATGGCGTGCGGCATGTGGCTGTCGGCGCCTCGTCGCCGATGCCGGCCGCCGGCGCCATGTTGCGCCGCGCCTTGAATGAGCATCAGCAGAAAGAGCAGGTCCGCATCTCGATCCTCGGTTCGGTCGAACACAATTTTTTCACCAACGGATCGGTGGAGCTGTTCGATTGTGCGGGGCAGGGCCGGATCGATGCGTTCTTTCTCAGCGGTGGCCAGATCGATGGCGAGGGCAATGTCAATCTCGTGGGTGTCGGAGAGTATCCCCAGTCCAGCGTGCGCTGGCCGGGATCGTTCGGTTCGGCCTATCTCTATTTCGTCGTGCCGCGCGTCATCCTGTTTCGTGAGGAACATTCGCCGCGGGTGTTTGTCGACAAGGTGGATTTCATCAGCGCGCCGGGCACCAGCGAGCCGGGTGTCTATCGTACCGGCGGGCCTTATGCGCTTTTGACCAGCAAGGCGCTGTTCCAGTTCGACAAGCAACGGCCGGGTTTCACGCTGCAGAGCGTGCATGACGGCAGCGACCTGGCTGATGTCACCGAGGCGACCGGATTTTCGTTCGAACATGCCGAGAAACCGGAGACGACGTCCGGTCCCGACGAAGTCGCCTTCGATCTGCTGCGGGGCCGCGTTCTCGACGAGCTTGCCGAGACCTACCCGGAATTTGCCATCCAGATGCGCCGCGATATCGCTATGCAATCGGGACCGGCCATAGAAACAATGGGAATGAGAGCATGACAGCACAGATACCGAATATGGGCTCGTTGTCCGGATTGAAGGTGATCGATGCCAGCCGCGTTCTGGGTGGTCCCTATGCCGGTCAGGTTCTGGCGGATCATGGCGCCGATGTGATTAAGGTGGAGCCGCCAGGAGGTGACGAGACGCGCGGCTGGGGGCCTCCCTTTCATGATGGTGCCGCCAGCTATTTTCTCGGGCTGAACCGCAACAAGCGGGGCATGGCGCTCGACATGTCGAAACCGGCTGGACAGGAACTGTTGCTGCACCTGCTTGAAACTGCCGATGTCCTGATCGAAAACTTCAAGGCCGGAACCTTGGAGAGGTGGGGTTTGACACGGGAGATGATGACGGAGCGGTTTCCGAGGCTGGTGCATTGCCGGATTTCCGGCTTCGGCGGAGATGGTCCGCTGGGTGGTCTGCCGGGTTACGACGCGGCGATCCAGGCGGCGTGCGGAATCATGAGTGTCAATGGCGAACGCGGCGGCGATCCGCTGCGGGTCGGTCTGCCGGTGGTGGATATGGTGACGGGCCTCAACGCGGTCATCGGCATTACCATGGCGCTCAACGAGCGCAACGTCAGCGGCAAGGGCCAGTTCATCGAAACGACGCTTTATGACTGCGGCATTTCCCTGCTGCACCCGCATCTGCCCAATTATTATCTTTCGGGCAAGGTTCCCGGCACGTCCGGCAATGCGCATCCGAATATCTGCCCATACGATACGTTCGCGACAGCAACCGATCCGATCTTCCTGGCAGTCGGCAATAACCGCCAGTTCGTCATCCTGTGCAAGATGATCGGCCGGCCGGATCTGCCGGATGATCCGAAATTTTCCACCAATGAACACCGCAACAACAATCGTGATGCTTTGAAAATGGAACTTGAACTTGGCCTGTCCTCGTTCGAATGCAAGGCCATTGCCAAGGATCTGATCGAGGCGGGTGTGCCTTGCGGCGCGGTGCGCAGCATCGATCAGGTGGTGGCCGATCCGCATACGATCCACCGCGAGATGGTGATCGATATCGATGACTTTCGCGGCACCGGAAGCCCGATCAAGATGTCGCGCACACCGGCCAGCTACCGCATGAAGCCGCCGGGTTATGCCCAGCACACGTCGGAAATTCTCCAGGAATACGGTGTCGAAGCCGAGCGTTATGCCGACGTTTTGCCCGGCCACGAAGCCAATATCCCAAACAGGGCGAAAACCGCATGAGCGACGAACTTTCTCTCCGCACCGAAGTGATCGAATCCTGCCGGGCCATGAACCGGCTTGGCATCAACAAGGGTACGTCCGGCAATATCAGCGTCCGTCATGGTGACGGTTTCCTGATCTCGCCGACCGGTATTCCGTATGACAAGCTGATGCCGGACCATGTGGTCGCCATGCAGTGGGACGCAAGTTACAAGGGCGACGTTCTGCCCTCCAGCGAGTGGCGTTTTCACCGTGATATCCTGATGGCACGGCCTGATCTGCAGGCGGTGGTGCACACCCATTCGACCTATGCGACCTCGGTGAGCATTCTGGAAAAGGACATTCCGGCTATCCATTACGCGATTGCCGGTGCCGGTGGCCCGTCGATCCGCTGCGCGCCTTACGAAATCTTCGGATCGCAGGAGCTGGCCGACCGGGTGGTGGAAGCGTTGAAAGGCCGGCGTGCCTGCCTGATGGCGCATCACGGGGTGATCGCCGGGCACGTGTCTATCGCAAGGGCTCTAGCTCTGGCCGTGACCGTCGAGGAACTAGCGCATCAATATCTGCTGTGCCTGCCGTTCGGTGAACCGCCGGTGCTGACCGACGACCAGATCGCGGCGGTGCTGGAAAAGTTCAAGACCTACGGCCAGCAGAGCAGTACGGCGCTCGAAGGCCTGCGGCACGCATCCTGACCTCAAAAGGCAAATTCCGTGGACGATCTGATCTTCTGCCTCGATTCAGGCACAACAACAGTCAAGGCTGCCGCGTTCGATACGCGCGGCCGGCTGATCGCCGTGGCGCAGCGGGCCAACGGCGCCCTGCGCCGCGACGGGTTGAAGGTCGAGCAGGACATGCTGGTATCGCTGGACGATGCGCTTGCGGTGCTGAAGGACTGTGTCTCCCAAACGCAGGGTACGGCGATCGGCCTGGTGGTGACCGGTCAGGGCGACGGGCTGTGGCCGGTTGACCGGCATGGCGAACCTGTCGGTCGGGCGATGACATGGCTGGACGGCCGCAGCGCCTCGCTGGTGTCGGAACTGAACGAACGATGTGTGCTGACCGGCGTTGAACAGCTGACTTCGGTGCGACCGACGGCGGCGGCCCAGAGCGTTCAGCTGCTGTGGCTGCAGCGCAACCAACCGGAACGTTACAACCAGATCGCGCATGTGATGCGGATCAAGGAATGGCTGTTCCTCTGCCTGACGGGAGAAGTACGGGCCGAACCGACGTCGCTGCTGCATACCTGGGGGAGTTGGCGCAGCGGCGCGCTGGTGCCCGAGATCGACCAGGTTCTGGGGCTGAAGCGGGGCACATCGCTTGTTCCCGAGATGCAGCCGATCGGCGAATGTGTCGCGACGCTGTCAAATGATCTGGCAACGGATCTCGGTCTGCCTGTCGGTTTGCCGGTGCTGATGGGGCCGGGCGATGTGCAGGCGAGCATGATCGGGCTTGGCCTCGGCCTGCGCGACGAAGTCGCTCGCTGTTCGGTGTTCGGCACCAGCGCCATCCATGCCAGCCTTGTCGATGACCCCGCGGAAATCCGTAACAAGCCGTCGGGCGCGCTGATCCAGCCTTTTGCGATCGGCGGATATTTCTGCTCCTATCCGAGTTTCAACGGCACGACCCTGTTCGAACACGTGGCACGGCTGACCGGCCGACCGGACCTCGCACGCGGTTCAAAACCGTCTTTTTCCAGTCTTGTCGTGCACCCGTTCTTCGAACCCGGCGGCGAGCGTTCGCCCTATACAACGCCGCATGCCAAGGGCGCGATGGTCGGACTGACATCGGCGACGACGCATGAGCAGGTGGCCTGGGCGGCGCGCGAGGCGCTGGTTTTCGTTGCCCGCAAGAGCCACGACATGATGAGCGAAGGCGCCGGTGACATCGCGCTGGGCGGCGGGCTCGCGGCGGATACGGCGTTTGCCGCGTTCATGGCCACGGCTACAGTTCGCGCCGTGCATCGCACCACCACCGGCCATGCCAGTCTCAAGGGTGTCGGCGCCTTGGGGGCGATGCATCTGCTCGGCGCCTCCAGACAAAGTCTCGACGATGACTGGATCGGCCGCGCCGATGATGTGGCCGTTCCGGAGACAGGTGCTGTCGCCGAATATGCGGCGCGCAAATACGAGCTGTTCCTCACTCTGGTGGGGGCGATCGAGCCACAATGGGCGGAACTTTCGGCGCTGGCCGAACTGAGCGCCCAACAGACCAAGGACAATGCCTGATGAACGGTGCCGACCTCCTGTGCGAAACTTTGCTCGCAAACGAAATCGACGTCTGCTTCGCCAATCCGGGCACGTCGGAAATGCATTTTGTCGCGGCACTCGACCGACAGCCGAAGTTGCGCTGCGTGCTTGGTCTGTTCGAGGGCGTCGTGACGGGGGCTGCCGACGGCTATGCGCGGATGGCCGACAAACCGGCCGCGACGCTGCTGCATCTGGGACCGGGCCTCGCCAATGGGCTTGCCAACCTGCACAATGCGCGGCGGGCCAATACACCGATCGTCAATATCGTCGGCGACCATGCGACCTATCATCTGAAATATGATGCACCCCTGACCTCCGACATCGAATCGCTCGCTCGGCCGATGTCCGGCTGGGTCGGGCGGATCGATGCCGCCGACGAGGTGGGGCGAGCGACCAGCGAGGCCATCATCGCCGCGCGAACGCCGCCGGGAAGGATATCGACGCTGATCCTTCCAGCAGATACCGCCTGGGGTGAAATTACTGTGCCGATCCCTGCCGCCGCCGAGCTTGCCGGCGCGTCGAGGCCTGAGGCTGCCGTCCTGCTTCAGGCAGTGGAGGCTCTGCGGTCAGGCAAGAATACGACGATCCTCGTTTCGGGTCTGGCCTTGCGGGAAAAGAACCTCGAAATTCTCAGCCGGATCGCGATCGCGACCGGGACGCGGTTGCTGGCGCAGCAATCGAATGCGCGCATGCAGCGCGGCGCCGGTCGGGTGCCGGTGGATCGCGTGCCCTATGTGATCGACCAGGCGGTCGCGTGTTTTGCTCAGACCGAGCAGGTGATCCTGATCGGCGCGAAGGCTCCGGTCGGTTTTTTTGCCTATCCGGGTAAGCCGAGCAGCATGTTGCCGGATGCCTGCGCCGTGCTCGATCTCGCGCCGGAATCGACAGATATCCCGCAGGCGATCGCCATGCTGGCGGACGAGTTGGGCGTCTCTGCCTCGGCGTCGCCATTGCTGGCATCCCGCGAAAAGCCGAAGATGCCGGCCGGGACCCTGACGCCGCAGGCGATTTCGATCGCGCTTGCTCATTACATGCCGGCAAATGCGATCATATGCGACGAGTCGGTGTCGTCCGGCCGGGATTTCTTCCGCCACACCCACGGCGCCGAACCGCACGATTTTCTGCAACTGACCGGTGGTGCGATCGGCATGGGACTTCCGCTGGCCACTGGGGCAGCGATTGCCTGCCCGGATCGCAAGGTGATCGGCCTGCAGGCGGATGGCAGCGGCATGTACACGGTGCAGGCGCTATGGACGCAGGCACGCGAAAGACTGGATACGCTGACCATCGTCTTTGCCAACCGGCGCTACCAGATCCTGCATAGCGAGTTGATCAATGTCGGGGCGGGGGCCGCCGGTCACAATGCCAGCCGGATGCTTGATCTCGTCGACCCGACGCTTGACTGGGTGGGCATGGCCAACAGCATGGGCGTCGACGCGGCGCGGGCAGAGTCGGCCGGGGAATTCGCAGATATCCTGAAGAGCGCCTGCGGGCGAAAAGGGCCTTTCCTGATCGAGGCCGTGATATGAACAAGTCGATTCCAGAACAAGGCAAGGTGCAGCGACATGGGTGACATCAAGCGAATTCCGCATTGCAGCCATTGGGGCGCCTACACCCTTCTGGTGGATGGCGAGGAGATCATCGGCGCCGAACCGTTCGCGCATGATCCGGCGCCTTCGCCGATCATCTACTCAGTCAAGGAATGGGCCAACCCGGAACGCCGCGTGCTGCGGCCGATGGTGCGCTCCGGATGGCTGGAACAGCGCGAGAAAAGCGATACAAGTGGTCGTGGCCGCGAAACCTTTGTTCCCGTCAGCTGGGACGAGGCTTTGGATCTGGTGGCGGGCGAGATCACCCGTGTGGGTAGCACTTACGGCAATGAGTCGATCTTTGCCGGCTCCTACGGCTGGACTAGTTGCGGCCGGTTCCATCACGCCTCGACGTTGTTGAAGCGGACACTCAATCTGGTGGGCGGTTTTACCGGCCATGTGGATACCTACAGCATTGCCGCCGGTCCCGTTATCCTGCGCCACACACTGGGCAGCGATGTAGCCTGCGGCGGTCAGGCGAACACGCTGGACGGCATCAGCGAGCATACGGAAACGCTGATCGTGTTCGGGTCGCTGTCGCCGCGCACAGCGCAAAGCGAGGCCGGCGGAGTGGGCGCGCACAGGCTCGAAGGCTATCTCCATCGGATCGCCGAGCGAAATGTCCGGGTCATTCTCGTGTCACCGCTCAAGGATGATCTGCCGGACTGGATCGACGCCGAATGGTGGCCGATCCGGCCTAATACCGATACGGCGCTGATGCTCGGTCTGGCCGGCGAGATCGTCGAAGCCGATGCCCATGATGCCGAGTTCCTGGAGCGCTGCTGCAGCGGCTCCGACACGTTCCTTGATTATCTGACCGGCAAGAGCGACGGCGAGCGCAAGGATGCCCGCTGGGCATCGCGGATCACCGGGCTTGATCGCGACAGGATTGCCGAACTTGCCAAGGTGATGGTCAAAACCCGTAGTATGATCACTGTCAGCTGGAGCCTACAGCGAGCGCATCACGGCGAACAGCCGTTCTGGGCCGGGCTGGGTCTGGCCGCGGTGGCTGGACAGATCGGCCTGCCGGGCGGCGGTGTCGGTTACGGTTATGCTTCGCTCGGCGGTGTCGGCGCGCCCTTCGGCATCGGAAAGTCGCCGGCCATGTCTGCCGGACGCAAGGCGATCGACAGTTTTATTCCGGTCGCGCGGATCACCGATATGCTGCTCAATCCGGGCAAGGTCTACAGCTATGAGGGCAACGAGCGAACCTATCCGGACGCGAAACTGGTCTATTGGGCTGGTGGCAACCCGTTCCATCACCATCAGGACCTGAACCGGCTGATGGAAGGCTGGCAGCGGCCGGAAACGATCATCGTGCAGGACCCGATGTTCACGCCGACCGTCCGTCGCGCCGATATTATCCTCCCGGCATCGACCTCGATCGAGCGGAATGATCTGGCAGGCAACAAACGCTCCGACTTTATCCTGGCCATGCATCAGGCGATCTCGCCGATCGGTGAGTCCCGTTCCGATTTCGACATCTTCAACGGCCTTGCGGAAAAGCTTGGTGTCGGCGATGCCTTCAATGAAGGCCGCGACGAAATGGGCTGGATCCGGCATGTCTACGAACTGTCGCGCAAGGACGCGAAGGACCGGCTCGATTTTGCCATGCCGGACTTCGACACCTTTTGGCAACAGGGTTACGCCCGGGTGCCGGTGAAGGAGAACCACACCTATCTCGATGACTATCGGGCGGACCCGGAAGCGCATCCCCTGGCGACCGAGTCCGGCAGGATCGTGCTCGGCAGCAAGCTGCTGGAAAAGCTGGATTACGACGACTGCCGCAGCCACCCGGCCTGGATCGAACCGGCCGAATGGCTCGGAACCGTTAATCCGGAAAACCGGCTGCATCTGGTGTCGCACCAGCCGGCCGGGCGGCTTCACAGCCAGCTCGAAACCGGATCGGAAAGCCGCCGGCACAAGAAGAACGGACGGGAGGTCGTTCGCGTCAACCCGGAGGATGCGGCGCGATTCGGTATCGGGCCGGACCAGACGGTGCGGTTGTGGAACGACCGCGGCCAGTGCTTGGCGACCGCCGATGTGACCGACAGCGTGCGACCGGGCGTCGTGGTGCTGCCGACCGGAGCCTGGTTCACGCCGACCGGTAATAACGGGCTCGAGATCTCGGGCAATCCCAACGTGCTGACGCTCGACGTTCCAACATCGAAATTCGGGCAGGGCTGCTCGGCGCATACCTGCGTCGTCAGCATCGAGCCCTATGTCGGCGATGTGCCGGATGCCATTGCCCATTACCAGCAGGAGCTGTCGGTTTCCGTCGGCAGCTAAAAGAATGACCATCTTTGGAGGAGGATATTATGAACGCCCCAGCAATCAGCCGTTTCCCGGTACCCGAGATCAAGGATCTGCCCGAGGATATCCGTGACCGGATCCTTGCCGTGCAGGAGAAATCCGGTTTCGTGCCGAACGTATTCCTGACGCTCGCATATCGACCGGATGAGTTCAGGGCGTTTTTCGCCTATCATGATGCGCTGATGGACAAGCCCGGCAACATCACCAAGGCCGAGCGCGAGATGATCGTGGTGGCGACCAGCAATGCCAACCAGTGCCAGTATTGTGTCGTGGCACATGGCGCGATCCTGCGCATCCGCGCGAAGAACCCGCTGATGGCGGATCAGGTGGCGATCAACTATCGCAAGGCCGATATCACTCCGCGGCAGATGGCGATGATCGATTTCGCCATGAAGGTTTCGACCCGCGCCTACGAGGTCGGAGACGAAGATATCGCCATCCTGAAGTCGCATGATTTCACCGATGACGATGCGTGGGACATTACGGCGATCTCGGCATTTTTCGGGATGTCGAACCGGCTGGCCAATGTCACCAGCATGCGCCCGAACGACGAGTTCTATTCGCTGGGACGCTGAGCCATGCAGAAAGGCTACAAGGATATGCTGGCGGAGGCAGACGCGGTTGTCACCTCCGTGGATGTGGAGGAGGTTTCGGCACAGGCGGGCGAAAGCGATCTCGTTCTGGTTGATATCCGCGATGTGCGCGAGCTGGAGCGGGAGGGCATGATCGAACATGCTGTCCACGCCCCGCGCGGCATGCTGGAATTCTGGATCGATCCGGAAAGCCCCTATCACAAGCCGGTTTTCGCTGAAGACAAGACCTTCGTCTTCTACTGCGCTTCCGGCTGGCGGTCGCTGCTGGCGGCGCGCACGGCGCAGGAGATGGGGCTGCAATCGCGCAGCATGCGCGGTGGTTTCAGCGCCTGGAAGGCGGCCGGAAAACCGGTCGCGGAGCGCAAGCCGCGCTGATTTTTCCAATGAGCAAGATTTGAAAACGAAAGACACGAGATGACCCAGACCTTCACCGCCATGATGATTGAGGACGTCGACGGCAAGCCGAAAGCGGCTTTGCGCGAGCTCTCGATCGATGCCCTGCCGGACCACGACGTTTTGGTCGAAATCGAATATTCCAGCCTGAATTACAAAGACGGTCTCGCGATTGCGGGCAAGGGCCGCATCGCGCGCCGGCTGCCGATGGTCGGGGGGATCGATCTGGCTGGCACGGTGATGGAGTCCCGCTCCGGCGACTGGAAGCAAGGCGACCGCGTCGTCGTCAACGGCTGGGGCCTGTCCGAGACCGAATGGGGCGGGTATGCCCGGTTCCAGCGTCTGAAGCCGGAGTGGCTGATCCGCCTGCCGGAGGCGCTGAGCTTCGAGCAGGCCATGGCGGTCGGCACCGCTGGCTATACGGCGGCGCTTTGCGTCAACGCGCTCGAAGACTGGGGCGTGATCGAAAAGGGCGGACGTGAGGTGGTGGTCACCGGTGCGGCGGGCGGTGTCGGGTCGGTTGCGATCTCGCTTTTGTCGCGGCGCGGCTACACCGTCACCGCCTCGACTGGTCGTCCCGAGACCCATGACTACCTGACGTCGCTCGGCGCGACGTCCTTCGTGGATCGTGCGGCCTTGTCTGAGAAGGGCGGTGGTCTCCAGAAGGAACGCTGGGCCGGTGGCGTCGATACGGTGGGTTCGATCACGCTTGCCAATGTGCTGGCCCAGACGGTCTATGGCGGTGGTATCACCGCCTGCGGACTGGCGGGCGGTGCCGATCTTCCCGGAACGGTGTTGCCGCATATCCTGCGCAGCGTGGCGCTGCTCGGAATCGATTCCGTCATGGCGCCGCATGCCAAGCGGCAGCGCGCCTGGCAGCTCCTTGCTGAAAGCCTGGATGCCGCCAAGCTTGCGGAAATGACGACCGTGGAGCCGATGAGCAATCTCCCGGCTCTGGCAGAGGCCATCGTGGCCGGCAAAATCCGCGGACGCGTCGTCATCAAGGTTGCATAGGGTTCCACAAACCGGCAGCTTGAGTGCATCTGGGAGGGTTGCGATGACGAACAAGTACGAGGACGGCCTTGAGCGCTGCGAGGCCAATCACAGAGCGATGACCCCCATCACGTATCTGGAACGGGCGGCGCGCACCTTTCCCAGCCGCATCGCCGTGATCCATGGATCACGGCAGATCAGCTATGCGCAGTTCTGGACCAACTGCCAGCGACTGGCCTCCGCATTGTCGCAGCACGGCATCGGCAAGGGCGATACTGTGACGGTGATGCTGTCGAACACGCCACCCATGCTGGAGGCTCACTACGGCGTGCCGATGGCCAACGGCGCGGTACTGCACTCCATCAACACACGGCTTGATGCCGACAGCATTGCATTCCAGCTCGATCATGCGGAATCCAGGGTGGTCATCGTCGATACGGAGTTTTCCGGCGTGATGAAGCAGGCTCTTGCAAACGCCAAGGTCACGCCGCTGGTGATCGATTTCGAGGATACGGAATATCCGGCCGATGCGCCCTATCCGAGGGCGGCCACGATCGGCGACCTTACCTATGAGAAATTTCTCGCAGGTGGCGAGGAGGTCTTCGCCTGGACGACGCCGTCAGACGAATGGGATGCCATTTCGCTGAACTACACGTCCGGCACCACCGGCAGTCCCAAAGGCGTGGTCTACCACCATCGAGGCGCCGCGCTGGCGTCGCTGGCCAACAATATCCATGCGGGCATGGGCAAGCATCCGATCTATCTGTGGACGCTGCCCATGTTCCACTGCAATGGCTGGAGCTTTCCTTGGGCGATCTCCGTCCAGGCTGGAACCCATGTCTGCCTTCGCTGGGTGCGGGCGAAATCCATCTACGACGCCATTGCCGATCACGGCGTCACGCATCTCTGCGGCGCACCGATCGTGATGTCAGCGCTGGTCAATGCGGTGGACTCCGATCGCCGCAGCTTTTCCCAGACCGTGACCTTCAACACCGCCGCCGCCCCGCCGCCCGAGGCGGTCCTTGCCGCCATGGCAGAAGCTGGTTTCGAGGTCACCCATATTTACGGACTAACCGAAACCTATGGTCCGGCCGTGGTCAATGAATGGAATTCCGACTGGGACGCACTGGATGGCGGACAGAAGGCGGCCAAGAAGGCGCGTCAGGGTGTGTCCTATCTGACGCTTGCCGATCTTGCGGTGCTCGACCCGCTGACTATGGAACGGGTTCCCGCCGATGGAGAGACGCTGGGTGAAGTGATGATGCGCGGCAATATCGTCATGAAAGGTTACCTGAAAAATCCGCAGGCGACCAAAGACGCTTTTGCGGCTGGCTGGTTCCATTCGGGCGACCTTGGGGTGATGCATCCTGATGGCTATCTGCAGCTCAAGGACCGCTCCAAGGACATCATCATTTCCGGAGGCGAGAACATCTCTTCTATCGAGATCGAGGATGCCCTGTACAAACATCCGGCGGTGGCAGTGGTGGGCGTGATCGCCAAGCCGCACGAGAAATGGGGAGAAACGCCCGTCGCGATTGTTGAGCTGAAGCCCGGGAGTGTGGCCAGCGAACTGGAACTGATCGAGCATTGCCGGGGGCTTCTCGCCCGGTTCAAGTGCCCAACGCGCGTCGCTTTCGCTGAGATTCCCAAGACATCCACTGGCAAGATCCAGAAGTATGCAATGCGCAAGATGGATCTCTGAAATGACTCCGGACGATCTTCTGATCCGCTCCGACGCGAACGGCATCGCGACGCTTACTCTCAATCGCCCGGCCCAGCGCAATGCCCTGTCGCTGGCCCTAATGGACGTGCTTTGCGAGACGCTGGAGGTGATTGGCGCAGATCGCTCCGTGCGAGTGGTCATCCTGCGCGGCGAAGGGCCTGCTTTCTGCTCCGGCCATGACCTGAAGGAAATGCGCGCCAGCGATGACCGCGCCGCAGCCCGCATCTTCGACACCTGCTCGCGGCTGATGCTGACCATCGGCAACCTGTCGCAGCCGGTGATTGCTCAGGTGCACGGCATTGCCACGGCTGCCGGCTGCCAGCTCGTCGCCACCTGCGATCTGGCGATCTGCGCCGACGATACGCGGTTCGCGACGCCGGGGGTCAATATCGGCTTGTTCTGTTCGACGCCGATGGTGGCGCTTTCGCGGGCAGTAGGCCGCAAGGCGGCGATGGAAATGCTGTTGACGGGCGAAACCGTCGACGCGCAGAAGGCGGTCGAGATCGGGCTTGTCAATCGTGCCGTGCCACATGCCGAACTGGAGGCGACAGTCCTGCAGTGGGCAAAAAACATAGGTTCGAAGTCCGGTACGGTCGTCGGCATCGGCAAACAGGCATTCGCGGCGCAGGCGCAACTCTCGGTCGAGGATGCCTACCGGCTGGCCTCGCAGATCATGACCGACAACCTGATGCTGGACGACGCGCGAGAAGGCATCGACGCCTTCCTGCAGAAACGGCGACCGCAATGGTCGATCATGCAGGAATAGAGGATGATCGATCGACGGCATATCGACGCTCTCGGGCGGATCCTCTGCGACAAGGGCATGCTTACCGATGAGCAGGATATCGCGCCTTACCAGACCGGCATTCGGTTCGACCGGGGGGTCGCCGCGCTCGTGCTGCGACCGCGCAGTACGGAAGAGGTGTCTGATAGCCTGGCCTATTGTGTCGGCGCGGGCATCGCGGTCGTCCCGCAATCGGGCAATACGGGCGTGGTTTCGGGGTCGACGCCGGATCAATCCGGCAATCAGGTCGTGCTCAGCCTCGACCGTGTGACGCAGGTGTTCGAACTTGATGTCGACAACCGATCGCTGCGCGTGGGTGCGGGGATGCGGCTGTCCGAGGTCAACCGGCGACTGGAACCGCACGGGCTTTTCTTCCCGATCGACCTCGGTGCTGATCCGGCCATCGGCGGCATGCTGGCGACCAATACCGGTGGATCGCGCTTTCTCAAATACGGCGATGTCCGGCGCAATACCCTCGGCCTGACGGCGGTGATGGCGGATGCGGACGGCACGGTGGTCGACCTGGGCAAGGACCTGCGCAAAAACAACACAGGCCTCGACTGGAAGCAGGTCTTCATAGGAACGTTCGGCGTGTTCGGTATCGTCACGGAGGCCGTGCTCAATCTGGAACAGATGCCGCAACAGTCTGCGACGGCCTATCTCGTGCCGCAGAGCGCCGTCCACGTCATGCCGCTGCTGCGGATGATGGAGGACCGGCTCGGCGCCTATCTCTCGGCATTCGAGGGCATGTCCGGCAACTCAATGCGCGCAGCGCTGGCGCATTTTCCAAGCCTGCGCAATCCGTTTCAGGGCGGAGTGGTGCCAGACTACACGATCCTGATGGAGTTGAGCCGCACCTGGAAACGCCGCGACGGTGAAGAGGCGCTCGAGGACGTGCTGAATGCGGTGCTGGCCGAAATCTGGGAAAGCGCGGAAGCGCCGCTCGCTGACGCTCTCGTCGGGCCTGCCCACGAGATGTGGGCGATGCGGCATGCTCTGTCTGAGGGCGTCAAGCATGCCGGAAAACTCACGGCGCTGGACGTGTCCTTCCGACGCGGCGAGATCATGAATTTCTGCGAGCGGATGAAACGCGACATGCCGGTGCTCTTCCCCGAGACCACCATCTGCGATTTCGGCCATATCGCCGATGGCGGTGTGCATCTGAATGTCGTGGTGTCAGAAACTGGTGCGCAGGCGGCGGACCCGACCTTCCAAGAGCGGTTGCGCGACTGGGTGTTCAAGGTCGCAGTGGAAGAATTCGGCGGCAGCTTTAGTGCCGAACACGGCATTGGTCGCAAAAACCAGGCCTACTACGATCTTTATACGCCTGACACGCTCAAGCGTCTGGCACGGGGCCTAAAGGCGGTCACCTCGCCCGGCGAGGTGGGGGTCGCGAAAATCGGATAGAGAGCTGGCTCGGTTTGTCTGAACAGTTTCGGGCGTTTCGCTAAGTGGATTTCCGCCTCGATTATGCCGCCACCATCATTGGTGCCAGCGCGTTGAAGTAGGCCTGATCCGGCGTCCTCCGGTCAAGGGATGAATGTGGGCGTCGGCTATTGTAAAAGGTCAGATAGCGGCGGATGCCAGCGCGGGCCTCGGACACTGTTTTATAGGCGTGGAGGTAGACTTCCTCGTATTTGATCGAACGCCAGAGCCGCTCGACGAAGACGTTGTCCCGCCACGCACCCTTGCCATCCATCGAGATGGCAATCTCAGCCTTTTTCAGCACCGCCGTGAAGTCGACGGAGGTAAACTGCGAGCCCTGATCGGTGTTGAAGATGTCCGGCTTTCCGTAGCGGGCAAGCGCTTCCTCGACCGCTTCGATACAGAAGGCTGCTTCCATCGTGATCGACAGCCGCCACGACAAAACCCTCCGACTGAACCAGTCGACGACCGCGCAAAGATAGACGAAGCCCCGCGCCATGGGGATGTAGGTCAGGTCCATCGCCCAGACCTGGTTGGGGCGGGTGACCGCCAGCTTGCGGAGGAGATACGGATAGATTTTGTGACCGGGAGCCGGTTTCGAAGTGTTCGGGCGACGGTAGATCGCCTCGATGCCCATCTTCTTCATCAGCGTGGCGACGTGCAGCCGCCCAGTCTCCAGCCCTTCTCCCCTCAAGAGCCCTTGCAACATCCGACTTCCGGCAAATGGGTAGTCGAGATGCAACTCGTCGATCCGGCGCATCAGAGCCAGATCGCCGTCAGACACCGGACGCGGCGAATAATAGACGCTGCCACGGCTGAAGCCGAGAAGCTTCGCCTGGCGCACGACGGATAGCTTATGCTCGCGGTCGATCATTTCTTTCCGCTCAGCAATCCCGCCTTGCCGAGCGCTCCGGCTAAAAAATCATTCTCCAGCGTCAGCTCCCCGATCTTGGCGTGCAGCGTTTTGACATCGACGGTTGGACCCGCCGGTTCCGCCTTCGCTTCATCGCCGAAAACGCCTGTCGCTCCCTCAAGGAGCTGGTCTTTCCACTGCTTGATCTGGTTGGCGTGCACGTCGAACTGCTGGGACAGTTCCACCAGCGTCTGCTCGCCTCGAATGGCGGCGAGCGCCACTTTTGCCTTGAAAGCCGGGCTATGGTTCCGGCGCGGTCGTCTCGTCATGGTATCTCCTGTTCCTGGCATCTAAGCCGAAGTCAGGCAGAAATTCCACTTATCCCCGCTGTGCAGATTTCCCGAGCCACCTCTGCAAGCACAGTCTCACGGGAAATCCGCCGTAATGCTGCTACCCGAAGTAGTCGGCTGGACTACCGACCAAGCACGGTGCAATGGCATGCTGACCGCGCTGCCCGTCGACCGCGCGCATGCAAATTAGCGAGCAATCCGATCCTCCGCCGATATGTTGAGGAGCGTTTGGCTGGTAAAGCCTTCAACGGAGGGGGGCTCGCTTTCGACGGCCCGGTAGTGATGTGGAAGAAGCGGCGAGCGGTTCACCGTCAGAGCCGCAGGTGGTCGACGGCGTGGAGCCCAGAGCAAATCGCGCACCGCCTTAAGATTGACTATCCAGAGAATGAGGCCATGAGGATCAGTCACGAGGCGATTTATCAGTCGCTGTATATCCAGGGGCGCGGAGCGTTGCGCAGGGAGCTTACCGCCTGCTTACGCACCGGCCGAGCGCTGCGTGTGCCACGCGAACGATCACGATCTCGGAACAAGTCCTTCATTGGTGATGCTGTCATGATCAGCGACCGGCCCGCCGAAATCGAGGATCGGGCGGTGCCAGGTCATTGGGAAGGTGACCTTATTCTGGGTCTTGGGAGCTCGGCCATCGGCACCCTTGTCGAGCGAAGTTCACGCTTCACGATGCTCCTACACGTCCCCCGCATGGAAGGGCATCAACAGGGTCCGCGAGTGAAGAACGGACCCGCGCTCGCGGGACATGGCGCGGAAGCAGTCCGCAAAGCATTGTTCGCTCGATGGCAATCGCTCACATGGGATCAGGGAGCGGAAATGGCCCAACATGCCGAGCTGCGCATCGACACCGGCTTGACGGTCTACTTCTGCGATCCGCAGAGCCCATGGCAACGTGGTTCCAACGAGAACACGAATGGTCTATTGCGCCAGTACTTTCCTAAAGGCACGGATCTGAGCCGCCATACGAGTGGAGAGCTGGATGCTGTAGCTCACTCTCTAAATACAAGACCGCGCAAAACGCTCAGCTGGAAAACACCTGCTGGAATCCTCGACTAATTCCTGGCGAGGCGGTAGAAAGGACACTGTTGCGACGACCGCTTGAATCTGCCCAATATGTTTCGATCAGGTATTCCGAACGCCTGGCAGAGGCAGGCATCGAGCCGTCCGTCGGGAGTGTCGGTGACAGCTACGATAACGCGCTCGCAGAAACGATCATCGGTCTCTACAAGGCCGAGGTCATCCACCGGCGTGGACCATGGAGGAGCTTCGAGACAATGGAATTCGCCACTCTTGAATGGGTCGACTGGTTCAACCAACGACGACTTCTCGAACCGAATGGGAATATACCGCCAGCCGAAGCCGAGGCCCGATATTTCGCCATGCTGGACGAAGCAGCCATGGCCGCATAACTTAAACGAAATGGCCTCTGGCAAACCCGGCGCGGTTCAGGGCTTTAATCCCGGCGCTGTCACCGCAGCTGACGGTTCAAAAGTGAACGCTTGGGCAGTATCTCCGCTAGGTGGCGCTCCGATCTTCATCGAGATCAAGAAGCAAGGCTCAAGCCCGATTAAAGCTTGGGCTTGGCTCATCAGAACAGCCATCAACAGTGGGTTCCCGTTCCGCAGCAATAAGCCGGTGCCATGTGCTGATGGCTCATTTTCCCACCCCAGCCGGCTCGCCTGCCATGTACCTGATCTCAGCGCTGGTGCGAAGCGTGGTCATGGTGGTCTCCGGTATTGGTGGGCGACAAAAAGGCCCGCCGAAGCGAGCTTATCTTGATGATCAGTCGAGGAGCGCCGGAATGAAGCGCTCGCTACAGTCCCGCCTTAATGTAGCCTTGTGACCTCGCATGCGGCCCACGTCAGAGCACAGAAGGAGGCGAGCCACATCATCGCCCCCATTCCTGGGGCAGCGCTGGTTGCCAAGAACGGGCTCCCCCAAAATGCAGCGGCGCCCGCAAGCGGCAACGCAAAAACTACCCGAAGGGCCCTCAGGTAAATCGCGACTGCGCAGACCAGTATGGCCATCGGGGTGACGAGGAAAACAACGAAGCACGCCACGAGTCAGCCGTGCCTGTGTATTCGGAGCGCTCGCTCTAGAGCCAAGCCCACAATTAGCGTCCCCGCGGTCCACCAAGCGACATAGCTTACGGACAAGAGATGCGTCGGATAGGTCGGATAGAAAGCAGTTCGGAACAAGGAGACGAAGTGCAGAATCGGGTTATACGCAATTATCTCTTTGACGGCCGGCGGCATATATTCAGGGATGTAGAAGACGGCACTGAAGAAGATTTGGGCACGCGAAACAAAAGACCACAGCGTTTTCCAAAGCGGAAAAAGGTATGAAAGAAACGAATTGATCAGCCCAATGCCAAACGCAAAAGGTATTATCAAGAAAATGAATTGAATAAGCGCCAGTATATTATAAGGAATCGCGAGCTTCGAAATCTCGAAAAACGCGATGGTCGCGAAAAATGTAATAAACGTGACCGAAAAAGCTAGAACCTCGACGACTGTCCGGGCAATCGAATAGTCGATCGGCTCGATAGAAGGAATAGCTGTAACCGATTTTGACGCCTCGATTGCCGAGGCCGCTCTGATGCTTATCGTTCGGAAGAAGAGAACGGGGAAGATCCCGGTAGTTATGAATAGCAGTAAGCTGTCCCCTATCAAAAGCTTCCTATGGAGGAAGTAGAATAGGACCCAGTGCACCAGAATGAAAATGATAGCTTCGCCGAGATCCATCAACTGGCTGAAAGCATGCTTGCTGTTCCTCAGTCGGACCTCTCTGATCGTGAGCGCGATGAGAACTTGGGTCTGCCGTCGAAGGCCTACGGAAAGATTGCGCAATATCCCTTGCAACGGTGCTCCTCCAAGTAAGTAGCTGCTCCGTTACGCCTGTTCGACGGACTTAACAAGGTGCAGGGTGTGGTCAAACTCCACGGGGGCCGGCCATAGTCGAAAGGTAGCTCACCTGGAAGAGTGCCAACGTCCACTTAGCGATAGATCGATGCGGCAGTTCTGAAGAGTCAATTACCGGTCAAAAACGCGATTTCGCGCCCACTCCAACATTTCTGGGTCGTGCTCACCGCCCGTCTGGTCGGCAGCATACTCAAGGATAGCGGGCTGGCAATAATCACGCCAGCGCTTCTGCACAGCCTTGGCAAGCCCTAATTTCTCTTTCGAGTGGAGCTAAGAAAGATCTTCATGATTTCCGTCTGGACCGACCACGTAAGCTTTGCGATCATAGGTTAGGGAGATTTCAAGGTTATTTGTGTTCATTCCGCAACTCTCGGCCAAGCGGAGGCCACTCACCTCCGACCAAATTCCAGCCAAAGTTGCGTGCCGCTGGTTTTTCGGACGCTGAGTTAAGCTATCCCACTTTGGTTTCAACGTCATTGGGGCTGAGATAACCGTAGACCTTCTCACTCTCTTCCCACGCCTTCGATCCGGCCCCGAGGCATATGTAACTGCTGCGGCGGCCAGCCAGCAGGATGTGGTCGATAACCGACTGACGCAGATCCGAGAACCGCGCGAGCTTACGTAGTTTAGCCACGTCGCTCACGTGCCATCGAATTCGCCGTCACGCAGTAGTAGCCGCTGAGGTCGGCATCTTCTGATCCTCGAACGGATTCTGTCTGAGCTCGCGGAAAGTCGTCGACCGATGCCGTCCGAGTTTCTCGGCAATCACCTCAACACAGATGCCGGCCATTCGCCAACGAGCAATCTTGCAGCGTTCATTTATCTCAATCTTGGAGTAGGTGCGCTTCATGGGTCGTTCCTTGCAACCGATAAGCTACTGTTATCTGTCGCCAGTCGCACTTCATCCTTGAACCTACCCCAATACAATCTATGTCAAAGCTAAAAAGGACTGCGACATTGTTCGCCAGTTAGAAACGCGACACTTGCTCTGGTGGTCAGCCCCCGATCTGACCGGCCGGCCGGGTTGCAAGGGAGGAGCTGGGGCGGCTGATAACATTCTCCTTGGGCTTTAGGCCCAGTCATTCTGCAGCCTCCATCCGCGCCAGAGCTTTCTGCCTTTTGGCGATGACTTCCGGATCGTTCATGAAATCCGTCCTCGGTCCCGGCTTGCGGCCGCGCTTCTGGTAGCCGTTGGCTGTGCTACCGTCACGAATGCCAAACATATGATCCGTCTGGCCGGTGCGGCGTGGACCGCTTTTGCTGCGCTCAAGTTCCCGCCCTGCCTGCATCTCAGTGACGATCGACAACATGTCGTCCAGCCGCTTATTGTCGACGACCTCAGCGCGATGCACAGAGCGCAATGAACCGCGCCGGGTTTGCTGGAGGCTCCAACTTCTGAGAAAGTGGAGTCATCATGAGCAAGGCAACGAACAAGTTTTCACCTGAAGTCCGTCAACGTGCCATTCGTATGGTGCTGGATCACGAAGCCGAGCATCCATCCCGCTGGGCTGCCGTTTCATCTATTGCGGCCAAGATCGGCTGCTCGCCAGCCACGCTGCATGAATGGGTGAAGAAGTCCGAGGTCGACAGCGGTAAAAGAGCAGGCCTGCCGAGCGATGTGGCCGAGAAGATGAAGGCTCTTGAGCGGGAGAACCGGGAGCTTCGTCAGGCCAACGAGATTTTGCGCAAAGCTTCTGCATATTTCGCCATGGCGGAGCTCGACCGCCCCTTCAAGCGATGATCTCGTTCATCGACGAACACCGTAGCGTGTTCGGGGTCGAGCCGATCTGCAAGCTGCTGCCGATTGCCCCATCAACCTACCATGAGAATGTCGCCAAACGACTGGACGTGGATCGCCTGTCGGTCCGCGCCCGCAGCGATATCAGCCTGAAGATCGAGATCCGTCGCGTCTTCGAGCAGAACTTTCGGGTCTATGGCGTTCGTAAAGTCTGGCGGCAGTTGAAGCGTGAAGGCTTCGACGCCGCCCGCTGCACCGTTGCTCGGCTTATGAGGTCGATGAGCCTGCAAGCTGTTATTCGGGGAAAGCCGATCCGCACGACGTTCTCGGACAAGACGGCTCCAAGCCCGCTTGACCGGGTGAACCGCCAGTTTAAAGCCCCTGCGCCAAACAGGCTGTGGGTTTCGGATTTCACCTATGTCGCTACTTGGCAGGGTTTCGTCTACGTGGCCTTTGTCATCGACGTCTTTGCTCGTCGCATCGTCGGCTGGCGGGCGAGCCGGACAGCACATGCAAGCTTCGTCCTCGATGCGCTGGAGCAGGCACTTCATGATCGGCGTCCTGCGCATGGCGGCGGCCTTGTGCATCATTCGGATCGCGGTGTTCAATACGTTTCGATCAGGTATTCCGAACGCCTGGCAGAGGCAGGCATCGAGCCGTCCGTCGGGAGTTTCGGTGACAGCTACGATAACGCGCTCGCAGAAACGATCAACGGTCTCTACAAGGCCGAGGTCATCCATCGGCGTGGACCATGGAGGAGCTTCGAGACAGTGGAATTCGCCACTCTTGAATGGGTCGACTGGTTCAACCACCGACGACTTCTCGAACCGATTGGGAATATACCGCCAGCCAAAGCCGAGGAGCGATATTACGCCATGCTGGACGAAGCAGCCATGGCCGCATAACTTAAACGAAATGGCCTCCGGCAAACCCGGCGCGGTTCATGCTCTAGATTCTGGATCGTATCAAACGGGCCGTATCAGCGCTGCGATATTCGATGATGATGTTCTTATCGGCTTTCTGTGCGCTACCGAGTTGGACGGAAAAGTAACTTGCCAATCGTTTGACGAGTCGATGAACCCGGCGACCCCAGGTTCGTCGCTGTCTGGCGTCTAATTGATGAACAGTTGCGGCATTTTTTTCTAGATCACTGCTTGACACGGGTTCGGAAGGGCCCGAAGCATAAGGATAGCGCCACGCGGATCGACGCCGTGAACTCTTGTAAGATATTGGTCCTTAGCACTGCGCATCTAACCGATGCGACGAACGCTTTCCTGGCATCTACTGATTGCATGGACTGGCCGATGCTCGGCGGTCCATATGGCGATGTTGGTTGGATGTTCCACGTCGACGAGGACGCCGCACACGACCACGAAATTAAGTTTTCCACGACCTGTATGCCGTTCTCCGGTATGCGATCAAACGTGGCCTCTTCATTGTGCTATTCTACGACATCGCAGATCTTGCACCTGGATTGCCGGTCTTTCGCGATTCAGCTTCTCAAGAAGGCACCCGTATCTATATGGCAAGCAGTCTTAGAGAAAATGACGAGTCGCTCTCGCCTCAAGAGCCATATCAAAGATTGAGTGAACTGCTTCCGTAGCCGTTATCGCGCCCGTTGATATGCCAATCAACTTTGTAAGGCGTTGCCGCCGAGCGTTAACGCCTTCAAGTCGCGGATGAACGATCACTTTCGTCAGTCCGTCTGCTATGCCTCTCGAAACGAGCGGGACGATTGAATATACGTTCATGGTTAGAACTTGTATCCGCTCCATGGGCGCGATGCAGCGAAGTCAGAAGCACACAGCAGCGCGTATGCGAGTGCTGGTTCATCGAGAAGGCGCGGATCCCCTTCAAAGCGTTCAATCATGTTGGAGACCGATGGCTTAGACTAAGGGGAATGCTGCCGATACAAGCTCGGGAGCTGATCTTCACTGCCTCCGCGTAAAGGCAGCAGTCCATTGTTTTCCAGCCGGGCTCTTGGCACACAAAAGTGAGCTCAACGGAAAATGCTCCGCGAACAACCACTTCGCGCATGTAGACGCCTTCAATCCGAAGGTCTTTGATTTATTGAAGCCCGAGTGCGGAGCTTTCTGTGAATTGAACGTAGGTTACCGTCGGCGGCGCCTCTGAGAATTCGATTGAGATGACGTCTGGATTGCACCCGAACGCCACTTCAAACGAGGTTTCGCCATCGCTGCACCAGTCGGCGATTAAGCGCTCCAAGTGCTGTAGGCGAGCGTGTGCCGATACCATCTCATCGTCAGGGATGCCAGTTTGCTCGATATCGAGGAGACGAGTGTCGGGCTGGAAGTCCGCGCTCGGTGTGGTGATACCGGGTGCGAGGCGTTCAAGCCGTTGCAGCTGACCGCGGAAAGCTTCCGGATATCGGCGTGGATGAAGCTGGTTCATGTCTAACTCCTGTGTTCGAACAGGAGTCTTCCGGTTTCGGTTGCAAGGAAGAAGGCTGTTGCGGTGCTTGCCGGTGTCTGCCAGCCCATCACGACGTTTACACTGGGTGTTGCTTACAGTCATTTGGTTCGGGAGAGCAGACGTCGAATCAAGCCCTCATTTGCCCGGATAGTTGAAGGCGACGTCATGGGGCTTCGCCACGGCTCAGTTGGCGGCAGGCTTCTCGATCACGGCCGCACCAAAAGCGGTGATCGCAAACGTTATCTAGGACATTAATCCTATAAAGACGGCACGGCTGCCTGTTAGGACATAATTTGATTTTCGGACATTTTACGTGACCTACAACAGGAGCGTTCTGGATTGGCTTACCCAGCGAGATATTTCGCCGAATATATCCCTTGGCAAAAATTCCGCGTGCGATATATCGAGATGGATATCTTGCTTATGCCTGGGCGCGCGATTGGATGAATGATAAGACACGACGTTCCTGTGTTTTTCAAGGGTTGCTGACCGTCCTCGTAGCCTCCCTGTCTCTCACCTTGCTGGCTGCTCCGGCCGCGGCGGATGAGAAGGTGACGGTGTTTGCTGCAGCCAGCATGAAGAATGCGCTCGACGCTGCCAACAAGGCCTATGGCAAGCCGGTGACCGCCTCCTATGCGGCAAGCTCGGCGCTCGCCAAGCAGATCGAAAGCGGTGCGCCGGCAGACGTGTTCGTCTCCGCGGATCTCGACTGGATGAACTATCTGTCCGGCAAGGCTCTGGTGAAGGAAGACACAAAGTCCAACTGGCTCGGAAATCAAATCGTGCTGGTCGCGCCCAAAGAGAATGCCGCACCGGTCGATATCATCAGGGGTCTCGACCTTGCCCGGCTTTTGAACGGCGGCAAGCTTGCCATGGGTGAGCCGAATTCGGTGCCTGCGGGCAAATACGCAAAGTCGGCGCTGGAAAAGCTCGGCATTTGGTCTTCGGTCGAAAAAAGCGTCGCCGGTGCCGAAAGTGTGAGGGCAGCGCTCGCGCTGGTGTCGCGCGGCGAAGCGCCTTACGGCATCGTCTATGCAACCGATGCCGCTGCCGATCCGGGTGTCGCGGTGGTCGGAACCTTCCCCGCGGACAGCCATGCGCCGATTATCTACCCGATTGCGATTCTATCGGATTCAAAATCGCCGGATGCCGCGGGATATCTTGATTACCTGAAGTCCGCCAAAGCCGCGCCTTTCTTCGAGAAGGAAGGCTTTACGGTTCTGAAGTAAGCCAGTTTGACTTGGCCCCCTTGGGCTGATGTCTGAAGGGAAGCAGCGTTGGACTGGTTGGTACTCAGCGAGGAGGAATGGACGGCGGTGCGCCTGAGCCTTCGGGTCTCGAGCGTGGCCGTCCTTGTCAGCCTGCCCCTCGGCATTCTCGTCGCCTATGTCTTGGCGCGCGGAAAATTCTGGGGCAAATCGATCCTCAACGGCATCGTGCTTCTGCCGCTGATCCTGCCGCCTGTTGTGACCGGGTTCCTGTTGCTCATCGTCTTCGGAAGACGTGGCGTGGTGGGCTCGTTCCTCGCGGACTATCTCGGCATCGTCCTCTCCTTTCGCTGGACGGGTGCCGCCCTTGCCTGCGGGGTGATGGGATTTCCCCTGATGGTCCGCTCGATCCGGCTGTCGATCGAGACTGTCGATCGGAAGCTGGAGGAGGCGGCCGGAACGCTTGGCGCCAGTCCCCTCTGGGTCTTCCTGACCGTTACCCTGCCGCTCATTCTTCCCGGCATTATCGCCGGTATGATCCTCGCCTTCGCAAAGGCCATGGGTGAATTCGGTGCGACGATCACATTCGTGTCCAATATCCCCGGCGAAACGCAGACGCTGTCGGCGGCGATCTACACGTTCACGCAGGTTCCCGGCGGTGATGTCGGCGCCATGCGTCTTACCATCGTGGCGATCGCGATCTCGTTTGCGGCGCTGCTCGCGTCCGAATTCATGGCCTATCTGGTCGGACGCAAGGTGGCGGTCGAATGACGATGATCGTGGACGTGCGGCAGTCGTTCAAGAGCTTCGTGCTCGACGCATCCTTCACCTCGACAGGCGGCGTGACGGCGCTGTTCGGCCGCTCGGGATCCGGAAAGACATCGCTGGTGCGCGCCATTGCCGGCCTCTCCAAACCGCAGCGCGGACGGATCGAGATTGACGGCGATGTCTTGCTGGATACCGACCGTGGCATCTTCGTGCCAATGCACAGGCGTCGCTTCGGATATGTCTTCCAGGAAGCACGGCTCTTCCCGCACCTAAGCGTCCGTCAGAATCTTCTTTACGGAAAATGGTTCGCGCCCAAGTCAGGGCAGGTCGAGAATATCTCGCATGTTGTCGAACTGCTCGGCATCGGTCCGCTCCTCGACCGCCGGCCGGGCAACCTTTCCGGTGGCGAAAAGCAGCGCGTGGCGATCGGCCGAGCGCTTTTGTCGTCACCCAGACTGCTCCTGATGGACGAACCACTCGCAGCGCTCGACGACGAGCGAAAGGCCGAAATCCTGCCCTATCTGGAGCGGATGCGCGATGAGACCGCGATGCCCATCGTCTATGTCAGCCATTCGGTCGCGGAAGTGGCGAGGCTCTCGGACCGCGTCGTGATGATGAGCGACGGTCGGGTGGAGATATCAGGCACACCGTCGGACGTGCTGTCCGGCAGCCAAGTGCTGGCCACAGAGCGCCGCGAAGCCGGCGTGGTGCTTTCCGGAACCGTCGAAGCAATCGATTCGGCGCATGGCTTGGCGACTGTGCGGCTTTCGTCCGAAGTTCTCGTCGTTTCGAACGCGCGGGCGCAGGTTGGACAGAGCGTCAGGCTCCATGTGCCGGAGCGAGATGTGATGCTCGCCACCAGGAAGCCCGAAGGGCTGAGCGCCCTCAACATTCTGGAAGGGCAGATCGCCCAGATGGATGCCGAAGGGGAGGGCATGGTGCGCGTCAAGATCCGGTGTGGCGAAGACGTGGTGCTTGCCCGGATCACCGGCCTGTCGGTTGAGCGTCTTGCACTTCAAGCCGGACTTCCCGTCTATGCGGTGATCAAGACCGTCGCCCTGGCACGGTAATTGGCCGGGTAAGCTGTGCCCGAAATAAAAAGGGCCAGCGCTGGCTGACCCTTTTCGTCTGTCTATAGGCTTTAACCCGTTCGATCAGGTCGCGACACCCTGCGGGCTGTCGGCCGACCTGTCGGGTGCACGGCTGAGCATCAGGGCGACGATCGTGCAGATGGCACCCGAAATCAGGTATCCGCCGATGAAGATGATGCCGAACTGGCTCGCGAGACCGAGCGCGGTCAGTGGCGCAAAACCTGCGCCGACCAACCATGCGAGGTCGGAGGTCAGGGCCGAACCGGTGTAACGGTAAGGCTGGCTGAAGCGCGACGAAACCGAACCGGAGGCCTGACCAAAGGAAAGGCCGAGGATGGCAAAGCCGATGATGATGAATGCATCCTGGCCGGTACCGCCCGCATTCAGCAGGAACGGCGCCGTAAAGCTGAAGATGGCGATGATCACCGCACCAATGATCAACTGGCGGCGACGACCGATCCTGTCTGCAAGAAGACCGGAGATCACGACCGTCACGAGTCCGAGCAAAGCACCGATGACCTGGACGAACAGGAATTTCCCGGCGCTCTGGCCACCGAAAAGTGTCACCCAGCTCAGCGGGAAGATCGTTACAAGGTGGAACATCGCGAAGCTTGCAAGCGGGGCAAAGGCGCCGAGAACGACGTCGCCCCCGTGAACGCGCAGCACTTCCAGAACCGGCTTTGCCTGCAATTCGTGCGCTTCGAGCGCATCGCCGAACTCTTTCGATGCAACAATGCGCAGACGAGCAAACAGGGCCACAACGTTGATGGCAAACGCGACGAAGAACGGATAGCGCCAGCCCCAGCTCAGGAAGTCGGCGTCGGAGAGATTGAAGACGAAATAGCCGAACAGGACGCTCGCGAGCGCAAACCCGAATGGCGCGCCGAGCTGCGGGATCATCGCGTAAAGGCCGCGGCGGTTCGGGGGTGCATTCAGTGCCAGCAGCGATGCAAGACCGTCCCAGGCTCCACCCAGCGCAAAACCCTGGCCGAGACGGAACAGCGCCAGCAGAGCCGGCGACCAGTATCCGATCGTCTCATAGCCGGGCAGGAAGGCGATCGAGGCCGTCGAGCCACCGAGCACGAGAAGGGCAATCGTCAGCTTCGTGCCGCGTCCATAGGTACGGTCGACCCACATGAAGACCACCGAGCCAACAGGACGCGCGATGAACGCGAGCGAGAAGATCGCAAACGAGTAAAGCGTGGCGGTGACCGGGTCTCCGGCAAACGGAAAGACCACGCGAGGGAAAACCAGGACCGAGGCGAGGCCGTACACGAAGAAGTCGAAAAATTCCGACATTCTGCCGATGACGACCCCGATAGCAATATTGCTCGGTTCGACCGGCTTGTCGTCGTGGATCTGCCGGGCATCCCGTTCCATCTCTGTGGATGTAGGATTGGCAAGTTGGCTCATGAATGTGTTCTCCTGCACGTCTGTTTCCACATGAGAATGTCGGGCGTACCAGCTGTCAATCAAGACGTCGCGCAAAAAGCATATTTTGGGCGGATTTTGGTGTTTTCTGAGGCACCCATGGCAACAGATGGACATTGAGGCGGAGTTGATGTTTTTGCAACGACCATCATCAATCCACACACCCCGCTTGCATTGCAGCGCGAAAAAGTTATTGCACTGCGACGAAACACCTCATGGAGATCAGTTGCTTGCTCCGTTAGGCCGACTGGACACATCGAAAGTTTCGAGCAGACCAATGTTCCCAATGTTGAAACGTCTCATCCAAATCGCTTTGCTGCCGCTTTTGGCCACCCTTTCGGGCTGCAATCTCGTCGTGATGTCGCCATCAGGCGATATCGCCAGGCAGCAGGCAGATCTGATTATCGTCTCGACCGTTCTGATGCTGCTGATCATCGTGCCGGTCGTGTTTCTCACGCTCTACTTCGCCTGGCACTATCGTCATGCGAACACAACAGCAAAATACGATCCGGAATGGCATCACTCGACACGGCTCGAAGTGGTTATCTGGGCCGCGCCGCTGGCGATCATTGTCGCGCTCGGTGCGATCACCTGGATCAGCACCCACCGTCTTGACCCGTATCGTCCTCTCGACCGCCTAGATGCGGAACGTCCGGTTCCCGCCGAAACGCGGCCTCTGACGGTTCAAGTCGTGGCGCTCGACTGGAAGTGGCTGTTCTTCTATCCGGAATACGGCATCGCCACGGTCAACGAGATGGCCGCACCGGTCGATCGCCCGATCACGTTCGAGATCACCTCGAGCTCGGTGATGAACTCGTTCTACATTCCGGCGCTCGCCGGCCAGATCTACGCGATGCCGGGGATGCAGACCAAACTGCACGCCGTCATCAACAAGGAAGGCGAGTTCGAGGGGCTTTCGGCAAACTACAGCGGTGCCGGGTTCTCGCACATGCGCTTCAAGTTCCACGGCTACACGGCCGAAGGCTTCGACGGCTGGATCGCAAAGGTCAAGCAGCAGGGTACCGCACTCAACCGCGATGCCTATCTGAAGCTTGAGAAGCCGTCCGAGCGCGAGCCGATCCGCTACTTTGCGGCGGCCGACAAGGATCTCTACAGCGCGATCCTCAACATGTGTGCCGAACCGGGCAAGATGTGCATGAACGAAATGATGCATATCGACATGATGGGTGGTGCCGGCACTGAGAGCCACGAGAACCGCGCGAAACTTCAGTATGACAATCGTCGTATCGGAGATGCGGAAGGTACAAACGCCGCGACTTTCCCCGCGACTGGCACACCTGCCAAGAGCGATGAACAGCCGCACAATGAGCAAGGTCACGGCAACCACTCGATGCCGGACACGAACAATGGCGACGCCGATCCGGCGCCTGCGCAGATCAACAATTAACGGGTTGTCCCATGTTTTCCAATCCTGACATCCTGAAGTTTATCTTCGGAAGGTTGTCCTTCGAATCACTGCCGTTTCACGAACCGATCCTGATCGTGACGTTTGCGGCCGTGTGTCTGGGCGGCATCGGCGTGGTGGGTCTCATGACCTACTTCAAGCTCTGGGGGCCATTCTGGCGCGACTGGGTTTGCAGTGTCGATCACAAAAAAATCGGCATCATGTACATCGTGCTGGCCATCATCATGCTGTTCCGCGGCTTTGCCGACGCCATCATGATGCGCGTACAGCAGGCCATCGCCTTCAACGGCAACGAGGGTTACCTCAACTCTCACCACTACGACCAGATCTTCACCGCCCATGGCGTGATCATGATCTTCTTCGTGGCGATGCCCTTCGTTACCGGTTTCATGAACTATATCGTGCCGCTGCAGATCGGCGCGCGTGACGTCTCGTTCCCGTTCCTGAACAACTTCTCGTTCTGGATGACGACGGCCGGTGCGATCATCATCATGATCTCGCTGTTCATCGGCGAGTTCGCACGTACCGGCTGGCTGGCCTATCCACCACTGTCGGGCGCTGACTACAGCCCGGGCGTCGGGGTCGATTATTACATCTGGGGTCTGCAGGTGGCGGGCGTCGGCACGACGTTGTCGGGTATCAACCTGATCGCGACAATCGTGAAGATGCGTGCTCCCGGCATGTCCTTCATGAAGATGCCGATCTTCACCTGGACGGCACTCTGCACCAACATCCTGATCGTTGCCTCGTTCCCGATCCTGACCGCAACCCTCGTGCTGCTGTCGCTTGACCGTTACGTCGGCACCAACTTCTTCACGAACGACCTCGGCGGTAACCCGATGATGTACGTGAACCTGATCTGGATCTGGGGTCACCCGGAAGTCTACATCCTGATCCTTCCGGTGTTCGGGATCTTCTCGGAAATCGTTGCGACCTTCTCCGGCAAGCGCCTGTTCGGCTATGCCTCGATGGTCTACGCGACCTGCGTGATCATGATCCTGTCCTACCTCGTGTGGCTGCACCACTTCTTCACGATGGGTTCGGGTGCTTCGGTCAACGCCTTCTTCGGCATCACCACGATGATCATCTCGATCCCGACGGGCGCGAAGATGTTCAACTGGCTGTTCACGATGTATCGCGGTCGTATTCGCTACGACGTCCCGATGCTCTGGACGGTCGGCTTCATGGTGACCTTCGCCATCGGTGGTATGACCGGCGTCATGCTGGCTGTTCCGCCTGCCGACTTCGTGCTCCACAACTCGCTGTTCCTGATCGCCCACTTCCACAACGTCATCATCGGCGGCGTGCTGTTCGGCCTTCTCGCAGGCGTCAACTACTGGTTCCCGAAGGCGTTCGGCTTCAAGCTGAACCAATTCTGGGGCAAGGTATCGTTCTGGTTCTGGTTCGTCGGCTTCTACTTCGCCTTCATGCCGCTCTACGTTCTTGGCCTGATGGGCGTCACCCGCCGCGTATCGCAGTTCGAAGATCCGTCGCTGCAGATCTGGTTCATCATCGCAGCATGCGGTGCAGGTATGATTGCCATCGGTATCGCCTCATTCATCATCCAGATCGGCGTCAGCGTCTGGAAGCGTGATGAACTGAGGGACGAAACGGGCGACCCATGGCACGGCCGTACTCTGGAATGGTCGACGTCGTCGCCGCCACCGGACTACAACTTCGCCTTCACTCCGGTGGTCCACGATCACGACAGCTGGTACGACATGAAGAACCGCGGTTATGCGCGTCCTCTTCAGGGTTTCAAGCCGATCCACATGCCGAAGAACACCGGCACCGGCGCGATCCTCTCCGGCATCAGCGTGGCACTCGCCTTCGGCCTGATCTGGTACATGTGGTGGCTTGCTGCCCTGTCCTTCATCGCCATCATCGTTGTGTCGATCGTCCATACGTTCAACTACAACCGCGACTACTACATTCCGGCGGACGACGTTGTCGCGGAAGAGAACAAGCGGACCGAACTGCTCGCTAGGCAGGTGTGATAACCATGAGTGCTTCTAAAACAGAGACGGCGGAAAACCCGCAATTCTACCTGGAAGAAGATCATCATCCGGAGAACAGCACCAATCTTGGGTTCTGGCTCTACCTGATGAGCGACTGCCTGATCTTCGCGATCCTGTTCGCCACCTACGCTGTCGTCGGCCGCAATTATGCGGCCGGCCCATCGCCGGCGGATCTGTTCGACCTGCCGCTCGTCGCGCTCAATACCGCGATGCTGCTGTTCTCGTCGATCACCTACGGGTTCGCGATGCTTCAGATGGAGCGTGGCGCCAAGGCGGAGACGCTGTTCTGGCTGGGCGTGACCGGCGTGTTCGGTCTCGCCTTCCTGGGCATCGAGCTTTACGAATTCAGCCATCTCCTGCACGAAGGTGCCGGCCCGCAGCGCTCTGCGTTCCTGTCGGCGTTCTTCACGCTGGTCGGAACCCACGGTCTGCACGTCACCTTCGGTATCATCTGGTTGGTCACGCTGATGGTGCAGGTTTCCAAGCATGGCCTGATCCCGGAAAACCGCCGTCGCCTGATGTGCCTCTCGATGTTCTGGCACTTCCTCGACGTCATCTGGATCGGCGTCTTCTCCGTCGTTTACCTCATGGGAGTCCTCGGATGACCGACAAAGCACCCGCGCACGAAGATGCGCACGCAGCGCATCACGCCCATAGCCACGGGCACGAGGCGAGCCACGGTTCGCTGAAAAGCTATACGACCGGCTTCATCCTGTCGGTGATCCTGACGGCGATACCATTCTGGCTTGTGATGGGCGACGTCTTCGACAACAAGGCTGTCACCGGCGCTCTGGTTATGATCTTCGGCGTCATCCAGATCGTCGTGCACATGATCTACTTCCTGCACATGAACACCAAGTCCGAAGGCGGCTGGACGGCGATGGCACTGATCTTCACGATCGTCATCGTGGTCATCGCTCTCTCCGGCTCGCTCTGGGTCATGCACCATCTCAATGCAAACATGATGGTCATGTCGCCGGAGATGATGAAGAACATGCCTTGAGGCGGTCATGAGACCGGTTGAGACAGACACCAATCAAAGTGGCGCGGGTCATTCCGCGCCACTTTCCCGTTCTCGCTCCCATACCATGCGGGCGTTTCTGGTCTTCGCGGCGCTGATTTTCGTGGCGCTCGGATCCTGGCAGGTGCAACGCCTGTTCTGGAAGCTCGATCTTATCGCAAGGGTCGACGCCCGTGTGCATGCAACGCCGGTGGCACCTCCGGCAGCCGGCCAGTCACCTGACGATATCGAATATCTCCACGTCGCCATCTCCGGGTCCTTCGATCACACGAAGGAAGCGCTGGTTCAGGCCGTGACGAAGCTAGGGCCCGGATACTGGGTCGTGACGCCTCTGAAGCTTGAAGACGGCAGGACGATCCTGATCAATCGCGGCTTCGTGCCCCCTGACCGCAGGGATCCCTCAACCCGGGTTGAAAGCCAGACCGTCGGCGAAGCCGCCGTCACAGGTCTTGTCCGCCTCTCCGAACCCGGCGGCGGCTTCCTGCGGGAGAACGATCCGGGCAACGAGCGTTGGTATTCGCGCGATGTCGCAGCGATCAGCGCGTCGCGCGGTCTTCAGGGCGTCATGCCCTATTTCATCGATGCGGACGCAACGTCGAACCCGGGTGGCTATCCGGTCGGCGGCCTGACCGTCATCCAATTTCCCAACAGCCATCTGAGTTACGCACTGACCTGGTTTGCGCTCGCAATCATGTCTCTCGGTGCTGCGATCTTCTTCGGACGCTTGCAGCGCGCGGCCGGTTGATCCGCAACGATTTCATCTTGAGGAGAACGCGCCTTGGATACTCCCGCCATCAGCGATATTGGCCTCGATTCTGATGTCGAGATCGCGGTTCGCCAGGAACTGACGCTCGTCGCACTTGGCAAGCTGCCGGCGGATACATCGCTCCGGGTAGGGCGGCTGCTTGATGTCAGCACCCGGATATGGCGCACCGATCAGGAAATCATCATCAAGGGCCGCCGCATTGCCTATGTCGGCGATGCGGGATCCTATCCGGGCACCGTCTCTCACCGGGTGCATGAACCCGATCTGGCTGCCATTCCAGGGCTTGGAGAGGTGCACAAGCATATCGAAAGCTCGCATTTGACACCGGAATGGGAAGCAGTACTCGTTCTTCCCCGCGGCAATACCTGGACCTGTGAGGCAAGCCATGAGTTTTCGAACGTCAACGGCGCGAGGACGCTTGAATTCTGGCTGAAGGCCCGCGCGGCCGGTTCGCCGCTCAAGATCTTTCCGCTGCCCGGCTCGGCCGTGCCGCCCACAGGTTATGAGCACGGTGGCGGCTATCTCGGCTACGACGAGCAGAAGCAGTTCATGACCGAAAGCCTGATGGTTGCGGGTCTCGACGAGGTGATGGACTGGCCGGGCGTGTGGGACAGAACCAGCCCTTCCTACGACCGGCTCTGGGGCATGATCAGAGCAACATTTGAGAAGCGCGGCGTCGTCGAAGGTCACGCGGCCGGCATTCGCGACATTCCGACCATCAACGCTTTCGCCGCCGCCGGCCTTGCCTCCGATCACGAAGCCTGGACCGTCGAGGAGTTCTGGGACAAGCTGACCCTCGGCCTCTTCATGGAACTGCGCCCGCACAGTCTGCCGGAGGTCATCGCCGGTCTTCTCGAGAAGGGCCTCGCGGACTGGTCGCAGATCGCGCTGACGACCGACGATCGCAGCGCTTCCGATACGCTGACACTCGGCGCCACCGATTACAATGTTCGCCTCGCCATCAAGGCAGGCCTGGCGCCCGAGATCGCCATCCAATGCGTGACGATCAACCCGGCCCGTCACATGCGCCTGACGCCCTGGGTCGGTACGATCGCGCCGGGACGTTATGCCGATATCGTGCTTCTGTCCGATGTCGAAAAATTCGAGATCGCCAAGGTCTGGGCCGATGGCATCCAGGTCTCGGAGGGCAAGCGCTATCTGCCCGAGGTGCCCAAAATCGACTGGCCGGACTGGGCAACGAAGACCATCAATATCGGCCGCGAGCTGACGGCCGCGGATTTCGCGATCGCCGCTCACCCCGGCCGCGAAACGATGACGGCTGCGGTGTTGCGACCGTTCCACTGGACCGATGATTTCCTGACCTTCGAGCTTCCCGTCGAAGATGGGCTCGTCCAGCGCGATGCCGATCGCAACATCACCAAGTTCTCGATCGTCGACCGCTTCTCGGGCAAGGGAGCGGTGTCGAAAATGTTCTGGCTCGGCTGCGGTCCACGAACGCCGGACACGGCGCTTGCCTGCTCCATGGCGCATGACAAGCACAATATCTGGTGCGTCGGATCGTCGGATGAGGCCATGGCCACCGCCGTCAACGCCGTCGCCGCCAATGACGGTGGATGGGCATTGGTCCGCGATGGAAACGTCGTTGCACGGGTTCGCTACGAGGTGGCGGGGCTGATGAGCTGCCGGTCGGCGGAAGCGCTGCACGAGGAGATGCAGGCGCTCTATGCCGAGGGCGAAAAGGTCGAGTGGATGTTCGAGCCGAGTTTCCATCCGCGCTGGTCCGCCGGCTTCCCGGAGCGTCTCGCCTTTGCGACGCTGACCTGCGCTCCCTGGCGCTGGGTGCTGGTCGCCCCGAGCGATTATGCACCGCAGGGGTTCGTCAACGTCCAGACCGGTAAAACCCATCCGGTCGTGTTTTGACGCGGCGTCACGCTCCGAGCTTCGGCCAGGTATCCGACAGACGATAGCCGCCCGGCCACGGATCGGACGGATCGAGCATCAGCTGATGCGTGCCGGTAATCCAGGCGCGGCCGGAGATCAGCGGGTAGATTGCCTCGCGATCACCGACACGCGTCGTCGAATCGATACGGCAGTGGAATTCCGAACCGATGATCGAGCGTCCGATATAGGTCTCGCCGATCGCCATTTCGCCGCGGGCGTAGAGAACCGCCATACGCGCCGAGCAGCCCGTGCCGGTGGGTGACCTGTCGATCTTGCCGGGCTGGATGACGACGGCGTTTGCACCGCTCAGCACGCCGTTTTCCCGGGTGAGGGGAGTTGCAATCTGGCAGAAGGAAATGTGGTCCCAGCCGGCATTGTCCGGATGGGTAAAGCCGATCTGCTCGTTGGCGGCCGCGGTAATCTTCACGCCCGCTTCTGCAATCTCGCGTGCCTCGTCGGGTTTCACCTCGAACCCCAGTGAAGCCGCATCGACGATGACGAAACTGTCGCCGCCATAGGCTGTGTCAACCGTCAGTGTTCCGAAGCCGGCCACTTCCAGCGACACTGCGAGCTTGTCCGTAAAGGATGGCACGTTGCGCACCGTAATCCGTTCGGCCTTGCCGTCGCGGCATTCCGCTGTGACCTCGACCAGGCCGCCTGGCGCTTCGAGCGTCATGCGTGTCACCGGCTCGGTCATGGGAATGATGCCGGTGTCGAGCAGTACGGTCGCAACACAGATGGAGTTGGAGCCGGACATCGGTGGCGTGTCGGCGGGCTCCATGATGATCCAGCCCATCTGGGCGCGCGGATCCTTCGGCGGCACCAGCAGGTTCACGTGCCGGAAGACACCGCCACGGGGCTCGTTCAGCACGAAGTTGCGCAGCGTCTCGTCACGGGCGATGAAGCGGGACTGGTCCCAGAGTGTATCGCCCGGCGGCGGGAGTACACCGCCGACGATGACATCCCCGACTTCGCCCTCCGCATGGCAGCTGACGATGTGGATGACCTTTGATGTGCGCAAACGCGACCCCCCGGCAGATGTTACCGCTTGGGTGTCATCAGGTAATGCCCGACGCCCCAGACCTCTCCCTTGTCATGGCCGAACAATCCGGCAGTGGCAAGGAAGAACAGACGCCAGCGACGCTGCCAGAGGCAGGCGTTCTTCCCATAGACGTCCTTCAAAATTGGTTGGATCTGCCCGATCTCGCGATCGAAATTTTCAAGCCAGTGCATCGCGGTGCGGCGATAGTTGAGACCCGACCAGCGCCAGTCTTGTTCGACGGTGAAAATATCATCGAAACGCCGCGGCAGGTCGTGCGCGGGCATGATGCCGCCGGTGAAGAAATGGTGGGCAATCCAGTCAGCTGGGTTGTCGTGCTCGAACCGGTAGGACCGATCCTTGTGGGTGAACACGTGCAGGAACAGCTTTCCGTCGGGCTTCAGCCAGCCTCTTGTGCGCTCCATAAGGCCTCGCCAGTTCGACATGTGTTCGAACATTTCCACCGAAACGACCCGGTCGTAGGTCTCATCCGTCGAAAAGTCGTTCATGTCGGCGGTGATGACGGTGAGGTTGTCGAGCTTCAGCCGCTCGATTTCGCTGAGGATGTGCTCACGCTGCGGGGCCGAGTTGGAGACGGAGGTGATCCGGGCATTGGGAAAATGCTGGGCCATGTAGAGCGACAGCGAACCCCAGCCGCAGCCGAGCTCGAGAATGTCCATTCCATCACTCAGTTCCGCGTGTCGCACGGTCTCGGCCAGCGCGTAGGATTCCGCTTCCGCAAGCGTGGTATCGTCAGCCAGATACAATGCGCAGGAGTATTTCCGCTGTGGACCGAGAGCGAGGCTGAAGAACTCTGGCGGGAGTTCGTAATGCTGGCGGTTGGCATCATCCGTATGGGTGGCGATCGGAAAGTCGGCCATCGACCTTGCGAACGCGTCCTCGGCGGTTGCCGGCGTGGAGGCCAGCTTCCGCTTGGTGCGACCGCATAGAAAGTCGATCCCGGCAAGCGTCACGCCATCGCTTAAGGGTGCTCGTTCAGCCGTATTGATGGCAAAGGCCAGCATGTTCATCGTGGCGTTCCCTTATTGTGTTGAGAGTTTGGATCGACGCGGACCGGGGAAAAATGCGTTGACGCGTGCCTGGACAGCACGGAACTGGTCACCCCGGGATTTCAGCATGTGTTCCTCAAGCGGCGGAATGCCGGAGACGTGCACCAGCAGCCAGTACATCATCACCGGTGCGAGAAGCGCGATCGCGGCAAAGCCCAGCGCCGGAAGCGCCATCAGCGGCCAGCTGCACCAGAACAGCCATTCGAAGAAATAGTTAGGGTGGCGGGAATAGGCCCACAGCCCCTTCTGGCAGATTTCCCGCTTGGCTTCCGGCGTCTTGCGGAATCTCGAGAGCTGAACGTCGGCTACCATCTCGCCGATAACGGCAATCGCTGCCACGGCAAGCGCGAGAAGATCGCCCACCTGCGGGTATTCTGTCGGGTTCGAAGCGGCGCAGTAGACTGCAAGCACAAGAATGAAGGCAGCGACCGCCTGGATCTGGAGAAAATAGAACAGGCGGAAGGAAGCGCGATCGCCCCATTCCTTGATAAGCTTTTCGTAGCGGGGATCCTCGCCACCGAGCCGCGTGCGGGCGCCAATATGGAAGGCAAGCCTCAGCGACCAGGCCGCAACGATGACGATTGCTGTCACGCGGCGCTCGACGGGACCGGCCGCCAGATAGGCCGCAGCCACGCCGCCGACGCCGACGGCCAGCGACCAGATCGTGTCTATCCAGCCGCTCGCACCCGTCGCGCGCTGTACGGCCCAGGAGATTGCCATGGCCAGCGACAGGCCTATCGCCAGAAAAATGAGGTGAATGTAATCCATTGGTCTCCTCGAACGTAGAAAGCCCGACACGTTCTTTGTGTCCCTCTACGGCTGACATAGCCAATCAGTTTCATGGACTTGGAAAAAATGTCGCAAAAAGAAGTGATATTGCGTGAAACTCTCTATCTCAATCTCTCGTAATGATTACAGAGCCCACAGGGCAGGTGATCGATTGCTTTGGGAGCTGGGGGAATTGTATGGCATTTCGTGAGACGCATAGGACCTCGGGACGTCGACGCATCGCAGTTGTCGGGAGTGGAATATCCGGCATGTCCGCTGCATGGCTTCTGGCCAAGGCCCACGATGTTACCATGTTCGAGGCAGCCGATCGTATCGGCGGCCACAGCCATACCGTGGATTTCGACGCATCGGGAAGAACCGTTTCCGTCGACACCGGCTTCATCGTCTATAACGAGGTGACCTATCCTAATCTGACGGCGTTGTTCCGTCATTTGGATGTTCCAACCACGGCCTCCAGCATGTCCTTCGCCGTCTCTCTCGACGATGGCGGTTTCGAATATTCTGGTGGCACAGGGTTCGGACTGTTCGCCCAGAAGTCCAACATCGTCAGCCCACGCTTCTGGTCGATGATGCGCGATCTCGTCCGCTTCTACCGCAATGCGCCGCGTGACCTGTCGACGATGGGCGGTTTGTCACTCGATGACTACCTCGACCGGCATCACTACGGCCGGGCGTTCCGCGACGACCATCTCTACCCGATGGCGGCTGCGATCTGGTCGATGCCCGCGGGTAAGGTGGGTGAGTATCCCGCGGTCAACTTCGTCCGCTTCTGCGGCAATCACGGGCTGCTCGAACTCTGGAACCGTCCGATCTGGCGCACGGTGACGGGCGGAAGCCGGGAATATGTGGATCGCCTGACAGCTGACTTTCGCGATCGCATTCGCCTGTCGACACCCGTCCAGGCGATCAGGCGAACCGGTGGCGGTGTTGAAATTTCTACCGGACCGGACGGATGGCAGGCATTCGACGAGGTGGTGATCGCCACCCACGCAGATCAGGCACGTCGTCTTCTGTCGGACGCTGATGACCACGAGACACGCATTCTGGGTGCCTTCCGCTATTCCCGCAACGAGGCGATTCTGCACAGCGACCAGAGCTTCATGCCGAAGCGCAAGGGCGCATGGTCCAGCTGGAATTATTCGGCAAAGACCGGCGAGGCGCAGGTCCAGCCTGCCATCACCTACTGGATGAACAAGCTGCAGCCGCTTGGCGATGCGCCGCCGACCTTTGTGACACTCAATCCCCCACGTCAGCCCCGCGAGGACGCCGTCATTCGGCGCGAGATCTACGAGCATCCGATCTTCGACATGGCAACCGAACGGGCACAACGGGAAATCTGGTCGCTTCAGGGTGTGCGCAACACATGGTTCTGCGGCGCCCACTTCGGCTCGGGCTTTCATGAGGACGGCCTTCAGGCAGGCCTCGCGGTTGCCGAAGACCTTGGCGGTACGCGGCGTCCCTGGAAGGTCGCGGAGGAAAGCGCCCGCATCGTGCGCCGGCCGCTCGGCGCTACCGTTCCGATCGAGGTCACGGCATGACGGCTTCGTTTCGGTCGGCGCTTTATCCCGGTCATGTCACGCATGCACGCATGCGGCCGAAAGAGCATCGGCTGGCCTACAGGATCTATTCGCTGCTGATCGATCTCGATGAGCTCGACGCGCTCGATCGTGGTCTGAAACTGTTTTCGGTCGATCGGTTCAATCTCTTTTCGTTTCGTCGGAAAGATCGCGGCGACCGCTCGGGAACCGATCTTCGGGGCCAGATCGAGCAGTTGATGCGCGAAGCCGGGCTGGAGCCGGATGGCGGGGCGATCAAGCTTCTCACCATGCCGAGAATCCTCGGCTGGGCCTTCAATCCGCTCAGCATCTTCTTCTGCTACGGACGCGACGGCGAGGTGAAGGCGATCCTGTGGGAAGTGGACAACACATTCGGGGAACGCCATGGCTACCTCATCCCGGCCGATAATCGTGTCGGCGGCGAGATCGTCCAGCACTGCGACAAGGCATTTTATGTCTCGCCGTTCATGGACATGGACCAGCGCTATACCTTTCGCGTGACGCCGCCGTCCGAACGGCTGTCGATCAAGATCGATACATTCGATGCCGAGGGGCCGATGCTGACTGCCCGTCATCTCGCGCACCGCCGTGATCTGACAGACCGGGCGCTTCTGAAGGCCTTCTTCGCCATTCCCTTCCTGACGCTCCGGGTCGTCGGCGGCATCCATTGGGAGGCACTGAAAATCTGGCTCAAGGGCGTGCGTTTGCGCAAGCGTCCAAAGCCACCGGAAAACCCCGTCTCCGTCACTCCTGCTGTTCCCCTACGCAAAGTGGAAATCCATGAGCCAATCTGACGAATTCACCTCCGTAACGACCGATCGCACACCCGGAGCTGGCGTTGCCGGCTTCGGCGCGCGCGTCGTGAACCGGCTGCTGAGCGGTATCCGCTACGGTTCCATTCGCGTTGTGCTGCCTTCCGGTCGCACCATAGAGATGGCCGGGCCGGAAAAAGGGCCGGACGCCGTTATCGTCATCAAGCGCTGGCGGATGCTGAGCCGCGTTCTGCATGCGGGCGACATCGGCTTTGCAGAAGGATATCTCAAGCAGGAATGGACGACACCTGATCTTACCAATGTGATCCGGTTTGCGGCACGCAATCGGCATGGGCTGACGCTTGCGACCCATGGGGGCTATCTCGGCCGGATCGCGGTTCGCCTGTCGCATCTTCTCAACGCCAATACCAAGCGCGGCAGCAAACGCAATATCGAGGCCCATTACGATCTCGGCAACGAGTTCTACGCTGAGTGGCTAGACCCTTCGATGTTCTATTCCTCGGCGCTCTACGAGCATCAGGGACAGTCTCTCGAAGATGCCCAGCGTCAGAAACTCGAGCGTATCCGCGAAAAGCTCGCCATGAGCCAAGGCGACAGCGTGCTCGAGATCGGCTGCGGCTGGGGCGCTCTTGCCTTGGACCTCGCACAGAACGTCAATGCCCGGGTCACCGGCCTTACTCTTTCTCCTTCGCAGCTGGCCTTTGCAAACGAGCGCATCCGGCAGGCCGGTGTGGAGGGGCAGATCGATCTACGACTGCAGGACTACCGCGATACATCAGGGCAATTCGACCGGATCGTCTCGATCGAGATGTTCGAAGCGGTCGGAGAGGCCTATTGGCCAGCTTATTTCGACACCATCCGTCGCTGTTTGAAGCCCGGTGGCCGTGCGGTTTTGCAGGTGATCTCGATCAACGAGGACCGCTTCGATTCCTATCGGCGCAATCCGGATTTCATCCAGAAATACGTGTTTCCGGGAGGGTTTCTTCCCTCGGACAGCGCGTTCACGGCAGCCGTTGAGAAATCCGGGCTTGTCGTCAGCGACATCGAACATTTTGGCGCGTCCTATGCGCGGACGCTGGCCGAGTGGCGGACGCGGTTTCACGCCGCCTGGCCGAAGATTGCGGAACTCGGTTTCGACAGCCGTTTCCGTAGGTTGTGGGACTACTACCTTTGCTATTGCGAGGCTGGCTTCGAGGAGGAAGCGATCAATGTTGGCTTCTATACGATTGAACATGCGTAATCTGGGTTTGCGAGGCGGTGCTGTCGCAGCACTCTTGTCACTGTCGGCAGGGCCGCTTCTTGCCGCCGATCTGGACGGCAACTGGGCTCGTGGCGACGGCAATGCCAAGGTCGAGATCGCGCCTTGCGGCGCCCAGATCTGCGCCACCAACACATGGATCAAGCCCGGATCGGGAAGCGAGAAGGCCGGCGACAAGCTGGTCATGAGGATCGACCGAACAGCTGACGGATCCTATTCCGGTACCGCCTTTGATCCACAACGCAACATGACGTTCAAGATCACGGTCGTTGTCGCGGAAAAGAAGATGACGACAAAAGGCTGCGTTGCTGGCGGTATTCTTTGCCGTGCCGTCAACTGGTCCCGCATCGACTGACACAGAAAGAGGGAACGAACCCATGGCGAAGATCTCGCTGAAGACGCTGGCTCTTGCCTACATCACCACGTTCATCGTGTTCGGCGCGATAGACTCCGTCTGGCTCAGCACGATGACAAGCCTGCTTTACCGGCCGGTCATGGGCGACATGCTTCTGCCGAGTTTCCGTCTCGCGCCTGCCGTGATCTTCTACCTTCTCTACATCGGCGGACTGACGCTGATGGCAGTGCGTCCGGCCCTGATTGCAGGCGGTGTCGGAGCAGCGGTGCGGCAGGGAGCAGCGATCGGGTTTATGTCGTACATGACCTACGATCTCACCAACCATGCGGTCATGAAGAACTGGTCGACGCTGCTTTCCGTGGCCGACATCATTTGGGGAACCTTGCTTTCGGGTCTCGCCAGCGGTCTTGCCACCTGGATCGTTCTGCGGTTCTTCAGAACAAAACACCACTAAGCGTTTCGAAAACAATATGGCCGGGAAATCCCGGCCATATCTTTGAGCTATTACTGTTCAGGCTCCTCGGCCACGGTCGGCTGACCGCGCTGGTCGAGTATCTCTCGTTTGCCCACATGGTTGGCCGGGCCGACCAGCCCATCCTTCTCCATGCGTTCGACAAGCGATGCGGCCCTGTTGTAGCCGATCGATAGGCGGCGCTGGATGTAGGAGGTCGAGCACTTCTTGTCGCGCATGACGACCTTGATCGCCTGCTCGTACATCTCGTCCCGGTCTTCCTCGCTGATCGCGGACCTGTCGAAGACCGCCTGGTCTTCCTCCTCGACCTCTTCACCCTCTTCGTCTTCCGTGACGCTGCCGAGATAGAGCGGCTGGCCTTGCGTCTTCAGATGCGCAACGATGCGCTCGACTTCCTGGTCCGACACGAAGGGACCGTGAACGCGAGCAATGCGTCCGCCGCCCACCATATGCAGCATGTCGCCCTGACCGAGCAGGTTTTCAGCACCCTGTTCGCCAAGGATCGTACGGCTGTCGATCTTGGACGTCACCTGGAAGGAGATACGGGTCGGGAAGTTCGCCTTGATCGTACCGGTGATGACGTCGACCGAAGGCCGCTGCGTCGCCATGATCAGGTGGATGCCGGCAGCACGCGCCATCTGCGCAAGCCGCTGGATCGCACCTTCGATCTCCTTGCCGGCCACCATCATCAGGTCGGCCATCTCGTCGACGATGACGACGATATACGGCAACGGCGTCAGGTCCATGTCCTGCTGCTCGTTGATCGGCTCGCCGGTCTGACGGTCGAAACCGACCTGGACGCTGATCGAGATGACCTCGCCGGATGCGGACGCGGCCGCCACACGAGCGTTGAAGCCGTCGATATTGCGAACGCCGAGACGCGACATCTTGCGATAGCGGTCTTCCATTTCGCGCACGGCCCATTTCAGCGCCAGAACCGCTTTCTTGGGGTCGGTCACGACAGGGGTGAGCAGATGCGGGATACCGTCATAGGCCGACAATTCGAGCATCTTCGGATCGACCATGATCAGCCTGCACTGGTCCGGCCGCAGACGGTAGATCAGCGATAGGATCATCGTGTTGACCGCGACCGACTTGCCTGAACCGGTCGTGCCGGCGACGAGCAGGTGCGGCATCTTCGCAAGCTCGGCGACGACGGGTTCTCCGCCGATCGTTTTGCCAAGGCAAAGCGGAAGCCTGAAGCCGGTACCCGCATAGGTGCCGCTTTCGATCAGCTCACGCAGGTAGACGGTTTCGCGCACGGGATTTGGCAGTTCGATACCGATCACGTTGCGACCGGGAACGACAGCCACGCGGGCCGAAAGCGCTGACATGGAGCGGGCGATATCGTCCGAAAGACCGATGACGCGCGAGGATTTGACGCCGGGTGCCGGGGCGAATTCGTAGAGCGTCACGACAGGGCCGGGACGAACGTCGATGATCTCGCCGCGGATGCCGAAATCCTCCAGCACGCTTTCCAAAAGCCCGGCGCTCTGTTCCAGGCTTTCCTGGCTGACGGGGCTGATCTGGTCGTCCACCGGTGCCTGCAGCAATTCGATCGACGGGAACTCGTAGTCGTCGGACGCATGCAGCGGTTCGGTGTTAAACGGCCGGATCGGAGAGATCGCGCGGGTCGCCATGACAACCTGCCGCGTCGACTTTACTGGCACAACGGGAGCGACCGCAGGCGCCGGGGCCTCGACGACGGTCTCAGCGATGACGGGCGCAACGATAACAGGCTCAGGAATGACAGGCTCAGGAATGACCGGAGCAGCGATGACGGGCGCATCCTGCACTGGAGGCACCACCGGATTTGGCGCAGCATCGTGGCCGGACTGGCGCAACGTGATCGAACGATAGAGATCAAGCGGCGACGGCCCCACCGGAATTTCTTCAACCAGACGTTTGGTCAGGGTCTCGATCGGCTGGCGAATGACCGGCGCCCTCAGGGCAACCCGCACAGGTTCGGGCCGGACCGGCTGTTTCGGATAGGTCGGGAGCGGACGCTGAGCAACGAACACAGGTCTCTGCTCGACCTTTGGAGGGGGAGGCGGGGTCAGCGCGAACTCTTCGCCGGTGGCCTCTCCAAGGCTCATCACCTCGAAGAACAGATGATCCGGCAGGTTGGCGATCGGAGACTGTCTTTCAGTGCTAATCACGGGAGCATCAATCACTGCTTCAGGCTGCGGCGGCGCAACTGCGACCAGCACCGGTTCAACGGTTTCCCTGGCAAACGTGGCCCGGCGTTCCCTCAGCGCCTGATCGAGAGTGCCGACGAGATTGCGGGCGCCGGGTTCAGGCGACAGGAAGCTGCCGATAGAGGTTGACAGCGCGTCGCCGTCATGTCTTTGGGTGAAAGTAATCTCGGAAATCTCCTGAACGGCTGGCGCCGCCATAGAGGGAGTGACAGCCTCGGGGACGGCGTGGGAAGCGACGGCTTCGCCCTCCGCTTCCGGGCCGGAGGGTGCCCCACGCCTGGAGATGGTTTTCTCCGGCGTGCGGGTGAAACGAACGGTCGGGCCCAACATGAAGGCCTTCTGCCAGTCCGGCAGCGCCTCGATCTCGTGGGCCTGCATCTGGACTGTCGACACGATGTCGCAAGCCACCTGTTGCCCCGCATTCGGGGGCTCAGGCGGATTTATGGGGTGAGAGTGGCCGGTATCCGGCAGTTCGGAAGCCTGGGCTTCCAGCTTGTCAGTTTCGCGAAATTGCGGGCCTGTGAGACGCATTGCCACCAATGAAACCATATGAACAAATCTGGGACACGAACGTCCTTGGATATAAAACAAACATTAACCATGCGTTGCCGGCGCCGATAAATCGTCGAGCGCGGTGATGGCCTGTGACAAAAGGCGCCGGTGAAATGGTCTTTGGGACGGAACAGACTCGGGCAGTTGGTGGTTATTGGGTCAACTGTAGTCGTCAAGATGGAGCCCCCATGTCGAGTCCGAATTCGTTTGAAATGTCACGACGGGATCTTCTCGTCGCAACCGCTGCCGGCTCTGTGGCCGTGGCAAATAGCAACAGAGCTGCAAATGCGCAGGCGGCAACACCGCCTCCCCGGCCGGGGACGGCGACGTCGCGGGTGGGTTTTGTCGTCAACGGCACACGCCAGGATCTCGATCTCGACAACCGTACGACCCTGCTCGACGCGTTGCGTGAGAACCTGCACCTGACCGGCACCAAGAAGGGTTGCGATCACGGCCAGTGCGGCGCCTGTACTGTCATGGTCGATGGTCGCCGCATCAATTCGTGCCTGTCGCTTGCCATCATGCACGAGGGCTCCGAGATCACCACGATCGAAGGCCTTGGCACACCGGACGAGATGCATCCGATGCAGACGGCATTCGTCAAGCACGATGGCTTCCAGTGCGGCTATTGCACCCCTGGGCAAATCTGTTCCTCCGTCGCCGTTCTTGAAGAAATCAAGGCCGGCATTCCGAGCCATGTAACGGAAGACCTGACCGCCCCCACTCAGGTTTCCGAGATGGAAATCCGCGAACGTATGAGCGGCAATATCTGTCGATGCGGGGCCTACCCGAACATTGTTGCGGCTATCACGGAAGTTTCGGGGAGGCAGGCATGAAACAGTTTACTTATGAACGCGCCGCATCACCGGCTGAAGCTGCGTCCAAGGCCGCCAACAACCAGAACGCCAAGTTCATCGCGGGAGGCACCAACCTCCTTGACCTGATGAAGCTAGAGATCGAATCACCGACTCATCTCATCGACGTCAACGGTCTCGACCTCGACAAGATCGAACAGAGCGAAGATGGCGGCGTCCGGATCGGAGCGCTCGTGCGCAATACGGATCTCGCCTCGGACGAGCGCATCCGCCGCGACTACGGCGTGCTTTCGCGCGCACTTCTCGCAGGCGCATCGGGTCAGCTCCGCAACAAGGCAACGACGGCCGGCAACCTGTTGCAGCGGACGCGCTGTCCTTACTTCTACGACACCGCCCAGCCTTGCAACAAGCGAAAGCCCGGTAGCGGCTGTTCCGCCATCGGCGGCGTGACCCGCCAGCTGGGCGTGATCGGCGTCAGCGATGCCTGCATCGCCACCCACCCCGGCGACATGGCAATCGCCATGCGTGCCCTCGATGCAACCGTTGAGACGGTCAAGCCCGATGGCGCAACACGCGCGATCCCGATTGCCGACTTCCATAAACTGCCCGGCGATACGCCCGAGATCGAAACCACGCTTGAGCGCGGCGAGATCATCACGGCCGTTACGCTGCCGGCACCTGTGGGTGGGAAGCACGTGTATCGCAAGGTGAGAGACCGTGCGTCCTATGCGTTCGCTCTTGTGTCGGTTGCCGCGATCATCCAGCCGGATGGCACCGGTCGCGTTGCGGTCGGCGGTGTGGCTCCCAAACCATGGCGCGTCGAAGAGGCGGAAGCCGACTTGCCGCAGGGGTCCAAGGCCGTGATGGCCAAGGTCTTTGCAGGCGCAAAGCCAACCGAAGAAAATTCGTTCAAGGTGACACTGGCGGAGCGCACGCTCGCCGGCATCCTTGAAGAAACCAAGGGGTAAGCCATGCTATTCGATCGTCCCGCCACGACCAATCCCATCGACCAGATGAAGGTGGTCGGCCAGCACATCAAGCGTATCGACGGCCCTAAAAAGGTCACCGGCACGGCGACCTATGCCTATGAATGGAACCACGCCAACCTCAATGTTGCCTACGGCTATCCCGTAGGCGCCGGCATCGCAAAGGGTCGGATCAGCTCGATGGATATCCAGGCGGCCCGCAACGCTCCGGGCGTTCTGGCTGTCGTCACGGCTGAAACGGCTGGCAAGCTCTCCAAGGGCAAGATGAATGCGGCCAAGCTTCTCGGTGGCCCCGAGATCTCGCATTATCACCAGGCCATCGCCGTCGTCGTCGCTGAAACCTTTGAGCAGGCTCGCGCCGCAGCGAGCCTCATCAAGGTGGATTACGTTCGCGCTCCCGGTTCCTACGATCTGGAAGCAGCGAAGGACACGGCCAAGAAGCCGGAGGGCTCCGAAGGTGAAGACGCAGACACCTCTGCCGGCAACTTCGACAAGGCGTTCGCCGAGGCAGCGGTCAAGTTCGACCAGACCTACACGACACCCGACCAGTCACATGCGATGATGGAGCCGCATTCGTCTCTTGCCATGTGGGACGGCGACGAAGTTACGGTCTGGACCTCGAACCAGATGATTGCCTGGAACAAGTCAGAAATGGCGATCACGCTCGGCATCGATCCGGAGAAAGTCCATATCATGTCGCCGTTTGTCGGCGGTGGTTTCGGCTCAAAGCTTTTCCTCCGGTCGGATGCGGTGCTTGCAGCGCTTGGTGCGAAAGCGGCGGGACGCCCCGTCAAGCTTGCGCTTCCGCGTCCCTTCGTGATGAACAACACGACGCACCGCCCGGCAACGATCCAGCGTATCCGCATCGGCACCACGCAGGAAGGCAAGATAACCGCGATTGCTCACGAAAGCTGGAACGGCAATCTGCCGGGCGGCAGCCTGGAAACAGCCGTGGCGCAGACTCGTCTTCTCTACGCCGGCGAAAACCGGATGACGTCGATGCGGCTTGCGGCGCTTGATCTGCCAGAGGGCAATGCGATGCGCGCACCGGGCGAAGCGCCTGGTCTCATGGCGCTTGAAATCGCCATGGACGAACTGGCCGAGCAGCTCAACCTCGACCCCGTCGAATTGCGGATCATCAACGACACGCAGGTTGATCCGGAAAAGCCTGAACGGAAGTTCTCGCACCGTCAGCTGGTCGAATGTCTTCGCCGGGGTGCTGAAACCTTCGGCTGGGACAAGCGCAACGCCGAGACGGGTCGCGTCAAGGACGGACGCTGGATGGTTGGCATGGGTGTTGCGGCAGCGTTCCGCAACAACATGAACATGAAGTCTGGCGCCCGCGTGCGGCTCGATTCCGAAGGCGTCGTGACTGTCGAAACCGACATGACGGATATCGGTACGGGTAGCTACACGATCATCGCCCAGACCGCGGCCGAAATGATGGGCGTAACGATCGACAAGGTTGCCGTAGAACTAGGCGATTCCCGCTTCCCGGCGTCGTCGGGATCGGGCGGACAGTGGGGCGGAAACAGCTCCACCGCCGGCGTCTACGCCGCATGCGTGGCGCTGCGGGATGCGATCTCGCAAAAGGTCGGTTTCAACTCCGCAGATGTCACGTTTGCCGACGGCCAGATCCGTTCCGGCAACCGCAGCATTGCTCTCGCTGAGGCAGCTGGCAAGGATGGTGTCGTTGCGGAAGATACGATCGAGTATGGCGATCTTGCAGAAGAGATGCAGCAATCGACATTCGGTGCCCATTTCGTCGAGGTCGGCGTCGACATGTACACGGCTGAAATCCGAGTTCGGCGCATGCTGAGCGTCTGTGCAGCAGGGCGCATTCTCAACCCGATCACGGCCCGCAGCCAGGTCATCGGTGCGATGACGATGGGCGTCGGCGGCGCCTTCATGGAAGAACTGGCCGTCGACAAGCGTCGCGGCTTCTTCGTCAACCATGATCTCGCCGGCTACGAAGTTCCTGTCCATGCCGATATTCCGCATCAGGATGTCATCTTTCTCGATGAGACGGATCCGACCACTTCGCCGATGAAGGCAAAGGGTGTTGGCGAACTCGGCCTTTGCGGTGTGGCGGCAGCGCTTTCCAACGCCGTGCACAACGCAACCGGCGTACGTATCCGGGATTACCCTGTCACGCTCGACAAGCTGCTGCGCGACATGCCGCAGGTCGGCTGATCCGCTGGCACCGTTACGCAAACCTCTGGCCGGAGCATCCACGGATGCTTCGGCCTTATATTTTTAGAACCTCGTCGCGCCAGAAGACGATAACATAGCCGCCGCGTGCTTCAGCGTTGGATGCCCATGCCTTGAACTGCGGCATATAGGGCGGATGACGCCACAGATCGGGATAGTCGGGATCGGCAAGGACCGTAATCTGCTGTCCTTCCCCATAGACCATCAGGTGGGATCTTTGAGGAGCCCACTCGTCGCCCAGTCCTTCGCGCGTTAGCCAATGACAGACGAAGTCGCGGCAAAGCATCGGTCGATCCTGGTAGATGGAACAGCCTTGTCCGGCAACGCAGTGCCTGCACCACTCGTCGGCAGGCTTGTCCAGATCATCAATGTCCGGCAACCGGCAGCAAAGGGTGCAGGTTCCGCACGCGCGGCCCTCGACAATGGCTGGTGTCATTCTTGCGATACGCTTCCTGCGTCTTCGGGATACCCCCGGTCTGCGACCTTCAAACAGTTTCGTTCAAGAGCCGCACGCGATTGAAGAGGCTGCCGGATCCAGAGTTGGGTGCGGGAGGCCGCAAAACGGCACCGCCCGCATATCACTGCGGGGTGTGTGACGCAAGAAAAGCGCTTCGGTTCCTACGCATGCGGGAAACGGAAGTTTAATCGATGAGCCTTAAGTCTGATGCAAACGGAGATTTTTCCACAATGACGACGAGTTGCCAAGGCTGCCGCGACGGCGCAGCATTCGAACTACCGTTCTCGATGGCATTCCAGCCGATCGTCGACATCGCAACAGGCAAGGTTTTCGCCCACGAAGCGCTTGTTCGCGGTCCAAACGGAGAAGGCGCCGGGTCAGTTCTATCGCAGGTGCAGGCCGACAACCGCTATGCGTTCGATCAGCAGTGCCGGGTCAAGGCGATCGAACTTGCCGCGCAGCTCTACGACCCCGCTGACGACGTGAAACTGTCGATCAACTTCATGCCGAACGCCGTCTACGAACCGCGGGCGTGTATCCGCCTGACGCTTGCCACGGCCATGAAGACGGGTTTTCCGCTTGATCGCATCATCTTCGAGTTCACCGAGAACGAGGAGTTGGATACCAAGCACATCCTTCACATCCTGCGGACATACCGGGATATGGGCTTTAAAACTGCGATCGACGACTTCGGTTCAGGCCACTCCGGCCTCGGCCTCCTCAGTCATTTCCAGCCCGATATCGTCAAGCTGGATATGGACATGATCAGAGGGATCGACACCGATCCGGTCCGGCGCACCATCGTCAAGCACACGTTGCGGATGCTCGAAGAACTCAACATCGTGCCGCTCTGCGAAGGCGTCGAAACCGTCGGCGAAATGTCGGCCCTGCGGGATTTGGGCGTGTCCCTCATCCAGGGCTACCTGCTCGCCAAGCCAAGCTTCGAACACCTCGCCATCCCGGCTTCCGCGAAGGCGATGCTTGCTGCTGCGGCCTGAGAAACGGTGGGATAGGCGAACCAAAGCGGAATGAAAGGTCCGGTATCGGTTTCGACGCAGTGGAAACAGGCAGAGATGCCTACTGGACGCTGGCAAGGGCAAGCTCAGGCTAGCTCGATTTGACGAGTGAAACAGCGCGTTCATTCACGTTCGAGACAGCTTGACGTCAATCGAGACAGTACTTTTCGCGCCGGAATGCAGGTGGGGGATATTTCCAGAAGGGATGCAAAATCAACGCTCTTACGAGCGAGTGGTGCCCCATGCCGGCGCACCTAAAATCAATGAATACAATGGGGTTAGCGAGCGTCTGGACACTTGGTGACGCCACGCGATCGTTATGGTTTTTCGAAAAGTGTCCAGACCTTGAGGACATAAATTCAGGCAAGTGACCGCTGAACTCGGGGCGCAACCGGAAGGGCCGTCGAGCCAGGGGGCCGATACCCTCTCTCCAGCAACGCCCTCACACTCTAGACCGCTCTCAGCGGGCAGTAATCTCGTGCATACTTGACGTGCGCCAAAATCGTGTCAGGCTTGTCTGCCTTAGGACAATGCGTAACCACCACTGCCGAGGTTTGGGTAATGTCGCCTGACCGTTTCAGGGAATGCCTACGCGTTATACGTTGGACCCCGATCAACATCGCCTCTCTGCTGGAATGTGATCTGTCTTGGATAGAGGCGCTTGAAGCGGGCACTGAAGAGGTTCCCGTTGGGCTTGCTGCCTGGCTGGAAGTGCTGGCGCAATCCCACGAGGCCTTACCACCTCCTCGCACCTACAGGGGTCGGCGCGCCGCACCGTCCTCATGGGAGCGCCCCCGGCACACTCTTTCCTGAGACAGCCGCCGATAGCCCATATTAAGTTTGTTCTTGCCTTGTTCTTTTTACGCGACCGATTTAGGTTCGCCGTCATGAGCGAGATCGGAACCATAGGCGACGCATTCAATCAAGGTTGGCAGCTCTCTGCCGCCTGCCGTCATGGCCTTGTCGATACTGGCAGCAGCAGCCGGAAATGCGACTGGAAGTACAACCTCGACATGACGACCTTGGTCGCAACTCGCGGCCGCGACTTTCCGATCGATAGAGTGTCCGAGCGTTTGCGTTGTCCCCGATGCGGAAGCCGCAAGATCTCAGTATTTTTCGTGACACCATCGATGCCGACTAGAAAGACAGCTGGCCGTTGAGAACCAACAGTATCAGGTGCCCGCATCCTTGAAACCAATGCCACTGGATTACCAGGTTCATGAAGCTCTCAAAATCCTTGCCCGCTACAAGCATGTCAGTAAGGGAGACTTCATCCTGCGGCGGGTCGGCGCGACGGCGATCGCTTCGCTTGTGGAAACCGGCCTTGCAACAGTCGGCCGGGGACGGAACGGGGGCATCGTGTACACACTCACCGCAGCAGGGAAGGCACGACTACCGTCGGACCGTAGCTCGACATAATCGAAAAAGAGCCCGCAAACCCTGAGGGGCAGCGGGCTAGTTTGGGGAAGGCCGGAATGCCTTCGGGGTAAGGGTAATTCTCGCAGCAACGAGAATCAACCATTTAACGATGGTAGCTCTCCATGCGGGTACAGTCGATCTCTCACTGCCAGAACTGCTAGTCGATCATCCTTGCCTTCACTGCTACGGTAACAAACCGAAGGAGAAGATGATGCACAGAATGAAGTCCGAAGACATTCCCGCGTTCGTCGAGGAAGTGGCCGCAACCGGCTGCAACATTACGGGGATCGCAGGCGTTGGTTACCTAATCGGCGATGCGGACCTTCCAGACGACCAGTTTGAGGAGGTGATGCCGAAGCTATCCGAAATCACGGATGCCTACGGTAAGCGCGACCATCTCCTTGAGGAAATCACTGAGTATCTCGTTTCGATCGGTCGAAGCTATCCGCCGCCGGAGATGCACTAACACTTAAGGAAAGGTGTCGAACGAGCACGAGGCATCTCAAACCGCGACACAACTACAATTTAACCAATCATATTAACGGAACGGATGTGTTCTCTAGGTAGAAACATGACACGCCGGGACAACCCGTTCCACGGCACGAATACCGGGGGATTGCATGTCTGTTTTTGCACGTTTTATGAAGGATGAATCGGGCGCTACCGCGATCGAATACGGACTCATCGCGGCTCTTATCTCAGTTGCGCTGATCGCTGGAGCGACCACGCTCGGTGGCGCACTGAATAACCAGTTCACAAACCTTTCGAAGAAGCTCAGCTGTGGATCCGCTGCCACCACTTGCTGATCGATGGTCAGCTGCAACGTAGTCTGACTAAAGATGGCGAAAGAACTCAAGTATTCGGGTCAGCCTTTCACCTCTAGTTAACGTCCAGATTGTACCTCGGGAAGTGGACACCATTTCCGGCGTCCAGCACTCAACTCACCGAACAATGGGACCTCCGTTGTTCGGTTTTTTGCTTGCAAGGCCCCTTGCCCTCTGACCTTCGAGATCCGGGAGAGTTGTGAGGGCTTGGATATCCTAAGTGTAGCCGGTGGGACTTCATGCCGCTGTGTAATGCCGTCGAAATATCAATGACATAGCATCCCCGCACCGTACTTTTGACACCCATTGATTTGCTTTGGCTATTCGCACAACCGACCGCACCTTTGAACCTTCCACTCATAGGGAAAGTTGATGCGATGAACATGACTTTGAGTGCCGTTGAACAGAGCCGGACGATGTCCGTACGAGCGTTCTCGGAAGCCGCCGAGAGCTACATTAGGCATGGCGGAGAGGCGAAATATCTCGACGCAATCTTAGCGAAGATCGGCCATCTACCTCTAACTGCGATCTACCCTTTCGACGTACGGGAGTTGGCAAAGGCGCTCTATCCGGAGCACTCCAACGCCACACGCAATCGCTGTGTCGTCACGCCCGTCCGAGCAGTTTGCCACCATGCCTACGATCGTGGATGGGGGCCAACCATCAGCATCAAGAATTTCAAGCAAGAACGACCTAAGCGAAAGAAGGCCGCTACTCAGGCATGGCTTCACGCATTCGTTCGGCAATGCGCAGAGGACGGGCTCCCCCACCTTGCCGCGCTTGTTCTTTTCATGAGCGAAACCGGAGCCAGGGTCTCTGAAGCGGTCTCAGTCGTGTGGAGGGATGTAGATCTTCCGGGGAGGACCGTCCTGCTCGTTAAGACGAAGACGGATCGCAATTCCACCAGGTTTCTGCCGGATCAGTTAATGGCCCGCCTGTACGAGCTTGCGGAGGGTGCAGCACCGCATGATCGGGTATTTCGATACAAGAACCGCCATGCAGTTAACGAGCGGATCGCGGCGGTATGTGACAGGGCAGGGATCTCTTACAAGCCGTCGCACACTTGCGGCCGGCACGCGTTCGCAACGAATACCCTGGAGATGGGTCTAGACATCAAATCGATCATGGACGCGGGCGGCTGGCGGAGCGTGGCGGTGTTTCTCGGGACGTATGCCAACCCTAGGAACGCTGGTCGCATAGTTGCCGATCGGCACAACCTCTACCAGTTCGACAACGACCTTTGATCCCGCGGCTTCGCCCAGATAGGGCTCAAGACGCGTTTTCTTGCAACGGTTGCGAGAGCGCCATATCGAGGAACTGCCTTATATAACCGGACTTCAGGATATAAACGAATTCTCCGCCTGCCCTCATGATCATGCCGGCGTAGTAAATCTGGAACTTCCCATCAACCACCTGCACAGAGAATGCAGTACCACCGCTAAGCCCATCCGGGTCGAAGTCCATGGCTTCCGGAAGCTTCAACAACAACAGACAATCGTCGGCCGGCTGCGAATGCAACAGACAAACAAGGCGCCGCTTCACCATCCCAAGATGGTTCAGCTCCTCTAACTCGTACACCTGGTCCTTATACGGATACCCTGCAACAACGAGAAAGAGAGTATCGTCCGCCACAGCATTAGGCGGAATTTTCCGAAACTCAAAGAAGCGCTCCTTCAATTGAGTGTGGTGGCGGCACGGCTCAGTGAAATCGAATACAGCAATGTCGCTCCACTCATTTTCGGACCCGCCACCTAGATGTCGGATACCTTCAGAGGATAGGCAAAGTTGGCCGTCACGGGTTAAAAGCGACACAGACTCCAAATCGCGATACTTGAGCTGATGCCAAGTGCAAACCGCAAGATATCGCCCCTGGTATCTGAGCAAACTTGTAGAGCCGCAAGTCGACACGCGGTAAACGGGATCATCGTTCCACGTTAAGAGCTGGTCTGCGTATCTGGCTAAGGTCTGATACAACGCGCTTCCCGGAATAAGCAGGTCATTCATCCAAGCGCTCCGACCTACTAAGTCGCCCATGACCGTTCTGCTGTTCTTAGCCATACTGTTATGTTGCCAGCGGAAGAGGTAAACATCAATCCATGCCTGGAACGGCGCTTACTAGCGATTTTAATTCGAGTACCAATTGGACGGCGAAATAGCTGGAATTCACAAGCAAAAACAATAAAATGTTGCGCCGGTGAGGGGTTCTAAAGCCCCTCTGTTATTGCTTCGTAATTATAGACGTTCCCCGCACCGCATCACATTCCGACCAACGCGAAGTGACGCGCGCATGCAGGTCGCTGTCACAATGCCTACTGCAAATTGAACTAGCTTACGTGCCGAAACTATGCGCTGATAGCATCTGGATGTTGTTGGAGGTCTATCATGGCGTTTATAAAGATTGGCGGCGGCGCAAAAATTGAAAATCTAGATGTTTCGAACAATAGGTTTGTGGGTCCAGGAAATTTCATTGAGATTGACGACAACGCAGTATTGATCAACGTGACTGCGGACTCGAATATCCACTTCACTGCTGAAGCATTGCAGATTCTCAAAAAGGTCAAAGCGTCCGGCCAAGATAAGCAAGCTGCGACAGCCGTGATTACGAGATTGCTTGGTGCAGCGGCAGACGCCGCCGCCATAGGTGTGCTTGTGGCGCAGGTTTGGCAGGGTCTTTAATCCGCTATTCGTCAGTAACGATACGCTAGGTTGGACGTACACTTGAAGAAGCTCACGCTTTGAACAGCAATGTCCCCAAAAACCTATGACCAAGTCTGCTCTATAGCGTTTGATCGCGAAACGGCTACGACGCGGTGATGTGAGGCAGCTCCAACATATATTCAGCTTGGGAAGCTTCGGAAACAAGCAGGAAATTCAATCGAGCGTTTCATTACCACGAGACCCCGTCGAACTGCGATCGACGGGGTCTCTGATCAATCTAAGGCGAACCGCGGCCGCACTGAAAAGCGAAAAATCTAGGATTTTTTGCCAAACTCGATACCATTCGGACCGATCGTGACGCCCGCTCCCCCTTCACCTTCGCGGAATACAGTTGTGGACCGCACCGCGGTACGAGCGTTTTGAGGAGCGAATTCGAGCGTCGTATTCGGATGAACAATCGCGTTGTCGACCACTGATTTGGCCGTGTAGTCACCTCTTTTGCCTCCGCTGAACACGCTTCCAGAAATGGACTGCTTTGAACCGTCTCCAGCATGGAATGCTGCGGACCCCTCATGATTAATATTAGAGATCTCTGACGCAGCACCTCTTTCAGCTACCGAATGGAGATGCATGTTGCGGATTACGTTGTCTTTAAACACCGTGGAGCCGCCAACGCTCTGTATAACAATCGGATCGAGCACAGTTTGTGCAAGAATGTCTGCCATTGAAACCATAGACGCCGCCGCCGATCCACTGCTGGTCAGCGCAGCTTCAACGCCAGCAACTCGGTCATCTAAAGCGCTGATTTCGGGTGCCATCTCCTCAACTAGACTAGCGAGTAAAGCAACGTGCTTCTCAAGTTGCGGGTCCATCAACCGCTCCCTGAGTCGTTCCGTCACAATCGATGCTGGGCCGCCAGCAACAGGGACTAGAGAAAGGAGCATTGATAGTGCCGTGAGGCCCGCTGGACCGTATTTCTGCAACGCAGTATCTCTCCTAAGGGCGGCCTCAATCTCTGCTACAGCTGACTTATCCATTGTAGTCTCCTCCATATTCGGAACATGACTACGCCACCGAATTTATGATTTGGCAAGATATTGAGCGCGTGATGCTAATTAATACTTGAGAACGCTTGCCGGCTGTACGCCTTGATGGGCCGCTATCAGGGATAGAACTTCGTCATAGTCGTCCAAAGCGGATGACACCGGTGGAACACCTGCACGAAACTGTTCTGCCGGACCTCGCCGGCCGGCATCGTCAACCGCCAGGGTCCGACCCGCTGCGTCCCCACAGCCCTGTTCGGGCTTGATGTATCATCCGGGTCCTTGACCGGGATCATCGAGATCCGCTCGAAGTCATTAGCCTCGCTTCCGCGATACCAGGCGATCCCCATGTACTCGCAGTTTCGAAGCTTTGTGAATTCAGCGCGCACCATGCTTGTCTCTGACGTGACCTCGTCGACGCTCAGGATCGTCAGCTTGCTCAGCGCTGGCCTGTATCGTGTCTCAAGCGCAGGCCCGAGGACAAAGAAGCAGTAGATGGCGCACATGATCCCGATCGTGCCACAGAATGCTTTGATCAGGGCGAGGCCGCTTGGTAGCGGCACGCTGGCATCAAGGAGTTGGCGGGACATTGAACCCTCCTTTCACGATGAAGGTTAGTATGGTTGCGATGAGCGGGCCGAAGAAGGCGATCAGGAGCCACTTGCCGATGCTCCATAGGCCTTTCACGGACTCTTCAATGCGGTCCTGATTTTCCTCAAAACGTTTATCGCGCTCGTCACGAACGGCGTTCTGTGTCTTCAGGCTGGCAACTTCGTTCGTCAGCGCGGCAAGGCTTGAAGCAAGCTGCGTGTGATCCTTGCGCAGCATTTCAGTGCTGTCGGAGCTAGTCATGTCGTCGGAAACCCCACAGCTGAGAATGGCAGAAAAAGCGAAGTCGGCAGGTGTTGACTCATGTCAAAGAATTAGAACATAGTAAGAACGTGCTGCCGCATTAGGTCGGCAATCAACATCCTATCCGAAGACGAACACGTGCCCTGTGCGCGAGCGAGAACCCGTGTCCGAAAGACAGACGAAACCTGCCATGCCGCTTCCAACCCTTCGAGACTATCGCGCCGAGACCGTCGAGATGGTCTGCACGCCATGCGCCCGACAGGGCGTGTTCAGTCACAAGAGCCTGGTCAAGAAATTCGGAGCGAACGCAGAGTTCGTCCAGATCCGGCGGGTTCTCGCAATGGGATGCGAGCACGCCGGGACTGAGAAATGTCGGGCAAGGTTTCCCTGCCTTCTGCAAGCGCAAATCCTATGGGAGCCACGCCGATGAGTGATGAGAGCAGGACAGCCCTAAGCGGACCGACAACGCTCTACATCCATTGGTGCTGCATACCATCGTGCAAGCAGTGGGGGCGGTTTTGGCTTTTCAAGTAATCGAGGTGAGCCGCAGTGGTGGTGCTGGGAGCACTACCCTCACAAACCCAATCAGGCCCGCAGCGAAGCGGCCGAGATTGCCGAGATGCTACGGTGAGCGTCTCGGCAGAACTAACAGCGTAAAAGCGTGAGATTGTCATGACGAAATCGGACACGAGTGCGGGCTTCAAAGCCTGGTGGGACTTGCTCTCAGACGAAACAAAGGCGGGCATCGATCGCCGCGTGGCGTGGATGGCATTCGTGGCAGGCTCCAGACACCGGATGTATCCCCCAAAGAACACCTATCGTTTTCGCGCTGGCCGTTGGATCGTCACTGTGACCGCCGACACTGTCGAAGATGCCCGCATGAAGGCTGTTGAGAAGCTGGACCAACGGGCGGAAAAGTTAGGGGCAACCCCTCCGCCGAGCGGATGGCCCCTAACCAAAATTGCGGGCTCGGCATAGACAGCCGACGTTATCGAGACGGCTGCTTCGGCAGCAGATCCGCAACCTTCGACATAATGATGTCCTGTAAGGCGTTGGGCGTGACGCCGAGCTTCTGCAGCGCTTCCGGGTTCTTTTCCTCGACATACTTTGTCGCGTCACGCAGCATCGCGCTGGTGATCGCCGAAACAGTCGCGCTGGCGATCGACCCGCCAGCGATACCGGATCGAGCAAGTGCAAACTTCAGAGCGTTGGCGGCCGAGTCGTGAAGGGCTTGGCGAAGTTTCGCTTGAATATCGAGCTGCTGCTTTTCGTCAGCTACCTTCAGCAACGAGATCAGACGCGCCGAGATCCACGTGATCAGTACGGGCCCCACGATCGAGCCGAGAAGAACGACGAGCGGCTGGACGATTGCCCACAGGTCGAACCAAACAGATGATGGGGCAATGACGGGTGCTGCGTCCTGCGCATATACCGGCTGCAGCGTGATTGCGAAAACAAACAGGAGAGCAAGCAGCGCAAAGAAGCGCGCCGCGATCATATTGATGCGGATCATAGGATGAGTTCCTTGTTTTGAGGGCTTGGTTTTAGAGCTTGGACTGCACCATGGCGCGCATCTGATCGCCAACGGCAACCGCGCCTTGGATCGAGGTATCGAAAGGCAGGCGGGCAATATCCCACTTTCCTTTCTGCTTGATGCCGAGGTTCGTTTGCACCTCGGCATGACTGAGAACTGTCTTGCGGCTGACCTTGACGCCGTAGCGCTTGCAGAGCTGCGCAAGGACGTTTGCAAGTTCGTCCCACTGGACGCGCGTGATCGGCTGCTTGCCGGCACTGAACGGGATTTCGACAGCCCCGGCCATCCCGCAGAGCGAGACGCCGATGAAACCGGTGTTGCAGTTCAACGTGTGCGCCGCGTATCCGGACTTGGCTTTCGGGAGGCTGTTCAGGTCGATTGAGGGAGCGCCACGGACGTGCTTGCCGTCGCCCTCGATGAGGAGGTGGTAGTGAGAGCGATCGAGTTCGCTGGCCTTATTCTGGCCGGCCGTCCAGTGAAAGACAATGCCAGTGATCTTGGCATCCGGCATCCATACCGCCGGGATCACCTTCTCCTTCATGTCGATCGAGGTTGTCGGGACCGCTGGAGGCAGAGAGGTTGGCGGCGACGCGACCACGCCGCGTAGCTTCTCCAACTCGTCGAGTGCGTGATTGAAGGCGTCATCAGCCTCTTTGCCGTAATCGCCGTCCGCGCCGTATTTCGGTAGCAAAAAGCCAAGCAGCAGCATGCGCTTCTGCGTTTTCTGCAGAATCGAGTTCATAGCGTATGTCCTTTAAGGGGTGACTCGACTCTAAGCCAGACGGATGTTTACCTGCCTAAAACGGGAGAGTAGAGTTTGATAAAGCTAGGATACAATTTGCCGTCTGATCAACGGCTGCTTGCCGCTCTGAGACGGCTGAGCGTCAGATGCACTGTTCAAGTCGGCTCGAACGGCCCCGCTATAGTTTTCAGACACGCAGCAAGAGACGCGATTGCACTTGTGGATACTGGTGCCTCACTGTGCGCGATCAGTTCGCAGATGATACCGCCAGGCTGTCTCCCAGTTGCTTTTCATACTGGAGCCGTCAACGTTGCTGGTCCGCTGGAAGAAATAGCTGTTTACAGGTGTAGGCTGGCATTCGACGGATACCCGACGACCGTTGAACTGGATTGCCTAGGGCATAACGCCGGGGGCGATGGTTGCGATCTAGTGCTTGGCACTCCGTTTCTTTCAATGGGCCGACTAATCTACGATGTTGTGCACGGCGAGAGCCATTTCAGTATCCACACCAGATAAACCGAAACAGCTGCTTAGGGGGGTCCCCTGACTGATGCAGTCTGCGACTTCGTACGGCACTCGTATCACTGCGGTTGCGCGTAAAGTAATGCTTGAGAGAATGTTTTTCTCGTCTTCAATTCGGCTCGTATCTCCGTTAACTTTATTCTTGATTGTGCTAACGCAAAAGGCCGCCGCAGCGACTTCCTCCTCCATCTCGTCACTCCGCTCCGGCTTCAACTTGCTGCTTAAGCTCACGAACCTGATCCGCGAGGCCGTCACGCTCCTGATTGGCCGCAGCCAACTGCGCATCGACGATCTGCTTTTCAGTCGCCGCGGCCGCCGCTCGATCGTTAAGGCCAGCAATTTGCGCCTGAAGCTCACGAAGCTGCAGGGCGAGCGCTTCCTTCTCAGCCGTCAGTTCGGCCACACGGTCGCCGGCCGTTTCGAGCTCCTTGACGAGAACAGCCTTTTCGCTTTCCAGCGAAGTCACACGTGCCAGCGCATCGCGGGTTGTGTTCGACATGATGTCCGAGGTCGGGAAGCCAGCAATGTCAAGCGGCTCGGCTTGGCCAATCTCCTCCTTAAGCACCTCACCATCGAGCGTGACTCGGCGGAGGTACTGGCAATGGGCGCCGGCCGGGAGGCCGTCGAGCCCAAAGCGGATGAGGATCTCATAAGGGATTTTGACGTCTTTAAGGTCCATGTGACTATCCTTTTGTTGAAAGATCAGGAGACGACGGTTCCGTCGCCCCAAACCCAGTTGGTGCCGTTAGAAGTTGCCTGACGCTTTCCGCCGGAGCCGTCGGAGACGTAGACAATGCACCGACTGTAGGCGGAAGCGGCAGGCAGAGTGGCGACTGTAAATGGTGGAAGCTTCGGTGGTGCGGAGAAGGTTACGACGCCTGTTGTTCGAACGATGGTGAGCGCCGCCGTCTTACTCGCGCCTGCATCAGTATAGGGTTCAAGGGTGATAACTGATCCCGCGTCGGCTCCGGTCTCGCCGCCTGAAACACGCCAGCTCCAACGCAGCAAGGACGCGGTAGTGAAATCTAGCGCGCGTTCGCCCGCGCCGTTGATAACGACGGACACCCTGCTGCTTTCAGTATCCCCGCCGATGTTCGCTTTCGCTGCCCAAAGGGAGGAATATCGCCGGCTAGAAGATCCGATCGATTGCGCCTTGTCTGTGACTGGACCTGCAACCTGCGCATAGGCGACATTCAGCTGTGCCGCAGTGTTGTAGACAGGATCCCATGCGCCAGGAGCGCCAGCGATATTGACGCGAATGAACGAAGCGCCGTTGGCCGCGTTATAGAAGACCTGGATCGAGTAGCTCGCGTCATACTGCAGATGCAGGCACGTTCCCGAAACGCCGGGCGATCCGGTTGCCGAGGCAGAAGCTTTATATACTCCTGTTTGGTTGAGGACGTTGAGATTTGGCACCAGCGGTGCAATTTCCTGCAAGCCCGGACGCAAACGTCCGTCTGGCAGTAGCCCCAGAAGAAGATCGGCAGCAGAGCCTGACGCTGCGACATTCGCAAGTCCAAGGGCTGTGCGCCCTGCGGCCTGGTTTGCGGCGCCAACGACAGACCGTCCGAATGAAGTGAACGTCGCAAGCGCCGCTGTGCCCGCACCCGTGAAGTATGGAAGCCGATCCGCCGCACCGACTAGGCCAGAGAAAGCGTAGAGGACTCCGTTCGTGAGAGCATCGAGGACAGCACGCGCCGACGCGAGCACACGTGTGACATCAGGCGTGACGCGTGCCTCGTAGTTTTGCGCATTCCGGGATGCCCCCGGCCAAGGATAGGCAAGCGTCAACTGCGTGTTGCTGTCAACGCTCGCGATCCTAACCGAAAGACCGGCCGCCCAGAACAGGTCGCCGGGGCGAAGATCGAAGTTCAGCCAGCCGGTACCGACGCCTGTCACAACGGTCTCGCCAGCATTGATCGTGGCGGTACCGGTACTGTAGGTCGTTTGAAGGGCCATTATTCCGTCTCCTCAGCCGTCGCCGGCGTATCAGTCGCTCCGAGACGCGCCTTGAGTTCCGCGAGCTCTTTCTCGTAATTGAAGCCGATCTGGAACGACTGTTTGAGCGATTGTGCGAGAAACAAATTGCGCTGGGACAGATGGTCAATCATCGCTTTCGCTTCCTGTAGCTGCACCTCTGTCGTGATGGTAATGGTGTTCATCGGTCCCTCGTCAGGCATTGGATTTCTTGTCCCGTTTGGCCGCAAGGGTACGACGGCCGGCAATGACCGAGCCGCTGAGAACCCTTGCGATGATTGAGTAAGTTCGGATGCCGCTTCCGCTATCGACCATGTACTTGAGACGAATGGCCCTGAACTCGTTGTTGGTTGTGAACGTCCAGCTATCGGCATCGACGCCGTTGTTGTCGGTGCCCTCGCGAAGGCGGATGTCGATCACGCTGCCTGCTTGCCCCTGGCACCGGATCACCGCGTCGACTTCGAGGTAGTCGACGCCGGACTTGTCGATCGTGACCGATCCGATGCTTGTGTAGACTGACGAGATGTCTTCAGTGGAAGCCGAAGCATAGAAGCGCCGCTCTGCAACCGCGTTCTGCGCGACCGCAGTGTCCTGGACAGATCCGTCCTTGAAGGTGATCTGATCCGTCGTGATCTTGCGGATATAGGCAGACTGGAGATAGGCGCCGTTCTGGTCGACTGCGAACGGCACGTTCTTTCCGCCGTTGGCGATCAAGGCAAAGCGCTGGGCGTCGACCAGGAATTGGGTTGGATTTGCCCCGTCGTAGGGGACGTCGATGAAGAAGCCTGCCTCGCGATAGTCGCTGCCGGCATCCACCCGCGCTCGCGCGCCAATGCGGGCATAGCCCCCAGGTCCGGCTTGGACTTCCATCTTGAACCGAGCGTCAGCCGAATTCGAACCGACCGTTGCACTCAGGCCCTGAAGCGACGTTGCCTGAGCCGTGATCTGCCCGCCGTGCTCGGACACAACCGTTGACAGGCTGCTGAGAGCGAACACGCTCGCTTTGTCACCAAGAGCGTTTTGCAGCGAGGTGATCGCCGAGCCCTGAGAGCTAATCGAGTTACCCTGCTGACCAACCGTGCTTGCCAGCGTCTGAAGTGCGGACGCGTCGGCCTTGCCAGGGAGCGCTACCTGAAGTGAAATGATTGACTGGCTGTGGGCATCGATCACGTCGCCCTGCTGCGTGACCGTGTTCGACAGCGACTGAACTGCTGAGGCGTCTGCTTTGCCGCTTAAAGCATTCTGCACCGACGTGATCGCACTGCCCTGAGAGCTGATCGCGTTGCCTTGCTGACCAACCGTGCTTGCCAGCGTCTGAAGTGCGGACGCGTCGGCCTTGCCAGGCAGCGCTACCTGAAGTGAGATGATTGACTGGCTGTGGGCATCAATGACGTCGCCCTGCTGACCAACCGTGCTTGCCAGTGTCTGAATTGCAGACGCGTCGGCCTTGCCAGGCAGCGCTACCTGAAGTGAAACGATTGACTGGCTGTGGGCATCAATCACGTCGCCCTGCTGAGTGACCATGTTCGACAGCGACTGAACTGCCGAGGCGTTTGCTTTGCCGCTTAAAGCATTCTGCACCGACGTGATCGCACTGCCCTGAGAGCTGATCGCGTTACCCTGCTGACCAACCGTGCTTGCCAGCGTCTGAAGTGCAGACGCGTCGGCCTTGCCAGGCAGCGCGTTTTGCAGACTGGTAATCGCCGACCCCTGCGACGATAGGGCATCGCCTTGGTTGCTGACCGTCTGCTGGAGGCTGCTGACTGCAGATGCCGAGGCCTTCCCATTGAGCCCGTTCTGCAGCGACGTGATGGCCGTACTCTGGGAAGAGAGCGTCGTGCCCTGCTGGCTGACCGTCGTTTGCAGGCTGGACAGCGCTGAAGCAGCCGCTTTGCCATCCAGCGATACCTGTATCTCGCCTATCGACTGCGCCTGAGCTTCGAGGTCGTCTCCCTGTGCAATGACAACGGTCTGAAGCGACTGCAGCGCACTTGCATCTGCTTTTCCAGCAACCGCGCTCTGCAACGACGTGATCGCGGTCGAGCTGCTTGTGATCGAGCCCTCCGTTGCGGTAACGCGGGCTTCAAGCGACTGCAGCGCCAAGGCCTCTGCTTTCCCCGGCAGCGCCGCCTGTACCAACGTAACTGCCTTGGCAACTATATCGACGCTGTCGTTGGTCGCGTCGATGCGCGTCGTCAGCGTCTGCGACGCGGTCGTGAGGGCGTTGCGAACGTTCTGCTGGCCCAGGAAGGCAGCAAAGGCCGCATCCGTTGTTTCAGCCAGAAGGTCGGTCAGCTCATTGCGCAGCGCCGTCGTTGACTGTCCCTGGATGACAATGCCACCGCCACCATTCATGGCATCGACCTGAGCAGACAGAAGCGCAAGCGCCGTGGCGTTGGCTTTTTGGCCAAGCTGAGTGTTCAGCGCCGTTAGCGACTGCGATTGAGCAGCAACGCTGTCCTCAAGATTTTCGACGGTTGTGGTGATCGTCGATAGACCGGAGGCAAGCGCAGTCACATCGCCGTTGACGTCAAGGAAGAGCGCCTGCAGGGCTGTGATCGATGAGGCATTGGCACTATCGCCAGATGCGCGCGCCGACTGCTCTTCATACAGTTCCGCCCTGGACGCGCCCGGGCTGGGCGACCCGATCGAGATCCAGTCGAACTGAAAATAGTCCGTGGCGGACTGCGCAACCGACAGATCAATACGGACCTGGTCGACCGTTCCTGTCCACGGCATATCGAAGGTGATGTTCGACAAGCCGTTTGCATCGAAGGAAGGTGCTGTGATCGTGACGCGCCGGCCATCACTCCATGCGAAGTCGGCAATACCGTTCCACCAAGCCTGACCTTCCCAGACCGGGTTGCCGGTCTTGCGAATGCGCGCCCGGATCTGCCGGTAGGTATTGGTGTCGACGCCAAGTGCGATCGGAGAGACAGAATATGGGGCCGCGCTATCGCCGGGACGAAGATAGCCGTTCGAGACGACGGGCGCGACGTCGCCCGTCCAGCCCATCAGATCGGTGTCGAACGCCCACATGCGTAGCGGATCAAACTGATTATCCGTGCCAGCCGACAGCGCGTTGACGCGATCAGCTAGAGCGGCGTCGCGACCGACACTCGCGCTCTCGACTGACAAAACCTGAGCGGTCAGTCCCGTTGACGTCACCTCCAAGGTCGTCGTGCGCTGAGCGAGGGCTGCTGTCTGCGACACGGCGAGCGTGATCTGCTCGTCGTAGGTCGCAACGACCTGGCCTATCCGGGTCGTCAGCAGCGTCCGGAGCTTCTCAACCTTGTCGAATTGAGCGAAGTCATTCTCAGCGATATAGTCACGCAGAGCGTCAATCTCAGCGGCCACACCGCGAAACCGCGATGCCTGCTCAATGATGGCGGAGATCCGGGCCTGCTGCTCCTGCTCGATCGCGTCGGCTTGCTCAGCGATCGCGTCTGCTTGCTCGGCGATCGCGTTTGCGCGCGTCGATGCTTCAGCCGTAAGCGCTGTGGCCTGCTCGGCGATCGCCTCGGCACGTGCCGAGGCTTCGGCTGCTAACGCTGCGGCCTGCGCCTGGACGGCGGCAATCCGTTCCTCGATCTCCTTTCGAAGGCTCTCACCTTGGTCGCCAACCGTGGAGAAGAGATCCTCGTCGATCCACATCTTGAGCGTCTGCAGGCTGTCGACGATCTCCGCCTCAAGATCTTCGAGCGTCAGGCGGGTGTCGAACGTGATGACCGGAAGCCAGGCGGACCAGTTCGTCTTGCGGGCCGTGAACGGAACGTACTTTCCGCGGGCCTCATAGTCGGTGATCGGCAGGCACCAGTCGCCCGACAGCAACCACTCATAAGGATCTGCATACGGGGTCTGGTCGCTGTCGAACACGACGTCGCCGGTCACGCTGTTGCGGACCTGAACCCACACCTTCATGACGTCGTCGAGACCGTCGGCGCATTCGACCTTGATGGCGACACGACGCGGATTGCCGTCGTTGTCGTCGATCGATGCGGGCGCAACTGACCAACCGTCCATCTCCTGAACCGGCGCCTCGATACGGCCCATCCAGCCTTCAGAGGTCGGCATTTCGAATTCAGGCGACCAGTCATAATCGGCCGGGTCGATTTCCTTGATCGTCACAAGCTGATTGAGCGTCATCTCGCCTTCGATTGCGAGGATGACGAATTTCTTGTTCTCGTAGCCGTTGCGTTCCGACGTCCACGAGATGACGTCGTTCGGCTCCAGCACCCATGCCTGCGGGGGCAGGTAGAACTGATGCGTGCGGAAGCGACGCTCTTCCTCGATCATCATACGCATCAGGCGCTGGACCTGGCGCTTGTAGGGCACAGCCGGAAACTGGACGTCTGCCGGCAGCACGCGGTTGCCGTCTTCGATTTCAAGAGACGGACGGTAAAGCGTCGGCGCATCCTTCGATGCCCACTTTTCGTCGGGCTCCGGATAGCTGGCCTTGATTGCATTGACCGTGGCATCGAGACCGGGGAACGGCTCGAAGCTCTGATCTTCCGTCACAATGATATCGTCGTCAGAAATTGCAAAGACCGCAGCCGCAAATGCACCCACATGGATCTTGAACGAGCCGCCGTTCTCGGCAATGCGGGCAGCGCAGCCGGCGCGCAGGTCGTCGATCACATCGAGCGGTTCCATATCGCCGGTGACCTCGTATCCGCCACGGAACTGTGGCTCGCTCGGCTGGTCCGTAATGCGGATGAGGCGCGACGCTTCTTGCGCCGCTGCAATCCAGTTGGACGCAGGAAGCCTCGACGCTGCCAGATCCTGACCCCCGAACATCCACTGGTCGTTGTATTTCAGGCCGCGGATGATGTTGTAGATCATCACCGGCAGGTTGGTGGATGGCTCCCAGGTCGACGGAGCATTCCACCGGTGCGGGCCATTTCCGCCTGCGCTCGAATCCTTCCTGATGTCATAGAGTTTGAGCGGCCCCAGCTCGAAAACGCAGGTCGGCGCACCCCCGAACATGTCCCGGTTGAAACGGAAGGTCATGACTGCATACGGGCAGCCACGGCCGATCATCGTATCGAGGAACGGCCGGTTCGGATGGTCGCCAAAACGCGCGCGCAGATACGCGTTCGGCTGCGTCTGCGTGCCGTCGTAGAACTTGATCCACGCGTGGTGATCTTTGCTGATCGCGCCCTGGAACTGATAGATTGGAAAGCCGCGGGACGTTTCTTCGTCCCACATGATTGTGCACTTTTCGTCGTCGATCCACAGGCCTTGGAGACCCGACACGGGCATGTTGCCTAGCTCGATAACGTCGACGAACATCGCATTCGGCGTTCCACCGATACTGCCATAAGTGCCGGCATACTTTCGCTTTCCGGCCGTCGCGTATCGACCGATCGTCGTCGAGACAGGCAGGTCGTCGCCCATCTGGATTTCCAGCTTGACGCCAACGGCCTGCTGCTTCTGCTTCTTCGCTGTCATCCGCTGCAGAAGCGTCGACGCGAGATTGAGCGCGACCGTCAGAAGAACCTTGGCGATCAGTGATCCGACCGCGCCGAGCGACGACAACAGCGCCGGGATCGCGGCCAGCACCGGGCCGGCATGCGCCGGCTCCGCCAAAAGCCAGAAACTTGTGACGTTCAAAAGAAGAACGAAGATTTTCATGGATTACCCGACCCGGAACGCCCGGTCTGCAGAAAGGCGATCGACAGTTCCGATCCCGGTCTCTGTCATGGTGATGACGCGCTCGCCGTTGACCACGCCGAGGCTGTGCTTGAACTGTGTATCGACCGGGATGGTGACGATATCGCCCATCTGCGATTCAGACGGATGATTGTATTCCGGGAGATAGTTTGCCAGGAGATCCGCGATATCGTCGAAGCCGAGTTTTCGGATAAGCCGGTAAGCAGATGCGGCATCACTGAACTGGTCGGCATACTCTTCGCCGAAGCGTACACCTGTAAGAGCCTGCACGGTGCGGGCGCCGAGACCCAGCACGCAGTCATGGCCTTGCCAGTCGAACGGCTGACGCCTGATTTCATCAATGAGAGCATGGAACTCTGAGATCCAGAGCGGCTTACGCTGCAGCTCGATCATAGCTTCTGCCCCCACGGAATGCGCCAGGTCTTCACGGTGTTGGCGTACTTGCCCCACTCGTCACCGCCGCGCAGCTTCTGCGCCTCGTAGGACGACTTTGTGTAGTTCTTGCGGGTCAGCATCGAGATCGCATCCGAGACGCAGCGGATGGTCACCAAGCCTTCCCCACCAACCGAAGGCGTGTCGATCGGCGAGCCGTCCACCTCACCGAAGAACACGAGCTGTGGCGTTCCAACCGGCAAGCGCGTTGCGGGATCAAGAAGCATGTCCCAGATCTCGACCTTGCCCAGCCGTACATCGTAGCCGCGCACGAGCTGTTGAACGGGATCGGCAAGCTGGCTGATGCTGACAGGGACTGTCTGGATAGTCAGGTTGGAAACACGCGGGATCGAACCGATCTCTAGGTTAACGCCGCCGTAGAACAGCCGCGTTGATGGCTGGCTGTCGACGCCGGACGTGACTGTGATGTCGACGTTCTCATCACCAGTCCAAAACGAGACTGTCTCTAAGACTGTCGGGTGGCCGAATTCGCGGGCGGTGATGCTCACCAGCTTACGCGGAACAATGCCTCGCTCTGGCGCGTCGGCTAATGCGGCCATGAAATCAGGATCTACATTGCGCATGGCTACTTCTTCTGCATAATCTGGAAGCTGCAGCCGTATGTGATGCCGCCTGTCACCTGCCCGACCTTATAGCTTTCAGGGACGACGAAGACGCGGCAAGCGGGCTTGATGAGCGTGACGGCCATGTCGACGGCCACGCCTGCCGGCAACGCTGGGAAAACGGGGATCTGCGGCGTCACACCTGCACCGCTCGCCACACCCGCCTGCGAGAACTCGAAGAACGCGTATCGCTCTGGCTCGCCACCGTATTGGATCTGCACCTTGTCGCCGATTGACAAAATGTAGCCAGCGGGCAGACCCTTCAGTGCGACGGCTGTCCCACCTTCGACGATGCTCGCGACCGATACGTAAGCGTTGCCAAGCACCACGCCGGCAGGATCGAGCCGAGGTCCGCGAAACAGCGAGCTGGTCATCAGGAACAGATCCTGCGGCCCGCGCAGCGCTCTGATCTTTGCGTCGATCTCTTCGGCAATCGTGTTGCGCATCTGCAGCGCGGAAATCTGGGCCATCCAGAGCGGCGGCGCCAGTTCGGCGCCGATTGTCCTGCCCGATCCCAAACCGCTCAGCTGATCGTTCCGCTTGATCTCCCACTTGAAAGGCGCCCACCGGTAGAACGACAGATAGTCGATAGACTGTGTCATCCGCGCTTCCTAGGATTGGAATTGATCTCAGCCATCCGCTGCGGCAGGGCGTTGCGGCTGAAGGCATCCACATGACGCGGTGTACGCGCATCGACAGTTTCAACTGATGTCTCCTTCACGAAGGCGCGAAGCTCGCCCTGGTCGCTGACGCTGACATCGACCTGACTTCGGACGTTGAAGTTCCCGCCTCGTCCACCGTTGCGGATCACGGGCATCGTCGGTGCACGAAGTGCCACAGGTCCGCCACCGTCATAGCCTCTCTGACCAAGACGCATTGCTTCAACGGCTGCCACGCCGCCGGCCTTGCTCACGTCACGCTTGCTCCAAACGACTTCGCCTTTATGGACGACACCTGCAGGCTGATACTTACCGCCTGGACCTGTATAGCCACCGTCGGACCAGAGCGACCCGCCCGGAGCGGCCGGGAACGAGGAGCTTTTCCCGCCACGGAAGATCGACGAGATGAGGCCACCGAGACCACCAAGCCCACCGCCGCTACCGCCGGCCCCGTTGACTTGAAAAATAGCGTCCAGCACCTGGTCAAGCAGCACGTCGGCAACCCGTGAGAGTGCGTTCTTGAGCGCGTCCGCTGCAGTGGCACCGTTCATCAGATCGGTGATGAAGCCCTTCGTGACATCCTTGCCGACCGAAGCCCACTCTTCGGCAGCTCGGCGCATTTCGTCTTGGCTCTGTGTGAGGAGGCGCGTTTTTTCTTCGGCAATCGCCATCTCGCCAGCAAGCTGCTTGATGCTATCGATCTGCGCTGGGGAAAGCTCGAGTCCCGCCTGCTTGGCCTGGTTGAGCAGCTCCTGTTCGTACCGCAGACGGTTTGCCGCCTGAGTTGTCATGCCGAGAGCAGTACCCTCCAAGCCTTGCTCCGCGACGAACTCACGGGCTCGCGCGATGACGTCGTCATACGCCTGCCCTTGCTCTTCGAGCTGCTTGGTCTTGTCGGCCACGACACCAGCGCGAGCATCGGCGTCTTCGATATGCCAGTTCTCATTCGACAGCGGGAACGACAAGCCGAACTTGCTAGCATTAGAATGCGCCCACTGGCGAGCCGCGTCGGAACTATACCCGAGGTCAGCGGCGTTCCCCTTGTTGTGCTGGCTGTTGCCAGGAGGCGCCACCCAACGGCGAGCCTCTGCCACGGACCCGTATTTCTTCAGCGCGTCCTGCCACAGCTGCTGCTGTCGCTCGACCGACCGGTAGCCTGAGTTGATCTTCAGCTGTCCAGCCAGCTCTTTCGGCAGGGCCGCGAAAAGGCTTTCGAGCTTGCCTTCGAACGTCGACGACAGGCCGCTGATGTGCGATGCGTCTTTCCCGCCAGCGAGGAACCGATGCAAGTTGAGGCTTCCGCCGCCCGTAGCCGATGCCTTTGACGCAAGGTTCGCCTCTGCCTGCGCTCGGACGGCTGCATCCGTTGCGATACCGCCCTGTTTCTCGATCGCCTCACGTAGGCGCTTCATCTCATCTTCAAGGTCACGCTGACTATCTGTCAGAGCGGCGCGACGCTTTTCCTCGTCGAGCAGCGTCTTGCCAACGCCTTCTCTGCGCGTGGTCTCTGCCTGGGCCAAGCGGTCCTGATAGTCGGCCGCGGGATATACAGTGCGCCCAGCAGCCCCGTTTGCAATGCCGTCACCGAGCTGGCCGGCCATTGTCCGGAGGCTACGCATGTACGGGAAAACTTCTCTCAGCTTATCAATGAGCGTTGCGACACCTGCACTTACGTCGACTTTGCCTATCTCGTTCAGTCGCGTCCGGACTTGTTCGAGCGTGAGCTCTCCGTTTTCCGCCTGCGAGATCAACGTGCGCAATTGCTTTGCGGCGTCGCGATCGAAGTCATTCACCCGACCTCGGGTTATAGCTGTGATCTGAGCTTTGATATCACCAAGCGTATCAGCATCGCCAAACCCCAACATGTTCGACCAGCTACGGTCGTTCATTCGATCTAGTTCGGCGTTCACGTCAGCAAGACGAGCCCGAAGCTGATCTGGCGCGAGCTTATCGAGAGCTGTAGCGGCGCTCTCAACGGACGGACCTAGCTTTTCCGCGTTGAGCCCGAGTGCCTCCATTTCCTGCTTGAGCCTCTCGGTCCGAGCGGTAGTCTCTACAGCTTTCCCGCCAAAATAGGTCACAGCGCCCACCGCCGCGACACCCACCAGAGCACCAATCGGACCAGCAGCGAGGCCAAGCAAAGAGAAGGCGGCCCCCAGATCACGTACGTTTCGGACATATTTCAGGAGAGACAACGCCCCCACCAGAGCGCGAGCGGCTGTCGCCCCGTCCTTAAGGCCGCTGATCATCTTGACAATTGAGCGGCCGACAAGAACGCCGGCAATAACACTTGCAACGGTGAGCGTCGTATCCGCGACCGTGTCGAAGTTATCGGCAAGGAGACTGAGACCTTGGACTAGTCGCTGCGTCGCACCCAAGCTCTCGTCGGTCGAGCCAATGTAACGTGTGAAGGCGTTGTCGACCTTGGTAAAACCCTGTTCGATCGTCTGCGTCGCGTTCGCCGCCATGCCTTGGATGGTTGGCAAACCTTTGAAAAAGGCTTCAAAGAATTGCCGGCCAGAAACTGCGCCGTCGTTGACAAGCTCCTTTAGCCTGCTGACAGATCCGCCAGCTGCATCAAGACCGTTTGCGACGGCAATAAGGATGGGGCGCGCACCGTCATTGACGGAATTGAACTCTTCCGCCTGCACGCGGGCAGAACCAAGAAGCTGGCCAAGCTGCTGTAAAGCTCCCGACGCAGCAGGTGCACTCGTTCCTGCTACGCGAAGAGCTGTAGCCACGCCATCAGAGAACTTGATCAGATCGTCTTGAGACGCGCCCAAGTTATCGGAGGCTTGCGCGGCCTTGCCATAAAGGTCAGCAAGTGCTGTCACCGGGGCGGCGTTCGCCTGCGCAGACTGGTAGAGCTGATCGAGAATTTGAGTTTGCCGCTGCCCTGTGACACCTGCAACAGCGAGGCTGTTCTTCGCAGATGTCCACGCATCGGCATACCGTGCAACTTCACGAATGGAAAGTGCAGCCGCGACGCCTGCCAGAGGCGCGATCAGTCCTGCAGCGGCGTTCTTGCCAATTGCACCAAGCCGCTTGTCAAGCTGGCTCGCACGCGTCTCGATAGCCTTCATCTGTCGATTGGAGACACCTACGGCCTTTTGCATTTCGCGCTGGTACCCCTTAAGGTCAGCGGAAAGTTGTACGACCAATTTTTCAATATCGGTTGCCATAGGTGTCCTGTGACAGATGCAAAAAGAAGAGAAGAACGAGAAATCGTCCTATCTTGGTTGATAGTTCTTCTTGTCGTTGGCGGGGGAGGCTATTGGCTCTTTTCGCCCCTGTTTTCGAGCCGAGGCAGCTCCAGCCTTGCAGTAAGCACGTCGATCAGGTCCGACTCAGCGGAATACGCTGTTGCGCGCGAAGCAATGAAGTCGATCCTAAATAGCTGCGGCACCATCGAGATGGTCACGCCTGTTGCATCAGGGGGGTATGTCCTCGATTGCTCCAATGGTGACCGTTACCGGATGGCTGCCGGCTCATCGGTCGCAAGGCTTAGTCGCTAGAATTAATCCAATCCCAAAGATCGTCTTCTTCGGCCTTGGTCATGGCGTCTTCGGCGCCGTTCGCCTTCTGATATCCATCTAGCGCCGCAAAATACTGCCACATGCTCATAGCCCGCACTTGTTGCGGGCTAAAACCCATCACGGCGCCATTGCCGTAGATGGCCGCAAATCTCAGCTTTCCGTTTGGGAGGTCGTCGAGCTGCTGTCCTGATTTCCGGCCGCGTCCTCCCCCAGTGCGCCTTCCTCCGGCGCTCCGGTCAGGCCTGCCGACAAGATGCCCTGCGCATAAAGAACATTCTCTACCGGGGGCCGCTTTTCGACATAGTCACGGACCTTTTTTAACGCGTCCGTTGGAGCCATTCCGCCACCGATCAGTCCGAGACGGATGGTATGCAGAACATCACCCATCATCCATTCATCGGCGATCAATCTGTTCAGGACCACATAGGGGCCAGCACCGCACGCTTCCTGCAGCAACTCCAACTCGCCCCAGCCGAGGCGGAAGGTGTAATCACCATCCGCCCACGGCAGTGTTATCTGCGCGTCCCGCATTAGACGACAACTCGTGTCATCTTGCCGTCGCTCTGAAGCGAGACGGTACCGGTTGCGCGGCGGTTGTTGATGCCCGTGATTTCGAACGTTTCGACGTGCGCCTTACCGGTCCACGTGATCGTTTTGGCCGGGAACTCGGCAATGACCTTGATCGGCGTGGAGTCTTCGTCCTCGACTGCATCCAGCCACGTTTCAACGCTTTCTTCGGCGATGACAGTTTCGCCGCCGATCGACATCGAGATTGAGATCGCGTCACGGCCCATCCAGGACACCTGATCGGGGTCGTCACAGTCGGGAAGCTGAAACTCTTCCAGACCTTTATTGAAGGTAAGCGAACGCTGCGTCAGTCCGCATGGAACGCCGTAGACAATTGGAACGGCAGAGTTGCCGAGCATGATCTTGATGCGTCCGCCCTTAATACCCGTTGCGTCTGCCATAGTGGATCTCCTTTGATGGCATGCCAATGAACCCACCGAACGGCAGGCGATCATAATTGAAAAATTGATAGTTTCAGCCGGCGGCCACTTTTTTGGCTGCGTCTCGACTGGCTTTCCTAACGATGCGCTTTGCCGCTCGTTTATTTGCCCGCCAGCTCACGTAGAAGAACGGTTGCGCCCTTGTGCCCGGGTTGTCCGAACCGGCGAATTTTCCAGCGTTGGTATGTCCCACCGTACCAAACTCCACCCACCGGGCGTAGTAGGCATCACTGTTGCCGGCGTAGATCGTCAGCGTGAGATCGGCACCCAATGATCCCTTGGCCGTTGCCATGACCATAGAGCCTTTGGGCGCTTTTCCCCACGTCCAGCCGATGCTGTCGCGCAGCGTGCCGCTGTCTTTTGGAACGAGGCTTTTCATCATAGCGACGATTTCGTCAGCCGCCTCTTCCATGCCAAGCCTGATGCGCACCCGAGCTACAGTCGGGAGGCGCTTAAGCTTCCTGTCCAGTCGAGCCAGGTTCAGGATTTTCGCCATTTGGCTTACCCCTTGTTGCGGCCGGCAGCTCGACCGCCTTGCCTTCAGCGATAGCCTGATCGGCACATTCTCGCTTTACGGTTTCTTCCATGCCCGCGAGGTAGGCGGTGAGACTGTTGCCAGTCGGGCGATAGTCAAAGTCTTTGAGAAAACGTACGCGAGCCATTGCCAGTCCTTAGTTTCGAGGATCTTCGATTTCGGCCGTGACCTGCACGACTCCATGAGCCGTGATGCCATCAGGATCGATGAAGCATCGCGACAAAACGACATTCAGCGAGATCAGAGCGCCGACGCTGAGAGTTCCATCTTTCTCGTGGAGCGCAGCCTCAACCGCGTTGACGAGTGCCTTGCAAGGATTGAGCCGTCCGTCGTCGCGTGACCAACAGTCGATTTGCATTGTCTCGTCGCGACCTGGAATGCACTCAGCATCAAGACGGTCCGTGTCCGTCGCCCCAAAGCTCACGTAAGGGAAAGCTGTGTCGGCATCCGGTCCATCAATGAACCGGTCTCCAACGATGGCAGACACAGCGTCGTCGTTCGACAACAGTGAAAGCACCAGGTCCTGAAAGGCGACGGAAACACTCATGCCACGCCGCCTTCGACTGTGAATTCGAGATAAAGCCGGTCATCCGAGGGCACCGGACCGGAGCGGATGTTGTAAATCTCGCCATCGCTATCGCGCATGCGCCAGCTGGTATCGACAGCCTTGCTCTGCGAACTGCTGCGCACTGTCACGACGATTGGCTGACGACCGGCGAGACGGGCAGCCTGGACGGTTTCCCCGCCACGAAGGTAGAGGAAATTCGCCCAGACCTTTGTCGCCTCGGCGTCGTCGGCAAAGCCGTTCTTGATGCCGCCATGACCGTCTTTGACCTTCTTCGGCGCGTCGAATGCAACGCGCCGGTTCAGCTTGCCAGCTTCCATCGCTACACCCGAAGCCAACGGTAAGGGTTCACGAGCAACTGCGCCGACTTCGGAAGCCCATCGAGACCCGTTCGGTTCTCATACATTGCCGCGACGTACATCAGCGCTGCGACTTTGAATGTGTTTTCCTTTCCCACTGGAACGAGGGAAAGGTTACAGTATTGCAGCACGGACTCTTGAGCTGCATCCATGTAGGCCGCAATGGTAACGTCGTCGTCGCTGCCATCGACGCGAAGGTGCTCTTTCACCTCGTCAAGAGTATAGAGCGGGCCGGTAGTCAGGACGACGACGTCTGCCATTGGTGCAACCTTACTTGCTGGAAGGGTCGGTGATGACTTCGACGCCTTGAGCGCGGAGCATGTTTGCGACAGCCTCGCCAGGAGTCAGGGTAGGATCGTTGAAGTCGATCCGGTTTTGGGCAACCGTCGTGCCCTTGCGCGGATCGGCGTCGACGGCCGGATGCGAGAGATCGACGTCCGGAACGATCTGGACGGGTGCACCGGAAGGATCGACCTCGGTCGCCGGTGCGATGTTTGCTGCCTGTTCCGTCGCCACAGTCTCAGTGGACGTCACGCTCTCCACCGGCGTGGCTACAGGCGCGTTATCGCCGCTGTTCGTGACAGAAACCGTCTCATTGTGATGGTTTGCTTCGGGCGCCTGCTTGGCTGCGGCTGGCGCGGTGGTTTCTTTCGTCGTGGCCATGGTGGCCTCCTTTGATATCTGGGCTGAAGCAAAGTGGTAGCGGGCGTTATGTGACGCCCGCCGCCTGAATCAGACGCCGATCTTGAGGGCGCGCATTGGCTCGGGGTTGTAGACGCCGCCGCCAACGCGTTTCGTCGTGTAGAAGTGCACGAACGGCTTGTTGGTGTAGGGGTCGCGAAGGACACGGATGCCGACACGGTCGACGACCAAGTAAGTCGCTTCCATGTCGCCGTAGAGAGCGGCGATGTTGCCGGCCGCTACGACTGGCATGTCCGGCACCTGCACGATTGGCGCTTCGAACAGCGTCGACGGCTGACCGACAGCAGGGCTCGGCTGCCAGATGTAGTTGCCGTTGGCATCCTTGATCTTGCGATAAGCGGCAACCGACAGCCGGTTCATGAAGAACTTCGCGTTCTGCGAAAGTTCCTCCGGCAGGCTTGCAATCAGGTCGATCATGGCATCGAGCGTCACGCCGGCGGCAGCGCCGGAGTTCTGCACCTGGATGGCGCCCCATGGGTGCTTGGCGGCATTGGCGGCGCCAGTCACGTAAGTCAGGATGCCATTCGGCTTATTGACCCCGTCACCGCCGACGAAGGCAATGCCTTCCTGACGGGAGAACTCGGTGTCAACCTCGTCGGAAAGCCAGACTTCCAGATCGATGGCAGCATCGTCGAGCATCTGCTGAGAGATCGCCGGATTCGCGTAGATCTCGCCAGGGATGAAGTCGAGCTGACCGAACTGCGGCGTCGTGGTTGCCGGCCGCGAGGCGGTTTCACCCACCCAGCCAGAGCCGACCGCACGATCGGTGAACAGCTTCTTGAAGCCAGCACCGGTGATCGACTGCACACGAGCATTGGCACGAATTGCCGAGATCCGCTTCAGGCGGCCGGTGATCGTGCGATCCCATTCGATCGGAGCGAGATAGCCGCCATCTTCCGCCGTGCCCTTGGTCATGGCCGCGGAGACGTCGCCCTTGCGCATATGCGCCTTAAACGCCTTGGTATATTCCGGGTCTCCCGGAATATCGCCGATGATGTTCCCCGAGCCAGCTGCAGCAACTTTCGCATTCAGGTCGTCGACCGCCTTCTGGAAGTTGCCTTCCATCGTCGACAGCGCAGCATTGATGCGATCGACCTTTTCAGCGACGACAACATCGGCCTTGCCCTTGAGGTTCTGCTCATTGGCAGTCTTGAATTCCTCAAAAGCCGATTTGATTTCGGCAAGCAGAGCCGCCGGATTGGATGCGTCGGCGCGTGGCATCGTGATGATGGCGCGCGGACGCGCGAGCGCGAAAGCGCCCGGTGCAATGTGCTTCATGATGGTGTCCTCTCAGGAACGAAGCGTGGAAAGGAGGCCGGACAGTCCCGACCAATCAGCGCCAGCGCCGGGCGTGGCTTCAAGGGCAGCGCCAGGCGTACCCTTGATCTTGTTGAGGCGGGCGCGCGCATCGCTGCGCTTCATGCCCGCCGAGACGAGGGAAAGCTCCATCGCCCGAATTTCGTTGAGATCAAGATCCTCCGCCTTTGCGCTTTCGTCGACGGTCATCGTGTCCGCCGGCAACAAGCCATCGGCAAATCCGCGATCGACGGATATGGAGCCAGACATGAACGTCTCAGCATCCATCCACTTCGCGATCTGCTTCGGGTCCTGCGCGGACCTTGCCGCGTAAACCTCGACCATGGCCTGGTCGAAAGGTTCGAGCCATTCGGCCGTCTCTTTCATGTCGTGACGATTTCCCATCGCCATGACCCAGCAGTTATGGATCATCAGGAAGGATGCGGCGCCGACGAGGATCTGATCACCCGCCATGGCGATGATCGATGCCGCTGACGCAGCCATGCCCATGACCTTGACCGTGATCGGCTGCGGATGCTCGCGCAGAACGTTGTAGACGGCGATGCCCTCGAACATATCCCCGCCGGGGCTGTTGATCTGGACTTCGACGGGTTTTGGGCCGATGGCACGCAACTGCGAGGCAACGCGCTTTGCAGTGATGCCGCCGCCCGACCAGTAATCTTCACCGACCACATCGAACATGGTGATGACGTTGTCACCAGGTTCAAGCGCACGAACACCGGCAGCATCTGCCGACCACCGATCGAACACTGATGGCTTTGTGAACGCCGCAACGTCGCGGTTGGCAGGAAGCGGCAAGGCGCCAGGCCGGACCTTCGCCTGCGGCTTCATGATCGACCCGCGAGGTGGTTTGATCACGGACGATCCCGCCACATGAGCGCCGGCCGGTTTCGTCGAAGTTGAAATTGGCTTGGTAGGCTTCATGGTAGTGATCCTTCTCAGGTCCGCGCAGGGTCCGGGGTAGTTGGGGCCGCGGTCATGGGGTTTATTGGCCGCTCTCGATCAGGAAGGTCCATCGTGCTGCGGGCCTCGTCGTAGTGTATCCACGGCTGATGACCGCCGGCGCCAAGCGCTTTCGAGAGGTAATCGGCCTGGTCTTTCAGTGAGCCGCGTAGAAGCGCTCCCGGATTGAACTTGGCCTCATAGATCTCGACCTCATCATCACTTAGGAGGCATCGCTCGACGGCTTGCTGCCAAGCTTCGAACCATGGGTTGAGGGCATAGGCGACGAAGAACTGTCCGAGCGCCTCGATACCGGAACCCCAACTGGTCTCATCGACCATCAGCAGCGGCCGAGGCACGCCGGAGACACGAGCGATCTCTTCGATTTGGAGCTTACGAAGCTCCGTCATCTGAGAGTCTTTGGCGTTCGAGCCATAAGCCTTCCATTCCATCCCCTCTTCGAGGATGAGGTTCTTGCCTGCGTTATCGGCCCCTTCCTTCTCCGCGAGACTTGCCTGAAGGCGTTCGAAAGCAGGATCGGACAACGTTCCCTTGTGGGAGAGCGCGCCGCCGACCAACGTTCCATTCTTGAACATCCGGCCCGCTGCTAGCTCCGCACTCAACGCCAGGCCGATGGCCTCTTTGGCCTGCTCGATCAGCGAGAACCCATTCAAGCCATCAATGGACGCACCTCGAAGGTGGAAAATGTCTTCAGCCTGATAGCGAACTTTCGGCCCATTAGTCGGCTCGTAGAGGTATTCCATGCGCCAGCTTGCGTTCAGGCTGACCGACATCTTGCGAGCATCGAGCGGGACCAGGCCCGACACCGTTGGTTTACCTGTCCGAATGCTCGTCGATCTCAGGATCCGCGCAAAGCTGTTCTTATGGACCAACGCCCGCATTTGCATGCAGGCACGGAAATCGAACGCGCTTTGAAAGGTGTTAGGGCGACGATGCAGCACGCGATAAAGCGGGTGCTCCGTCGCTTTCTCTTTCGTCTCCTGCACGATCAGGTGCAGCGGCAGCATGCCAATCGAGTTCGAGATCAGGCTGCAAGCCCGGAACATAGACGGGTTTCGCAACGCAGTTTCCGGGTTCACTGTAAACCCTGTCGCCGTCATCATGCCATCGCGAAGGAATTCGATCAGCCGTGGGTCATCCAGAGACACGTAGCCAGCGCCGGAAGCCAGGACTTCTGCACGGCCGGTCGAAGAGGCAACAGCAAGTGCTGCCTGACGGGCCTGTTTCTTCTTACCCATCGGCTCAGATCATCCTTATTCCGCGAGTCTCATAGACCGAGCGGCCGACTGCTTCAGGGTTGCGGCTCATCATTTCGGCAGCGTTGAAGGTCGCCACGAGGGGGTCGATTTTGGAGCTTGCCGACTTCTTCTCGATATAGACATTGCTGCCCCGCATCTCTGCCCGGGCGTTCTCGACACACCAAGTTAGAAGCGGCGAGCCGGAATGCTTCAAAGTCCCATCTGCAAGCTTGCGCTCGACACCGAAGATGGCCGCGGAAAGCTTGTACCCTTGCGAGACGCTCGCAGCCATCGGCGAGACGATGCTATGCGAGGCCAGCTCTTCCAGAAGGGCAGTCACACCGGCCGGATCAAGGCCAACCGCTCCCTCTTCCGGGAGGAGGCCCTTGTCGCGTAGGCGAACAATGATTAATGCCGCCTCTTCGGCATCCTGTGTGACATGCTTGCAGATGGTGAGATCGCCATCCTTGACGAAGTCTCGCAACCGTTCTGCAATTTCTTTGCGGCGCTCGAAAACGATAGGCTGAACCCAGGCATGAACCCACAGCATCCAATGGCGGGTTCGTTTATGGCGCCCCAGAACCGCGAGGCCCCAGAGATCTTCCAGCCCGCCGACGTCGCCTCCCACCACACAGACATCGGAGTTCTCCTCAATGTATTCGAGGGTGATCCGTTCGTCCGCTGCGTCCTCGAAGTAGTCGGCTCCAATCCAACGGTCGGAGTGGAGAGCAAGCCCAATCTCGACATTGAGATGCTGGCTTGCCCAGCGCCGCTCTTCCTCGTCGCCTTTTTCTCTCGCTGCCTGGTAACCCGCCAGCATGGCGTCCAGATGCAGCGAGCGCCCCAAGTTGGGCATGACCATCGGCCAGAATTCTGGATTGGCCCACGGCTTGTTGTGCCGGTCGATCTGCATGCTCTCCGGAAACTCAAAGAGCATCGGAAGCATCCGGATGTTACCGGTCACCTTGCCGTCACGGATGCTCCGCGCGTACTGCAGCTCGGCTTTGAAGACGCCCGCCGGCGGCTGGTCACTTTGGGTGCTGATGATCAGCAGGAAACTGTTCCGCTTGGATTCAAGGGCGCCGCGGATCTGGCCCATGACACGGGAAGCGTAGTGCAGCGAGCCCATGACGTGCAGCTCGTCGATCAGTACGCCGATGGGCTTTGACCCAGTCATGACTTTCATATCGAAGGTCTTGACCTTGACGAAGGCCTTGTTGACCCGGTCGACGATCTTCTTTTTGTACTCCTGCACGTGGAAGCGCTTCTGGAGATACCCCTCCGGATCCGCCTCGATCATCCCGGCCGCTTGCTGGAAGGCGAGATCCGAGATTTCCTGAGTGGGACCGATGAACAGGAATTCGCCGCGAGGCACCTCATTGACCAGCAGCGCCGTCAGCATCAGGCCACCGCCATTGGTGGTCTTGCTGTTCTTCTTGCCAAGTAGGGCGAAGACTTCGGAGACGTGGCGAACGCCGTTGTCGTCGAGCGAGCCGAGGATCGCCCGGACGATGTCGCGGAACCAATCCCCAGCGGCATCAGCGAAGCGCGGCTGCCCTTCGATGTCCGGGATGCGGAGATTGTCGAAAATGGCGACTGCACGGTCAGCCTTGGCCTTGAACAGCGGGAGATCCGGAAGAATGGAGCGACCGGACCTTAGCCGCTCCGCCCAGTCTGGGCAGGCAAAGTTCCACTCCGGCTTTACTGCAGCAACGATCCCCACTTGGTCCCCTCATGCGCTGTATGCGCTTCCTGCTGGAGCGTCTCTTTCTTGCCCAACGGCTCTTCCTTCGCTGGCTTGGCCGTGACCGGGATGGCGGGGCTACCCTTCTTGTCGACCAGGTCGAGGATGCGACCGATGGCGACTGAGTTGCCAAACTTCATTTTCTTGAGCGTGACCTCCAAGGCCATGCCCTCGATCAGGTCGGCGCCGTCTTCCAGCTCTCGGGAAAAATTCTTCCGAAGTGTCTTCTCATCGCAGCCGAGATAGCGAGAGATCCGGGCCTGCGTCCAACCTGCCGCCCGAAGAAGGCACACAAGCTCCTGATTTTCCTTGTTCTTCGCGAACGAAGGTCGGCCTCGCCGTTCCTTAATCGGAAGAACGGGCTGCCCGAACATGTCGAGCTCAACAGCCTCTGGGGATAAATCGTCTGTCACCGGGAAAAAAATCTCTGAGTATGGGGGACGCGGGTGCGGGAGGCAGAGGGGTTCCAGACTTTCGACCCCCCCTCCCGGTCGGGGGTCAGGCCTCGATCGGCACGTCGCCGACTTCGACCATGACAGGCGGGTGACTGACGCCGTGGATGCGAAGGTGCACCGATGCACCTGCGTTGAGCCGCTCCAGTTCGTCAGGTGTCGGCGTCCAAGCTGTCACCATTGCCGGTGTGCCTTCACCGCTGACCGTGCAGTTGATCAGCTCGTCTCGCAGAGGCAGACCGAGGTAGCCTTGGCTCTTGCCTATGATGCGTGTTGCGCCTTCGATCATGGCTATCTGCATCGCGTCACCAACCGGGCTGTGCCCGCTCCTGCTTCTGCTTCTCGCTATCGTGGTAGGCTTTGGTCACCGTCTGCAGGTTGTCGATGTCCCAGAACAACTGCTCATCCCAGTGATGCGGCTTGATGTGGTCGACAACTGGACTGTTGGGAGCGGGATGCTTTCCGACACAGATCGCTCCGGTCTGCTTGCATGTGTAGCTGTCACGTTCGAGAACCCTGAGCCGCAGCTTCTTCCAGCGTTCGCTGTGATACCACTTGCGGTTCGGCGTGTTGATCTCGCGCTCTCTCAGTCTGGCCTTCTCATCACCGACAGCACGTCCGAGACGGGGTGGCATCGAGGTCAGTCGAGGTGGCAGGGACTTGAGACGAGGCATACTCTAAGACGACAAAAGGCGACCTTATGGCCGCCTCATCATCGTCATCGCATAGCTGTAGCACTTGCCCTGAATCGGTGCCTCGTTGGTGAGGCTTGTAGGGCTGGGGTCAGGTGCATTGGTCCCTGAGGCTACTGCCTACTCTTCCCAGCGTCAGGCGTTGGGGATCAGAGGGGATGCTGTCTAACTCGTCCAGTGACGAGATGACTCTCATAGCTTTCTCAGGAAAGCAAGTGGCATGCTTTCAATCTCGAATACCTGACCGTCGACGTTGATGGCAACTCGCGCCTTAGCCTGCCGGCACCATTTGATCTGCAAGATCAGGCAGGTGAAACCGGCAAAAGCACTGCCTTCGATCTCCGCACGATCGCCGTCAACGAAGCTCTTGTCCGTCGCGACGCGTGGTACGCCATCATCAGCGATCTTCTTGAAAAGGTTGATCACTTCATCGCGGATCGAAAGGGGTGTGCCGGTCTTCCCACCCATAACCCTGATCACAAATTTCTGTCTCCTCAGACCGTCAAAAGCCTCGTCAGACGGTATGCAGCGAACCATGAGATAGCCTGGAAACATCGAGATTTCTTGCACGAGCTTTTGTCCACGACGAACGATCGTCACCTTTTGTCGGGCGAGGAATACCTCGACGCCCGCGTCCTTCAGGATGTTTTCCACAGAGAACTCGTGGCGTGGCTCGACCTGCAAGCAGTACCAACGGGCTAGGTGCGGGTGATTCTCTGTCACGCTCATGGTTGCTTCTTTCAGGTTTCTAGCGGCGATTCTGCGCATTCTGTCTTCGAAGCGCTCTCTGCCTTGGTTTGCGATTGGCGATCCGATCACCGTTTTATGCTGCATCATCGTCCCGCCTCTCGATCAGCTTCTTCTGGAACTCGCGAAGGGCAGCGGCCACCGCCTCATCAGGATCTTCGATGCCGTCCGGCAAAGCCGGGAACTGCACGAACGGCAGCCCGTTCGGCTCTGGCAACCAAGGCCAGCAACGATCAGCATGCAGCCGCTTCCAAGCGTCCCAGATCTCGCCGCCGACCTCGACCTTGTCGAAGCTCGACGAGATCGAGACAATGCGCGGATGAACGAACACAGGCCGACGCTCACGAGCGCCTTCGTTCAGCTTCACCGCCTCCGGCCATCCAGCCTTTTCCCGCTTGTCGCGCCAGATCACCGCATCCTTCTCAGGCTTCGCTTCGATGATCTGCGCTTCCAATGGCGTCAGGGTCAGATGGACAGGCGGCTTAGAAAGCTCCGTAAGGCGCAGCGCACTCCAGGCGCGTGAATATGGATTGTGCCTCTCAGGCGTCGCCGCTGCTGCCGGCCTGTCGTCGAGGCGCTCCCACGCCCGTTCCGAAAGATAAGTGGCCGCAGCCTTGGAGAACTTGCGACCGCTGGCTTTGGCCGCAGCGAGATAGTCAGGGGTCCGTTCCTCGCAGGCCTCGCGCTGCTCCGGCGCCAGATCCTGCCAGGCGCGCCGTGTCGGCATCTCGGCGTCGATGGCGTATGTCGGCCATGACGACCACCATTTCCGAAAACGCCGTTCCAGCGCTTTGGGATTTTCTTCCCCTTCATCGTCTTCGCTCGCGCGCTCTCTCTCTTCTCGTTTAGCAGGAGGCGTTAAGGTAGAGGCGTTAATAGGTGCCGGTCCAGAACCGGCAGGGGGTGCCGACTCTGGGCAGGCAGGGGGTGCCGGTATACCGGCAGGGGGTGCACCAGCTGCAGCCGACGAATTAGGATCAAATTCCTCTTTGTCGTCAGCGTCCCATGCATCAAATGCAGAGCTATCGACGGCTGAATCGTAGATGACGCGATACCAATGAGCACTGTCACGACCGCTCGCGCTTTCCACCTTGCGGCGCTCCAACGCACCAATTTCCACGAGACGATCAATCGCCGCCTGGACTGTCGAGCGCGAGCAAGACAGCGCCTCAGCAAGCTTCACCTGGCTTCGCCGGCACCAGCCGTGGCGGGTGTTGGCGTTCCGGCCCAGCATGCAGATCACCTGCAGATCTTTGCCCTTCAGGCGCGGGTCCGTGACGATCCATCCCGGTATGATCGAGAGACGGGGCTCAGATGTCATTCCACCATTTCCCCCTGCTTCACGGCGCCCCACATCAGTTTGCGGGAATAGTCCGTGATCTGGCGCGTCTCGATCGGGATCGACCCGTCGTCCAGCCGCACCGAATTGACGTGAGCGACGAGTGCCGCGAGATAGGCCAGCCCGCCGGAGAAACCGGCAGCTCCGAGGACAGCCGCAATGTCGGCATGGTCGCGCTGGATGACGCCGAGCGGAATGGTCGAAAGCCACACCGCCCGCGCCCGGTCGTTTTGCAGGTCCGCCAGAATATCGAGGATGGGGTTCACGGGACCGCCCTCGGTGTTTCACGTTGCGCAAACGCTGTAACAGCCTGATTTCGCTGGCCTCGATGATTGAAGATGAGATAGCCGGAAGGATCGACACCCATCGCCGTGCACAGTGCGAGATGGCTCGCAGCCGATAGGACCTGACAGCTGCAGGCGCGCGAAATCATCGCCGGGTTCAGTCCTGCATGCCGCATTGAGGCGTTGCGCGTCGACAGCCCGGTTGCTTCCAGCCAGGCACGCGTGTCCATGGCCAGGCGGTCGCGATCGATTTCGGGGATCATCGAACAATCTCCTGTTCTGTCATGCCGACGAGGCGGATGCCGAACCGGCCGGGGTCAGCGTCCAGCGCCTTCCAAAGCCGCTCGCGCGGAGCCGGCGAGATGCGGCGACCGGACAGGACTAGCTCCAGCTGTTCCGGCGTGATGTCCGCACGGCGAATGAGGTGAGCCCGCTCAGCGGCGCAGGCCTCGTCGAAGCTCAGTGCCTTGCGGCGGGCGCTCTTGCGTTCGTCCGGAAATTCCGCCCGAAAGCCGGCCATCTGGATCCGCGCATTGACGAAACCGCGCAGCATGGCGGGTGAAAAGTCAGGGTTCATGCCGCTACCTCGTCGAGTGTCGCGCCGAGCAGCACGGCAGCTGTCGCGTTGAGCGCAGTCATGCCATCTGGAGAGATCTGCCACCCGTCATCATCGGGACCGGCCCAGATCACGCACTTGGTCGCGAGATCCGCAATCAGCGCATCGGCAACCGATGGCCGCACGCCAATCCCGCGCCGCAGCCGTGCCGCGTCAAAGCCGGGGTTCTCTGCCATCCACACTAGCGCCCGCGCCGTCTCTTCGTCGCAACGCTCTTCCAGCGTCTTGCGTGGCGTGGTGCGGGTAAAATCTTCATCGTCCGCCGCAGCGAACGCCATCGGTGCACGATGGCCACCCTCGCCAGGCGGCAACGCTTCCGCGTGCTCGAACGCCTTCCAGTCGACGCGCACGGTCTTCCATGTCCCGTCGCCATTGCCGTAGCTGCCATCGGCGTTGCGCTCCCAAATGAAGAACGCTGTATTCATCTGGCTTGAGGCGACGTTCCCGGTCCATCCGTCGCGGTGCATCATCGGCAGGCGCCGAGTGAAGACATAGACCCGGCTTGGCGGGTTCTCGTCCATCACGTAGCGGCGATCCGGATCATCGAAGCCGCACATGAAATTGATGTTGAGCAGCGCCGCCATCTTGGCTGGCTTGTGCAGGCGAAGCGCGTGGGCAAGGCACTTGTTGGCGAGGTCGCCATAGGGTGGATTGGTGAAGATATCCGTGCCGACGGTATCGCCAGGATCAGACAAGAGAAAATCGCCAACCTGCTGCAGCTCGCCATGCTGCGTGCTGATCGCACGGTCAACGAGATCCGCTATCAGCACGTCATAGCCGGCAGCTTCCAGCGGCCGCAAGATCGCCGCACGGCCGACGAACGGTTCCTTGATAATCTCCGAGAAGCTTTCCAGCGCGAGAATGGTGCGGGTTGCCTCAATCGGCGTCTCGTAAAGCTGATCGCCCTTTTCTTCTTTGGTCGCCGTTTTCGTGCCGATCGCATGACGCGCAGCATTCTTCAGCGCCGCGCGGCTTGGCTCCAGCCCCTCCGAAAGCCGAACCTCAACCACACGATCGACAAAGCCCGGTTCCGCTGCGATGGCGCTGCGCAGGCTGCGAGCCGCGTGCAGCTGCTGGCGATCGACGCCGATCTCGTCGAGTGTAAAACTGTTTCCGCTGGAAACGGTTTTCGGACGCCCGCCGCGCGAAAGCTCGCCCTTCGCCTGCGCATCATCGACAGCGTCCGCCATCGCCACATAGCAGAGGCTTTCCATCTTCAGCGCTTCCGCTTGCATACGCCGCGCCTTGTCGACCAGGTCGCGCGAAGTCTTCACGCGTTCCGCAGAACAGGCGACAGCCTTGGCCTGGTCATAGGCCACGGACGAAAGCTTTAGAGCGCGCTCGACATCGCCGGCATCCAGCAGCGCGCGCGCCGTCTCTATGCAGGTAACCAGTTCCGAGCTGTCACGGATCGCGAGCTCACTCATGAGGGGCGCCTCGCATGCGGATCGCGCCAGCAGATGCCGCCTTCGATCATTTGCCGCGCATAGCGTTCATACGCAGGCTCTTCACGGGCTTGGACGCCGTCCGCGAAATCGCCGGCATTCACCGAATCGGTGTGCCGGACAAAGGCGCGAAAATTTCGGAGCTGCGCCTGGTGCAGCCGCTCTTCAAAAGCACGGCTTATGGAGGCCTTGGTCATGACGCCCTCCGATAACTGCGCCAGCCGTCGAGAACGCGCGACACCGTTGCTTCCGAGACGCCGAGCCCCTTGGCTATTGATGCGCTATCCCATTCGCCACGCTCCCACAGCAGCAGCGTAGCGCCGACGATCGCGTCGAGATCCGCGTCAGTGACCGGCATCCCTTTCTCGCGCGCGCAGACCGCTGCAAAGCCGAGGTCGAACACCTGACCAGCCCAGATCGACGAGGCAACACCACGTTCCGCCGCCTGCCGATCGAGCGTCGTCTTCGCCTTCTCAGGCACGTTGATCATCACGCCGACAAGCTTGAACGCGGTGCGGGCCATGGAATCATTCCCCGCCGACGATCTTCAGAGCTGGCGAAGCATCGCCGCCCTTGGCGACAATCCCAGCATACCGCCGCATCTGGTCGGTCGCTTCCTCAACGACCTTCTCAAGATCGCGCATGCCCTGCCGCGCTTCCGCTGCGCTCACCTGCAGGTCAGAATAGGCAATGGAGGCGTTGCGCTGATACTCGTTCGCCGCAGCGCCGATCGCGAGGGAGCCGCGCACCAGGCACGTGCCGTCGCGGTTCTTCTCTTCCGGGTCTGTGAGCTTGCAGCCGTGCAGGCCGGCCATAACCCGCGTCACGCAAGGGTCGCCACATTCGGCTTCCAGCCGCAACACCGCCGGGATCGGCAGTAGCTCAGTGTCGGAATCGGCATTGCAGCGCCCGACCTGGCTTTTCGAAAGCGAGCAGGTTTCCGCTGCAGCTTCAATGCCGCCGTTCTTTTTGATCAGCAGACGGTTGGCGGCCTTCAACTGATGGAACCAGGCGTTCGTCAAAGTATCCTGCATGGGGTTTCTCCAGACAAAGTTTTCCCGCGCCGGGAAAAGTCCCGCGCGTTTCCCATCGTGGGAAGCTTTCGAAAGTGCGAAGTTCAGCGCATCAGATCACGGGGGACCGCATGCACGAAGCTCAAGAAAAGAAACCGGCCGAGACGGTCCGCAAGACAAAACCTGCCTCGGCCGGAGATCGCGCCAGGTCAGGGAACTCACCCTGGCGCGTGGTTCGGTGGACAAGCGGGAGGAGGAGCTGCCACCGTATGAATTTTGGCCTGAAATCACTCTGCCGCCTCCCTCGAAAGAAGGGACAAGAGGCGCTCGACAGGGCCACTAGGTCGTATCTTCCCGGTCTCCATTTTGGAGACCGTTCCCTGATCAACGCCCAACAACTCCGCCATCTCTCGCTGGCTTAGGCCTCGTTCTGTCCGAAACTGGATGATGCTGCTGGGCGTGAACATATCCATGTTATGCGTTACGCATAGATGCAATGTCAATGCCTAACGCATATCCAAATATGCGAAACGCACACACATGAGCGACACAGTAGAAATCGGCAAGCGTTTGAAGCTTGCTCGCGAGCACGCAGGCTATGCGAGCGCCACGGTAGCGGCGCAGTCCCTTGGCATGAAATACCCGACCTACGCGGGCCACGAGAACGGCAGCCGAGGTGTTGTCCGAAATGCAAAGCAGTATGCGAGACGCTACAAAGTGTCTCTCGACTGGCTTTTACGTGGCGTAGGACCTGGACCAGGGGAAGCGGACGAAATCATTTCCGACAAAGCAATCGATATCCCAATTCTCACGACTGTCAGCGCAGGAGATCTCCAGCGCGATGACGTGATCGATGAAGCAATGGGCATAGTTACTGTCGGCCAGCTGCCGATAGGAGACTGGATAGCACTTGAGGTTTCAGGCGACTCGATGGATCGCATCTCACCTCCTACCTCGATCATCATCGTAAATCGCGCCGACAAAACCCTCGTCCCGAATGGCTGTTATGTGATCGCTGATGAGAACGGAGACGCCACTTACAAGCGATACCGGCCAGCTCCCGACCGCTTCGAACCGGTTTCGACGAACGCTGAACTTGAGCCAATTTTTCCTGACAACACGCCCACGATTATCGGGCGGGTCCGCATGTCTATCCTCAAGATGTAACAATCGCTGATATCGGTCACCGCATCGGCTTACCATCTAAAATCCAGACCGCAACCTTCTACGCGCAAAGCATAATATGCATTACGCATATTTAGAGCTTGACGCAAAACTATGCGAAATGCATATTCTCTCTGGTCGGCAGACCTCTTTAGAGGTTCGCCATCATCACCAGGAGAGAACGAAATGCGCTTTCACAATCACAATGCCTACCCACTTTGCCGCAACCGCCAGGAGCAGGTTGAATGCGTCGGCGAAGCCATGCGCCGCCTTGGCGAAGGCTGCACCGAGAGTGATCTCAAGAACAGCCTCGGCATCACCTCCAGCGAACTGAACGACGTTGCTGACGACGCACGCGCCTACGCTGTCGCCGCCAGCACCTATCAGCGGCGCGTTTCTGTTCCGGCCAAGCGCGCCGCCTGATCCGCTTCGGTGCCCGTCTGCGTACCCCCGGCTTAAGCCGCGCAGACGTGACCCGAAACGGATCGGAGGCCAATATGTCAGCCGTCAAAAACCCTCAGCACATGCCCACAACACTGCCATTTTCACAGATGACGATGCTGCAGCTCGACGAAGAACTCGCATTCTGGACAGCCGAGATTGCCAGCGACGAACGTTGGGGCATATCGGCTGAAATAGCGATAGAGATGCGGTTGGAAGTGGAAGCGGAGATGGTCCGCCGCCACGCCGCCGAACGGCGTAACGCGCCCTTCATCGTCGATGATCCGGGTGTTCGTCCTTCAACGATTGCTCTCACCGGATCGGGACGCGCCCGCCTCGAATACCTCCCAACGCGTTTCACCATCGCTTTCGCCGTCGTGATCTCGATCATCGGCATGTGCGCCGCTGCTGCACTAGCCGGCCAGCGCGTCGTGGAGATTGAAACACGTTATGCGCGGGAGGCGGTATGAGCGCGACCATCCTACGCCTGCCAGTCCGCCCAGCACCGCGCGCCGTCGAGACCCGTCCGGCATCCTTCTTCCAGCGCGAGCTTGGCGCAGTCGCAGTCAATTTGAACGATGCCGCAGGCAGGTTCGGAATGCTGTCCGACCGTGCGAGCGACGAGGCATCGATCCTCGAAGGGACGCGGTCGCTTGAAGCCGCGCTCTTCCACGCGCTGACCCTTTGCGGATGCCTTCAGGCAGACCGCCCGCTGCGGGATCTTTTGCTATCGCGCCTGGCGCAGCGGGAGGCCTGAACATGCAGGACCTTCCAGCCGCCAACGCAGTTCGATCTGCCTTCGCCGACCACGACGTCAAACTACCCCTGCGTCTGTCCGAAGAAGACGTCGGCGTAATCCTCGATGAAGATGGAGCCGACGTGCTGACGGTCGACAGCAACGGCATGCGCGACAACGCCAAAGTTTTGATGATCGCCGCGCTCGTCGTGTCGGCCGTCAATGATCTTGCCGGCTTTGACTTCGCATCGAGCCCGAGTTTCAGCTGATGGGCAGCGCTCAGGACAAAGAACGTCTGGACACCATCCGCGCCCGCCACAGTGAGGCAAGCACAGACTGGAGGGCAATCGACAGCGCCCGCAATGGCGAGCAGCTTACGGCTCGATTACTGCCAAGCCAGCCCTCCGTCGCACTCGTGACGCTGACGGAAGAGTGCGGGTATCAGGACCGCAACTTTCTCCTGCACGCCCACGCGGACGAGCAGTGGCTCTTCGAGATTCTAGGCAAGTCTTTCCGCAGGATTCGCGAACTTGAAAGGCTGTTAGAGCAGCCACGCCCGGACCTGGCGAAGGAATGCGGCAGGATCTGCGAGGACGCTCAGTTCAAGCAATTCATGCTGCAGAAGCACGGCATCCCCTCCGACGACCGCGAGCGGTTTGCCACCGGCGTCCGCAAGGTTCTGCAGATCGAATCCCGCTCTGAACTCAACACGCACCCAGCCGCCGCCAGGCGCTGGGAGGTCTTACTCGGACGATACCGAGAATGGAAGGATGCAGCATGACCCGAGATCACATGGGTAAATCCGAGTTCAACACCGAGGCGCGCGCAGCACTGGAAGACGACATCGATCGCTGCCCGATTTGCGACGTGCCCTTCAAAGCGGATGACGTTTGCGCCAACGACATCACAGAAGGCACCTGCCACGCGGAATGCCTCGAAGGTTCGCCGGTCGTCGATCTCGAAAAGGGCGACGAGATACCGGACAGCAAGATCAGTACGTACCTCTACCGCGAGGTGATGGCGCCGCGGATCTTCGACGAGAGCGGAAAGGGTGCTGGCTTCGAGCTTACGCCTGAAGCGCTTGTCGCTGCGCTGACAATCCCACCGCCCCAGACGCATGTGACGGGGATCGAGCTTGCTGCTCGCTTCGTCGAGAAGCGCCTCAACGACTACGTCCAGGAACACGGCTCTACCGATCCAGAAACAGGCACCGTCGAGTTTCCGGGTAACGGCGATGAGTATGTCGGAGAGCTGCAAGAAATTATCGACGGCATCCGCGACTTGAATAAAGAGGCCATCTAAATGACGACACCGTCAAATAGAGATTTTTTTAAAAGAGCAAACGTCGCAAATCGCAACGGCGATTCGCAGGGTCATTGCCACTATCGAGACGATATCGTCGATCATTTATCGCTCCTTCTACTTGGCGACCAACCAACGATACACGTAATCGATTTGACGGCAACAGAAACCTACGTTGCCGCCACGACGGAGAGTCAGCCATGAGCATCACGGCCGATCATATCCTCGACGCATTGGTTTCCGCGAGCGGCGACAAGATCTGGGCTACTGAAGTCCCATTCCGAGGATCGACGACGCGCATTGACTTCTGGACCTTGGAGCCGACCAGATCAGCCGGCTTCCGTGCCACAAGCTATGAGATCAAGGTATCCAGACAGGACTTCAAGCGCGACAGCGAGGAGAAGCAGGCGGGTGCACTGCGGCATTCCGACCGCTTCATCTACGTGACCCCACCTGGGCTCCTGACGAAGATGGAAGTTCCATCGTGGGCGGGCCTTCTGGAATGGGACGGCGCAACATGGCGTGTCGTGAAGCGTCCACCTCGTTTGGATAAGGCGATCGAGCCCGGATGGGGGTTGCTCGTCGATATCCTGCGAAACAGTGGCCAGTGTCGGCGAGACATCGCAATCATGACCCTGCGAATTCAAATGGCCGAGCGGCAGGCGCGACAGAACGCCGGCCAACATGCATTCGGCTTTTCGAGCCTCTCCCGATTGAACCAGCGCTTTGCCTATCGCGCCTTAAAGGACGATCGCGCCTTGCCAAGCGTAAAAGCGAGGAATGGATCATGACCGATAATCAGAACCCATCGCCCGAAACGAGGACGGTGGCCTAATAATAGTCGCGCTCACGAGCGCGTTTGAGGCGAAGCTTGCGGAGTTCATCGTTTTCTCGCTGCCGCTGCCGTTTTTTGGCGGCAGGTGTCCCGACGAAATTCTCAAGAAATGTCATCAGGAAACGTCCGATCAGGACAAAGATGAACGCCACTAATATCCAAAGTCCTTTTCCGATCAGTCGGAACAGACCGCCAATTATCTTACCCATGAGATTCCCCTAAAAGCCCAGAAATCCTTATCCGCCAATCGATATTTGGGCAAGAACCATTACCGCCCGCCAGTCTCACCAGCAGGCGGCACCATCACACAGGAGACTGAAATGGAAGCTGGTTTGGAGGCCGCATGACCGAAACCGATACCCCATCAGCCAAAACTAGAAGGGACGGGTACAGATGAGAGCACAGCGCGCAGAAGTTCTGCCGACCTCCCTCCCGCCACGCGGTTTGGCACGTGACCAGGCTGCAGCGTACATCGGGGTATCTTCCAGCCTATTTGACGAAATGGTAGGCGATGGCAGAATGCCAAAACCAAAGAAGGCCAACGCCCGGACGATCTGGGACCGCGTGGCACTTGACCGGGCGTTCACGCGTCTGCCTGGTGGTGATCCTGACGACGAAGATGATTGGTCCGTGGAAGTGTGATGCCGAAGAAGTTTGCAAAGAAGTACGTGATTGAGGATCGCACGGACGGCGTCCTGCGCTTCTATTTCCGAAAGCGCGGCCAGAAGAAGGTCCGGCTTCCTGGCGTGCCGGGTAGCGACGAGTTCAATGAGGCCTATTATATCGCTGTGAATGGCACCGCGGTCGAAGAGGCGAGGGGACCGAAGCTATCAACGAAAAACTCTCTTCGTTGGCTTTGCGAGCAGTACTTTCAGTCGGCTGAATATAAGCGCCTGGATCAGCGGACCCGGCATGTCCGTAAACTGATCATCGAGCATATGTGGGCCGAACCCCTAAAGAAGGACAGTACGCGCCTTTTCGAAGACATGCCGATTGCTGCCATCACTGCAAAGGCCGTCCGGGTCTTGAGAGACCGCAAGGCTGAGAAGCCGGAAGCGGCTAACAGCCGGATCAAAGCGCTGCGTGCAATATTCGCGTGGGCCTGCAAAAGCGACGTCGAGCTAATGCTGACAAACCCCGCGAGGGACGTGTCATTCTTCGCTCAGCAAGGCGACGGCTATCATTCGTGGACTGAAGACGAGATTGCGAAGTTTGAGGATAAGCACAAGATCGGGACGAAGCCTCGGCTCGCCTTGGCGCTGATGCTCTACACCGGTCAGCGTCGTAGCGATGTCATCCTGTTCGGCCGGCAGCACGTCAGCAACGGAAGTTTAAAATTTACGCAGTTCAAAGGCCGGAAGAAGAAGCCGATTACGCTGGAGATCCCAGTTCATCCGAAACTGCAGAAGATCATTGATGCATCGCCTGTAGGCGATCTCACGTTCCTCGTGACCGAATTTAATAAAGGCTTCACCGCCGCAGGGTTTGGAAACTGGTTTCGCAAGCAGTGCAATGATGCGGGCCTTCCACACTGCAGCGCGCATGGTCTGCGGAAATCCGCATCGGCCAGGCTCGCTGAGAGAGGCGCCACCGAGAAACAGATCATGTCGGTGACCGGTCATACGACATCGAAAGAGGTGTCGCGATACACGAAGGCGGCAAATCAGAAGCTATTGGCGGAGAGCGCTATCAGCCTGTTCGACGACATCGACGAAAGGAACGAGGGGGGAAAATAAGAACAAAAGTGTCCAGCTTTTCTAAGCAGTTTAAGTTTTCTGGACGTTTGGAACCAAACTTCGCTGTAAAAACAATGGTCAAAAAAGTGGGTGGTGCCCCATGCCGGAATCGAACCAGCACTCCTTTCGGAACTCGATTTTGAGTCGAGCGCGTCTACCAGTTCCGCCAATGGGGCACGGAGGGTATGGTGAAGGCCTCTAACATGGCCTCGGCGGCGGATGCAAGAAGAACTATTCGGATCGCTGCAAACCGCGATGTCAGGCATTGCGTCCGGCAATCGCCAGGATCTTTTCGCGCAGCAGACGCGCCATGTTGCGGGTGTTGCGGTAGAGGTGAAGCTGTGTCGCCACCTGTCTCACGTCACGGTCGCTGTTGCGGGCAAGGCCGATCACCAGCGTTCCCATTTCCTCGCGCTCTTCCCATAGCCTGCTCATGATCGGATGGTCGGGCACGGCGCAGCTGTCGGTGCGCAGGATGTTGGCATCATCAAGGTGCCAGTCGGTCAGCTTCATCACCAACAGCTTGCCGGGCGAATAGCGGCTAAGGCTCTCGTCATAGGCGGTCTTCCAGGTATAGGCCTCGCCGGCCATCAAGAAGATCACGATCGAGGCGATCGCGCGGCCGTCGAGATTGATCGTGTGGATGCGCACGGCGTCCACTTCGGCAAGATTGGTGATCGCTTCGCGAGCAAAGGCTGCGCGGTAACGGTCGTTGATCAGGGCCGAACGCTTGCGGCCTTTCCAGCCTGTCGATTCAAGCGCCAGGAATTCCTCCATCCGCTGGCGCACCTCTTCCGGCTGACGGGCGACGGCGTATTCAAGCCTTCCCAGCTGTCCGAGCTTTCGCCACTGGCGCTGCATCTCGCGGTAATGGTGCGGCGAGACGGAGGCCTTCATATAGGTTTCGCCGTCCTGAAGGCTTTCCAGCATCGGCCGGCGAAAGCTGTCGGTGACGGCAACGGGCAGGTCGCGGCCGATGGCAACGGCGCGCGCAAGCTGGGCAAAGCGGCCGCCTAAGCGCACATCGGGCAGAACGAGAACGGAGGGAAGTTTTGCTTCCCGGGCAGTCAGGGCCTCCAGGAGGTTGTCGATGGTTTCGGCCGCATCTTCGGCATCCACCAGTGGCGTACCGAGCGGACCGAACGGATTGGACCAGACGCGGATGATCGGAGCACCCATGGCAAAGCCTGGTTTCTCCACGGTAAACGGCATCAGAAGGCGAAGGCGGCTATGGCTTTCGCCTTCGTCACGGATAAGCGCCAGTCGCACCTGGCGGTCATCGATGCGCGGCATGGCGGGGGCAAGAAGCCGCGCCGAGAAGAAGATGTTGGGCTCCATCGCGCGGTGAGACAAAAATTCGAGTTCTTCCTGCAGATCGTAACCGAGACCTGCCGGATAGAGGCAAAATTCGCGGCCGGGCCGGCCGATTTCTACCCGTGTATCGGCATCCGGGCGGTCTGCACGAAGACGCGACGCGACGTTCGGCATCGTGACGTCGTCGTATTCCTTCTCGCTCCTGTTCGGGGGAAGAGCCATTGTGTCTATAGAACCTTGAACGAGGGTCTGGGCAGTGGATCGGAAAAAGCGAATAGCACGATTCCGAGCGTGCGGCGTACTGCTATGTGCAGCAACGTCGCCTCGATCATCATGGCGCCGGCGGTCGCCATCGCCGCACCGACCAGCCCATAATGTGGTATCAGCACGACATTGAGGACGATGCTGCCGGCAAGCGTTGCCGTATAGACTGCAACGCAGAGCTTTTGCCTGCCCGCCATGCTGAGCAGCACTTCTCCGGGACCGACGAGCGACTTGGACAGAATGCCAGCAAACAGGATCACCATCAGGATATAGCCTGAAGTGAAAGCGTCGCCGAACAGCGACAGAAGCAGTTCACCCGCAGCAAGCGTCGTCAACCCGACGACGAGCGACGGCCAGAAGGTCCAGCGGACGGTCTGGCCCGCGAATGTGGCCAACGCCGTCATGTCGCCTTCCGCCATGATGGCGGCGAAACGGGGAGCGGCGGCCGCCTTGATGGAGAAGTAGACGAACTGCACAAGGACGATCGTTTTCGACGCCGCAAAATAGATCCCGACATCGTCCGGCGGCAGAAAGATGCCGACCACGACCACGTCCGCATTGGTCAGCAGGAAGCCGATGCCGTCGACTACAAATAGCGGGATCGAGTATCGGATCCAGGAGCCAAGCCGGTAGCGCCGCGATGCATTGCCGTAGCTGCCTTTCAGCCGAAGTATGAGCTGCGTCAGATGCGCAAACGTTGTGGCGTATGTGGCGGCAAGCGCCGCCAGCATGGCGGTCTGCGCATCGCGCGGCGCATCGGACAGGACGGCTGCCGTCATGAAAGTGAGGATCAGGATGGGCCTGAGGATGTAGGTTGGCGCCAGCGCCGATATCGTCCAGCCATGGGTACGGGCAATCCCGTCGAGGATGTCGCCGATGCCGATCATCGGAATGATGAAAAGAGCGATCGAAACCGGCACGATGTAGTAGGGCTCGATGCTGCTGCCGAACGCCCAGAGAAAGGCAAAGCCGAGGCCGCCGATCACGGTCGAGGTGACGAGCGCGACAAGGCAGGCGGCAAGGCTCAAGCCGCGGATCTCGCCGTTTTCACCCTCTGCTGAATGCTGGTGGATGAAGCGGATGATCGAGGTGTGAAAGCCGAGGCAGGAGAGATTGCCGACGAGGATGACAATCACCCAGACGAAGGCGAACAACCCGTATTCGAACTCGCCCATCAGCCTGGCCATGACGATCTGGGACAGGAAGGCGATAGCGGCGCTGAAAATGCGGATCGCAAACGCGGTCATGGCCTGGCGTTGCGCCCGCGCCGTATCGCTGTTTTCGGTCACAGTGGCTCTGATCCTGCCCGTCAGCGGTGCGACTCTGGCACGCAAACCGGCCGGAAGCAGTCTTTCCGCTGTTTCGATCACCGCCATGATGGGCACGCAATACTCGTTACGCTACAGGAGCCATGCTCGCAAATCTGCCACAGCAGGGTTAAGAAACGGTTGGCTCAGCCGACCCGAACGTTAAGACGGCGACGATCCCGCAAACGAAAAACGCCGCCCGAAGGCGGCGTTCTATCGATAACACTGGTGTTGCCCGATCAGGCCTGTTCGAAGGCGCCGTGGCAGTGCTTGTATTTCTTGCCCGAACCACAGGGGCAAGCCTCGTTGCGGCCGACGCGCCCCCAGGTAGACTGGTCTTCGGGATGACGATCGGCAGGCGCTGCGATGAAGTCGCTGCCGTCTGCGCCCGACACCTGGTCTTCGCCGGTCGTCGGGTCGAAATGATGCTCCTCGAACACCGATGGCGGTACCGGCGGCTCGGGGTTCTGCACAAGCTCGACGCGCATCATCTGGGCGGTCACGGCTTCGCGCAGGTTCGCAAGCAGCGCCTGGAACAGCTCGAAGGCTTCCGCCTTGTATTCCTGCAACGGATCGCGCTGCGCATAGCCGCGGAACCCGATGACGGAGCGCAGGTGGTCGAGATTGACGATATGCTCGCGCCACAGGGCGTCCAGCGTCTGCAACACCACGGAGCGTTCGACGTAGTTCATCACGTCGGCACCAAACCGCTCTCGGCGATCCTTGACGGAAGCTTCAGCGGCGGCAGTGATCCGCTCGCGGATATCGGTTTCGCCGATACCCTCTTCGGTCGCCCAGTCCTCGATCGGAAGATCAAGGTTCAGCAGGCGATCAACGTCTTCGCGCAGTTCCTTGACGCTCCACTGTTCGGCATAGGCCCGCTCAGGGATGTGCTTGGCAACGAGAACCTCGATCACTTCGTTGCGCATGTCCTCGATGGTCTCGGACACGTCTTCCGAATCCATCATCTCGATACGCTGCTCGAAGATCACCTTGCGCTGGTCGTTGGTGACGTCGTCGTATTTCAGAAGGTTCTTGCGGATGTCGAAGTTACGCGCCTCGACCTTTTTCTGCGCCCGCTCGAGCGCCTTGTTGATCCAGGGGTGGACGATCGCTTCGCCTTCCTTGAGACCAAGCTTTTGCAGCATCGAATCCATCCGGTCGGAACCGAAGATGCGCATCAGATCGTCCTGGAGCGACAGGTAGAATTTCGAGCGGCCCGGGTCACCCTGGCGGCCGGAACGGCCACGCAGCTGGTTGTCGATGCGGCGGCTTTCGTGACGTTCCGTGGCGATGACGTAAAGGCCACCGGCTTCCAGAGCCTTGCCCTTCAGGACCTTCACCTCGGCACGGACGGCAGCCTCCTTGGCAGCGCGTTCGCCCTCGTCCTCGATGCCTTCGAGCTCGCGCTCAAGGCGCATGTCGATATTGCCGCCGAGCTGAATGTCGGTACCGCGACCGGCCATGTTGGTGGCGATCGTGACGGCACCGGGCACGCCGGCCTGCGACACGATATAGGCTTCCTGCTCGTGGTAGCGTGCGTTTAGAACGTGGAATTTCTCAAAACCGGACTCGCGCAGCATGGTTGCCAGAAGTTCGGACTTTTCGATCGAGGTCGTACCGACCAGAACCGGCTGGTTGCGTTCGCTGGCCGCCTTGATCTCGACGATGATCGCTTTGAACTTTTCCTCAAACGTCCGATAGACTTCGTCGTCCTCGTCGATACGCTGGATCGGCAGGTTGGTCGGAACCTCCACCACTTCCAGCTTGTAGATGTTGCCGAATTCTTCCGCTTCCGTCTGCGCCGTACCGGTCATGCCGGCAAGCTTGTCGTACATGCGGAAGTAATTCTGGAAGGTAATCGAGGAGAGCGTCTGGTTCTCCGGCTGGATCTGCACCTTTTCCTTGGCTTCCAGCGCCTGATGCTGACCTTCGGAATAGCGGCGGCCCGGCATCATGCGGCCGGTAAACTCGTCGATGATGACGATCTCGTCGTTGCGGACGATATAGTCCTTGTCGCGGGTGAAGAGCTTGTGGGCCTTCAGCGCGTTGTTGATGTGGTGCACGATCGCCACGTTCTCGACGTCGTAGAGCGATTCGCCCTTCAGCAGGCCGGCCTGACGCAGCAGGCCTTCGAGCTTTTCGGTTCCCTCTTCGGAGAAGTTGGCCGAGCGCTGCTTTTCGTCGATTTCGTAATCTTCCGGAGACAGCAACGGAATGTAGGCGTCGATCGTGTTGTAGAGATCGGAACGGTCGTCCAGCGGGCCTGAGATGATCAGCGGGGTGCGGGCTTCGTCGACCAGGATCGAATCGACTTCGTCGACGATCGCGAAGTTGTGGCCGCGCTGCACCATCTGGCCGCGCTCGTATTTCATGTTATCGCGAAGATAATCGAAGCCGAGCTCGTTGTTCGTCGCATAGGTGATGTCGCAGGCATAGGCCTCGCGGCGTTCGTCGTCCGACAGGCCGTGGACGATGACACCGGTCGAAAGGCCAAGGAACCCGTAGAGGCGGCTCATGATGCTGGCGTCGCGCTGTGCGAGATAATCGTTGACGGTCACCACATGCACGCCTTTGCCCGACAGTGCATTGAGGTAGACGGGCAGGGTTCCCACCAGCGTCTTGCCTTCGCCGGTCTTCATCTCGGCGATTGCGCCGTCGTGAAGGATCATGCCGCCGGTCAGCTGGACGTCGAAGGGTCGCATGCCGAGAACGCGGAGGGCCGCTTCGCGAAGCACCGCAAAGGCAGGGATCTGGATATCCTCCAGGGTCTTGCCGTCTGCCAGCATCTGGCGGAACTCCGCCGTCTTGTTGGCGAGCTGCTCATCGGTGAGCGCCTTGGTGGCTTCCTCGATTGCATTGATCTTCTCGAGCATCGGCTTGTAGCCCCGCACGCGGCGCTCGTTTGCAGATCCGAACAGTTTGCGGGCAATGCCGCCAAAGCTGACCATACGAATGGCCCTTTCTGATGTCAGTCCCTGATGTCACTCGTCGAGACCACGATTGAGCTTGTCGGCCGGCGGCGCCTCTGACAATTCAACCCGTGGCGCCCGCAAAGCTTCTGGACGCGAAGTTGCGTGACAGATAAGAGGGGGTCCGAATTATGTCAACGGTGACGGCCGATACAGAATGGCCACAATCCGGTGTTTGTGAAGGTTTTCCGGCCGGTGCCAGACGTTCTGGATCCGGTTCACCAATCGAAAGGTAACTCGATGCTGCGCCACAAACTTCTCGTATCGGCTGCTCTTGCCGCTGCGATCTTCGTCCAGGCCCCGGCTTTCGCCGCTGACGATACGGTCGTCGCCAAGGTGGGCAGCCTGAACATCACTCAGGCCGAACTCGACGTCGCGGTCCAGAACCTCGACCCGCAGCTGGCCCAGCTTCCCGAAGAACAGAAGAAGGTTGCGGCCCTTTCCGGCGCAATCGACGTGAAGCTTCTGGCAAGCGGTGCTGCCGCCGAAGGCCTTGGTAACACCGAGGACTACAAGAAGCGCATGGCCTATATCGGCGATCGCGAGCTGCACAACGCCTACTTCCGCAAGCACGTGGTCGATGCCACGACGCCCGAAGAAGTAAAGGCACGCTACGACAAGGAAATCGCGTCGATCCCGAAGCAGGAAGAGGTCAATGCTGCCCATATCCTGGTAAAGACCGAGGATGAAGCAAAGGCCGTGATTGCCGACCTCGACAAGGGTGGCGATTTCGCAGCCATTGCCAAGGAAAAGTCGCAGGATTCGAACAAGGACGAAGGTGGCGATCTCGGCTGGTTTGCCCAGGGCCGCATGGTTCCGGAATTCGAGCAGGCCGCGTTTGCCCTCGAAAAGGGCGCCTACACCAAGACCCCGGTCAAGACCCAGTTCGGTTTCCACGTCATCAAGCTTCTCGACAAGCGCGAAGCCGCTCCGCCGGCACTCGACCAGGTCGAGGACCAGGTCAAGCAGCTCGTGATGCGCGACAAGTATGTCGCCATTATCGAAAAGGCGAAGGCCGACCAGAAGATCGAGATCATGGATGTGGGCCTGAAGAAGGGCTACGAGGACGTGAGCAAGATGCAGGACGGTGCAGAAGCGCCGGCACCGGCACAGCAGTAAAATTCGCATCTGGGCCCGGTATATCCGGGCCCTTTCCTATTCAGCCAGGTTGTTCAGATGTCCTCTTCCGTCTCGCCGCTCGCCCCGAAGTCCTATCCCGAAATGCCGGCCCTGCGCGGCGTCCGCATGGCGACAGCTGCCGCCGGCATCAAATACAAGAACCGTACCGACGTGCTGTTGATGGTGTTCGACGCACCGGCAGCGGTGGCCGGCGTGTTCACCAAGTCGAAATGCCCGTCGGCACCGGTGGATTTCTGCCGCGCGAACTTAGCCCATGGCACCGCGCGGGCCGTGGTGGTCAATTCCGGCAATGCCAACGCGTTTACCGGCGCCAAGGGCCGCCAGGCAACGGAACTTACCGCACAATCGGCAGCGGCTGCTGTCGGATGCAGCGAGAATGAAATTTACCTCGCATCGACAGGCGTCATCGGCGAACCGCTCGATGCCACGAAATTTGCAGGCGTGCTTGGCGATATGCACGGGTCGGCCACGGGCGATTTCTGGCAGGAGGCTGCCAAGGCGATCATGACCACGGATACCTATCCGAAGGTCGCGACCCGCATGGCGGAGATCGGCGGCGTCGCGGTTACGATCAACGGCATTGCCAAGGGTGCTGGCATGATCGCGCCTGACATGGCGACGATGCTGTCTTTCGTCGTCACCGACGCCGATATCTCGTCTTCGGTGCTGCAGTCGCTTCTCTCTGCAGGCGTCGAGCCAAGCTTCAATTCCATGACGGTCGATAGCGATACGTCCACGTCCGATACGCTGATGCTGTTTGCAACGGGGGCTGCTGCTGCAGACGGCCAGGCGCAGATCACCGATCCCGCCGATCCGGCTCTGTCGTCTTTCCGGGATGCGTTGAACGCGCTTCTGAAGGACCTGGCGATCCAGGTTGCGCGCGATGGCGAAGGCGCCACCAAGATGCTCGAGATCACGGTCACGGGCGCTGAAAGCGATGCTAGCGCCAAGACGATCGCGCTGTCGATCGCCAATTCGCCGCTGGTCAAGACCGCCGCCGCCGGCGAAGACGCCAACTGGGGCCGTATCGTCATGGCCGTCGGCAAGGCCGGCGAAGCGGCGGACCGCGACAAGCTGGCGATCTGGTTCGGCGATGTCCGCGTTGCCGTCAATGGCGAACGCGATCCTTCCTATTCGGAAGAGGCCGCGTCCAACGTGATGAAGGGGCAGGACATTCCGGTCAAGGTCGAACTCGGCCTCGGCTCCGGCACGGCCACCGTCTGGACCTGCGACCTCACCAAGGAATATGTTGCCATCAACGGCGATTACCGGAGCTGATGACGGATATGACCGCATCTCTCGCGCAAGGCGACCTGCCGCTGGTTCGGAGACTGGAAGCGGTCGGCTTCCGGGCCTGGCCCGCGGCTTCCGTGGTCTATGACGGCAGCTGGCAGGTTCGGTTGACGGGTAGCCATCCGTCGAAGCGTCTCAACTGCATCGTGCCGCTCGATCCGTCGGATTACCGGGACATGGACCTGCGGTTGTCGAAGGCCCGCAAGCGTTTTGCCGATTACGGACGATCGCTGGTGGTGCGCGAAACGCCGCTCGCACCGCCCCACCTGATCCGTCATCTGGAGGATGATGGCTGGCAGATGTTCGAGACCGCAGATGTGATGATCGGCGATCTCGCCCACCTTCCGCTGCCGCCGACGCTTGGTCATCTTCCCAGCCACGATATCGGCCGTTTCGTCGATGCCTGCATTGCAGTGGGGCAGGACGACGCAGCGCTGAAGCCGGCACTGGCGGAGATCCTCAGTTCCATCAAGCCGCAATCGGGCTTCTTCATCAAGGAAAGCCCACGTCACGGCGCCGTCGCCGTGGCGCTTTGCGTGCAGGACAACGATCTTGCGGGCGTCATGTCGTTTGCCGTGTCGCAAACGGTTCGGCGGCAGGGCATCGGCTCGGAAATACTTGCCTCGGCACTGCGCTGGGCCCGCGTCAGCGGCGCCCGTTCGGCATGGCTGCAGGTGGAGGCAGACAACGAACCGGCGATTGCCCTCTATCGCCAGTTCGGCTTTCGCAAGGTCTATGAATACCGCTACTGGCGCAAAGGGTGACCGATCTCATGTCGAGGAAAATTCTTCTCGTTGCAGCCTGCGCGCTGATCGATGCCGATGGCCGCATCCTGCTTGCGCAGCGCCCTGAGGGCAAGTCGCTGGCCGGGCTCTGGGAGTTTCCGGGGGGTAAGGTGGAGCCTGGCGAAACGCCCGAGGAGACGTTGATCCGTGAACTCGACGAGGAGCTCGGGATCCAGACGAAGGAAGCCTGCCTCGCGCCGCTGACATTTGCGAGCCACACTTATGAAACCTTCCATCTGTTGATGCCGCTCTATGTCTGTCGCCGTTTCGAGGGCATTCCGCACGGGCGCGAGGGGCAGGCGATCAAGTGGGTCAAGCCGAACGCGCTTCGGGACTATCCGATGCCGCCCGCCGACGAGCCTCTGATCCCGATCATTCAGGATCTTGTCTGATCGAGATCAATCGAATTAGCGCAGTCGAATTCAGAGCCTGTTAACCTTTAATTCAGCCCATCGTGGCATCGTCAGGGGGATCAGTGACTGCGTTGACGAGGCTTTTCAGCGATGGAAGACGAATTCTGGAAAACTGTGCAGGCCCGCCAGCGGGCAAAGCACAGATCCGGTAGGACCGGCGCCCTCAATATTGCTCTGCTGTTTGGCACCGCTGCGGTTGCGCTTGCGCTGATCGTGACGCCGATGCTCGCCGGTCACGATGACCAGCAGCGGCTGGCAACGGTCAAGCAGGACTTCGACATGATCACCACCGGCTCGATCAAGCCGGTCGAGAAGGGCACGAAAACCTACACGATCCGCCGTAGCGTACTTCAGGACACGCCGGGCTCCGTCTGCATCGTACAGGGCTACGGCGCAAACGATGGCTGCTAATTAACGATTAGTCGCTATAGTCGGGCGACAGATCAGCGGTTTACCGGATAAAGGGCAAGTCATGCGTCTCCTGCGTTCCTTCATGCGCGATGAATGTGGGGCGACGGCTGTCGAGTACGGCCTGATCATCGCGATCATATCGGCCGCCTTGCTCGCCGGTTTCGGCGCTTTTTCCTCGGCGCTCAGCAATATGTTCAGCTTCCTCGGCGGCAAGGTCGACAAGCCGATTACCTGACCCTCCCCCGATCGTTACCCTGATCTATCAGTTTTCGTTCTGCGATCCGCGCAGCGCATCTTCCAGCCGCATCTTGGCCGATCCCGGCTTCAGGGGCTTTTGCTGGCTTTCATGCGGCGCCCATCCCGATGCGTAGATGATCGAAAACGTGGCCCGGATGCGCCCATCCGGATCCGAGTAGCGTTCGGCATAAAGCTCGGCGGCTTTCAGGAAAAAGCTCTTCGTCAGCGGCTTGCGGCTGCGGCCAGCGAGCGCATTGGTCATGCCCATGCCGCGCAAGTCCCGCATCAGTGCAAACAGGTTGTCGTAGCGCACCGTATAGGTTTCCGCATCGATCACGGGCAGGGCAAAACCCGTCCGCTGCAGTAGCCCGCCGACGTCGCGCACGTCCGCAAACGGAATGACACGCGGGCTAGCGCCCCCGGTCATTTCCACCTCGGCCGACAGAAGTACATCGCGCAGCTCGGCAAGCGTGCCGGATCCGGGAATGGCGGCAAGGAACAGCCCATCCGGTTTCAGCGCCCGGCGGATGCGGACCAGCGTGCCGGGAAGATCGTTGATCAAGTGAAGGGCGAGCGGTGAGACGATGAGATTGACCGTATCCGGCTCAAGCGGCACATCGTCGAGCGGTGCGACCGTGATGTCTTCGCCAGAGACGGCGAAGGTAGGATCGCTCTCGACCCGGACCATGTTGTCGATCTTGCCGGTTGCTTTCGCTTCGCGGGCTGCAGTGCCGGTACCGCCATGCAACTCGACACCCTGTTCGAACTGCCGTTCGACCACGGACAGCCGCTCGGCCAGTTCGCGTCCGGCTATATCCAGCAAAAACGCCGCGTTGTGGTCGCCAGCGGCAATCGCACGCCGGCGCCGTGCTTCGACCAGTTCGGCGTCAAAAATGATGTCCATGTTTTCCACTCAATTTCCGCGGGTCGCAAAGTCGCTCTCCGTCGATTAATGTCAAGCATGTCTTCGTCCCCCGCCTTGCGATCGCTGAGGAGCATGGTATCGGCCGCGTCCCTATGGACACGCCGGATAGGCGACGTCGTCTACCCGCCAGCCTGTCCCGGATGCGGCGTGCTCACCGGCAGCCATCGCGGTTTCTGTGCACAGTGCTGGCGCGGTCTGCGCTTCATCGAACGTCCTTACTGCGAGGTTCTAGGCCTTCCGTTCTCCTATGATCCTTCCGATCCCGCTTTGGATGAGCAATTGCTGATCTCGCCGGAAGCGATCGCCAATCCCCCGGTGTTCGACCGCCTGCGGGCTGTGGCAATCCACGAAGGTGCGGCGCGCGCGTTCGTCCATGCGCTGAAATATAGGGATCGTACCGACCTCGCCGCAATGATGGCCGGGTGGATGCTGCGCGCTTGCAAGACCCATGTGGCCGATTGCGACGCTATTCTCCCGGTGCCGCTTCATCGCTCGCGGATGTTCTGGCGCCGGTTCAATCAGGCAGCCGAGCTCGGGCGGCATCTCGCCGCTCAATCCGAAAAGCCCTTTCTTGCAGCAACATTGCTGCGCACGAAGAGCACGCGGCGTCAGGTGGGGTTGACCGCGCGGGGCCGCGAGGAGAACGTCCGCGCCGCGTTCAAGGTGGCCGCGGGTCGCGAACAGGACGTGTTCGGCAAGCATATCGTACTGGTCGACGACGTGTTCACGACCGGCGCAACTGTGTCTTCCGCAACCCGGGCGCTGAAGCGGGCAGGGGCTGCCGAGGTGACGGTTTTGACCTTTGCAATGGCCATTGCCGGGCCTATATGACAGAGACGGCAATTGTGACGCGCTGCACAAAGTCCTGACATTACGTGGAGAAAATCATGGCAGATGTGATCATTTACACCCGCGAACATTGCGGTTACTGCGCCCGCGCCAAGGCGCTGCTCGAATCCAAGGGCGTTGCCTTTACCGAGCATGACGCGACCTATTCCAAGGAACTGCGCGCCGAAATGGTGCAGAAGTCGAACGGCGGTTCGACATTCCCGCAGATCTTCATCGATGGTCGGCATGTCGGCGGTTGCGACGACCTGCATGCGCTCGACCGTGCCGGCAAGCTCGATCCGCTTCTGGCGGCCTGAGGAGATTTTTCGATGACCGCGGTCAAGGTTGCAGCGATCCAGATGTGTTCGGGCGTCGATCCCGTCAGGAATGCGGCCGACATGGCGCGTCTTGTCCGTGACGCTGCAGCCCATGGCGCGACCTATATTCAGACCCCCGAAATGACCGGCATGCTGCAGCGTGACCGCAAGGCAGCGCGCGAGGTGCTCCGGGGCGAGGCGGACGACGTGATCGTCTCGACGGCGCGCGATCTCGCAAAAGAGCTTGGTGTCTTCCTGCATATCGGCTCGACCGCCATTGCCCGCGACGACGGGAAGATCGCCAACCGCGCTTTCCTGTTTTCGCCAGACGGCGCAACCGTCTGCAGCTACGACAAGATCCACATGTTCGATGTCGATCTCGACAATGGCGAAAGCTGGCGCGAAAGTTCGGCCTATGAACCCGGCAACGAAGCGCGGGTCGCCGACCTCGGTTTCGGCAGGCTCGGTTTCGCGATCTGCTACGATGTGCGGTTTCCGCAGCTGTTTCGGGCTGAGGCCTTGGCCGGCGCCGAAATTCTCACGGTTCCGGCTGCCTTTACCCGCCAGACGGGCGAGGCGCATTGGGAAATCCTGCTTCGGGCCCGCGCCATCGAGAACGGGACGTTCCTGATTGCTGCGGCACAGGGCGGCACCCACGAAGATGGCCGCGAAACCTTCGGTCATTCGATGATCGTCGATCCCTGGGGCAAGGTTCTGGCGATGGCTGGCGGCACCGGCGAAGAGGTCCTGATCGCCGAGATCGATCTCGACCAGGTCCGGGCGGCACGCCAGAAGATCCCCAACCTCAAGAATGCCCGGGAGTTTTCCGTGGCGATCGTCCCCGACCGCGGTGACGGGGAAGAGGCGGCGTGATTAAATATTCGCTCGGCTGCGAGAACGGACATGCGTTTGAAGGCTGGTTTGCCCAAAGCGCCGATTTCGACCGCCAGGTGGAAAGCGGCTTTTTAACCTGTCCGGTCTGCAATTCCACCGCGATCTCAAAATCCCTGATGGCGCCCTCCGTTTCGACAGCACGGAAGAAGGAAGCCAAGCAGGAGTTGGCGATGAATATGGCGCGCCATGAGGTGATGGCGAAGCTCAAGGAAGCCGTCGCCGGTATCCGCGCCAGTTCCGAAGATGTCGGCGAGAAATTTCCGGAAGAGGCGCGCAAGATCCATTACGGCGAGGCCGATGCGCGCGGGATTATCGGCAAGGCAAGTTTCGACGACGTGCGCGAGCTGATTGATGAGGGCATCGACATCGCCCCCTTGCCGACGCTCCCGGAAGACGGCAACTGACGCCGGTCTTCAAGTTCATTAGCGATGTCGGAAGTATCTTGTAAGTATTTCTTCCAAGACATGCATCTTTACCATGCCGGTTTACCGAACTCTAACCTGACTGCGCTATCTCTGCGGACGGGCTGCCGAAAGCCGTCCGTGATGAACTGGTGCCAGACTGAAATGGAGCGGGCCCGCAAGCCCGTACATGCAGGTTCAAATCCTGCCCAGTTCTCCAAGGACCACACTCCGGCGACGAATTGGCAGACGTCGACACCAACATCGCATTCGACATGACCCTCTGGATTTAGACCAAACAGGCCGGATCGTTGCGATCGCAGCGCAAGGGCGTCCCCGTAACCTTGATCAGACAGAAAGTGCTCTGCAGCATGGAAAAGATTGATCGTTTAGCGTGGGTCGACGCCGCCAAAGGTGTCTCGATCATCCTCGTTGTGATGATGTACTCGGCCTACAATACCGGCGAATATACCGGGCAGGTCGGCTTTCTGCACTATGTCATCGGTTTCGCCACGCCATTCCGGATGCCGGAATTCTTCCTGATCTCGGGTCTGTTCCTGTCGCAGGTTATCGCCCGCCCGTGGTTGCAGTTCGTCGACCGCCGGGTGGTCCATTACCTTTATTTCTACGTGCTCTGGGTCACGATCATGCTTGGCCTCAAGATCGGGGTCTACGAAATCGATCTCAGCAAGATGCTGAAGGAGCTGGCGTTTGCGATGGTCCAGCCCTACGGCGTTTTGTGGTTCGTCTATCTGCTTGCCATTTTCGGACTGGTGACGAAGCTGTTGTACCAGCTGTCTGTTCCGGCCTGGGTGGTTCTTCCGGTCGCGATCGGCCTCGAGGTCCTGTCGCCCCATTCGGCGAGCTATGTGGTGACGCAGTTTGCCGCGTATTTTATCTTCTTCTACCTCGGCTTCCGGACGGGTCCCGCAATTTTGAAGCTGGTCGATCTCTGCCAGCGCTATTCGGCGAGAGCCTGGGCTGCGCTGTGCGTCTGGGCGCTGGTCAACGGAGTGCTCGTGTTTTCACCCGGCTATGAGGTTCAACCGGTCGGGATGCAGATGGGGTCTGCGGTGTTGCCAGGGATGCATTTCGTACTTGCTGTCGCTGGAACGCTGGCGCTTTGCATCGCTTGCGGCCTCGTCGTCCAACTGCCGTTCTCGCGCTGGCTGGTCTGGCTCGGCAAGCATTCGCTGGTTGTCTACCTCGCCTTTACCATCCCGATGTCTCTGTTCAGGGCAGTAGCGCTCAAGACCGGACTGATTACCGATACAGGACTGCTGAGCGTTTCGGTGATGATCGTGTCGATCGTGAGCTCGCTCATCCTCTACGCGATTGTCAGGGCGACAGGGATCGGCAACTTCCTGTTCGAGCGGCCCCGTTGGGCCACGCTTTTGCACCGGAAGGGTGGATCCGTCGACGCCGCAACACCCGTCACGGCTGTCGTCAAGAACTGAAGCTCAGCCCGGACGCCGCGCCAGAAGCATGTAATTGACGTCCATGTCGGATGACAGGTTCCAGCGGTCGCTGAGCGGGTTGAAGAACACGCCGGTGCGGTGAATGATCTCCATGCCGCTTTTTGACAGCGGCTTTTCGATCTCTTCCGGGCGCACAAGCTTGTCGTACTGGTGGGTGCCGCGCGGCAACCAGCGGAGAATGTTTTCCGCAGCAAAGATCGCCAGCGCGCCGGCCTTCAGCGTGCGGTTGATAGTCGCGACGAACATCAGGCCGCCCGGCTTCACCAGCGACGCGCAGGTCGTGATGAAAAAATCGACGTCAGCGACGTGTTCGACCACTTCCATATTCATGACCACGTCGAACATCTCGCCCGACGCGGCCAGATCCTCGGCGGTGACCGCGCGATAATCGACGGTGACGCCGGTCTCAGCTGCGTGGGTGGAAGCGATGCCGATGTTCTTTTCAGACGGGTCCGCGCCGACAACGGTCGCACCCATGCGGGCCATCGGCTCCGACAACAGACCGCCGCCACATCCGATATCGAGGATGCGAAGACCGGCAAGCGGCTGGTGACCGTTGGGGTCACGGCCGAAATGCTCGCAGATCCGGTCGCGAAGATAGGAGAGGCGGACCGGATTGAACTTGTGGAGAGGCCGAAACTTCCCTGTCGGGTTCCACCACTCGGCTGCCATTTTCGAGAACCATTCAACCTGGTCCTTATCGACTGTGCTGCGTGTGGTTTCGGTCATATCGTCATCCTCTCGTACTAGGGCCTGAAGTCGGACGATCCCGGGTTGATGTCAAGGGGTGAAATCGCCGCGGAGGTCGCGCGACAGCTTAGTCATTGTTTTCCAGTGAGCGGGCGGGATGAACCGTTGCTTACGGCGAGGAGAAAAAGGGTGAATGACAGTCAAATACATCATTCATTCGCCATTCAGCCGACAACTGGAACAATAGGTCGTTCCGAGCATTTAGGCTGAAAATTACGGGGCGCAAAACGGAAGCAATTCCGACCGCTTATGTTTTCCAGGAGGAAACAGGTGAAAAAGTTACTTTTACGGGTAGCCGCTCTCGGCGCCTTGATGCTGGCGCCGTCGATTGCTTCGGCTGCCGTGCAGGGATTCGCAACCGCGAACGTGAACATGCGGTCTGGTCCGAGCACCGCCTATCCGGCGGTCACAGTGATCCCGGTCAGCGCGACCGTTACCATCAACGGCTGCATGAGCAGCGTGAACTGGTGCGACGTTTCGTTCTACGGCGGTCGTGGCTGGGTGTCGGGAAACTATGTCCAGGCGGCGTACCGTTCGAACCGCGTCTATGTCGCGCCCGACTACTATCAGGGTCTCGGCATCCCGACGGTGACCTTCGAAGTCAACGACTACTGGGGCCGCCATTATAGAGAGCGCAATTTCTATCGTGAACGTGATCGCTGGCGCGATTACAATTGGCGCGCCGATCGTCAGCCGCCGCCACCGCCGCGTTGGGATCGTGACAGACGTCCGCCGCCACCGCCTCCGGGTTGGGACCGCGACCGCGATCGTGACCGCTGGGACAACCGTCCCGGTTGGGACCGTGATCGCGGTGACCGCCGCGACCCGCCACGCGTCGACCGAGACCGAGACCGGGACGATCGTCGCCCACCGCCGCGTATCGATCGTGACGACGACCGTCGCCCTCCACCACCGCGTATCGACCGCGACCGGGATGACCGCCGTCCGCCACCGCGGATTGATCGCGACGACGACCGTCGCCCACCACCGCCGCGCATGGATCGTGGCGATGACCGCAGGGATGATCGCCGCCCGCCGCCGCGTGCCGAGCGCAATGACGAACGCAGAGAAGAACGTCGTCAGGAACCGCGTGCAGAGCGCAACAACGACCGTCGCGCCCCGCAGGGGGAAACGGAGCAGTGCGTCGGCCCGGGTTGCCGCAATCGCTAAAGCGACAACGGTGGACGAGCTCCGCCGTGAATGGTTATAGTTGATGATAGTCGGGGGCCGCGAGAGCGGCCCTTTTCATGTTCGGCGGTTTTCCGCGGATAATCGCGAAATACTGCCTCCGGTTTTTGCCGGGCGTACCGTTCTGGCCTGTTCCGGCCATTGCACCGCCAGCCCCTTTTCGATATGAGACCCCCGCAACTTTGTGACTCCAGGCCTTGAGGCCCGGAGAGCAGAGAAACGGGAAGCAGACGTTCCAGCGTATGGTGCCGGGACGAAACAGTGGTTTTTGTCGAATGGCTCGCATCGTGATGAAGTTCGGCGGCACGTCCGTCGCCAATCTTGACCGTATCCACAATGTGGCACGCCATGTGAAACGCGAGGTCGACGCTGGCCATGAAGTGGCCGTCGTCGTTTCCGCCATGTCGGGCAAGACCAACGAGCTGGTGGGCTGGGTACAGGACACGCCGAAGGTCAATGGCGCCGATTCTCCCTTTTACGATGCGCGCGAATACGATGCCGTTGTTGCCTCCGGCGAGCAGGTGACATCGGGTCTGCTTGCGATCGCGCTGCAGTCGATGGGGATCAACGCGCGCTCCTGGCAGGGTTGGCAGTTGCCGATCCGCACCGACAATGCCCATGGCGCGGCACGCATTCAGGAAATCGACGGTTCCGACATCATCAAGCGGATGGGCGAGGGCCAAGTGGCCGTCGTTGCCGGCTTCCAGGGCATCGGCCCGGACAACCGGATCGCGACGCTCGGTCGCGGCGGTTCCGACACTTCGGCGGTGGCAATTGCTGCCGCTCTCGAGGCCGATCGTTGCGATATCTATACGGATGTCGATGGCGTCTATACGACGGACCCGCGCATCGTGCCCAAGGCGCGGCGCCTGAAGAAGATTTCGTTCGAGGAAATGCTCGAAATGGCATCGCTCGGCGCCAAGGTGTTGCAGGTGCGCTCAGTTGAACTTGCCATGGTTCACAAGGTTCGCACCTTCGTGCGCTCCAGTTTCGAGGATCCCGATGCACCGGGCATGGGCGACCTCATCAACCCGCCCGGTACTTTGATTTGCGACGAGGAAGAGATCGTGGAACAGGAAGTCGTCACCGGCATCGCCTACGCCAAGGATGAAGCGCAGATCTCCCTGCGTCGTCTCTCCGACCGGCCAGGCGTTTCTGCCGCCATCTTCGGCCCGCTGGCTGAAAATCACATCAATGTCGACATGATCGTCCAGAACATTTCCGAGGACGGATCAAAGACCGACATGACCTTCACCGTGCCTTATGGGGACGTGGCGAAGGCCATCAGCGTTCTCGAAGACAACAAGGAAAAGATCGGCTTCGACGTCGTGCAGAGCGAATCGGGTCTCGCAAAGGTGTCGGTGATCGGCATCGGCATGCGCAGCCATGCTGGCGTGGCCGCGACCGCTTTCAAGGCACTTGCCGAAAAGTCGATCAACATCAAGGCGATCACCACCTCGGAAATCAAGATTTCGATCCTGATCGCCGGTGACTACTCGGAACTTGCAGTTCGGTCTTTGCATTCCGCCTACGGTCTCGATAAGACTTGATCGTCAACCGGTTCGCCGCGTGGGTGTGAAACTCGCGCGGCCACTTCCGGATTAAAGATGCATTCGGGAGCAATGATGCCGATGAGAGACATGTCGGCCGGGCCGCGCGTTCTTCTGAAGCGGCTCCGCGAGTTGATGGCCGAGCCACTTGAGCCGCAGGAGCGGCTTGACCGGATCGTGCGCCAGATCGCCAGCAACATGGTAGCGGAGGTTTGCTCCGTCTACGTGTTGCGCTCCGATGGTGTGCTCGAGCTTTATGCCACCGAGGGCCTCAACAAGGAGGCTGTCCATACATCGCAGCTGAAGATGGGGCAGGGCCTGGTCGGCACGATCGCCGCATCGGCACAGCCGCTCAATCTTTCCGATGCGCAGGCGCATCCCGCCTTCCGATACCTGCCGGAAACCGGCGAAGAGATCTACCACTCCTTCCTCGGCGTGCCGATCCTGCGCGCCGGCCGTACGCTCGGCGTGCTCGTCGTGCAGAACAAGGCCAGCCGCAACTACCGCGAAGACGAGGTCGAGGCGCTCGAGACGACGGCGATGGTGATCGCCGAGATGATCGCGACCGGCGACCTGAAGAAGATCACGGCACCGGGGCTGGAGCTGGACCTCACCCGCGCCGTCACGATCGCGGCCAACGGCTATAACGAGGGCATCGGGCTCGGCCATGTCGTGCTGCACGAGCCGCGCATCGTCGTTACCAATCTTCTCAACGAGGACTCGGACAAGGAAATCCTCCGTCTGGCCGAAGCGCTCGGATCGCTCCGGATCTCGATCGACGACATGCTGCAGCGCCGCGACGTGGCGCAGGAGGGCGAGCACCGCGAGGTTCTCGAGACCTACCGCATGTTCGCGCACGACCAGGGATGGGTGCGCCGCATGGAAGAGGCGATCCATAACGGACTGACGGCGGAAGCTGCGGTCGAAAAGGTGCAGAGCGACACCAAGGCGCGGATGATGCGCTTGACCGACCCTTATCTGCGCGAGCGGATGCATGATTTCGACGATCTGGCCAACCGGTTGCTGCGCCAGCTGACCGGCTATTCCGGCCGGGCGACGGACGAAAACTTCCCGCTCGATGCGATCATTCTGGCGCGCGCCATGGGTGCCGCGGAACTGCTCGATTACCCGCGCGAGAACCTGCGCGGCCTGGTGCTGGAAGAAGGTGCGGTCACCAGCCATGTGGTGATTGTGGCCCGCGCCATGGGTATTCCGGTTGTCGGCCAGGCGACGGGTCTGGTTGCGCTTGCCGAAAACGGCGATCCCATCATCATCGACGGTGACGACGGCCAGGTGCATGTGCGCCCGATGGCGGATCTGCAGAAGGCCTATGAGGAAAAGGTCAAGCTGCGGGCCCGGCGCCAGGAACAGTTCAAGGCACTGCGCTCGGTCGAGCCGGTGACCAAGGATGGCAAGGCGATCAGCCTCAATATGAATGCCGGCCTTTTGGTGGATCTGCCGCAGCTTGCTGAATCCGGTGCGCAGGGTATCGGCCTGTTCCGCACTGAGCTGCAGTTCATGATTGCCTCGACTATGCCGAAGCTTGAGGAACAGGAGGCGTTTTATCGCGCCGTGATCCGTCAGGCGGCGGGCCTTCCGGTGACGTTCCGCACGCTCGATATCGGTGGCGACAAGGTGGTCTCGTACCTCCGCAGCCAGGAAGAGGAAAACCCGGCGCTGGGATGGCGGGCGATCCGCCTGTCTCTCGATCGGCCGGGCCTGCTGCGCACCCAGATGCGCGCGCTGCTGCGGGCATCGGCGGGTGCCGAGCTGCGCATGATGCTGCCGATGATCACCGAGGTTTCAGAAATCCGCGCGGTGCGCGAGCTGTTCCAGAAGGAAGTCCAGCATCTTTCCAAATTCGGCCACAGCCTGCCGCGCAAGCTGCAGTTCGGCGCGATGCTGGAAGTGCCGTCGCTGATGTGGCAGCTGGATGAACTGATGGCGGAAGTGGATTTCGTATCGGTCGGCTCAAACGACCTGTTCCAGTTCGCCATGGCCGCTGACCGGGGCAATGCCCGCGTTTCCGACCGATTCGATATTCTCGGCAAGCCGTTCCTGCGCATTCTTCGTGATATCGCCCGCGCCGGCGAAAAGAACCGGACGCCGGTGACCTTGTGCGGCGAGATGGCCGGCAAGCCGCTTTCCGCCATGGCGCTGATCGGCGTCGGTTTCCGCTCGGTCTCGATGGCGGCAACCTCGATCGGGCCGGTCAAGGCGATGCTGCTTGGTCTCGATGCAGGGCAGTTGGCCGAGGAGCTGAACGCCGCGCTCGACGACGTGCGCTCGGACGAGCCGATCCGCAATTTGCTGTTGCGGTTTGCGGAAACCAACAACATTCCCGTATAGAAAAACACAAAGAACAAGAGTGGAGTGATTGGGTGGCGAAGCTTCCTGTCGAAAAGATGCGCGAACTGGAACGCCGGTTCGGCGAGATCGAGGCGCGCATGTCGGAAGGTCCGGCTGCCGATGTCTATGTGAAGCTGGCATCGGAATATTCCGAACTGCAGCCGGTGGTGACCAAGATCCGTGAATACGAAAAGACGCTGGCTGAAGTCGCCGACCTGCGTGCGATGCTTGTCGACAAGGCGACCGACCGCGAGATGCGCGAGTTGGCCGAGATGGAGTTGCCGGATGCGGAAGAGCGCATCGAGCAGCTGGAAAAGGACATGCAGATCCTGCTCCTTCCCAAGGATGCAGCCGACGAGCGCAGCGCTATCCTGGAAATTCGCGCCGGCACCGGCGGCAACGAGGCGGCGCTGTTTGCCGGCGACCTCTTCCGCATGTACGAGCGCTACGCCAGTGCCCATGGCTGGAAGGTGGAAGTGCTGTCTGCCAGCGACGGCGAAGCGGGCGGTTTCCGCGAAGTCATCGCCACGGTGACCGGCCGCGGCGTCTTTTCCAAGCTGAAATTCGAAAGCGGCGTGCACCGAGTGCAGCGCGTGCCTGATACGGAAACGCAGGGGCGCATCCATACCTCGGCCGCGACGGTCGCGGTTTTGCCCGAAGCGGAAGAGATCGATATCGAGATCAAGGCGGACGATATCCGCATCGATACGATGCGGGCATCCGGCGCCGGCGGCCAGCACGTCAACACCACCGACTCTGCCGTGCGCATCACCCACCTGCCGACGGGGCTGGTTGTCACCAGTTCGGAAAAGTCGCAGCATCAGAACCGCGCGAAAGCCATGCAGGTCCTGCGCTCCAGGCTCTATGACATGGAGCGGCAGAAAGCCGACAGCGAACGCTCTGCGGACCGCAAGAGCCAGGTCGGCTCGGGCGACCGTTCGGAGCGCATCCGCACCTACAATTTCCCTCAAGGGCGCGTGACCGACCACCGTATCAACCTGACGCTCTACAAGCTCGACCGGATGATGATCGGCGAGATCGACGAAGTCGTCGATGCGCTGATTTCGGATTATCAGGCCGGACAGCTGGCGCAGCTCGGCGAGCAGCACGGATGAGCGAGCAACCGGCGTCCGCGCTGAAGGCGGTGGTGGCGGATGCAAGGGCGCAGTTTGCCGGAGCAGGGATCGCCGATGCGGCCATCGAGGCAAGGCTTCTGATCGGTGGCTTGCTGGGACTCACTTCGACCGAGGTTTTTGTCGATGGCGACCGGGTGGTCGATCCCGGCGACATGGCTCGAATTGCGGATGCCGTGGCCAGGCGGCTAGGTCACGAGCCGGTTCACCGTATTCTAGGCATGCGGGCGTTTCACGGGCTGGACCTGTTGCTCTCGAAAGAGACGCTGGAGCCGCGGCCGGATACCGAACTCCTGGTCGAATGCATGCTGCCCGTGCTCAGACGGATCGTTGCGGATAAGGGCCATGCCCGCGTGCTCGATCTTGGCACCGGGACCGGCGCCATCATTCTGGCACTGCTGAGCGAGGTTCCGCAAGCAACGGGCGTCGGCTCCGATATCTCTGACGATGCGCTTTCGACGGCGACGCGCAATGCGCAACGTCTTGATCTTGGCGAGCGGTTTCAGGGCGTCAGAAGTCATTGGTTTGACGCAATTGACGGGCGTTTCGACATAATCGTGTCAAACCCGCCCTATATCAGAAGCGATGTCATTCCTGAACTAGAGCCGGAAGTTCGCGATTTCGATCCGCCGGCCGCGTTGGACGGCGGACCCGATGGCCTGGATGCCTACCGGGCAATCGCATCGCAGGCCGAGCACTTTCTCGAACTGCGCGGTCCACAGGAAGACGGCTCGTTTCCCAAGGACGAAGGGTCGATCGGCGTCGAGATCGGGTTCGATCAGCGAGACACGGTGACACGTATCTTTGAGGATGCAGGCTTCATCTTGACGCAAGCAAGACGTGATTATGGTAACAACGATCGCGTGCTTGTCTTTACGAGAGGTGGCCCTTGATTATCCAGGCTTTCGATGTTGCAAAGCAAAAGAAAGGGCTTGGAATCCTTCAGGAAGCGAGTTAGCGTAAATCACGCATCGGGGCGGCTGGGAGTGAACAACGATTCGTTCTCGCTAAAAGGTCAACCGTAGAACCGGCTCTTTTCGAAGACCGAGCAGGTTGAGCAGATCCAGTGCGTGATCAGGTAATTTGACTTTGAAAGCGGCAGGCCGCCTTGGTCGACCTGCGCATGGCACGCGAAGTCCTGTTCCGGCGATGACCGGCGGGCCGCGTGGCCTTTTATCAGCGAAGACAGAGAGTTGGTGAACGATATATGAGGCCAGGACAGCAAAACAAGCGCGGTCGGGGGCGTGGCAGCAACAATGGCGGCAGCAGCAATGGCGGCAGCGGCGGTGGAAACAACAATTTCAATCGCAAGGGCGGCAACCCGCTCAGCCGGTCCTATGACAGCTCCGGCCCGGATGTAAAAATCCGCGGCACCGCTCAGCACATCGCCGAAAAATACTCGACGCTTGCTCGTGATGCGCAAAGCGCAGGCGACCGTGTCATGGCCGAAAACTACCTGCAGCATGCGGAACACTATTACCGCATCATTGCTGCAGCGCAGGCACAGATGCAGGACCGTTTCCAGCATCAGGAGCGTGGCGAATACCAGGACCGCGACGGCAACTCGATCGATCAAGACGATATGGATCAGGGTGACGGCGACGATATGGGCTACGCACCACAGCCGATGATGGACGAGCAGCCACGCCGCGAGCATAATTCCAGCCAGAACTCTGGACAGCACTCAGGCCAGAATTCCGGTCAAAACTCTGGACAGAACCCGGGTCAAAACTCTGGGCACAACCAGGGCAGCCAGTCCGGCCAGGACCAGCAGCCGCGCGAAAACCGGCGTGACCGAAACGAGCGCCGCGAGCGTCGCCCGGAACGTCCCGACCGCCCAGAGCGTCAGGACCGTGCAGAGCGCGCACCTGAACAGGGCAGCGAGCAGCCGATGGAGCAGCCTGCTGCACCGGCTGCCGAACAGCCGGTCGCTCCGACACGGACCAGACAGCGCGCGCCTCAGGTCACCGAAGCTCCGGTAGCCGTTGCGCCTGTGGTCGATGGATCCGGCCCGCAGCCTGATATCGAGGGCACGCCGGTCGAGGTTTCGGTCGAAGAGGAATCGCAGACGGAAGCCACGCCACGCCGTCGCCGCACGGCAGGTAACCGTCCACGTCGCCAGACCCGCAAGGATGCCGATGCGGCAGACGGCGGAGATGCCGGCGACGGTGACGACAAGCCGGCCTTGGCAGAAGCTGGCGAGTAAGCCAATCTTCTAGAGAACGAATGATATAAAAACTCCGGTCGAAAGGCCGGAGTTTTTCTTTTTGGGGTAGCCGAAAGCTCTTGCGGGAGATCGCCATGCTGCACCTGGCTCGTCTTGGATCCTATCCCGTGCACGTTTTGCACCTGTCACCTCGCCGGTCTTACCCGGGTGCGGTGGCGAGTTGTCGGCTCGATGACATCGCGCGATCCCGGCTTGATCGACGCCGCGCCAATATCGCCTGAATCCTCTTCTCCGCGTCTTTAAATCACAAAATCGCGCTCCCATATCTTCACCAAGGCCGGTTGGCCGGCCGGGTTCGCCTTTGAAGGGAGCCCCATCTCAATCATCGGTCTGTGCCTCCATGGAGGGCAGGGCGATTCAGGAGGTTTATCTTATGAACATCGAAAAATATTCCGAGCGGGTACGGGGCTTCCTTCAGTCTGCCCAGACCCAGGCCCTGTCCGCTGGTCATCAGCAGTTTACGCCAGAGCACCTGCTTAAGGTTCTGCTCGACGACGACCAGGGCATGGCTTCCGCATTGATCGAACGCGCTGGCGGCAGCGCCAAGGATGCGCGCATCGCAAACGACGCTGCACTTTCCAAGCTTCCGAAGGTATCGGGCGGCAATGGCGAGATCTATCTTTCGCAGCCGCTGGCAAAAGTGTTTTCGACAGCGGAAGAAGCCGCCAAGAAGGCCGGCGACAGCTTTGTCACGGTCGAACGACTGCTGCTGGCGCTTTTGATCGAAAGCTCGGCCTCGACATCGGCCAGCTTGAAGAAGGCGGGGCTGACGGCGCAGGGTCTCAACCAGGTCATCAACGACCTGCGCAAGGGCCGCACCGCCGACAGCGCCACCGCTGAACAGGGCTTTGAGGCCCTGAAGAAATATGCCCGCGACCTGACAACCGAAGCGCGCGATGGCCGGCTAGATCCGGTGATCGGCCGTGACGACGAAATCCGCCGCACGATCCAAGTTCTGTCGCGCCGCACCAAGAACAATCCCGTCCTGATCGGCGAGCCCGGCGTCGGCAAGACGGCGATCGCCGAAGGTCTGGCGCTCCGTATCGTCAATGGCGACGTGCCGGAAAGCCTCAAAGACAAGAAGCTGATGGCGCTCGACATGGGCGCGCTGATTGCGGGTGCCAAATATCGCGGCGAGTTCGAAGAGCGGCTGAAGAGCGTGCTGAACGAGGTGCAGTCGGAAAACGGCGAGATCATCCTGTTCATCGACGAGATGCACACGCTTGTCGGTGCCGGCAAGGCGGATGGCGCGATGGACGCGTCCAACCTTCTGAAGCCCGCTCTTGCCCGCGGCGAGCTGCATTGCGTCGGCGCGACCACGCTCGACGAATACCGCAAGCATGTGGAAAAGGATCCGGCCCTTGCCCGTCGTTTCCAGCCGGTCATGGTTGAGGAGCCGACGGTCGAGGATACGATCTCGATCCTGCGCGGCCTCAAGGAGAAGTACGAGCAGCACCATAAGGTCCGTATCTCGGATTCGGCGCTGGTTGCGGCCGCGACCTTGTCGAGCCGTTACATCGCCGACCGGTTCCTGCCGGACAAGGCGATCGACCTGATGGATGAAGCCGCATCGCGGCTGCGGATGCAGGTGGATTCCAAGCCCGAAGAGCTGGACGAGCTCGATCGCCGCATCATGCAGCTGAAGATCGAGCGCGAGGCGCTGAAGAAGGAAACCGACACTGCCTCGGCCGACCGGCTGGTGCGGCTGGAGACCGAAGTGACGTCGCTGGAAGAGCAGGCGGATGCACTGACTGCGCGCTGGCAGGCCGAAAAGCAGAAGCTTGGACTCGCCGCCGATCTCAAGGGTAAGCTCGACGAAGCACGCAACGAACTCGCCACTGCCCAGCGCAAGGGTGAGTACCAGCGTGCCGGCGAGCTGACCTACGGCGTCATTCCCGATCTCGAAAAGGAGCTCGCACAGGCGGAAGCGCAGGACAGTTCCACCAATGCGATGGTGCAGGAAGTGGTCAATCCGGATGCGATCGCGCATGTGGTGTCCCGCTGGACCGGTATTCCCGTCGACAAGATGCTGGAAGGCGAGCGCGACAAGCTGCTGCGGATGGAAGACGAGTTGGCGAAATCGGTCGTCGGCCAGGGCGATGCGGTGCAGGCGGTGTCGCGTGCGGTTCGCCGTTCCCGTGCCGGATTGCAGGATCCGAACCGGCCGATCGGCTCGTTCATCTTCCTCGGCCCAACCGGGGTTGGCAAGACCGAGCTTACCAAGTCGCTCGCACGCTTCATGTTCGACGACGAAACCGCGATGGTGCGCCTCGACATGTCGGAATACATGGAGAAGCATTCCGTCTCGCGGCTGATCGGCGCGCCTCCCGGCTATGTCGGCTATGACGAAGGCGGTGCACTGACCGAAGCGATCCGGCGCAAGCCCTACCAGATCGTTCTGTTCGACGAGATCGAAAAGGCGCATCCCGATGTCTTCAACGTTCTCCTGCAGGTTCTCGACGACGGGCGCCTGACGGACGGGCAGGGCCGCACGGTCGACTTCAAGAACACGATGATCATCATGACCTCGAATCTCGGAGCCGAATATCTGACCGGTCTTCGCGAGGACGAGGATTCCGAAAGCGTGCGCGAGCAGGTGATGGGCGTGGTGAAGGCGTCGTTCCGGCCTGAGTTCCTCAACCGCGTTGACGAAATCATCCTGTTCCACAGGCTGAAGCGCAACGAGATGGGTGCGATCGTCGATATCCAGCTGCAGCGCCTGCTGAAGCTTCTGGCCGATCGCAAGGTGGAACTGGACCTGGACGGCGATGCCCGCGAATGGCTGGCGAACAAGGGTTACGACCCGGTCTATGGCGCGCGGCCGCTGAAGCGGGTGATCCAGAAGTTCGTGCAGGATCCGTTGGCCGAGCAGATCCTTGCCGGACAGATCCCGGACGGATCGACGATCAACGTGACGTCGGGCTCAGACCGGCTGCTGTTTCGTATCAAGGGCAGCATGAGCGAAGCCGCGTAAACGCAAACGGCGATCGAAAAATGAGGCCGCACCGGAAACGGGGCGGCCTTTTTCGTTTGGAAGCTAAGATTAGCGGCTGGCGACTTCGGCAGGCTTCGACGTGCTCTTCAGCAGCGCATCGATGCGGGTGCGTTCTTCCTCGAACCGCGCCAGTGCCTTGCCGTCGAGCGACTTGCCGCCGGGCAGGCGCACCTTCATTGGGTCGACCTTGGTGCCGTTGACCACAAGTTCGTAATGGAGATGGGCGCCGGTGGATTGGCCGGTCGAACCGACATAGCCGATCACCTGACCCTGGGTCACCTTGGCGCCTTCGCGCACGCCCTTGGCGATCGCGCTCTGGTGATTGTAGGACGAGACATAACCGTTGGCATGGCGCACGAGAGTCTGGTTGCCGTAACCGCCGCTGTCCCAGCCCGCCTTTTCGACGGTGCCGTTGCCGGTGGCGATGATCGGTGTGCCGCGCGGGGCCGCCCAATCGGAGCCGGTATGCATCAAGGCCCGGCCGAGGATCGGATGGTTACGCATGCCGAAGCCTGACGTGAAGCGTCCGTTCGGAACCGGATTGCGCAACAGGAACTGCCGGACGCTGCGGCCGTCCTGATCGAAGTAATCGACCGAACCGTCATCCTGATCCTGGAACCGGTAAAACCGGGTAGTCGTGTCGCCAAACCTGGCGTTTACATAGAGAAGTTCCGAATCCCGGCTGGCCTGGCCCTTTTCGTCCGCAACCGAGAAGAAAGCCTCGATCATGTCGGAAGGACGCAGCTGCGCCTGGAGATCCACATTGCTGGCGAGAAGCTTGACGAGCAGCGATGTCATGTCGCTGTTCATGCCGTAGGAGAGGGCAGCGCGATAAATGCCGTCATAGACATCGGGCAATTCGCGGCCGGCGACGATAGCCGGTTGCTCGCTGAACGCGGATGCGACCGCATCCAGCATCTGTGGTTCCTTGCCGTCGATGAAATGGCCCTTGTCGTCGGCGGCCACCGTGATCTGGTGGTTGCCGCGGCGATAGATGCTGGCGCGCACGACGAGGACCATCTGGCCCTCCTGGATCACGCCGATGCGGATCACGTCGCCCGCGGCCACATCTTCGCTGCCGATCCGCGACTTGAGGTAGCCGGCGATTTCGCGGGCCTTGGTCTCGGGGTAGCCGACCGATGTCATCGCCTGGGCGATCGTGGTCGGCTGGCGGACCGGGATGATATCGTCTGCATATTCGCGGCTGCGGGCGGTGAACGGTTCGGGCGTCGAGACCGACATGTTCTGCTCGACAATGCGGGCCGCCAGACCCGATGTCAGGTCGACATCCTCGTCTTCGGAAGAGAAGCGCTGCGGGTCCACATAATAGAGTGCCGAGAGCTGGGTATTGCCTGATGTCAGGACGGAGCCGTTGGAGCGGACGTTTTCTTCCACTTCCTCGAGCGTCATCGGCGCCGCATAGGCATAGGTGCCGCCCTTCACCGGGAAGGGCACCGTCTGCAGGCTGACATCGGATTCCACATTGGAACCGTAGATCACGCCGGTGCGGCTGTTGGGCGGCGGCGGCGCTTCGCTGGAGGAGAAGATGCTGAGCGGATCGAATTTCGGATAGGCTTCCGGCGCGACGTTGTTGACGGCAAGGTTCATCTTCACATGCGCGAAGGGCCGGCGGCGCACGACTTCCTTATTGCCCTCGTGAACGACGGTCGACACTTCCATGATCCGCCGGTCGGTCGGCATGGCAACGATATTGCCGCCGAGGAGGCGCTTGCCGCGCGACGTGATGTCGTCGTCATGATCTGAAGGGATCGCGGCAGAGGCTTCGGCAGGCGTGGCAAGCTGCTGGCGGCCATCGAGCGCTGCAAACAGCGCGACGCCCATCAGGAGAGACGATGTAATGCCGGTCAAGAACGTTCCGGAAAGCCAGCGCATGGAAATTTCGCGCCGATCTGGCGCGCGACGGCCATCGGCGAGGATCGGCGGTTCGTTGCCGAGCGTGCGTATCATGCTGCGGGCCGTCATCATGCCAGTCTTTGCCAGTCCCGTGATGCGTGTTCTTCCATAGACAGCAAGGGAATGCTGCCTGCAGTACCTTGGGCCAAACATGTGCCCGTTTCAGCGACATGAGTCAAACTCGGCTCGGGGGTCGAAGACCCAGGCCTTCGCGCGTACTCTATAGGGGCGAAATCACTCTTCATAGGCAAAGCTCTTCCCATGCGATTGTGAAGATGTCGGGGCGGTTTCAAGGCGGGGCCAAAGACAGGGTGGATTGCACACATAAACCTGGCGCCAAATACCCCGTTTTGGGGGCTCTTTCTGGTGGATTCCGATTTTATAGCGTCAAATCAGCAACTTACCGTTTT